>JADLAY010000001.1 GCA_020849765.1 Anaerolineae bacterium
ATCGTCAAGTGGTCGATACCGTCTTCAGCCGCCTATGCGATGTCTTCGGCCTATTTCGGCTCCAAGCTCATTCGCGCTGGGGGCAGCTCACTCGTCTTGCTGCCAAATGTGCCGCTTACAACATCGGTCTCTGGCTCAACCTGCAACTCGGTCGCCCGCCTGGTGCCTTAGCTACCTTGATATGCTAAAGTACCGGACAAGCCTTTTCAACATCCGGCGCGCGCGGGCATGAATCATATCAATTCGAACTGGTTTCTCCATCAGCACTCAGCACATGGATAGGTGGCGAGGAATGGAGCAAGCATGACGCATGATCCCTATGCGGGTGCGACGCCGGAGCAGCTTCGAAGCCCGCTCGTGCAGGAGCTGCTCGCCGTCCACAACATGTTTCGGGATGAGCTGGCATCCATCGTCGAGCACGTGGATGCTTTGCTCGTGGGCGGTCAGGCGCTGACGGGCGCGGAAACGACGGCCCGCATCCAGGCGTTGATCCGTGCGGCTGCGCGCTACACACAGTATCTGCATCTGCATCACACGATTGAAACGACGACCATGTTTCCCACGCTGGCGCAGCGAGGTCTGCAGACGGATGTGATCGACCAGCTCAACGCGGAGCATGACGAGATCGCCGTGTTGATTGACAATTTCGGCGACGCCATCCATCATCTGGCCACGGTCGACCCGGCAGTGATGGACAGCGACCTGCGGCGGCTGGGGGACGCGCTGCATGCGCATCTCGCCTACGAGGAAACGCACGTGTGCCCGCTGCTGGCACGGATCTCACACTGGCCCCCGCTTTAGTGGAATTGAACGAGTAGATAGGGTATCGCTGTGGCTCTCAATCCTCAGTTTGGAATCTTTCTCGATCCGACGGCGGGCGATCCTCGTGAGCCATTCCGTCTGGCAAAGCTGGCGGACGAGTCCGGTCTGGATCTGCTGACGATTCAGGATCATCCATATCAACCGCGCTTCTACGAGACGTGGACGCTGATGACGGCACTGGCGATGGCGACCGAGCGCATCCACGTGAGCGCGAACGTCGGCAATCTGCCGCTGCGCCCGCCGGCGATGCTGGCAAAGCAGGCGGCCACACTCGACGTGCTCACCGGCGGCAGAGTCGAAGTTGGGTTGGGCGCGGGCGCTTTCTGGGATGCGATCGTGGCTTTCGGCGGCCCGCGGCGCACCCCCGCCGAAGCCTATGACGCGTTCGAAGATGCGCTGCACATCCTGCGCGGCATGTGGGATAACAGCGGCAAAGCCTTCACCTACGAGGGCAGCATCTACAAGGTAAGAGGTGCGCGACCGGGCCCGGCCCCGGCGCATCGCATCCGCATCTGGACCGGCGCGCACGGCCCGCGCATGCTGCGGCTGACCGGCCGTATGGCCGATGGGCTGTTCATCTCGATGCCGTACGTCCCGCCGGAGACGCTGCCGAGCATCAACGCGCAGATCGACCAGGGCGCGCGCGAGGCCGGGCGCTCTCCGGAAGAGATCCGGCGCGGCTACAACCTGAGCGGCGTCATCCGGCCCGGCGCGGGCAGCACCAGCTATCCGACGCAGCAGGGGGCGCTCGACGGCACCGCCGCTTACTGGGCGGATCAGATCGTGCGCTTCTACCAGGAGTACCGGCAGGACACGTTCATCTTCTGGGGCGGCGGGGATGTCGCCGGGCAGATCGAGCTGTTCGCGCGCGAGGTCATGCCCGCGGTCAAAGAGCGAGTCGGCGTCACAGTCGCGTAAGCAAGCATCGTTCATATTCACAGAGCAGCAATCGGCAGCCGCCCGCGGCAAGGGGGCTGACCGCGCACTGTCATCAGGGTGAGAACATCTCTCACCCTGATATTCGTTGGTTGGGCAGGACTTATCTCACGGAGCAGTTTGCGTCATGTCTCAAGTTCAGCAGGAATCCATCACCGCAGCATCGGAAGAGACACTCGAGCGCGTAGCGGAAGCCATGCGAGCGCGCAACATCGAGGTGATCGTCGTCGACAATGGCGACGAAGCGCGCCAGGTCGTGCTCGAGCGCGTGCCCAAAGGCGCGGAGGTTCACACCGGCAAATCAAAGACGCTGCAAGACGCGGGCATCTTCGACGCGCTGCATGACACCGAGCAGTACAACTCGCTGCGTCACAAATACATGGCGATGGATCGGCGGACGCAGGCGGACGAGATCCGCAAGCTGACGGCGGCGCCGGATTACATGCTGGGCAGTGTCAATGCCGTGACGGAAGCGGGCATCCTGGTCGCGGTCTCGGCCACGGCCAGCCAGCTCGGCGCCTATGCCTACACCGCCGGGAAGGTGATCCTGGTCGTCGGCAGCCAGAAGATCGTGCCGGATCTGGATGCGGCGCTCAAGCGCGGGCACGAATATGTGCTGCCCTGGGAAGAAGCGGAGCTGCAGAAGCGTCTGCCGGACGTGCATACCTTCGTCGGCAAGACGCTGATCATCGAACGCGAGTGGCAGGCCGGGCGTATGCTGGTCGTGCTCGTGCGCGAACCGATTGGTGTGTAGTTGCGGCGGGTCATCAATCGTGATGAACTATTGTTGCCTTTTTGCCCTCACCCTAAATCCCTCTCCCGACCGTTGGTGCTCCCTTTGGTCGTCATGGAGAGGGACTTTCAGAGCCGTTTTTTCTCCCCTTCGCCCAACCATCGGTGACCTTGCGGTTACAGGGAGAAGGGGTCGGGGGATGAGGGCAGGCAGCGGCGAAACTGAATTATGGCCATTCTCGTCTAGCCGATGGTGGTTGGTTGTATTGTAAGCAAAGGGAGACTCATGAAACTTGAAATCTGGTCGGACATCGCTTGCCCCTGGTGCTACATCGGTCGCCGTCGGTTGGAGACGGCGCTGAGCCAGTTCGAACACCGCGATCAGGTCGAAATCGTCTGGCGCAGCTTCCAGCTTGATCCGGGTGCGCCGCAGGAATACGAGGGCAGCATCAACGAGATGCTGGCCGAGATGAAGGGTATTCATCCGCAGCAGGCGGCGGCGATGCACGCGCACGTCACCAACCTGGCGGCGCAGGAAGGGCTGGACTATCGCTTTGACCGCGTGCGGCCCGGCAATTCCTTCAATGCGCATCGCCTGCTGCATTTGGCGGCGCATCATGGCGTGCAGAGCGAGATGAAAGAGCGTTTGCAGAAGGCCTATTTCACCGATGGCCTGTCGATCGGCGATGCCGAGACGCTCGTGCAGTTGGCGGTCGAGGTCGGGCTGGATGCGGACGAAGCGCGCGCGGTGCTGAATTCCGACGCGTTTGCGGGCGATGTGCGTGCGGACATCCGCCGCGCGCAGATGTTGGGGATCGGCGGCGTGCCGTTCTTCCTGTTCGACGAGCGCTATGCCGTCTCTGGCGCGCAGCCCGCGGCGTTGTTCACGACGGCGCTGGAGCGTGCCTGGGCCGACTCGCATCCGTTGGTGCAGGTCGTGGGCAGCGGCGACGCGGATGCGGGCGTGTGCACGGACGACAGTTGCAGCGTGTGAGGGAATAGCGCGCCGTCAACCCAGTTTCGCGCGGATCATTCAAGTGTGGCGTCGAAAAAGGGCGAGGCACCGCCTCGCCCCTACATATGCCCGTAGACGTTTGACGAGTCTTTTTGCGCCCTTCGAGTCTTTGCGGTTCAACCCCCTCTGTATCCTCCGTGATTCATAATTCTTGTGTCACTCATCCAATTCCTATGGCCTGCGGGCGCGTGTGGGAGCATAATCTGCGCTCATCATCACATGCTGCTGCTGAAAGGGCATTCATCATGGTCGATTTCACCATCCAGTTGGAGAAGATCGCGCAGGCGGTCGGCATCCTGCAAGAGCAGAACGTCGACATGTGGCTGACGTTCGTGCGCGAGACGGAGCACAACGCCGATCCGGCGCTGCCGCTGATCTCGCCGTCGAACGTGACGTGGCACACGGCGCTGATCATCACGCGCGAAGGGCACAAGGTCGCCATCGCCGGGCGCTACGAGATCGTCAACTTCGAGCGCATGGGCATCTGGGACGAGACGATTGCCTACGATCAGAGCATCCAGCCCGCGCTGATCGAGGTGCTCGACCGGCTGAATCCGCGCCAAATCGCCGTCAATTACTCCGAGAGCGACACCGCCGCCGACGGCCTCTCGCACGGGATGTACCTGACGCTCCAGCGCTATCTGGCGGGCAAGCCGTACCAGCTGATCTCCGCCGAGAACATCCTCAATCCGCTGCGTGGGCGCAAGACGCCGGGCGAGATCGCGCGCATTCGCGCTGCCGTGGCGCTGACGGACGACATCATCAATCGCATCACCGCCTACCTCAAGCCGGGGCTGACCGAACTGGAGATCGCCAACTACATCCACGCCGAGTATCGCAAAGAGGGCGTCGTTCCTTCATGGGACCCCGGCCACTGCCCGACGGTGAGCTGCGGCGCGGAGACGCCGGTCGGCCACGTGTCGCCGTCTTCGAAGTACGTCGCCACGACAGGGGAGCTTGTGCGGATCGATCAGGGCGTCATCCTCGATCACTACATCTCGGACATCCAGCGGGTGTGGTACTTGCAGCCCGCCGGTGAGACCGAGATCCCGGCGCCGGTGCAGCACGCCTTCGACTCGGTGCGCGCCGCGATCCTGGCCGCGGGCGCGATGCTCAAGCCGGGGGTGCAGGGCTGCGTCGTCGACGACGCCTCGCGCAAGACGATCATCGATGCCGGGTACCCGGAGTATCAGCACGCGGTCGGCCACATGATCGGGCGCACGGTGCATGATGGCGCGACGCTGCTGGGCCCGCGCTGGGAGCGCTATGGCAAGACGCCGTTCGGCATCGTCGAGGCGGGCAACTGCTTCACGCTCGAACTCGGCGTGCACGTGCCGGGCTACGGTCTCGTCAGCCTGGAGGAGGACGTGGTCGTGACTGACACGGGCTACGAATGGCTGGGCAAGCCGCAGACGGAGATCATCGTCGTGCCGGTGTGAGACGGCGGTTGAATGCTGTGGGTGGCGGACGGCAAGAATGCCGTCCCTACAGGTTGCGTCATCGCGTACGGGCGGGTATATCCCGCCCGTACGCATGTTGCCCGTTTTCATCGCCGGCGGGGGCGGCAGGCGCGTTCGCCGGTCGCGGTTTGCAGATCGATGGGGCGCAGATCGGACACGGTGAGCGTGCTGTAGCGCACGGAGAGCACGGGCGTCTTCCAGAATTCGACGCCGCGCAGACCGCACAGATGGCGCGTGACGACCTCGACCGCGCCGCCCGCGTAATTGTGATGCAGGATCAGGCTGACCTGTGTGCCCAGGTCGTGATACCAGAAGCCCGCGCTGAGATCGTCCGGCCTGCCCAGGCTGAGATAGACGTCGCCGAGCGTCAGCGAAGAATTGACGCGCACGAGCAGCGTATCGACCGGCACGTCCGGCAGCGCGGGGTCGTGCGTCAACTCCATGCGTCCGCGACGCTCCAGCGGATAGAGCAGGTAGCCGCTCCAGTTGACCATGCGGTAGAGCGGGAAACTGCCGCGGCGATACTGCAGCTCGATCTCCATTTGCTCGTGCGCCGGATGCTCGCGTTCGAGAATCGCGAGCGCGTCGTCGAGACCGGTGACGCCGGGGCGGATGCCGAGGAAGCAGGGTGCCGCGCACTCCTGGGGCAGCAGCAGATCGCGCAGGCCGCCGTCGTCGTATGTTCGCGCGTGCAGGCCGAGGATGACGGCGGTGAACAACGCTGTCAGCAGGCCGCCCAGCCGCACGAGCACGGCGCCCATTATCGCTTGTTCTCAGCCGTTGAGCGCCGTGAACGAGGGCTTGAGCGCCGGGTAGAGGCCGCGGTAGACCTCGAACTGGTGTGCGTAGAGATCCGCCAGCGACGCATCCGGCTGGTAGACGTGCTCGACCTGGGCCGCGCGTGCCGCTGCTTCGCCTGCATCGTCGATCAGGCCGATGGCTGACGCCGCCAGGAAGACGTCGCCGAGCGGCGCGCCGGGGTTGTCCTTGAGCACGGTCAGCGGCTGCTGCGTCACGTCGGCGATGATCTGGCACCAGAGCGGGCTGCGCGTGGGGCCGCCGACGCCGCGCAGCTCCGTAAGCGTCGCGCCGACTTCCTCCGCGACCAGGATGTTGTGGGCGATGGCGAAGGCCGTCCCTTCGAGCACGGCGCGGATCACCTGCGGCTGGCGCGTGTTCAGGCTCAGCCCGGCGAACACGCCGCGCGCATGGCCATCGTTGATCGGTTGGAGTTCGCCGCTCAGGTAGGGAAGGAAGAGCAGGCCGCTGCTGCCGGGGTCGCTCTCGGCGGCGAGCGCGGTCATCGACTCGAAAGCGGTGTGGCCGAGCAGATCGCGAATCCAGGCGAGCGATGCGCCAAAGGCGACGATGGTGCCGCCGACGAACCACTGCCGTTCGAGCACGTGGGCGAAGATCAGCATCAGCGGGTGAGCGAGTGGGCGATCCTGCGAAATGTAGATCGAGCCGCCCGTGCCGAGTGAGAGCATCGCCTGCCCCGGCTGGCTGACGCCGACCGCCAGCCCCGCCGCCGACGTGTCCTCACCCCCGGCGATGACGGGCGTCCCCGCCTGCAACCCCATCGCCGCCGCCGCATCCGGCAGCAGCCCGCCGACGATCGTCTGGCACGGCTCGACGCGCGGGTAGAGCCGCCGCGGTGTGCCATAGGCGGCGATCAATTCCTCCGACCAATCGCCCGCCAGTTGATCGAGCGAGAAGGCGATGCTGGCATCGGACACGTTGAGCACGCGCTCGCCCGTCAGGCGGAGGGTGCCGTAGCCGGTCGTCGTCAGCCAGGTCGACGCGCGCTCGATCACGTCCGGCATGTGCTCTTGCAGCCAGACGAGCTTGGGATCGACGCTGTAGGGCGCGGGGTGCTTGCCGTTGATTTCCAGGATGCGCGGGCCGCACGCCTCACGCATCCGCGCGCACTGGGCTTCGGAGCGCGCGTCCATCCAGATGATGCCGGGGTGGACGGGCTGGCCCGCCGCGTCGATCAAAACCGCGCCCGCGCCCTGGCCGCTGAGTCCGATGGCCTTGACCTGGCCCGGCCCCGCGCCGGAGGTCGCCATGACCTGGCGCGTCACGCTGGCGACGCCCTGCCACCAGTCTTCCGGATTCTGCTCGACCCAGCCGGGGCGCGGGGTGAGTAAGCCGTAACTTTCGGTCGCCTGGGCGATGACTTTGCCGTCGGGCGTCGCCAGGATCGCCTTGGCGTTGGTGGTGCCTATATCGATGCCTAAGAGGAGTTCGTTGTTCATCATGAAGAAGCATATCTTTGACTAAGGATCATGCAGGAAGTATACCGAATCTGGCGGAGGGGCGGTTGGGGATTGAACCACTGAGGCGCTGAGATCAATACCTTTCCATAAACCTCACCCCCAACCCCTCTCCGCACGCGGAGAGGGGAGTCGAAGTGCAGCGAGACGGGGTGAGGTGATACATTGACGGTTTAGAACACCTGAGCTAACATGAGATCCGAGCACACACAACGCGGAGAAGGAGTCTCATGAGCACGAGCTACAAACCCGACGGCTACAACTCGGTCTCGCCGTATCTGATCGTCGATGGCGCGGATGCGACTATCGCATTTCTCACGCAGGCGTTCGGCGGGGTGGAAGTGCGGCGTTTCTCTGGGCCGGACGGACGGATCATGCACGCCGAGGTGCGCATCGACGACACGGTGCTGATGCTGGCGGATCAGACCGAGGGTTGGTCGGCGATGGCGGGAATGGTGCACATCTACGTGCCGGACGTGGACGCGGCTTACCAACGCGCGCTCGACGCCGGGGCGCTGTCAGTGCAGGCGCCGGTCAAGAAGGACGATGCGGACAAGCGCGGCGGGGTGAAAGACTCTGGCGGGACGACCTGGTGGATTGCAACCAAGGTTGAATGACCGGGCGTCAATCACCAGTGACGCGGAAAGGCTGAGTATGGCAAAAGATCAGAACACAATCGAGGTTTATCTGGAGCAGGGCGACAAGCGCGTGTTCGCCGTCGCGGTCGATTGGCCGGGCTGGTGTCGCAGCGCGCGTGATGAGGACTCGGCGCTGCAAGCGCTGTGCGATTACGGGCCACGCTATGCCCGCGCGCTGGCAGGGACATCGCTCGACTTCCACGCGCCATCGGATACGTCGTCGTTGGTCGTGGTCGAACGGCTGGCGGGCGATGCCACGACCGACTTCGGCGCGCCCTCCATCACGCGCCAGAGTGATTCGGACACCGTCTCCTCGGCGGAGCTTGAGCGGTGGGATGTCATCCTGCGCGCGTGCTGGGCGGCACTCGATTCAGCCGCCGATGCGGCCATCGGGCAGACGCTGAGCACTGGCCCGCGCGGCGGCGGTCGTGAGCTGACGAAGATCGTCGAGCACGTTCGCGACGTGGACATCGCCTACCTGCGCAGCCTGGGCGGCAAATTCAAGCTGGACGACGGCGTCGACAACACACAGGCGCTGGCGCAGATCCGTGAGGCCATCCTGACGGCGCTCGCCGAGGCCGTCCGCGGTGAGATTCCCGCCCGCGGGCCACGCGGTGGGCTGCGCTGGACGCCGCGCTACTTCGTCCGCCGCCTGGCCTGGCACGAGCTCGATCATGCCTGGGAGATCGAGGATCGCGCGGAGTAACTATCGACAACCTGAGCGGGATTGCGCCTCATCGCCTCCGCCGAATGAGTAAATTCGGCAGAAGTCACGAATTTGCGCTGAGGCGAATTCGTCAGTATTGCCATATGCGCATGGCGCCGATTCCCATATCCTGCAAGTAACGACGGCGCGAAAACGCCCGTCGTCACGTTGAAGGAAGGTTGGAGGATCGCTTTAGTGGTAGTCGCTAAGCACATCGCACTCGTCGCTCATGACAATCAGAAGCACGACCTGGTCGAGTGGGTCAAGTGGAATCACGACGTCCTGTTACAGCATACGCTCATCTGCACCGGCACGACCGGGCGGCTGGTCGAGGAGGCGCTCAGAGGGTAACTGTTAAAAGGAAGATAACGATGATAGACTGAAGGGATGAACGCACGAAAAGCCTACCCAAGTGACCTGAGTGAACAAGAGTGGGCGTGGATCGAGCCGTTGTTGCCGAAACGAC
>JADLAY010000002.1 GCA_020849765.1 Anaerolineae bacterium
GCAGCGTGCGTTTCAAGGGGGCGGGACGGCGACGGCGTGAGGGTAGTCGGGCTTGATCTGCTGGCAGCGACCAAGCAGTCAAGCCCGACGGGGGTGTGTCGCGCCGAGCGGGGGTTGCCGTGCGCAAAGTCGCCGAAAATGCCCGTCCATCGGGCAAATCGAGGCGCTTTGTGGCGGTGACCCTCCGAGAAGCGGCACGTGAGTGGTGGGCGGTTGGGTAGCGGTGGTACTCGCGCAAACTAGGGTTGTGGTAACCGTAGGACGAACTGTAGTTTCTGGCTGTCAAGGTGCGGGCTGTTTGTGCCCTTTCGAGCACGAAGTGTGCGCATCATGGCGGCGACTTGTCCAGTTCCGAATGCGCCATCGCGGTGAACCAGGCGCCCTTGTTGCGCACCTTGCCATCCTGCTTCATCTCCGACAGCAGCTCGAACAGGCGGTGCTCCGGCAGCGCATCGGCAATCCGGGCGAAGCTGCCCCGGCTGTGCGTGTCGCCGGTCTGCTTCTCGATTTCACTGACCAGGAAGTCGACGTGCGCCTTCGGCTTCGTCCAGTTTTTCCGTCGGTCGCCATCAACGTTGTTATGTATTTTTGTAAGACTGTTTCTTGTTGGTGGTAAGGTTTTTTGACCAGGGGGTGGTAAACTTTCTTTGCCACCCCGTGGTAAAGTTTTTTGACCTCCCCCCTCCTCCTGCGGTTCTTCTCTGGTCGGTACGGCATCAGCCATGCGGAGGCTGTAAGCGGTCGGCAGGTCGCCGCGCTTGTCGTCACTGCGACGGACGCGCAGGATGATTCCCTGCTCCTCCAAGGAACGAAGTGCGCTCAGCAAAGTCGGCTTGCTCAGCCCGACGCCGCTGTCGAGGACTGACCCGTCCTGGCGCTGAATGCCGTGCAGCATCTGGTTGAGGGAAATGCTATCCTGAGCTTTCTTGAAGCCGAATGTCCGCCGGATGATGTAGAGCAGGACTTTGAGTTCTCCCCCACTCAACCGCGTCAGCAGTTCGTCGAACAACTGATCGGGCACCGGTGTCGTGTTCGGTGCGCTGAAGCCTTGGAAGTCTGCATTGTTAGCCGACATGATGGTCTGGGCTGATTGCTGATTGTCACCCGGCTCGACGGGTTAGACCCACGATAGACTGCCTGTTGTCGCCCTGTCAAACGAAGTACCGGACTCCCGAACTGCGTCACTTCGGAGCTTCGGCACTTTCGGACTCCGGGACTTCCGAACTTCGGAAGTCCGGGAGTTTGGCTTGCAGTGTATCGAAGACCGCTTGTAGCAGGTCGGCTTCATTGTGGACGTGCTCACCCGTGACCCGCAGGTCAAGTTGGCGGGCAATCTCCAGCAGCACGCGGATGAACGAGTTCTTGGTAATCCGCTGGTGCGCCGGGTTATCCCGTTCCATTTCCGGCATCGACTGGCGCAGGTCTTCCTCCAGGTCGTCCAGGTAGCGCTTCTGCTCACCCGTGATGCGGATGTCCAGCCGTCGCAGCTGGTCATATTTCCGGAGTTCGTAACTTCGGAAGTTCGGGACTTCCGGACTTTCGGACTGCGCAACTTCCGAACTTCGGGACTTCGGAGCAGTGCGAGGTTGTGGTTGGGAAATGACAACAGGCTCGGGGGCTTTCACCGGCTGGGGCGGTGGGGGAGTAGGGGAGAGTGAAAAGAAGGGACTGTCAGCCAGTCCGGATTTCTTCATCGTGACAGGATTTCTTTGACTAATGAGCGATACGCACGCGCACCGGTGCTGGCCGGGGCGTATTCAAAGATGTGGCTGTGATTGGAGTGCGCCTCTTCCAGGCTGACGTTCTTGGGGATAGCGGTCGCGAACACCTTGTCCGGGAAGTAGCGCTGCAATTGGTCGATGACATCGCGCGAAACGTTGGTCTTTTCGACAAACGTGCATACCAAGCCCAGGATGTCGAGACCGGGATTGAGTTGGCGCTGCCTGACCATGGTGATCGTCTCCTGCAATTGCACCAGCCCAGACAGGGCAAAGAAGGCCGTCGAGACGGGGACGATGATTCGGTCACTGGCGACGAACGAGTTGACCGTCAGCAGTCCCAGCGCCGGAGGATTGTCGATCAGGATGAAGTCGTACTTCTCACGCACACCCTGCATCGCATTCTTGAGCCGCTCGCTGCGATTGTCGAAGGCTTGCGCGAGTTCCAGATCCGCACCGGAGAGTCGGATGTGCGAGGGGACGAAGTGCAGGTTGGGGAAGCGCGTCTCCTGGATGACGCTCGCTAGGGGAGCGAAGTTGATGATCACGTTGAAGATCGACTGTTCCAGCGGTGTCTCGACCGAGGGATGGATGAAGACCTGGGTCGTGTTCGCCTGCGGGTCGGCGTCGATCAGCAGAACCTTGTAACCCTCAAGCGTTAAGCCTGCGGCGACGTTGATGGCGGTTGTCGTCTTGGCGACGCCGCCTTTCTGGTTGGCAATCGAGATGACCATAGGTTCATTGGTTACTTCTGATGTACTGCGACAGCACCAGGCGCACGAGTGCGGCCAGCGAGATGCTCCGCGACTGCGCCATGCGCTTGAGGTCGTTGCGCAGGTCTTTGGGCATCCACACCTTGAGCGCGACCTCAGCGGTCTTGTGGTTGTTGTGGGGCAAGTCTGGGGTCAGAGTGGGGTCGGATTGCATGTCTGTGTCCATTTAGACACAGCGGTAGGGGAGCTGTCAATACGATACTGGACTGGAAAAATCTATCCTGATTTGACCCGACGTGCTTGACCACCACGTTAACATTGCGACACGAATACCCACAGCTGAATTAAACAATCGTCGAGTACATGTTCGAAGATGGAGGTTACTTCACAATCCCTTGGGCCGCGCTATGTCAGTGATCCACCGCTTGGTTAGCGATCGCTCTCCTGCGGTGGATCACAGCACAGCTCGCGAAGTCGTCACTGTCTCTCAGTGATTGCCGAGAGATCTCGCCGGGGAGTAAACTCGCGCATCAAGCCGAGTGCCCGGTCAGTTTTGGCGATTGACTGCGCCCCATCCAATTCGACCTCAGTGAGAGCGCGAATGGCATCAATCGTCTCTGGAACCACAATCGCCTGGTTGTAGACCTGATAGTTGTAGAACACCTCGTTTCCCTTGACCGTGAGGCTGTCCTCCCACAAGCCGACTTCCCACATATCGCCACGGGGTCGTCCCAAATCGGACATCATTTCGACGGTGCTATTCAGGGCAACGATCCCTTCGCCTGCGCTGAGGAAGGCAATGCGCGGCGCTGCCTGAAACGCTGCCAGCACTTCCGCTTTCGTGGCAGAGCGTGTTAATTCCACACTCCACGCATGGAGATGACTGTTGGTGTGTGCGGCAACCACTGCTAACGTGACCACATCCAAATCAGGCAGCACCGTTTGGGCATCCGGTCCTTGATGGGAGGGAATCGCCGTTTCGGGCACAACCGTGTTCATCACCCCGGTGTGGTCGGATTCCCAGGGGTCGGTTGCGCGACGGATCAGAACCCCACGCGCTTTTTTCAGCAAACCTGCCTGTTGCAACGCGCCCAACGTCCGCACAATACTGGTGGTATTGCAGGAGACCACGCGGGTCGTGTCACGACCGAGCGCTGTAGCATAGTTCGCCTGCGCCACGAAGGAATGTCCGGTCAGGCTGTGCTTCTCGCCACCCTGAAAAACCGACTTGACCCCTGCCGCCCGGTACGTTTCCAGATTGGCGGAAGCCACCTTCTTAGGTGTGGCATCTGCCACAATGTCGACCTGTGTGAGCGTATCATTGAGCAGACCGACCGGGTGTAGCCCTGCTTCCTGCATCGCCTGTAACGCTTCAGGAGTCGAGGCGAAAATGGCGTAGCCTTTCTCAGCAGCCACCTTCACGCGCCAATCGATTACGACATCGGCAATCCCTACCAGTTCCATATCCGACTGCGCTACGACGGCATCGGCAATCCGCTTGCCGATAACGCCGTACCCATTCACAATGACCCGAACTTTTCGCTCAGACATACCTGCCTCCAGTGGATAGCGAATCTTCTTATCCCTAACGGTACCTCACCATCTGAGAACTGCAAAAGCGCCGAATGGCGTACCCTGTACCCCGCCGTTTGAACGGAAGCTGCTGTTTACTAGACCGGCAACCCCAACTTGTCGCGTCAGGACACTGGCAATTTCGCGCTAACGCCGCAGCGGGTGGCTACGAACAAACCAGGGCTTGGGGATAAAGCCGTCCATACGGTTTGCTTTAACCCCCAGAGTTGAATAGATCGCTGACTGTAGTTGGTGTCTGCGTCGAGATCCGCCCAGTATGCCCACAAGCGATGCCAGGCTTTCGATGAGCAAGTAAAGGGGCAGGCTTCCGAATATCCACAGCATCGCTTGTGGGTAGTCGACTCGGTCCGCGAGTAAATTCACGAAAGCGTAGGTAGTAAAGGGGTTGCGTGCGCCAAGCGCAAGGCAAATGCGCGGGAAACGATAAAAGACCCACGCCAGGCCAAGACCAAATGCGTGGCATATCCCGATCTGACGGTGAACCATAGCCGGGTACTGGTCGGGATGCCCCGCTATTATCGCTTCGGCAGCCAGTCGACCGCTCTTGATCGCCAGCCGGATACCTTCACCGGATAGTGGGTCGGCCAGTCCAGCAGCATCGCCGACCAGCAGGGTGCGCGAAGAAGCAATGAGTTCACGACCGGTGTAAATCGGGATGGGATGTCCATGGAAGTGTACGTCTTCGAGAGAGATTCCATAGCGGGTCATCACCCGTTTCAGTGTGCTTTGCAGTTCCCCAGGTTTGGGATGCAACGCCCCAATCCCGACGGACAGATGGTCGGACTTGGAGAAGATCCACAGGTAACCCGGCTGGATTTCGTCGAAGATGAACAGTAGGCGGTTAGCAAAACGTTGCAGGACTGCGGGTGGAAGCGGGACTTCAGCCTCAATCGCCGCCGCCATGATTTTGCCCCGACGTAGCCCCACCGAGCGGGCTACCACCGAGTTGGCGCCGTCCGCGCCAATCAGATAACGCCCCCTGAAGACATCGCCTTCCCTGGTCTCGACGACAACGTGATCGGATGTTTCTCGTACCTTAGCGACGGTCACGCCTTGTTGGATTTCGGCCCGGGCGTGAGCCAGAATATGAGCGTCGAACCGATCACGCATCACCACACAGACCGAGCGATCAGGTAAGGGCACGGTGATCGTGTGCTCACCGAGAGCGTAAGAAATAGCGTTTATCCGAGATTCGATCACCGGATCGAACGAAAAAGGAAACTGTTTCAGCATGTGCGCTGAAAGCCCGCCGCCACAGGCTTTGTAACGAGGGAGTGTTTCCTTTTCGAGCACCAGCACTCGTAAGCCAGCCTCGCCCAGGAAATAAGCAGCGGTTGCGCCGCCTGGGCCTCCGCCCACAACGATTACGTCGTAAATCGGAGTCATCGTAGACCTCCTTACCCATCGGCAAATTCAACGCTGTCCGCCCAGAAAGCCACCCTTTTCATCGTGACGGCCAAATGCCGGTCGTTTCCTCAATTCGCGGCGTATCACCGCCTGAAATTCGCCAGCCGCGCAGCGTTCTGAGTACGGCTAAGTTTTGTGTGAATCGAACGGTGAAGACCGCCGCGCCCCCGCGAATAACACTCAAGTGCATCCGATAGGTCACGCGTGCCAGACCGCCATCTTCATGCACTTCAACACCTTCGATATTGAACGAGTGAATCTGTACAGATTCACCACTCATCTGAGCGATGAAGTTTTTATAGGCTTCTTGTGTTTCAGCCAGTCCGGTTTCCTGCGCGCCTTCCGCGACGGATGCAAAATAGGCATCCAGCGTATTGGGATTCCGGCGGTTGATCCCATCCAGTGCCTCTGTTTGTACGTCCTCGATTAATCGACGGACATCTCCCTCCGAATTGCCCTGCCGGGTCAACAGGATAACCAAGACGGCAATTGCGGTGATCGCTGCAATCCATATCCATTTTTTCATCTCACGCCTCCGTTCAAGGGAAATCTTCTGGTCATGTACAAAACGAGTGAAATCAAGGTAATTTCTGTAGGGGTTTCAGTTAAACCCTCCTACTTTTCACCTATTCTGAACACGAGCAGAAACCTATCCAGCCGTCCAGCCTCCATCTGCGACTAGGACTTCACCATTGACGAATGAGCCATCATCTGACGCGAGAAACAGGACAACGCGCGCCAATTCTTCTGGCTGCGCCGTGCGGATGGCAGCGGGTAGCGTCGTTTGTAACCGTTCATAGCCCAGTGGGCTTGGATTGCGGATGCTAATGTTGGTTGCGACGCCACCAGGACAGACCACGTTACAGCGGATCCCTTTCTTGGCGTACTGGTAGGCGATACTGCGCGTCAGTCCGATCACGGCATGTTTGGAAGCTGTGTAGCTCACACCTGCACGCCCCCCAAACAAGCCGCCAATGGAGGCGACGTTTACGATCACGCCCTTTTCGTTGGCGAGCATCGTTTGAAGCGCTTTGCGGCAGATGAACATCGGACCATCCAAGTTCACCCCCATCACCTTGCGCCACAGGCTATCATCCAGGTCGGCTAAGGGCATAAAGTCATCCATGATCCCGGCATTGTTCACCACGATGTCCAACGTACCATAGACATCCAACGCCGTGTCCACCAGTTGTTCAGCATCCGCACGAACAGAGACATCGCCGACAATGGTCTTCAGCCTCGTATCTCCTGCGCTGACTTCTTGTGCAAGCGTGTCCAGTCCGGTTGCTACAACGTCTGCCGCGACGATCTGAGCGCCTTCGGCGGCGAACAGCTTGGTGATTTCGCGCCCGATCCCTGAACCTGCGCCCGTCACGAGTGCAACTTTATCTTGCAGTTTCATTGAATTACCTTCTTCGCAAATGTTTACGAGTACAAAGCGCCTTTTCTGAGCATGAGCTAATCGTTTACTTTTACAATACGCTCAGAGGTAAGCGAATTGAAGCGCTGTTCAGCGTGATGATGTGTAGGCAAAACGGCGCAGGCGGGGATGTACGTCAAACGCCTATTTACTGGATGGGTACCGTATTCATTTTGTTCTACTTATGGTTTTATGAGGGATGAACTGTCTCAGGAGGGTAGACATGACGGTCGAACTATGCGGAGTAGGAGGCGGTCATCTGTTCTCGAACCGCCTCCGCATATGACCACCGGATTAGTGGTGATCACCATGGTGGTGATCTGTACTCACGTATTTCTCCGGCTCTTTATCGAAGGCTTTCTTGCAATCGGGCGAACAGAAGTAGTAGGTCTGCCCTTTGTACTCCGATTTGCCAGCAGCTTCTTTGGGATCAATCTCCATACCGCAGACAGGGTCTTTCACTTTCATCTTTCTCACCTCCTTTCGTAAAGACATCTTCAGTTCAGGCTTTCCAGAAAATCAACGGAGCGCGGAAACTGGCTCATCACTTCCCGTAGCTGCTTGCACAGCGTTGGGCTATCGCGGATGGTTGCACCGACTCGCGGCAACAGGATTTGCACCATTGCCAGGTCGAGCGCTATGATGTGGTTGTTGGGTGTGCCCTGATCGAAAAGGCCGATCCCTTCCTTTGACCAGGCGTTGGCGAGATAAATCAGTGTCTCACCTTTAACTGAGCCTGGCAACCGAATCTCATGCTCATTCAATAGGCGTTCCGCCAAAAGCAGCGGGCGAAGGGACTGTTGTTCACTTCCCAGGATACGATAGAGTTTCCGGTGGGCGGCTGCCTCACTGCGGATAAGTGAAACCAGAAACCCGGTTTCGCCGAAGGGAATAGACACCCAATCCAGCTCGGAGGTTGGTTTTATTTCACCCTCCGGCCATCGAATGAGGGTGGTCTTCGAAAGCAGGTTCTCGTCAGACCAGTCGAACCGGGTTGTATCCATGGTTCCGATCAAGAGCAAATTGGACGGGTACGGAATTGGGTTCGTCAGGTGAGCGCCGGGTAAGCGCATGATCTCCCCATGCTGGAGTTGGAACGCTACCTCAGAGAAGAAGCTGTTCAATTCAGCCGGGCTAATGTGGGTCAAGCAGGCCACGAATACTTGGTTCGTATTGTCGGGCTGCCATGCCTCTTCGATAACGGCAAGCATTTTGGCAGTCACGAAACGGGTTTGAGCCTGAACGAAAAAAGACACGTCGCCCGATTTTTCAGCCCACCACGCATGACCGTTCATCCTCTGGGATCGAATGGGATCGCCGTCCGTTAAAAACTGAGCTAAACGCCGAACCACCTCACTCTTGCCGCTGTGCGCTGCCCCTGTCAGAATTGCCAGAGGCTTGGATTTGAGTGATACGTACAAGTTGACGATAGAGATCGGATCAACTGGAATCTCAGTTTGCCTTGTCATTTGAATGAAGCGGGTGATCGCATCGTACTCAGTAACAAGCCCTTCAGTAGTGTGGGTTTGTATAGATAGACTGGTAGTCGAAACACTCACGGTAAATGTTCTCCATCGACTCCGGCAGCCGTTTCACTCGATGAGTGGAACGGCGCTGTATGCGTGTCGTCCGTCATTCCCGGCTTCCGCAACTGCGCCGACCAGCGCCGGAATCGCAACTATGTGTGGGTTGAACTCCACTTCGGCTGTCCCAGCGGTATGATCCACATAGGCAGTAATCACGCCTTTGAGCGCAACCAGACTGTTGTGGACACGTATGGCACAGTTGGGACATCCCATTCCCCGCACGGCGAGCAATATCCGCTTCACCATTTTCCGTTCTTCAGGAGTGACGGTTTTTTGAACTGGTTCTACGTGGCAATTGTCGTTCATGGCCGATGTTCCTTTCGGTATCTGGGGCTAGTGGCAACTGTGTGAATGGTTGATTTGGTCGTCTTTAACGGGTTGGGTAGCATAAACCCGATCACTTGCGTCTGATGAGGAACTGCTCTGTTGTCCGTCTCTGCTATCACGGTTGCCATGACCGCCGTGCAAAAAGTGGCTGCCAAACATAAGAGCAATGAAAATGCTCCAGGTGACTACGGTGCTGACCGGCACGTTGAAAAAGACAATCGCCAGCAGCGCCACAAGCAAACCAACGCCCGCAATCCAGATGGCGGATGAGACGTACCAGGGGCGATTTGTATCCGTATGTCTATGTTCCACGATGGTTTCTCCGCAGAAATTTGATGACTTCAGACATCATTGTATGTCGCTTGGGATGACCACCACGAGCGCTATTTGGCTTACATGGGGGTGCGCTGTTTAGCGGGGACAGAGCCAACTCCGTTTGAAAGCACCTGTCGTGATGGGTATCAAGTACACGCTAAACGTGTGGACTGTTCACCGGCTGGTGGTAAAAACTCAAGCCGTAGCTGCCCAATTCCTCTAGAATGTCGAGTGGCTGAAACAACTGTTCAATATGGAAAACGCCTGCTGGAAACGAAGACCGATATAAACTCTCAGCAACGTGAGCTGTGACCAAGCCCGTAACCCGCCCTTCTCCACGTCCGGTTATCAGGCATTCGTATCCCGAAGGGTTGCCATCAACAGTTGTGATTGCCTCGACTTTTACATAGAATTCATCCGAGCCGGGATGGAGCAATCTCAATGCCTTTACGCCTACGTCTTGTGCGAGTTTCAGACGAAGTACGTTGGACAATCCGGCTTTTCGCATCGTTGCGATGATCCGTGTAAAGAAGGGTGAGTCAAAACAGAGCCACGTGGAGGCAGACTCTATTCCAAGTGTTTTTACAATGACGTGTTGATCGGCAAAGTCGAAACGGTAAGCTGTACGCCTTCCGTATGGTGCTGGAAATTCAACCGCTTTCCCTTCCGCGAAACTTCTTACCGTCTTCAATCCACCATCCTCTTTGATCAGAAACTCAGCATTCAGATTTTCAAGCGTCCAACGAATCGCCGCCTCACCATGCGCTTCTCCCATCCCCAGCAAGATGTAAATATCGATGTGCTGCACCTGATTGAATGCTGATTTACAATAACTCGCTAAAAGATTGGTCAACCCAGGTGCCAGCCCTACGCTTAATACGACAGTTGACCCGTGCTCTTGTGCTTTTGCGTGAAGCATCTCGACCTGGGACAGAAATACGTGGCTGGCTGAGATGTTGATGTAGTAAACGCCTCGCCGGATGCATTCCTCGGCGAAACGAGTGTCAGACTGGTCAAGGCACATGATGACAACAGCGACCTGGTTGAGCAACGTATCATTTTCATGGGCCTGGGAAACATCGAACGCCATCGGCAAGACTTTCCGCTGCGTCTCGACAGAGAGTTGCTCTGCTTTTTCATAGCTCCTCCCGGCGGCGATCACTCGCCCTGGAAAGCGGTCTCCAAGAGTTATTGAAATGGTTCGTCCAACACTCCCGTACCCGCCGATGACGAGAATCTTGTCTTTTGTTGCGGCCTCACCTAGATTGTTGGCAGTCGCCATCCAATTCACTTCCTTGTAGGGTTCCCATATCCTTCAGGATCATTCCACATACCATAAACAAGGTCGAGGCATAGGGTCTGAGGTTCATGGGGATAATCTCCTGAATGGTTAGCAAAAGGCTCTCGATAAGCGTACAGAGCGCATGAAAACCCTTTGCCCAAACGTCTGCAACCCCCTTTTCATTCGCTATGACGTACTCTACACTTTCACCTTCGTAAGTCGCTGTAGATGCTTAGGGGAAACGGGAGAGTGATGCGCCTTGATGAGGGGTGCCTTGCCCGTTGCGTTCTTGGGGATAACGTCAACGTGCTGCACGGAGATAGGTGGAGCGACGACGTTCTGCGCTGTCAGGTTGTGCGTGAGCGTGTCCACAAGCTCGGCGTCGTTCACACCAGTTTGAGCACCGCTCAATAATACCCTCAGTCCGTCCGGCTCCTGAATGACTTGCCATCCACTCGCGGGCAAGGAGTCCAGCACGTGATGGAAGGTTATCGGATGTACAGCCACTTCATCACCAGAGACACCCGGCAACCGCAGGATATCCTCCGTGCGCCCCTGAATGCCATCTATCCTGGCAAAGGGCAAACTACCGCGACTGGTGTCCGACGCCAGTCGCACGCTGTCGCTCAATTCGTAGCGGATGAGCGGCTGTGTCCGGCTGGACAGTACTGTGATCAGCACTTTGTCGCCGAACTCGCCCGGCGGCACAGGACGATACTGTTCATCGACCACCTCAAAGATCACGTTGTCTTCAAACAGGTAGAGACCGTTGTGATCGCTCGTTTCCGCCGCGAGTCCACCACCGCCTTCGGTCGCTCCATAGGCATTGAAGGGTGGATGTCCCCATACCTCCTCGATGAGCCGCCGGGTTTCGTCGGTGAGTACTTCGGAACCGGGGATGATCATGTGGGGATGGATGTGCAAACGCCCGTCCAGTTGTTCATCGGCGAGGATGCGCATCATCGAAGCGTATCCGGTCAGCAAGTGGGGCTGCCAGTCATTGAGTTGTTCGACAATCTCCGCCAACGGCTGGGCGGCATCGAAGCTCAACGTGGGCATCCAGGCGCGCATCAACGGGCTGTTGAAGGTCTTGGCAACCTGCGCGCCCATGTGCCAGGGGCTGCCTGTGTTGAGCGAGGCGACCGAGGCCATTTTCATGCGGTGGGTTGGGGTCATCGGCACGCCCGACCACTCGTGAGCACGTCCCAGGCTGGCGACTACCACGCTCCACTCGTCTCGATTGAACAAGAAAATGCCGGGATGACCGGTGCTGCCTGAGGTGGCGGTAACCCAGTACCGGTTCAGGAATCGCTTCCCCTCCCGGTCGTTCGCCATGTGCGCGCGCAGATCTTCCAGGCGTACCGTTCGGTCGGTCACCAACTCGTCGAAGTTTTCCATCAACATCGTCTTGGTAAGGACAGGCAATTCCTGAAGCGGACGGTTCGTGAGTCCTTTGTGGAACCGCTGGTAAAAGGGTGAGTGGACATAAGCATAATCACGCAGGCGCTGCAACGACTCGGTCTGGTGCGTCTCGAGTTGCTGGCGCGTCCAGCTTTCTCGCTTGCGCATTTGGTCCAGTTCACGAAACACACTCAACATCATTCGGATATCCATGTTGCCCTCTCCTTTCTATGACTCACACGGTAGGATGAAAACGAAGGCGTGTGAAGCGTAATTCGGCTGATCCTCCTGAGCGCTAATTGGCGGGTTCCGAACAAGCAGATCAGCGCAACTGGGCGAACACAGCCAATAGCGTCACAATACTCATCCTCAGCCTCTTGCGCTAGAAGTCCTCTATCGCCGCTACCGGGAAAGATCGTCAGAAAGCAGGCGCTTCTCTCGATACGCCTTGACAACCTTTGGCACGCAGCTTAACCAGCAGAACGCGAGCATGAGGATCAACAGCCCGATGGCAACGCTGATGGCGACCCGCGCCCCAAACAGAGGCGCGATGACGAAGGCGATGAGGGGCAGGATACAGAGCCACATGGTCAGGATCAGCCCCATCGTGTCGATTCCGGGCAGAAGGCGCTTGATGGCTTGCATGACTTTCCACTCCTGCTTCTCGCCTGCGAACGCTTATCTTTATTACAGTCTATATTGAACCGCCGTGTAAAACACGCGCCATATACACCGGACGAAGTAGGCAAAACAGCCTACTTCGTCTGACCATGTGGGAATGAGTCTGGCCGAATGCAGCGCTTATGCCTGATCTGCGGAGACGGGTGATTCCTTTGAACGGACAAGCAAGATGCCGATCCCGGCGCTGACCAGCAAGACTGCGGCAATCGCAAGGATTTGACCGATGGGCTTGCTCCGGTCGAGTTCCATCAACGCAGCCGATGGCTCTACAGCCACCGACTCCGCTCCAGCACCTGCTTCTACGGTTAATTCGGCGGAGATGACCTCGCCTTCCGCAGTGGTGGCACGCACCTGATAGGTCCCCGCCGGTACATGGTCTGGTATTGTGAATTCCTGCTCGAAATCCTCACCCTCCACTGTGACCGTGCCCAGCGTCACGATAAATGTGGTGGATTCAAGTGTTACCACGAAGACTTCTCCATCCTCCACTTCCTGACCACTCACACGAATGACGCTGTTCGGAGACACAGTGGTTGGCGTGACCACCAGGGTGGCTTCACCGTGCGCGAAGACGCGCGCGCTGATAGCTCCCAGCAGGACGGCAGTGAGCAGAAAACGGTTGATAGCTCGCCTACGCATGTCACATCTCCTCGTGTTCGTGTCGAGCCGCAGCTTTGGTAAGCCGTGCGTTCAGATAAACCATGCGTCCTAACACGACGAACACCGGCACCAGTAAAACTGCGCTCAGAACAACCGTAGTGGTATCAGCCGGAGTGCCTTGTCCGTTAAGCATGATCTCGCCGCCTGACCAGACCTGCCCCAGCAGCAGGGTCGCCAAACCCAGCAGCACCAGAAAGACGATGGTTAAGCGGTTCAAGATGCACTCTCCAGCAAATGCTCCACTTCGGGAGTGCTAAGCCAGGCGGACATGCCCAATACAATGAGTACAACGAGGAGAACGGTGGCGACAAGGATGATCCAACGGCGCTTGCGCGGGGACAGCCAGGGACTCCGATCCACGAACGGCACCAATGTGAGTAAGAGGAACAGAACACCTCCGCTGATCAGCAAGCCATTGATTCCCGACCAGTCTTCAAACGGATAAAAGGGCAGGAACATCCAGGGCGGCTTGGTGACTTCTACGCCGGGAACTCCCGCTTGTCCAAGCGGCGCAGGCAGGAGCAGCGCCAAAGTGCCCACCAGCGCGAGCAGCAGCAGTCCATAACCCGTCAACCGTTTCAAATGGACGTTGAACCGGGAGACACCTTGTTCTTTCGTCGGTGGTCCTGAGGTTGCATTCGCCGTCGCACGTGGGGAGATGCCAAGCTGTTTCACCAGGTACAGATGAACAATGACCAAGAGAACCAGAAGGACTGGCATCAGGCTGACATGACCGAGATACAGCCGGGTAAGCAGGGGGACGCTGCGCGTGAATTCACCTGTGAACCAGGTGCCAATCGATCCCAGCAGTTCGCCGATCTCGCGGTTGTGACCCAGCGCCTCGACGCCCTCCTGATCCCACTTAAGCACCGTGCCCGTGAAGACAAATCCCAGCGTGAGGGCGAGCAGCGTTACGCCGACCAGCCAATTCACTTCGCGCGGGCGCTTGAAGCTGCCGCTGGCAAAGACGCGGATCAAATGCAGCAGCGCCGTAATGACCACCAGCTTGGCTGCCCAGAAGTGAATGCTGCGGATGAAATCGCCTAATGGAGCTTCTGCAATAATGTAGATCACGCTCTCATGCGCGTCCGCAGGGTGCGGATGATAGAACTGCGCTAGCAGAATCCCTGTCACGACCAGGATGATAAATCCGAAGAGTGTGATTCCGCCTAACACATACGGTAATGTGTTGGAGTACGCCGGGACGGGATAGGCTAACCCCGAAAGTCCCAACCGTTCATCCAGCACCCGCCAGAAACCGTTCCTTGAGACCGGCTGATTGGGCATAACCATCGCTACCTCCCTGAACGCTCAACACGGTTAGCTTCTGGTTAGGGCATTTATTCTGTTCTCATGTTATCGCAGCTCGTGAAGCCTGTAATGCGCTGTTTGGCTTACCAGCGGACGCGCAAAATGACGGGCCAGATCGTCAAACAGCCGAGCCATCAACGACTTACCCGCCACACACCATAGAGGGATAGGACGATGCCAGCAATCTGAATCCACTGTAGACGCTCGGCGAAAAAGACGGCGCTGATCATCAGGGCAAAAATGGGAGTAAGAAACGAAAAGGTATTCAAGCGTGTGAGTTCCGCGCGGCGCAGAAGCCAGAACCAGAGCAAAAGCGGAAGCGCAGTGCCGCCAAGGCCCAGCGCGAGCAGGTTCCCGGCAAACGTCCAGTTCCACATCATGGAGGATGGCACTTCAACCCACCGCGCTAATACCAGCAGCGGCAAACCACCCAAAACGAATTGCCAGCCAGTGACCATGAGGGGATCGACCTGCCCTGATAGCCGCTTGAGCAAGATATTGCCTACAGCGACACCGAGAGCGCCAAGCACAATGTAACTTATCCCTGAGAAGTTGGTGCCGATTCCCTGAGCACCAAAGCCTGGCAGCGCTGTTAGCGCGATGCCGAAAAATCCCAAGAGCAATCCCAACAGACTGCTCCGTTTTAATCGTTCTCCGAGCAGAAAGAAAGCCAGTATCGCCGCAACAAGCGGTTGCATGTTGGCAAGCACGCTCGCAAGTCCGGGACTGATGACACCCCCTGCCAGGAACATCCCGGCAAAGCCAACCGAGGTATAACTCAGACCGACGCCCACAATGCCCAGCCAAAGATGCGGTTGGCGTGGCAGCGGACGCCGCAGCACCAATGCCGGAATCACGAGTCCAGCGCCAGCTACCAGCGAACGCAGAGCGGCGAAATAAAGCGGGGGCGACATTGAAAGCCCGGTGGAAATTAAGGGAAAGCAGAGCGCCCAGAGCAACATCACCAGCAGCAGGAGTGCGAGATCGATCCACGACAAACGCTGGCGCACGCCAGCGTCCAATTCTACAGGTTTTTCCACACGGCACTCCTCACAAGACAGCCTCTCTCCTGAATGACACAGGAGAGGGGATGCTTGACAGTCTTCATGATGCGGCAGCCGGAGTGGACTGAGCAGGCACGACCTGCTCGCCGGGACGTGTCGCACGTATACCAGGCAGTCGCGTGCGCTTGAGCAAGAGCGCATTCAGCGCTACCAGCAGCGAACTGCCAGCCATGGACAGTGCGGCAATCTCAGGCCGCAGCAGCAGACCGAATGCGGGGTAGAAAAGCCCTGCTGCAATGGGAAAAGCGACCGTGTTATATCCTGCCGCCCAGAAAAGGTTCTGGCGCATCTTGCGGACGGTGGCGCGGCTCAAGGCGATGGCGCCGATGACATCGAATGGGTCGCTTTTCATTAACACGACGTCAGCCGTTTCCATGGCGACATCACTGCCTGCTCCAATGGCGATGCCGACATCCGCCTGCGCCAGAGCGGGAGCATCATTGATCCCATCCCCAACCATCGCCACCCGCTTCCCCTGGCTCTGAAGTTCCTTCACCTTGTCAACCTTCTGGTCTGGCAGCACCTCAGCGAAAACCGTGTCAATCCCGATTTCGTGGGCAATCCGCTCGGCGGTCGCGCGATTATCGCCGCTTAACATGGCGACCTGGACTCCTAACTTTCGCAGTTCCTCGACGGCTTGCTGTGAGGTTGGACGAATGGCGTCGGCGATGGCGATAATGCCAGCAGCTTCGCCATCTATGGCTGTGTAAACGACAGTTCGCCCGGCACCTTCCAGACTGGATGCCCGCTCCTCCAGGCTGCCGAGTGCAACCTGACGATCACGCATCAGTTTCCGGTTGCCGATCAATATCGGATGCCCTTCAACGGTGGCCTGCAACCCGTGTCCCGGTATGGCTTCAAAACCAGTTGCTTCGGACAGGGACAGCCCACGCTCACGGGCATGTTCGACGACGGCTTGAGCGAGCGGGTGTTCACTGGACTGCTCGGCACTGGCGACCAGCCGCAGCATATCCGCTTCCGATACTGGATTGCCGGGGGTTCGTATTTCGACAACCCTGGGTTCTCCGACCGTCAGCGTGCCGGTCTTATCAAAGATGACCGCCTGCACCTTGCTGGCCTCTTCCAGGGCTGTTGCGTTCTTATACAGAATACCGTTCAAGGCTCCCAGACCGGTTCCAACCATTACTGCCGTCGGCGTTGCCAGACCCAATGCATCCGGGCAGGCGATAATCACTACCGTGATTGCCAGCGTCAGCGCAAAGATGAACTCGGCCCCAGCCAACCAGTACCAACCCGCGAAGGTTGCCAACCCGAAGACGACGGCGGCGGCGACCAACCACTGCGACGCCCGATCCGCCAGGCGTTGAGCCGGTGCTTTCGAGTTCTGAGCAACCTGAACGAGCTTCACAATTTGCGCCAGGGCGGTATCTGCCCCAACTTTGGTTGCCTGAAAGCGGAAGGTGCCGGTTTTGTTAATCGTCGCCCCAATGATCGAATCGCCAGCCTGTTTTTTGACCGGCACGCTTTCGCCTGTAATCATCGATTCGTCGACACTGGACTCACCTTCAATCACCACACCATCTACCGGGATTTTGTCGCCAGGACGAATGAGAACCACGTCATCCACCAATACCTCGGCGGTTGGCACTTCAACCGGCTGGCCGTCACGAACGACCGTTGCCTTGGGCGGGGCAAGGTCTAGCAAAGCGCGTATGGCGTCTGATGCACCCGATCGGGCGCGCATTTCCATCCAGTGTCCGAACAGGACAAACGCCAGCAAAACGACGGATGCCTCGTAGAACACCTCCGCCTCGAAGAGAAACGTTGCGCCGACGCTGAACAGGTAGCCGGCGCCCACCGACAGCGCCACCAGCACCGACATATCCAGGGTGCGGTTCTTCAAAGCACGGTAAGCCCCCACAAAGAACATCTGCCCACCCCAGATCACGGCGGGTGTCGACAGGATGAACAGGAGCAAATCGGTGGACAGTCCAAATGGAACGGGCAGACGAACCTGAAGCACCTCGGTAAAGAGTGGTGAGTACAGGAACACCGGAATCGCCAGCGCGAACGTCACCAGGAAGCGGTTGCGCATGTCACGCACCATGTCGTCCATGCTCATCCCGGCACCGTGTCCCATCTCGTGCGCCATCTGTGCAACTTCGCCTGAGACGGCTGGTTCGGCGGGCATCATGTGTCCGGCATGAGCTGCCTCGTGCATGTCGTGACCGGCATGTTCAGCAGGGATGGCATCGCCACCCTGTAGGGTGCGCGCAACCTGTTCATCGGATTCGTTGGCAACCATATGACGAGGATAGACTTCGCCCCGGCAGTGATAGCCGCACTCCTCAATCAACTGGCGAATTCGCGCTTCGGTGATGGAGATTTCGTCATAGCCTACGGTGACGGTATCGCTCATCGTATTGGCATCGACATGGTGAATTCCGGGTTGACGGCTGAGAAATGCCTGCAAAGCCGGAGCGGAGCTGCCGCGAAGCAGTCCGCCCGCCTCAAGCACGACCTCTTTCATGGTTTTCCTCCTCGAATTTTCGCCGGGTAACGGATGTTCAAAGCCCACATTCGTATCTAAACGAACGTTAAAACAAACACCAAACCGCTTCATGTAACCGTCTCTGTGACCCTTTTTAAGTCTACAGAACCATCGAGGGAGGCACTATCCGCTAAACAGCGGGTTCTTAAGCGAGCCGAACGGCGCGTCGCACTTCCTCACGATTGTGATAGCGTTAGTGTCAAGGGATATTAATGCGGGGATCGAAGCCGATCAATGCGCGTGCGATTTGCGAAACCCGCAGGGCTCGTGCTGCCTCGGGAATGTACGGCGAATACTACCGGAACTCAAACGCGGCGTCTCACACTCGCCCACAACTAGAACGGAGCGACGCCCTAAGAAAGATCGGGATGTTCAACTTGTCGATAACCAGTGGTGCAAATTGAAGTCGACATAAGAACAACGCACATATTAGGTGCCGAAGCCAAAGGAACGTGCTCCTACGACGATAGAAAACACTGCCGTAGTTGCTTACTTCGTCCAGTCCTCTTATTCCGGCAATCAACGAGGAGGACTGCCGGAGGGCGAGCAAGCAATTTGGCGGGGTTAGCGTAAGCAACATAGCGCTTCTGCGTTAAGCGACATCGAAGTACGCTGATGAAAGGAGAGTACACAACGAAGAAAGGCGCAATAGATGAAACGCTATTCACGTAGACCCCAGGCAATCCCTCGCCGCAGACACAAGATGGCACGAGCCATCGCCTTTTATGCTCTCGGTATTGTAGTTCTCGGTGCAGCCGGATACCTACTCGTTTCTGGTCTTTTCCCAAGCCTCCCCACCGCTGCGCCGAATACGATTGATATTAGCGCGTCGATGAGCGGGTTTAGCTCGAATATCATCCATGTGCGTGCTGGAGAGGAAGTGACTGTCCGCTTGACGAGCGTGGACAATCAATTTCACACCGATGGCGGCGGTCAGCACCAATGGGCAGTGGACGAACTTGGTCTCAACATCGTCGCTCCGGCACTTGGAAGCGAGTCGTTGACCTTTATACCTGACCAACAGGGCACGTATACGTTTTATTGCGACATTTGCTGCGGCGGACGCGCGAACCCCACGATGCAGGGTACGCTGATTGTGGAAGCGTGAGTCATGACCATTCGCCTCCGCAACATTACGATCCTCTCTTTGTTGGCGGTAGCAGCACTCGGCGCTATCGTGTTAGCAGGCTGGTGGCATCCGAACGCACCTGACACCTCCATGCAGATGTATCTCCCACAGATTACGCTGCCCACGCTGATCGTTGCAGGCCTGGTTGACGGCATTAATCCCTGCGCGTTCACGGTTTTACTGTTGTTTATCACCACGCTCACCGCGACTTTGAAAGCTGGCGATCAGAATGTCACTGCATTGCGCGCCCGGCTGTTCGGTACGGGGAGCATCTATATCGCCGCTATCTTCCTCACCTACCTTGCGCTGGGTATCGGACTGCTGAGTTCGTTCAGCTTCCTAACTCAACAGCACCTGCCCGCGCGAATCGCTGCGCTAATCGCCGTGCTTCTGGGTTTGTGGATGCTCAAGGACTACTTCCTCCCGGAAATGGGTTGGCGTCTGCAAGCACCGGCGCGGCTTGGCAGTCTGGCGCACCGAATGGGGGAAAAAGTGACCATTCCCGCGCTGGTTCTGGGCGGTTTTCTGATCGGCCTCTGCACCGTCCCATGCAGCGGAGCAGTCTACCTTGCGGTGTTGAGCCTCTTGGCGTTGCAGCCCACGGCGCTGCTCGGCTATTTTTACCTTGTGCTCTACAACGTCGTTTTCATCTTGCCGTTGGTGGTCGTTCTGCTCGCGGCAGCATCACGCCCAACGCTGAATCGCATCGCGCACTGGAATTTGCATCATAAGGAGTGGGTGCGGTTGGCACTTGGGAGTGGTGTTGTGGCGATGGGGCTGTTGATTCTGGCAACGGTTTAGGGACACAGTTCTGACTCCGGCTCTCTAGCCACCCATACTTCTGCCAAATGAGCTATCACTCGATGCGAGAATGGCTCATTTCCTAACAAGCCATTTAGCGGGGGTCAAAACCGTTGAAACGGCGCTCCTGATCAATCATGCGCTTGGAGTAGGATGAGATGAAATAGTCAAAAGGAGCTTGTCCAATGGCAAGAGACCCCATTTGCGACATGGAGGTTGATCCTCAATCCGCCTTCGCCAGGCGCGAACACATGAACCAGACATTCTATTTCTGCTCACAGCGGTGCGTGGATGCCTTCGACGCAGATCCACATTACTATGCCTATGCAACGCCACAGCCCACGCACCACAATGGCGCAAACGACAATGGACACAAACAGACCCGTGCGGTTCCCACGCGCGTTGAACTGCCGGTCGTCGGGCTGCGACGATCCGGCATTGCGCCGTTAGAGCAGGCGATTGCAACCGTGCCCGGCGTCAGTAAAGCAGTCGTCAATGTCAGCGACAACCGCATCTTTGTGGATTTTGATCCCACACGGTCGAAGGTGTCTGACTTACTCGAAGTGGTTCGCAGCGCCGGCTATACCACAGGCAGCCAGTCACTGCGACTGAAAGTCAACGGATTGTACTGTGCCGCCTGTGTGAGCACGATCGAAGACGCGCTCAAGGCCGTTCCGGGCGTTTTCGACGCGTCCATGAATGCCGCTACCAACGAAGTGAAAGTCGAGTATTCATCGACGATTGGTGATCTAGGTCGGCTCAAACAGGCGGTTGAACAGGCCGGGCCGTACAAAGCGACCCGCGCAGCGGAAGCCTCAGAGGTTGAGATGGACGTTGAAGCACAGGAAACTGAGCGAGAATACCGAGCGCTCATGCGCAAATGGTGGTTTGCCGCCGCCGTTGGATTACCCACGATGATCCTGTCATATCCATCCTGGTTTCCGTATTTACGGGATTGGTTCCCACATGGGAGCGCCAATCAGCGCATCCTGTGGCTGGTCATGGCCGTCGCCAGTCTGGTCGTCATGGCCTATTCCGGACGGCAGTTCTTCGTGGGTATGTGGGAAGGTTTCAAGCACCGCTCCGCCAACATGCATACACTGATCGCCATTGGTACGGCGACTGCCTGGCTGTATTCAACAGTGGCTCTGCTGTTCCCGCAGTTCTTCCCCGGCGACCAGTTCGTCGATGTGTACTATGACGTCACGGTCGTAGTCACCGCGCTGGTGGTGCTCGGTCTGGCAATGGAAATCAAGGCCAAAGGACGAACGTCCGAGGCCATCCGAAAGTTAATTGGGCTGCAGGCGAAGACGGCGCGCGTGCTGCGCGATGGACTGGAGATCGACATTCCGGTCGAGGAAGTGCTGGTCAACGATGTCGTAATCGTCCGACCCGGCGAAAAAATCCCGGTGGATGGCGAGATTGTTGACGGGCAGTCGGCAGTGGATGAGTCCATGATCACGGGCGAATCGCTGCCGGTTTCCAAGAAAGTCGGAGATGAAGTTATCGGCGCGACCATCAACAAGACGGGCAGCTTCAAGTTTCGCGCCACTAAAGTGGGCAAGGACACAGCACTGGCCAATATCATCCGCATGGTGCAGGATGCTCAGGGGAGTAAGGTGCCCATCCAGCGGATCGTCGACCGCGTGTCAGGCTACTTCACACCGACGGTCATGATCCTGGCAATAATCGGATTCGTGGCCTGGTACAACTTCGGACCCAGTCCGTCACCGGCCTATGCCTTAATCATCGCCGTGACGACCCTCATTATTGCCTGCCCGTGCGCGCTGGGGATGGCGACACCGATGAGCCTGACTACTGGGATCGGTCTAGGCGCGCAGCACGGCATTCTCATTCGGTCCGGCGACGCGCTGCAGACAGCCCAGAAGCTGAACACGATTGTGCTGGACAAGACTGGGACCATTACCCACGGCAAACCAACCCTGACCGACGTGGCCCTCGCCCGGTATCAGGAAGAAAGCGAAGTCCTGAGACTGGCAGCTTCCGTTGAGAAGGCATCCGAACATCCACTGGCACAGGCGATTGTCGAAGGCGCGCAGGCGCGTGGCCTGGCGCTTGCCAACGTTGAGGGATTTGATGCCATTCCCGGTCATGGGGTGTCGGCGATGGTCGAAGGGCGGCGAGTACTAATCGGTAACCTGAAGTTGATGCAGGGCGAAGGCATTGGTCTGAACGGCATCCAGCAGAAGGCGCTGGCGCTGGCGGACGACGGCAAGACGCCGATGTACGTGGCGCTCGACGGCTATATCGCCGGCATCATCGCGGTCGCCGATACGGTCAAGGAAGACTCGAAAGTCGCCATCGCTGCCATGAGGAAGATGGGGCTGGAAGTGGTAATGATTACCGGCGACAACGAGCGCACGGCCAATGCAATTGCCCGCCAGGTCGGCGTAGATCGGGTGCTGGCAGAGGTGCTGCCACAGGACAAGGCGCTCAACGTGCAGAAATTGCAGTTGGAAGGCAAGAAAGTGGCGATGGTCGGTGACGGCATCAATGACGCCCCGGCATTGGCCCAGGCCGATGTAGGACTGGCGATTGGAACGGGCACCGATGTGGCGATTGAAGCCTCAGACATTACCCTGATCAAGGGCAGCCTGACCGGTGTAGTCACCGCGATTCAGATCAGCCGGGCCACCATGCGCAATGTCTACCAGAATCTGGTCGGTGCGTTTATCTACAACTCAACCGGTATCCCCATTGCGCTGGGCATTCTGTATCCCTTCTTCGGCATCCTGCTGTCGCCGCTGCTGGCCGGGCTGGCGATGGCCTTCAGCAGTGTGACCGTCATCAGCAACGCCAATCGCCTGAAGCGATGGAAACCTGCCAGTTAACCTATTCAAATTGCTTGCCAGTTGATCAGGGACATTGACTGGCAAGTCTGATCGATATAAGGAGATAATCCATGACCCCCGATAAAATTCTCGTCACCCTGACCGGTCTCGCAGCCATCGCCTTCATCGTCTGGTTCTTCTGGCTGGTGAAGCGCCCTGGTGTCAAAGCTGCTGTTAGCAGCAGCGGCTACCAGGAAGCGATGGTGCTCGTCAAAGGGGGATATACCCCCGACATCATCGTCGTTGAGAAAGGCAAGCCGGTGCGCTTGAACTTCTTGCGCACCGAGTCGGCAGCCTGCTCGGAGATGGTGCTGTTTCCAGACTTCAACAAGAGCGCGCACCTGCCTGAAGGCGAAACTGTACCAGTGGAACTGATGCCAGACAAGCCGGGCGAGTTTGAGTTCCAGTGCCAGATGGGAATGCTGCGCGGAAAACTGGTGGTTGAGGGTTAACTGAGGATGGTGCAGCCCTGCCGGTTAGTCGAAGCGATGGGCAGGCGAACAGATGGAGCGCCAGCCATTAGTACGCCAGTGACCATGAGCTTGCCCAATTCCCATACCCGGTTTAGCGAACCCACCATCAACTGATTGGAAGCAGCAAGGAACACCCGATGCAGCTCTGGCACCTTACTCCCGATGCGCCACGCTTACCGCATCGGGTAAGCCCCACTGAGCGCGTAAGGCTCATCATTGGCACCTGGCCCATCGGGCCAGGGCAATCGGTCTGGGTGACCTATCGCGTCGAATCTCCGGGTGGCATCAGCGCCGAGGAACGCTCAGAAGCCCTATGGCAGCGTAACGAGGGCGAAAACAGCTACTGGCAGGCTGAACTCGGCGCTTTTGCCAGGGGTGAGCTTGTGACTTACACGGTGCATGGCCGTTCCCCGGAAGGCGAAATCGAAGGCACGCCAGTATCCTTTCGGGTAGGCCCAAAACTCTACTTCGCGCTGCTGTGGCACCAGCATCAGCCCATGTACAAGAATACTGCACACCCTGTTCAAACAGGCAGCTATGTCCATCCCTGGGTGCGCCTTCACGCCATCCGAGACTACTACTCGATGGCTGCGCTGGTGGCTGAACACCCCAACGTTCACCTGACGATCAACCTGACACCCGTGCTGCTGTGGCAGATTGAGGACTACGTAGAGCGGTCTGCGACTGACCGGATACTAGACCTGACTTTGAAGCCAGCCGAGGCGCTCGATCACAAGGAGCGAGAGGAGGTGTTGTCAAGTTTCTTCGATGCGGATTGGCACAATCAGGTTTTCCCGCATCCCCGGTATTACGAGCTTTTCATCCAGCGGCGCGAGGGACATCCTTTCACTGTCCAAGACCTGCGCGACTTACAGATGTGGTTCAATCTGTCCTGGTTCGGCAACGAGTTCCGAGAAGGGAAGGTCAGGTTAGTGACCGGTGAAACCGCTTCGGTGCGCCGCTTCATCGAGCAGGGGCGTGATTTCAGTGTAAGCGACCTTGAGGCGATGGTCGCCGAGCAGTACAGGCTCATGCGAGCGGTCATCCCGATTCACCGCCAACTGCAAGAGGGCGGCCAAATTGAAATCTCGACAACGCCTTTTTATCATCCTATTCTCCCCCTGCTGATCGATACGGACCGCGCCACCATCGACCGGACTGGAACGACCCATCCCGGTCGTTTCGCTCATCCCGAAGATGCCGAGAGCCAGGTGCGGCTGGCGGTTGAGGATTACCGTCAGCGTTTTGGGCAGCCGCCGCGCGGGATGTGGCCTGCTGAAGGCGCCGTGAGCCAGTCTGCGCTCCCGCTGTTCGCCCGGCATGGCGCGCGCTGGCTAGCCAGCGACCGGGGGGTGTTAGCCCGCTCAGGGCGGTGGGGATACAACGTAGACGATCCGAATGTCTTGTGCCAACCTTATCGCGCGGAAGAGGGCGAACACGCGGTTACTTTGTTTTTCCGCGACACAACGCTGTCCGATGCTATTGGCTTCCATTACTATGGCTATACGGACTACGAACAAGCGGCGCGCGATTTTGTCGAGGAGATCAAGAGTCGGTTTGCTCGGAAATTGACCGGCAAAGCCGATCAGGTACTAACAGTTGTCCTTGATGGCGAAAATGCCTGGGGAGCCTACCGGGATGATGCGCGACCTTTCCTACACGCGCTCTACAGCCTGTTGGAGCGGGATAGCGAAATCCAGACTGTCACCTTCGCCGAGTATATCGAGGGCAACCCAGACCGAGGTGTCGCCGCTCACCCTTTGGAGGCACAGAGCAAGGTCTACGAACTTTTCACTGGCTCCTGGATTGACGAGAATGGCTCCGCGCCAGGGGTAGACCTCGGCACCTGGATTGGCGAGGGCGAGGAAAATCGCGGCTGGGAGATGCTTGGACAGGCGCGTGATTTCCTCATGAAGACCGGCGCGGCACAGGATACCGCACCAGCCGCTTTCGAAGCGCTCTATATGGCCGAGGGCAGTGACTGGTTCTGGTGGTTTGGCGCGGATCAGGATTCGGGCAACGATGAGGAATTTGACGACCTCTTCCGTCTGCATCTGAAGAGTATCTATCGCAGCCTGGGTGTGGATCCGCCAGCCGAGCTGGACAGAAACATTGTGCCACACGCCGTGACCTGGACATTTGTCCGGCAAGTGGAGCAGATTCAAGCGGGCGACCGGCTTACGATCCGGACGAACTGTCCGGGCACGCTCACCTGGCAGTGGGGCGGTGGTGAAGAATCTACGTCTCCGCTAGTGCCAACGGGCGGGGTGATGGCGGGCGTTCGCCGCTATCATCTAACCCTCGAACCCACTTCTAAGCCAGCGGTTGTGCGATTTCGCTTTCACTGCACCCACCAGGCCTGCACCGGCCAGTACATTTGCTGTGAGCCGCGGGAATACACGGTGCGGGTCGAGTGATATTCCGCCTCCATGCGCCATTTTGCCTATAGGTAGCTACGCGATTCGGCGCTCACCATATGCCAGACAGTGGAGTACGCTGGAACTAGCTGATAATCCAGCAAGACAATATGGGAGGCAGTGATGGTGACCAAAAAGAAGATGAAAAGCAAGACGCAGGTGACCTTCAAGATGCCTGACGTCGAGGGCTGTGGCCGCCTTTACATCGTCGGGGACTTTAACGAATGGGATGACACCACTCACCCAATGGCGCAAGCCGGCGATGGTACCTGGTCGCTCAGCATCGACCTTGAAGCAGGGCATGCATATGAATATCGCTACCGCACGGACGATGGGCGCTGGCTCAACGACCCGGATGCGGATAGCTCTGTGCCGAATGCCTTCGGTTCGGATAATTCTGTCGTACAGACCTGACTGACGTGATTTCATCCGTTGGCTAGAAAGCAGGAGGTTAATGTCATGAGGACGCTGAAATTCTGGCCCATGGCCTGGACACTGGCGGTGTTTGCTACTGTCGTCTTTGCGCTTGATATGCTGCTGGGTGTGCTGTTCCCCGACTGGTGGGTGATGCAGCGAGCTTGGGAGTTGGTACTTCCCGGCTTTATCTTCATCAGTTGGGGCACGTTCTTTCTCGGTCTGGTGGAGAGTTTCATCGGCGGGTTCCTGACCGCCGTGCTGTTCGTGCCGATCTACAACTTTTTCGCCACCCGCGCACCCCGGGAGGCATCCATCACTTCGGAGATGAAGCAAGCAGGTCAGCACCAGTAAGCAGTCTACAACCACGTAGTCTATATAGGTGGGCCCGGTTAACTCCAGGCCCACGCCTTTGTGGAGTCAACTCATACGATCGCTTTTTGCTGGGGTACATACAGTTCCTCATGCGCCGTATTTTCCTCCCGGTTAAAGCGAAAAATAAGCCATTTTGCGTATACGACTCCAAGCCGAAAGGCGCTTCTCCCACCGTAGCCCTCGTGGTAGCTTAAGGGCAGGCAACCTGGAGACACAACGATGGATAACTCACAAGAATTCAACCTCAGGCAATGGCTTCGGTCAACGCCGGGACAGGTGTTTCTGATGTTTCTCGCTATTGCAGCCGTCTTTCTGATCACCGAGCATACGGCGCACGTGCTTGGGGTACTCCCGTATGCGCTGCTGCTTCTGTGTCCGTTGCTGCACCTGTTTATGCACTCCGGACACGACGACCATGCCGGGCATTCGCCGCAGAACCAACGCGATAGCGGGTCTGACAACACACAGGGACACGTTCACTAAGGCGCGTGACAATGGAAACGGAAACGCCCGCCTACGGTCTATGGGCGCTGGTCATTCTCAATACTGCCGTGTTTGTGCTGTTCGCGCTCAGTTTTGCCCGCCCGCAAACGAAGCGTGATTGGCGATCTTTCGGCATGTTCGCGGCATTCCTGGTGGCGCTCTTTACAGAGATGTACGGCTTTCCCTTGACGATTTACCTGCTCTCCGGATGGCTGGGCAGCACCTATCCCGGCATCGACCTGCTTTCACACGACAGCGGGCATCTCTGGTCAACGCTTTTGGGGTGGCAAGGCGATCCTCACTTCAGCCCATTCCATCTCCTGAGCTACATCCTGATTGGCGGCGGATTTCTCTTGATCTCCACCGCCTGGGAAGTGCTGTACAAGGCGCAGCGCGAGCACCGGCTCGCTCTGGATGGGCCTTATGCCCATCTACGTCACCCACAATATGCCGGCTTCGCGCTCATCATGCTGGGTTTCTTGCTCCAGTGGCCGACGCTCATCACGCTTGCGACGTTCCCCATTCTCATCGTGATGTATGTGCGACTCGCGCGACGTGAGGAGCAGGAAGCCGCCTCCCAATTTGGCGACGCCTATCTGGTTTACGCGAAGGCTACTCCCGCCTTCTTGCCCCACTTGAGTAGGACTACGAACGCTACCTAATACTCAGACACATGCCGTCTGGTGAGGAGGATTCCAGATGCAAAGCATAATGGTCAAAAGGTCTGAAACTGAATTGAGGACAGAGCCACAGGCTGCCAGGCGGCAACTCTACCAACGGCCTGTGTCTCGCATTAATGGCCGGCAGGTTGGAGTCAGCGATTATCCGGTGACATCCCGGTGTGGCCCGGAAGATGAGAAGCACGCGAAAAGAGAGGTTGAGTATGACGAGGACCACCGTCACTGGTCTCCCACCTCCCAACCTTATGCGCCCGCAGACATCTTATTCCAGTGCTTGCGTGATGGATGGTTACTTGGGGATGAAGTCCTGGTTCAAGTTTTTCAGTGTTTCAGCTCGCGGTGCGTCGAAGTGTATTCCTTCAGGCTGACGCACGAGGGTGAGCCTGTATTGATGCCCATCATCGCAAATCCAGTGATTTTGCGATTCGTCATGGAGCGTGGACTGGCGGTTCGAGTTATTCCAGACCATGAAATCTTCGGATCTGTTGTAGCCTCAATCGCTACGTAATCCGCTTCTGCCCACACCCGGTTCAGTAATTTGTTCCCAGGGCAGTCTATTCTCCTGCAACAGATAGATACCTTTGTTAAACAAGCCATTTGGCGGTTTCACCACGCCCCGATTTGGTTATACCTTTAGGAACAAGTGTGCGTAACCCGCTCACGATGAGCGAGTTTTTCCCTAAAGGATTTGAGCCATGGTTCGAGATCCAGTCTGCGGCATGTTGATTGACCCGGCTACGGCAGTCGCTACGCGGGAACATGCGGGCCAGGTGTTTTATTTCTGTTCGCAGGAATGCGTTGATAAATTCGACGCCGATCCACATTACTATGGTCATCCCGAATCAGAGGAGGATGACACAAACGACCATGAAGAACACCATAATCATTGATCCACGATAGAAGTCGAGTATGGAATATATCCTGACAGGAGCCGGGGCAATGGAAGAACAGATCTCCGATAAATCGAGAACGAGAAAGAATAGAGGAGTAGGATGGGTTATCGCGTTCGTATTCGTTCTACTCGTACTCTGGATGATCTACACGTCAACACAGACCCAGATTGTCGAGCAGGGTTCAAGCTCGATGGAGATGTCGGCGACGGAGATGCCAGAGAATATGCCCGGCATGGATCACTGATCGTTCGTTCAATTGAAACTTGGTAATTGAGGGCATCTTGAAGAAGTTGTGGCCCTCACTGGATTTAGCGTGCCTACGGTGCTCGCAGAACGGAACTTGCTTCATAAAGATGGAAGCAGTATCGGCGAACCAGACAATCTTTGAAGGACGGGGAATCATCCCCGCCCTCTTTATATTTTCAGGCTATTTCGGAATTGTCCGCGTCTCAAGGTATGATGCCTCTTGTACGTAAGTGAATGGATCGAGTACAAAATCAGGAAGCTTGCTTTGCGAAAGCTGTAGGGACGGAAAAATGTCTCCGATTCGTGTCGTATTGGCAGATGACCACGCCGTGGTTCGTAAGGGTATTCGTGATTTCCTTCAGGAAGATGGCGATATTGAGGTGATTGCCGAGGCGAGTGATGGCGAAAAAGTCAAAGGGCTGATCCTCGACCTGCACCCGGATGTCGCCATCCTGGACATTCGGATGCCGCAGACAACTGGCATTGAGGTCACGCGCTGGGTTCGGGAGCAAGCCCTGCCGGTCCGCGTGCTGATTATCACCGCCTACGACGACGATCCTTTTATTCTGGCAGCGCTCAAAGCAGGCGCAGATGGCTACGTCCTGAAAAGCGCTGAAGCTGACCAGATCGCCGCTGCTGTGCGCGCGGTGCATCGGGGTGAATCGGCGCTTGCGCCCGATATTGCCCAAAAGCTGATCACGCATATGCGGGAGACAACCGAGCATCCTCTGGTCATGGAACCGCTCACCGACCGGGAACGCGAGGTTCTCCAATTAGCGGCTGCCGGTCTGACGAATCGCGGCATCGGCGTCAAGCTCTCGATTAGTGATCGCACCGTCCAGGGACATCTCGCCAGCATTTACGCCAAGCTGAACGTTAACAGCCGGACGGAAGCCGTCACCAAAGCGTTGCACCTGGAGCTGATCCACCTGCCGGAGCAGCCAGAATGAAACGCTCTTCGTTTTCGCTCAGTTTACTTGGCTTGCGGGCGCAGGTGCTTCTTTGGACGGTTCTGCCGCTGACCATCCTTTTGATTATTTTTGCTTTTAGTGGCGTGAGTAGTCATCAGAGCTCGATGCGCGCATTGGCGGTGGACGAAAACACACGTCTCATCGAAGCCCTGTCCCGATTGATTGCCATCCAGGTCGAAAATTACGCCCAGCGTCAGCAGATTTCACCCGATCAAGTTCTGGCGAACGATCTGGACTTGAACTCGTTATTGGCTGTCGAACATCCAAATTCTACCGGCACGGTGGCGCTTCTGAATCATGATGGGAGTGTTCTGTTCAGTCGAGGCACGATCCCGCCGAATGATAACATGATGACCTGGCCTGGTGTCGCGCCAGTGCTGGCGGGCGAAAGTGGGGCGTTATTCACGTTGGATACGGAGCATGACGATGTGGTGGTTTATACTCCTATCCCAAACACACGCTGGTCGCTCATCATCCGCGAAGCCTGGCACTCGTTAACCGATCCCCTCATCCGCTTTGAGCAGGTTACCCCTTTCATCCTTTTCACCGCGACAGCGATTTCGCTGCTGACGCTGTTTTTTGGTCTGCGCTTTGTCGCACAACCTTTGCGTGAACTCGGATTACGCGCTCATCAGATCGGGCAGGGGCAGTTTGATGCTGCCGCCAAAGCGGTTGGCGGTGTCAAGGAGATCGAAGATTTGCGCGTAACCGTGAATGATATGGCGGGACAGTTGCAGAGCTACCAGGCGGCGCTTCACGACTATTTGAGGGCGGTCACACAGGCGCAGGAAGAAGAGCGGGCGCGGCTTGGGCGCGAACTCCACGACGAAACCGTGCAGGCGCTCATCGCGCTCAGCCACAAAGTGCAGATGGTACAGCGCAATTTTGAGCGTTCCTCACCACAAACCAGCCAGCATATCACGGAGCTTCGGCAAATGGTTGCCCAGGGCATCGATGAAGTGCGGCGCTTCAGTCGTGCGCTGCATCCGCATTATCTGGAAGAATTGGGGCTGGCGACGGCGCTCGAAACGCTTGCCCACGAAGCCGGCGCTCAGTTTTCAATGACCGGTCAGCCCTCGGAGATGAAAGCCGACAAAGCGTTAGCCTTATATCGCATCGCGCAGGAAGCACTGAACAATGCGCACCATCACGCACAGGCAGACACCATTCGAGTCGAACTGGAATTTGACCGCAATCAGGCGACTCTCCGTGTATGTGACGACGGGATCGGCTTCGCGCCCCCGCCACAGTTGAATGACTTGACGCGCACCGGGCATTTTGGCTTGATGGGAATGCGTGAGCGGGCGCAGCTTGTCAATGGACGGCTGGACGTGATTTCTTCACCGGGTAACGGAACGAGCGTGGTATTCACGGTCGCTGCTTAATATTTGCCAGAACTCCCCTGGCTCTATCCATTGATGCGATTTGCTTGGAACCGAGGAAACAAAAGTGCTTGCGCCTCCTTTCCAGCAAGCCATTTCATCGACTTCACCCCGCCAAATTGCCTACTCCTCGGTGCGTCAAAGAGCGTATGTTCAATCGCCACGTCGAGTCTATCCTTGAAGAGGACATGCGACTGATCTTCACGAGTGCGGACACCCCGCACGATTGCGAATCGACCATCAAGGAGACAAATCGTGAAACGTAAAATGCCCCGACGCTATACATCCCTGAGTGTACTCTTGATTGTCATTATTATGCTGACGATAGGAGGGACACGCTTCGGTGGCGCTCTCTCCGTTTCAGCCCAGGACAGCCCGATTCAGGGAACCGTCTGGGTAGCCGACGAGTTCGGCAACAGCATCACGGTCATTGATGCCAGCACGAACGAGGTCGTGACGACGCTCGCCGGGATCGAAGGACCGCACAACCTTCAGGTCGCCCCGGATGGCAAAACAGTATGGGCGGTCAGCGGACATGACTCGACGGCGGTGCTAGTTGATGCACAGACCTACGAACTGATCGGTACAGTGCCTACTGGGGAGCACCCTGCACACGTCATTCTCAGCCCAGACGGGAAAACCGCTTATGTGACCAATAGTGAAGACAATACGGTCACCGCGATTGATGTCATGACCATGACAGCAGTTGCGACGATACCTGTCGGAGAATATCCGCACGGGTTACGCCCCAGCCCGGATGGACGCTGGATTTATGTGGCGAATACCAATGGTACGACGGTGAGCGTGATTGACACCTCGACCAATAGTGTCGTTGCCGATATTGAGGTGGGGCAGCGTCCTGTGCAGGCCGCTTTTTCACCTGATGGTGAGATTGTCTACGTCTCACTGAACGCAGACAACGCTGTCGCCAAAGTGGATGTTGCAACTCGATCACTGGTTGACACTATCGAAGTTGGTGTTGGCCCGATTCAGGTGTTTGTGACACCCGATGACAGAAACCTACTCGTCGCCAATCAGGGGACGGAAGATAATCCCAGCACGACCGTCTCAATTGTGGATACAGCCACGTTCTCGGTGGTCAATACCATAGAAACCGGCGAGGGTGCTCACGGTGTCGTCATCGAACCATCAGGGCAATACGCTTACATCACCAACATTTACGACAACAGCGTGTCCATCCTTGACTTAACCACTCAAGAGGTGATCAGCACCATCTCCACAGGCTCCGGTCCAAATGGGATCAGCTTCTCCCCTCTCCCAGCCTCACCGGCACCGGCACTCGAAGTGGCGCTTGCAGCGCCTTCGGAGGGTGAAGCACCCGCCCCTACCGACGATCCACATCATCCAGCCGAGGAAACCCCACCAACGCCTGTGCCGGATACTAACACCGGCTCAGAGACGGAAATGGGGCAAACAGGCGCTATGGATATGATGTCCATGATGCAGCAGATGAGCGACATGATGGACACGATGATGGGCATGGACATGTCCGACGAGATGCGCGCCCAGATGGAGCAAATGGGCGGCATGATGGACATGATGACGATGCCCGGCATGGAGATTTCATCCTCGATGCAGCAGATGAGCGAGATGATGGAAACCATGATGGGTATGGAGATGTCCGACGAGATGCGCACCCAGATGGAAGAAATGCACAGGATGATGGACATGATGATGTCTGGCGCGGATACGATGGACGCTACTTCTGCCCCGGAGACAATGGGAGGCATGGAGATGGGCGGTGGTCATGCGATGGAACCCATCAGCAGCGAGGGTGTGCCACCGGCGGCGGAAACTGTCGGCGGACAACCGCTCGAATTTCGTCTAGAAGATGATGTCAAGGTTTTTGATCTCACCGCAGCGCCGGTGATCTGGAACATCCTGGACGATGTGACCGTAACGGCGTGGACCTACAACGGCACCGTCCCCGGTCCCATGATCCGTGTCACTGAAGGGGATCGCGTTCGCATCAACTTCACCAATAATCTGCCGGAGCCGACGACCGTTCACTGGCATGGCATCACCGTTCCGAACGCGATGGACGGTGTGCCTGGGATAACACAGGAAGCGATTCAACCTGGCGACACCTTCACCTATGAATTTGAGGCGCGTCCCGCTGGAACCTTCATGTATCATTCCCACTTCGACAGCGACGTTCAGGTCGGAATCGGTTTGTATGCCCCGTTCATCATCGAACCTGCACAAGTAGAATCCCCAGTGCCCGACGTGGATGTCACACTCATGCTCTCCGAGTGGCGGGTGGTGGATGGTATGACATATCCTGCCATGCCGATGAGTGGTGCTGAGCCTAATTACTTCACCATCAATGGGAAGGCGTTCCCCTCCACCGAAACGATCACGGTACAACGGGGTGATCGAGTGCGCTTGCGCCTGATCGGAATTGGACAGTTCATTCATCCCATGCACCTGCACGGAATGCCGTTTCAGGTGGTCGCCATCGATGGCTATCCCGTGCCGGAAGCCGCACAGTTGACGCGGGATACCCTGAGCGTAGCTCCTGGTGAGCGTTACGATATTGAGTTCGTAGCGACAGAGCCGGGAACCTGGGTTTTCCATTGCCATATTCTGCATCATGTGACGAACGACGGCATGGAACCCGGTGGATTGACACTCGTCATTAACGTAACTGAATAGCATCCAGGATTAAGCAAGGGGGATGACGCTCCGACATCCCCCTTCGTGATAAAGAAAGGTCGCAAACCATGATGGGCGGGATGAGTCTGGTAATGCTGATCGGACTGATCATATTCGCTGGTGTCGTGATCGTCATTGTGCGCTCTAGCGGCAGTTTCGAGTCTAAAGCAACACGAAAGAACGATGAAATTCTGCGTAATGACGAAGCCTACATAATCAGCGATGATGGCGAGATCGTCGAGTATTCTGAAGAGAAGGTAAGCAGGGTATCTGACAGGACCTTGTTGTGGTTATTTCTAATCTGACTCAATTCGCTCAGTTGTAGGTAGCTATTTCTCGCTTTCATCAACAATTTGCGTTACCCGCCGCGCTGAGATGCCATATTGCCGCCCAATCTTGGTTTTAGGGACCCATTTTCTCGTGAGCCAGAGGCTGGGTCTCACGGAAGGTCTGCAAAGGCGTGCGCTCTCAGCTTCCGAACACTGCCAGCAGCCTGTTCTACGGGGTAGCTTGAAGTCTTCGAAATTTTTACTACAATACTGTAGTATTTGTGAAGAAAAAACATCATGCCGAATCAGACATACCGCCGGACAAAAAGAGTCGCAGGCAAAGGGCTAGAAAAATTCCTCGGTGAATTACAACTGGCGGTCATGGAAATCGTGTGGAAGCGCCAACCCGTCAGCGTTGGCGACGTTTTGACCGAACTCAATCAGCAAAAGCGCGATCTGGCCTATACAACGGTGATGACCATAATGAGCCGGCTGGTTGAAAAAGGCTGGTTGATCTCCGAAAAGCACGGAAGAGCCTATGTTTACCGAGCAGTACATTCGCGTGAGCAGGCGGAGGCGGAAGCAGTCGGTGAGGTGGTGCGCGCGCTTCTTGAAGATTTTGGTCAAATTGCAGTGGCTCAGTTCGTGAAAGAACTGGATGGGATCGATCCTGAACAATTAGCCCGTCTTCAAGAACTGACGCAAGAGGTAGAACAGGACGATGCTGAAGAAAGCTAAGTCGAATCACGGTGTGTTCACCGGACCGCTCATGCTTGTTTTGGGTTGCGTTAGCCTCATGAGCATGTGTGGTTGGATTTTGAATTGGTGCTTGAATGCTTTGCCAATCAAGCAGGGCACCCTACTGCTAGGACTTGTAGGTATCGGTCTTCTGATACTGTTCTGGCAGGCGTGGCGGACATACCGCTATGTCAACCAGTTGATCTGTTACGGACAGCTTCCTCTTCCATCAGGGTTTGAAACTCAAGTCGTTGAATTCGGACTTGATCCAGATCATATCGTTCTCATACAGTCGCCTCAGCCAACCGCTCTCTGCTTTGGTTTTTTGCGACCCGGCATCTGCATAAGTACGGGATTGCTAGAGCTGCTGTCACGAGCACAGATCAAGGCGGCTTTGCTACATGAAGATTATCACCGCCAGCGATTCGACCCACTCCGGCTCCTACTTGCGCAGGCGATTGCCGGGGCACTCTTTTTTCTACCTATAGTTCGAGAATGGCACGCCATTTTCAAAATCAAACTCGAGTTAGATGCTGACCATTATGCCATCCAAAGGACGGGAAAAGCGGCTATGGCAGGGGCGCTGCAATGCATCTTGAGCTACGGCTTGGCGCCCGCATCGATGCCTAACGTTGTCACTGCGAGTCTCAATGCGAATGCGGCGCGCATTGCTGCGCTGCTCGGTGAGCGTTCCCCTGTGCAGCAAGTTTCTCGCAGGAGTATTCTCTCCAGTACGGCGATTCTTTGGGTTCTCTGTCTTATCCTAATGGGTTGATGAGGAAAGCCAGTTTCGCTGGCTCCATCGCTTGAGTTCTTTGCCTCAATCTACTACAATACTGTAGTAGTTACATTGTCGATTGATGGATACATCTTCAATTCGCATATGACCTCGTGTTTTTCTATGACAACAAGCGGCACAAGCCACTATCCCGCAAAAAATTGGCTCACTACGGTCTATACGGTTTATGGCGACACGTTTACGAGCGCTTGTGATATCGCGCCCGTCAGCGCGGCAGCTTTTGACCCGGATGGCGGACGCTTGCTGTTTGGCTACCAGAGATTGTATGCCGATGACCTAGCGAGCGGGCAGACGACCTTACTTCAATCCCCGGCACTCGCCGGGGAGGATGTCCTCAGCTACATCGCGCTCAACCCGCAGTCGGAACAGATCGCCCTGGCAACTTTTGATCGAGACATTTACTTCTCCCAGGATGACGGACGGACATGGGAGCAGATTGTCGAGGAAGGCAGTGGAGTCAGTTAAGGCTGCCATCAGGTCTTAAAGATGAGGACCTCCGATGCAACGTAAAGAACCTCTCAATAACCTGCGCAGGAAACCACGTCGATTTTTATCCATGCTGCTCATCTTCGCTGGGAGTGGGGTATTGATGAGTGCAGTCATTATTGCTTTGTCAATCTCGGAGTTACGTTCACGCGCGGATGAAATCAATGTAACGGTTACCCCGTCCAGCACCTCGGTGGCAACGGCGACGCTCCCTGTCTCGGGGAGTGCACCTGTCGTTACAGGCTTCCCAACCCCTGTCCCGGCAGCCGATGATCTCCAGGAACAGAGGCGTATCCAGGTCGATGAACCAGCGCCCGATTTCACACTTGGAACACTTCATGGCGGCGAAGTCACACTCAGCGATTTCCAGGGCCAGGCGGTGTTGATTAACTTCTGGGCGACCTGGTGCGTACCCTGCCGTTTTGAAATGCCGGAGTTAGTGCGGGCTTATCAGGCACATTCGGACGAAGGGTTCACGATTCTGGCCGTCAACCTGACGGATCAGGACTCCCTTGAGGATGTTCGGGAGTTCGTTGGCGAATTCGATATGACTTTTCCGGTGCTCCTCGATGAGAGCGGTCAGGTGTCGACCCTGTACGGACTACTCGGACTGCCGACGACTGTTTTTGTGAATCGAGAAGGTCTTGTTCAACGCATCCATATCGGTTTGATGTCGCCTGCGCAAATTGTCGAGTTTGTTGGGGAGATTCTCGCATGAGAGATCGTCCTGCGATTACGTTTGCAAGGCAATTTTGGGTTATCGCGTGGCGCTGTTTGCCGGGACTTGCGATAGCTCTCCTGGTCAGCGTGGGCGTTCTATTATCTGCAAATGGCAGGAGGAATGACGTGGAACCCAATACCCTTTTCTTGCTACTGGCGGGGTTGGCTTGTTCCATCATTATGGGCGTAATGATGTGGCTCATGAATAAGAATATGAGACATCAACAGACGCATTCAGCGTCTGACGGCAAGCAGAAAGGCATGAGCGCAGCCAGCCGATTGGTTGAACTCCGCGAACAGCGGCAGATATTGGAAGATGAGATCGCCGAACTGACCCAAATCACCGAATTGGAAGAACAGCACAAAGCGCTGCTTACTGATTCTTTATCTGCTCCAGACGTGACGCCGATCTCGGCGATGCGCTGACCGTGCGTAGGAAGATGATGGCTGACACTATTATTCAGTATTACAACTGGTTGAGCGGGCTGTTCAACTCGGCTGCCCCCTCCATTCGAGGTCTCGCGGATACGATCAACCTGCCGCTGGTATCGGTACTGCTGTTTGGCCTCATGGGAACGCTCGCCCCGTGCCAGTTAAGTACGAACGTGGCTGCGCTCGCCTTTCTATCGCGTGACGCAAGCCATCCTCACCGCGTCTGGGGACAAACCCTCGCTTTCATTGCGGGCAAAGTCACGGTGTATCTGTTGGTAGGTGGCGCTGTCGTCGCCCTTAGTCTTCAACTGAGTCAAGTGAATGAGACCGTAATTCCGGTGGTAGTTGTCGCCCGCCGGGTACTGGGTCCGCTTCTGATTGTCGTCGGTCTATTCATGTTGGGGCTGTTCAAACTGCCCCTGTCGTTGGGCGGGCGCTTCTCCGTTTGGCTAGAGCGCAAAGTTGGGCAGCGGCAGGGGATGATTCATGCCTACCTGCTTGGCGTGGCGTTCTCATTTGCTTTTTGTCCGACGCTCTTCTGGCTCTTCTTTGGCCTGACCATTCCGGTGGCGATTGCGTCGCCGGGCGGGGTGGTGTTTCCCGGTGTGTTCGCTGTCGGTACTGCGATTCCAGTATTGGGGTTGGCAGCGGTGATGGCATCTGGCAGGGTCAACATCGGTCAATTCGTCAAACGCTTCAAAGCAACGAATGTCTGGATCCAGCGCGTGGTTGGTATGGTTTTCGTCCTGATTGGTATTCATGAGATCATCTTGTACTTGCTCATCTGAAGACGCGGAGTGGTGTAGCAAATTATGCGCAAGAAAACGGCTATTCGTAGACAACCAACTCAACCCAAGACGCGAGGCCGCATTGGTGGTTTTCTGACGATGGATCGACTTGTCATCGGCGGCTCAGTTCTGCTCTCATTCATTATCGTGGGCATAATTGCCCTGAATAGTTACGTCAATCGCCGGATCGACATTGAAGGCGTCGAGCAAATAGTTTATGCGGGTGGGTTGCATCTGGAGAGCGTAAACTACGAGCAAAGCCCTCCAATGGGTGGCCCCCATGCTCCTCGCTGGCAAAACTGCGGCGTCTACCTTCAACCCATCAGGGATGAGGCAGCCATCCATTCGTTAGAACATGGCGCAATCTGGATTACCTATCGCCCGGATTTACCGGACACGGACCTGGAACGACTGCGCGATATTACGTGGCAAAGCGATTCCCGGCTGCTCAGTCCCTATCCCAATTTGCCCAGCCCGATAGTCGTTTCCGCTTGGGGGTATCAACTCCAACTCGACAGTGCCGATGACGAGCGCCTCGCGCAATTCGTTCGCCAGTACGAACGCGCTGCAAGTGCTCCGGAACCAAGAGGTTTTTGCAGCAACGGAGAAGGTCAACCATTCACCCAATTTTCCGGGTAGGGACCAAGAAAATGAGAACTACGTTAGGAAGGCGAACTGATGACAACAGAGATAGATGATCAATATCCCACCGCTCTAGACGAGGACGTTGAGACTGTAACCAAAGGGAGCAGTCAGCAATCCGCGCCAGAGCAGGTGATCTTGGTCAATAAGACAACGTTGAATTATTTCGTCATTGCTGTCGCGTTCTTCGCGCTGGGCGTTGTCATCACTTTGATCGCAGCCGACAGTTTGGCAACGGCGAATGCTGCCGAGAACCAACAGCTTATTGAGCGGGCGGTCGCTGCGGCATTCGACGCACGTGGGGAGACTGTAGGCAGCGATCAGCAGGTAGGAACACTCGACCCAAATGTGCGCGTTGAAGTCAGCGCAGACGACGACCCTGCTTATGGACCGGAGACCGCTTCGGTAGTCATGATCGAGTTCAGTGATTTCAACTGTCCGTATTGCGGGCGTTTCGCGCGCGAAACGCTGCCGCTCGTGCGCGAGAACTACGGGGATCGGATGCGCTTTGTCTATCGAGATTATCCCATCCTCGGCGACTCATCGCTCCAGGCGGCAATCGCTGCCGAATGCGCCGACGCTCAAGGCGCGTTCTGGCGCTACCATGATTTACTTTTCGAGAACCAGCGGAGTTTCAATCAGGAGGTGTTTGTCGGTTTTGCCCAGGAGTTAAGACTGGACGTTGACCAGTTTACCACCTGTCAGAGTAATTCGGCGATCCGTGACGAGGTGATCGCGGATTATGCCGACGCTCAGCGACTTGGCGCGAGCGGAACACCAACCTTTTTCATCAATGGTCGTCGGGTAGTAGGTGCGCAGCCCTATGAGGTCTTCGCGGGCGTGATCGAGGAGGAACTTGCATCCACCGGGGTAACGCCTGCATCAGGCACCCCGTAGACACAAAACGGATTGGAATCCGTATATGCGAAAGATAGTGTTCGCGCTCGGGCTGGCAGTTCTTGGGCTGACGTTGGTGGTTCTCACAGCAGCGGGCGGTTCCTTGTTTGATGTTGCGCGCAGCGATGCGATTGTCTCCGCGCCAGAAGGGAACATAACACTCGCTGCCGGTTCGGAAGCAGCGTTCCGTTACCTTTCCCAGCAGCGCACCAACATCTGCGGCCTGCAACCTGAAGCCGTGCTTGCCTATTCGGACGATATGCCCCTTCAAGGTTCATGCTGTGCGCCCATAGAGTTGCATCGCTATCAAGAACAGGTTGAGGGGCTACTCCAATATGCAAATATCGCGCAGATTCCAGCCGACCCGTATGACATTCCGGCGTCTTTAGCCAAAGAACTGCTGGGTTACCAGGTGAGTATTCAGTTGAACGCCGAGCAACAGGTCGTCTATGACGAGGCGGTGGCGCTTTCCGACGAAGGCGGACCGTGCTGCTGCCGGTGCTGGCGCTGGTATGCATTTGAGGGCATGGACAAGTACCTCATTACGCAGCAGGGATGGAGCGCCGAGCAACTGGGCGAACTCTGGAGCTTGACTGATGGCTGCGGTGGCGCAGGACACACCCACGCCTAAACGTGATCCGGATATTCAAGCGACTGAAGAAGGGATAACGGAATGGTCCAAGAAACTGTCGGGGCAAGCTCCCGTTCGCGAGGAGACCAGCCTTCCGGACGGGTTTCCACCCTATCCCACGCCTCGCTGTTTGTACTCGGCTTTTCGACGATCTTCGTCGTCGGTTGGGGCGGCATGGCGACATTTGCCGGGCAAGTATTCAGCGCCTACAAAACCGAGCTTGCCCAGATCGGGGGCGTGGTCGTAATCCTGTTTGGGATCGTCAATCTGGGCATCTTACGGATTCCGTGGCTGTCCTACGACACGCGCCCGCAATGGGATGCCAGTCACCGCACCGGGCTGCTTTCCTCCGCATTGATGGGCGTGTTCTTTGCGGCAGGCTGGACGCCCTGTGTCGGCACAACGTTGGGCGCAATTCTGACGATGGGCTTCAGCCAAGACACCTCGGCGCAAGCGATGCTGCTCTCCAGCGGTTACGCTTTAGGGTTGGGTATCCCCTTCCTGATAATCGGCGCAAGCATTGATCGGGCTGCCCAGTTTGTGCGGCGCTTTCGGCGGCACGTGCGAAAGGTGCAGATTGCCAGCGGGTTGCTGCTCATCGTCATTGGGATCATGCTGCTGACCAATCAGTTGACGCTGATTGCGATCTGGGCGCAGCGCAACGGGCTGTATCTCGACGTCCCCTTGGGTGGCGCAAGAGCCCCTACCTACCTGATCGCGGTGCTCGCGGGGCTGATTTCCTTCCTGTCGCCTTGCGTGCTGCCGCTCGTCCCCGCTTATGTGGGCTATCTCACCGGACGCAGTACGAGCGAACGATAGGAATGAACGATGTCGAATCACATACAAGAGAGGCCGGTTGCTGGCATACTGCAACGCCACCAGGTTATCCGAACGTGGCGGGCACTGCTTTGGTTTTTCGACCACTGGGTGCTGGTGTTCGCAGTGCTCCTTGGCGTGCTCAATCTTCTACCGTTTCTCGCACCGGTATTCATGCGCTGGAACTGGACCGTGCCCGCGAACCTGATTTACGCTCTCTACAGTCCGCTGTGCCACCAAATGGCGCAAAGATCCTTCTTTCTATTCGGCGCGCAGCCTATGTATAACATCGCCGAGCTGCCCCTGCCAGACGGCAATTTGGCGGACATGAACGCTCTGCGGGCCTTCGTGGGAAGCTCCGAACTTGGGTGGAAGGTCGCCTGGTCAGATCGTATGGTCTATATGTATGGCGGTTTGTGGTTGGCGGGCGCTGCTTTTGCTGTACTCAGACGCCGGCGGACAATTAAACCTTTGAGCCTGGCAGGGTTCGGTTTGCTCCTGCTGCCGATGATGGTCGATGGGGGAACGCACCTGATCAGCGATATTGCGGGCGGGCTGACCGGGGGTTTCCGGTATGAGAATCAATGGTTGGCCGATCTAACGAGCCATGCGCTGCCGCCTTGGTTTTACGTCGGTGATGCGTTCGGGTCATTCAACTCGTGGATGCGACTCATCAGCGGCCTTACCTTTGGCGTTGCCGTCGTCTGGCTGGCTTATCCGTACCTGAATGGCGCAATGGTTGACTCTGCCAGAGCGCTACGCGCGAAATTGCAGCGCGCGGGACATTCATAAGGACTCACGTATGAGGAAAACCGTGCAGAAGAGAGGGTGTGAGGGATGAAAATTCTTGAACTGCTGCTCATGACCCTTCGCCTTGCAAAGCAAACGGGCTTTTATGGAAGGAGGTATGTAGCATGGATGAAGGGATCATCATATCTCGCTATCCCGGCGAATTTGCTGACTATGGTCATCCTTACTTTTACCGTTTCCGCCCAGACCAGTGATGCGTGTGCTGAAATCACGGCGGATAACCTCGTCCCTGATGCCGACTGCATTGCCTGGATGGAGGCGTTCCCTGCCCCTCTCGTCCAGGATATTCCCCTGGATACCGAAACCCTCAACGCCTACAACTTCTGGCGTGTGGGTCCGCATACTGTGGACCTCTACGATGCGCCTGGTGGCAGCATCGTGGGGCAGATTCCTGAGGGGTTTAATTTCGTGCGGGCAATTGATACCCGTATCGAAGGGTGGCTACAAGCCGCGAGCGGGTCGTGGCTGCTGAGCAGCGAAGCGCGTCCCAGCCAGCCGTCGCACTTCCGGGGTGTGCTTCTGTCCGACGAGGTTGATTACCCCTTTGCCTGGGTGGTGGACAAAACCGGCATCTACACCTCGGAGTATCCCGGCGGCCCACCATCTGAAGCGACCGGGCGTATACCCCTCCGTTATGAGCGAGTCAACATTTTTGCTGAAGCGGTAGGCGCAGACGGCTGGACCTGGTACATGATTGGCCCGAACCAGTGGGTGAACCAACGCTTTCTGGCGCTGGTCAAGCTCGCTGCCCGTCCGGAAGGAGTGCAGGGACGGTGGGTGGCAGTAGACCTCTACGAACAGACATTAGTGGCGTATGAAGACGACACGCCGGTGTTTGCCACGCTGGTGTCCACGGGACTTCCAGGTTGGGACACCAACGAGGGTCTCTTCACCGTTTGGGCCCGGGTGCGGGTCGGCAATCAATCCGGCGCAACCGGCGCGCCGGACAGCTACGCGCTGGAGAGCGTGCCCTGGATTCTCTATTTCGACGGCGATATTAGCTTCCATGGGGCGTACTGGCACGATGACTTCGGCTATCGGCGCAGTCACGGCTGCGTGAACATGACCATCAGCGACGCCCGTTACTTATTCGAGTGGACGGGAGCATCCACTCCCGACGAAAACGGAGAAATTGTGACATATGTCTACGTGTATAGCTCTGAGACGTATGGGAGCTAGAAGGTTAGGAGAAAGTCAATCATGGTAACGGCAACCGCACCGCAAAGAATGGTCATTTCAAGAGCCGACGGTACACCTGTTGAGGTCAACGCGCCCAGTCGTCGCGAGTTTCTCTACTACATCTGGGGGGCTTCAATAGTGCTGCTGCTGGGGGAAGCTACTGCTGGCCTAATCTGGTTCATGCTGCCGCGCTTCAAAGAAGGCACCTTCGGCGGCACCTTCAACTACCCACCCGCAGAAGTTCCCCACGCAGGTGGCGCACCTCTGAATACCCCGGAAGGGCGTTTCTGGGTCTCGAACGTGGAGAATGAGGGTTTAGTGATGCTCTACGCCGTATGTACCCACCTGGGCTGCTTGTACAAGTGGTCGGAGAGTAACAATCGCTTTGAATGTCCCTGTCACGGCTCCAAATTCCAGCGAAACGGCAGATACATCGAAGGTCCAGCGCCGCGCAGCCTGGATCGCTTCCGCACCATGCTCACGTTCGAGGACGGCACAACGGCGGTGACCAACGATGCAGGCGATCCGATTCCACTCACAGGTCGTGCAATTGTCGATATTCGCATCGATACCAGTGACCGCATCAAACGCCCCGGGCGTGTCTAGCTGTCTTGGGGAGGACTACAGGATGCAAGATGATGTCGTGATCGATTTCACAGACGAAGCGCCAGAGAGGTCTCGGCGCAGTTTTGGATTGAGTTCCATCCTTCTGATTGTGGGCATTGTTTTAGCTATGACGGTTTTCGGCATCGCTCTGGCGCAGCGAAATCTCAGCCAGCCCACATCAGGCCCGGCTCCCGACTTCACGATGACGACGTTTGACGGCAGCCCATTCCGTCTGTCTGATCAGCGCGGCAAGGTGGTGATCGTCAATTTCTGGGCGAGTTGGTGTATCCCTTGTCGCGATGAAGCGCCTATTTTACAGAGCCTATGGGAACGCTATCGTGACCAGGGCGTCGTTCTAGTCGGCGTGGCGTATCTGGACAGCGATCAAGGTTCACGGGCCTTCATTGTGGAGTTTGGCATCACCTACCCGAACGGCCCTGACTTGAGAACTGAGATTTCCCAAGCCTATCGGATTCAGGGGGTTCCTGAAACCTTTGTGGTGGATCAGAACGGCGACATCGTGCACTTCATCATCGCCCCCGTACAACCGGGACAACTGGACGCTATCGTAGCTGAATTACTCGCGCGTGACCGCTAACCCACTCCGCCTATCCAGGATAGTAGGTGATTACTGCGGGTGGTGTTCAACCATAAATTGCTCTGGCGCGGACGTGCATTTGTCACGGTAGCTAATTCCTGCCATCCAATCAGCGCGGCAAGGTGGTGATAGTCAATTTCTGGGCGAGCTGGTGCATCCCTTGCCGCGACGAAGCTCCTGTTCTGCAGGCCCTTTCGGATCAGACCAGAGCCCATGAACACCGGTCATGAAACCTGCAAATCTTGGTAAAATCGGCATTTGCAAGGCTAGTAGTGAGAGTCTAGATGCCTGATTCGCGACCACTGTTCACCGTCTCGAACCATCACGCCGAGTCGTGCGGTAAGCCGCCGCACGTTGACGGCGACGTTCGTAAGCGCTACCACGGGTACTACGAAAATGAGTTCGGCGAGCAAGCAATCTTTGTCTATGACTACGAAGTCAATGAAGGCACGCTCTGGATGGGGGATGCTGGATGGGAAAAGGCGTACAGAGTTGTCGACGGACTTGCGCCCGAACTTGTGATGGGGCGCGAAGAAATGTTCTGGCTGATGAAGTGCTGGCAGACCGCCGTTAAGCGGCTTCCGAAATGAAAAGGGCGGTGTGAACCGCCCGGAGGAAGTAGACGTAAGTCGTAGTCTCAGGCAGCAGCACCACCTTTCCACCATAGGCGTAGAGGTGGAACCAACGCCACTTTGTACACACAAGCGTCCGACCCCCGTCGGCCCCGCAGACAAAGCATACTCAAAACGACAAGCCCGGTGCAGCGCATCGGGCTTTTTGCTTGTCACACATTCGACAGAATCTAATCGCGGGTCCGACCGACCTTACTTGAAGAAGGCTCCTTCCGCCTGTCGCTGACTTTTCAGACAATTGGCCCTGTCACTCATCGTGCTTGCACATTACAGCAAGTGATGCTGTCTGGCGATAGCGATCACCTGCGTGCGGCTGCGCACATCGAGCTTGGTGAAAATGTTATTGACGTGCTTCTTGACCGTACCGATGCTGATGACAAGCCGCTGCGCAATCTCCCTGTTCGATGCACCATCTGCGATCAGGTGCAGGACTTCGAGTTCGCGCTCGCTGAGGGGTTCAATAGCTTCGCCCACTCTCCAGCTTGTGGATGAAACATTCTCTGAGGGCGATTTATCCCCGAAAGCATTCAGCAACCTGCTGACATAGTCCACCGCGATACCACGCGCAAGCGCCTGACGCAGAAGATCGGCCATCGATGCGCCTTCTTCGGCGAATGTGCGCACGAAGCCTTCCGGCTCGGCCAGCGCCAGAACGTGGCTCAACTGATCGAGCGCGTCTTCGCCACGCCCCTGTTGCTTAAGCGCGAGCACCTGGAGCACACGGATGGCAATGACACGGCCCTTGCGCCCTCCGGCACTCGCCGCCCCGTGCAGCCGTGCGAGCAGATCCTGGGCAGCGTCCAGTCGTCCCTGCGCCATCTGAATACGCGCCAGAGTCATGTGCTCGAACTCAAGTCCCGCGTCGAGCGGATCGCAGGTGGTTGGCTCAACTGCCTGCGCCCACGCGCTCGCAGCGGCCATGTCGCCCTGTTTGAGCCACAGCCAGGCCTGGTGAGCCGAGACGGCGATAGAGGCCGGAGTCAGGTTTTCGCGCTCCATCAGGTCCACCGCGTCCTGCATGATTTCACTCGCACGCCCATCGTTGCCGGACAGGCGTTCCAGATAGGCCAGCAGGACGTAACTGGGCAGAGAGACGCGTTTGAGTTCATAGCCTTCGGTCGCCAGTTGACCCTCGATCACGTCCCGGTGCGCGCCGTCGAGATCGTTGCGCTCGTAACGCACCCAGGCGCGGCTCATGCGTGCCACGCCGAGCGCGGGCTGCCCTTTCCAGCCGAGCGTGCCCGCGCGCTCGAACAGGCTGCGGCAGATCACCTCGATCTGCCCCAGCTTGCCCTGGATCAGGTAGATCTGCGTCAGGTAAGCGAGCGCGACCAGCATGGTAAACAGATCGCCGGCTTTATCGCCCAGGTTGATGGCTTCTTCGAGCAAGTTTTGTGCTAACTCGATGTTGCTGTTGAGCGCGAAATGCGCGTTGCCCACGATCATCATCGCCCAGGCGCGCCAATGCACCAGCGATTCTGGCAGTTGGGCGAGCGCCTGATTCCCGGCGGCGAGCGTGATGTCTTTGGGGTAGTCGAGCTGAATCGAGATCGTCGCCCGGATGGTCGCTGCCTGCCCCTGCAGCGCCGTCTGCGTGGCATTGTCCGCATCGGGCAGCTCGGCCAGCACCCGCTCGACTTCGTTCAGGCGCTTCTCGGCCTCGACGAATGCGTCGATGGCCGTCAACATGAAGGCGTGATTCAAGCCGAGCTTTGGGCGCAGCCGGATCACTTCGTCAGGCAGTGATTCCATCCACCGGAGGACCGTCGCGACCTCGCCGCGCCGCCAGATGCGGTCGCCGTAGGCTTCGAGCAGCCGCGCGACCCGGTCGCTATCCTGGGCCAGGATGGCATGTTCGACGGCCTCTCCTATCCAGTCGTTCGCTTCAAACCATGAGCTGGCACGGCGGTGCAGATCGGGTAGACGATCCGTGTGACCACGATTCAGGCGATTGCGCAGCACCTCGGCAAACAGATGATGGTAGCGATACCAATAACGCTCGTCGTCGAGCATGATCAGGAACATGTTGCCGCGCTCGATGTATTCGAGTGTCAATTGCCCGTCGCTCCTGCCAGTCACTGCATCGCACAGCGGCCCGCACAGACGATTCAGAATCGACGTTTCCAGAAGGAAGTCCTGTAAGTCTTCCGATTGGCGGCTCAGCACCTCCTCAATCAGATAATCGAGGATGAAGCGGTGACTCCCGGTGAAGGCCGAAATGAACCCGGCGATGTCTTCGCGCCCCTTCATTGCCAGGGCGGCCAACTGCAAACCGGCGATCCAGCCCTCAGTTCGCCGTTCCAACTCGTCCAGTTGCTGTGTATTCAGATGGATGCCGAGCGACCGCTCAAGAAAAGCTGCTGCTTCATCCGCCGTGAAGCGCAAATCATCTGCGCGGATCTCCATGAGTTGGCCGCTCCCACGCAGGCGCGCCAGCGGGAAGGGCGGATCTTCCCGGCTGATCAGCACCAGATGCATCTGCGGCGGGAGATGCTCGAGTAAGAACGTCACCGCATTGTGCACGGCCTGCGCCACAATGACGTGATAGTCGTCCAGCACGAGTGCGAGCGGCTGCGGAAACGCTTCGAGGTGATTGATCAACAGGGCGAGCATCGTCCCCGGTGCCGGGGCTTGCGGAGAATTCAGCAGCGACAAGATCTCGTCGCTGTCGATGCCCTCCAGCCGGGTGAGCGAGGAAATGACGTAGGTGAGGAAACGTGCCGGGTCGTTGTCGTCCTCGTCCAGTGACAACCAGGCAAACGAAACGTCTCTCCCTGCATCTGAAACGAGCCACTCACTCAACAGTGTGGTCTTGCCGTAGCCGGCAGGCGCACAAACGAGTACGAGCGGTCGTTCCAAACTAACGCTGAACTGCCGAGTCAGGCGTGGGCGTGGAATGCGGTCAGCGCGCGCAGGGGGAGGTGCCAGCTTCGTCTGAAGAATGCCCGACGCCAATGCTGCAACCATCTGATTGTCTTGACCCCGCAAGCGGCGGACAGTGTAGCGCTCCTGTTTCCACGGCGCAACATTCTATGAATCGAAAGCTGTGCCGGTTGATGGCGGGCCAACTTTGCGAAGATTCAGGGGAGGAGGTCGTACTGCCGCGCGATGGCGACCACCTGCGTGCGGCTGCGCGCATCCAGCTTGACGAAGATATTGTTGACGTGCTTCTTGACCGTGCCGATGCTGATCACAAGCCGCTGTGCAATTTCGCCGTTCGACGCACCATCGGCGATCAGGCGCAGCACTTCAAACTCACGCTCGCTGAGAGGTTCAAGGCCGTTGCCAATCCACTGCCGTGACTGCGCCAGGCTTGTGGAAGGTGAGGAATCGCCAAAAGCAGCCAGCAGCCTGCCGGTATAATCCACCGCGATGCCGCGGGTGAGGGCTTGGCGCAGCAGATCAATCATCGGCGCGCCCTCGTCGACGAAGGTGCGCACGTAGCCTTCCGCTTCTGCGAGCGACAAGGCACGGACGAGCACGTTGAGCGCCCTGTCCGTATGCCCCTGCAATTGCGCGGTCAAGGCAAGGAGCGCACGGATGGCGATGACTCGTCCATCGCGCCCGGCAGCCTCGGCAGCCGAGAGCAAGCGTTCGAGCAAGTTCTGTGCGTTGTCAAATCGCCCCTGCGCCATCTGAACCCGCGCGAGCGTCATGTGCTCAAACTCAAGCGCGGGATCAAGCTGTTCGATAGCCGTTGGCTCGATTGCCTGAGCCCACGCACTGGCGGAGTCGAGATCGCCTTGCTGAAGCCACAGCCAGGTCTGCCAGGCCGCTTCGGAGACAAACGTCTGGCGCAGACGGCCTGACTGTGCCATCTCCACGGCCTGGTGCATCAACTGCCGCGCTTCCGCGTGTTCGCCGTTCAACTGCTTCAGGCGCGCCATTCTCACATTCACGTCGATGGCGAACCGTTTCAGCAAGTACTTTTCGAGGATGCGGCGCGCCTCAGTCATGTCTTCGAGTGCGCCCTGGATGTCATTGCGCTCATAACGCACCAGGCTGCGATCGATCCGTCCCTGCGCCCTTGAGTTAGGGTCCATGCCGCTTTGCAGAAGTTGTTCGGCTCTGCGTCCGGCTTCGCTCAGGCGCCCGTGAACGATGTACATGCGTGACAGTTGCGACAGCCCCACCATGTACATGAAGCTGTCGTTCGCTGCCTCACTCAGGCGAACCGCCTCCAGCAGGTAGCGTTCCGCTTCTTCCATCTCCCCATTCGAGACGAAGTGCGCGACCCCGACATTGACGTCCGCCCAGGCACGCCAGCGTAAATCCGCCGCAGGCAGTCGGGCGAGCGCCTCCATCCCAGCGCCAATCGTTATCGCGCCAGGATGGCCGAGCAGGAGTGAGACCGTGGCGCGAACGGCGGCGGCACGCCCCTTGATCGCCCTGTGCTCGTCAGCTTCATCGTCGCGCGCAATCCGGGCCAACGCGTGCTCGACCTGAGCAACCCGTTGCTCGGCCTCGACAAAGTCGTCGAGCAGCGTGAGGATGAACGCGTAATTCAGCCCAAGCTGAGGATGGTCGTGGATTGCGTCCTCCGGCAGCATCTTCAGCCAGCGCAGAACCGTCGCCAATTCGCCACGCATCCACATCGGTTCACTATATTGATCGACCAACGATGCGGCGCGTTCGACATCCTGCGCAAGGAAGGCGTGCTCGACCGCCTCGGCGATCCAGCCATTTTGCTCGAACCACTCGCTGGCGCGTTGATGCAGTGTGCTCACCATGGCGGGGTTGGCGCGCTTCAGGCGGACGCGCAGCATTTCCCCGAACAGATGATGGTAGCGGAACCAGTAGCGCTCGTCGTCGAGCATGATCAGAAACAGGTTGCCGCGTTCGATTTGCTCCAGCATGGCCTGGCCGTCGCTCCTGCCGGTCACCGCATTACACAGCGGGCCGCACATACGGTTGAGAATGGCCGTCTCTAACAAGAAATTCTGGACATCCTCCGGCTGGCGGCTCAGCACTTCCTCAATCAGGTAGTCGAGAATGAAGCGGTGGCTCCCCGTAAACGCGGAGATGAAGCCCGCCACATCGTCGCGGCCTTTCATCGCCAGGGAAGCCAGTTGCAGCCCTGCAATCCACCCCTCGGTGCGGCGATCCAGCTCTATGAGCTGCTGAGCGCTCAACTGCACGCCGAGCGCCTTTTCCAGGAAGACCGCGACTTCATCGGCGGCGAAACGCAAGTCGTCCGCCCGGATCTCTGCCAGTTGGCCGCGTCCGCGCAAACGCGCCAGCGGAAAGGGCGGATCTTCCCGGCTGATCAGCACGAGGTGGACCTGCGCAGGCAGATGTTCGAGCAGGTAGGTCACGGCGTCGTGGATGGCCTGGGCGGCGATCAGGTGGTAGTCATCCAACACCAGCACGACCTGGCCCGCAATACTCAGGAGATGATTGATCAACGTCGTCAGGATGACGCGCGGCGGAGGCGGCTGCGGCGATTGCAGCATCGACAACACTTGATCGCCGTCGATGTCACTGACCGTCGCCAGGGTGCTTACGAGATAGGTCAGAAAGCGACCGGGATCGTTGTCGTCTTCGTCGAGGGATAACCAGGCAAGCGAAAAAGCTCTCCCCGCCTCGGTCATGAACCACTCGCTCAGTAACGTCGTCTTACCATAGCCCGGAGGCGCGCAGACGAGGACGAGTGGCCGTTCAAGGCTGGCGCTGAACTGCTCAGTCAGGCGTGGGCGTCGGATGCGGTCAGCGCGCGCAGGGGGAGGAGTCAGCTTCGTTCGCAGCATACCCGACGCCGATCCAACCATGTGGTTGTCCTGACCCTGTAAGGTACTTCGTCAGTGTAGCGCCAGAGCGGCTACAGCGCAACTTATACACCGCCTGCAACAATCAACCTCGAAATACGCCTTTCGGCTACCCGCAATCAACCCCTCCGTCCCTTACAGTCGGGCCATTGACGAGACACAGCACCGTGTATCAACCAGCACAGGAGGAGAGCAGTGGTCACCAAGAGCTATGAGATCGTCAGTCATGAGTTAGCCAGCATCGAAGCGCGCTTCGCCGCCCTGTTCATCGACGGCTTAATCCTTGCCGCCATCGAAGGCGTCGGCTTCGTAGCCGCGCGTGAGCCGGGTGCGGGCCTCGGCTTCGTCGTCGGCCTGATCTATTCCTGGTTCTTCCTGACGCGCTACAACGGTCAGACACCGGGCAAGATGATCATGAAGATCCGTGTGATCAAGGCGGACGGCAGCGCCATCAGCGATGGGGATGCCATCGTTCGTTACATCGGCTATTTCGTCAACGCGTTCTTTTTCATCGGCTGGCTCTGGGCGCTGTTCGATGAAAGCCGCCAGGGCTGGCACGACAAACTGGCCCGCACCTACGTCGTCAAGATATCGTGACATCACACACACAAACCGAATCAAGAAGGAGATGAGATCATGCGTAAGTTAAGTGCCCTCGCAATTCTGGCAGTGGTGTTCTTTCCACTGGCCTTCGCAACCATGACGATGATCACCATTCGCCCGTGGGTGCTCGACCGCGGCTTCTACGAGCGCCTCGTTAGCGACGAGCGGCTCTACGAAGGCATGTTGAGCGACGATTTCGCCAGCCGCGTCGAGCCAGACATGTTCACGCGCGAAGAACAACTTCCGCTGGGCGCGCTGAGCATCGCCCTGCGCGAGGTCGTGAGCGCCGACTATCTGCGGACACAATCGCTCAACGTGATCGACGACGTGTTCGACTTCGTCGAGGGACGCGCGGCGACCTTCGAAGTGCGGCTGGACATCACGCCGATCAAGACGGCGCTTATGGGTGAAGGGCGCACAAGCTTCGCCGAGGCTCTGGCCGGTGCGCTGCCCGCGTGCGCCGACGGCCAGCCGTCGATTGCACCCGGCGGTCATCTGACGCGCTGTATCGCGGCGGATCAATCGGTCGCCGACGCCGCCGAACAGATCGTGACGGCCCTGCCCGCCGCCCTTGAAGACGCGCCGGATCAGATCGTCATGGCCGCGCGGAGCAACATCCGCACCCATTGGTATGACGTGGCCTGGTTCCTCGGCAGCGGCATCCATGCCGTGCTCGACGTCGCGATCATGATGCTGATTGCCGTGACGCTGATGGTGGGTTTCGTCGGCGCTTATCTCGGCGGTGACAGCCTGGCTGAGCGACTGAAGTGGTTGAGCTCATCGCTGTTTGCACCGGCATCCCTGTTGGTCGTCATCGGGCTGGCCCTGAGCGCCCCCTGGACATCCGGCTCGATCAGCAGTGTGCTGGCGAACAGCCGTTGGAATGGCGTTGTCCACAGCGATGCCTACCGCGAGGCTGTGGCGAGCGTGGTCATCCCGATCGTGCAGCAACTGGGCAACGGCTTCCTGGTGACGGGCTTCGTCGTCTCCATGTTCGCGCTGGCCGTCCTGGTCGCGAGCTGGATCACGCACAGCCAGGGGCAGGGCGTCACCAAAACGGTGCAGGTGCCGGTACGCAATGCGTGACGTGATCGAGTCCGTCTGCGCAGGCGAACCCCTGACGCAGTAATCACCTCGTGGGGGAGATCAATTGTCTCCCCCTCACAAGCAACCCCTTCCTCGCCTGGAGGGAGCACATCGAGCGACGAGAAGTACGATGAGGAGAAAACAATGAGTGTCGTTACGTCTGCAAGGGTCACTCGCGAACAGGCGACCGAGAACACACATAAACGCGGCTGCCTGTTCATTATCAGGCGCGGGCTGAAATGGCTCGGCATTATCCTGATCACACTGGTGCTGCTCGGCATCGGCTACCAGGCGCTGGCGACCGAACTGGACAAGCGCAATTTCGCCCCGCGCGGCCAGCTCTACAGCGTCAACGGCCACCAGATGCACATCGTCTGTATGGGTGAAGGCAGCCCGGCGGTCATTTTGCAGGCGGGATCGATGGCCGAGTCGACATGGTGGTTCCGCATCCAGACCGAACTGGCGGAACAGACGCAGGTCTGCGCCTTCGACCGCCCCGGCATGGGCTGGAGCGAACCGGTCGACGAGCCACGGACGGCGTCGATCATGAACGGCGAACTCCACGCGCTGCTGGAAGTGGCGGGCATAGACGGCCCCTACGTGATGGCGGGGCATTCGTTCGGCGCCAGCCTGACGCGCATCTACTCGGCGGACTATCCTGGCGAGATCGCGGGCATCATTCTGGTCGATAGCCACCTGGTGACGCCCAGGCACTTCGCCAGCCAGGGCGAGATCGATTCGAACCTGACGTACTGGAACGTCGTCAGCGCACTGTCTTCGGCGCTCACCCGTGTTGGCCTCACACGGCTGGTCGGGAATAGTGACTTTCAGCGTTCAGGCTACCCGGCAGAGCTGGTGCCGGAGTTGACGGCTATGCAGGCACGCAACCAGAGCGTCGACGTTTACTACGACGAGAATGGCCCGGCGTTTCCGGCGCTGCAAGAGGCCTCCGCCAGCGCCGAAGACCTGGGTGACTTGCCAACGATGGTCATCTGGGCGAGCCAGACCTACGACACCAATCAGGCCAACCCGAGTCTGCGCCCGCTTGCCGAGGAGCTTTCGACCTATTCGTCGAACAGCGCATCGCGCATTGTCGAAGGCGCGACGCACCTGTCCATTCTGGGCAATGAGCAGTATGCGCGGCAGGTGACGAACGCCATCCTCGACGTGATCGACGCCGCAGAGACGGGCGATCCGCTGGCGCAGTAAGCCCGCTCAGGAGGGGTAGACCTACGTCTCCCCTCCCACAATCAACCTCTGAATACGCCTTATGGCTACCCGCAATCAACCCCTCTTGCGCCTAAAGTGGGCACATCGAACCCATAAATCAGTCGAAGGAGAAGCTCATGAATAGCTCGATCCTGGCGAGGATGCGCTGGGCACTGCTCTTGATGCTCGTGACGGTGCTCATCACGTACAATTCGCGGTCGATCCTGGCACAGACGGATGCGCCGGACTTCGCGGCGATTGATGCGCAGGTCGCAGCGCAGATGCAGGCGAACAACCTGCCTGGTCTGGCGCTCGGCATCGTTCACGGCGATCAGATCGTGCATCTTCAGAGCTTCGGCAGTGCCGATCCGTCCGGGCGTGCGATCACGCCGCGGACGCCGTTCGCGCTCGCTTCGCTGACCAAGTCGTTCACGGCGCTCGCGATCATGCAGTTGGTCGAGACGGGTCAGGTCGAACTGGATGCGCCTGTCCAGCGTTATCTGCCCTGGTTCACCCTGGCCGATACCGACGCCGCGGCGCGCATCACTGTGCGCCATCTGCTCAATCACACGAGCGGCATCTCGCGGCTGACTGGCAATTACATCCTGCCCACAACGGACTACCACGTCCCCGACCCCGAAAGCTACATCCGCGGCCTGAGCAGCGCCGATCTCGCGCACCCGGTCGGCGAAACGCCGGAATACAGCAACGCCAACTACGCTATCCTCGGCCTGATCGTCGAGGCGGTCAGCGGCATGTCCTACGAGGGGTACGTAACGGATCATATCCTGGCGCCGCTCGACATGGCGCATACGACCTTCTCGGTCGATGCGGCGCAGCAGAACGGTATGGCGACGGGCCATCAAATGCAGTTCGATCGCCCGCTGCCGGTCGACCTGATCTTCCCTTACGCCTTCGTTGCCGCCGGTGGGCTGATTTCCACGGCAGAGGACATGTCGCACTATCTGATCGCCTATCTGAATCAGGGGCGTTACGGCGACGAGACGCTGCTCTCGCCGGACGGCATGGCGCAGTTGTGGACGCCGCCGGACACCATCCCGCTCGATGCGCAGAGCAACTACGCCATGGGCTGGGTCGCCGACGCGCCTTACGCCGAATCGGGTGTCGATCACAGCGGCAGCAGTGGCAACTTCCACGCGCACATGGCCGTGTCACCCAAGAGCGGTTGGGGCGTCGTCATCCTGGTCAATGCGGATCACCTGCTGCTGATGACGCAGCCCGTCGAACTGATGACGTGGGGCGTCATCCGCGCGCTGGAGGGTCAGCCGCTGCCGGAAAGCCCCAGCATCACGCGCGTCTTGTTCGTCGCTACCTTCGTCATCGCCGCGCTGCAACTGCTCAGCCTGATCTGGGGCGTCTTCCGTCTGCGCCGTTGGAGTCGGGACCCGGCCAGCCGTCCGCATGGCGTGGTGCAGGTGACGCTGCGCATCATCCTGCCGGTACTGCTCAATCTGCTGGTGGCCTACATCTTCCTGGTCGGCCTGCCCGCCTTCGCCGGTCTGCCCTTCGCCGCGGTCATGGCCTACATCCCGGACTGGGGCTACGGCTTCGTCGCGGGCGGCGTCCTGGCGCTCGGCTGGCTGATCTGGGGCGTCGCGAGCTTCGTCGTCCTGCGCACGAGCCGTGCGCGGCAGCCCACGACGGACAATCCGCTGCACGCGATCTCCGGCCAACCCGCGCGCTAAGTACAGGCAGAGGGGAGATGCGAATCCGTCTCCCCTCTGCAACATCATCCATCTGAATACGCCTTTCGGCCACCGGCAATCAACCCCTTCGCCGCCTAAAGTAAGCGCATCAAGCATTCTGCAATCTGGAGGGAAATCCTATGCAAACAGCCACATTCGTAAGCACAGCACCGGCACTACCTCATCATGAGCAGCGAGGGCGCGGCTGCCTGTTCCTCGTCAGGCGTGGGCTGACGGCGCTGGTCGTCCTCGCAATCGTCCTCGCCGGCCTGGGCTTCGTCTATGAGACGGCGGCGGAAGCCAGCGACCGCCAGACCTACCTGCCGCCGGGCCAGCTTTTGAGCATCGACGATCACCAGATGCACATCGACTGCACCGGCGAAGGCAGCCCGACCGTCATCCTCGAAGCCGCAGGCGGCCACTTCTCAGCAGAATGGGCGCGCGTGCAGCCTGTCATCGCACAAGGTACACGCGTCTGCGCCTATGACCGCGCGGGCTACGGCTGGAGTGATCCCGGCCCGGAACCGCGCGATGCCGAGCACATCGCGGGCGAACTGCACGGCCTGCTGGCGGCTGCGAGCATCGAACCACCCTACGTGCTGGTCGGGCACTCGGTCGGCGGCATCTACGTCCGCGTCTTCAACGCGCAGTATCCCGGCGAAGTGGTCGGCATGGTGCTGGTCGATTCTTCGCATCCCGACCAGTGGGTGCGCCAGGGTGAATCAATCAGTACGATGCAGGCGATGGCCTCCGTGTCGGCCGTCATCTCGCGCATCGGCCTCATGCGCCTGGCCTTCGGCAGCCAGGATCTCGGCCTGCCGCCAGAGCAGAACGCTGCTGTGATCGCGAATCTGTCGTCAGCGCAGTACTGGAACACGCAGCGCGCCGACATTGCTTCCGTCGAGCAGAGCATCGCGCAGGGGCAGGCCGCCGGAGACCTGGGCGATCTGCCTCTCGAAGTGCTGGCCTCAGTCGATTATCCCGAAGGCTCGCACCAGGACATCGAACTCGCCTTGCAGCGTGAGCTGGCCGCCTTATCGAGCAACAGCCATTTCCAGGTCGTCGACGGCGCACGCCACATCACGCTGGTGACCGGCGAGACCTACGCCCCGTTCGTCAACGACGCGATCCTGCGCGTGCTCGAAGCGGCGCGCAGCGGCGAACCGTTGGCACCGCGAGAGGAATAAGGAGCACAAGATGAGCATCCTGACAATCATTCTAGGAGTCGTGATCGGTTTGCTGGTGTTGGCCTTCGTCTACCAGATGATCGCCACGCAGCGCGACAAGAGCCGCTTTCCAGCACCGGGCCAGATGGTCGACGTGGGTGGTCGCCGTCTGCACATGAATGTCCAGGGCGAGGCGGGCGATAAGCCGACGGTCATCCTCGAAGCGGGCATGGCCTCCATCTCGCCCAATTGGGCCTGGGTGCAGCAGGAACTCGCCCAGCACACGCGGGTGGTCGCCTACGATCGGGCCGGGCTGGGCTGGAGCGACCCCGGTGTCAAGCCGCTGGACGCCGCCAAGAGCGCGCGCGATCTACACATGGCATTACAGCGGGCAGGCATCGGCGGGCCGTATGTGCTGGCCGGGCACTCTTATGGTGGGCTGGTCGTGCGTATGTTCGCCGATCTGTACCCCGACGAGGTCGCCGGGCTGGTGCTGGTCGATTCATCGCATCCGGATCAGTGGATCAATATTCCGGCGTCCAGAGGCGGCCAGACCGTCGCCTTTGGCAATCGTGTGACTGCGTTCCTGACGCGCTTCGGCCTCATGCGCGTGTTCCACCTGGAAGAGTCGTACATCACCGGGCTGCCGCCGCAGACACACGCCGAGATGCGCGCTTACCTGGCGACGCCGACCGGCTGGTCGGTTGGGGCGGACGGCATCAGCGCCTGGCGCGACATCTCGCGCCAGCAGGTTAACAGCGCTCGCAGCCTGGGTGATTTGCCGCTGTTCGTGCTCAGCGTGACCGAGCAGGATCATTACGCCGAGGTGCTGACCCGGCTGCAAGCGGAACTCGCGAAGCTCTCGACGAACAGCAAGCACGTCACAGTCGAAGGCGCGACGCACTACACGCTTGTCTCGAAGAAGGCATATGCCGACATCGTTTCGGACGCCATCCTCCAGGTCATCGAAGCGGCGCGCACGGGTCAACCCCTAACACAGCCGGAGCCGGTCGCCAGCGCCAGCTAACCACGCCCCTCTTGGCTGGGGCGGCACATCCTCGCTGCCCCGGCCAACAATCAACCCGCAGATACGCCTTTCGGCTACCCGCAATCAACCCCTTTGCCGCCTAACGTAGAGCTATCGAAACGTTGCCTGGAAAAGGGGAGAGATCGTATGAGCGCCATGACATCGGCCAGAGAAACATCTGCACAAGGACGCGGCGAACGACGCAAACGCGGATGTCTATTCTATCTCAAGCGCGGTATCGCCGGGTTGCTTGTGCTGGTGATTGCAGCCATCGCAATTGCAGTCATCGCGTGGTCGCGTGGCCTGGTACATTTTCCTCCACTCACCGGCCAGTATCCGGTTGGCAAAGTCGACTACCATCTGCGCGATGAGTCGCGCCCGGAAATCTTCAGCGAAGCGCCAGACGACTTGCGCGAGTTGATGGTCACGATCTATTACCCGGCAGACATACCCGAAGACGGGTCACCCGCACCGTTTACCGAAGGCGCACTGAAAACAGCGTTTGCCGATGTTACACGGCTTCCCGGTTTCGTTCTGGATACCATCCGCTCGCACAGCTTTACTAACGTCGCTATCGCCAGCGGTACGGCCCAGTTCCCGGTACTCATTTTCTCGCCAGGTATGGGCTTTATGCCACTTCTCTATACGCCAACCCTGGAGGAAGTCGCCAGTCAGGGCTATATCGTCGTGGCACTATCACACCCCTACAGTACCGGTGCGACGGTCTTCCCAGATGGTCGCGTAATCAGGTCCAGTGCTGAATTCGGCAGCCGAGCGTTAAGTCAGATTTCGGCGACGGCGACTAATGAAGACGAATTCGCCGCGGTGGTTAACCAGATCGGTGATGTATGGACTGGCGATATTCGCTTCACCCTCGATCAGTTGGAGCGCATGAATGCTGAGGATCCCTTGCTGACAGGACGCCTGGATCTATCGCGGGTCGGTGTCTTCGGTCATTCGATGGGCGGCGGTGCAGCGGTCGAGGCGCTGCATGACGACCCGCGTTTGCTGGCTGCAATCAACATGGATGGCTCGCTGGTAGGCGATTCGGCCTGGGAAGGCATCAATCGCCCCGTCATGTTGATGCTTTCGGATGAACAAGCCTCGGTGACAACCGACATGCTGATACAAGCCGGGGCAACGGCGGAGAATGCCGAGTTCATCGTCTCGCGTGGCGAGATGACTGTGCAAACCGTTTACGAAAACGGCGCGCCGGGCTACCTCTTCGTGCTGGATGGCTCCAAACACGTCACTTATACCACCGGCAGCGCGCTGTCAGCTGCGTTGGCTTTCGGGGCGCCAGCCGACGCCTTTGGCACTATCCCGGCGGAACGCGCCGATCACATCATCAATGCTTACATTGTCAGCTTCTTTGACCAGTACTTGAAAGGTGAACCATCGCCTCTGCTGGAAGGCGCTGCATCTGCGTATCCCGAAGTGACAGTTGAACGCAGCTAGTTTGTGAGGGCAGGGGCGGCGCATCCTCGCTGCCCCGGCCAACAATCAACCCTCAGATACGCCTTTCGGCTACCCGCAATCAACCCCTTCACGCCCTAAAGTGAGATCAATGAGCGAACACCCATCGACAGGGTGCTATGAGAAGGAGTATCCATCATGTTCCACGCAGTGAAAGACATCCAATTGCTGCACGACCGTCACGCTGAGATGCTGCGGCAAGCGGAGCAATACCGGCTGCTCCACGGCAGTGAGCCGCAGCCGAACCTGCTTACGCAGCTTCAGTCGAAGCTGGTGGTCTGGGTCGATATGGCCCGGCCCCAGCGCAACGGTGATCTGCGCATCTAGGCAGCGAATTACGCAAGCAGTCACCGGTTGCAAATGGACGTGAGGTTTTGAAGAGACCAAGCAATGACTCACTACTACGAGATCCGCGTCAAAGGCCACATGGACAAGTCCTGGGCCGACTGGTTCGAAGGGCTGGTCATCAGCCACCGTAATGATGGCGACACGCTGCTCTCCGGCCCGCTGACCGACCAGGCAGCCCTGCACGGCCTGCTTAACCGCCTGCGCGGGCTTGGCATCGAACTGATCGCGGTCAACCCGATTGACGAGACTGGCGCAAGTGATGAGGAGAGACCCGATGCATAAGTAACCCGTCCGCATGTGTGTAAGCGCAAGCAGCTTTGGATCGCACTCAGAGAAAAGAAGGAGGAGAAACGTTATGAGCGACACCAATACGCTCGTCATCAATACGCAGGGCTTGACCAAGACTTTCAAAGGCGTCAATGCGCTGCAATCGCTTGACCTGAAAGTGCCCAAGCATTCGATTTTTGGCTTTCTCGGCCCGAACGGTGCAGGCAAGACGACCACGATCAAGCTGTTGTTGGGGCTGGCACGCCCGACCAGCGGCAGCGCCTCAATCTTCGGGCTGGATGTCGTCAACGACAGCACGGAGATCCGCAAGCGCGTCGGTTACCTGGCGCAAGACCCGCGTTACTACGAGGGTATGACCGCCCGTGAAACGCTGCGCTTCACCGCCCGCTTCTTTTACAGCGGCCCAACACGCGCGATTGAAGATCGCATCGGCGGCACGCTGGAGCTGGTCGGGCTGGAAGACAAGGCTGACCGTCCGATCAAAGGCTTCTCCGGCGGCGAACGCCAGCGGCTCGGCATCGCCCAGGCGCAGATCAACTACCCCGACCTGCTGATCCTGGACGAACCGGCGGCGGCGCTCGACCCGATGGGACGCCACGACGTGCTCGAAGTGATGGAACGTCTGCGCAAGCACACGACCATCTTCTACTCGACGCACATCCTGAGCGACGTCCAGCGCGTCAGCGATACGGTCGCCATCCTCAAAAAAGGACAATTGATCGCGCAAGCGCCGATTGAACAACTGCTGGCCGGGAACGAGGCCGTCACCTATACCATCGGTATCAAAGGGCACTTGAACGGCACGCAGGCGCGCCTATCGAGTCTGCCCTGGGTCAGCGCGGTCAATGCGCTGGCGGGCGGCAATGGGCACACGCATTGGCAGGTCAGCGTGTCGGACGAGGCTGCCGCCGAAGATCAACTGCTGCGGCTGATCCTGGAGGACGGCGACCTGACCGTGACCGAGTTCGGACGTAAGAAGTACGACCTGGAAGAGGTTTTCATGAGTATCGTGGGGGAGGAGCAACATGTCCGCTAACACCGCATTCCAACCGGTCAACGAACGGGGCTGGCGCAGGGGTTTCAGCAATCTGCTGCGTCACGAAAACGCCACCTGGTGGGGCACCCGCCGCTGGTGGATCAACATTCTGATCTGGCTCGTGATCGCGAACGGGACGTTGTTCGCCATGCTGTCGACCTCCGGGCCCGATTCGGGCGTACCGACGACGCCGGAACAAAGGCTGGCAGAGGCCACCATGGTCTTCATGGTCATGGCTGGCATCTTCGGCACCGTCGGCGCCATCATTAGCATGCAGGGCAGCATCATCGACGAGAAGAAGAGCGGCACAGCAGCCTGGATTCTGTCGAAGCCTGCCTCGCGGCCCGCGTTTGTGCTGGCCAAGCTGGTCGCGAATGCGTTCGCCCTGACGATCATCGTCCTCGTCGTGCAAAGCGCGATCATGTACGTGCAGATCGCGACGGCCACCGGCCACGGGCTGCCGATCGGCCCATTTGTGGCGGGCATAGCATTACTTGCGCTGCATATGCTCTTCTACATCACGCTGACGCTCATGCTGGGCACGATCTTCAGTGATCGCGGCCCGGTCGTCGGCATCCCGATCGGCTTCCTGTTCGCGTCGATGTTCTTGCTGGGAATCGTCGGCGACCTGGCCTACATCATGCCCTGGCTGCTCGTGCCGGCAGGGAACAGTCAAGGACTCGCCGTCCTGGTGATGTTAGGCCAACCACTGCCGACGATCGTACCCGTCATCGCGACGGCGGTGTGGAGCGTGATCTTCACGGGCGTGGCCCTGTGGCGCTTTCAGCGCGACGAATTCTAGAGCCATTGGATGGGAGAGAGCCGTCTTTCCCATCCGGTATGTTAACGGCGCTCTGAATGTCCTCTCGACGTCCCCATCTTCAAACAGAAGATGATGAGGCAATCGATATTGAACACCTCAATGGCACACGGATCGACGTGACGAAGATTTCGTCGGTCACCGGCGACTTTCGTTTGTTGCCTGCTCTGGTCTTGGCGTGATCATGTACGAACGGTGATCGATATGGAGCAATCATGATAACACATATACGCCCGCATGATTGACCCCCGTCGGCCCCGCAGGCAAAGCATACTCAAAACGACAAGCCCGATGCGCTGCAGCGGGTTTTTTGATTCTTGCACATGAGCGCATCGGATCGCGGATCCGACCTTGGGCCAGCGACCAGGACCCCAATATCGCTTCAAAAGGAACTGGTATACGCGATGGCCGCCTCTGATTGCGCCGCAGCTGTCCGAGCATCAACAAATGACTAGGACAACCGGTTTGGGAGTCATCTCGACTGGTGAGGCTTCACTTCACTTTCGTGCCCGTCAGCTTGAGATTTGAGCTCGGACTTCGTGTGTTTCCTGCGTGAACGCATCTAGCTCGACAGGTTGTCATCACTTGCAGAGGCACGGGCTCCAACTTGGCGTGCCAGTTCGCTTTGCGGAGGGAACTCGCTCGAGATGATTTCGACGATGGTGCCCTCATCCGCCCAATCATAGAGCTGTCGCGCCTGCTCATCTTGGGACATCACACAGCCCAATGTATACGGCGTGCCCACCGTGTTGCCGCCGAGATAGCCACCATTCGGCAGCAACACCGCGCCATGAAATCCATTGACCAGCCCTGGAACAGCCTCGTAAATGCCCATGAACCAGTTCATTTCCCACTGTCCACAACCAGCATCACCGCACAAAGTGTAGCTGCTGCCATACGCAACCGGCTCGTGGCTCAGAATCTGGTAGATGCCCGGTGAGGTGGGGGCCTCGTCAATCCCGGACGAAATCTGCCAATTGAGAACCACCTGACCATCCTCAAAAGCGACCAGAGATTGGGTTTCCAGATCGACCACGATCCGTTTGTTGGCGACCACAGGCAATGGCAGTGTGACATCACGCGATGGCAGATTGATCACATCGCCGACCGATAAGACGCCTAGATCCCGACCGGGATTGGCTTCTTCGATCAAAAAGAAGGGGATGCCCGTTTTGCGGGCGATTCGATAGCCCGTATCCCCTGCAACAACTTCATACGTCGTGGGATTGAAACGCATCTGCACCTGCGCCTGTGTTATGCCCGCTGCGAGCGAAAGGTTGATTGCGTCAATCACCTCTTGGGTATCCAGAAAGCCACCCTGCGACGATCCGGTTGCAGCCGTACTGTTCAGGCTATTGACGTAATCGGATACGGGAGCATTTCGCGCAACCAGGCTGCTTTCGCCTGCCTCAATCCAGGTACTTAACGTCTCAGGAGAAGCCGTAAAGCTCACCTGCCGATCTTCGAAAGGATCATAGGCAGTGAGTTCGAACGGGGCAGACACAAAGCGCTGCGCCCTCTCCAGCAAACTGTCCGGGCTTGCTATTGCCGGTTGCAGCTCGGTAGTCACAAGAGAGACGTCACGAGTAAGCATGTCGAGTGGGGCCGCGAGCATCCCGCTCAGGGTCGCGTCAACATCGAGGGCGATCCCGTTCTGACCAGCTATGCCAGCGACGGCGCCATTTTGCCATTCATAGCGCGCGTTGATCGGCGCAACATAGACGTCTTCTGCCAGGGCTTCAAGATACTGGCGCATGATCATCTGATCGACGGAAACCGCCGGATCAAGCCAGTAGCCGAACGGGAGTCCCGCCAACCCAAGACCGTGTGTCGCCTGCACGCTGGACTGTGCGTCCAAATGCAGACCAAGCCCGGTTGGCGACGTTTCCCATTCACGATTGTCAGCCGTGAAGCGAATGACGATGTCCTGTGACCAGGCGGTCTCCAATGCCTCTGCTGCAGCGTCATGCGGCAAGCCACCGAGCGCGACATCGAGTATGAATACGTTCGGCGGGATGCGCCCGCCCCAGAAGATACTGACGAGAAACAGCGACACAAAGGCGATCGCTGGGAGCACAAAGATCCTCAATCCTTGAGGACGCACTTCCCTCAGAAGCGGCGCTAAGACCGCACGCCATCGAGCAGAGTTCGCCTGCTGGTCGCCGGCTGTCGCTTTGCGTACTGCCATCGGCTGCCGGTTGGATCGCCTCTGGCGCGCTTGTTGGCGCTGCCTGGCACGACCGTGATCCTGTCGCACGTTGTCCATGTCAGCCCTGCCAGTATCGCTTGTCGTCCTCGATATCCTCGAGGTATGCCATATATTCATCACGCGAGATTTCACCTTTGGCAAACCGTATGTCAAGGATGTCTCTCGCCGCTTGCGGCACGCTTTTTCGCTTTTCCTTTTGTTCAAGCCCGGCGTTCGCGTTGTGATTGATCCACTGCCAGATGACCACTGCCAGAATCACGACAACAAGACCGCCAAACACCATCATCATCACGCTAACCCTGCGCTTCTTCCTTCAGCAAAATCGCTTAACTTAAGGTTACGACTCTCAGTGCAGGGAGCCATGCGCTATTTGGCGGGTTATTTAGCGCCGGTTCCTGGCGGTCGCTCAATTCTCATGTTGGCGCTTTGGATGGCGTCGTGTTGAGGTACAGATCGGGGTCTCTCTGGAATGCGCCCTGGCAAACCGGACAGCAAAAGTAATACGTTTCACCGTGATACGAAATGCTGCTATAGGCTTGCTGCGACTCAATCAGGGCGCTGCACACGGGATCACGCACACGGTCATTGGGTTGATTATCCGCGCTGGTCGGCAAATAGACCTTGAGAGACGTTCCCTTCCCAGCCTGACTGTCAATCGTGAGTGATCCACCCAGGCTTGTGATCCGCTCTTGAATGCCAAGCAGTCCATAATGCTTCTGAAAGGCCAGGTCGCCCAGGTGCGACGGTGGGCGAAATCCGCACCCATCATCCTGTACCTGGAGCGAAACCCCCTGGGGCTGATAGTCCGCATCAATGTGGACGTGGGTTGCCTTACTGTGACGCACGATATTGCGGAGTGCCTCCTGCACGGCGCGAAACAGGGCCAGTTCCTGCGCTTCATCCAGGCGACGCGGATCGCCTTTGGTGGTCAATTTCACCTTCGCATCCGGAATCATCGCGAACTGCATTTCCAGTGCGGGGATCAAACCCAATTCCTCCAGCGCAGGTGGACGCAGGCCGCCGATGATGTTGCGCAAGCTGGCGACAATCTCCACCGCCTGTTCGCGCACAAGATGAAGCGTCTGTATCGCTCGAACCGGATCGGTCTGGATCCAGTTCTTTGCCATCTCGATGCCCTGTGTGACCGCAATCGTCGATTGCACCGCGTCATCGTGCAGTTCGCGGGCAATGCGTTTGCGCTCATTTTCCTGCCCGTTGGCGAGCTGCTCCGCATATGCGCGGCTTTGTTCCTGAGCGCGCATGACATGCCCAACCATACCAGACATTGCCCGGTGCAGTTGGCGGATTTCAGAGATGCCACCACATTGACGATCAAACGAATCAAGCTCGCCCTGGCTCAATTGTGCCGCCTGGCGTGACAGTTTCTGGATAGGACGAAGCACACGCAGGTAAAACCAGACGTTGCTGGTGAGAAACAAAGCGCCACCCACACAGCACAGTTCCAGCAGGCTGGCATGAATCATTGCTCACTGCTCCCTTCCAGAGTGATGAACCCGTGTTGCAAGCCAATGGCAACCGCTTCAGTGCGGGTCGTCACACCGAACTTCTGATAGATATTCTTGAGGTGTCCCTGTACCGTGCGATCCGAGATGAAGAGCAGCTTGCCAATCTCTTTGTTCGTTCTGCCCAAGCCGGCGTGCGACAACACCTCAAGCTCACGATCCGTTAGCCCCTCAATCTGCGCGGACATCGCAGTGATGTGTTTCTCAGCGCGCGCCAGGGTATCGGCATCGAATGCCTTGCGCCCAATCGCCACTTCAGTCAAGGCCCTGTAGAGTTCGCTCAGTTCCGCAGTCTTGAGAATGAATCCATCGGCACCGGCATCCAGCAGCGCGTGGACATAGGCTGGCTCATTGTAAGCGGTCAAAACCAGGATGCGAATGTCAGGGTACTCGTGCCGGATGCGCCGTGTCGCTTCGACACCGGTCAGCTCAGGCAAGTGAATATCCATCACGACCACATCCGGCTGTAATCTTCCGGCCAGCTCGATTGCTTCTCGTCCATTGGTTGCCTCACCGATGACCTCAATCCCCACACTTTCCAGGTAGAGACGTGTCCCCTGTCGCACGATTTTGTGATCTTCTGCCAGCAAGACCTTCATGATTACGACCCCGCCTATCTGACCTTGTTCCATCATATCGCTGACTCTTTCCGAGTGCTGAAAGAGCCTGCGCAAGCAACACGACGTTTGCCCTATGTCTAGACCGCCGAAACTCCATGCTATACTTTGCGAGACTATTGGACTTCAGGAGGGGAAATCAAAAATGAAGAAGTTCACTGTCCTCACAATCGTCCTGGCCTTGCTTCTGCTGCTCGCATTGGCGACGACCGCTCTCTCGCATGAGGGTGAGGTTCACGAGTGCCATTGGGTGAGCGGTGCCGCATTTGGTCGACATGTGGCCGACCACGCACGGGCTGGGGAACTGAATGGAGATCATAACCCTGGAAACCATCAAGGGTACTCCATTTGCGTGCCATAGACCTGCCCGGCCACTTTGGTCAACAGAGGCGCGGGTAACACCGGCCACGTCCAGGCGTCGCCCAAGCCTTCGATGCGTTGAGCGGCTTTTCGACAGAACATCAGTCACCGGGCGAGAATCATCTCGCTTGCTAGTGCCACTTGATTCTCGCTCGGCCTGGTGTTCCCGCTTGCCATCCGCCAGGAGAGTTTGATCGGCGTCATCAGCCAACGCGCTGGTCGTGTACCCACATGCGCCCGGATCAACTGGGGTGACCGAGCCGTCCCGTCTACTGGCCGCAAGCGATTCAGCACAGCTGACGCTTCCTTTTCGCACTCGAATACCACGGTACCTCAATTGAAGCTCCCAAACATACGCCATTTGGCGCATTGCTGCTGGCGATACCCCAGGATAGGCTTTAGAAGCGTTCGTGATTGAATCATCGATGTACGCTGGGTTTCACGGGATGTCTGAACACGGTGGATGACAAATGGAGGCTGCCCTGCTGCGCCCTGCCCTTGTTTGCGACCATGTGTATTTGCTCAACTTTGTTCTTGATCGCCGCCGCCAGGCCAACCACCAATCAAGTCGCCGGTGCGCAACAGGCTGCACAGAATCAACGCTCATTCGCCGAATCGCAAATTCAGATCCTTGATAGACAGTTCACGGAGCCGGAACTGGCACAGGGCCAGGCCATTTACACGCAAATATGCGCTGCCTGCCACGGCATTGACGGCCAGGGGCAATTCCCTGAAGCGCCGCTCGAACCGGACATCACCGGGCGGATCGGCGCGCCGCCGCATAACCATACCGGGCATAGTTGGCATCACAGCGATGTGTCGCTCATCCGCTATGTCACCGAAGGCGGCTTCAGTGATCCTACGCGCTTCTACACCATGCCGCCTTTCGGCGAAGTCCTGTCTGATGAGCAAATTCAGATGGCCCTCGCGTACATCAAGACCATGTGGACGGACGAGCAGCGGGCAATGCAACGGCAGTTGACCGAAGAAGAGCAAAGCATGTTCTCTAATTAGAACAGGACGATGTATCGTATGATCTCATGTGTGAGTGTCAAAGGAGGACACCTTGAGTAAAGCCCAAAAAACTGAACCTTCGAAGGCGCAAGGGCGACCCACCTGGCTGATACCGGCAATCATCGTCGGTATAGCCGTGATTGTCCTAGCTGTCGTTGCCGCCATTACGGGCAATCGGCGTGAACCTTTCGAACCCGAGGTCGCTGGCGCGCCACGGGCGGAATTCGACCAGACTCGTATCGACCACGGCTCCATGAGCTTCAACCAGCAAGCTGAGAGTGTGTTTCGCGTGCGTAACGTCGGCGACCAACCCCTGACGATTCAGGGTGAGCCTCGCGTCGAACTCGTGCAGGGGTGTTGACCGCCTCGTGCTGTCGTCAGTTCGGCGACTATAATGCCCGGGGACGAAGCGACCATCACACTGCGCTTCACTATGCACGAGGGGATGGATGGCCAACACGAGTTCAGGGTGCATGTCCTGACCAATGACCCTACACAGCCCGAAATTCCGCTGACCGTGCTCTCTCTATGGGGAGCATAGATTTTCGGCAGCATCGCGATGAGATAGATCTAGCCTCGATCGCTTCTCGCTGACGAAGACATGGCGCACTCTGGTCAGAAGGTGCGCCATGCTTCCCTGCGATCTACCGCTCTCTGGTGTTAGCCAGGCTGCGCGGCAAGCTGTGTTCGTCTGAGCAATTGCGCGTTGATCGCCACGATGATCGTGCTCAGCGACATGAAGATCGCGCCAACTGCCGGAGACAGGATGAAACCAACCGGCGCCAGAATCCCGGCGGCCAGCGGCAGCGCCACCACGTTGTAGCCGGTTGCCCAGAGCAGGTTCTGGATCATCTTGCGGTAAGTGGCACGGCTGAGTTCGAAGATCTTGACCACATCCAGCGGATTGCTCTTGACCAGGATGATCCCGGCAGACTCAATCGCCACGTCCGTGCCGCTGCCGATGGCGATGCCGATGTCGGCGCGGGTGAGCGCGGGCGCGTCGTTGACGCCATCGCCAACCATTGCCACTTTCTTGCCCTGTTTTTGCAGTTCCGCCACCTTCTGATCTTTGTGCTCCGGCAGAACCTCGGCGAAGACGGTGTCAATGCCCAGTTCACGGGCGACGGCGTCTGCAACCTGCTGGCTGTCGCCCGTGAGCATCGCAACTTCAACGCCCATCTCGTGCAGCCTCTGAACCGCCTGCTTGCTTTCCTTGCGCACCACATCCGCCAGTGCGAACGCCGCCACAACCGCGTCTTCGACCACCATGTAGACGACGGTCTGGGCGTTGTCATTGGCTTCCTGCCGGAAACGATTCAGATCACCGGCAAGGTCGAGTTCGAGCAGTTCCAGCAAGCGCGGACCGCCAACGTAGACAGTCTTGCCCTCATACGTCGCTTTGATCCCGCGCCCCTTGATGGCCTCGAAACTGCTGATCGTCGCAGGCTTCACGCCTGCCGCTTCTGCTTTCTCGCGAATGCCGCGCGCAATCGGATGTTCCGAGTCGCCTTCGACGGCCAGCGCCAGCGCCAGGACATCCGCTTCTTGCCATCCCTCGGCAGTGATCAGCTTGACGACGCCAAAGCGCCCTTCGGTGAGCGTGCCAGTTTTGTCAAACACAATAGTGTCGATCTCACGGGCTTGCTCAAGCGCGAGGCGATTGCGCACCAGGATGCCGTTCCGCGCCCCCATCGACGTGCTGATGGCAACCACCAGCGGGATAGCCAGGCCCAGCGCATGGGGGCAGGCGATCACCAGTACCGTGACAACGCGTTCCAGAACCTCAAGCTCGAAGCCGACCGCCGCTATCCACAGCACAGCCGTCAGGGCGGCCACCGCCAGGGCGATATAGAACAGCCAGCCCGCCGCCTTGTCCGCCAGGATCTGCGTGTTTGACTTGCTGCTCTGCGCTTCTTCGACGAGGCGCATGATGCCCGCCAGTGCAGTCTCATCGCCGGTCGCGGACACGCGAATGCGCAGGCTGCCATCCCCGTTGATCGTACCGCCGATAACCTTGTCGCCCTCGCTCTTCTCCACAGGCTTCGATTCGCCGGTGATCATCGCCTCGTTGAGGTCGGAGTGCCCTTCGATGATCTCGCCATCGGCTGGGACGCTTGCGCCAGGGCGGATCAACAGCACATCGCCATTGCGCAGGTCGGCGACGCTGACTTCCTCGGTGTTTCCGTTATCGGTCACGCGCTCCGCCGTATCCGGCATCAGCTTTGCCAGTTCATTGAGCGCGCCCGATGCCTGGCGCACACTGCGCATCTCCATCCAGTGCCCCAGGAGCATGATGTCGATCAGGGTCGCCATCTCCCAGAAGAAGCCGCTGCCCGGCGCGGCGAACAGGGCGAACAGGCTGTAGAGAAAAGCGACAGTGATTGCCAGCGAGATGAGCAGCATCATGCCAGGTTTGCGATTCTGAATTTCCGGCACCGCCATTTGCAGGAAGGGCACGCCGCCATAGAGAAAGATCGCGATCGCGAAACCGGGCCCGATCAGGGTGCTGCCAGGAAACTCTGGCATGGAGAAGCCGAACCACTCCTGGATCATCGGGCTGAACAGGAGTACCGGGATCGTGAGGACGAGACTCACCCAGAAGCGATTGCGGAACATGATCTCATGCCCGCTGTGATCGACGCCGTGTCCCCCGTGCCCTTCGTGACCATGGTGGGCATGTTCCATCGGCTGCTCGCTATGTTCTTCATGCGTATGGGCATGATGTGACGCCATTGCTTCGTGGTCCATCTTTCTTCCTCCCTATTGATTGTCGACTATCGTTCGCCCGCTGGATTGCCAGGCCCCCATGCCGCCGGGCACGTCGTAAACCTGCGTATACCCCAATTCGACCAGATCGCGCGTCGCCTGCTCGCTCATGTTGCCGGAGCGACAGTAGAGGATGATCGGCGCGTTTTTATCCGGTAGCGCGCTTGTGAGGGCGTCGACGTTGTTATAGGCAATGTTGTAATCCGTCCCCTCAATTTCGCCCTCATAGGGAATGTGCACATTGACCACGGTGTATGCCCTGTTCGTGTCTGCCATGACGTCGGCCAGTTCATCAATCGACATCGTTTGATAGGTACCAGTCTGTGCGCTCTCGCCGGGAGCAGCAGTTGGACTGGTCGTGTTCGTTGATGAACATGCGCCGGCAATGATCGCGATCCCTACCGCTAGCAGTGTTAGAACTCGCATGATCGGCCTCCTTCGAAATCGTCATCCTCGCGTTTCACCATAACTGAGGTCCCACGAGAAGACACGGGCTATCTGGCGTGTTTCTACTTCTTGGAGGCGTCGTCACAAGCGTTTCTTGCCACAAATACGCCATTTGGCGGGGGATATAGCGCTCTGGAGCGATTATCCTTTATGTGAATAGGCACGGATGAATGGCGTTCAAGTGATGGACAAACAGCAGAAAGTACACCTGGCTAAAGCAGCTCATTGGACGTTTCAACACTGGCTTGCATTGTTCATCGTGTTGTTTGGACTGTTCAACCTGCTTCCGTTTCTTGCACCCGTTGCAGCTAAGTTCGGATTCTCGCCAGCTGCCGACGCGATCTACACCATGTACGCGCCGCTCTGCCATCAGATGGCGCAGCGCTCCTTCTTCTTGTTTGGCGATCAATTGATGTACGACCCGCAGCAACTGCCCCTCGGGTTGACGGACAATCTGACAGCCAACATGCTGGCACTGAAGGGGTTCGATGGAAATGCAGCGATCGGGTGGAAAGTGGCATGGTCGGATCGTATGGTCTATATGTACGGTGCGACCTGGTTCGCTGCTGTGATCTACGCTGTAGCATCACGGCACCGTCGTGTGAAACGGCTGTCCATCGGTCTGTTCATCCTGCTGATGCTGCCGATGGCCGTCGATGGCATCACGCACATGCTCAGCGACCTGAGCACTGGCGGCCTCTTTGCCGGGTTCCGCTACAGCAATGATTGGCTGGCCGGCCTCACCGCGAATGCCTTACCGGCATGGTTCTATACTGGCGATGGATTGGGCTCGTTTAACGCCTGGATGCGTCTGGTCTCCGGGCTTGGCTTCGGTATCGCCCTCGTCGGGCTTGTTTTCCCGCTGCTCGAGCAAGAGATGCAGCGCAGTCGTCAAATGCTCGCCGCCAAACTTCGACACCACAATGAACGTCAGGTATTCGGCTCACATCCATTGTGACTAGAAGGACATCACCACCGGCTGCACGACTGTTCAGCCCAAGGCGGCTGTGTACCGAGTCGCCCTCGTTTGTCCGAAGGTAGCTTTTCAATCCTATTTGTGCCACCTGTGGATAAAGTAAGGATATTCCAGAACCTTCAATTCGGAAATGATGTCGCCCGGCACGGTAGCGATGACGAAGTTGGCCTTCGCATGATCCGCCTCCTCCAACAGGAAAGACCAATCCTCATCCCCAACCAGCCAGGTGCCCGGCTCTCCAGCGCTGTCCAGTGGCGGAGGGGGCTGTAATTCACCTCGTAGATACTGCGCCACAGTGGCCACGCCCTCGACCGGCAGGCTGAAGCGCACAACGCCATCGCTCAGCCCGGCGTCGGCAGTGATTTCAATGCGATTCCCCGCCGGATCAAGCAGCGTCTGAGCATGGCTGCCCTGTGAAAGATTGAGCGAGAACTCGTAGGCCGGTTGTGCGTCGCCCTCTGCCGGAACAAAACACAGCTTGGTCTGGCCGACTCGAAGATCGAGACGCTCCGGGTTTTGATCCAGTAGGGTAAAGCCCAACCGGTTCGCATAGAAATCCGCCAGCCCATTCAGATCACGGGTCTCAAGCTGCAAACCCCAAAAGGCCATACTTGTCTCCTTATGGTGAGGGCGCAATCCGCCGTCGAATCGTCAATCGATGCCGGACTTCTCACTACTGAGCAGCACCGCGCGGTAGTGTTCGTCGGGAACAGATCAGGGACAGCCAATAACACTGTCCCTCAGCTTTTGTTGTCGCCGGGCGCCCATTTCAACAGATTATTCGCGACCAGCCCTGGGTGAACAGCTTGGCAACCGGCGCTTGAGGCACCCGACCGTTTCTCGCCCATCTCACCGCGCCCTGTGTGGCCCGTGGTTGGAGCGGAATCGCCATGCCATGATTACGAGTGGCAAGAGCTGTGTCATTGTCACGGCAGAGAACACAACATGGCAAATGTCCGCCACAATCGGTCGGGAAGGTTTACAGCAAGTTACCGTTCCTTCTCCGTTGACCCTGTCATCATCTGAATCTAGGAGTAGCGACTGTCCCGGCTTCAGCAGGAACAGTGTTTATTCCAGAGTCAACAGATAAGCGATCAGATCGTTGATCTCTTCATCGGTGAAGATATCGCTGAAATTCTTGGGCATCAGATTATCAGGATAGCCCGGAACCACGAATGCAGTCGGGTCGACAATCGACGTACGAATGTATTCCACCGGATCAGTTTCCATCTGCATCATCATGTCGTCCGTGTTGTCTGTCTCCGCATGGTGGTCATCACCGCCCATGTTCATGTCCCCCATGTTATTGTCATCCGACATCATATGCTCGGACGGATCGTGCGTGGGGCTACCCACCCCCAGCAGTCCAGGGCCAATCAGGCGTTCGGTGGTGTCAACCCGGTGGCAGGTCACACAGGCGAAGCCAACTTCTGGCTGAACAGTATTGAACAGCTGCTCTCCTCGCACAGGATCGCCAACCGCTAATGCGCGATCGAGGGCCGTTTCGTGATCCGCATCGTTATGTCCACCTTCATCATGCGTTACGGCCTCAGTGTCCTGGTGTTCCTCTTCGTGTGCCAATCTGGCCTCATCCAGCCCCAGGAACCCGCACTGAATCGCCAGTGACTGATAAGCGATTCCGGTGATGTACAGATCTTCCAGCGCGTTATCTCTGTCTTCTTCGAGCCTTGCTGCCAGGTCATCCAATCGCGCTGCATGTTCCTGTTGGTGCTCAAGAAGACCCTGAACGTCACATTCGATTACCGTGTCTTCTTGGGCTGCAACGGGTAAAAGAGCGCCTACTCCAAGGCTAAAAAGAACCGTCAGGATGAACAATACTCTGCTTGACATTTACTCCTACCTCAGGTTATTTCCGAATGGATTCCGCGGCGTCATTTCTGAGTGTAGCAGCGCGCGAATGCGCAAAGACACCGCCAAATGGCGGGTTTGTGACAAGCAGAATGCTGTTGGCCTAACACGGACGGCCATTCAAGCTGAGACGGTTGGTATACGGGTCGATTGTCAGGCGCCATTGAGAGCAATAGTGAATTGCCTACGCCCTCTGTTCACCTTCTCGAATCATCATGTCGAGTCGTGCGGGAAGCCACCGTACATCGACGGTGATGTCCGCAAACGTCACTACGGGTACTATGAAAACAAGTTCGGCCAGCAAGCAGTCTTCGTCGATGATTACGAAGTCAATGAAGGCACTCTCTGGATGGGCAGTGCCGGATGGCACAAGGCATACAAAGTTGTCGACGGACTTGCGCCAGAACCTGGAATGGGGCGCGAAGACATGTTCTGGCTGATGAACTGGGCGGTGGGCACTGAACCGCTACTCCAACCTGGCGGGCGACGACTCGTCCACACGCCGTGCGAGGTTCGCGCCACAAGACTCGCGGACGATAAGCTCGCTATAGACGATCGTCTTGACAGGGATCCGGTCCTCGCCTTGAATGAGGCGGTCGAGTTTCTGGAGTGCTAGCCTCCCCATCTCGTGTTTGGGAATGTTTACAGTGGTCAGAGTGGGGCGTGAGTAGGCACTTTCCAGCGTATTGTCGATACTCGCAATCGCGATGTCGTGCGGGATTTTCAGACCTGCTTCGCGGATGGCTTCCATTGCTCCAAAAGCAGTCTTGTCACTAATCGCAATGACCGCCGTCGGACGCGCTTCCTGTTCAAGGACTTCCTTCATCTGGATATACCCTTTGAGCGGATGTCCTGAGACGGGCTTCGGTAACCATTCATTTGGGATTAGCAGACCGGCTTCGCCCAGGGCAGCCAGACAGCCCCGAAATCGGTCAGCCAGGCTGCTGTACTTCGGCGGCCCCTGCAGCAGTGCAATCTTGCGATGGCCGAGACCGAGGAGATGGCGCGTGATCTGGTAACCGGCCATGAAGTTGTCGCCCAGGATGCAAGGGAGGCGCAGCTCGTCGATATGGTTTTCGACCAGGACAATCGGGATACTCAAACCTTCCATATCGATGACCATATCAGACGTGATGTCACCGTCATTGGCAACGACAAAACCGGACACTTTCTGGGCAAATCCACGCATGAGCACGTCGAGATTGCCTTTCGCCCGGTCAAACATCGTCAGGACGACGTTATAGCCCAGGCGCTCCGCCTCGGTCTGGAAACCCCTTATGATCTCACCATAAAACACGTCGCTGATGACGGGCACCGAATATTGCTCAATCAGCAGCCCAACCGATCGGTCGTACGCGCCGTTGGCGCTCGGCTTTGCCCTGTAACCCAGTTCGGCGGCCGCAGCCCATACACGCTGGGCCGTCTCGGCTGGAATGCCAGGCTTACTGTGAAGTACCATCCACACCGTCGTCGGCGAGACCTGGGCGACTTTGGCAATCTTCCGCATGGTCGGTTTGGAACTACCCAAGATCATGACCTCCTACTTGTTTACTAAACAAAACTCATTATAGCGGTGTTCAAATCAGTTGACAAGCGGGCTCTAGCACCGTAAAATATTCTTAAAGTATTGCTGCTGAGTGTCATCACTCGGCGAAGTGTCACAAGCATTTTCTGAAAAGAGACCGAATTTGTTTAGTGAACACTTGTATTGTATACACGAGAATTCCCGTCCTTCATGGTGCTGTATCCCAAAGAAACGCGAGCTGCGTTCGACAAGGGGGCAGCCTGGGTTTTGTTGTTTACTCCCCTCGCGACGCGGCAGTTTCCCACCATTATCCTCACCATCGCTCTCGACCGCCGCTGCGTTTGAAACTCCGATCGCGCTCGATGGGGGTCAGTTCGTCACACGCGATCAGGTGTACATGACCAACGACCCGGACATCGCAGCTGAAAATACATTCTTCCCCCCGATGCCGTTGGTGTGTTCAAAACCGATCTGAGAGTAGAAAGGAAACGCTTACCCCGGCGCGACAGACCGCGCCCAACTGACTCGATGCTCTGAGTATAGATTGCCCGTGAAGAAATACTGTCCTTTGTAGCTTGGAGAAAGAGAATGAAGAAGCATACGTTAACGAGACGAGATTTCCTGAAGCAGGCTGCCGCCATCACAGCGGCAAGCGCCCTTCCCCCGCAGTTACTGGCACTTCATGGAAACAAACTCCTGGCCGCCCAGGCGGAGGAAGTTGCGCCGGGCGTTCCCAGGAATCAGTGTCTGATCCTGGAGAACCCATCAGGGACTGTGCTGCCGGCAGATGACTTCAACCGTTGGCGGAGCGGCTACAGCGGCGTCTGGGTATGTGGCCTTCAGCAACTGGCTCTGGATGCGCTGTGGTACATCGACCCGGATGCGGGAGTCGACGGCGTCTGGGATAACGCCCTGGCAGCCGAGCCACCGATCTACAACGACGACTTCACCCAGATGACCGTCAAGCTGCGTGAGGGCCTCTACTGGAGCGATGGCGTCGAGTTTTCAGGGGATGACCTGTACTTCACCGTCGACCTTCTGAAGAACACACCCGGAATGGGAAATCAGGGCCTGTTCGAAAGAAGCGTCGACCATATGGAACAGCCCGACCGGTATACCGTGGTGTTCTACCTTAAGGCCCCCAATTCGCGCTTCCACGCTGCCTTCACCGTGCGCTGGGGTGCCCTCTACATCATGCCCAAGCACATCTGGGAACAGGTAGAGGACCCGGTAGCCTACACCTTTAATCCGCCGGTCAGCCTGGGCGCCTACACGCTCAGGGATTTCGATCCGAACGGACAATGGTACCTGTGGGAGCGCCGCGAAGACTGGCAGCGAACCTCGCTTGCCCGCCTTGGTGAGGTGTCTGTCAAGTACGCCATGTACATTGATCCAGGTCCAAGCGACAAGCGCGTTCTCTCCCAGCTGGCACACGAACTGGACGTGATTCATGACATCACGCCTGAAGGACGTATTACTCTGGCTCGGGAAAGCCCGACCTCGGTCGGCTGGTTCCCTTCGTTCCCGTGGGCACATCCGGATCCCACCCTGCCGGCGGTCATTTACAACAACGAAAAACCCGGGCTGGACAAGCGAGAAGTCCGCTGGGCGTTGACCCTGGCGATTGATATCGCCCAGGTTGCCCTGGCCTCTTACAGAGGCGCAGCAACCATCTCCGCCATCCACGTCCCACCGACGGGTATGTACCCCCAGTTCTATCATCAGCCGCTGGAACCCTGGTTGAATGACTTCACCATCAAGGTTGGCGGGGAGGACTACAAGCCTTACGATCCAGCCGCTGCCCAACGGATTGCCGATTTGGCTCGCCCGAGCCTGGGCGACCTCGTGCCAACCGACCCCGACATCATCCGGCAGTATATCGGAGCGGGTTGGTGGAAATATGATCTCCAGGCCGCTGAACAGTTGATGCTGGACGCCGGGATGCAGAAGGTCGACGGCAAGTGGGCGCTGCCCGATGGCTCGCCCTTCACGGTGCCGCTGATGAGCATGAATCCAGAATCAAACCCAACCATGAACCGGGCGGCCGCCATGATCGTCGAGAACTGGACGGCATTCGGCATTGATACCAGCCTCGATTCGCAGGCGAACCCCTGGCCCATCATGAGCGCCGGCGAGTACACGGCCAACCTGGCATGGACGATTGAGACCTGGGGCGGTCATCCCGACCTATTCTTCTTCCTCCAGTACTGGCACTCAAGGTTGTACGTCCCCAGCGGCGAAAACGCTGCGGGCAGCAACAGCATGCGCTGGAGGAACCCCGAGCTTGACCGGATCATTGAAGCCATCGAGCAGATTTCCTTCGACGATCCGCAGGGTGTCGAGCTGGGACTGGAGTTCTGCAGGCTGGCCGCTCAGGAGATGCCGATTACGCCGCTCATGGCGTATAACGTCTTCACGACTATGGATACCACCTACTTCGAAGGGTATCCGTCAATCGATGATCCCTATACGGATCCGGTGCCGAACTGGGGCAACACCAAATATATGTTCGTCAAGATCAAGCCCAAGGAGGCATAACCTCGACCGTGCAAAGACTGCGCTGACCCCTGGGTTGGTGCCAAGTAATTGAGATCGAGGCAAGGCAGCAGTATCAACGTTCTACCCCTCCACTGCGGTTGTCTTCACTGGCGATCACGGCGGAGGGTTTTGTTCTTAATGGGAATGGCTCTAATGCGCAAATTTATCTTCCGGTATTTGATTCCGCGAATCATTCAGTACCTGACGATCATTTTCGTCGGGATCACGGTCACATTCATCATTCCCCGGCTCGCTCCCACTGACCCGGTAGAAGCTCAGGTGTCCACGATGGTAGCGATGGGGAGTTCCCTCGACCCGGAATCTATCGAAGCAATGCGCACCGCTCTGACCGACCTGTATGGGCTATCAGGCAGTCCGGTCGAGCAGTATTTCACGTTTTGGGGGCGTTTGTTCCGTGGCGACCTTGGCCCTTCGCTCGATAATTTCCCGACCCCGGTGTCCAGTATGATTGGACAAGCTTTGCCGTATACCCTCAGGCTGTTGATCCCCGCGGTGATCATCTCGTTCATATTTGGCAACGTCTTCGGGGCCATGTCCAGCTACTATCCTGAAAACAAAGCATTGAAGGTGATCGAAGTGCTGGGCCAGGTGGTCCGATCGATCCCGTACTACATCGTGGCTATCGTTCTGCTCGTGGTGTTTGCGTATTTCATCCCGATCTTCCCATTTAGTGGGGCCTACCCACTAGGGACCCGTCCTGATTGGTCCTCCCCTGAGTTCATCCTGAAAACCATCGAACATGCTGTGCTCCCGGCAGCCACCCTGATCCTGATTGGATTTGGGGGTTGGTTTGTCGGCATGAAATCCCTCACCTCCAACATTATCTCTGAAGACTATGTGGTGTATGCCGAAACCGCCGGACTCAGGAAGAACACGATCCTCACTCAATACATCATGCGCACCGCCATACTTCCGCAGCTCACTGCGCTGGCGATGGTGATCGGAACGGTCTTCAGTGGCGCCCTCATCATGGAGGTCGTTTTTGGTTACCCCGGGATTGGCGGTCTAGCCATCAGGGCGATCTACAGTAACGACTACTCAATGATCATGGGCATCACTATTTACTCGATCATCGGGGTTGCTACCGCAGTTTTCGTCATGGATTTACTCTATCCGCTATTCGACCCACGGGTGCGCTACCAATAGGAGAGGAACGATGATCAGTATTGTGCGCGATCTCCTCAAATATGATGGCCGCTTCCGTCTCGCTGTCATTTTTCTGGGCGGTGTGGCAGCGATGATTCTGCTGTCCTACAACTCGCCTTATGATCCGGGCAAGTCCTTTGTGGTCCCGTGGGATCTTCCTCCATCGCAGCAGTATATTTTCGGCACGACCTCCCGCGGACAGGATCTCTTCTGGTGGTTGACCTTTGCCGTACGCAATTCCCTCTTCCTTGGGGTGTTGACCGCAATCATCTCGCGTGTCATCGCGATTCTCGTAGGCCTCACCGCCGGATACCGGGGCGGATGGCTCGACCGGGTGCTGATGTCGCTTAATGACACCTTCGTGGTTTTGCCCCTGCTTCCCATCCTGATCTTGCTGGGTTTTTTGCTGCGCGAGAGGATGAGCCTGTTTTATCTGGCGGTTATCCTGGGGCTTTTCGGCTGGCCATTTGACGCCCGTCTGATTCGTTCCCAGGTGCTCAGTCTGAAGGAGCGCTCGTTCACACGCACCGCGATCTATTCAGGATCAAGCGGCTTCTGGATCACCATCCACGAGCATCTACCCTTCGTGCTGCCCATTGTGTTTGCCACCACCATCAACAACATTCTGTGGTCGATTGGCATGGAAGTCACCCTGAGTATTCTTGGGCTTTCGGATTTGACCACCCCTACCCTTGGAACGGCACTCTTTTGGGCGAACCAGCACGGGGCATTGGTGGCAGGGATATGGTGGTGGATCGCCGCCCCGGCTCTGGTGACTATTGTTCTGTTCCTCGGGCTGTACCTGTTCTTCACGAGTATCAACGAATTCATCGATCCGCGGACTCGTCTGCGCTTGATTGGAGGTTAGCCCGTGGCCCTGTTAAGCGTGAAAAACCTCCATGCGTATTACCAGACTGAGGTCTATGGGATCTCCCGGACTGTACGGGCCGTTGACGGGGTTTCTTTCGACCTCTTCCCGAATGAGATTTACGGCGTAGCAGGCGAGTCGAGCTGCGGCAAAACTACCCTGATTAAGGTCATCTCGGGAAGCATCAAACCCCCGCTGAAGGCGCTCGAAGGCAGTGTCAACTACACCTTTGGCGATTACAGCGTTGATATGTTACGGGCTTCACAGGATGAGCTGCGCCAGAACGTGCGCTGGAAAGAAATCTCCTATGTGATGCAGGGTTCCATGAGCGTCCTCAACCCGGTGCGCAGAGTGATTGCCACCTTCCGGGATATTGTCGATACGCATGAGGGCATTACGGACAAACAGAAGTTCCTTGAACAGACGCGCGCCCACGTGAACCGACTGGGACTCCCGACGGACGTGTTGGACGCTTATCCGCACCAGCTCTCCGGCGGTATGCGTCAGCGGGTGGCCATTGCTCTGGCGACCGTGTTCCAACCCTCCTTGATTATCGCGGATGAGCCGACCACCGCTCTCGATGTCGTCGTGCAGCGTGGCGTCCTCCAGATGATCAAAGAGATTCAAGCCATAAGCAGCAATACGGTTCTTCTGGTCACCCATGACATGGCTGTACACGCCAATGTCGCTGACCGGTTGATGATCATGTACGCGGGCAGGATCGCTGAGGAGGGGCCAACGGAGACCATCTTCAATGAGCCGCTCCACCCCTACACCCAGCACCTGATTCGCTCACTGCCGATGATCGGCGAAAGATCAACGAAGGTGAGCCTGGAAGGCGCGCCGCCAAACCTTGCCCATCCTCCAACCGGCTGTCGCTTTCACCCCCGCTGTCCGTACGTGATGGATGTATGCCGGACTGAGGTTCCCGAACTGGTTACAGTCAAGGAACGTCATCGCGTGGCCTGCCATCTGGTCAAGGAAGACTCTCTATGAGCGTAAGCGGAAAATTGCTGGACGTGCAGCACGTGACGGTCGAATTTCACATTGGTGGGTTGATGGGAGGGACGCTGCTCACGGCGGTGAACGACGTGTCCTTCTCCCTGGACAACGATAAGCCGGAAATACTCACCCTCGCCGGTGAAAGCGGCAGCGGCAAAACCACACTCTCGCGCGTGCTCCTCCGCGATCTGGAACCCACACGGGGCAAAGTGCTGTTTGAAGGCCGCGATTTATCTGCCATCCGCAAGCGATCTGAGTTCAACGAGTTTATGAAGAAGGTCCAGCCGGTTTTCCAGAACCCGTTCGAGACTTTCAGCCCGCTGCGGAGAGTAGACGCGTACCTGTTCGATACGGCTGTGAATTTTGGCATGGCCTCAAACCGTCGGGGCGCCGTCAAGGTGGTGGATGATGCGCTCCACAACGTGGGGTTGTCGCTCGACGAAGTGCGGCAGCGCTATCCGCATGAGCTTTCCGGGGGTCAGATTCAGCGCGTATCGGTGGCGCGGGCGCTGATCTCGAAGCCGAAGCTGATCCTCGCCGACGAGCCTGTCTCGATGGTCGATGCGTCGCTGCGCATGGAGATCGTGAATTTGTTTCAGAAGTTGCGCGACGAACAGAACGTGAGCGTCATTTACATCACGCACGATCTGGCGACTGCTTACTACATCAGCGACCGGATCGGCATCATGCTGCGTGGCTACGTGGTTGAATCGGGCCCCGTTGAGGATGTTCTGGAACGGCCTGCTCATCCATATACACAGCTCTTGAAGGAGTCGGTGCCTGAGCCTGCCCCCAAGGAACGCGAGTCGTGGGCGAAACACATTGCGCTTGGAACGACTGAAGTCAAGGAGTACGGCAGAATCGGGTGCAAGTTCGCGGGCCGCTGCCCCCACGTGATGGACATCTGCCGCAAGGCTGATCCTCCGGATGTGCAGGTGGGGCAGCAAACTGTGAAATGCTACTTGTATTCGGAGGACGCCGAGAAATCTGCGGCGGGAACAGGGCATTGAACACCATCTACCTTGTCTGACACTCGTAGACACTGATTAGGGGCAATCGTGAACAAACTGACACTGCATGCGCAAGCCGAACGCGGCACGATCAATCGCCATATCTATGGTCACTTTGCAGAGCATCTGGGGCGCTGCATTTACGAAGGCATCTGGGTGGGAGAAGATTCCCCGATCCCGAATGTGCGTGGCATTCGCACGGATACGGTCGAAGCGCTGCGCAAGCTGAATATTCCCAATTTGCGCTGGCCGGGTGGCTGCTTTGCCGATGTCTATCATTGGCGCGATGGCATTGGCCCGCGTGATCGGCGCGTGAAATCCGTCAACTTCTGGGGCGAAGCCTCGGAGCCGAATCATTTCGGCACCCATGAATTCATGGATTTGTGTCAACAGCTGGATTGTGACCCTTATATCGGCGGCAATGTGGGCAGCGGCACCGTGCAGGAAATGCGCGATTGGGTCGAATACTTGACCTCGGACTACGACAGCACGCTGTCCAACGAGCGCCGGCAGAACGGGCAGGACAAGGCGTGGCCAGTGCCGTTCTGGGGCATCGGCAATGAAAATTGGGGCTGCGGCGGGCACATGACCCCTGAGCAATACGCCGACCTCTACTGCCAGTATCACACCCACGTCAAAAACTATGGCCAAACGCCCATGCTGAAGATTGCCAGCGGGCTTGGTGGAAGTGACACGGAAGGCGAAGACATCGCCCTCTTCATGAAGCACATCTATGGCCGTCGCCATCCTGTTACAACCGACGGCATCAGCATTCATTACTACGTCTATCTGCAGCACCAGCTGGAACATTCGGCAACAGACTTCGGGGAAGCGGAGTGGATTACGGTATTACAGAGTGCGTATCAAATAGGGCACGTGATCGAGTGCAACGCTGCTGTCATGGATAGCTATGACCCTGATAAACGGATGTGGCTCATCGTGGATGAATGGGGCACATGGTATCCGGTGGAAGCGGGGACAAATCCAGCCTTCTTGTACCAGCAAAACTCGATGCGAGACGCGGTGGTAGCCGCGTTGACGCTGCATCTTTTCCAGGATCATTGTGACCGTGTGCAGATGGCAAATATCGCCCAGACGGTCAACGTGCTGCAGGCCATGATCCTCACCGATGGCGGAAGATTCCTGCTCACGCCGACGTATCATGTTTTTGAGATGTTCAAGCGCCATCAGGATGCAACCGCGCTCCTACTGGACATCGACTGCGAAGCATACTCTTTTCGGGAACAATCACTGCCGGTGATCAGCGCGAGTGCCTCAAAGTCCACATCGGGCGAGGTGCTGCTCACCTTGTGCAATCTACATCCGACACGCTCCGCTTCTATCGACTGCGATTGCCGTGACATAGCCCTTTCGAAAGCGAGCGGTCGCCTCCTTGCAGGCGATACCTTCACAGCCCATAACACGTTTGAGGATCCTGAACGCGTTCATCCAGTCCCGTTCGAGCAGGTGAGCTTGTCTGATGATGGGCATCTCAGGCTTGAGCTGCCAGCGGCAGCGGTTCTTGCTCTCACCCTGAACTAGACGGGAACTCGGAACAAGTGTCGCGGGTTCGACGTTCGACCCGTTGTGAAACACGAAAGATGACTTCGATGCGAACGAGAACGCACGATTTGAGACTCAGGTCTGACTTGAAGTGCCTCTAGTCCCTGCGGACGCACGGTGACGCCGAACGGAAAATGCCAGCAATATCTCACGATCCACTGCTTACGATTGTGGAGGTAACGTGCAAGAGCAACAGAAGTATGCAGTTCACTACGAACCAACCTGGGAATCGTTGGCCCAGTATGCCGTCCCCCGTTGGTTCAAAGATGCAAAGCTTGGCATCTTCATCCACTGGGGTGTTTATAGCGTGCCCGCCTTCTCCAATGAATGGTATGCACGCAACATGTATCAGCAGGGCAGCCCCGAATTCCAGCATCATCGGGAAACGTGGGGCGACCATACCCAGTTCGGCTACAAAGATTTCATCCCGATGTTCAAGGCGGAACACTTCGATGCGGATGCCTGGATCGATCTGTTCAAGCGGGCGGGCGCGCAGTACGTTGTCCCAGTAGCAGAACATCACGATGGCTTTCCCATGTACGCTACAGGGCTGTCCGACTGGAGCGCCGTGAAGATGGGGCCGCAGCGCGATATTTTGGCGGCGCTGGCCGAGTCAGCCCGTAAGCAAGGGCTGGTGTTTGGGGTGTCGAGCCATCGTGCAGAACATTGGTGGTTTATGGACGGCGGACGCAAATTCCCGTCGGACGTACAAGACCCTCAATACGCGGCGTTCTATGGCCCAGCCGTCGAGGCTTCACCAGCGGCGTCGCATACCTCGGAACAGTGGGCGAACAAGGATTGGCATCCGCGCCCGGACGCGAAATTCCTCGACGACTGGCTGGCGCGCTGCTGCGAACTGGTGGATAAATATCAACCGCAGGTCTTCTGGTTCGACTGGTGGATCGAGCAGGCGGTTTTCGAGCCTTATCTTCAGAAATTCGCGGCCTATTACTACAACCATATCGCCGATCCTGTTCTTCAGTACAAGCTGGAAGCGTTCCCGGTGGGGACGGCACTCCTCGACATCGAACGCGGAAAGCTGAGCGACATCCGCAAAGATTACTGGCAAACCGACACCTCGGTCAGTTACAAATCGTGGTGCTACGTCGAGAATGACGACTTCAAGTCTGTGACCACACTGGTACACGATCTGGTGGATGTGGTCAGCAAGAATGGTAATCTCCTCCTGAACATTGGGCCTAAACCCGATGGCACGATCCCGCCTGAAGCCAGCGAGCGGCTGCTCGGATTGGGCGAGTGGCTGCAAATCAACGGTGAAGCAATTTACGGGACGCGTCACTGGGAGACCTTTGGCGAAGGCGACACGACGGTGAGCGGTCATATGCAGGAGCACGAAGATAAGCCGTTCAATGCGCAGGACATTCGCTTCACGACGAAGGATGGAGCGCTCTATGCCGTCATGCTGGGTTGGCCCGGCGAAAGCTCCGTCATCAAATCGCTGAGGATCGGCTCCCCGCTGGCCTCCGAGCAGATCGAGTCGATTGAAATGCTCGGTTCATCCGAGGCGCTTTCGTGGTCACAGCATGAGGATGGTCTCCACATCACGACGCCCTCACAGCGCCCATGTGACCATGCCTACACATTCAAAATCATCCTGAAACAAGCCCACGCGGCAGAAGCGCGAGAGCAGGCAAAGCAATCATGACGCAACAAACTGAATCGCCGGTTATCTTCCTGAATAGTTCCCGCCCGATTGCCGAGCGCGTCCACGATCTGATTTCGCGCTTGACGCTGGACGAAAAAATCGGGCAGATGCTGAATACCGCCGAGGCGATCCCGCGCCTGAACATCCCCGCTTACGACTTCTGGAGCGAGGCGCTGCACGGCGTCGCCAGGAATGGACGCGCTACCGTCTTCCCTCAGGCCATCGGGATGGCTGCGACTTGGGACCCGGACCTGATCCAGAAAGTCGCGTCGGCAGTCGGCGATGAAACCCGCGCCAAGTACCACGCGGCGCTGCGGCGCAAAGGATTCGCCGGGAGGTTCCAGGGGCTGACGGTGTGGTCACCGAATGTCAATATTTTCCGCGATCCCCGTTGGGGACGTGGGCAGGAAACGTGGGGAGAAGACCCGTTTCTGACCGGCGAAATGGGCGCTGCCTACGTGCGCGGATTGCAGGGCGATGATCCGAAATACCTCAAGACAGCAGCGTGCGCCAAACATTTCGCCGTGCACAGCGGGCCGGAAAAACTGCGCCACGTCTTCAATGCGAAGGTCTCGCCGCGTGACCTGAATGCGACCTATCTCCCGGCGTTCAAGAAGCTGGTCATGGAAGCCGCGGTCGAATCCGTCATGGGCGCATACAACCGCACGAACGATGAGCCATGCTGCGCAAGCGAGTTCCTGCTGGTCAAGACGCTGCGGGGCGATTGGGATTTTCAGGGTCATGTCGTGTCGGACTGCGGCGCGCTGACCGATTTTCACGAGGGCCACAAAGTGACGAAAGATGTTGTCGAAAGTGCTGCTCTGGCGCTCAAGGCCGGATGTGACCTGAGCTGCATCTGCACCTACGATCATCTGGATGAAGCCATTGATCGCGGATTGATTACAGAAGCCGATATTGACACATCGCTGGCGCGCACCCTCACGACGCGCTTCAAGCTCGGCATGTTCGATCCGCCTGAAGAAGTGCCGTATGCCGCCACTCCGGTCAGCGCCATCGCCTGTCCCGAACATTGTCAATTGGCGTATGAAGCTGCCATCAAATCGATTGTGCTGCTGAAGAACGAGGACAATACTCTGCCGATACGGGAGTCGGCTCGCAGAATACTGGTGGTCGGTCCGTGTGCCAACAGCATCGAAGCGCTGCTCGGCAATTACAACGGCATGAACGAAAACATGACCACGATCATGCAAGGGATAGTGGCCCGCGCCCCCGAAGGAAACGAGCTGCGCTACGCAGATGGCTGCCTGCTTACCCAGCAGCAAGAGGTAGACGATTGGTCGATTGCGAGCGCGTCGACCTTCGACGTGACCATCGCCTGTATGGGTATCTCACCCATGCTGGAAGGCGAACAGGGACACGCGCTCCTATCCCCAGAACAGGGCGATCGTGCGCAGATCACATTACCGCCTGTGCAGGTCGAGTACCTCAAGAAACTGGCACTCGCCGGCGCGAAGATCGTGCTCGTGCTCACGGGCGGCAGCCCCATTGTCTTAGGCGAGCTGGAAGACCTGATGGCAGCGATTGTCTACGTCTGGTACCCCGGTCAGGAGGGTGGCAAAGCCGTCGCCGACATGTTGTTCGGTGACGTAGCGCCATCCGGCAAGCTGCCACTGACGTTCCCGAAATCACTGGATCAGCTTCCGCCGTTCGAAGACTACGACATGAGAGGTCGAACCTATCGATATTCCACCGCAGAACCGCTGTTCCCGTTCGGCTTTGGCTTGAGCTACACGCACTTCACCTACAGCGATTTGACGCTGGACAAGCGTATGATTCGTGCGGGCGAATCGCTTACCCTCAGCTTTACGCTGACAAACAGCGGATCGGTGGAAGCGGAAGAAGTCGCCCAGATTTACCTCAGCGACCTGGACGCCTCGACGGTCGTGCCGCTGCACAGCCTGATCGGTTTCCAGCGCGTCCATCTCGAACCGGGCGAGCGTACCGTCATCACGTTCACGGTAACCCCTGAGATGATGAAACTCGTGAATGACGAAGGTGACCGCATCCTCGAAGCTGGCGAGTTCCGCGTGACGATCGGCGGCTGCTCGCCGAGCGAACGCGGTGTGAGACTGGGTGCTGCTGCGCCGGTCAGCGAGACCTTCATCGTTAGCGCGTAAGGTTGGAGTGTTAACCCTCATTGGGTGGAGACTGAATTCGAGCCATTCGCAGGATAAATGATGGTTTCAAATGCTGCCGGACTGCTCATACCGCCTGAGTGGATGCCAAGACCCATGTCCGGCTATTCGCTCAAGGATTAGCAGCACATGAAGGAATTCATCGCGCTCGATCGCCGCCCAATGGCCGTCGTCGCCGTCAGCGACAAGACAGCGATGGGCGCGCTGGAAGCGATTTCTGAACAGCCTGGCAGATTAACCCATCGCTTCGGATGGCTCAGTCGGACATCGACAAACTCAGTGGCCGTTATCAGAGAGTATATAGGCAGTAGATTGCCTGAAGGGCAAGGATATGATGAAAGACCTCAATGCTTATGAGATATGGTTTTTGACGGGGAGTCAGCAGCTATACGGGTCGGAAACGCTAGAACAGGTCGGAAGCCATTCGCGAGAAATCGCCGCCGCTCTCGACCTGGCGCCTGCCATCCCCACGAAAGTAATCTTCAAGCCGGTTCTCACATCACCCGAAGAAATCCATAACATTTGTCTTGAAGCGAACTCAACATCGAGTTGTGTCGGTGTGGTGGCGTGGATGCACACCTTTTCCCCTGCAAAGAACTGGATCGCAGGGCTTTCGGCACTGAGGAAGCCGTTGGCACACCTGCATACGCAGCACAACCAGGATATTCCCTGGGCTGACATTGATATGGACTTCATGAATCTGAATCAGGCGGCTCACGGAGACCGAGAATTCGGCTTCATGGTGAGCCGGATGCGCTTGAATCGTAAGGTGGTTGTCGGCCATTGGAGCGATCCGGAAGTGCAGGAACGGCTAGGCGTTTGGGTGCGGGCAGCCTGTGCCTGGGCTGACGCACACGAGGCGCGCCTGGTGCGTTTTGGCGATAGTATGCGCTCGGTGGCAGTCACCGACGGTGATCGTGTTGAAGCGCAGATACGGCTGGGCTACCAGGTCTATGGTCACAGCGTCGGTGATCTCGTTGAGCAAGTCGATGCGGTCTCCGATGCGGACGTCGATACGATCGTCGCGGCCTATGAAGCCGAGTACCAGATTGCTGCCGACCTGCGCAGGGGAGGCGCAAGGCATGCTTCGATACGGGATGCCGCCCGCATCGAGATTGGCTTACGGCGGTTTCTGGAAGCGGGCAACTTCAAGGCTTTTACCACCACCTTCCAGGATTTGCATGGGCTGACACAACTGCCCGGTCTGGCGGTGCAGCGCCTGATGGCCGATGGCTATGGCTTTGGCGCGGAGGGCGATTGGAAGACGGCGGCGCTTCTGCGCGCAATGAAGGTGATGTCTGTCGGGTTGCCAGGCGGCACATCTTTCATGGAAGACTATACCTATCACCTGAATCCATCGGGTATGCGCGTGCTGGGTGCGCACATGCTGGAGATTTGCCCCACAATTTCCGATGGCAGGCCGAGTCTCGAAGTGTATGCGCTCAGCATTGGAGGCAAGGCAGACCCGGCGCGGCTCGTCTTCAACACCCCGCCCGGCGCAGCGATTAATGCTTCGCTGGTGGACATGGGCAACCGTTTCCGACTGATCGTCAACGATGTCGATGTCGTGCAGCCAGATCAGCCAATGCCCAAGCTGCCCGTTGCCCGCGCACTGTGGATTCCCAAGCCAGACCTGAAGATTGGTGCGGCGGCATGGATATACGCGGGCGGCGCGCATCACACAGGTTTCAGCCAGTCATTGACGGCGGAGCACATGGCCGACTTCGCGGACATCGCAGGCATTGAGTTCCTGCACATCAACGGCGAGACGACACTACACAACTTCAAGAATGAACTCCGTTGGAACGACGTGTACTACATGGTCGCGAAGGGTCTTTAGCTCATTGAAGCGCCTCTCCGTCTGCACCGGAGAGGGACAAAAGAAGATTAGACAAAGCTCCTGGCATCGTGCTTGCGTGGAAGACATCTGGCCTATGTATGGCGATCCCACCTCTCGCTCAGCCGTCGTCAAGCGCGAAGAATGTGACAAATTGCGGTGTCAAAGTGTGCCGTCCGTCAGGCGAAATCGGTTGAAATCTGGCCGACTTCGTGTTAACTATTGATGCAATCAGAGGGGTTTTCTCGCTGAAGAAGTGACACCTCTCGATTGGGTAAAGTTTCAGCAACTTACTAGGAGCTTCATGATGGTGCATCGTCGCAGTATATTCTTGGTTGTCTTTGCACTCACGATCCTCGCCTTGTCCTTTGGGGTGAGTTTCGCGCAGGAGGCGACACCTGACGCCCCCAGCAGCCCGGGTGCAATCCTCGACGTGAGTGGTGATTGGACAATCGCGACCGTGGTCAAGCTGACCGGTATCGCGTGGTTCGACCGCATGGAAACTGGCGTCAACTGGGTGAGCGAAGACTATCCGAATGTGACCGCATTCCAGCAGGGCCCGGCACAAGCAGATGCCGCGCTTCAGGTTCAGGTCATCGAAGACCTGCTCGCACAGGGCGTCGACGCACTGTGTGTCATCCCCTTCCAGCCGGAAACGGTGGAACCGGTCCTCCAGCGCGCCCGTGAAGAAGGCGTCGTCGTGATTACCCACGAGGCGTCGAATCAGGAAAACATCGACTACGACATCGAGGCGTTTGACAATAGCGCTTACGGCGTCCACCTGATGGAAGCTCTGGCCGAGCGCATGAACTACGAAGGCGAATACACCGTCTTCGTCGGCAGCCTCACCAGCGCCACCCACAATCAGTGGGTTGATGCCGCAATTGCCTACCAGCAGGAAAACTACCCGGACATGACGTTCGTCGGCGATAAGAACGAGTCGTTTGACGACCCGCAGCAGGCTTACGAGCGCATGCAGGAACTCCTCATCGCTTACCCGAATCTGCGCGGTGTTCAGGGCAGCGCCTCGACGGACGTCGTCGGTGTCGGCCAGGCGGTTGAAGAAGCGGGCCTGCAGGATCAGATCGTGGTCGTCGGCACGAGCCTGCCCTCGATCAGCCGTGACCTGATCAACACGGATGCCATCGACCTGATCAGCTTCTGGGATCCGGCGCTCGCGGGCTATGCCTGCAACATGCTGGCGATTCAGCAGCTTGAAGGCACGCTCCCTGTGACTGACGGCGAGCTTCCCGAAGAAGGCTTCGGCTTCTCGAACCTGACCGGTTACGAAGAACTCTCGCTGGTCGATAAAGTCTTCTACGGCGCGGCGTGGGTCGATGTGACCTCCGAAAACGTGGACGAGTGGGACTTCTAGTTCAGGCCGTTGACTTCGAATAGTTCGTAGTTGAAAGAAGCGGCTAGCGCTTTTCATATGGGCTAACCGCTTCTTTCTCTGCTAGATAGGTTTCATTCCGCCATGCCCGAAGTGTTTCTTGAAGCAAACCACATCTCCAAATCCTTCGTCGGCGTTCAAGCACTCCAGGATGTGAGCTTAAAGATTGAGAAGGGCGAAGTCGCCTGCCTTGTCGGTGAAAACGGATCGGGCAAATCGACCTTCATCAAGATCATCTGCGGTGTTTATGCCCCGGATCAGGGCGAGATCATCATCAACGGGAAAACGTATCGGCACCTGCGTCCGATCGATTCGATCCGCGAAGGCATTCAGGTCATATTCCAGGACTTCTCCCTGTTCCCCAATTTGACCGTCGCGGAAAACATAGCGCTGAACGACCAGGTGGCGCGGGGTCGCCAGTTGGTCAACTGGGGCACAATCAAGAAGATCGCACGGGAGGCGCTCGACCAGATCGAGATCGATTTACCGCTTGACGCGACGGTCGGCGAAATGTCGGTCGCCAATAAGCAGCTGATCGCCATTTCGCGGGCGATGCAGCAGAATGCCCGCCTCGTCGTCATGGACGAGCCGACGACCGCCCTGACCCGCAAAGAAGTCGAGGTGCTGTACCGGATTGTCCGCGGCCTGCGGGAGCGTGGCATCGCCATCCTGTTCGTCAGCCACAAGTTGAACGAGGTGCAGGTCCTGGCCGAGCGGGTGGTCATCCTCCGTAACGGCAGTAAAGTGGTCGATTCGCCGGCTAAAGAACTGACTCAAGAGAAGATTGTCTTGAGCATGACGGGGCACACCATCGCCGATAGCCGTTACGAGTACAGCACGCCCAAGACGGGGCAGCCTTTGCTGCGCCTCGAAAAACTCTCGCGTAAGGGCAGCTTCCGTGACATTTCGTTCGATCTGTATCCCGGCGAGATCATCGGCGTGACGGGCCTGCTCGGCTCAGGGCGCACAGAGCTGGCACTCGCCTTGTTCGGCTCACACCCCGCCGACCAGGGCACAATCAAAGTGGACGGCCAGGCGGTCAAGATCAACAGCATTCAAGATGCGATCAAGCACGGCATCGGCTACGTGCCGGAAGACCGGCTGACCGAAGGTCTGTTCCTGGAACGCTCCATCGGCGATAACATCGTCGTCCGCTCGCTCAAGACTCTGCTCAACCGCAGCGGCATGGTCGATGCGGTGAAAAAGCACACCGAGATTCAGACGTGGGTCAATAATCTCCACATCAAGACCAGCGATCCCCTGATGGCTGTCAAAAGCCTGTCGGGCGGCAACCAGCAGCGCGTCGTCATCGCGAAATGGCTGGCGAGCCTGCCGCGGATTCTGATCCTGAACGGCCCCACGGTCGGCGTCGACGTCGGGTCGAAAGCGGAGATTCACGGCATCGTCAAAGGTCTGGCGCAGCAAGGGTTGGGCATCATCGTCATTTCCGATGACATCCCTGAACTTATGCAGGTCTGCAATCGCATTTTGCTGATGCAGCGCGGCGCGCTGGTCGAATCATTCGAAACGAAGAATATCGCAGAAGCAGCACTGGCAGATCGACTGGTCGAGACGATCGGCGGCGATTGAAAGAGCGAACGAAAGCAAGAAGTGAAACTTATGGCGACCCTAAGAAGGTTACTCGCACGTCAGGAAGTGATCATTGCACTGACGATCATCATTCTGTCGATCTTCATTGGATTGGTCAATCCATCATTCTTCTCCATCCCGAACGTGTTCCGCATCCTGCGCAGCGGGATCATCGTCGGCATGTTCGCGATGGGTGTGCTGATCGTCTTGATCTCCGGCGGGATTGACGTCTCGTTCCCGGCCATTGCCGTGTCCGCGATGTACATCACCGTCGTCTTCATTCGGGATACCGGCATTGATAGCCTGGTGTTGTCATTCGTCGTCGCAGGCCTGATCGGTCTGGCACTTGGGCTGTTCAATGCCTTCTTCATTGCATTGTTCAAACTGCCCACGCTGATCGTGACCTTAGGCACGCTCAGCCTGTTCCGCGGTCTGCTCCTGTTCTTCGTGGGCAGCCAGCGCATCCGTATTGCCGAAGTGTCGCCGGTCCTGAGTGACCTCTCACGCGGCAATCTGATCACGATTGACAATCCGGCGGGCGGCGTGGCCAACCTGCACATCGCCTTCGTCTTTCTGGTGGTGCTGGCGGTGATCGTGTGGCTGCTGCTGCGCTACACGATGCTTGGGCGCGCCATCTATGCAATGGGCGGCGACCTCGAGGCCGCCGAACGCGTCGGCTTCAACGTCCGCCGCACGCAGTTCTTCATTTATGGTTTCGTGGGCCTGGTCGCAGGCATCACGGGGATTGTCTACTGTTCGCTTTCACGCGAGGCCGATCCGTTCAGCATCGTCGGCATCGAGCTTGATGTGATCGCCGCAGTCGTGCTCGGCGGCGCTTCGATCATGGGCGGGCGCGGCACCGTCGTCGGGACGCTGCTCGGTGTTCTGCTCATCACCCTGATCAGCAGCAGCCTTGTCCTCCTGGGAATTTCTTCGGATTGGCAGCGCTTCGTCGTCGGCATCCTGATCATCATCGGCACGAGCATTCCTGTCCTGCAATTACGTCAGCGGCAGCGCACACAAAGCGCCGCACAAGCTGTTTAGCGGGGAGATGAAATGGCAAACGTCCAGCAACGTCAAACGACTACACCCCCGGCAGGCAGAATAAGCATCGGCCATCTGCTGCAAACCAATGGCACCAGCGTTCGTTTGTTGGTGATCGTGATTGCGCTGTTTGTGCTCTTTAGCCTGCTGCGGCCCGATGCGTTCCCGACCTTCCGCAATATTCAATCGATGGCGTTTCAAGCCTCCGAGATCGGCATCCTGGCGATCGCGGTCGCCATCACGATGCTGACAGGCGGCATCGACCTGTCGATCAACTCGACCGCGAACCTGACGGCAGTCCTGTCTGCTCTCATTCTGACCTATGTCGGCCCATCGTCGCCGGCGCTCGCGATGGTGCTCGCTATCGGCGCGGCACTGATCATCGGCCCGATCTGCGGCGCGTTCAACGGTTTCCTGGTGGCCTACGTCGGCATCCCGCCGATTCTGGCGACGCTCGGCACGCTCACCCTCTATCAGGGCATCGGCACCGTGATCACGAAGGGTGCGGCCATCTTCGGCATCCCCGAATTCCAGTGGCTGGGCAATGGCGAAATCGCGGGTATCCCGTTTCCGTTCATCGCTTTTCTGGCGATTGCGGCCGTGGTCGGCATCATCCTGAGCAGGACGAAGTACGGGTTTGAAGTCTACCTGTTGGGGACGAACCCCGTCGCCTCGCGCTTTTCGGGTATCAACAACCGCAGCGTACTCATGCGCACGTACATCCTCAGCGGTTTGCTCTCGGCGCTCGCGGGCCTCATCATCCTGGGTCGTACGAACGCGGCGCGCGTGGACTTTGGCGAGTCTTATGTGCTGCTGGCGATCATGATCTGTGTGCTCGGTGGCATCAACCCGGCGGGCGGCCTGGGACGCATCTTCGGCGTCGTGCTCGCCATGATCGCCTTGCAGTTCCTGTCCACAGGTATGAATATGGCGCTCTTCACCAGCAGCGGCGCCAACTTCTTCAAAGAGGCCGCCTGGGGCGCTACCCTGCTCATCGTTCTGCTGGTCGAGTATTTCAGCAATCGACAACGGCAGAGACGAATAAGCGAGAAGTGACAAGTACCCTCAGACAAAAACCCCTCTCCCGCATGTAACGAGAGAGGGGTTTTTCGTTGTGATGATCGAGCGCTGGGACGCGCGTCCGGATTAAGGTTGCGACTCGAAGTGAGCCGCTGCTGCATCAAACATGTAAGCGATTGCCTGCGCGCCGGGGTCTTTCTTACCCGATGAGCGCTCACCCTGCCAGCTTGCCCGCCCGATCTTGGACTGCATACTGGCGGTTTCGTCGGCGCCGCGTTGAGCGGCAGCGGCCGCCGCACGCAGGAAGACTCCAGTGCTCACGTCATCGCCATTGTCCGCCAACGCTGCGCGCATGGCCGTGATTGCCGGGGCAATGGCGTCAAGCATCGTCTTATCGCCCAACTGAGCTTTGCCACGCTCCATCAGCGCGTCGAGCGCGGCCTGCGTTGCGTCTGCGCACTCGGCCAGCGTCGCCGTCATCTTGTCCTTGAGCGCCGTGCCGGATTTCATCAGCGCCGTGCCGTAGAGTGCGCCAAAGCTGGAGGGCGCGGCGTTGGAAAAGGCCTTGCCCAACTGAAACAGTGTTCGCCCGACGTCGTCCGGCAGCGGCCCGGCGAGCGCTTCCTTTATTCCGATGAAGCCGCGCTCGACGGTGCGACCGAGATCGCCATCGCCCAGTTCCGCATCCAGCGCGGCCAGATCGTCCTTGTGCGCGATCAGGCCGTCGGCCACGGCGCCCATCAGCGCTTTGACCTGTGTGGTATCAAGTGTGGTCGTCATCATGCCTCGGGTGAGTCAAGCTCACACATACTGGCTCTGGTCGAAGAACGGAGTCGAAGCGGGCGCATCCAGCAGCCGCTTGAGTTCGTCGTCGAGCTTGAGCACGGTCAAGGATGCGCCGACCATTTCCATCGACGTGGCGAAACGCCCGATGTAGGGGCGATACACTGTGATGTCATGCTGCTTGAGCACCTCGAGCAGCCGGCGATACATGATGTACAGTTCTTCGAGCGGCGTCCCGCCGAGGCTGTTCAGCATGACGCTGATTTCGCCGCCGTCGAGCGGCATGTCGTCGAGGATAGGCTGAATCAACTGATCGACGATCTCATCCGCGGTCTGCAATTTGCCGCGGCGCACACCCTGCTCACCGTGAATACCCATGCCGATTTCCATCTCGTCGTCGGCGAGCGTAAAGGTGGGCTTGCCGACCTGCGGCACCGTGCACGGCCCCAACGCAACGCCCATGCTGCGCGTGTTCGCCAGGCAATGCTCCGCAATCGCTTTGACCTGCGCCAGGCTGGCTTTTTCTTCTGCCAGCGCCCCCGCGATCTTGAAGGCATAGACCATGCCCGCAACTCCGCGGCGGCTGCTCGCGCGATCCGCCGGCGCACTGGCGACATCATCGGCGACCAGCACGGTCGCAACTTCGATGCTGTCTTCCATATCGGCTTGATCGGCGGCCGCGGCGAAGTTCATCACATCACCGCCATAATTACCAAACAGATGCAGCACGCCCGCCCCGCCGTTGACGGCTTTGGTCGTCTCATACATCTGATCGATGGTCGGCGATGCAAACACATCACCGACCGCGCAGCCATCCAGCATCCCACGGCCCACGTAGCCGAGAAAGACCGGCAGATGGCCAGAGCCACCGCCCGTCACGATGCCGACTTTGCCTTCGATCGGGGACTCGGCGCGGACGATGCAGTGCACGTCGCCACCGACAGACTTGAGACGGCCCGGATGCGCGGCAAGCAGCCCAGCCAGCATTTCAGGAACATAATCCTCAGGATTGTTCAAAATCTTCTTCAAGGTTCAAACCCTCACCACTTGTACCTACGACGACTCATTTATGGCGTAGGATGAGACATTCATTGCATAAATTGTAGCCAAATTAAGGACTGCTTCCAAATGACATAGCAAGGGAAGCAGCGAAACGCAAGGACACTTATCGCCAGAGCACAGGACGATCTTCCAGTCTCTGTGGGGGCGCCGATGACGACACAGCGCCGGGATACGACGCGTTCTCGTTCTGATTGCGGGTTCGACCTGTCGGTCGACAGCGGTTGCCCGGCAGACCGCCCTCCAAACGAACTCGACCGTGTGATTGCCACGCCTGCCGCTGCGTGCGATCACAACAGCGGCTCGATCAGATCGGCAACTTGATCGAGATAAAACAGGTTGATCAGTGCGCCAAGTTGAATCCCAATGTCGGATTGCGGCGCATCGAGGGACATCAAATGAGCCCGTGCCTGTTCATGCTGCCCGGCGACGCAGAATGCGTACATCTGGTGCAGCCATTCGGCAGAGAAGCGCCTGAGCTGTGCCTGAGAGGGAAGAGCCGGCATTTCGCTCGCGGGCGATACGCCGCGCACAGGCACAAACTGCAGCTCGACCGTGACGATGGCCCCTTCACCAGATTGCTCGACCACGAACCGTCCAGACAGGACCTCCACCAGGCGCGCGCTAATCGCGATCCCCAGACTGCGGTGATTATTTTCCTCTCGATGAGGGATTGGTTCATTGGCGTCAGACGCGAAGTCGCGCAAATCCAGCGCACTGCGCTCGGAGATGCGCGTATCAGCGATAGTAAAGCGCAGCGCATTATCAGGCAGGCAAATTACCCGCATAGAAATGCCGCCGTGGTCGGTCATATTGATGGCATCTCCGAGCAAATTGACGAGAATCTGCTTCAGTTTGACTTCATCCGTCTGGATCAGAATCGGCAGATTCTCGGCGATATCCAGGTCGAACGTCAGGCGTTTTTGCTGCGCTTTCAGACGCAAACTGTCCTCCAGACGCCGGAGCAGATAGGGCAAGTTGAACATGGACGTCTCAACCACATCAAACCCCGCCTCCACCCGCGAAAGATCGAGCACGTCACGAATCTGGCGACCTAGATTGCCTGCCTCATCGTGAATTTGGCGTAGCCGCTCGGCGACGCCCGTTGGTGTTCCGGCGTGCCCAAGCAGCAAACGACTGTGCTCCAGGATGTCGTCTAGCGGGCGTCGCAGTTCTTCGCTCATATTGGCAACAAAGACATCGCGTGCAGTCAACGCCGCTTCTGCGGCGAGCTTTGCCTGTTTGAGCTGTTCTTCTCGCTCGACACGCTCTGTGACATCGCGCACGATGGCAATCGCTTCTGCGACTTTGCCGTCGTCGTTATGAGTCAAGATCCCAAGAGACTGCACAAAACGCGCAGTTCCGTCCTTTCGGACGATGGGGAACGCGGGCACCATCTCCAGGGCCTGCCCGGAATCGCGTAACAAATGCCGCTCGAAGGCATTCGCCTTGTAGTCATTGGCCAGAATATCGCTTGGGCGCATTGTGAGCAGCTCGTCAAAGCTGTATCCGAGCAGCTCCTCAGTCCGCCGATTGATGTAGAGCAGTTGTTTGTCGTCGTAGGTATGTCCCCAGGCTGAGATCGTGATCGCATCACTGGTGTTGTCAAGGATCGCATCGTAGCGGCGCTTCATACACTTGAATTCGATCTCCATCGTCTTCTGAGACGTCACGTCCCTGGAGAAGACTATCAAGATCGAGCTGTCCGACGCGATAACCGCATCATGTTCGAACCATTGGCTTTCGCCATTTGCCGCCGCGATTTCCGTCTCGAATCGGGCCGCTTTCGCCTCATATGCCACCTGCTGAAGATGAGCAACCGCATCCGGCGCGCGGTCTGCCAGAAAGACCTCGCCACAAGCGGTGAAGAGTGTCGTGCTTTCGGCATTGAACTGCTGGAGGACATGTGCTTCCCTGTCAAGCAAAGTGGTGATGTAGGGCAGCACGCTCAATAATCCCATTCCGCTAAGAACACTAGCGTCGTAATTCATGCTGACTTCCCCGTATCTTTAGTCGTCACCGGACATCAGCGCAATGCTCTTATTTTACGCGCAAGCGCAAGCGCCAGAAGAACCCGCCATCCGGCGCGAATCTAGACCATGCGCCAACCCATAACTAGACCGTAGTCTAGTGCAAGCCAGCAACCAGATCCTTACACTCGATCAATCGCTTGAACGATTCGGAGCACTCTTCATGAAACGTCTCCTGATACTTCTGGTGCTTGTTTTTGTCCTTACCGGTGGCAGCATTTTCGCGCAGGACAGCGGACAGACCGATACGCTGGTGATCACGTGGCCTCCTCCGGTCACCGAAGTGTGGAGTGTCGGCGATGTGCTTGGCACTGCCAACATCCCCAACATGGTTTACCACTACCTGGAATATGTTCCGCTCAACGACGACCTGAGTATCCCTGAAAACGCGCCGTGGCTGCCGGCGACCGTCGCCAATCGAGAAGCTGTTGTCGACGGGGTGCTGGCGACATTGGACACCAAGACGGTGGCAGATGGACTGTATGCCCTGCGGTTAACCGCCTCGACCGTCGATGGACAGGTCTATCACTACACCGTCTCTCCGATCCGGGTGGATAATGCGCGCTTCCAGGCAGTCGAGGCTCGCCTTCGTGCCGAAGGCGCACCTGCGGCACCAGAAGCAACCGTGGCCCCACCAGCGGACAACACGCCCCGAGTCGTGCCGTCAGGGACTGCTGTGAATGTGCGCCGCTGCGATCTCGTGGACAACGATCGATGCCCTGTCATCGTGCAACTTCCCCCAGGCAACTTCGCCGAAATCACTGGGCGCAATCCGAGCAACACGTTCTATCAGGTTCGCCTCGCTTCCGGCGTCTCCGGATGGGCCTCCCGCACCGTCGTGATCGAGTCTGGTGATGTGAGCACGCTGCCGGTCGCGAACCCGCCCGCGCCGCTTCCCGCGCCCATTCGTGTGCAACCCATCGCCCCGATCGGCGTTGTCGGTTCATCCGCCATACCCAACGGGATAGCTGTCCAGGGGAACGCGGTCTGCAACCAGACGTTCAACGTCCAGATCAATCTTGCAAACACCAGTGGTAACGTCGCCCAGGCAGGATCCGTCACGCTGCAGGATGTCAACGTCGGCACAGGCACCATCACCTTTACCGGCAGCGCCAATTACCCGGCGATCAATCCGGGCGGCAATTTCGTCGTCGCCATTCCTGTCACGACGAGTACATACTACAACGAGCAACATGAATTGCGCGCCTACAGCAATGGGCAGCAAGTCACCACGCGCTACACCCTCGGTCAGGGCAATTGCAATCCGGCCCCACAGCCTGCGCGGCCCGCCGGAACAGGGCGCAGTTTTGCCCCCGGAGAATGCACACTGGTCATCAACACGGCGGAACTGAGCGCAACCATCGACGGAGAAGTCACATTCCTGCTGCAAGATGCCGGAAATTACCCGGCACTTCAGGTTCAGCCGGCGGGTGGCGTCAACTGGTACGAGATCAGTTTTGCGGATGCGCCGGCCTGGCTACCCAGCCCGAATGTCGCAGCCTACCAGGGCAACTGTAATCCGTAGGGGAACACGAGCAAAGAAGGCTTGTTTTCCCCCTGCCAATCACACTGCTTCACGAAACGGGCGGCAACGATACGTGCGCTGCCCGTTTTTCCATATAATGGTGGTCATGCGGTAAGCAGTGCGTGTGGACGGCAAACATCATGCAGAAGATTGATGTTCTGATTGTGGACGATCACCCCACCGTGCGACTGGGGCTGGAAGCGATTCTCAACCGGTTTGAAGACCTGGAGATCCTTGGCACGGCGGACAGTGGTGAGTTTGCCCTTGAACTCTGCCGAAGAAACGAGCCGGACGTCGTCCTTGTCGATATTCACATGCCGGGCATGGATGGCATTGAAACGATTGCAGCCTTGAAGCGGGAGCTACCTGCAATCCGAACGATAGCGCTGACCTATTCCGAAGACGATGAGACGGTCGTGAAGGCAGTCGAGGCTGGCGCCATCGGCTACCTGCACAAAACGGCGGAAGTCACAGCGATTGCGGACGCCATTCGCGCCGCGGCAGGCGGAAAACGCTCGCTGGCGCCGGAGGCATTGGAAGCGATCATCCGCTCGAAAACTTCGCAGCAAGTCCCGCCGGACGCAGAACTCACGGAACGGGAGATGGACGTCCTGACCTTGATGGTCAAAGGTCTCAAGAATCCGCAAATTGCGAGCACCTTGAGTATTTCGCTTTCTACCGTGAAGTTTCACGTCGGGGTGATCCTCAAGAAGCTTGACGCCCAGACCCGCACGGAAGCGGTCGTGCTGGCATTGGACAAAGGAATCGTTCAGCGACCAAACAGTTAGTCCCAAACGCTGCTGAGCGCGGCGTTGAAGCTAGACGATCGAACAGGCACTATCTGTACTGTCGCGTGGTGCAAAGCCGACTCAGCACCGCTATACTTGCCTGCAATAAGCCCATGATGGCACCACCAGAGTTCGATCAGGCCCTGGATTCATAGTCGGGCTATATTCCCCTTCAGATGGGGCGAGAGTAATCAGTGCTTACCCACCCTGCTCCGACAGTTGTACGCATTGTTTTGGAAGGCGACACCGAGGTCGTCTATAACGAAATATCGGCACTCGCATGGATCATGCGTCTTGACGCGATTGACGAGGGCAACAGATCGATCTGGACGATTGCGATTCAAGGACAGCGGGAAACCCCAACTGACCTGTTACGAATCGTGCTGGCGGATCGACGCCTACAAGTGATTGAGTACCGCCTCATTTGAGCATCTTCAGGCGACTTGAACGCCGATCACCGATCTGACGAAGCCGCACGCTAGCCCGACACAGAACGTTCATACCAGCCGACGTCGATTTCTGTGCCCGATCCTTCGGCTGAGGTCACATTGAAGCTCAATTGGCGTTCATCCGCACGTTCACGCATCGTCTGCAAACCCATGCCCACGCCATGGCTGGATGGATCGAAGCCGATCCCATCATCTCTCACTACAAGGTGATGTGCCCCCCCTTGAGCGGTATAGAGCACAGTGACGTGATGTGCCTGCGCGTGCTTGGCGATATTGTTGAGCGCCTCCTGCGCCACCCGGTAGAAGACGTACTTGATATCGTTCGGCAGTTCTCGGTCATCAGCAACGACCACAATTTCGGCAGAGATTCGCATTCGAAACGAGTCCGCAAGCTGATGGAGCAGCCTGTGCAGCGATGTTTGCTCTATTCGTTGGGGTCTCAATTCATAGAGCAGCGTGCGCATCTCGGCCAGAGCTGACTGCGACAGTGCCTGTATCTGACGGAGCTGCTGCTGATCGTCTTCCGGCAGCTCGGACGTTCCGATCAGCAACGACTGCACGGATGCATTCAGGATGAAAAGGGTCTGACTCACCGAATCATGTAGTTCTCTGGCAATGTGCTGGCGCTCTTTCAGACGGGCAGCCTCACCTATCCGCTTCCGCAGATCAACCAGTTCCAATTGATGTTGTACCCGCACGACGACTTCTTTTGCATGATACGGCTTGACAATGAAGTCTTCTGCGCCCGCCTCAAACGCCTGCGCCTTCAAGGCGGCATCATGCAGCCTGCTGACGAAGATCACGGGGACTTCAGCGAGCGCTGGCACCGCGCGCAGTCGCAGACACGCATGAAAACCATCAAGGTCCGGCAGGAGCACATCCAGCAGCACGAGGTCAGGCGTCATCGCTTGCGCAGCGCGTATCCCACTGGTGGCACTGCGCGCTACGCGAACACCGAAGCCGGCTTCCCGCAACGTGTGCTCCAGGTGCAAAATGTCCTCATAGACATTACCTATGATGAGAATGTCGTCCATGGTTCCCATCCAAACCCACTCCGCTCGATCCAGGACTATCCGACAGTCTAGCCAATTACTGTACCATCGTCGGACGCTGTGCAAATATGAAAAGGCTAAACTACCGACCGACCAAGCCGTTACCGCACGATACTATTCGTTGTAGCGATACTTATCCATACCGCCTGCCGCTAGAGACATTCTTAACTGCTTCGGTTGACGTGACGTTGTCATTGTCAATGCCGCCAACCTGACCGCCGTCGCGTTCAAGTTAGGCTTCAAGAGGGAATCGTATGCGCAACCGGATGTTCATCGCGATTACGTTGTTCTTTCTGACCAGCTTCTCTGCATTTGCTCAGTCCGACGAGGAACCGGAGGACAGCCGCCTCCTCTCCTACTACGCGTGCCCGTGGGGGCTGATCACCGTTGAGGAGCCGACCGAACAGCCAGCAATCTTCGTCGACATCACATCACCCGTGGATTACAGCGCGGTCGAAGGCAGCAGCTTCACCCTGTCCGGGACGGGCGCAGGGCTGTTTGAAGGCAATGTGATCGTGGAGGCTTCTTCCTTCGGTGGGGATATCCTGTTTGAAGGGACGACCGTGCTGCAAGCCGACGAAGTAGGCGCGGTTGGCGACTGGTCGATAGAAGTCAATCTGGGCGAATTGACGGAAGCAACGCAAGTCTTCGTCCGTGCCTATTCGACCTCGCCAGAGGATGGCTCCACGATTGCGTATGATGACGTGCAACTGAACGCCAACAGCGCGTTTGGTCTGCGCTACGTCGAGATTACCCACCCCTATTTCGGAGAAGGCGTGCCCAGCTTCCTGATGCAGATTGAAGGAATGGCGGGCGGCGCATTCGAGAATAACATCGTGATCGAGGTGCGGGACTTTGCCACCGGCATGGTGCTCGTCGAAACCCATGCGACCGTCGAAACGGATGACATTGCTGGCAGCGGCCCCTTCTCTGCAGAAGTCGATTTCGACGCCGAACCTGGAACGGGGATCGAGATCTACGCGTATCAGCCATCCATGGCTGACGACCAGGAAGTCACGGTGTCTGATATTGCCTTCGCGATTGTCAACCCCTTAGCACAGACCTATGACCGTATTCTGAATGTTCGGCGCGACGATCCGATCTTGGGTGCCGAGGACGTCTGTGCCATCGCCGAAGCCGAATTCGACAACGAGAACATCATGCCACTGGTCATCAACGACGTCACCGTCTTCGAGATGATCGCGCCGACGCCGCTTGTAAACCTCAGCGTGCAGGCAGCGGGATCGTCGGTGTGCCCCGCGCCGCTGCGGACGCGGATCACCAATGAGAGCAATGCATTTTCCATCGAGATCTATCGCGATACCACACAGCCGGCCGCTTGCACTGCCGATCTTGCCCCGATGACGCAGCGGCTGTCACTCGGCACACTTCCAAACCCGGATTACACGATCACAGTGAACGGCGAACCCGTTGACGAGATGGCGGGGTGACTCATGGGCAGCCGTGGTGGATGCGTGCGAAACCCCATCCTCACCCTATTTTGCAGTTCAACTACCAGAAAGGGACGTTCGTGAAACGCTTCGTGTTCGCACTCATCATCTTCAGTCTTGCATTAGTAGCGACGGTCAGTGCGCAGGATGCCGAACAGCCTATCGGGATCGATGACATCTGTGGCGACAGCGCGCTGAACATCACCGCTGCCGATGACCTGCCTGATGACGAGCAGACGCAGGCACTCGATGCTCTGCTGCGCCAGTTTGTGACTATGGCGTCGGAGGACGCGCCGCCCGTCAGCGTCTACTCACCCAAGCCACCGACCCCTGGCGCCGTCATTTTCGTCGATTCGCCGGAGGGACGTTATTACCGCTCCATTGGCGCCACCGACATCGAATCGTGCGCCTCATTTGCCCCGACAACGCCGTTTCCACTCGGCAGCAACACCAAGATGATGACGGCAGCCGTGATCTACCAGCTTCAGGAAGAGGGACTGCTCTCGACCAGCGATCTGGTGAGCAAGTATCTCCCGGACGAGATCGCACTCTGGGATGGCGCGGAGTCGATCACCATCGACATGCTGCTGGGGCACACCAGCGGCCTGCCGGACTACCTCAATTCGCACCACCCGGCGACGTTAGGCGGTCGCTTCGATGCGGGCGACTGGGACGCACTCGCGGAGGCGTTCACGCCGGAAGAACTGGTCACCATAGCCGCCAATGAACCGCTGCTGTTCGCGCCCGGCGCGGACGGAGAGTGGTCGTACTCCAACACCGGCTACATCATGCTCGGCCAGATCATCGAGCAGGTGACCGGCCAGAGTTACATCGACGTGGTGACCGAACGCATCATCGAGCGGCTTGGACTTGAGCACACCGTTCTGGTCGCGGATTTTCCCCCGGCGGAGTTGGGGTTGACCGGACAGTATCTGGTTTCCCCCTTTACCATTGATACATCCGGCTGGAACTTCACGCAGGCGTGGTCGGCGGGCAATGTTGTGTCAACGGCCGAGGACATGGCGGTGTTTTTGCGCGCGTACTACTCCGGCGCACTCTACCAGAATCCGGAGACGCTTGAGGCCATGATGACGCGTGCCGCGCCCGGCTATGTCGGAGAATCGGATGACTTCTACTACATGCACGGCGGCTACTACAAGGCTGGTTTCCTGGGGCACGGTGGTCAGACGCTCGGAACAGAAAGCGATGTCGGCTACAACCCGGCATTGGATGCCGTCATTGTGACGTGGGCGAACAGTTCGGAATCGTATACCGGAAACGGTGTCTTTCATATCGGGCACGCGCTGGGGCTGACGCCGAGTTTCGACGACATCTACCGCAATCTGCCATTCGTCCAGATCGCAACGCGTTCAGACGTCCAGGTATTGACGGTTCAGGACATAGTCGGCACGACACTTAACTCGAGCGCGGTTAGCCTTGCAGGCACTCAGGAAATCAAACAGCCCGCGGAGGGCAGCACCTATTCAGTGACCTTCAATGCCGACGGTCAAATGACCATCGTGGCAGACTGCAACACGGTCATGGCGACCTATACGACCGGCGAAGACGGCGCGATCAGCATCGAACTCGGCGCCAGCACCATGGTTGCGTGCGGGGAGGCGTCAATTGCTGATGACTATCTGTCTATCCTGGGAAGCGCGTCAAAAGTCACCCTGTATAAGGTTGGTGGGATACTTGTCGTCCTGCTTGAGACTGAAGACGGATCAAGCGCCAGCTTCAACGCAGCGCCATAAAGCGCTTTTGACGAGGGGGCGCACCGTCAAGTTCATGCGTCCCCATGTTCCGTTCCGTGCGGTCGATCCGCTGCGAAGACTTACCCTGTTTGACATAGCGATTCATGGAGGACGAGCGTGGCACTTCTCACCGGGATTATCTTGCTCGCGATTGGTTTGATCGCGTGCTTCTATGGAAAACGCCTCTACCGGGTTGTACTGGCCCTGTTCGGATTCATTGCCGGTTACTATGCGGCATGGGCAGCGCTGGTACAGCAGTCGGATGTCGTGCAAGTCGTCGGGGCGATTATCGTGGGGCTGGTCGTCGCCTTCGTCTTCTGGTCACTCTACAAAGCGGCTCACGTGCTGTTCGGCGCGTTCCTGGGACTGGCGCTGGGGACAGTGATCGCCAATGCCTTCAATCTTGATGGCGTCGTGTACCTCGTGGTCGTCGTCGTGCTGGCCATCATCGGCGCGCTGATCGGTATCAGCCTGGCGGACATGATGATTCGACTCGCGACCGCGTTTGGTGGTGCGAGTCAGGCAGTGAGCGGCTTGGCGGCAATCGCCGCAGCGCTAGGGATCAGTCTGCCGCTGGTCGATCCGTCGCATTCCTCCACCGTCGTTCACGATACCACCGCCGCCATCGTGACGTTCGTGCTGGTGATCGTGTTGGGCATTTTGGGTTATGTCTACCAGACGCAACGAGATTGAGCAGCACGTCAAGCGATTTCTGGTAGGCCACAGGACTGCGGTTTCTGAAAAAGGGCGGGCTTTGTACACGCAAGCGTCCGCCCCATGCCGACGAAGATGAATTATTCGTTTGAACGACAAAGACGAACTCGTGTGGAAGTCTGAATGGAGACGTCCGTGCTCAGCTTTCACCCATTGTGATTAGCTGTCTAGTCTTCTATGTCTACGCTCCTCAGTCTGATAGTGCCGATCGCTTGCTTCCAACTCATCTACCCGAGGTGCAGAACTATCATCGATGATGAAAGAGTCATCATCCTGAAAGTTGACCGGCGTCGACCCACCACCGTGTTTGAACGTTTCGTATAGTAGATCGCATACGGTTGGCCATTTGCCATTGCTAAAGCCAAATGCCCTGAAATTTGTGACCTTCAACTTCAAGCCTTGCTGAACCAGTATCATAATGTTGATCGCTCAGTTGGACTCGCCCCTCTACAACATCGACTTCACCCGACTTAATGTCAAGAAAATTACGCCACCGCTTTACGCCCAGAACTGACAGACCGGCTCCGATGATGGTCAGCAAACCCAAAGCCACAGACAATGCGACTGTTTCCAGACTAGAAAGACCACGTGTCCCCCAGCCACAAACATGCATGCTGCCATCCTGGTCGCAAGTGAGGCCAATGCATGAACCCGCACGCAATCAATCCCGATTGAAGATAACCGATGATCCAGAGACCAAAACTGATGAACACTGCGAATTTTTCACCAGACCCGGCCCAGCGCCGCGAGGCACAGCAGCTTTATGAGTCGATCCAGGGGCTGTAGCTGATCTATCCACACGGGCATGTGCCGCCGCGCCTGCTCAACCAGTTCGATGCGCGCCAGGTGCTGCACGTCGCTTTTGGCTCGGTGCTCGACCACTTCGGCACTGACCTGCGGGCGTTGCTCAAGGCACATGAAGCGCTGTACCATACCTATCTCAAGCGTCACTTTGACCGGCATCTGGCACCGTTCTACAGTTAGCGGCGCCCGACTAGAGTACGAGGCACCCCTTATGAGCTACGATGTCATCACCCTCGGAGAGACGATGCTGCGGCTGTCACCACCCGATCCGCTGCGGATTGAGCAGGCGACCAGCTACGAAGCGCATGTCGGCGGGAGCGAATCCAATGTCGCGGTTGGGCTTGCCCGCCTGGGGCTGCGTGTTGCCTGGCTGTCGCGCATGACCGACAATGCGCTTGGGCATAGCATCGTCAATGCCATTCGTGCGCAGGGGGTGGATACGTCGCATGTCACCTGGACAGCCGAGGATCGGGTCGGGCTGTACTTCTATGAGGCAGGGAGTGCGCCACGGGGCGGCAGGGTCATTTATGACCGGGCAAACAGCGCCGCCGCGCACATGCAGCCCGCCGACTTGCCCGACTCGGTAATGTCGTCCGATGGCGCAAGGCTCGTCCACTTGACGGGCATTACGTTAGCCCTGAGTGATTCGGCGGCGCAGACCGCCCTGGCGTTGGCTCAAAGCGCGAAACAACAGGGCTGGCAGTTGAGCTTCGACGTCAACTACCGCCAATTGTTATGGTCAGCCGAGGCGGCGCGCGAGGGATGCCAGGCGCTGGCCGCAATGGCGGATATTCTGTTCTTACCCCTGCGCGATGCCGAGAACCTCTACCATACGCCATCCGATCCGATGGCGGCAGTCGAGCGGATGCAGCAAATGTTTCCGCAAGCGACGATCGTCATGACGCTGGGAGACGAGGGCGCCATCGCCGGGCGCGGCGAAACGACACTTCAGCAGCCTGCCTATCCCGCGGGATCAGTGGGCCGGGTCGGCGGCGGCGATGCGTTTGTCGCCGGGTACCTGTATGGTCATTTGACGGGCGCATCGCTGGACGAGGCGCTCCGCTGGGGCACGGCCAGTGCCGCCTACAAGTACAGCATCGTGGGGGACATGGCGTTGCTCGACCGGGAACCGATCCGCCAGTTGGTCAATCAGCAGCAGCAAGGGCTTGTGCGCTGAGGGGATAGAGGCGGCGTCGCGCATGTAGGCATCGGTTGGAGTCTCACGCAGGAGCACCGCCCTGCCGCCAATGGCGTCGACGTGGAGCCAGAGCCACGTTGTGCACACAAGCGTGCAACCGCCGTCGGCACCGCAAACAATGCATACCTAACATGACACGCCCGGTGCAGCGCATCGGGCTTTTTAACGCCTGGGGAGTCGAGCAAGTCGTTCCGCGAGTGCGAATGCGCCCTGGATGAGATGGCCTTTTGCTGCAATGTCACTGCTGCCCATTTGACCGGCATTTCCTTTGACGATGCACAACCAACTCTTAAACAAACGCCCGTAAAACGATAACGCCCGGCGGCTCTAATTTGCGCTGGCACGACGCGAGCGCGTGTTTGTGCTTCCACCAAAGTTTCGATCACATAAGGAGAGTCTGATGCGGCATCGTTTCGTTGTTTTCGGTTTGCTGGCGTTCGTCGTCGCACTGAATTTGTCTTTGGCTGCCCCTGACATTACAGCCGCCCAGGATGCGGACATGGTCTTCAACCGGATCTCGTCGATTCCGGCTTTCCTCAACACCGACATCGAGAGCGAAACCGTCGCCGAGATCGTCGCGGCCACCCCGGACGGCAACACGCTGATCTACACCGACGCCTTGACCGGCAGCATCGGCTTCGTCGACATCACCGATCCGACAGCACCGGCAGCCCTGGGTGCGATGGACATGGGCGGTGAGCCGACCTCCGTCGGCGTGCTTGGCGAGCTGGCCTACGCCGTCGTCGACACGTCCGAGAGCTACACGGAGCCGAGCGGTACCCTGTTCCTGATCAACGTGGCCGAGCAGGCCATCGTGAGTGAATTCGACCTGGGCGGACAGCCGGACTCCGTGGCGATCAGCCCGGATGGCGCCTACGTGGCGATCGTGATCGAGAACGAGCGCGACGAAGAACTCGGCGACGGTGCACCGCCCCAACTTCCCGGCGGCACGCTGGTGATCTTTAACACGGCCGATCAGTCACTGCGCTTCGTCGACCTGACTGGCATCGCTGACCTGTTCCCGGAAGACCCGGAGCCGGAGTTCGTGGACATCAACAGCCAGAATCTGGCTGTCGTCACCCTCCAGGAAAACAACTACATCGTGCTGGTCGACCTCGCCAGCGGCGAAGTGACCAACAGTTTCTCCGCGGGCAGCGTCGACCTGGAGCAGATCGACACAGCGGAAGACGACGTCATCACCCTCAACAGCAGCCTGGCGGGTATCGCGCGTGAGCCGGATGCGGTGGCCTGGATCTCCGACTCGATGTTCGCCACGGCTGATGAAGGCGATCTGTTCGGCGGTTCGCGCGGCTTCACCATTTTCAATACCGACGGCGAAATCGTCTACGATGCGGGTAACACGGTCGAGCACATCGCCGCCCGCCTCGGCCACTACCCCGAAGCCCGCTCGGAAAACAAGGGCACCGAGCCGGAAGGCGCGGAGTTCGGCGCTTATGCAAGCGGCAGTTATCTGTTCGTGGGCACAGAGCGCGCCAGCCTGGTGCTCGTCTACCGCATCGACGATCCGTCGGCGCCGGAATTCATCCAGGCGCTGCCAGCCGGTGTCGGGCCGGAGGGTCTGCTGGCCATCCCCAGCCGCGAACTGTTGGTCGTCGCCAGCGAAACCGACTTCCCCGGCGGGATTCGTTCGATCGTCAGCATCTATCAGCTTCAGGAAGGCCCGGCCAATTACCCCACGATTGAATCGGCGGACAACGAGGACGGCACGCCGATCACCTGGGGTGCGCTCTCCGGCCTGGCGGCGGACCCGATGGATGCGGGCACGGCCTACACGATCCGCGACAGCTTCTACGGCTCCAGCAACGTGTATGTGGTCGATGTCTCCGGCGCGCCCGCGGTGATCACCGGCGAAATCTTCCTGATGGATAGCAACGGCGCGCTGGCGGCAGTCGCCCCTGAGCAGGTCAATGAGGACGGCACCGTGAACCTGGACGCCGAGGGCATCACTGTGCGGGCGGGCGGCGGCTTCTGGATTGCCTCTGAGGGCGGCGGTGACTTCGGCAGTGAAGAGAACCCGGTCACCTCGCTGAACCTGTTAGTGGGCGTGGCCGAAGATGGCACCATCGACGCCGTGGTCAGCCTGCCGGACGACGTCAACGAGCGTCAGCGCCGCTGGGGTTTCGAGGGCGTCGCTTCCACAGGTGAGGCAGGCAGCGAAGTGCTGTATGTCGCCTTCCAGCGCGAATTCCAGAACGACCTGGCCGGTCACGTGCGCATCGGTCGCTATGATGTCGCCGCTGGCACGTGGAGCTTCTACTACTATCCGCTGGACACCGCAGCAACCGGCTGGATCGGCCTGTCGGAGATCACCACCATCGACGACGAGACGTTCCTCGTGGTCGAGCGCGACAACCAGGCCGACGTCACCGCCGCGGTGAAGGCGATCTACCAGTTCTCCGTGGCCGGTCTGGAGCCGCTGGCTGAAGGCGACTTCCCCATTCTGGAGAAGACGCTGGTTCATGACCTGCTGCCGGACATGGCGTCGACCGGCGGCGCCGTGATCGAAAAGGTCGAGGGCTTCACCGTCCTGGCCGATGGCACTGCTGCGTTCGTCACCGATAACGACGGCGTGGATGACTCCAACGGCGAGACGCAGTTCATGCGCATCGACCTGATGCTCGGCGAGTAATCTTCCTGGCTGGAGGTCACCTCACGCCATGGGGTGACCTCCCCTCACAGTCCCTCAGACTACCTTCGCTCAACCGCCCCAACGCCCGACGAACTCGCTCAGATGCTGGTACAGCGTCAGCGAGGCGCGATAGCTCTCCTTGAACAAGGCATAGCCCTCGGCGTAGACGCCGTGATTGTCTGAATTCGGGTGGATGGTTTTGACGATCGTCGACATCTGCTCGGCCGCTTGTGCGTGGTCACGATAGTAGCCCGCGCCGACGGCGGCATTCATGGCCGCGCCCAGCACGCCAAGCTCGGTCGCCTGTGGCACGTCGAGATCCAATTCCAGAATGTCCGCCAGGATCTGTATCCAGAGCGGGTTACGGACGATGCCGCCGGAAATGCGCACCTCGTCAACCGGCGTGTGCTCGCGCTCCAGGTTTTCCTGGTGAACATCGAAGCAATCTTTGAGTTCGTAAGCCACGCCTTCCAGCACCGCACGCGCCAGATCCGGCAGCTTGTGATTGAGGCTCAGGCCGAAGAACGAGCCGCGCGCCTGGGCGTTGTAATACGGCGAGCGCGACCCGGCGAGATAAGGCAGAAACAGGACGCCACGCGCGCCCGGCGGCGACTCGGCGGCGTCGGACATGAAGCGCGCATAGCGTTCCGACTCGTCGAGTTCGCCGTAGACCGCGTGGGCATACCAGCGCGCCGCCTCGCCGGAGGTGTTGGTCGCCGTCGCCAGATACCACTGGTCGGGCATCGGATGTTTGAACAGCAGGCAGCGCTGCTGCTCATCGGCCACGAACGCGGGCGAGGTGGACATCAAGACGCCCGCCGTCCCGACGGTGATGCCGACCTGACCAGGGCGGATGATCCCCAGTCCCAGGATGGTCGAAACGCCGTCGCCGCTGCCCGCGACGACCGGCGTGCCAGCAGGCAGGCCGATCTCGGTGGCGACCGCGGCGGTGATTCCCCCGACCGGCAGCGCCGACGAAGCCAGTTCCGGCAGGATGGCGGGCGGGATGCCGAGCAGCTCGGCCACCTCGTGGTTCCAGGCTCCGCTGCGGTTATCGAGCATGAGCGTCGCCGAAGCATCGGTGAAGTCGGTGCGGATGTCGCCTGTCAGCCGGTAGCGCAGATAATCTTTCGAGAGGATGACGCGGTGAATCCGCTTGAAGTTGTCCGGCTCGTTCTCGCGCACCCACAGCAGCGGCAGCACTGTTTGCGAAGGTGAGAGCGCCGTGCCGGTCGCGGCGTACATCGGCTCATCATAACCGTTGCGCTTGATCCACTCCAACTGCGGCAGCACACGCTGATCGAGCCAGCTCAGAGTCGGGCGCACAGGGTTGCCCTGCTCGTCGAGCATGACCGCCATCATCATCACGCCGCACAAACCGACGGCCTTGACGTCGTTGGCGTCAATCTGGCTGACGACCTCGGCCAGCGCGTCGCGGGTGAACGTCCACCACTTGTCGGGATGAATTTCCAGCCAGCCCGCTCTGGGCGAGTCGAAGTCGTAGGTGCGTTCGGCCTGCGCGACCTGCCGCCCGCGCTCGTCAATCGCCGCGCATTTGACGCTCGACGTGCCTAAATCAATCCCAATAAAAACTGCCATTTCGACATAATCCTTGAACCCACAAACGCACTAAGTCACGGTCTTATCCTCACTCCGGCCCATTCTCTCGTGGAAGAAGGGCCGGAGCTGGGGAGGATTGCATGTCACAGAAGCCACGAACTTTGCGCAGCCGCCTTAGGTTCCACGGCGCCGGTTCATGTCAATCGCGACGGCGACGAAGATGACAAGCCCCTGTACCAACTGCGTGTAGTAGGGCGAGACGTTGAGCAGATTGAGCGTGTTCTGGATCAGCCCAAGCATGGCGACGCCGAGCAGCGTCCCCCAGACGCCGCCTTTGCCGCCCGACAGGCTGGTGCCGCCGATGACGACCGCCGCAATCACGTCGAGTTCGAGCCCGGTGCCGATGATGGTCGGCGCGGAGCCGAGCCGCGCGACGAGGATCAGACCGCCAAAGGCGGACAGCACGGCGGAAATGACGTAGACCGAAATCTTGATCTGATTGACCTTGATGCCGACGATCTGCGCCGCGCGCTCGTTGCCGCCGACAGCATAGACCTTGCGCCCGAACGACGATCGGCTGAGGACAACACTGGCGATGACGTACAGACCAAAGAGCAGAACGATGGGGACAGGGATAGGCCCAATCGTGCCGCGACCAAGAAAGTTGATGTCCGAACCCAGGCCCGTCACCGTGACGGCGCGCCCGTAGATCAGTTCAAGCCCGCGCGCCACGCTCAGCATAGCCAGCGTCGTAATCAGCGGCGGCACACGCAGCTTGGTGATGGCGATACCGTTGATCAGGCCGATGATGGCGCCGATGCCGACGGCGATCAGGATGACGACGACGACCGAGCTGCCGGACTTCGAGTAGGTGGCCGCGATCGTGGCCGCCAGCGCCATCGTCGAGCCGACCGACAGGTCGATGCCACCCGAAAGCATGACGAAGGTCATCCCGACCGCGACGATGCCGGTCGAGGTCATCGTGATGATCACGTTGACGAAGTTGCCGACGGTCAGAAAGTAGGGCGAGAGGATCGAGAGAATGACGCCAAAGCCGATCAGGATGATCAAGAGTCCGGTTTCATCGGGCAGGCGTTTGAGAAACTTGAGGTTGGGCAGCCTCGACGGGGCATTCCAGGCACGCGCAACATGATTTTCAGGTTCGGAAATGGAATTAGGTTTCAAGAGAAATACTCTCCGTCACAAGTGCGATCAATTCATTGCGGGTGACTTCCCCACGCGCGATTTGACGGCTGATCCTGCCGTCGTACATCACGAATATGCGATCGCTTAAGTCGTAGACTTCGTCAATCTCGGAAGAAATGAGCAGGATCGAGGTGCCCTCTCCCGCCAGCCGCTGCAGAATCCGGTAGATTTCGCGCTTGGCGCCGATGTCGATGCCGCGCGTTGGCTCGTCCAGGATCAAGATGGTGGAGTTGAGGAGCAGCCATTTGCCCAAAACCACTTTTTGCTGGTTGCCGCCGCTCAGGTACATGATGTGCTGTTCCTGGCTGGCGGCGCGCACCCCGAGATCGGCGACCATTTCGCCCGTCATCTGCCGCTGCTGACCGCGATCCAGCAATCCGAGCCAGTTGCTCAAACGGTCAAACAGCGTGACGGTCGCGTTTTCGCGCACCGATAGCCCGCCAATAATGCCTTCGACCAGGCGGCTCTCGGTGACAAAGCCCATGCCTCTGCGAATCACGTCGCGCGGGCTGCGGACGTGGACGGCCTCGCCGTCGATGACGACGGTGCCGGAGTCATACCGAAGCAAGCCGAACAGCGCCTTCGCCAACTCGGTCTTGCCCGCCCCGAGCAGCCCGCAAATGCCGACGATTTCGCCGCGCCGCAGATCGAAGGTGATGTCATGCAGGACGTCGTGAACCGTCAGCGCGCGGACGGATAGAATCGTGTCGCCGGCGTGCGACTGGCTCTGGCCTTCGCCGACTTCAAGGCCGTGCCCGACCATCTTCAGGATCAAGTCTGACTTGGTGATTTCTTTTGCCTGATGCGTGCTGACCTTCTTGCCATCTTTGAGCACCGTGATCCGGTCGCAAATCGCCAGCACCTCGTCGAGGAAGTGCGAGACGTAAATAATCGAGACGCCTTCGGCCTTGAGTGATTCGATCAGCTTGAACAGCGAGTGCTTCTCGGATTCGGTCAGCGAGGACGTTGGCTCATCCATGACGAGGATGCGCGCATCGAGCGATATCGCGCGCAGAATTTCGACCATTTGCGCTTCGGCGAGGCGTATGTCGCCGACGAGCGCCGAGGGGTCGATCTCCAGATTCATGCGCGCCAGCAGTTGGCGCGCCGCCTGCATCTGCTCGGTTTTGCTGACCAGCCCCCAGCGATTGAGGCGTGGGTGCCCGGCGAACAGGTTCTCCGCGACCGAGAGATTGGGAAACAGCGTCGGTTCCTGATGAATGAAGGCCATCCCCAGCGCCGCCGAGTCGCGCGGGTTGGCGATGACTTGTGGTACCCCGTCAAGGCTGATGACGCCATCATCGGGGATGGCGACGCCGTTCAGGATTTTGATGAGGGTTGATTTGCCCGCGCCGTTTTCGCCGACCAGGCCGTGAATTTCGCCCAGTTCCAACGAAAAGTCGACGTGATCGAGCGCGAGAATGCCGGGATACTGTTTAGTAATGCCGGACAACTCTAAAAGGCAGTCTTGTTCCATCTACAATCATCCGAAAATTCTAAATAAGCCTGGCTCACGCAATCAAAGTCTCAAGTTGTGCGTACGGACGACCCGAAGGCCGCCCGTACGCTGCGGTTGCTGCACATGAGCCTTATGCAGGCACCGGAGTGAATTGCGATCTCACCCCGGCAACTTGACTCGGCGATTCTACTTACTGAGCGATGTCCTGGCTAAATTCGATGTCACCCCAGAGCGTTGGGAAGTTCGCGATGTTATCGGGCGTGACCACGTCGCCGCCAAAGAACAGGCCGCTCGGAATGGTGTCGCCCATGCCCTGGAGCGCGTAGTCGATGGCGCGCGCTGTCCAGACGCCCTGCATGTACGGATACTGCGAGAAGGACGCATCGGTCGTGCCTTCGCGAACCTGCTGCAGCGTCTCGCCGTTGCCGTCAACGCCGATGATCCAGATGTGCGCAGGATCAGAGGCCGGAACCATGCGCCCTGCTTCCGTCACCGCCGCAATCGCGCCGGAGTTGGTCAGGTCGGTCACCGAGTAGATGACGTTGATTTCGGGGTTCGATTGCAGGTAAGTCGTCACAATCGAGAGGGCCGTGTTCGGGTCAACTTCGGCGTCGGGCGTGCCGACCAGCGTGAAGCTGTCGTCATCCTGGAAAGCGCTCAGGAAGCCGTTGAGGCGGTCGACGAAGGGGACGACACTGACGGGGCCGTACAGGACGAGAGCGTTGATCGGCCCGTCGATGCGCTCGCGGACGTACTGCCCAAGCGCCTTGCCTGCGACGACGTTATCGGTCACCAACAAGGCGGAGACAGGCCCACGGATGTCACGGTCGATGGCGAAGAAGGGGTGCCCCTCTGCCATGTAGGCTTCAATCGCCGGGACGAGCGCATCGGCATCGAGCGCAATGGCGGCGGCACCGACGACGTTGGTCACGCGGTAGTTATCGATGTGACCTACCTGCCGCTCGATCGAGTTTTCGGCATTGTTGACGACGACGTTGTAGCCAAGGCGCTCACCTTCATCCTTGAAGCCATGCGCCGCCGCCCAATAGAAGGGCGCGCCCGCGAACGGAATCGTCAGAGCGATGGTGGGCGTGTCCTGTGCCATGAGCCGCGCCTGAGGAACAGGGGCGCTGATCGCGAAGAAGGCGATCAGAACGACGACAAATAAGATACTACGGCGTTTCATCTAATCCTCTTTCTTTAGAATTTAAGACTCTCCAACGACAAGCGATAGCCTTGTCCTACCCGGTTGTCCAGGCATGCCAAAGGCTGTACACACTCTCTGTGGCCGCGGGCCCCCCTCCTTTCAAGTCTTATCAAAGCCATGACAGCGACTGTCTCACTGTCGTCCTAATTGTGGAAACACTTTTTAAGTTTGTCAATACATATTGACAAACTTTGTGGGATATTCTAAAGTGGATGATAAAATTAGGCGTTGTGAAGACAAGTATCAGGCATTAGAGAGAGTTACCTTACTTTGCCAAGCCTGAAGCAAAACGGTATCCCGCTTTACGTCCAGCTCGAAGAGATCTTTTCCGAGCGCATCGCCATCGGCGAGTGGGCCGTCAACGAGACGATTCCGAACGAGATGGCGTTGTGCCAGGAGTTCGGCGTGAGTCGCGGGCCGGTGCGGCAGGCATTGGATCAACTGGTGCGCAGGGGGTTGTTGAATCGCAAGCAGGGCAAAGGCACGGTCGTCTTGCCGCGCAAGGCCGAAAATCCCTTAAGCGACGTCTACAGCTTCACCCGCTTGATCGAGCGTCGGAACAAGCGCCCGTCGATCCGGCTGCTGGCGTTCGACGTGGTCCCGGCGGAGAAATACGCCGTCACCTACTTGAACCTGCAGCCGGGCGCGAAGATCTTCAAGATGCGGCGCTTGCGCCTGGCGGACGACGAACCGTTGATCATCGAAACGGTCTACCTGCCCTACGAGATTTGCCCGGCGTTGACCGCAAAAGAAGTGGCGGGCCCGTCGCTCTACACGCTCTTGCGCGAACAGTACGGCGTCAACCTTGTGCACAGCAAGCATTACTTCGAGCCGACCGTGGCCAACGAGTTCGAGGCGGGCGTCCTGGGCATCGAGAAGAAAGCGCCGATGCTGCTGCAGGAAACGATTACTTATACCTTTGGCGATAGTCCGGTTGTCTTTAGCAAAGCCGTGATGCGAGGCGATAGGGTACGTTATTACGTCGAATTGACTGCACCCATCGTCTCTCCGTAAGCATGTCTGCCATCGAAATGAAGGATGAACCAGCCCGTGAGGCGACGGGGACGGTTGTCTGCGCCTGCTGTGCGAAGGGTGTGATGTTGCACGCTGCCATGGTCAAGGGACGTTATTCATGATGTTGTCGAAGAGGGTTGCTGATGGATATTGAGATTAAGATGCCGGATCTCGCGACCACCGAGGATGAAGTCAAAATCCTGCGCTGGCTGATTGAGGTCGGCCAACCGGTCAAACTGGGGCAGCCGCTGGTCGAAATCGAGACCGACAAGGCGACCATGGATGTCGAGTCGGTCGCTGCCGGGACGCTCAAAGCCGTCCTGGTGAGCGAAGAGGAGATGGCGGCGGTCGGCCAGGTGATCGCCATCATCGAGAGCGCCGTCGCGGGCACCCAGCCGTCTGCCCCCGCCGCTGCAGCGACACCTGAGCCCGCGCCGGTCGTCGCGGCTGCGGCCGCCCCGGTGGCGAAACGCGCCGGGTCGATGTTCGCGCGCAATCAGGAGGCACGTCAGGCCGCGGCGCAGCCCGCCGCCGCGCCGAACGAGATCACCCTCAACGCCACGCAGCAGGAGCTAGCGCGCCGCCTGCAAAAGAGCAAGCAGACTATCCCCCACTACTACCTGACGACCTCGGCCAACGCGGAGCGCATGGTCGCACTGCGCAGCGCCGCGCGCAGTCAAAACCCGGCGCAGACGCTGGTCTGGGACGCCTTCTTCGTCGTCGCCATCGCCCGCGCGCTCAAGGACTTCCCGCGCATGGGCTACCAGTTCGACGAGGCGCGGCTGATCAGCGCGGCGACCGGCGCGATCGGCGTGGCCGCCGACATCGACAACGCGCTCTACGTCGTCGCCGTCGATGACCCGCTTTCGCTCACGCTGGAGCAGGTGTCGCAGCAAATCACGGGCAAGGTCGAGCGCATCCGCCAGGCCGATCCGGCCTCCAAGAAGCTCGTGCCGACCGCGATCACGGTGACCAACCTGGGGGCGGAAAACATCGAGTCATTCGCGGCCATCATCAATCCCGGTGAGGCCGCCATCCTCGCCATCGGCAAGGTCGCGCCGAGCGTCCAGGCGTTCAACGGCGAGATCGTCATTCAGCAGCGCGTCCACATGACCCTGTCTGTCGATCATCGGGTTGCAAACGGCAAGTACGCTGCCGGATTTCTGAGCAAGATTGTGACTGAACTTGAATCCTTATGAAAGGTCGCTAATGGAAATTGAGCTAACCGACTCGATTGAGGTTTCCCAAACCTATTCGAAGTCGTTCCTGTTGGGACTGTACGAACGGATGGTGACGTGCCGCCAGTTTGAAGACCGCGTCAAGCTCCTGTTTCTCGAAGGCACGATGCCCGGCACCATTCATCAGAGCCAGGGTCAGGAGGCGAGCGCGGTCGGCGTTTGCGCCGCCCTGAATCAGGATGATTTCATCACGTCGACTCATCGCCCGCATGCGCATGCGATCGCGAAGGGGCTGACGACGGAAGAGATGATGCTTGAGCTGTTTGGCAAGTCGGCGGGCTGCTCCAAGGGTAAGGGCGGCTCGATGCACATCGGCGACATGAGCAAAGGCATGGTGCCCGCCATCGCCATTGTCGGCGGCGGCATGCCGCTCGCGGCAGGGATGGCGCTCTCGTTCAAGCTGCGCCAGCGCAGTCAGGTCGTCGCCTGCTTCTTCGGCGAGGGCGCGACCAACGAAGGCGCCTTCCACGAGGCCGTCAACCTGGCCGCGATCTGGTCGCTGCCGGTGATCTTCGTCTGCGAAAACAACCTGTATGGCGCTTCGACCGCTTACTCCAAGACCACCCGTGTGCCGCGCCTGTCACAGCGCGCAGAAGCTTACGGCATCCGCGGCGAAACGGTCGACGGCAACAACGTCGTCAAGGTCTACGAAGCCACGCGGCAGGCAGCGGAAGAATGCCGCCGCGGCGAAGGTCCGGTGCTGCTCGAACTGCTGACGTATCGCCGCGTCGGTCACTCGCGGCGCGACCCGGCGCACTATCAGGATAAGGATGAGCAGGCCTTCTGGTTTGGGCGCGATCCAATCGACCTACTGGCGAACGGCCTGGTGAGCAGCGGTGACGTGAGCGAGGCGGAGCTGCGTGACATTGATGCACGCGTCGCGCAGACGATTGAAGACGCCGTCACCGTCGCGCGCGAAGCACCGCTGCCGACCGAGGCGGACCTGACGACGGACGTATTTGCGATGGAGCTAAATCGATGAAGCACCAGAGTATTGTTGAAGCGCTGCGCGAGGGGATTGCGGAAGAAATGGAACGCGACCCCGACGTGTTTTGCATCGGTGAAGACATTGGCGTTCCCGGCGGTTTTGGCGGCGCGTTCACCGTGACGCTGGATTTGGAGAAGCGCTTCCCGGATCGAATCCTCGACACGCCGATCTCCGAGCTGGGTTTCATTGGCGCGGCAGTGGGCGCGGCGATGATGGGCATGCGCCCGATCGCCGACGTGCAGTACAGTGACTTTCTGTTTCTGGCGATGGATCAGATCGCCAACAACGCGGCGAAACTTCGTTACATGTCCGGCGGAACGATCAAAGTCCCGCTCGTCCTGCGCGCACCGGTCGGGGCGACCGGGCGCGGCTCGCAGCATGCGCAGAACATGGAGCGCTTCTTCATCGGCGTACCGGGCCTCAAGATTGTTGCGCCGTCGAATGCCTACGACGCCAAAGGCCTGCTCAAGGCAGCGGTACGTGATGATGACCCGGTGCTGATCTTCGAGCACAAGCTGCTCTATGGCTCGAAGGGCGCGCGCGCCGAATCGGGCACGACCAACGCCAGCAGCGACGTTCCCGACGAAGACTACGTGGTGCCGCTCGGCACGGCGAGCGTCCGGCGCGAAGGCAGCGACGTGACGGTGCTGGCCTGGCTGCTGATGCTGCACGAGTCGCTGGCGGCGGCATCGCTGGTCGAGCCGGGCATCAGCGCCGAAGTCATCGACGTGCGCAGTCTCGCGCCGTTCGATTGGCAGACGATCGGCGCCTCGATCGAGAAGACCGGGCGCGTCATCATCGTCGAGGAAGGCCCGAAGACGGGCGGCGTCGGCGCGGAATTGGCGGCGGGGATTATGGAACGCTTCCCCGATAAGCTGATCGCGCCCGTGACCCGCGTAGCATCGGCGGATATCCCGGTGCCGTTCTCGCCCGTGTTGGAAAATCTCTATCGCCCGGATCGACAGCGCATCGCCGCCGCCATTCGCGACATCACTTCGTAACGTCGACCGGCAATCCATCGAAGTGAGCATCGGCCAAATGGCTGGTGCTCATTCGTGCTGCCTGATGGCAGGAGATTCCGCGGGCTGGCGCTGCTGTTGGGGTGCGTTCGCGCAGCCGACGCACACGTCGCAGTCCACCGTGATACCCACGGGTTAGGGAAGTGCGGCGGGTGATACGTCACATCCTGCTACCTGATTGCGCTTCAATCGACCGCCACACATCCCATCACTGGCAGGGGCCGAGCGTATCGCCGTGACCGCTGTGCGCATTCACCCAGGCATCCCAGGAGACGGTGATCGTCTGCTGCTGCCCGGATTCGCCCGGGGCATGATGGCAAATCACGACCGTGTCAGGGTGATCCGGAGGCGGCGCACTGCCGCCGTCGCCCTCAGGTGGTGGCGTTGCACCGCCGGTGCCCCCGTCAGGGGGTGGTGAACCTCCACCAGTGCCATCACCGGATGATGATCCTGACCCGCCGGTCGATTCGCAGCGAGCACGCCAATCGGGTGCGGGCGCCGCAGCGGGCGGCGGATTGCTGCAATCGCCTGGATCGCGCCAGATCGCCCCATCGGGATCGATGAAGACCTCCAGATCGATGATCGCCACAGACGCCGCCATGACCATCAAGGTATTCGCGCCCGCGACAGCCTCCCCCTCGGCACGGACGACATCGCCGACCTGGAGGACGCTCAAGACGGGGTCGTTGGCGTCCAACGTGATGTCGACGTTGAAGATCGTGATGATATTCTCGTCAATCGACTGCACCGGGCCTTCGACGATGATCACGGCGGGCAGTGCTGTGGGTATCACGGTAGCAGGTGGAGGAAGCGCGGTCGGCGGCAGGCTCTCGGTCGGCGTCGGCACGATCGGTACAAGGGTGGAGGTGGCCACCGCGGGCACCGTCACGGATGGCGCCGCCGTCGGGACGTCAGTCGGTGGCGGCGACTGGCCCACCGTCGGCGTTACCTGCGTCACGACGATCTCACTTGCCACAGGCGCCGGCGTGATCGGGGTGGAAATTGTGGCCGCGGCAGGCGCAGTATTGACGGGCGTGTTGACGAGGGTCGACATGGCTGGCGCGACCAACGTGATGCCAAGCTCGCGCGCGGCATAGAGCGTCCCGGCAATCACAAGCACAAACAGCGCGGCAGCGGTCGCCAGCCGCCTCAAAGCGGCGAGTCGCACCTGGTACTGAGGCGGAGGCTGTGTCTGCATCATCTGTGACTGAATTCGTGCCATGGCGTCCGGCGAGAGCGTCGGGTGGGGTGCCGAAGCCAGGCGCGCGGCAGCCTCGGTCAGCGGGCCGCCATCCGTGCCGATCTGATCCGGCTGATCGGGCGGCAGCAGCCGATCGAGCTGATCGGCCAGCGAGTCGGGGTCGTGGTGGAACTCAGTCATGATTTTTCCCCACGAAGATAATGGCGAACCTTCTCTTCAGAGCCAAGCAGCGATGCTAAGCGGATGAGCGCCCGGTACTGCATGGAGCGGACGGCTTTTGGGGTTCGGCCCAGAACATCTGCGACTTCCTGATGGCTCTTCCTTTCGACAAAGCGCAAAATCACGAGCGTCTGCTCTTCATCCGTGAGCTGGCGCAGCGCGCGGCGCAGGGTCTCGATTTCCTGCAGCGCCAGGATCCGGTCTTCGGGGAGCGTGGCGCTGTCCGCCAGATCGTCGGCCAAGTCGGCCTGTGGACGCGTGCGCATGCGCCGGTAGTGATCCGCAATCCGCGCGGACGCAATGCGATACAACCACGCCTCGAACGGTACGCCCGTCTGCCGGTACGATGGCAAGCCCTTGAGCATACTGACGAAGACTTCCGCCGTCAGATCCTCGGCGTCCGCCGCCGTCGCGACGCGGTAGGCGACATAGCGATAGATCGGCTGGGCAAACTGCTGATAAAGCGCCTCAATCGCAGCCTGATCGCCCCGCTGCGCGCGCAGCACCAGCGGGCCCATGCTCTCGGACGACATCACGCGATCCAGGATACCGAGCCGGATCGGATAAACGGCAGCAATCTCCAATAAGCGTTCCGCAACACTCTGCTTCTCCTGATCAAACCGTTCCTGGCGGCGGAATGTCACACCGGCGGCGCCATTCGCGCCCGTGGATCGGTATACTCTAGCAGAGAGTCTTTGGGGGTGCACCATGCGGCGACAACTCAACGGTTTCATCGGTCTCATCGGCCTGCTGCTGCTCTTCAGCGCGCCGACGGCTTTGATGCAAGATGCGACCGTTGCCGTGCCCAGCATCGTTGGCATGAACGTGCCGCAGACTGCCGCTGTCCTCAACCGTGTCGGCCTGGCGCTGGGGGCCCAGAACAACATCGGCTGGACGGCGGAGTCCGGCTTGCCGCAGAACACCGTCGGATCGCAGGCACCGATTCCCGGCCAACCGGTGGCACCCGGCACACCCGTCGACGTGACGGTGCTGCGCTCGCCCAACGTCGCTCTGATGTACGATGATAATGACATCACCCTGATCAACAACACCGGTGCACCACTCGATCTCAATGGACTGACCTTCAACATGGTCGAAGGCGCTGCCCCCGCCAGCTTCGCCGCCACGCGCTGGATGGGCGCCCTGCAGGCGGGCGGCTGTGCGCAGCTCTGGTCGGTGCTGCGCTCGTCACCAAAGGACGTCGAGGGCTGTGCCAGGATCAACCGCTGGTTGACGAACGTCAACAACACGTCGGAGCATTTCTGGACGGGATTGAACGGCGTGGTCAGCTTCAACATCGTCTACAACGGCCTGCAATACGCCACCTGCCCCGCCGCACCCGCGGGCGCGCTGCCGATGCGCTGCGAGACGTACCTGCCATCGGGCAGCCCGGCGGAGGTCACGCCCTACCTCTACTTCGCCTACACGCCAGACCGCCTGATCATCCTCAATCAATCGACCGACAGATGGATGCCACTCGACGCGACACCGGTCATCAACCTGAATCCCAACCTCGCCGTCCCGGAGGCGCAGATCAACTTGACTGACCCGAACCTCGTCACTCGCATCAATCCCGTGGCAGACGTGAGCTTACTCGCGCCGAACCAGTGTTTGCTCTTCACGAACAACGTCAGCCCCGAACAACCTAACCTGCCGCAGGCCTGCGACTTAGTGGGACAGGCGAACATCGATCCGGGCCAGATCTTCTGGTCGGCGAGCTTCGACATCGTCAGCGCAGCCGACGGACAGCGACGCACCTGCGCACCAGCGACGCCGGGCCGCCTGACGATTTGCATCCTGTCGCGCTAGGAATCCGCTCCCGACCTGACAGTGCACACCCTGAGCTACTGGCTCGACTCGTCGACCAGGGCTCTCACAGCGGGCGTATCAAAGATGATGAACTCCGTCACTCCACGCGCGCTCAGCGTGTCCGCAAGGCTGTTGCGGTCGAACGGCAGCGCATCCGCCGCCAGCATAATGCTGGAGTCCATCGACGCGGCGTTGACCACCATCACGTCGTGATAGATGCTCAGCAGCGCCCCCGCCACCTCGCTCGACTTGGGATTGTCCACTCCGAAGCGCCCAATTGTCCGCGTGACCTGCACATCCCCGCCGATCGCCTGATCGATGATGGTCTCTACGGAGACATCGGGATTGTGACCGGCGCCCGCGGGAACCGATGCTTCGACCGTGGCCCACGACAGCAAGAACAGGTTCAACCCGATCAGCAGCGCGCCCACCACGACCACCAGACCGCGTGCCGGAATGTCGCGGATGGCGTTCTGAAGATCTACTAACGGTGTGTGCGTGCCGTTCGCTAATGGCGTAGAATCCGCTGCCTCATAGGGGTCGCTCGCGTAACGGCTGAGCGGCGGGTGGAACTCGTAGACGTAATCCTGATCGACAATGTACGCGAGCAGGGCGTAGATGAGCACCACCAGGCCCAACATCTTGCACAGTTCCTCGACCGTGCCAATCACCAGAGAGGCGAGTGTGACGCCACCATCCACAACCCCCTGATTGGCGCTCACCACGTCCACCACCAGCGCTCCGCCGATGTAAAGGACTCCTGCCAGGATCAGGAGATTGCGCGTTCGCGACGGCAGATGGAGCAAGAAACGCAGATAGAGGAGAGCAAAGATCAGCACGAGCGGTGCTACGACGATTTGCCAGCCGTAACCTGTGACGCTCGGCGTTTGCTGGATCATATCCGCCACAATCGCGTGGATGGCTGCCCCTTCATCTATCGACAGATAGAGGAAGATGGCTGCCAACCCGAACCAGTGGTAGCTGTAACGATCCTCCTTGGCGCGTTCGCTGGTTGCGATCAGCACGAACAGTGCCGAAGCACCGAACAGCAGGAGCGCCGAGTACCAGGTGGGGATGGTGGCTTCCGTTTTGACGCTGAATACGTCGATGGTCAGCAGAACCTGCCAATTCGTCGCACTGGAGGGAACAGCGTTGATGACATATTCAGCCACGAAACTTTGTAGGGCAAGATAGAGGGCTATGAGACCCAGAATCAGGCCGATCTTACGCGGATTGATGCCGTATGCGAGCCACATGCTAGGAACCTTATCGACTGATGCCGTCGCTGCTTTCTATACCGCAGCACAGGCGCGAATGTCGCAAAGAAGGTTGAACTTGAGGGGAAGTGATGAGAGAAGGCTGTGGCAACTCAGATTGAATCAGATGCGAGCGCGGCTGTGCCCGCGGGGAGGATTCAGCGCAGAAAGACGACGTGGGCAGTTCACACCGCCCACGCAAAACATGACTGATGGACACTGTCGGGCAGATGCGCGCCCGCGCTCGACGACTACTCGGCGACGACCGGGTTCGTCAGCGTACCCAGTCCCTGGATCGTAATGCTGACGACGTCGCCTGGGCGCATGTAGCGCTGCGGCTTGCGCGCCATGCCGACGCCGGGCGGCGTCCCGGTCGAGACGATGTCGCCGGGTTCCAGCGTCATGACCTCGCTCAGCGCCTCGACCAGCTCTGGGATGCCGAAGATCAACTCGCGCGTGTTCGAGTCTTGCAACACCACGCCGTTGATGGTCAGCCGGATGTCCAGCTTGCCCGCGTCACCGGCCTCGTCGCTGGTCACCAGCGCGGGGCCCATCGGTGCGAACGTGTCGAAGGTCTTGCCCATCGTCCACTGGCTGATGCGCGTCTGATAATCGCGCGCGCTGACGTCGTTAATCGGCAGGTAGCCTGCGACGTAGGCCAGCGCATCCGCTGCGGTCACGTAACGCGCCGTCTTGCCGATGACGAAGCCCAGCTCCGCCTCGTAATCCACCTGATCGGTCACGCGCGGCAGCACGATCTCGTCGCCATCCGCGATCACGGTGTTGGCGTACTTGGAGAAGACGATCGGGTATTCCGGCAGCGGCTGGCCGGTTTCGGCGGCGTGATCGCGATAGTTCAGGCCGATGCAGATGATCTTGCCGGGGCGCGGGATCGGCGCGAGCAGGCGCACATCCTCCAGCGCGAGCGTGCTCGTCGCCGATGCGACGGCCTGGCGCGCGGCGGCCAATGCGCTCTCGCCGCCTTGCAGCAGCCCGATCATGTCACCGGGCAGCGACGGGGCAGCCAGGCTGAAATCCACCACACGTTGCTGCCCATCCTGGGTGACGAGCGCTCCGATGCGGGCACTATTCTGGTGGATGAACGAAATCAGCTTCACAATGGAACTCCTATGTTTAATTCACGAGCCAGAGATATGGCTGTTCAATATAACGCTTGATCTGCTGCAAGAAACGCGCTGCCGGGGCGCCATCGACCAACCGGTGATCGAACGTCAGGCTGAGGAACATCATGTGCCGGATCGCCACGCGCTCGGCCTCGGCATCGAGCACGACCTGCTTGGCGACGATGCGCCCGACGCCGAGAATGGCGCACTGCGGCAGGTTGATGATCGGCGTGAAGGCGTCGATCTCGTATGGCCCCAGGTTGGTGATGGTGAAGGTGCCGCCGCTCAACGCTTCCAGGCGGATGCTGCCGTCGCGCACCTGCGCGATCAGCGCCGCGGACTCGGCTGCGATCTGGCGGATCGTCTTCGCCTGCGCCTCGCGGATGACCGGCACGAACAGGCCGCGATCGGTATCGACCGCCAGCCCCATGTGCACCGCGCGCGAGGTGACGATGCTGTCGCCATCCAGCCGAGCGTTGAGCTGCGGGTGCGCCGCCAGCGTCTCGGCGACCAGCTTGGCCAGCAGATCGTTGTAGGTCGGCACCGGGCGCGCATCGGTCTGGCCGGCTGCCTTCAGGCTCGCCCGCACTTTGACCAGCTCGGTTGCGTCGACTTCGGTCGTCAACGTGACGGGCGCGGTCGTGTGCGAGCTGGCCGCCATGCGTTCGGCGATCACCTGGCGCAGGCGCGGGATCGGCGCCCGCGTTTCGTCCGCGGTGGTCGGTGCGGGAGATGGCTGGGCTGCCGCCCGTTCGACCGCCTCGCGCGTGATCCGCTGCCCAGGCAGCTGCGCGGCGAGCGCATCGACATCCACACCCAGTTCGCCCGCGGCACGGCGAGCGACCGGGGAGACACGCGCCGCCGCCGGGCGATTCTGCGCTGCCGCGCGCACGTCGCGCTCGACGATCCGGCCCGTGCGCCCGCTGCCCTGGAGCGCCGTCCATTCGACGCCCAACTCCCCGGCGACCCGCTTGGCGCGCGGGCTGATCGCCGGCAGGCCATTGGCATGATCGCCATTCGTCGCGGGTGCGCTCACCGGCGCGGAGACAAGCGGCACAGGCTCAGCAGGCGCGCTTGTGGATGCGGCAGGCTGCGACGATGTCGCGCCGCTCGCGAACGGCGGCTCCTCCCCTGGCTGCACGATATAAGCCAGCAGTGTGCCGACGGGCACGAGTTTCCCGACCACGTCGCTGTCCGGCGGGATGCGGAAGATGCCCGCGTCGAACGCTTCGACCTCGTTGAGCGCCTTATCGCTCTCGACCGTGAACAGGATGTCGCCCGGCGCGACCAGGTCGCCGTCATGCTTGATCCACTCGACCAGCGTGCCTTCTTCCATCGTCCAGCCGAGACGCGGCATCACAATTTCGACCGCCATCGTTTCCCCTCACTCTGCCAGCAGATCGCGGATCGCCTGCAAGATCTGCGTCGTATTCGGAACGACGGCGGCTTCCAGCGGTGGGCTATAGGGCGTCGGTGTGTAGACGCCGTTCAGCCGCTGGATCGGCGCGTCGAGGTCGTCAAAGCCCTGCGCGGTCACCTGCGCCGCGATTTCCGCGCCGATCCCGCACGGTGCGAACGTCTCATCCACAATCAGCAGCCTGCCGGTCTTATGCACCGATTGCAGGATGGTCGGGATGTCGAGCGGCGCCAGCGTGCGCGGGTCGATCACCTCAATCGAGATGCCCTCGCTTGCCAGCGCGTCACACGCTTCGAGCACGCGGCGCACCATCGAGCCGACCGCGACCACCGTCGCCATTGTCCCCTCGCGGGCGATGGCCGCCTGCCCGAACGGGATGAAGTACTCTTCTTCCGGCACCTGCGCCTTGGCGTTGAGCAGGGCCTTGTGTTCGAGGAAGATGACCGGATCATCGCCGCGCAGCGCCGTCTTGAACAGCCCCTTGGCATCGTAGGCATTGGTCGGCACGACGACGCGGAAGCCGGGGATGTTGACGAACATCGGGAAATACGAGCCGGAGTGATGGGTGGCGGAGGCGCCGCTGATGCCGATGCTGCCGCGCAGCACGAGCGGCATCTTGAGCCGCCCACTGCTCATGTACTGGATCTTGGCGACCTGGTTGATCAACTCGCCCATCGCGTCGAGGATGAAATCGACGAACATGAAGTCGACCACCGGGCGGGTGCCGGTCATGGCCGCGCCGGTGCACATGCCGATGAAGCCGCGCTCGACAATCGGCGTGTCGCGCAGGCGCATCGGCCCGTACAGCTCGTAAAGCCCGGTAGTCGTGTTGAAGTTGCCGCCTCGCTCGCCGACGCCCTCGCCGACGACGAAGATCGACGGATCGCGCGCCATCTCTTCGGCCAGCGCCTCACGCGCGGCCGCGGTAAAGGTCAGTTCACGCATTATTACCCTCGAAGTACATAGCCAATCCTAGCTTGACGCTCGCCTCAATCGCCACAGGGTGAAGGCGGTTGTGAAACCGGCGGACGACCCAGGGGTCGTCCCTACAGAATGCAGTCGATCCGTAGGGACGAGGCGTGCGACCGAAGGAAGTCCCTTTAGGGGCCTCGTCCGAGATTTCACAGCAAGGTGAACAACTACAGGCGAAGATCATGTCAATCCCACTTGTTTTGTCCACGAGTACCGAGCACCCTATCCCTCATCACTCATCACCCGTCCGCGCACAGTGAACTCTCCTAACTGAGCACCGAGTACCGAGCACTGAGCACCCTTATCGACTCTGCTTAGCTGCTAAAGATATGCTCGGCGACGGTCGCCGGGTCGGGATACGGGCTGTTCTTGGCGAACTCGAAGCTCTCGTCGATCAACGCCCCCACCTCGGCATCGATCGCGTCGAAATCGCTCTCGGCTGCGATGCCTTCGCTCACGAGCAGGGCACGATAGGTCGTGATTGGATCGCGCGCTTTCCAGGCATCAAGCTCTTCCTGCGTGCGGTAGGTGCCCAGGCTGGGCATGCCTTCCGAATGGGCGCGGGTACGATAGGTCTTGCAGTCGAGCAGCGTCGGCCCCTGGCCTGCGCGCGCCCGCTGCACGCCCTCGTGGGCCGCTTGATGAACCGCCAGCACGTCGTTGCCGTCGACCGAGTAAGCGTTGATGCCATAGGTGCGGGCGCGTTCGGCCATGTCCGTGTTGCGTGTCGCGTAGGAAAAGGCCACTTCGGTCGCATACATGTTGTTTTCGAAGACGAAGATGACGGGCAAGTCCCAGATCGCGGCCAGGTTGAGACCTTCGTGGAAAGCGCCGTTGCTGCTGGCGCCATCGCCGAAGAAAGCCACGCCGACCGCGCCGGTGTTCATCAGGCGCGAACTGTAACCGGCGCCCGTCGCCTGGAGGATGCACGGACCGACGATGCCGCTGGTGCCCATCATGCCGACTTCCGGCGAGAACAGGTGCATACTGCCGCCGCGCCCGCGCGAGCAGCCCGTCACGCGCCCGAACAGCTCCGCCATCACCTGGCGCGGGGGGACGCCTTTCGCCAGCGCGTGCCCATGCCCGCGATGCGTGCTGAAGACCGCATCCTGCGCCGTCAGGTTCGCGCAGACGCCGGTCGCGATCGCCTCCTGCCCGATGTAGGTGTGGCACGCGCCGGGGATCAGCCCGGCCTGATGCGCCTTGGCTAGCTGCTCTTCCGTGCGTCGGATTTCCAGCATCTGCCGGTAGAGGGCGAGATGTTCCGCCTGTGTTAAGTTCATTGCTCTCGGTTCTCCACAAAACGTTCTAACTTCGCCTTGAACGCCGGTCGATCCAGCACTTCGCGGTTGATCGCGTTATCCGGCACCTGGCCGCGCGCCGCCTGCAAGATGCCGCGCGAAACCTGCTCGCCGCCCGCCTTCCACACGTCGGCGGTCGCGGGGGCGAAGTGCGGCGTCAGCAGCACATTGTCCAGTTGGATCAGCGGGTCGTCGGCGGGCAGCGGCTCGACCTCGTAGACGTCCAGCCCGGCCCCGGCGATGCGCCGTTCGCGCAATGCCTCGACCAGCGCCGCCTGATCGACCAGCGCGCCGCGCGCGATGTTGACGAGATAGGCGCTCGGCTTCATCAGCGCGAGATGTTCCGCGCGGATCATGTGAACTTTCTCCGGCGTCAGGTTCGAGTGGATGCTGACGATGTCCGCCTCGCGCATGACCGTCTCCAGCGACGTCAGCGTGACGCCGAGCGCCGCCGCCTGCGCCGGATCGGCATGCGGCGAATAGGCCAGGATGCGCATCCCGAAGGGGGCGATCAGCCGCGCCAGTTCGCGACCGCTGGCGCCCAGACCGATGATGCCGAGCGTCTTGCCCTCGATCTCCATGCCGATCACCTGCGGCTGCAAGTCCCAGCGGCCCTCGCGCGTGATGCGGTCGGACGCCCTGAGCTTCTTCGCCAGCGCCAGGATGAACATCAACGCGGTCGAGGCCGTCGAGTGATTGAGGATGTTCGGCAGGTTGAAGAGCAGCACGTCGTGATCGGTGCAGGCCTGGACGTCGATCTTGTCGTAGCCCGCGCCCGCGCGACCGATCACGGTGAGATCGGGCACGCCCTCGGCGAAGGCGCTGGCGCGGATGTACGGGCGCAGCACGACCAGCCCGTCGGCGTCGCGCAGATGAGCGGGCTTGACTTCCATCGAGTAGAGACGATCCCAATAGGCCGGATCGGACGGGTTCGGGATGTGATCGGCGATGTAATGATGGTCGATGAACGAGCACGTCTCGATGGCCGAGAAGCCGATGTCGCCATAGGCGCTGTTGCCCTGCGCGTCAAGATAATCGCCGGTGATGGCGAGCCGGAAGGTCTGCATCGTCGCCCTCAGCCTTTCGACGCCGCGCGCGGCTGGCTGACGTCTGAGACTTCGACGTGGGCGTCCGGGCGCGAGAGCACCTCTTCACGCAGCGCCGTACCCAGCCCTGGGTGTTCCGGCAGCGACAACATGCCATCGCTGATCGGGATGCGTTCGGTCATGACCTCGCTGTACCAACCGTCGTAATACGCGCGCACGGTCTCCATGATCAGCGCGTTCGGGATGTGCAGCATCAGATGCGCCGCCGACCACAGCGCGACCGGCCCGATCGTGTCGTGGCTGGTGATCGGCAGGTAGTACGTATCCGCCAGCGAGCAGATCTTGCGCGTCTCGCTGATGCCGCCCGTCCAGGCCATGTCCGGCATGATGATGTCGGCGGCATTCTGCTCGACCACCGCGCGGAAGCCGAAGCGTGTGAACAAGCGCTCACTGACACAGAGCGGGATCGTCGTGTCACGCTTCAGACGCGCGTAGCTCTCCGGGTTATCCGGCGGCATGATCTCTTCGAGCCAGAAGATGTCGTATGGCTCCAGCGCGCGGGCGATCTTGGTCGCTTCGGGCAGATTCCAGTGCGCGTGGCCTTCGATGGCGATCTCCATCTGGTCGCCGACCGACCGCCGGATGTCTTTGACGTAGGAGACGCCCTTCTTGATCTGCTCGCGGCTGATGTAGTGCGTCACCGGGCCCACCGCCTCGACGCCCGCGCGCTGCCCGACCGGGCCGCCGAGAGAGACGCCAAATTGATCGAAGGGCCAGATCTTCATCGCTTTGATGCCGGATGCCAGCAGTTCCGCCGCCAGCTCGCCCGTCTGTTCCAGCTCGCGCCAGCGGTGATAGTCCTGATGCTTGCCATGCGAGACGCAGGTGTTGTAGATGGCGATGCGGTCACGATTGCGCCCGCCAAGCAGCGTGTAGATCGGCTGGCCGGTGTATTGGCCGAGGATGTCCCACAGGGCCACGTCGACAGCGCTGATGGCGCGCATCTCGCTCCCGGCAAAGCCGAAAAAGTTGACGGTGCCCATCATGTTGGCCCAGTGATTTTCGATGTCGAGCGGATTGCGCCCCAACAGCAGCGGCGCGAAGACATCGTGGATCATGGCGGCAATGGCGCGCGGGACGTAGAACGTCTCGCCCAGGCCGATCAGGCCGTCGTCAGTATGGATGCGGAGCCAGGTCGTGTTCGGCTGATCGTCAATCCAGATCGTTTCCAGGCGTGTAATTTTCATAATTGGTCTTCAGCGCGCTGCCCCAGGCGCCTCTCCCAGCCTTCCTCATAAATATTGAGATAAGCATTGCTCTCGTAGGGATGTGCTGCCGCCACGTCCAGGTTGAGGTCGATGCCCAGCCCTGGCGCTTCCGGCAGCGAAAGATGGCCGTTGGCGTGATCGATGGTCGGCATCCAGGTGACCAGGTCATACGTCCACGGTTCGTTGAACGGATCGAAGTGCTCCTGGATCAGGTAGTTGGGGACGCAGGCCGCCAACTGCAAACAGACGGCCGTCGCGACCGGACCGCCGCTCTGATGCGGGGCGATCCAGGCGCCGTTGGCCTCGGCGATGTGGGCGACAGCGATCGTGTTGCGGATGCCGCCAAGTGACATCGGCTCCGGCTGCCAGATGCTGATTCCGCCCGCCAGCGACAGCGTGTAGAACGTGCCGATCTTGTCGAACTGCTCGCCCGTCGCCACGCGGATCGGGCTTTGCACCGCGACTTCGTTGGAGAGACGTTCCTGCTCCGCCGAGGTCGGCTCCTCCCACCAGTAGAGATCCAGGTCTTGCATGAAGCGCGCCACGCGCACCGCCTCGGCGGGTGTGAAGCGGCAGTGCACGTCGATCATGATCTTGAGATCGCTGCCGAAGCGCTCGCGGATGGCGTGCAGGATGTCGTAGGCGTCCTGAAGATCGCGCTCGCCGATGAAGTTGCGCGCGGTGCCGAACGGGTCGATCTTGAGCGCCTTGAAGCCCTTGCCGACGGCAATCTCCGCCGCCGTCACGAAGTGTTCCGGCGTGCGTTCGGCGCGATACCAGCCGTTGGCATAGGCCTCGATGCTGTCGCGCACTTTGCCGCCGAGCAGTTGGTAGATCGGCACGCCCAGGCTCTTGCCGAGGATGTCCCAGCAGGCAACCTCGATCGCGGCCATCACCAGCCGGTGGATGTGGCCCGCGTCCTGAATCGTGCTGATGATCTTCTGGGCGATGGCGGTCACTTCACGCGGGTCGCGCCCGATGGCGAAGTGCTTGAGTTCGTGCACGCAGGCTTCCGTCGTCTTGATGAAGCCGTTGATGGTCGCCTCGCCGATGCCGTAGATCTCCGTGTCCGTGATGACCCGGATGAAAAGCCAGTTCTTCCACCCGGCGCTGACGGTGACCGTTTCGATGTCGATGATTTTCATCAGAAGCCCCACTCGAAGTCGCAGATGATCTCAGGTCCGGACTCGTGCACGATGACCGACTTCTCCATCCGCGCGCCGACCTCGCCATCCGGCCCTTCATAGGCGCCCGGCTCAATCGAGAAGACCATCCCCGCCTGGATCGGCGTCTCGTCGTAAGGCACGAGGCGCGGCGCCTCGTTGACGGTGACGCCGATCTGATGGCCCGCGTAGTGCCCGATCTTGAGTCCGTGGCGCTCGAAGGTCGCCTCGGCGGCGAAGTAGGCGTCTTTGGCCTGGTTGCCAGGGCGCAGCATGTCCGCCGCGGCGTGGAAGGCCTCGCGCGCCGCCACGCCGTAGCGCGTCTGCTTGGCCGTCGGCTCGACCCCGCCGATCACCATTGTGTTGGTCGTGTCCGACCAGTAGCCGTCGACGCGCGGACTCATGTCCATCAGCGCCAGGTGGCCCGGCTGCGTGATCACGTTCTTCGGCCCGCCGGGGTAATCGACCATCTTGCAGCGCGTGCCCGTCACCAGTTCGCCGAACACCATCAGCGGGTGCCCGGCGGCCTTCTCCATGGCGTTGATGACCGCCGCCCACATGTCGAACTCGTTCTTGCCCGCCTCGCGCGTCTGGCGCAGCAGTTCGGTGTGCCCGGCCTTGTTGACGTCCGCCGCATGACGCAGCCTGTCCAGCTCGCGCGCCGTCTTGACCAGCCGAGCAGCGGCCAGCGGCGCGGTCGCGTCGACGAGCTGTGCCTGCGGCGACGTCTCGGTGATGCGCTGGAGCGCGGCAAACGGCAGCGTCTGTTCCTCGACCGCCAGCCTGACCGCCCCGCTCACGCCCGCCGCTTTAAGCGTATCGTGCAGCAGGTTGAGGAAGTTCGCGCGCCCATCGACCGGGTCGAACCAGTTGACCGGTTCGTAGGCGACGACCTCGAAGCCGTCCACCTGCGCCCTGGCGGGTGCCTCGTACGAGTTCGGTGTGATCAGCACTGCCGTGTGGTCACGAGCGCCGATCAGCACCAGCGGCGGCACGAAGGCGAGCGTCGCCAGGGCGCCGAACTCGGTCGGCACCTCGTAATGGCTGACGTAGGTGATGTTGGCGCCCGACGAGAGCAGCGCGAAGTCCGCTCCGACGCTGCGCAGCTCGGCGCGCGCCTTTTCAAGTTCCTGGTTGCTCATGGCTCACCCCTTGACCGCGCCAGCGCTCAAACCGGCGACGATGTAGCGCTGCACGAGCAGATAGAAGATGATCGGGAAGATGGAGAACAGCAGGCCGCCCGCCATCAGTTTGTCAATCGGCGTGTCGATCATCGAGATCATCGACCCCAGGCCGACCGAGGCCGTGTAGAGCTTGCGGTCGGTGATCAGGCTGGCCGCAAAGATGTACTCGTTCCAGGCGTGGAAGAAGGCGACGACGCCAACCGCGACCAGGCCCGGCGCAGCGATTGGCAGCATGATGCGCCACAGCATGCGCATGCGCGTGCAGCCATCGACCAGGGCCGCATCACGGATCTCGTTCGGGATCGTGTCGAAGACGTTCTTCAGAATCCAGATGCAGATCGGCAGCACGAAGGCCGTATCGACCAGCGCCAGCGTCAGCAGGCTGTCTTTCATATGCAGGCGGTCGATCGTCGCGTAGAGCGGGATCACGATCAGCGCTTCCGGCAGCATCTGCGTCATCAGCAGGATGAAGCCGAAGCCCGCCTGCCCGCGCCAGCGGCGCCCAGAGAGCGCGAACGCCCCCAGAACCGACAGGAACAAGCAGATCAGCGTCGTGATGCTGGCGAGGACCGCCGAGTTGAGGATCCAGACGTCGATGCGCTGCGCCGTGTCCTGCCCGGTGAAGATCTCGACGAACGGCTGCAGCGTGAACGCCTGCGGGAACAACGGCGGCGGGTACTGCAAGCTCATGCTGATCGGCTGGACGACGCTGACGAGCATCCAGTAGAGCGGAAACGCTGTCACGATGCAGAACAGAATGACAAGCACGTAGAGCGGAATGCGCCGTGTCCAGTGATGAGGACTGGCGAGACCGCGCTTTTCGGTATGAGCGAGTGTGTTGTGCATGGTGCTCACGAGGATGCCACTGCCTCCTGACGTCTCTGGAGGTATGCAAATAAGACGGTGATGGCGAATACGACGACGAACCCGGCCACGCCGATGGTCGCGCCGTAGGAAAAGTCAAAGGAGTTGAACGCCGCCTTGTAGACGGAGATGACCAGAGTCTCTGTGGTGCGTGCAGGGCCGCCGCCCGTCGAAAGGAAGATCAGCGCAAACTGGCGGAAGGCGAAGATGCAGGCCAGGATGCCCATCAGCATCAGCGTCGGGATCAGCTCCGGCAGCGTGACGTAGCGGAAGGATTGCAGCGGCGTCGCGCCGTCGACCTTGGCCGCCTCGTACAGATCGTGCGGGATCGATTGCAGCACCGAGAGCGTCACCAGTCCGTAAAAGGGGAAGGCTTTCCACGCAGCGATGGCGATCACCAATGGCAGCGCCAGATTGATGTCGAGCAGCCAGCGCGGAGTCTGGTCGATCGGCAATATCCAGCGCACGAACAGGTTGATGACGCCGAAGTTCGGGTTGAGTATCCAGAAGAAGACCATGATCGCGGGCAGATCGGGAATCGCCCAGGGCATGGTCATGATGCCGCGAGCGACCGACCGCCCGCGAAAGTTCTGATTGAGCAGCAGTGCCGCCAACAAGCCGATGCCGACGGACAGGATGACCGTCCCCCCCATGAAAGCCAGCGTCACCCGTAACGAGTTCCAGAAATTACGGTCGGCAAACAGTCGGTTGTAGTTATCCAGGCCGACCCAGCGCACCGTCCCGATGCCGATGACGTCGCTCGTGAAACTGGAGACGACCTGCTGAAGGATCGGGATCAGAATGAAGATTGCCTCATAGACGATGATCGGCAGCACGAGCATGTACGGCAGATAATCGCGGCGCTTGTGGTTGACCACAGCGTTGGAAGCGGAGACAGTCGCTTGGACAGCCATAGCGAGTTCCTCGTAAGAATGCTTTTGATCGAAGTCGCCCTCTCCCCGCTTCCGCCTCGACCGGCGAGGGGAGAAGCCCCCAGATTGCTCTGAAGACTTCTCTCCGCGAACCAGAGGAAGGAATTGGGGAGAGGCTATAGATTGGAATTAGGCTGAAAAGACACGTTCGGCCAGCGCTACGGCGTCCACCTGAGCGCGTTCCATGGCGTCTTCGACCGTGCTGGCGCCCGCCAGGATCTCTTCGAAGTACGGCGTGACCACCTGGCCCAGCTCGTCATTGAAGAGGACGAAATCGCCCAGCACTTCCGGCACCGTAATTGCTTCCGTGGCGTCGTAGCCATCGGCCCAGGTCAGCGTCTCGCGGTATTCGGGACGGATGCCGCCCTCGATGGCCGGGATCACGTCCAGGCAGCGCTCGAGCAGTTCCTGGTAGTTCTCCAGCTTGTACAGCCAGGACAGGAATTCCTTGGCCGCTTCCTGCTTTTCCGGCTCGGTGTTGGCATTGACGCAGATCGGGTGAATGCGCGTGATGCCCTTGTTGCCGGGCCAGAACGGCGCCGCGCTGCGCAAGTTGTTGTAGAGTTCCGGGTCTTCGGTGTTGGTCTTCCACTGGTTGACCGCGGCGGACACGACCATGTTCTGGGCGATCTTCGAGGAGGCGAACAACTGGTTCGCCGTGCCGACGTCGGTGCCCTGCGGCATGGCGTTGTCGTACATCGTCTTGAACAGCTTGAGACCGTTGATGACCGGCTCCGAATTGAGCAGCGGATTCTGACCTTCGGCCCAGATGCCATCGTACAGAACGGCCCACTGCTGGAGGATGAACCAGACGGTGAACGGTTCCGACGCCAGATGCGGCGAGTAAATGCCGAACTGGTTCGGGCGCTCGGTCAGCGTCGTGGCGATCTCGACCCAGTTGTCGAGGTCGGTCGGCTCGCTGACACCGGCGGTGTCGAACAGCGCGCTGTTGTAGACGAGGCCGAAGCGCACCGTCACGATGTCGAGACCATGCAGGTCGCCGTCGATGCGCAGCATGTCCTGCGCCGGGACGGGCGTCACGCCTGCGCGCTCGATCACATCTTCCACCGACGCGGTGTGCCCGGCGGCGGCCAGACGCAGGAAGCCATCCGGCGTTTCCGTGAACAGATCGCCGTCGATGCGCCCGGAGCGCGCCTGGATCAGGATCTGCTGGAAGTAGTCGTTCTCGCCGTAGCCCGCCTCGTTGATGCGGATGTCCGACTGTTCCTCATGGAACTTGGCGATCATGGCGCGCCAGGCGTCGCCGCGACCCGGTTCCGTCCAGAACCAAGTCAGCAGGTTCAAATCCATCGGCGACTGGCGAATGAAGGCCGGGAAATCAATCCGTGGGGCGACAGCCGCAGCAGCGCCCGTGGCGCCGAGCTTCAAAAAGTCACGACGACTCATTCCGCCTTTTTGGTTTTTGGATGATTTGGTTGACTTGCTCATCTCAATATCCTTCTCTCTCTATTCGCTAAAGACTTGTGGTTGGCAAACGATTAAGTTGCTCATGCATCCCTTTGCTTCTGAATACTCACCTCCTTCGCGCAAACAACTGGTGAAGCACGACATTCATGTGACTGTCGCTCCCAGCGCATAAACATGGGACACATAGGTTGCCGCGTGGTCGATAGAGGTTGTGTGTCCGGAAAACGCCGACCCCAGCACCATCAAACCCAGCAGGGTGTCTTCTTGCGTTGGGGCCAGCCGGTGATCGCGTTGGAACCGGTCGCAGATCAACTGGCGCAGGAGTTCGATCTTCTGCACCAGGCCGCCTGAAAAAACGAGCCTGCGCCAGGACTGCTCCGGCGAAAGCTGGCGGGCGAACGCGTAATAGTTATCCGCCATGCTTTCGAATGCCGCGCGGAACAGATGGCCGACGGTCATTTCGTCTTCAACCAGGTGCGTGAATTCGCCTTCAGCACCGATCGCGCTGCTGAAAAACGACAGGCTGGCGCGCATCTTCGGCGTGGGCGCGGCCTGCGCCGCCTCGGTGATGTACGCCCACGGATCGTCGAGCGTGATGCCCTGCGCTGTCGCCAGCTCGCTCAGCAGGCGGACGAGCACGTTGAGTGCACGCCCCGCCGGGATGTGGGTGACGGTGATGGCATAGCGACCGCCGAAGAAGGGGCGCGTCTGGTAAGCGCCGAACTGCGCAGCATCGCGCAGCAGGCTGACCTGCGACCCGGTCGAGATGTTGAGCGATAGCTCGTCCTGCTGCAGCAGCGCGCCCAGGATCGCGCACTGGTAGTCGCCGACCGGCGTGTAGCAGGGCACACGGCGCCCGTCGATCTCCAGCCAGCCGGTGACGGCGCCGTGCGGGACGATCTCCGGCAGCCGCAGCTTGCGCAGGCCCAGCGCGTCGATGGCGCCCTCGTGCCAGCGCAGCGTCTCGACATCGAGCAGGCCGTGTGCCATCGCGTTGGTGACGTCCGTCTGTGGCCGCGCGCCGCACAGATTGGCGACGACGAAATCCGCCAGCGAGGCGGGCGTTATCGTCTCGTCGGGCAGCCGTCCCTGCTCCGCCAGCCAGAAGAACAGACCGACCGGCAGCCCAGGACGCAGCTCGTTGCCGAGCGCGCGGATGTCGTCCACGCTCAGGCGCGCCTTCATCTGGTCGAAGTAGCTGCCCGCGCCGGATGGGTGCGGCTCCAGCACGCGCTGATCCTGCCAGGTCGTCAGCGCCGAGCGCGGCTCGCCGTCGTCGGTCGTCATGACCACACCGTGCATCTGAGTGCACATGACGATGCCCTGAAGATCGCCGGCGAAAGGCAGTACGGCGGCGAGGACAGCGCGCACGGCGTCCATGACCTGATTCGGATCGTATTCCTGGCGCAGCGGCGCAGACCCCGGCAATGCACCTGGGAAAGACTGTCGCTGGACGTGCGTAATCTGCAGGGTGTCCAGCTCCAGAACCCCCGCCTTGATATACGACGTACCCAGGTCGATCCCGATCAGTGCCACCTCATCCCCCTCTAGGCCATGGCCCGTTCGACGTCGATGCGCCCGGCGGCAATGGCGGCCCGGAACTGTTCGACTGTGTCGCGCACGCCGTCCGCCAGCGGGCGCCACTGCGTCTTGATCACCGCCTCGATCGCTTCCGCATGCGCCGTCGTGCTGACGGGCAGCGGCGTCGGGTCGTGATCCAGCCTGCTCGCCATGTCCGGTGCCGCCTGCAGGATCGCATCCATAATCGCTTCGACGCTGGCGACGCTGCCGCCCACGTCGTAAACCGACGCATCGCCCGGCCGGGAGCGCGCCGCATCGATGAAGACTTTCGCCATGTCGTCGACGTGCTGGAGCACGATTGTGCCGCCAAACGTGATGTGATAAGGAAGCCCGGCGGCGGCAGCCAGCATCGCCTTGGTCGGCGACGACGTCATGCCCTGGTCGCGCCCCGGCCCGTAGACCGTGTGCGGGCGCAGGCCGATGCTGTGCAGGCCGTAATCCTGCGAATAGATGCGCGCCATGCCCTCGTTGGCGATCTTGTGCACGCCGTAGAGCGTCGCCGGGAAGAAGGCCGCGCCCGCATGGTCGTAGACCGCGATCGAGCTGGCGTAGGCGAGCCCGCGCAGTTGGTCGAGATGGCGCCGCGCCGATTCAAGCACGACCGACATGCCGACCAGATTGACCCTGGCGCCGAGCACCGGCTCCGCGCGCACGAACGGCACCTGGAACGCCGCCAGATGGACGATGTGCGTGATACCGTTGTCGGCGACGACGCGGTCGAAGGCGTCGAAATCCGTGATGTCACCCTGGACGAAGTTCACCTGCGCCATCGCCTCATCGTCCATGATCAGGCGCAGTCGGTGGTTGCTGGTGCCCAGGTCGTAGGTCCAGACGGGCGTCGCTTCGTCGACCAACCGCTTGACCACCCACGCGCCGATGCAGCCGAGCGCACCGGTGACGAGAAAGCGTTGCTCGCTCATGACTCGGCTCCATTTTGATGCGGCAGATAAAGCCGGTTAACAATCGAACGAGGCCGCTCACCGCGCAGGACGGTGACGACGTTCTGCACGACCTCGCGCCGAAGCTGGACGAACGACTCCGCCGACCAGCTCGACAGATGCGGCGTGATGATGACATTTTCGAGCGCCAGCAGCGGGTCATCCGGCGACGGCGGCTCCTTCTCCAGCACATCCAGCGCCGCCCCGGCGATCTCCTTGTTGACGAGCGCCTCGTACAGCGCCGGTTGATCGACGACCGGGCCGCGCGCCATGTTGATCAGATAGGCGGTCGGCTTCATCGCCTTGAACTCGGCGGCGCCGATCAGGTGGCGCGTCTCATCGGTCAGCGGGCAGTGCAGGCTGACGTAATCCGCACGGCGCAGCAGTTCGTCAAGCTCGACCTTCTCCACGCCCGCGGCCGCAGCCTGCTCAGCCGTGATGTAGGGGTCGAAGACGAGCACGGTCACGCCGAACGTGAGCAGCTTGCGCACGACGACGCGCCCGATGTTGCCCATGCCGACCACGCCGACCGCCTGACCGGCCAGGCGCGAGGGCGGCGTTGGACGCGGCGAACCCCACTTGCCCGCCTGCACGTAGCGATGCTGGGGCAGGATCTGGCGGTTGAGCATCAGGATGAAGCTCAGCGTGTGCGTGCTGACCTCGTCGATGCAGTAGTCCGGCGTGTTGCAGACCGGGATGCCGCACTCACCTGCGACGGCCAGGTCGATCATGTCGACGCCAATGCCGTAGCGCGAGATGACCTTGCAGTGTTCGAGCGAACGCAGCACGTCGGCATTGACGTTCGCCCACTGCACGATCAGCCCGTCCGCGTCGAGGACGTGCGGCAGCAGTTCGTCAGCCGTCTTGGCATTGAGCCGCACAAGATCCACGTCCAGCCCGGAGCGGCGGAACTCTTCCGCCTCAAGTTCATTTTCGGGAGAGCCAAAATCCGTGATGATGACTTTATACTTTGGCATGACCTTTTAACCTTCAGCTTTGCCCGGTGTTCCGCCTGCGTTCTGCGCCAGATTGCCGCCATCCATCGGGATGATCGCGCCCGTGACCCAGGCCGATGCATCCGATGCCAGAAAGATCGCCAGTCCCTTGATGTCGTCGGGACGTCCCATCCGCCCGATCGGGATGCCGCGAAGGAACATCGCCTCCAGAGTCGGATCGTCACGCATGCGCGCTTCCAGCCCGGGGTTGACGACCTGCGCCGGAAGAATGGCGTTGACGCGAACGTTGCGGCTGGCCCACTCGGTGCTCAGTTCGCGCGTCATCTGGATGACACCGCCCATCGCCGCGCTGTAGGCGATGTTGCCGCGTCCGAGCGCCGTCACGCCGCCGACGGAGCCGAGGTTGATGATGCTGCCCTTGCCCGCCGCCAGCATACGTCTGCCGCCTTCCTGGCAGGCGTAGAAGCGGGCGATCAAGAGGCCGTGGACGACGCGTTCGAGGTCTTCCAGCTTCAGATCTTCCGGGCGCGCCAGCGTCGACGGGCCGGTGACGTTGGCCAGGACATCGATCTTGCCGAACTCGCTGTCCAGCGTGGCGAACAACGCGCGGACTTGATCGATATCGGTGATGTCCGTGCTGGTCGCGATCACGCGCCGGCCGAGGCCGCGAATGTGCTCCGCCGTTGCCTGCGCCCCAGCCTCGTTGAGGTCGCAGATGACGAGATCGGCGCCCGCCTCGGCGAAACCGATCGCCATCGACCGCCCCATACCCTGCGCGACGCCCGTCACCAGCGCCACACGCCCGCTCAAATCAAATAAAGGATGTGTCACGACTGCCTACCCGCCTTCACTATTCACTATTTGCCGCAAAGGGAAATGAAATTCCCACATCTTCCGCCAGCCCGAACAAGCTCTCGACCACATCCGGCGGCAGTTCAATGCCGTCTCGAAGCGCACGCTCGCGCCGATCCCACTCCATCTCGCCAGGGAGGAAGGTGCGCTCGGAACCCGCCGCTTTCGGCACCTCGTGGATGTAGTCCGCCAGCCAGTCGACGCGCTCGTCGAATTCGGACGGCGACAGCATCATGCTCGCGTCGATGGCGATGAAGACCTGGCCCTGGTTGGCGTAGCCCGGCGGATTGCCCGGCACACCGACGACCCAGCTCGGCTGCTGGCGCGCCATCGCCGCGCCGGTCATGACGCCCGCCAGCGTCTCGACGAGCAGCGCGAAGCCGTAGCCCTTGTGCAGCGCCATCGGCAGCAGGGCGCCCGTCTCCGGGAAGCTGCTGGGGTCGGTCGTCGGATTACCGTCGCCGTCGACCAGCCAGCCTTCAGGGATCGGCTGGCCCAGGTTCTTGGCCCGGATGACCTTGTTGGCCGCCACCGCGCTGGTCGCAATGTCGAAGAAGATCGGCCGGTCACCGTGGGGAATCGCGTAGGCGATCGGGTTGGTGCCGAGCACCTTGCCGCGCGCGCCTGGGATCGCCATCTGCGGATCGGTGTTGCAGATGGCGACGCCGATCATGCCGGCCAACGCCGCCCGCGTCGCATAGTAACCGGCGGCCCCGAAGTGGCTGGTATTCATGACGCTGACGTAACCGACACCGACCGCCTTTGCCCTGGCGATTGCCATGTCCATCGCCCGCACCGCCGCCACGAATGGCAGCCCATGATGCCCGTCGATCAGCGCCCAGGCGCCGCCTTCGCGCACGACTTCGGCCACGGCATCCGCCCGCAGGCGCTCGACCGGGAAGTTGCGCAACAGCGGTCGCAGTTGGCGCGTGCCATGCGTGTGCACCCCCCAGCTATCGGTCGTGACCAGGATCTGCGCCGCGAGCCGTGCATCCTCGTCGCGAATGCCGACGCTCCGCATCGTTTGTGCGGCAAACGCTTCGAGTTCTGACGGGGATATGCGGATGCTCACGGCTCTAGTCTGCATACGATGGCCTAGGGTGTATCAAATTCATACGTTTTGATGATGCGGGTATAGGCGACCTGGAGATGCGTTTCGATCACCGCCAGCGCCCGCTCGACGTTCTTCTCGCGAATGACGTTGACGATCTCCTGGTGACGATCCAGCTGAATGCGGAAGTCGGAATCGGCGACGTTGCGACTGAGCAGGAAGATGTAGATCTGCGGCCGCAAGTCCGACCAGACCGATTGCAGGCGCTTGTGATGGCTCGCCTGGTAGAGCACGTCGTGAAATTGCAGATCGAGATCGGCGGCGTCTTTTTCGGAGATGCCCTCGTTGACGCGCTCGATCATGACGTCGACCAGCCTCTGCATCTCGTCCAGATCGGCGGGCGTGCCGTTGCGGATGGCGTACTGCATGGCGACGCGCTCCAGCCCGACGCGCAGGCTGTAGACCTCGTCGAAATCCTCGCGCGTCAGGCGTGCGACGATCGTGCGCCCGTTGCGCGGGATGGTGACAAGACCTTCGCGTTCCAGCTTTTGCAGCGCTTCACGGATGGGGCCGCGGCTGATGCCGAGCATCTTGGACAGCGGGACTTCGCGCAGCTGCTCGCCCGGCGCGATCTTGCCCATGAAGATGGCTTCGCGCAGGTAGTCGGCCACCCGGTCTGCCAGCGACATCTTGAGTGTTGGGACGACCTCCGCATCTTCGGCGTAGCTCAGGCTCTCCATCACGGGGAACCTGTCGGCCCCGTTGCTGGCCGCTCGCCGAGTCGATTTCGTGCTGCCATCACGCTTGTTCATTGGTCATGCTTCCTGAACTCGTGCCAACATCTGATAGGAGCATAGTGGCGCTCAGGAAAGGATCAAACCAATGCGCGGTTCGCGATTTGTGCGGAAATCAGGCAGGAAACAGGGGCGTGCCAAAAGCCATTTACGGGCAGAAATCATCACCAAAACCTTCTATTCGTATCTATATATGTAAATGTTGACATTTAACAGTTAGCAGAATTTAAGCGATCTTTTCAGGCTTGTCAAGATATTCGTGAAGCCGCCGCATTCGAGATTAATGCACCGTGCTGCTGCGCCCACATGCGTCTGCCCCGCGTAGGGCGGGCGTCAGCCGAGCGCAGCCCAGCTTTATGAAATTCAGCATTACAATAGGGGGCGATTTCCCTTGCATGCGATTGGAGATGAATCCCATGCGCAAGACCTTACCTGGCCTCCTGTTGTTGGTCATGCTGCTGTTCAGCGTGCCGACCGCCCTGATGCAGGTCGACCTGCCGCCGGTGACGCCGGTGGAAAATCCGGACACCTTCCAAAACAGCTACGTCAATTGGGACTGGCAGGCCTTTGGCGAGATGTGGTTCAGTGAACCGCCGCCGGACCCGCTCACTATCGAGCTGCCGGACGCATACATGGGCAGCCTGCCGAGCGGCCCGTTCGACTTATCACAGGTGCGCTTCCTGGACGACACCAACCTGGACGACGCACAGCGCGCTCTGCTGGCGCAGAATGGCTTTGTCGTCGTGCCCGGCGGTATCGATCAGTTTGAAGATCCGTATCGCAACGATGGCACCTGGGACATTTACAGCGGCCACGGCTACTGGGTGACGACCGACTCGCTGCTGCACGCGTTGTACGTCGCCTTCAACAACCTGCTCAACTTCCTTGAGACGGATGAACTCTACGCCCGCGTACACAGTGTCGCTCTCGAAAGCTATCAGTCGGCTTTCGCGCAGTACCAGGCCGCTCAGGGATCGGCGCTGGAGGCCCCCGCGCATGCGGCAGCACTCTACTATGCGGTAGCACTCGGATTGCTCGATGCCGATGCCTACGCCAGCACGGTCGATCCTGCCCTGCAAGCGGATGCCGCCAGTCTGATCGACGCTGCCACCGCCGCCGAGGGACGTCTCGATGTGTCGTTCCTGCCCAGCTACCAGGAAGATTTCAGCCAGTACAAGCCGCGCGGCAACTACACGTCCAGCGATCTGTTGCAGCGCTACTTCCGCGGCATGATGTGGCTGGGGCGCATCACGTTCCTGGCCCGCGACGACGCATCGCTGCAGGCGAGCCTGCTGGCCCTGCGTGCGATGGAACAATCGGGCGCGGTCGCGGATTGGGCGGCGGTTTCGGATACGCTGACCTATTTGATCGGGCCGACCGACAATCTTGGCCCGGCGGAATATCTGCCGCTGGCGCAGTCCATCTACGGCGACGACCTGCCGCTCGAGGCGCTCGCCGACGCGGGCCGTCTGGCGGATTTCCGCGCCCAAGTCCAGGCCCTGCCCGGCCCACGGATCAACAACGTCGTCCGCCCGATCGGCACTGTGGCTGAGGAGTTGGACGACAGCACACGCGGCTTCCGCCTGTTCGGCCAGCGCTTCACCTTTGACGGCTACGCCATGCAGCGGCTGATTTACCCGAACGTCGGCGACGCGGGCAGCGAGCGCGCATTGCCGTCCGGGCTGGACGTCGCCGCCGCGCTGGGCTCAGACGTCGCCTACGATCTGCTGGCTGAGCAGGGTGATACGAGCTACCTCAACTACGACGCCAACATGAGCGGCCTGCGCGAAGAGGTCAATCAGATCAGCGGTGCCGACTGGTTGGAGAACATCTACGGTGGCTGGCTGATGGCGCTGCAGCCGCTGTGGAACCGGAGCGAGCAGCCCTACCCGTCGCTGATGAACACCGACGCCTGGCGCCTGCGCGATCTGCAGGCGGGGTTGGGCAGTTGGGCTGAACTCAAGCACGCGACGGTGCTCTACGCCGCGCAGCCGATGGGTGGCCTCGGCGGCGGTGGTGAATACGTCGCCGACACGACCAACTACGTCGAGCCGAATCCGCTCGTCTTCAGCCGAATCGCGGTGATCGCCGCCTCGGTCGTCCAGGGACTGGATGCGCGCGGGTTCGCCGTACAGGACTTCACGAACGGCGAGCCGAGCGGATCGTCGATGATCCGGGAAGCCTTCTTCCGCCTGTCGATCCTGTCCGCACAGATGGCGGATATGGCGAACAAGCATCTGTGGGGTATCCCGCTAACCGACGAGGAGCAGATCTTCCTCAAGTATCACTTCGGCGAGTCGCTCTGGTACGTTCGCTACGCGTCAGAACTGGTGCTGGCCGATCCTCCGACGATGGCCGCGCTCGTGACCGACGTCGCGAGCAACCCGGACGCGGGCACCGTCCTGCAGGTGGGCACCGGCTACGTCGATTACATCTACGTCGTCACCGATAGCCCGCAGGGTCTGCAGCTCACACGGGGCTCGGTTTACAGCTACTACGAATTCGTCAACGACATCGACAGCCGCCTGACCGACGAAGCATGGCGCGCCAGCGTGCAAGCCGGCGAACTGCCGCCGCGCCCGGCCTGGATCAGCGCATTCTTCGCCGAGTAGGACGCGCTCAACCGGGGCGATCAGCGTGATCGCCCCGGTTGCCGCATCTCCCCTGTGTCATGTCATTTCCGCTCTGACTGACGCCGTTTCTACCAAACGATGTGAACCGTGCGGCATCGTCCCACCTTCGTGACCCATTCTGGCGTGTGATCGGGACTCAGGGAGACAAGACTGATAGGCGCGTCCAATCCAATCACCGGACTATCAGGAAGCGCGAGCAACGCGCGGATACCTCGATCGTCCCACGTGATGATCGTGGCTTCTGCACATTGTTGTACCGTCGACTCTCCCCAAAGCCGGACGATGTCGCCAAGTTTGAGATGCTGATCGTCGGATCGATAACGAAGTTCGTAGCTGTCACCCGTGAAGACCTTCAAGGCGGAAGCGAGGAAATCGGTGTTGCCTGGGTCGGGCAGCACCACTCCAAGCGCGGACAGCGAACCATGCGTCACATCTGAACGCATCCATCCGAGCCAACCGACAATGCCCAGCGTGCACAGCAAAACCAACACACCAGCCAGGACAAGCTGATGCCTGAGGAAGACATGAGCAGGCTCCCTTGGCGCAGTTTTCTCCGTCCTGACCGGCAGCGCCAGCAACAATGACATCAGCAACAAAGCGACTGACCGCCATCTTGAGGATAACTGCCGCTTCATGCTGTGCTGCCTCCCTCGAGCGGCTGGTCGAATACAAGCCGCCGCCCAGGCTGTACCAGCGAATTACGGGAAGCGACGTCTCGAATGTAGGCGAATGCATCAACGCTCGAACCTTTCCTTTAGGTGGGAAAAGAAGGGGAAAAGGAGGGGATTCCTCGGCTCAGTGGCACGATGCCCCCAAAAATCTGCTAGGATAGGGCCGAGAATGCTATTTGACGCGACAGGAGTCTGCTATGTCCTTGATAAGCACGCAGCGTCCTGACTGCCATCTTGTCGATCTGATGACATCGCGTGAAAAAGAGATCCTGCCACTGCTCGCGGAAGGGCTGTCGAACCGCGAAATCGCCGACCGCCTGATGATCGGCTACACGACGGTCAAGTGGTACAACCAGCAAATCTACGACAAGCTCGGTTTGGACGGGTCGCATCGTAAACGAAGATGGGCCGTCCACTGTGCGCAGAAGTTGGGGCTGCTGCCGAACGGCCATAATTCTGAGACTGCCCTCGTCCTGGTGGGCGATAACCCCTACAAAGGTCTGGATGCATTCCAGACAGAGGATGCGCATCTCTTCTTTGGGCGCGAAGCGTTTGTCGATCAGCTCTTGGAACAGCTCCAGATCAATCGAAGTACACATCGTTTTCTGGCCGTTGTAGGGCCCTCGGGCAGTGGCAAATCGAGCATTGTTCGAGCCGGGTTGATCCCTGCCATCCAGAGCAATCGACTGCCAGGATCGAAGGATTGGGTGGTCGCGACGATGTTTCCAGGCGTCAATCCGTTCTTCGAACTGGAGGCCGCGCTGCATACTGTCGCGCAAAAACAACAATCCGAACTCCTGGAGATATTCCAGCGCGATGCCAATGGATTAGCGCGTGTCAGCACCATGATTCTGCCGGAAGGCCAGCCGCTGCTGATCATCATCGATCAATTCGAAGAGTTGTTCACGCTGGTCGAACATCCTGAGATTGCCCGGCGGTTCATGGATCTCATCTACGCCGCGGTCACCGATCCGCGCAGTAAGGTTCATGTGATCATCACGCTGCGAGCGGACTTCCTGGATCGACCGTTGATGTATCCGGACATTAGCTGGTTAATTGAGGAACAGCATGCGCTGGTTGGCCCGCTAAAGCCCGATGAGATGGAGCGTGCTGTTCTGCTTCCGGCGCAGCAGGCCAATGTCACGATTGAACCGGCGGTCATCGCCAAGATCCTGGCCGAAGCCCACGAACAGCCGGGCGTTCTTCCTTTGCTGCAGTTCGCCCTCACCGAACTGTTCGATAACCGCGTGGTGAACACCATTAGCCTGAAAACCTACGAGGAAATCGGTGGTTTGCGCCAGACGCTCACGCGACAGGCGGATAAAGTGCTCGCCTCGCTCGACGCAGATCAGCAGAGCATTGTGCGCCAGTTAATGCTGCGTTTGATCACGTTGGGTGAAGGCACAGAGGATGTTCGGCGGCGTGTGCCCATGGCTGAACTGCGGTCGATGCACGTCTCGACCGAGGCGTTGGAGTACGTCATCCAGTTCCTGACCGCTAATCGCCTGCTGACGGTCGATCTGGATCCGTCATCGCGAACGCCCGCGGTTGAAGTCTCGCACGAGGCGTTGATCCGCGAGTGGGCAACCCTGCGCCAATGGCTCGACGAAAGCCGAAATGACGTCCGTATGCAGCGGTTGTTGAACATCGCCGCGAGCGAGTGGAATCGGCACGAGCGCGACGTGAGCTATCTGATGCGTGGGGGCCGTCTGGCTCAGTTTCGCACCTGGCAAGAATTGACCACGATTGTCCTCACGCAGCTAGAAACCGAATTCCTCACCGCCAGCACGGAAGAACACGAGCGCCAACGGCGGTTGCAGCGGGTGCGGCGCAACGTCGCGCTTGCGGTGGCTGTCGCGGCTGCGCTCATGATGGGAGTCCTAGCCTTGCTGGCGAACAGCGCACGAAACCAGGCCGAGCTTGCCGAAACCGACGCGCGGCAGCAGGCTGGTGTCTTGCTGGCCGCGCAGGCTGAATCAGAGCTGGACAACGGCTACTACGACCGTGCAGTACTGCTCGCTTTGGACGCGATCGAGAACTACCCCTACTCCCCACAGGCAGAACACGCGCTGGGACAGGCAGTGAGCTACAACCGCGCATTGCAGCAATACGACTTGCATACGCAGGCGATCACAAGCATTGACTGGTCGCCCGACGGCAGAAGAGTCGCGACATCGAGCAGTGATAACACGGTTCAAATCTGGGATGCCACAAGTGGTGAACAGCAGCTCCGAATCGAGTTACCTCTCGGAATCACCGGCAATTCTTTCGACTGGGGACTCACGGTCAAATGGCTGCCAGATGGCGATCGGCTTGTCGTGCTGATGGGCGATCGTTTTCTCCTCGGCAGCCAGGACTACGACATGGCGATCTATGATGCGAACACGGGAGAGCAGATCCAAAGCGACGAGCTAGACAATGCTATCGAACCGATTGCCGGAGTAGGCAGCGTCACCAGCGCCACACACTACGCCACAGGACAAGCCGTTGCCGTTTCAGCCAATGGAAAACTAGCGACGGTCGGCGGCAACAATACGGCCATCGTCTGGGACGAGACACTTCGAAATCCTGCGCTGGTGCTGGAGGGGCACAGTCAAGCCGTCAACAGCGTGGACTGGTCACCCGAAGAGACGCGAATCGCCACGGCCAGTGAAGACGGTACGGTGCGCATCTGGGATGCGGACACAGGTGAGAACATCGCGGTTTTGTCCGCTGGTGACAATCCAGTCAATCAAGCCATGTGGTCACCTGATGGCGCCCTCATCGCAGCGGCGCTTGAAAATGGTGACGTCAACATTTGGGACTCCGTCACAGGTGATTTGGTGAAGTTTTTTCAAACCGATGGGGGCATCGTCTGGAGCATCGCCTGGTCGCGTGACGGGGCTTATCTTGCCACCGGGAGTAATGACGCAGTCGCGCGTGCCTGGGACGTCGCGACCGGCGATATGATCGTGGCCTTACGCGGGCACCGGAACTTCATCAGCGCTCTGGCCTGGTCACCACGTGGAGATATTCTCGCATCGGCAGGTGCAGGCGGCATCGCGCGCATCTGGAATGCGGCGCCAAGTACCGCCTGGCTGAGCTTACCCTACCCGTACACGGGAGAACTGGATTGGTCATCAGATGGTCGGCATCTGGCGGCCAGCATAGGCGACTGGTGGGCAGGAGTGACTACAACCGACGTGGCAATCTGGGACGTTCAGGAGCGCACACTGTTACAAGATCGACTTTTCGAGCGCGACGGATGGTATGTCCTGCAAACCATGTACGCGCCAGATGACCGCTCACTTCTGATACGCGCCGGAACAGGTCCACTTTTGTCCTCGCCCCTGCCAGATAGTGAGACAGCAGTCTACATAATCAACTCAGAAACGGGCGAGCTGCTCCAAACGTTCACGCATAATGGCCCCTCCATCATTCGCGCTGCCGACTGGTCACCCGACGGCCAATATATCGTGGGCGGCCTCGGTGGTGGCAGTCTGGTGGTTTGGTCCGTGGAAACCGGCAGCCTCATCTACGCGGGCGAATGTGGTGACTGGATTAACAGTGTCAGCTGGGCCCCTGATGGCTCCCGCTTCGCCGCGATGTGCCAGACATCCGGGACCGGCCAATTCGACAACAAGGTGCAGGTGTTCGACGCGCAAATCGGCAGTCTAGCGACGACACTTCACGATGACGATCCACTTGCAATTGCGCAGTTCGTCCGCTGGTCGCCGGACAGCACGCGAATTGCCAGTACGGGCGGCAACGACGAGGTCGGCAGTCAAAACAATCCGGTCATCATCTGGGATGCGAACACGGGAGAGAAACTGCTTTCAATCGTGAGGCACGCCGGACAAGTCTGGTCCGTAAGCTGGTCACCTAACGGGGAGCGCATCGTCTCTGGCAGTTCGGACGACACGACGCGCGTGTGGGACTCGGCGACCGGTGCAGAACTCCTGACCCTGACGACACCCAACAACTGGTCTGCTGCACCGGAGTGGTCGCCTGATGGACAGTATGTGGCGGTCAGCCGCTTCTCATTCGACGAGCCGGGCGGGGTCGAGGTCTGGCGCGTGTGGCAGTCCACCGACGAGCTGATTGCGTACGCCAAAGACTGCTGCGTGTTCCGGGGTTTCACGCCGGAAGAGCTTGACACGTTTGGCCTCACCGAGTCGGAGTAGATTGGTGGGATAGCCTAAGCGAACAAGCCCGATGCAATGCATTGGGCTCTTTGGTTCTCAGATGCGCCAGGCAATCAGATACAGACTCGGGTACTACATCTGGTCGAATGTCGCTCACTCCAAATGGCGCATCAGCCGGACGGCCAGCAGGAAGACGAGCAGCAGGCCCGTGTAGAGCACGACTTGATCCGTGAACGCAGTCAGCAGAATGAGCACGACGATGATCGGATGCAGCAGCCGGTCGATCGGGTTCTCCGCGCGCGGATGCTCGTGCAGCACCCACAGGCTGAAGACGTAGATCGCGACCGGCATTGCCAGTGCCATGCTCCCGGCGGTGGTACTGATCTCGGCGTGATGTATCACCACATCAATCATGACGGCCAACCCGGCGCCGATGGCCGCCGTCGCGCCGTAGATCAGCAGGTGCCCGTAAGCCCAAACATACGTTTGAAGCAGGGAGTTCGTCAGAAAGTCGGCGGGCTGGTAGAAATAGAGCCACCATATGCTGTAGACGATCAACAGTCCGCCGATGAGGGTCGGGAACATAGCACTGTTGAGCAATCCCTGGTCGCGGACAACCTGAATCGCCAGGCTGGTCGATAGAACGACTTCGCCCAAGACGATGATGGTGAACAAGCCGTAGCGCTCCCGAATGTGATCGCTGTGCCAGGGGATCGGGAGGCCCCGTTCCGCCCAGGCCGGGATCAGCAACTCGATCGTGATCCCGGCGGCAAACAAGGGCAGCTTCCACTGCGCCGGGACCAACAGGAACAGCACCCAACCAAGCTGCGTCAGGCTCAGGGCAAGCGCATAACGTATGGCAGCCGGTCGATGCTCACGGTCAGAGCGGATAACGCGCAAATACTGGGTGACGTGCGCGACCCGCATGACGACGTAGCCGAGCACCGTGACCGTGAAATCACGATTGTTGAACAACGACTCGACGCCTGCCGCCATGATCAAGGCACCGGTCATCTGGACGAAGACGACCAAACGATAGGGAACGTCCCCGTTGTCGTAGCTGTTGGCAAACCAGCTGAAGCTCATCCACGCCCACCAGATGACAATGAATACAACCACATAACTGACGACCGATTCGACGCCATGCCCTTCCGCGATGCCATGATGCAGCGCGTTGGCGGCCTGGGCAATCGCGACGACGAAAACCAGATCGAAGAACAATTCCAGTGGGGTTGCCGAGCGATGCTCTTCGTCAGGGGAGCGCGGCGTCAGGGGAGCTATCCAGCGGGATCGTGTCTGATTCTCGGACATCGACTCAACCTCGGAGCATAGTGGATAAGGCGCGGATTACTCTGAAGCCAGGCCGGTCATCCGTGCGCTGACTTCCCACAGGCGCCGGGCCGCGGCTTGATCGTACGAAGCGTCAGACGTACGAGCCTCGCGCCTGCGCACGAAATACTTGCCGCTGACGCCTTCGACCTCGTCGGACTGCGCCAGCCAGATCTGCGTGTCGGCGCCCTCTTCCGGCGTCAGCGTGCCGCGCATGCCAAGGCCAGCGGACTTGAAGAAGTTCGTGCTGACGACGCCCGGATGCAGCGCGTTCACCGTCACGCCCGTGCCTTCCACCCGCCGCGCCAGCTCGTAGGTGAACAGGAGATTCGCCAGCTTGGAGGCCCCGTAAGCCGTCCAGCCATCGTAGCTGCGCCGGTGTCCCAGATCGTCGAAATCGATGCCGCGTCCGTTGTGTGCGTTGGAGGACACGTTGACGATCCGTGCGGGCGCGCTGGCGAGCAGCGTGTAGAGCAGCAGGTTCGTCAGCAGGAAGTAGCCGAGATGATTGAGCGCAAACGTCATCTCGATCCCGTCGACGGTTTCACGGTAGCTGCTGAACAACGCGCCCGCGTTATTGATCAGCACGTCCAGGCGATCGTACCGGCGATTGAACTGCTCAACCAAATCGCGGATTTGCGCCTGCGACGACAGATCCGCTTGCAGGAATTCGAGCGCGCCCGCCACGTCGCCGATTTCGGCCTGGGTGGCGTCGATGGCTTGGGCGCTGCGCCCTACGCCGATGACTGTGGCGCCCGCCTCCGCCAGCGCACGCACGGTCACTTTGCCAAGCCCATTCGTGGCGCCCGTGACCAGACAGATCTTGCCCATCATAAGCGAACGTCTCTCCATAGCCGGTAGTCAAAGGATGGTCGGCGGCCGTTCACCGCCGTCCCGTAATAATGACAGACAATCTCGAATGATGCAGCAACTGTCAGGGAAAGGCGATCAGTGTCGACGCCGGTACACATCACACTCGGGCGTACGCACGCATATTGCAGTGAACTAACCGGACAATTCAGCCGGATGACTCAGACTTCGCAATGGGCATAATACGTCCGCTTGACAGTGGGGTATCGACGGTCTCAAGAAACCTCTGTTAGACAATCTTCACGGCGCGGGTCATAATTTCAAGCGGCTCTCCTGTCTGCCATGGTGAGTAATGGTGTATCGTGCACCTGTAGCCTGCGTATTCCTGTGATGAAGACCCAAGATGAACTCGTCTCACGTGCGCGACCATCGATGCCGCCAGAGCGGCATGACGTGATCGACGTTTCAACGCCGCCATCGGGCAAGATTTGCGTCCCGCCGCGCGCCTCCTCACTGACGCGGACAGCACCACCGTGGATCAAGACAATGCAGCGAAGTCAAGATGATCACAACTAGCTCGCAAGAATCAAGCCTCCCAAAAGCGGATTACTTGCACACGAAGAGGATGAAGTATGAGTGAGGTCGTCATCGTCAGCGCAGTCCGCACCCCGATCGGGCGCATTCGAGGCGCACTCTCCGACGTGCGCCCGGACGACATGGCCGCGCTCGTAATCAAAGAGGCAGTGGCGCGCGCGGGCGTCGACCCGGCGCTGATCGAAGAGGTCTACATGGGCTGCGCCAATCAGGCGGGCGAGGACAACCGCAACGTGGCGCGCATGGGTGCACTGCTGGCCGGGCTGCCGCATCACGTGGCGGCGGTCACGTTCAACCGGCTGTGCGCCAGCGGCCTCAACGCCGTCAATCAGGCCGCCCGCGCCATCAAGTGCGGCGAGGGCGAAGTGTTCGTCGCCGGGGGCGTCGAGAGCATGACACGCGCACCCTACTCGCTGCCCAAGAACCCGGTCGGCTACGGGCCGTCCGGCAACGTCACCGGCTGGGATACGACGCTCGGCTGGCGCTACCCCAACCCGGCGATGGAAGCGCTCTTCCCGCTGGAGGCGATGGGCGAAACGGCGGAGAACATCTACGAGCTGAGCTGCGCCGGGCAGATCGCGGGCGGCGCCATCAGCCGCGAAGAGCAGGATCGCTTCTCGCTCCAGAGCCAGCAGCGCGCCGTGGCGGCGATCAACAACGGCGACTTCGAGCGCGAGATCGTGCCGGTCGCCATCCCGCAGCGTAAAGGTGAGCCGCTTGTGGTCGATACCGACGAGCACCCGTTTTACCGCAAGACGGAGGCGGGCTACGTCGTCGCGACCGACCTGGACAAGCTGGGCAAGCTGGCCCCGGCCTTCCGCAAAGGCGGCACGGTGACGGCGGGCAATTCGAGCGGTCTGAACGACGGCGCCTGCGCGCTCGTGCTCATGTCCGAGGAGAAAGCGAATGCGCTCGGCCTCAAGCCGCTGGCGCGCTGGATGGCATCGGCAGCGGCGGGCGTCGACCCGCGCGTGATGGGCCTCGGCCCGGTCGAGGCGACGCGCAAGGCGCTCCAGCGCGCCGGGCTGACGCTCGACGACATCGCCCTGGCGGAACTCAACGAGGCGTTCGCCGTGCAGTCGATCGCCGTCATGCGCGAGCTTGGCCTGCGCGAGGACATCACCAACGTCAACGGCGGCGCGATCGCGCTCGGCCATCCGCTCGGCTGCTCCGGCGCGCGCATCCTGACGACGCTCATCCACGCCATGCACACACGGGCCGAGCAAGGCCAACCGATGCGCTACGGGCTGGCGACGCTGTGTGTCGGCGTCGGCCAGGGCGAAGCGACCGTAATCGAACTCATGCGCTAAAGGCAGCGGACGATGAAAGCAGTTCCCCAGATCAGCACTGAGGAAGCCGCCATCCTGGTCAGAGACGGCGACGTGGTCATGGTCGGCGGCTTCGGTATGACCGGCACGCCGGTGCATTTGCTCAATGCGCTGGCTCAGACGCAGACGCACGACCTGACCTACATCGCCAACAACGTCGGCGAGCCGGGCCTGGGCGGCGGACGCCTGCTGCGCAACGGCCAGATCAAGAAGGCGATTGGCTCGTTCTTCACCAGCAATCCCGAGGCGGTGCAGGCCGCACAGTCCGGCGCGATCGCCTTCGAGCTGCTGCCCCAGGGATCACTGGCCGAGGCGATCCGCGCGGGCGGCGCGGGCATCGGCGCCTTCTACACCCCGGCGGGCGCGGGCACCGTCATGGCGGCGGATCGCGAGACGAAGCTGATCGGCGGGCAGCTGCACGTGTGCATCCCGGCGCTGCGCGCGCACGTCGCCCTCATCCGCGCCTGGAAGGCGGACACGGCGGGCAACCTGATCTACCGCATGACCGAGCAGAACTTCAACAAGGCGATGGCGACCGCCGCCGACCTGGTGATCGCCGAGGTCGAGCAGATTGTGCCGGTCGGCGAACTCGACCCGAACCAGATCCACACGCCGGGCAGCTACGTCGATTACCTGGTGCAGGCGCACATGACGCTCGAAGATCTCGGCTCGTCGGCGACCATCGACGGCGGCAGCAAGAAGCTCGACCCCGCCCGCGCCCACATTGCCCGGCGCGCATTGGCGGAACTCAAGCAGGGCGACGTCGTCAACCTGGGCGTCGGCATCCCAACGCTGGTCGCGGATCTGATCACCATCGAGCACGGCATCATCCTGCACACCGAAAACGGCATGCTCGGCGTTGGCCCGGCTCCGGCGGCGGGCGGCGCCATGGATTACCCGGTCAACGCGGGCAAGATCCCGGTGACGGCGCTGCCCGGCAGCAGCTATTTCGACAGCGCCGATTCGTTCGCCATGATCCGCGGCGGGCACATCGACGTGGCGATCATGGGCGGCTTGCAGGTTGATGCCGACGCCAACCTGGCCAACTGGGCCGTGCCGGGAAAGCCGCTGCTCGGCGTTGGCGGCGCGATGGATCTGGCCTCCGGCGCCAAGCGCCTGATCGTCACCATGACGCACACCAACCATGACGGCTCGCCCAAGATCGTGCCGGAGTGCGACCTGCCGCTGACGGCGACCCGCGTCGTCGATACGATCATCACCGAGCTGGCGGTGTTCCACTTCATCGACGGCATGCTGACAATGACCGAGCTGATGCCCGGCGCCAGTTACGACGAAGTGCGCGCGAAAACCAGCGCCACCTTCGCCGAACAGATCCGCGCCTGACGATCAAGCGCAGGTCGGAGCGTCGCCGCGGATGCCATAGGTGGCGCGTTCCGCGATCGTCAGATCGCGCGTCACCTGCTGGCAGGCCTCACTATTGACATTCAATGTGGCCTGCAAAACTCAGCAGACTATTTTGCTGTCTGCATGACGCCGCCATACGCGTCAACCACAGGGTGAACCACGCTCGATTCTGCCATGCCAGCCTCCACAAGTCGTTCTTTCCATCCCCGACCGTCGCGCTCAGATCTCCCCTGTATCGGTCGCCAAAAGGGCTACACAAAGCGTTTTGCGTGAAATATCACAAAGAATCCCCGCAATATTTCGTCAGACTAGTTTGTTGACGGCAAAGCGCTTTGCGCATATCATCTCCCCCAATGTTCCATTTTGATGGTCATTCCTTAGCTGAGAGGAAAATCAAATGACAGGGCAACCGTTCCACCGAAGAAGCCGCGTCGCAGTGCTGTTGTTGGTGATCGTCCTCGGCATGATGTTGGGGATCGGGCAAGTCATGGCTCAAGATGAAGCGCCGCTGGTCGTCAACATTGCCGTCGCGCCAAGCACGCTCGACCCGGGCTGGGGCTGCACGTCGGAGTCGATCGGATTCATCCAGAACTTCTATGTGCGGCTGACACAATACGCGGTCGAAGACCTCGGTGACGGCCTGTATCAGACCAATCCGACGCTGCCGATGGATCTCTACTTTGCGACCTCGGTCGACATCAGCGAAGACGGCACGGTCTACACCTTCACCCTGCCGGAAGGCTACACCTTCCCCAGCGGCACGCCGGTCGATGCCGCCGCCGTCAAATACTCGATCGACCGCACGCTGACGATGGATGGCTGCGGCGCCTACTTCGTGCTCGGCGGCGTCTATGACCCGTACCTGATCCAGCAGGTCGATGCGCTCGACGCGACGACTGTGCAGTTCACCCTGGCGCGCCCGGAGCCGAACTTCCTGGAAGCGCTGGCCCAGCCCGCCGCCTCGATCGTCGATCCGTCGGTCGTGGAAGCCAATGGCGGTATCGCTGCCGGTGAGCCGAACGAATACATGACCGGGCACGTCGCCGGTTCCGGCCCGTTCCTGCTCAGCGAGTACGAAGCGAACAACCGCGCCGTCCTCACCGCCAACCCGGACTTCTTCGGGGATGCGCCCGGCTCGTCGCAGATCATCGTCAACTGGATCAATGCCGACGAGACGCTGCTGCTGCAGGCGCGCAACGCCGAAGCCAACGTCACCATGTATCTCAACCCGCAGTCGGTCGCCAGCCTGCAGGGCAATGACGCGGTGCGCATCGTCGTCAGCAGCACGACCAACTCACAGCGCCTGAGTCTGCCCAACGGCAAAGCGCCGTGGGATAGCGTCAAGTTCCGCGAGGCCATCACGCACGCCATTCCCTACGAGGCATTGCTGGAGAACGTGGCCTATGGCTATGGCGAGATCTACTACGGGCCGTTCTCCCCGGCATTCCCTGAATACAACGCCGAACTGAGCCAGCCGCGCACCTTTGACATGGAACTGGCACAGCAACTGATCGCCGAGTCCGGTGTCGCGACGCCGGTCGACGTCGAACTGGTGATCGCCGAGGGCAACAGCGACCAGCAGCAGATCGCGACCATTCTGCAAGGCGTCTGGCGCGAACTGGGCATCAACCTGACCATCCGCGTGCTGTCGTCGGCGGACTTCACGGATGCCGTCGAAGGCCACACCGCACAGTCCTCGATCCGGCTGGACGGCACGGGCATCTACGACGCGGGCTACTTCCTGGGCTTCGACATGCTGTGCGGCATTTCGTTCAACGTGTCCGAGGTCTGCATCCCCGAAGCTGACGCGCTGTTGGAACAGGCGCGAGTCGAAACGGATGACGCGGCTCGCCAGGCACTCTACGACCAGATCAGCGAACTGTGGATCGCCAACTCGCCGTTCGTGCCGCTCTACGCCGTCGACGCGACGACCGTGCTCAGCGCCGATATGACGACCTTCCTGTGGTCGCACTACATGGATTTCCGCCGCTGGGCCAAATAGCCTCACCACATTGATGTATCGGGGGGACGTGCTATGCGTCTCCCCTGCCCTGATCGACTGACATGAGGAGTAGGTCACACGATGACGAAGATTCTTTACGCAAATCCGGTCGGCTCGAAGTCGTTTGACGCCGATACCGTCCGGCTGATTGATGCGATCAAGTCGCCCGGCTACGAGCCGGTGGTGCGCGCGCTCAAAGAGGGGCCGCCGCATCTCGAATATCACACCTATGAGCATGAAGCGCTCGGCGGGCTGCTTCAACTGTTTGTGGATGCCGAGGCCGAAGGCTGCGCCGCGGGCATCATCGGCTGCTTCTACGACGGCGGCCTGCGCGAGCTGCGCGAGATGGTGCGCATGCCGGTCGTCGGCATGGCCGAGGCCGCGCTGGCCGTGGCCGCGACGATGGGTCACAAGTTCTCGATCATCGTTGGGCGGCGCAAGTGGATTCCCAAGATGGAAGATAACGCCGTGATGTACGGCCATGGCCGCCGTCTGGCGTCGCTGCGCTCGGTCAACATGGGCATCCCGGATGTCGAGGCCGATCCGCAGGCCTTCTTCGACGCCTGCATCCGCGAGGGGCGCAAGGCAGTCGAAGAGGATGGCGCCGAAGTCATCGTACTGTCGGAAATCGCGACGCCCGCCTTCTGGGAGCAGGCCAGGCAGGAACTGGATGCGCCGATTGTCGACCCCGGCGTCGCCTGCTGGAAGTGGGCCGAAATGGTCGCCAGCATGTACGAGAAGGTCGGCTACTCGCACTCCAAGATCGGCGGCTTCGAAGCGCCGCCGGTGCGCGTACACGGCTGAGCGAAATCGAATGCCCCCGTCTACCTTTTCCATCGTCGCGGTCGACCCAAAGGCCAACGAAGTCGGCGTGGCGGTGCAGTCGAAGTTCTTGTGCGTCGGGGCGGTCGTGCCCTGGGTGCGCGGCGCAGTTGGCGCTGTCGCCACCCAGGCGTCGACCGATACGTCGTTCGGGCCGCGCGCGCTGGACATGCTGGAAACGGGCATGACGCCGCGCGCCATCGTCGAGGCGCTGCTGGCGAGCGATACGGATACGACCGGCCGCCAGTTCGCCGTCGTCGATATGCAGGGCCGCTCGGCATCGCACACGGCTGCCGGCTGCTTCGAGTTCGCCGCCTCACGCACGGGCGAAGGCTACGCCTGCCAGGGCAACATCCTGGCCTCTGCCGAGGTCGTCCCGGCGATGGCGGCGGCCTTCGAGGCCTCGGCGGGCGCGCGGCTGGCGGAGCGGATGCTCGCCGCCCTGTTCGCCGGGCAGGCCGCCGGCGGCGACCGGCGCGGGCAGGAATCCGCCGCGCTCGTGATCGCCAGGCCGGGTGGCGGCTATGGCGGCAAAAACGACCGCTACATCGACCTGCGCGTCGATCATCACGATACCCCGATTCAGGAACTGGCCGCCCTGCTCGACCTGCACCGGCTCTACTTCAAACGCTCCGCGCCGGGCGAGATCCTGACGGTCGACGCCGAGATGGAAGCGGAAATCGGCGGCTGGCTGTGGAAGCTGGACAAGTGGCCTGCGAACACCAGCCTGTGGACGGCGCTCGAAAACTATATGGCCTGGGAAAACCTGGAAGAACGCTGGGTCGGGCCGGGCAAGATCGATTATCACGTCCGTGCTTATCTGCGCGATCATGCGCTGCGGCACGGCCATTGACACTTCATCGCGCGGGCGATCCGGTATCGCCCGCTGTCGCATTGGGAAAGCACCATGGTACAAACAATCGACCCCTGGACATTCATCCCGAAAGAAGAATTCGTCACGCGCCAGAACAATCTGCGCAAGGCCGCGCAGGCGGCGGGCCTGGACGGTGTCGTCGTCTATTCACGCGGCGGCGCGCCGATTGACATGTGCGCTGACGTCCTCTACCTGACCAGCCACTATCCGCAGCAGCCGTACGTGGCCGAGCACACCGGCGTCGGTTCCGCGCGCTCACATGGTGTCGTCATCCTCCCGGTCGAGGGCGAGACGATCCTGATCGTGGACATCCCCTACTGGCGGCGCGACGTGGTCGTGGCCGACGACGTGCGCGCCTCGATCTGGGTGACGCAGCGCGTCGGCGAGGCGCTCAAGGACGCCGGACTGTATGGCAAGCGCATCGGCCTGTGCGGCACCAGCTACATGACCGCCTCGGCCTTCCTCGGCTTCCAGAGCGTCATCGGCGATACTGAGGTCGTGATCGTCGACGAGATGGTCGAAAAGCTGCGCATGATCAAGTCACCGCGCGAGCAGGATCTGATCCGCATCGTCGCAGACATCGGTAACCGTTCGATTGAGGCGATGCTGGACGCAGCGGTCGTCGGCGCGACCGAGGCCGACTGCGTGACGGCGGCGCTCAACGTGCTGGTGCCCGAAGGCGCGACGCTCTACGACGCGGCCTGTGCCTCCGGCGAACATGCCGACGGCTACACCTGGGCGCGCGTGCCCTCGCACGATGCCAACCGCCCGATGGAAAAGGGCGACATCTTCCACGTCGATTGCTACGGCGCGTTCGGCGGCTACCTGTGGGACTTTGGCCGCCTGCGCTTCGTTGGCGACGAGCCCACCGACCTCCAGCGCATCCTGCAAGAGACGACCATCGAGTATATCGAGTACGTCTGCGGCGCGATCAAGCCGGGCATGACCGGCGACGATGTGATCAAGATCGGCCAGGCATGGCTGGCAGAGTCGCCCGTCGTGCAGGCCATCCCGAAGGAAAAAGCCGAGACCGAAGGCTTCCCGGCTGTCGGGCACGGCGTCGGCATGTCGTGGGAGGCGCCCTGGCTGATGGTGGGTGAGCAGACGGTGATCGAGCCGGGGATGTACCTGGCGGTCGAAACCATGCTCGGCTCCAGCCAGACCGGGCTGACCTTCTTCGAGCACAACGGCCTGATGCACGAAGACGGCCTGGAGATCTTGACGACCTGCCGCAAACGGTGGTGGTGATGAGCGACTACGGCATGCTGCAATCGGACGCGGCGGCGGAGGCGGACGTGCTCGCCGTCGTCGAGCGCTTCCGGCGCGGCTGGGAACACCTGAGCGCCGAGGAAGTGCTGGGGACTGTCGCGCGCAAGGATGACATGGTCATGTATGGTACCGACCTGGCCGAGCGCTGGGTCGGTTTCGACACCATGGTCGAGCCGACGCAGGCGATGGTCGCCGTCTTCGAGCACCCGGTGTACACCTGGGGCGCAGGCGAGCCGCTCGTCTGGGTGCGCGGCGATGCTGGCTGGGTCTGTGGCGATTTGAAGATCGACTACGGTCTTGGCGGCAAGCCGTTCACGACGATCATGCGCTCGACCTTCGTCGTCGCCCGCGAGGACGGCGAGTGGAAGATCGCGCATGCGCACTTCTCGGTCGGCCAGGTCGAACCCGTGGCCGATTACGGTGCGTCGTAGCGCGCTTAATCGCCGCTGTGGCGCGTGGACGAGGCGCGCTCGATCAGCGTGACGGGCAGCAGCCGCGGGTAATCGGCGTCGAGGGCATTGAGCAGTGTGCTCATCATTTCGACCGCGCTGCGCACGAGGCCCTCGATATTGATGCGAACGCTGCTGATGGGCACGATGGCGGTGCGGGCGAGCACGGTGTCGCCCTCGCCGATGATAGCCAGCTCGTCCGGCACACGGATGCCGAGTTCGAGCGCCACACGCAGCACGGAGACGGCCTGCGAATCGGTGCTGGCGATGACCGCGTCGGGGCGATCCGGCGTATCCAGCAGGCGCCGCGCATCGTCTTCGGAGGCGCGCTCGGAGTAATCAGAGGTACGGATGATGCGCGCTTGCAGGCCGCGCCGCTGGATCTCCCGGCGGTAGGTCGCCTCGATATCATACGTATACGCATAGTTGACGCGGGCCGTCATCAGGGCGGGCCGCCGGTAACCCTGCTCAATCAGATGATCGAATACCTGTCGAATGCCACTCTCGTTATCATTGTCCACCCAGGGCACATCGCTGCGGCGCAGCAAGCGCCCCACGGCCACGATCGGAATGCCGTAATCGACGATCTTTTCGAGCTGCGGGTCATCTTCCCAGGGGTCGATCAAGAGCACGCCGTCGAGCCGTTCAAGCAGCGCCTTGCGGTCGATGTCGTACGATTCGAACGAGCGCGGGATCGTCAGGATCGAGCAGTTGATCCCGGCGGCGGCGACCGAGACGCTCTCCAGCATCGCCGGGAAGTACGGATTGCTGACGAGCGAATCGCCCTGGAACGGGAACTGCACGCCGAGCACGGCCGTGCGCCCGGTGGCGAAGGCCTGCGCAATCGGGTCGGGCCGGTAGCCGATCAGATCGGCGGCGCGTTGAATCTGCTGGCCCATGGTCGGCGAGACCGGTCGCTTGCCGGAGAAATAATGCGATACGGTGGTGATCGAACAGCCCGCCATGCGCGCGACATCCTCGATGCGTGCGCCGTTGGTTCGCCTTCTTCTGCTACGAGTCTCCATGCTTCACCTCAAGGTTGCCGGGCGGAGCAGCGAGACCGAAGCAACGGTTCACCTGCCGATCCGGACGAACAGCGAGCGCAAATGGCTTGCTTTGATGGTGGCCGAGTGACGGCTACAATGACGTTAACACTCTATCATCAGGTCTGCCCGCGGCACAGGGGCATTTTAGGTTCAGCGCAACTCCAGCGGTCAGGATTAGTCGCATGAGTGCTCAAACCACAATCATCAAACGCACGGCTCGTCCACGCATCACGTTTGAAGGCGTGACGGCGGCGCTGCGCTTCATCCTCCTCGACCCGACGCTGCTGATCGCCTTCCTGCTGATGGTGCTGCTGGTCGGGCTGGCGCTGCTGGGGCCGCTGCTGTGGGGCATCGACCCGCTCAAGCTGGATTTCGGCGCCGTGTTCGCCGCGCCATCGCCGCAGCACCCGATGGGCACCGACTCGCTGGGCCGCGATATCTTCGCACGCTTCTATTCCGGCGCGCAGATCTCGCTGACGGTTGGCGTGGTGGCCGTGGTGTTTGGCGCAGTGCTCGGCGGCGCGGTCGGGCTGATCGCGGGCATGTCCGGCGGATGGGTCGACGTGCTGCTGATGCGGACGATGGACGCCATCCTGGCCTTCCCGCCGCTGGTGCTGGCGATGGCGATCACGATTGGCCTCGGCGCGGGCATCGAGACGGCGGCAATCGCCATCATCGTGACGACGATCCCGTGGTATGCGCGCCTCGTGCGCAGCGACGTGCTGCGCGTGCGCTCGATGCCGTTCATCGAGGCGGCGGTCGCCATCGGCATGGCGCGCTGGCCAATGATCCGCCGTCACGTCGTGCCGCACATCATGCCGACGCTGCTGATCCAGGCGGCGGCTTCGTTCGGTTACGCGATCCTGGCGCTGGCGGCGCTCGGTTTCGTCGGGCTGGGCGCGCAGATCCCGACGCCGGAATGGGGCGCCATGATCACGGAAGGCCTGAGCGACGCGCTGACGGGCCGCTGGTGGGTCGGCGTCTTCCCCGGTGTGGGCATTTTGCTCGCGGTGACGGCGGCCAACCTGTTCGCCGACCGCGCGCGCGATCTGCTCGACATCCGGGCGGAATAAGGCGGGGCGGGCAGTCATGAGTGTGAGGAGGCTGGCTTGATTTCTTTTCTGCGTATGCGGCTGGCGGGCGCGCTGGCGACCATCTTCGGCGCATCGCTGATTTCATTCATCCTGCTGCGCGTGCTGCCCGGCGACCCGGTGCGCCTGATCGCGGGGCCGCTGGCGAGCGAGCAGGCCTTGGAAGGCGTGCGCCGCCAGTTGGGCATCGACCTGCCGCTGCCGGTGCAGTACGCGCGCTACATCGGCGGCTTCGTCACCGGCGATTGGGGCTTCTCGTTCACGGCGGGCGGCCCCGTGCGCGAAGTCTTCGCCAGCCGCATTGCGGCGACGGCGGAGCTGGCGTTGTTCGCCTTCGTCATCGCCTTCACCGCCGCGCTGATCCTGGCGCTGCTGGCGACCTACCGCCGCAACCGCATCATCGACGGCTTTGTCCGCGTGATCTCGACCTTCGGCCTGGGCACACCGCAGTTCTGGCTCGCCATGATCCTGCTGATCGTCTTCTTCGAGCAGCTCAACCTGTTTCCGGGGCCGAGCGGGCGGCTGGATGCCTCGACGCTGGCGCCGCCGCGCGTGACCGGCCTGCTGACGGTCGATTCGCTGCTGGCGGGCCGTTGGGATGCCTTCAGCCAGGCGATCGAGCATTTGATCCTGCCGGCGCTGTCGCTCGGCTTCGTGCCATTCGCCTTCCTGGTGCGGCTGCTGAGGGCCAATCTGCTGGAGATGTCGCGCGAGCCGTTCATCGTCGTCGTGCGCAGCAAGGGCATCGGCTACTGGGCGACGCACACGCGCCACGTGCTGCCGAACGCCTTCCTGCCGACGCTGACCGCCAGCGGCCTGATCCTGGCTGAACTGCTGACCGGCAGTGTGCTGGTCGAGAAGGTGTTCGCCTGGCCGGGCATCGGCGCGCTGGTCGTCGATTCGATCCTGCGCCAGGACTACGCCGTCGTCCAATCGTTCATCCTGCTGACGGCGGTGCTCTACGTCGGCGTCAGCTTCCTGGTCGACATGCTTTATGGTGTGATCGACCCGCGCACACGCAATCCAGTTTCGCAACGGGGGTAGTATTGGCAAGTTCCAACGATGTTCTGCTGCGGGTCGAGGATCTGCAAACGGTATTCCGGGCTCGCGAGGGCCTGGTGCGCGCAGTACGCGGCGTCAGCTTCGAGGTGCGCCGCGGCGAGAAGGTCGGCATTGTCGGCGAGTCCGGCAGCGGCAAGTCCGCGCTCGCGCTCTCGATTTTGCGCCTGATCGCGCCGCCGGGCGAGGTCGTCGGCGGGCAAGTCTGGCTCAACGACCGCGACCTGATGCGCCTGCGCGAACGCGAGATGGCCCACGTGCGCGGCTCCGAGATCGCGCTCATCTTTCAAGATCCGATGACCGCGCTCGACCCGGTGATGACGATCGGCGCGCAGATCGTGGAGAGCATCCGCAAGCACCGGCCAGACGTCTCGCGCAAAGAAGCGCGCGACCGCGCCATCGAACTGCTGCGCGACGTCGAAGTGCCGCTGGCCGAGCGGCGCATCGACGACTACCCGCACCAACTGTCCGGCGGCATGCGCCAGCGTGTCGTCATCGCGATTGCGCTGGCTAACGACCCACCGCTCCTGATCGCCGACGAGCCGACGACGGCGCTCGACGTGACGACGCAGGCGCAGGTGCTCGACGTGCTGGAACGCGCGGTCGAGGAGCGCGGCGCGGCGGTCATCCTGATTACGCACAACCTGGGCATCGTGGCGGACTTCTGCGACTCGGTCAAGGTTATGTACGCGGGCCGTCTGGTTGAGCAGGCGACGCCAACCGACCTCTTCCGCAGCCCGATCCATCCCTACAGTGAGGCGCTGCTGCGCTCGATCCCCGACCCGGCCCGGCTCGAACAAGGGCCACTGCCAACCATCCCCGGCGCGCCGCCCAGTCTGGCGAATCTGCCGGCAGGCTGCGCCTTTGAACCGCGCTGCCCGCTCGGACGCGGCGTGGCGATCTGCAAGAACACAGCGCCACCTGTGATCCCGATCGGGCAGGGTGTGGCGGAGTGCCATTTCGCCGAGGAGCGCTGGGCGGACAACGAGACGATGAGAAAGGAAGCAGCAGCCGATGACCGCAGTTGATCACATGCCCTCTCACGACGACGACAAGACGACCCAGCCCGGCCTGCGCGGCGACGCGGGCGAATCGCTGCTCTGGGTGCGCGATCTGGTCAAGTCGTTCCAGATCCGCAGTTCGGCGGGCTTCTGGCGCCACGAGCAGCTCGCCCTGCGCGCCGTCGATCATGTCTCGTTCGACATCAAGGCGGGCGAGACCTTCGGCCTGGTCGGCGAGTCCGGCTGCGGCAAATCGACGCTGGCTCGCTGCATCCTGCGCCTGTTGGAGTCGGACTCCGGCGACATCATCTTCGACGGGGCTGACTTACGCACACTGAGCCGCGACGACATGCGCGCCTACCGCCGCCGCATGCAGATCGTGTTTCAAGATCCGTATGCATCGCTCGACCCGCGCATGTCGATTGGCGAAACCGTCGAAGAGCCGCTGCGCGTGCATGGCATCGGCGATCAGACTGAGCGAGAGGCGCGCGTCGACGAGGTGCTGTCGCTCGTCGGCATCACCGGCGACCAGCGCACGCGCAAACCGCATGCCTTCTCCGGCGGCCAGCGCCAGCGGATCGGCATCGCCCGCGCGCTGATCCTGTATCCCGAACTGGTCGTGCTCGACGAGCCTGTGTCCGCGCTCGACGTCTCGATTCAGGCGCAGGTGCTCAACCTGCTGCGCGATCTGCAGCAGCGGCTCAACCTGACCTACCTGTTCATCGTCCACGATCTGGCGATTGCCGAATATTTCTGCGACCGGCTGGCGGTGCTCTACCTGGGCGCGGTCATGGAGATGGCCGACCGCGAGACACTGTTCCACAATCCGCTGCATCCGTACACGGTCGCGCTGCTCTCCGCCGTGCCGACGCCCGACCCGGCCGCCGGTCGCCGCGGCAAGCGGATCGCGCTCAGCGGCGAGGTCAACCCGCTCAGCACGCGCGAAGGCGGCTGCCGCTTCCGCAGCCGCTGCCCCATCGGCAAAGATCGCCCGCTGTGCCGCGCCGAAGAACCGCCGCTGACGCAGCTTCAGCCGGGCCACTGGGTCTCGTGCCACTATCCGGGCGAGCTGGCGCCGAGATAGCTACTGCGCGTAGGCGGTCTCGCGGATGGCCTCGGTGATGCGGGTGACGCTGGGGATCGCCAGCGATTCGAGTGGCTCGCTGTAGGCGAACATCGCGCGGCCCATGTTGACGCGCTTGACCGGCGCATCCAGGTAGTAGATGCCCTCGTCGGCGGCCAGCGACGCCAGATCGCCGCCCCAGCTCGACGTGTGCGGCGCCTCCTCGGCGATCACCAGCCGCCCGGTCTTCTTGATCGACGCCAGGATCGTGGCCGTATCGAGCGGGGCCAGCGTGCGCAGGTCAATCACCTCGACGTCGATGCCATCCTTGGCCAGCGCTTCGGCGGCTTCCAGCGCGCGATGCACCATCAACTGCGCGCCGACGACCGTCACGTGGCGGCCTTCGCGCATGACCCTGGCTTTGCCCAGTTCGAGCACGCCCGTATCCTCCGGGACTTCGCCTTTGAGGTTATAGAGGCCCTTGTGTTCGAGCACGATCACCGGGTTGTTCTCGCGGATGGCGGCGCGCAGCAGCCCGTAGGCATCGACCGGCGTGCCGGGCAGCACGACCTTGAGGCCGGGCGTGTTGAGCAGCCAGTTTTCCGCCGTCTGCGAATGCTGCGTGCCGAAGCCGACGCCGCCGCCCTGCGCCGAGCGGATCGTGATCGGGACGATGAACTGGCCGCCGCTCATGTAGCGATGCTTGGCGATCTGGTTGACGATCTGATCCATCGCCACCGGGATGAAGTCGGCGAACATCAGCTCCGCCACCGGGCGCATGCCGGTGATGGCCGCGCCGAGCGCCGCGCCGATGAACGCCTCTTCCGAGATCGGCGTGTCGCGGACGCGCTCCGGGCCAAACTCCGCTTGCAGCCCCGGCGTCGTCTTGAAAACGCCGCCCGCCGCGCCCACGTCCTCGCCCATCAGGATCACGTTCTCGTCAGCGCGCATTTCGTCCGCCAGCGCGTTGCGGACGGCTTCTCGATACGTCAGTTCTGGCATCGTCCTTAACCCTCGTAGAAAATGTCCGTCAGCAAATCGGCTTCGGTGGGATACGGCTCCTGCCTGGCCCACTCGACGACCTCGGCGATGTAGCGCTCGGTCGCGTCACGCAGTTCGGCAAACTCGACCTCGTCCAATTGGCCGTCGGCGATCATCTTGGCTTTGAGCAGCAGGATCGGGTCGCGTTCCTTCCACGCGTCGAGTTCGCCCGGCGGACGATAAGGGCCGGTATCGGTGCGCGAATGGCCGAGGTAGCGATAGGTCTTCATCTCCAGGAAGGTCGGCCCTTCGCCGGAGCGCGCACGTTCCGCCGCGACCTTGAACTCGGCGTGGACGGTCTCCATGTCCTGGCCGTCGACGGTCACGCCCGGCATGTTGTAGGCCGCCGCGCGCACGGATAGATTCTCGACCGGCGTCGTCCAGTGCTGCGGCGAATACTCGCCGTAGCGGTTGTTCTCGCAGATGAAGATGACCGGCAGCTTCCAGACCGAGGCCAGGTTGAGCGACTCATGAAAGGCGCCGATGTTGGTCGCGGCATCGCCGAAAAAGGTGACAGAGATGGCGCCTGTGTTCTTCATCTTGGCCGTGAGCGCCGCGCCAACCGCGATCGGCAGCTGCGCGCCGACGATCGCGTTAGCGCCGAGCAGGCCGATGGAGGCGTCGGTCATGTGCATGCTGCCGCCCTTCCCATGGCAGCACCCCGACGTCTTGCCCATCATCTCCGCGATCATCGCCTGGACGCTCATGCCCAGCGCCAGCGCATGACCGTGCCCGCGATAAGTGCAGGTCACGGTGTCCCCCTTGCGCAGCACTGAGGCCACCCCTGTCGAAACCCCCTCCTGCCCGATGCACAAATGCGTCGTGCCGCGGATCAGGTTGGCGAGAAACATCTCCTGAATTCTTTCCTCGGTCAGCCGGATCTCAAGCATCTTGCGCAGCGCGGCCATGCGCGTGTCGACGTCGAGCGGTGCCACTGTGACGGTCGGTTCTGGAATGTTGATGACGACCATAAAGCTATTCCTCAACGCGTTAACGAGTGAATGTATCGAGTTCCTGCTGGAATACCGCCAGGAACCCCGCCAATGTCATGCCATCGACCACGCGGTGATCGCCGCTGACGGTCAGGTGCACGGTGTGATGCGCGTGAAAGCCGCCGTCGATGATCACCGGGCGCTGTTTCATCGTGCCGACCGCCAGGATGGCGACCTGCGGCGGGTTGATGACCGCCGTGAAATGATCGACCTGGGGGACGACGCCGAGATTGCTGATGGTGAAGGTGCCGCCGCTCAAGTCGCTCGCTTGCAGACGGTTGTCGCGCGTGCGGGCGATCAGCGCGCGGCTCTCCTGCATCAACCCGTGCAGATTGAAGCGATCCGCGCCGCACAGCACCGGCGTCAGCAGGCCGTCCTCGCGCGAGACGGCAATCGCCAGATGGACGCCCTGGTGCTGGTACAGGTGCCCGTTCTCGAAGGTCGCGTTCAACTGCGGCACCCGCAGCAGCGTGCGCACGGTCAGGTACTGGATCAGGTCGTTGATCCGTGGGCGCGGCTCCGGCAGCGCTGCCAGGGTCGCCAGCGCCGCCTCGACGTCGAACTCGCCGGTCACGTAGAAGTGCGGCGCCTCCTGGGCGCTCTTCTGCAGGCGGCTGGCGATGGTCTGGCGCATGCGGCTGAGCGGGACTTCGACCATGCCGTCGCGCGGCTCATCCACTGGCACGACCGGGGCTGCTTCCTGCGTCTGTGATGCCGAGGCAACCGGCGCCGCCTGCGGCTGATACGCCTGCACGTCCGCCAACGTGATCTGCCCGTCGGCCCCGGTCGGCGTCACCTGGGCCAGGTCGATGCCGGCTTCACGAGCGACGCGGCGAACTTTGGGCAGCGCCAGCGGGCGCGCCGCCCCGTTCGCCTGCTTCAAGTGCCGCTCCACATCCTCGCGCGTCACGCGGCCCTTGGGGCCCGATCCGGCGATGGTCGACGGATCGAGCTGGTGCTCTGTCGCCAGGCGATGCGCCAGCGGGCTGACGCGCACGTTATCGTTCGTCGGCGCGGCGGATGAAGCCTCGGCGCTGGCCGGGGTTGATGCTGCCGTCGGCGTCGCCGTCGCCGCCTGCTCACCCGCGCTGCCGACGTGCGCAATCGTCGCGCCGACCGGCACCTCGGTATCCTCCTGATAGAGGATGTCGAGCACGACGCCCGCCGCGATGCTCTCCAGCTCGACGTTCGCTTTGTCAGACTCGATGATCGCAATCACGTCGCCCTTGGCGATGCTGTCACCCGGCTTGACCAGCCACTCGATGATCCGCGCCGACTGCGTATCAAACCCGGCGTTCGGTAATATGATGTCGGTTGCCATCCGCCCTTCCTTCAAACAGTCGCAGAAGCGTCCGCCGGACGTTGAAACGCCCGGCTCACCTCGTCAAGCGCACTAAAGGCGCTGGAAGAAAACGAGCCATGAATCATGTGATTCGA
>JADLAY010000003.1 GCA_020849765.1 Anaerolineae bacterium
TGCGCGTCAGCCCTGGCGACTGGATCATCGGCGAGGCCGATGGCGTGATCGTCGTCCCGCAGGCGATTGCCATGGAGACGCTGATCAAGGCGGAAGAACTCGAAGCCCAAGAACAGGGGATGCGTGACGACGTCGCCGCCGGCATGTCTTTTGACGACGCCTACAAGAAATGGGGCCGCGCCTAGTTCGACTTTCCCTAGCAAGCACAATGTATGGGTCGGAACCACCCGACCCACCTCATCACCTCGTGCCTCATCCCTCTCACCTGAGCCATAAACACTGAACTCGGTACCCAGAACTCAGAACCTCGCCCTAAGAGTTTTCGTGTATCATCCTCAGCATGATCGCTTCCCTCGCCCGCGCAGCATGGATGGTGGCCGGCCACTGGCGCTGGTTCGTTCGCGTCGGTGTCGCCGTCGCCCTGCTCCAATTGATCGCCCCGGCGCCACCGCGTGCCGTGCTGGAACCGCCGCAAACCGTGCAGACGCAGGACGCGCAGTTATGCGTCCACACCCGTCTGATGGAGGAAGTGGACGAGTGGAAAATCCAGCGCACGCTGCAAATCGTGCGCGAGATGGGCGCGCCGACGATTGTCGAGTTCTTCCCCTGGGCCTACATCGAACCCGGCGAGGACGACTATCACTGGGCGGCGGTCGACCGCATCGTCCGCCACGCGCAGAACCAGGGCATCCGCATCATCGCCCGGCTCGGTCTGGTGCCCGCCTGGGCGCGCCCGAACGAAGATGAACGCCCGACCACGCTCAACGAACTGCCGGTAGAGTCTTTCCCAGATTTTGCCGAGTTCGTCGCCCGTTTCGCCGAGCGCTACGCCGGGCAGATCGACCATCTGATCATCTGGAACGAGCCGAATCTGTCGTTCGAGTGGGGTTACCGTCCGGTCGACCCTGCAGCATACATCGACCTGTTGCGCGTCGTATACGAAGCTGCTCACCGCGCCAATCCGGGCGTGACGATCCTATCCGCCCCGCTCGCGCCAACGCTGGAACCGGCAGGCAGCCCCAACGGCATGAGCGATCTGCTCTACTTCGAGGCGATGTACGAGGCAGGGCTGGCCGACGTCAGCGATGCCATCGCCATACATCCCTACGGCTTCACCTCACCGCCGGAGGCCGCGCCCGGCTTTGATGCCCTCAACTTCCGCCGCGCCGAGCTGCTGCACGACATCATGCTGCGCTACGGCGACGCGGATAAGCCCGTCTACATCACCGAGACCGGCTGGAACGATCACCCGCGCTGGGCCAGTGCGGTGACGCCCTCACTGCGCATCGCCTACACGCTCGACGCGCTCGATTACACCCAGCGCGAGTGGCCGTGGCTGCAATCGCTCTGCCTGTGGGTCATGCGCTTTCCCGCGCCGACCAACAGCTATCCTGACGGCTTCACACTCGTCACGCCGGACTTCCAACCGAAGCCGATCTATGACGCGGTGCAGGCCTACGCGCGCGGCTGGTCGCCAGGAGGTGCCCTATGGCTGTCGCCGCCCGGCTGAAACTCCGCCGCTGGCACTGGATCGCTGCCGGGCTGATCGTCGTCGTGGTCGTCATGCTGCTGCTGCGAGCAACCAGCGCACCGGACAAGCCGCTCTTACCCGCGGGCGCGCTGCGCGTCGGCGTCGATCCGAGCAATCCGCCGTTCGCCTTTTTCGAGGACGATCAGATCCGCGGCCTGGAGATCGATCTGGCGAATGCGCTGGGTGACGCGCTGGATGCGCCGGTGCAGCTCGTGCCGCTTGGCTTCGACGGCCTCTACGATGCGCTCAAGGTCGAAGCGGTCGACATCGTGATCGCCGCCATCACCGCCGATCCGCTGCGCACCGCCGACGTGGATTACAGCCTTCCCTACTACGACGATGGACTGGTGCTCGTCTCGCCAGCCGATCACCCCATCGCAGCCATGGACGCGCTCGCCGGACTCTCGCTGGCTTACGCGTTCGGCTCGGAGGCGGATAGCGAGGCACATCGCTGGCTGCGCCGCATCCAGCCATTCACTACCCAGCCCTACGAAACCCCGCAGATCGCGCTCGACGCCGCCCGACTGGGCGCGGCGGACGCGGCGCTGGTCGGCGCGACCGATGCCCGGCTCTACGCCCGCGCTCACGACGATTGGCCGAACGTCCGGCAGGCCGTCATGCACACCCCTTTCGTGATCGCCACCAGCGCCAGGCATGGCCGCCTCGCCGCCGCCATCAACGAGGGCCTGCAGCAGATGCAAAACGACGGCACGCTCGATCTTCTCATCGCGCGCTGGCTAGGCGGGGCATGACACGCCCATGCCCGGCCTGTTATACTTCGCCCCATGCAACACATCGGCATCGACGCCCGGCTCACTTCCTATCGCACCGGCGGCATCAGCACCTACACACGGCGGCTGATCACGGCGCTCGAACTACTCGATCATGAGCATCAATACACCGTGTTTCACAGCCGCAAGGCGAAGGAGACGATCGTCGAGCGCTTTGGCGCCGCCAGACTGTGGACGCCCGCCCATCATCGCATCGAGCGGCTGGCACTGACAGTCGAGCTGGCGCGCTTCCGTCTCGACTTGCTCCACAGCCCGGATTTCATCCCGCCGCTGCATGGCGCGCGCCGCCACGTCATCACCGTGCACGACCTGACCTTCCTCCACTATCCCGACTATTTGACCGCCGACGCGCGCCGCTACTACAACGACCAGATCGCCTGGGCGGTGCGCCACGCCGATCACATCCTGGTCGATAGCGACGCCACCCGCCGCGACCTGAGCGCCATGCTGAACGTGCCCGACTCCAAGATGACGTTGTGCATGCTCGGCGTCGACCCGGAATTCCGGCCGCTCTCAGACGACGAGCGCGAACAGTGGCAAGCGCAGCTCGATCTGCCGCAGGATTACCTCCTGTTCGTCGGCACCTTCGAGCCGCGCAAAAACATCGTCGGCTTGCTCAATGCCTATGCGACACTTATCGAACGCCATCGCGAGATAACACCCCCGCTGGTGTTGGCGGGCACGCGCGGCTGGCTCTTCGACGAGACGATGGCGCACATCGCCCGGCTAAATCTCGGCGAGCGCGTCATCTGGCGCGAACGGGTTGCCCAGGAAGCGCTGCCCGCGCTGTATAATCTGGCGCGTGTGCTCGTCCTGCCATCGTTCTACGAGGGCTTCGGCCTGCCGGTGCTGGAGGGGATGGCCTGCGGCACGGTGCCGATCATCAGCAACCGCTCCTCGCTGCCGGAGGTGGCGGGCGACGCTGGCTTGCAGATCGACCCGGATGATCTTGATACGCTGGTCGCCGCGCTCGAACGCGCCCTGACTGACGACACCTGGCTGCTTGAGCAGCGCAAGCTGGCGCTGGCGCAGGCGGCGAAATTCACCTGGCGGCACACGGCGGAAGTCGCGCTCGCCACCTATCAATCGTTGTTGTGAGGCTGCTCGTGCGGATCTTGATGCTAACCCAGAACCTGCCTTATCCGCCGACGTCGGGCGGCGCGCTGCGCGCCTATGGTCTGCTGCACAGCCTGCACGCGAACGGTCACAAACTCACGCTGCTCAGCTTCCACAACGGGCGCAAGATGCTCGCTCCGGCGCTGGACAGGTTGTGTACGTCCGTCATCGCCATCGCCCACCCCACGCGCACGCACCTGATGCGTTTGCAGCAGTTACTGCTGACGATGCAGCCGGACATCGTCCAGCGCATGTCGAGCGAGCAAATGTGTGCGACTCTCGCCCACCAATTGCGTACACAAACGTACGACGCGGTGCTGTTCGAAGGTCTGGAGATGGCGACCTACCTGCCCTACGCACGGACGCTCAAGCCCGGTGCGAAGCTCATTTACGACGCGTTCAACGCCGAATACGCGCTGCAGCGCACCATCGCCCGTGTCGATGCGCGCAACTTGCGCCGGCTGCCCGCCGCCATCTATTCGCGCGTGCAGGCCGCGCGCATCCATGCCTACGAGCGCTCGATCTGCGAGATGGCCGATGGCGTGATCGCTGTCTCCAAAGAGGATGCGGCCCTGCTGCGTCCGCTGCGAGGCAAACGGCCGCTGTCGGTCGTGCCGAGCGGCATCTTCGCTGCCAATTATGACGAGGCTGCGCCGCTCGCCCTCGAACAACCGGCGCTCGTCTTCACCGGCAAGATGGACTACCGGCCCAACGTCGACGCCGTGCTCTGGTTCGCCGATGAAATCCTACCGCGGCTGAAGGGGACGATCCCCGACCTGCATTTCTACATCGTCGGCCAGAAGCCGAGCGCGGCGCTCGAACCGCTGCAAGTGATGCCCGATGTGGTCGTCACCGGCGCTGTCGAGGATGTCCAGCCGTATCTGCATGGGGCGGCGGTTTATGTGGCACCCTTGCGCATGGGCAGCGGCACGCGGCTCAAACTGCTGGAAGCGATGGCATCGGGCTGCGCCATCGTCGCCACCTCGCTGGCGGCGGCGGGCTTGAGCGACGATGTCCGCCAGGCGCTGCGCATCGCCGACGATCCCGAAGCCTTTGCCGAGACGATCCTCGCGCTGCTGAATGCCCCTGACGAGCGCGTCCGCCTCGGCGAGGAGGCGCGCACCGTCGTCCGCCAGCATTACGATTGGGCGGCGATTGCGCCGCAGTTGGTGCAAGCGTTGAAGGATTTCGGCCTTGGATAGGGAGGCGCTCGTCCTGCGCAACCGCGCCATGGCGGAGGCCTTCCACAAGCTTCCGCTCAAGCATCAGGCGCGCCGAGCCGCCCTCATGACCCTGGCCCACCTGCCGATGTGGCGGCGGCGCACGTCCGAAACCGGGCGCATCCTGCTCATCCGCCCGGATCATCTCGGCGACGTGCTGCTGACGACGCCCGCCATCCATATGCTGCGACAGCGACTGCCAGACGCCGAGATTCATGCCCTGGTCGGCCCCTGGTCGGCGGATGTGCTGGCCAACGACCCGGCACTCGACGCCGTGCTGACGCTGGATTTTCCCGGCTTCAGCCGCATTCCCAAGCAGAGTTTGCGCTCGCCCTACGAACTGGCCTTCCAGACGGCACGGCAGCTCCGACGCATTGGCTATGACACGGCTTTCATCCTGCGCCCGGATCACTGGTGGGGCGCGATGGTCGCGCATCTGGCGGGCATTCCGCGGCGGATCGGCTACAAGCTAACGGACGTATCGCCGTTTCTGAGCGAGGCCATCGACCACCACGCCGAGCACGCCGTCTTGCAGAGTGCGCGCCTGATCGCGGCGCAGTCGGGCAACTTCGCGCTGGATGAGCTGAGCTTGACCTATCCTGTCGAGGAAGCGGATCGTCAGTGGGTGCGCGGCTATCTCGAAGAATGGGGCATCAGCGCCCAGCAGCGGCTGATCGCCATCCATCCCGGCTCCGGCACGTGGGTCAAGCGCTGGACGGATGAACGCTGGGCGACCGTCGCCGACGCCCTGCACGAACAGTTGGACGTGGATATCGTCTTCACCGGCGCCGATCACGAACTGCCGATGATCAGCAACATCGTCGCCAGGATGCGGCACACGCCCGCCCTACTGGTCGGCGATGCCAATATCCGCCAGCTTGCCGCCCTCTACGAGCGAGCGCGCGTCGTCCTCGGCCCGGATAGCGGCCCGATCCACCTGGCGGCTGCGGTTGGCTCTGCCACCGTTTCGCTGTTTGGCCCTGCCGATCCTGAGGAGTTTGGCCCCTGGGGCGCGCCGGAGCGACATCTGGTGCTGACGTCGAGCATCGGCTGCCGCCCCTGCCGCGTGATCGATTGGGAGACGGACGATCCGGCGAATCACCCGTGCGTTCGCGACATCCCGATTGAGCAAGTCCTGGAGGCCGCGCGCCGCCTGGCGCAGCGCGACCGCTTCTAGTCCGGGATCACGACGCCGCTCAGGTCTTCCTTGGGTTCGGGATAGGCCAGGCCCATCTGCTCCATGGCGTGGACAATCGTCCGCGTGACCACCAGATCGCGATACCACTTGCGGTTGGCGGGTACGATGTGCCAGGGCGCGTAGGCCGTGTTGCACAGTGTGAGCGCATCCTCGTAGGCGCTCATGTAGTCGTCCCAGCGCGCGCGCACACTCAAATCGCCCATCGAAAACTTCCAGTGCTTGTCCGGGTTATCGAGACGTTCCTGGAAGCGCTGTTTCTGTTCGTCCTTGCTGATGTGCAGGTAGAACTTCAGGATCGTGACGCCGTTATCGGTCAGCAGCTTTTCGAACGCGTTGATGTCGTCGTAGCGCCGCTCCCACACCTCGCGCGGTACCAGCTCGTTGACGCGAACGACGAGCACGTCCTCGTAGTGACTGCGATTGAAGATGCCGATGTAGCCGCGGCCCGGCGTCGCCATGTGTACGCGCCACAGGAAGTCGTGCGCCAGCTCTTCCGGCGTCGGCACCTTGAAGCCTGTCACGTGCACACCCTGCGGGTTGACGCTGTCGAACACCTTCTTGATCGCGCCGTCTTTGCCACCCGCATCCATCGCCTGGAAGACGACCAGCAGCGCGGATTTATTCTGCGCGTACAACATCTCTTGCAGCGCGGCCAGGCGCTTTTCGAGCTGATCTTCTTCTTTCTTGGCAGTCTTCTTATCAAGGTCTTCGCAATAATCCGGATCGTAGTCTTTGAGATGGACTTTGCTGCCGAATTTGGGCGTCAGTGGCTGTTTGCTCATCACGTTGCTCCTTAGGTGCCGTCGGTGTCTTCGGCGCTGCGCGGCACGGCCATCACAGTTTCTTCGTTGCGATAAGTGACCATGCCTGCGGCTGCCCCCTTGATTTTACGCACATGCAGCCGTTGAGTCACATCGACCGGCACTTTTGCGTCCTGGCGCAGGCCGCTGTAGTAAGCCGCCAGCCCTGCCGCGAGGTCGAGGATCGGCTCCGGCACAGAGCGGCCATCGCTCTTGATGATGACGTGGGAGCCGGGTACGCCGCGCGCATGCAGCCACAGATCGTTGGCATTGCCCTTGTCGAAGGTGACCTGCTCGTTCTGGCGGCTGTTGCGCCCGACCCAGATCACCCAGCCATCCGGCGTGACGATGCGCAGCGGCGCGCTGCGCTGGCCGCCGGGTGTGCGCCGCGCCTGACCGCGCAGCAGTCCCGTCGCCTGAAGCGCCTGCTGCACCTCGTCGATGTCCGGCCAACTGGCCGCCAGGTCGAGATCGACGCCCAACTGGCGGATGAAAGCAAGGTCGCGCTCGTTCTCCGCGACCAGGCGCGGCACGTCGTCGAGGGCGCGCTTGGCCTTGTTGTAGCGCTCAAAGTAGCGCTGCGCGTTTTCGAGCGGCGTCATTTCAGGGTCAATTGGGATGACCAGCTCCGGCTGATCCGGGTCATACTGCGCGCGCAGTTCGGTCTGGCCGGGCGCCAGCGCGTACTGATAAGCCAGGATCAGCTCGCCGCTTTGCCGCAGCTGTTCGCGTTCAGAATCGTCGGTCAGCGAGCGGCGCATGGAGGTCAGGCGCGCGTTGAGCTTGGCTTCCGCCTCTTGCAGCGCTTCACGGACGGGCGCCTTGGCCGCGTTGTAAGCATCCGGGCCCGCGGGCGCGCCGTAGAACGCCGCCAACGTCGCGCTGACGGATTCGGCACCCTGCCAGCCGGGCATCGACTCCAGCGGGTAGACGCTGAAGGCCGTGACCAAACCATCCTGCTCGACCACCCCTGGCTGCCATTCGCGCCGAGCCAGCGGCGTCAGCACTGCCTGGATCGCCGCCAGCAGCCGATCCGGATCGGCAGCCGCGGCGCGCGTATTGGTCTCGCCGGTCGCGCGGAAGGCGATCTCTTTGGCGAGCAGCGGGCTGAAGCCGAGCAGATGCGCTGTCAGCACCTGATGCAGTTTGCGCTTCGGATCTTGCTCGGATGAGAGCATGTCGTCGACGTCGTCCGCTGTCAGCCTGGTCGGATCGTGCTTGTCGGTCTGCGGCGGGGGCGGTTCGTACGGCTGGCCGGGCAGGACGACGCGGAAGCGGTTCTCATCCGCGTGCACCCGGCGCATGCAATCGAGGATCACGCCATTCTGGACCAGGATCAGGTTGCTGCGCCGCTCCATTGGCTCGACGATCAGCGTGTACGCACCTTCACGGCCTTCGAAATCGATGTGCAGGATGCGCTCCCAGGCTGGCTGGCTGACGTGCGCGACCAGCCCACCCTCGACGTAGCGCCGCAGCAGCAGCCCAACTTGCGTCGGCTTGGCGATGCCGCGCCGCAGCTTATCACCGACGAGATGCAGACGTGGTGTGCCCGGATCGGCGCTGATGTAGAGATAGTGACGTTTGTGCTGCGCGTAGATTTCCAGGCCGATGCCCGTCTCGTCGACGTCGAGCACGTCCTGCACGCGGCCTCCGGCGATCGTATCGAGAAGTTCATCCGCCAACGCTGACAGGGTGAATGCGTCCAGATACATTGCGCCTCCGCTGGGGTCTATTGGGCGTCGGGTGACGTCAGATAGGCGAGCAGATCAGCCAGTTCTTGCTGCGTCAGGACTTCGGAGAAATTCTGCGGCATCGCCGGGTCGAAGTCATCGACCACATACGCCATCGGGTACAGGATCGACTGCAAGATGTAGGCAGGCCCGCTCAATGGTGGGCGACGCTCCGCGGCGATCTCGGCCATATCGACGAACGCCGGCGCGATGCCATTGACCACGCCGATCCGGTGACAGGCATAACAGCCGTGCTTTTCGATCAAAGCGTCACCATTGGCCGGGTCGCCGATTTCGAGCAGCGCGGCGGCTTCCGCTTCCAGTTCCTCGTCCGTTTGCGGCAGATTGACCTGCGTCTCTTGCTGCCTGGGATCGAACGTCAGCAGTTCGTACAGAAACGGGATGGCGATCACGACGAGAATGACCGACACGACGATGACAGGCACCAGCGCACGGCGTCCCGGTTTTGAAGACTTCTTCATGGGAGGCGTTTCGAGCGACATTAGAGCAACAGGCGATCCACAATCATCGCCATGAACACAAACACGAGATAAAGGGTCGAGAATTTGTAAGTCAGCCTGGCGGTGGCCTTGTCCTTGCGCTTGATCAGCTCAATCGACCAGTAGACGAGCGTCAGACCCAACCCCAGCGCCGACAGCAAGTAGATCCAGCCGAGCGCGCCGGTCAGCAGCGGCGCCAGGCTGATGGCCAGCAAGAGCGTCGAAAAGAGCAGGATCTGGCGGCGCGTCGTCGCTTCACCATAAGCCACCGGCATCATCGGCACGTTGGCGCGCGCGTAATCCGTATTCACGAGCAGCGCCAGCGCCCAGCTATGCGGCGGCGTCCAGTAGAAGACGATGGCGAACAGCAGCCACGCATCCACGCTCAGCCCGCCCGTCACCGCCGCCCAACCGACCAGCACCGGCATCGCCCCGGCGCCACCGCCAATGACGATATTGAGACTGGTGTAGCGCTTGAGCAGCACCGTATAGATGATGACGTAGTAGATCGCCCCGCCGAGCGCCAGCAGCGCGCTCAGCCAGTTGACGAAGTAGCCCAGGATGAGCGTCGACCAGACGAGCAGCGCCAGCCCGAACAGGAGCGCATTGACCGGCGCGACACGGCCCGACGGAATCGGGCGGCGTGCGGTGCGCGTCATCCGTGCGTCCATATCGCGGTCGAGAAACTGGTTGATCACGCTCGCACCGGCTGCGGAGAGCGCCCCACCGAGGATCGTCGGCAGCAGGACGACCAACGACGGCACGCCGTTGGCGGCGATCACCATTGCGGTCACGGTTGTGAAGAGCAGCAGTATGACGATGCGGACTTTGGTCAGTTCCAGATAAGTTCGCAGCACCGTGCCTAATGTGGGCGGCGCATCCGCATCTATCCCGCGACCGCGTCTGACTGAATTTTCCATCCTGTACCCGCTCGAACCTTTGAAGTATTCATCGTATCAACAGTGGAGAGCGCAACCAGCAGCGCCCAGGTCAATGCCGCAACCCCGACGTGAACCGCGCCCCATTCCGGCGCCGCAGATGTGAGCACAAACAACGCGCCGACCCCCGCCTGCAGTAAGTAGGCGATGCCAGCAGCCAGCGCTAACCGGCGCACGAGCGTACTGCTCCGCGCGCTCCAAACCTGCCAGACCAGGATTAGCAGGGAGACGCCCAGCCCGACGACGGCCAGCCGGTGCAGCCAGTGGATCGTTTGCAGCGGCCCCTGGTTGAATGGCAGCGCGCTGCCATTGCACAGCGGCCAATCGATGCAGGCCAGCGTCGCGCCGGAACCCCGAACGAGAGCGCCCGTCAGAATGATGACGAACGAGAGCGCCGCCGTGATATACGCCAACAGCGTGAAGTTATCGCGCTCGTAACTGGCTGGAGGGTTGTAAACCGCCGCCAGCGCCGCCACCAGGAGCGCAGCCAGCAACAGCATGGCCGTGCCCAGATGCAGCGTCACAAAGGTGGGCGGCAAATCGAACATGACGACGATGCCACCGAGCGAACTCTGCACGGCATACAAAACCGCCGCCACCACCGTCGCGTTGAACACCAGCCAATCGCGCTTGCGGTAAGTGCGAATCGCGGTCACCAACATCACAATCCCGAACAAGCCGATCAAGACGGCGAACAGGCGGTGCGTCCATTCAATCCAGGCGGTGATGTTATCCAGCGGCGGAATGATCGAGCCGTGGCACAGCGGCCACTCGTTACCGCATCCCAGACCCGAATCGGTCACGCGCACGATCGCACCGAAGACGATCAGGCCAACCGTCAGCAGCACCGTGGCAAAGGCAAGGTATACGAAAAAACGCGGCGATTTCCGCGCAGCCGCCTGCATAATGCCTCCAAGCTTAAGTCGATGAAGCAGTCCTGCCGATCAGCGGCATCAACCCGACGCCGTTTGTTGTTGATCGTTGGGCGGCTGGTTGCGCGCCTTGCGCTTGAGACCCCAGTCGATCAGCCAGATCACGAGCGCAATCGTCAAGGCGATACCGACCAGGTTGAAGAGGATGAAGCCCACCAGAAGGAAGAATTGCTCCGCCTTCCAGGGCAGCATGCTCGTCGGCGAGGCATCGGGGTTAACCGTCTGCGTCAAGATCGGCAGCACTCCGGCATCCTGATTGGCGATCAGTTGGCTGGTGAGGCCGCCGCCAATGATGAGGAGGATCAACAATCCGCCGAGGATGATGAGATTACGCATAACGTGACTCCAGGCCGCTCCAGGCATTCAAAAGACGCTGCATTGTACTCTTTATCACAACCCGCAGCAATAACGTTTTCGCATCCCGTCACGCGTGACTCAGGTCGCGCGTGAGCACGTTATTCCGCCGCGGGCGTCTCCGTCACGGCGTCGACTTTCGCTTCCGCAACGTCGAAGTGACGTGGCAGCCGCAGGCGGAAAGTCGTCCCGACGTCGACCTCGCTCTCAAAGTCGATTTCGCCCTGATGCAGTTGAACGAGTTCGCGCACGATGTAAAGGCCGAGGCCGGTGCCTTCGGTCTTTTTGCCGTCGCGCGAACGGAAGAAGCGATCGAACACGTGCGGGCGATCTTCCGGCTTGATGCCGCGCCCGTTATCACGCACCTCGACCAGCAGTGAGGCGGCGTCGCCGCGCACGTTGATCCAGACCTCCCCACCCCGCTTGTTGTACTTGATGGCGTTGGAGATCAAGTTGCTGATCGCGTGGCCGAGGCGCTCCTGATCGAATCGGCTCAAGCCGATGTCGGGTGAGACCTCAATGTGGAGGTCGACCTGCATCTGGCGCGCCAGCGGCTCCAGGAGCTGAGCTTCATGCTGGATCACGGCTTGCATATCCACGTCGGCCAGGTCGAGCGGCTTGCCCGCGTCGATGCGCGCCGCTTCCAGGAGGACATCGGCCAGGCGCAGAATGCGCTGCGCCGCGAACTTGGCGCGGCCAAGAAACTCCGCCTGTGAATCGGTGAGCGGCCCGCTGTTTTCCGCCAGTTCGATGAACCCGTTGATGGCGCTGACAGGCGTCTTCATTTCGTGGGCGACAAAGCGGACATTATCAAGCCAATTGCTGTTTTGATCGCTCATCTTCTATTCTTCCGCTCCACAAATCAAGCCAGGGAGTTGCGCCAGGGCGCGAGCAATGCGCGTCCCGTGCCAGGTCAGCAAAGAACCATCGACCAGATGAATGCGGCCATCGCGCGCCGCGGGCACGTCCAATGCTTCGAACAACGGCACATGCTCCTGCGTAAAAGCGAATGGCTCGCTCGGCAGGAGGATGACGTCGGGCTGCGCGGCTTCAACTTCGGCCCAGGTCACGCGTGGATAACGCGTGTCACGCCCGGCCACCCGTGGGTCGTCCGGGTCGATGGCGGCGCTCTCGTCGCCCAAGTCCGCCGCCAGAGGATAACGCCGCTCGCGCTCGGCGAACACATTGGCCCCGCCGCAAACGCGCAGCAAGTCGTGCGCAAACGTATCGGCGTTGAACGTCATCAACGGCTCGTACCAGATCGGCACAAAGACGCGGCACGGTGTCGTCCGCGCCATGTCGACGCGCTCGACCACGTCGACCGTCTGCTCGATCAAGCGCACGCGCGGCACCATATGCGGATCGTCGAAGGCTTCCATGATAGTCCACAACAGATTGAGTGCGTCTTGCACAGTGCGCGGAAACGTCACCCAGACAGGGATACCGGCAGCCTGGAGCTGCTCGACATCTTCGCGGCGGTTTTCTTCCTGATTGGCGATGACGAGATCGGGTTGCAGAGCGATGATGCGGTCGACATCGGGGTTCTTGGTGCCGCCAACCTGCGGCAGTTGACGCACCAATTCGGCAGGGTGCACGCAATAGTCCGTCACCCCCACCACGCGATCCCCCAACCCCAGTTCAAACAATGATTCGGTGACACTGGGCACCAGAGAAACCACACGCTTTGGCGGGACAGTCACGGGCGCTTGTATGCCGGATTGATACGTGCTTGCGTCCAACAACTCTACCCCACTGTCCGTGAATTCACGGCGTTACCCTATCGTACAGCGTAATTTTGTCCCAGTGCAACGCCAATTTGTCGCTGCCCCCAGATCTCGACCTGGCCATCGGGGCCGAGCGCCAATGCCGTCCGCTCGCCGATGCCGATCGAGAACAGTTCGGGGTAGGTCTGGAGCACGGATTTGACGTGCGCCGACAGGTCCTGCGCGACGGGCATGACGACGGCATCCTGCAGCCAGCCGAAGCCTTCGATCAGGTTATCCTGACCGTCATACGCCCACTCGCCGAAGAGCATGGCTGGCGCGCCCGCAGCCAGAACGTAGGCGCCATTGGCGAAGGCCGTCTGCAGACCCTGCAGCGCCGCGCCCATCAGCGACGACTTCAGGCTGCGCAGGTCGGCACCGGATTCCAGCAAGACGATGCTCGTCTCGGCCAGGCGCGTCGCGATCGTCTCGTCATCTTCGGTCAGGATGTCGACCAGATAACCGGATGTCGCGCCGAGTTCTTCGAAATCTTCGAGCCGACGGTCGCCCGCGGTCAAATCGCCGTCGAGTACGGCCACAGCCAGCGAGCCGTCGGCGGAGGCACGCGCGGCGACCAGGGCACGCACGTCCGGGTCATCCATGGTGCCTGGGGCCAGCACCAGCCAGCCCCGCCCATCGCGCCAGCGAAAGATGCTCGCGCTAGGCATCCGCGTCCGGCAGAACGTACGCTGCCACGGCAGACGCAAGCAATGCCGCACCGAGCGGCAGCGCGTTCTCGTCTATGCTGAAGCGCGGGTGGTGGTGGCCATAGTAGGCTTCCGCCGTCTGATCGGCAGCGCCGACGAAGAAGTACATGCCGGGCACTTCATTCATGAAGAAGCCGACGTCTTCGGCGCCCATCGTGCGCGCTGTCATGTCGAGCACCTTGACGCCGTCCATCCGCCTGAAGCGTTCGCGCAGGTTCTTGCCGATTTCCGGGTCGTTATTGACCGGCTCCGTCTGGTGATCGAACTGCATCGTGCCGACACAGCCCATCGCCAGGCAGGTGTGCTCGACCATCTCGCCCATGCGCTGCACGACCTGGTCGCGCACTTCGCGGCGGAAGAAGCGCAGCGTGCCCATCAACTGCGCATCCTGCGGGATGACGTTGAAAGCCGTGCCCGCTTTGACCATCGTCGTCGAGATGACGGCGCTGTCGAACGGGTCGAGATTGCGGCTTGGGATCGTCTGGAACTGGGTGATCAACTGCGCCGCGCACACCACCGGGTCGCGCCCCAGATGCGGCGAAGCGGCGTGACCGCCTTTGCCCTCGATGCGAATGGTGAACTCCGACGAACCGGCCATGATCGGGCCATCCGCCACGCCGAGCGAGCCGATCGGCAGACTGTTCCACAGGTGCAGGCCCAGGCTGATATCCGGGCGCGGGTCTTGCAGCGCGCCATCGCGGATCATCGACTTGGCACCCTGCGCGATCTCCTCGGCGGGCTGGAAGACGAACTTGACCCGCCCGGCCATCTGGTCACGGTGCGCGGCCAGCATTTTGGCGACGCCGAGCGCGATCGACGTATGCCCATCGTGGCCGCAGGCATGCATCTTGCCCGCCGTCTCGGACGCGTAATCGACGGTGTTTTGTTCGTGGATCGGCAGCGCGTCCATGTCGGCGCGCACAAGAATGGTCGGCCCGTCGTGCGCCCCCTCCAGAATGCCGACGACGCCGGTTTTGCCGACGCCGGTCTGGACTTCCAGACCCAGGCGATTCAACTCCTGGGCGACGATGCCCCCTGTGCGAAACTCCTCGAAGGCGAGTTCCGGGTGACGGTGCAAATCACGGCGGCGCTCGACCAACTCTTCACGCAACGCCTCGGCCTCAGTCTTGAAATCTACCATGTTGCTTCACCGATCGAAGGTTATGACACGAAACGATTCGACGTAACGCGGATAATCCGCAGGCGATTCCGGATCGAAGTAGGAGCGCTGGCGTTCGGCCATCGCCTCCATGTCCGCGATCTGGCTTTTGTGCTCGCGCAGGGCGGCGATCTTGGTCTCCACGAAATCGGACACGTCCATCCTTCGCGTCGGCGTTTGCGTGCCGCAAATCCAGAGCTGCTTGGTCTTGTGCGGATTCAAGCCCTCGTCACGTTCCAACTCGATGAAATTGAGACGATCGCGCGCCGTGGGATAGACGGCGTCGAGAGTCGCCTCGCCGATGGCGCGATGATCCGGATGATTGATCGAGCGCTCGCCCGACCAGAAGACCGTCGGGTCGCAGGTCACGACGACGTCCGGCTGCTTGAGCCGGATGATGCGGACGATGTCGCGGCGCAGCGCCAGATTCGGCTGCAATTCGCCATCCGGGTAGCGCAAGAAGATCACCTCTTTGACGCCGAGTACGCTCGCTGCATTACGCTCTTCGTCTTCACGGATGGCGCTCAAGCGCTCCGAGGTCATCTCCGGGTCGGCGCTGCCCTTGTCACCACTGGTCGCCATCAGAAACGTGATCTCTGCGCCATCGGCGGCCCACCGCGCGAAGGTGCCGCCGCAAAAGAACTCCGGGTCATCAGGGTGCGCGAACACCCCAAGCACCCGTTTCGGCTGTGAATCGTTGTCGCTCAAAGCTCGTCTGCTCCCTCTTCAGGCGACTCGTCGCTCGTGTCTTCGTTGTCAACTTCATCGACGGTCTTGCCCGGTTTCGCGCCGCATTCGCACGGGCCATCGCCGTGTTTGGTGCAAGGCTCTTTGGCTTTCTTCGCCAGCGCTTCCAGTTCTTCCAGCGGGACGAGATCCTCACGCTGCACGAGATGGTAGCTCTCGCCGACGTAAACCGTGACCGCATCCTGCAGAGGGTGCACGTCGACGACTTTGCCTTCGCCGTGCGGCGTGCCAATCCGTTTGTTGCGCTTGGGCAGCTTTGCGCGGGCCTGCACGTACTGCTCGTACTCGTAGACCAGGCAGCAGCGCAAACGGCCGCACATGCCCGTGATCTCGGACGGGTTGAGCGAGATGCCTTGCATCTTCGCCATCTTGATCGAGATCGGGCTGAAATCGGTCAGGAAGGTGCTGCAGCAGCGCAGCTCGCCGCAAGCACCGAAGCCACCGAGCAGCTTCGCCACGTCGCGCGGGCCGATCTGGCGCAGCTCGACGTGCGCATCGAATTCGCGGCTGACGTCGTTCCACAGGCGGCTGAGATTGACCTTATCCTCCGTGCTGTAGAGGAAGGTCAGTGTCGTGCCGTCGTAATTGAAGAGCGCGGCGACGAACTTCACGCCCGGATAGCCGCCGTGCTGATTGACGATGCCCAGCAGCACATCCATGGCATCCTGCTGGCGGCCTTCCCAATGCTGTTTGAGCAGCAGATCACGCGGTGTCGCCATCCGCATGATCGATTTGTAATCGCGCGCATCGGCTTCGGCGGGCGCAAAGGCGACCACCTGCCCCATCTGGCGGCCACGTGCCGTCTCGACGATCACGTAGTCATTCATCTGGAGCTGCGGATATTCGTCGAATTCGAAATGGTAGAGCTTACCCACGCGATGAAACCGGATACCAGCAACTTTGCGCTGCTGTTCCGGTGCTGTAGTCATATCCGTCATCACACCATACCGTTAAACTGTGCTTCAGTGACATCCTTGAGCATATCACTTCAATCATAACGCGCGAAACTGGTTTGATACCAGTCTTCGCGTGATGAATCGTGTACTTGAGTGTTGTTTCTCGTAAATACGCTGCGGAAATAGGCGCGGAAAGTCGACTAACAACGTATAATAGTCGCATATTCCCCGACATTGACATAATACAGTACAGACGCGGGAGAGCAATCGACAATGCGGACGCTGGTCATGAAGTTTGGTGGTACGACGCTAGCACGCGCTGAAGGGTTGACTCAACTCGTCGGCATTGTGCTTTACGAACGCGAGCGTTGGGATCGCCTCATGCTGGTCGTCTCCGCCCTGGACGGCGTGACCGACCAGTTGATCGACGCCGCGCATCTGGCTCAGTTCGCGCAGCAGCGCGGCTATCGTCGCATCGTCAGCAATCTGCGCCAGCGGCACCTCGCACTGGCGGAGAGCCTGCCGCTCGATCAAAACGAACGCAGTGTGCTGCAAGCGAATATCGACACGCTGCTCTCCGACATGCTGACCATGTGCGAAGCGCTTGGCGATGCCTCCAGCGGGCACTCGGCGTCGGATTCGTTCGACGAGATCATCGGCGTCGGGGAACGGTTGACGGCCCGTATCGTGGCGGCCCTGCTGCGCCACAGCGGGCTGCGCAGCGTCGCGCTCGATACGACCGAGTTGATCATCACCGATAACGTGCGCGCCAACGCCAAGCCGGACATGGAAGCCACCAGTGCGCGCATGGAGACTCAACTGCTGCCGATGCTTGAACGCGGCATCATGCCTGTGCTGACCGGCTTCATCGGCGCGACGATGACCGGCAAGCCGACCACCCTGGGGCGCGGCGGCAGTGACTACACCGCGGCCATCCTGGGCGTGTGCGCCAACGCGACCGAGATCTGGATCTGGACGGATGTCGACGGCGTCATGTCCGCCGACCCGCTCGAAATCGCGGAGGCCCGCCCAATCCGCAACCTGTCGATCACCGAGGCGACCGAGATGGCCTTCTTCGGCACGCGCGTGCTCCATCCCCGGATGCTGCTGCTCCTGCGCGGGCGGGATATCGCCCTGCGCGTGCGCAACCTGTTCGCGCCGCAGCAGCCAGGGACGCTCGTCCGCGACAGCTCAGCTCAACTTAGCGAGGGCTTGCAGGCTGTGACGTCGATCGCCGCGCTGGCGCTGCAAAGCTCATCGAGCGGCTCGCTGGCAAGCATGACGGCATTGGTGGACGACGTATTCTTCAACACGATTGGCACGCACACGGACATCACCATCACGACACAATCGCCGATGCACACCCTGATTTGTTTCGTGGTGCCCAATGCCGCCGGGCAGGAAGCCGTCCATACGTTGAGCGCGGCGTTGGAAGATCGCATGCAGGAGAAATCGACGTGGCACGTCAAACCGGTCAGCATCATCACGGCCATTGGCGCGCAGGATGCGATCTCGCTGGCGGGCTGCCTGCAAATCGTGACCGCCCTGGCCGAAATCCCGATCCTGGCGATTGATTACAGCCCGGCTCGCTGCGGCATCTCGGTCGTCATCAACGTGCGCGATACCGAATTCGCCATCAACCGGCTGCACCAAACGATCGTGCATTAAACCACAACCTCAGAAGCGCGAAATGTAACGCTCAATCTCCCAGGCCGTGACCTGGCGGTTGTAGTCGTCCAGTTCCTGCTGTTTCGCCGCCAGATAGCGATCGTTCACGTATGGCCCCAGCGCGCCGAGGATCACGTCGTCATCCTGCAGCGCTTCCAGCGCCTCGCCCAGTGACGTCGGCAGCATCGGCGTCTTACGCCGTTTGGCCGGTTCCGGGCCGAGCAGCGATTCCTGCATCGCTTCCGGCAGATCCAGCCGGTGCTCGATGCCGTCGAGACCGGCGGCCAACATGACGGCGAAGGCCAGATAGGGATTGGCCGACGGGTCCGGGCAGCGGATCTCCAGGCGCGTATGCGATTCGCGGCCCTGAGCGATGTGCGGTACACGGATGACCGACGCGCCGCCGCGGTTGACGTGCCCCCACGAGACGTACATCGGCGCTTCAAAACTGACGCCTAGCCGCTTGTACGAATTCACGAGCGGCGCCAGCACGGCGCACATGGCGCGCGCGTGGGCAAGCTGCCCGGCCAGGAAGTAGCGGGCAACTTCGGACAGGCCATACTCGTGATCCGGATCGGCGAAGCAGTTGGTATCCGTGCGCACATCATGCAGGCTCTGGTGCGTGTGCATGCCTGAACCGGGCAAATTCGCCGACGGTCGCGGCATGAAGGTGCAGAAGAAACCGTTGCGCTGGGCGATCGTGCGCAGGGCGACGCGCCCGGTCAGCACCTGGTCGGCGCACGTGAGCGCGGGTGCGTAGTCCAGATCGATCTCGTGCTGGCCGTTGCCGATCTCATGATGGGCCGAATCGACCATGATGTCGAGCTTGCACAACGTATCGATCATCTTGCGCCGCGTCTGGTGGACGAAATCGCTCGAAATATCGAAGTAGCTCGATTCATCGTTTGGCGACAGCGGGAAGATAGGCTTCTCCTTGTCCGTCTGGAACAGGAAGAATTCCAGTTCGACACCGGTCTTGAACACATAGCCCATCTCGGCCGCGCGCTTGAGCTGGCGCTGCAGCACGTGACGCGGATCGCCGATGAATGGATCGCCCTGCGGCGTGTGCACGTTGCAGATCAGGCGCGCCGTCCGCGACTCGGCAGGCTCCCACGGCAGCACGGCGAACGTGTTCAGATCCGGCTGCAGGATCATGTCGCTTTCGGCGACGCGCGCGAAGCCCTCAATCGACGAGCCATCGAACGACATGCCATCGTCGATGATGTGCGCCGCCCGGCTCTTGGGGATGGTCACGTTCTTGACGATGCCGGTGATGTCCGTAAACCACAGGACGACGAATTGTACTTGTTGTTCTTCGAGTGCTTGAAGAACGTCACTTTTGCTGTACATGGGTGTCTGATCCACGTCTGTCATTCCTTTAATGTGGACAGTTTATAAAGTTTCAGCGCGCATTTCAGTGTCGAAGTCGCCAACAATTGCCCATGGCCGTTTGGCCACGCCTTACAAGGTCGGGTCACGAAATGCGCCCAGATGGCCGAGCAGCGCGTCGATGCCGAGCAAATAGCTACGCCAGCCAAAGCCGCTGATCTGCCCGACGCAAACCGGTGCGATCAGCGATGTCTGGCGAAAGCTTTCACGCGCGTGGATGTTGGAGAGATGCACCTCGATCACCGGCAGGCTGATGCCGCTGACGGCATCGCGCAGGGCGACGGACGTGTGCGTGAAGGCGCCGGGGTTGAAGACGATGCCATCCGCCCAATTGCGCGCAACGTGCAGGATGTCGATCAGATCGCCCTCGTGGTTGGATTGATCGGCGCGCAGTTCGGTGTTGTGCTTGGAGGCGTGCTGCGCGGCGATGGCATTAATCTGCTCCAGCGTGTACTTGCCGTAGATTTCCGGCTCGCGCACGCCGAGCAGATTCAGATTTGGCCCATGCAACAAGAGAATATGTCGGGTCATCGGATGCTCTCAAGAACTGCAATAACGTCTTCTTTTGGCACATCTTCCACGATTGTAGGCTGACCCACGTCCTTGAGCAACACAAAGCGCGCATGGCCGGACTGCCATTTTTTGTCCGTCGCCATGGCGGCCCACAACTGATCGGGGTTCAGACCGCCCAGACGAACCGGCAGACCGACCCCGGCGACCTTGGCTTCGACCATGCCGACCAGATCGGTATCGCACAGTCCCAGGCGCGCGGACAACCAGGCCGCCGCCACCAGCCCGGCAGCCACCGCTTCGCCATGCGGCATCTGGTAGTGCGTGACGCGCTCGAAGGCGTGTGCGAACGTGTGCCCCAGATTGAGATGCGCGCGCACACTCTGCTCAAACGGATCTTGCTCGACAATATCGACCTTGACCTGAACAGCGCGGCGGACGAGCTGTGCGGTATCTGGCGCGGTCGATTGGCTCGGCGAGAGCATGTCGAGCAGATCGGGATCGGCCAGCAGCCCGTGCTTGATCACCTCGCCGAGGCCGCAGCGCCATTCGCGTGGCGGCAGCGTGTAGAGCACATTCGGATCGATGAGGACGAGATCAGGCTGTTTGAACGCCCCGACCAGATTCTTGCCTTCCGGCAGATCGACACCGACCTTGCCACCGACACTCGAATCGACCATCGACAGCAGGCTGGTTGGCATCTGCGCCAGGCGGACGCCGCGCATGTAGGTGGCCGCGGCGAACCCGGCCGTATCACCGACCACCCCGCCGCCGAGCGCGACGACCGTGCTCTTGCGATCCAGGTGCGCCGCCACCATCTGCTGGTAGAGATTGGCGACCGTGTTGAGCGTCTTGTACTGTTCGCCGTCGGGCATGACGATCAGGTGCGCGTCCGGCAGCGCATCACAAAGCGCCTCGCCATAAATCGGCGCCAGCGTTTCGTTGGTGATGACCGCGACGCGCTTATCGAGGCCGAATTCCGCCGCGCGCTTGTTCATTCCCGCCAGCAGGCCGCGCTCGATCAGAATCGGGTAGCCGCCGCCGGGCGCTGTTACGTCGATGCGTTCCGCCATGTCCGCAACACTTCCTCGACAATCTGTTCCGGCTGTTTGCCGGTCGTGTCAATCTGATAGGGAATAGATTCATAAATCGGGCGGCGGCGTTCGAGCAAGGCGCGCCAATCGCCGCGCAGCAGCGGACGATCCATGTCATCGGCCAGCCGTGCCTCAATCGCGTCGGGCGCCGCCATCAGGCAGATGACGAGCGCGTGTGCCAGCGCGTACGTGCGCGTCCGCTCGTCAATCAGCGAGCCGCCGCCCGTCGCAATCACGACCTCGTCGTCGTCGATCAGCGCCTGGACGACTTCGCGCTCAAGCTGGCGAAATTCCGGCTCGCCCCACTGCTCAAAAATCTGCGCGATGCTCAGCCCGGCTCGTGCGACGATCGCCTCGTCGCTGTCGGCAAAGCGCCAACCGAGGCGCTCCGCCACCGCGCGGCCAATCGTCGATTTGCCGGTGCCCATGAAGCCGGTCAGCACGATCGTGCGCTGGCTCGCATCCCGATCATTCTGGGTAGCCAAAACGCCACTCCAGGTTGTCCATCGGCAGATCTTCCAGCCGGGCGCGGCGCAGCGCTTCGAAGCGCGGGCGCATCTCGTCGATGCTGTCGCCGCCAATCTTTTCCAGCAGCGCCTCGGTCAGCACGAAGGCCATCATCGCTTCCAGGATCGGCACGGCGCGCGGCGTCGCACAGTGATCGCTGCGCTCGTAGGTCGTCTTCTCAGTCTCGCCAGTCGCCAGGTTGACCGACGCCAGCGCCTTCATAACGGTCGAGATCGGCTTCATGGCCACGCGCGCGACAATCGGTTCGCCGGTCGTGATGCCACCTTCCAGCCCACCCGCTCGATTCGAGCTGCGATAGATGTTGCCGTCGTCATCGACCGCGATCTCGTCGTGCACTTCTGAGCCGCGCTTGCCCGCGTTGGCGAAGGCAGGGCCAATCTCCGCGCCTTTCATGGCGTGGACGCTGACCATCGCCGCAACGATCCGCCCATCCAGACGCCGGTCATAATGCACATGCGATCCCAGGCCGGGCGGCACGCCGAGCGCGACGACCTCCATCACCCCGCCAAGCGTATCCTTGTCGACCTTGGCCTGACGGATTGCTTCATGCATTCCCTCGGCGGCATCGGCGACCGGGCAGCGGACGTCGCTGGCCTCGGCCAGGGTGAAGCGTTCTTCATAGGGCAAATCGTCAGGAATCTGCGCGATGACGTCGCCGATCTGGACGACGTAGCCGCCGATCCGTATGCCGAACTCCGCCAGCAGCTTGAGGCAGACCGCGCCGACGGCGACGCGCATGGTCGTCTCGCGCGCGCTGGCCCGTTCGAGCGCGATACGCAGATCGCGATAGCCATACTTGATCGCGCCCGTCAGGTCGGCGTGGCCGGGCCTTGGCGTCGTCATCGGCGTGATGTCTTTTTCGCGCCAGTTCTTGAAGTCGCGGTTGACGACGGTCATCGCAAGCGGCGCGCCGGTCGTCTTGCCCGCCGCCACACCGGAGGTGATGCGCACCTGGTCGCGCTCAATCTGCATCCGTCCACCGCTGCCATAGCCTTCCTGGCGGCGCGCAAGCTGCGGATCGATGTCGTCAGGCGAAAGCGGCAGCCCGGCGGGCAAGCCTTCGATGATGGCGGTCAGTTCGGGGCCGTGCGATTCGCCGGCAGTCAGGAAACGGATCATGCAGGAGACCTCAGGTATGCTACAAGGTTCAGAAATTCTGACCGTGACACAGGAAATGCCTGAATACAAATATCAATCAATGAACGCTTCCATGCGGTGTTCAAAGTGCTTGAAGCCGCAGCGTTCGTAAAAGGCGATGGCGCGTTCGTTGAAAGCCCACACGTTCAGCGTCACGCGATGACAACCGACCGACCGCGCGAAGTCGAAGACGTGGTTCATGATCTGTTCGCCGTAGCCCCTGCTGCGAAACTCCGGGTTGACCGACATCGCGTCGACGTAGACCAGATTGATGCCGTAGGAAAAGGCGTCCTCCGGGCGCTCGTAATGCATGACTAGCGCATAAGCCGCCGGGGCACCATCGACCTCGCCAATGAAGACGTAGGTGTTCTCATCTTCCAGGCGCTCGCGCACGAGGGCCACGAATTCATCGGTCACGACCAGCGGCTTGAATCGATCCGGGCGCGCGGCGACATGCACCTCGTGCACAGCCAGATTGAGCGAGGCCACCAGGGCCGCGTCCTCGACGGTCGCGCGGCGGATGTTCATGTCAGGCACTCCTCAGCGATTTGAGCAACGCATCCATCATCACGTCGACCGGCGGTTCGACCCCCGTCCACAGTTTGAAAGCCGCTGCACCCTGGCGCACGAGCATGCCCGAACCGTTGAACGCCTGCCCGCTGGCGGCTTCAGCCTGGCGCATCAGGTTGGTCTGCGCGGGTCGATAGATCGTGTCGTAGAGTGTGACGCCCTTCGGAAACGGCACGTTTTCGTGCCAGGGCGTCAGTGTCACGTTGGGCTGCATCCCCGCCGGCGTGCAGTTGACGATCAACGATGCGCCCCAATCCGCCGCTTCCTGAAGAGTCATCAGGCGAAATGGCACCAGCAGCGTCCGCGCGAGATCCAGAGCACGCTCCAACGACCGATTGACGACGGCCACTTCCGCGCCGCTCTGCGCCAGGCCATAGACGACCGCCCGCGCCGCGCCACCCGCGCCGAGGACGACGACGCGCTGCCCTTGAACGGGCACGCCATTGGCCGCCAGATCGCCCAGGAAGCCCGCCACGTCGGTATTCGTGCCGATGCCGGTGCGAAAATCCACCGTATTGACCGCGCCGACCGTCTGCGCCAGTTGATCGGCTTGAACGTAGCGCATGATCGCCTCTTTGTGCGGCACCGTCACGTTGATGCCAATGAAGTCGTGCCTGCGCAGTTCATTGACGCTGTGCCCCAGCACATCCGGCGGGATCGCCATCTTGTCATACAACCAGTCCGTCATGCCCAGCGCGGCGAAAGCTGCGTTGTGCATGGCCGGGCTTAAACTATGATCGATGGGCCAGCCGATGACGCCAACTTTCTGAATAGTCATCCGTACCCCCCAATAAAAGACTTTGGAATTGCGGCATCAGCGAGGTCATCGTGTCCCGATTATCCAACCTCGACCGCCCGCACCGCAACATCTGCACCTAACTTCGCCAGCGTTTCCGCATAGCCAGGAAAAGAATCGGAGGCGCAGCGCGCGTCGTTGACGACGGTGTCGCCGTCCGCGCACAGCCCGGCCACGACCAGACTCATGGCGATGCGGTGATCGTCATGCCCGTCGACGGGCGCGCCATGCAGAGTCTGCGGCCCGACGAGCATGAAGCCGTCCGCCTGTTCCTCGATCTGCGCGCCCAGCTTGGTTAGCTCCGCGGTCATGACCGCCAGCCGGTCGGTCTCTTTGACCCGCAGCTCCCCAGCGTCGCGCACGGTCGTCGTCCCCTCCGCTGCCAGCGCCGCCACCATGAAGATCGGGAACTCGTCGATCATGCGCACGACCACCTCCCCGCCGACGTCGACGGCGCGCAGGGCGCTATGACGCACGCGGATCGTCCCGACCGGATCGCCCGCTTGCAGGCCGGTCTCTTCGACGGCGATGTCCGCGCCCATCTCGCGCAGCACGTCGAGCAGGCCAGTGCGCGTCGGATTGATACTGATATTGGTCAGGGTGATGTCGCTGCCAGGGATCAGCAGCGCGGCGACGATCAGGAAGGCCGCCGACGAGAAGTCGCCCGGTACGGTGAAATCCATCGGGCGCAGCGGCTGCCCCGGCCTGAGCGTCACCGTCGAACCGTCGACCGCCAGATCGACGCCCATCGCCTTCAGCATCAGCTCGGTGTGATCGCGGCCCGGCCCCGGCTCGACGACGACCGTTTCGCCCTCGGCGAACAGTCCGGCCAGCAGCACCGCGCTCTTGACCTGTGCACTGGCAACCGGCAGCTCATAGCGAATCCCATGCAGATGCGCCGATTCAATCGTGAGTGGCGCCCGGTCGTTTTCACCATGAATGTTCGCACCCATCTGCGTCAGCGGCTCGATGATGCGCTTCATCGGGCGGCGCCGCAGCTGCTCACTGCCGTCGAGCACACTCGGAAACGGCTGGCCGACCATGATGCCCGCCAGCAAGCGGATGCCCGTCCCGGCGTTGACCAGGTCGAGCGGCCCACTGGGCTGCTTCAGTGCGCCACCATGCACGGTCAGTTCGGTCGGGCCGTGGCGTTCGACTTCGACGCCCAGCGCGCGGATCGTCGCCAGCGATGCCTCGGTATCCCCGGCGGGCAGCCAGTCGCGGATGTGCGTCACGCCATCCGCCAGCGCGCCGAACATGACCGAGCGATGCGAAATCGACTTGTCGCCGGGGACACGCGTCTCACCATGCAGGGCCATCCCCGGTCGGATCGCAAAGTAATCGACGGCCATGCTATGCATTCCTCTCATATTTATGCGACCAATCCAGGCGCGCCGCACGCACCGGACGCAGCCGCTCGGCCAACTGCTCGGCATCGCGATCGATCAACGCCGCTTCGAGCAGCGCCAACTGCGCGCGGAAATGCGCCAGCAGCGCGGCCACCGCCTGGGTATTGGTGCTCAGGATATCGCCCATCATGTCGAGATTGCTCGCTGCCAGCCGCGACGTATCGCGGAAGCCGCCCGCCGCCAGTTCCCAGACGGCCTCGTCGCGGTCGCCCTCCTGCTTGACGGTGGCGACCAACGCCGCGCTGAGCAGATACGGCAAATGGCTGATCGCCGCCACCGTGCGATCGTGGCGATGCGCATCCATCTCGATCGGCTCGGCTTCCAGCGCATCCACGAACGCCAGCGAACGCAGCCGGGCCGCCGGGGTCGTGCGCCGCGTCGGGCAGAGCACGAACGGGCGGTGGCGGTACAGACTCGCGTCGCTCGCCTCGATGCCGTGAACTTCCTTACCCGTCATCGGATGCCCGCCGACCGCCTGAATGCCGATCGGCAGCGCGCCGAGCGCCTTGCAGATGTCTTCCTTCGTGCTGCCCAGGTCGATCAGGAAGGTGTTCGAGCGCAGGTAGGCGCCGATGCGCCCGTCGACGATCTGGATGATCGTGCGCACGGGCGCCGCCAGCACGACCACGTCGGCATCGGCGACTCCAGCTTTGAGATCATCCGTCGCATGGTCGACGATGCGCTCGCGCAGGGCGTAATCGCGCGTCGGTGCGCTGCTATCGACACCGGTGATGCGATCAACGCAGCCGCGTAAGGCCAGCGCCACCGACCCACCCATCAGACCCAGACCGACCACGGCCAGATGCCGGGCATGAAAACCTGTGGTTGCCATTTACGCCTCACCCGTTCACATGCTCGTCCGCGCCGTCGATCACGATCTTGTTCGTCGGGTACATGTCCGGGCGCAGGCGTTCCGCGCCGTGCATGTAGACGTGGCGGATATCCGAGAGCGCCTTGGGTGTGTTCCAGTGCATCAGCACGCGGATGCACATCGGCACGCCATCCGGGCAATTGATCTCCTGTGCACCGAGCAGCGCTACCTCCCACCAGCCAACCGCCCGCGCCGCCTGCGCCGGAAAGGCCGCGTCCAGGTCGGGCGTCGTCGTGAAGAAGACGCTCGCCACGTGCGACTCCTCGATCCCGTTGGCGTCGATCATCGCCTGAAGCAGTTCCTTGGTCGCGCTGATGATGACTTCAGCGCTGTTGGCCGTGACGGTCGTCGCGCCGCGCACGCCACGTATCATCGACATCACAAAATCCTCCTGCTGAACACAATAAAAAAGGCGCGGAGCGTTTTGCTCTGCGCCTTGTGGTTCGCCGTTCGTTCTGGTTAAGAGTTCGGCATCCCTACACGCGGCATTCAACGCCCCGATTCACGTGGTTTCGTGCGGTAGTAATAATAAAACGCGTATGGGGTACCGAAAAAGCCGCGATCAGACACGTCAACTCTCCATGAGGAAAAGTGTGCGTTGAGCATAGCATGAGGCATGTGGGCTGTCAACAAAACGAACACCGATCAAGCGGCCTGTTGCGTCACCCGCCTAATGTTCGGATGGACTCCACGTCGGCCAACCTCATGCACGATGACGATCGTCGCCAGCAGCACAACCGGCATCCACCAGAACTGCGCCTCGTCGCCACTCGTCGTCAGGCGAATGTGTATCGCCAAAATCCATGTGGCAGCATAGACCACAATCATCAGGCCACGCAGCGCGAACGATTTTGCAGCAATGAGCGTCGCGACAAACAGGGGAATCAAGAGCACAAAATCCCAACTCCATACGTAGGGCACCACCATCAGGTTGAGTGCCATCGTCCACAATATCCCCTGTCGCGGCTGCTGCCAGCGCCATAGTCCCAGACACAAGGCCACCACAGCCACCATCCCGGCCACTACGTCGCCAAGAGTGCCCCACGACTCGCCGAGTACAACAAACAGCGATGGATGTCGCCACCCAGGATTGCGCCCCAGTGCCGCCTGAAAGCCCGCCAACCAATCCGAATAGCCAAGCCAAAGCGGTAAGGTAAGGAGTATTGACGTGACGGCAAAAGCACCTGCAAATTTCGCCATCTCTCCCCATCTGCGCTGGCGGATCAGGTAAACCCAATAGCCGAGCACGGGCAAGATGAGCAGCTGAGGCTTGCCCGAGGCCAACGCACATAACACACCCGCAGCCACGGGAGGTGGATCATCTCGAAAGAATGCCAGCATCAGGAGCGCCATCGCAAACACGGTGTATTGGCCAAGGCTCAAATGTGAAATGAACGGTGGAAAGAGCAAAGCCAGGGTAAAGACAATGCCGATAGTGAACAGTGATGGTCGCGCCGTTCGCAAAAGCATGACGATGCAGGCGATGTAGAGCACAACGGTGAGGAGAAGCCATAGATTAGTCGCGACTTGCAATGGGAGCCAGCCGATAGCGAAGAACGCTCCCACGGAAGTCGGCAGCCAAATGGCATTCGTGCCTTCAAACAAGACGTCGACCGTGTACGGATCGCGCCCGGTCACCAATAGATGCGTTGGAGACCAGAGATTGCTGCGAAAATCCCAGCTTGTGAGCGTCTGTGTTGCGACGAAAGCCCCCGCCGCAATTACCAGACCCAGGATGATGACAAAACCCAACCCCCGGCGCATCGTATTACTGTCCTCAAGTTCGTGCGATCCCTTTCTACCTTACGATCAGACAGGGCGGCATGAGGCTTAAGGCACAGTCGTTGTGTTCACCGCGGCATCAATTGTTCCGTCAGCGCCCGCGCAGCAGCGACGCCGTCACCGCCCGCGCGTACCAGCGCACTGCCGACGATATAGCCATCGACCAGCTTGCTGACCAGCGCGACGTGCTCCGGCCTGCTGATGCCAAAGCCGAGGACGAGCGGTATCTCGCCCGTCTGCTCACGCACGCGAGCGATGAAATCTGCCAGATCGGGCGCGAGCGATTGGCGTTCGCCGGTAATGCCGGTCAACGAGACGACGTAAATGAAACCGCTGGCCTTCTGCGCGACGAGTCCGATCCGTTCGTGACTGCTGGTCGGCGCCAGCAGGAATACGAGCGCAAGTCCATGACGCTGGCAGGCCGCGCCGATGCGTTCGGCCTCTTCCGGCGGCAGATCCGGCACAATGACGCCGTCCGCGCCCGCATCCGCGGCATCTCTGACAAACGCGTCAATGCCATAGCGCATGAACGGATTGATGTAACCCATCAGCAGCATCGGCTGATCCACGCCGCGCGCACGCAGTTCACGCACGCCTTCCAGGCATTTGTGCAGCGTGGCGCCGCCTTCGAGCGCCTTTTGCGTGGCGGCCTGCACCACCGGCCCGTCCGCCAGCGGGTCGCTGAAGGGGATGCCGATCTCGAAGCCGTCGACGCCCGCTGCCGCCATCGATTCGATGATGGCGAGCGACTCATCGTAAGTCGGATAGCCGATTGGGAAGTATGGCAGGAAGGCCGAGCGCCCTTCCGCTTTCGCCTGCGCGAACATGGCGTCGATGGCCGCGAGGCCGTGTGTGATGACGTCTTGCATAATCAACCTCTCAGAGAAAGAGATCCAATCTCACTCATGACTCGCCCGCGACGCCAAGCATCCCGCCGATGATGGCTCTGGCCAAACGCACACGCCCCGCCCAATTGGCGACCTCAACGTCGAAGGCTTCGGCAGCGCGGCGCTGCGTCTCCGCATCGGCGGCGTGATCGAGCAGTTGATCGGCGGTCTCCCAATCCATGCCCTCGACGGCGACGTAACCCAGGCGCATGCCCGCACGCTGGCAGAGCACGATCCACTCGCCGTCGACGCCGAGCGAATTCTCGGCCCGGCTGTCCCCCAGCGCGCGCACCGCCGCCTCATGGCTGAAGCCGCGCGTCGCCACACAGATGTCGTACGGCAGCCCGGTCACGTGGGCGAAAACGTCGTTCGCAAGCTGTTCCGTGCTGCGCAGGCAGAGGGGATGCGTCATCAGCGCGCGTTCGGTGCGCCCGATGACGAGACAGTCCACCGTCTCGACACGCGCGACGGTCGCCGCCAGTTCGTCAGGATGCAGCTCCGCCCAGCGGATCAGCCGGTCAAGATCGCAATAGAGCAGATGGCTGGTCAGGCGTTTGAGCACCTTCTGCAGTGCGACGTGGCGCCCGCGCGGCCACGTGTCGGTCACCACCGGGTAGACGCCCTCAAGCTCACTCAACGCGGCCACCAGCACCTCGTCCGCCGTCGGCGGCAGGACGATGGTGATGCTCTCGAATAAGCTCATCAGCATCGGATGCAGCCGCTTCAAGCGCGGCAGTTCGTTGTGCGGCTGCCAGGTCGATGTCAGCGCAACGCTCATCATGCCTCCAGGGCTTTGATGACCGTGTCCAGGTCTTTGTCGCCGCGCCCGGACAGATTGATCAGCATAATCGAGTCCTTCGGCATCGTCGGCGCGCGCTTGATCGCTTCCGCCACCGCGTGCGCGCTCTCCAATGCCGGGATGATTCCCTCCAGGCGGCTGAGCGTTTGCAGCGCTTCCAGCGTTTCATCGTCGGTCGCGGCGGTGTAGAAGGCGCGCTCCGTCTGGCGCAGATAGGCGTGTTCCGGGCCGACGGACGGATAATCCAGCCCGGCGCTGATGCTGTGCGTATTCATGATCTGGCCGTCGTCGTCCTGCATGACGAACGAGAGCGTGCCATGTAGCACTCCCGGTCGCCCGACGTTCGGGTCGGCGAAGCGCGCGGCGTGCTCGTGGCTGTCGATGCCGTGCCCACCCGCCTCTACGCCGATTAATTCGACACTCTCGTCGTCGCGGAAGGCGTTGAACAGACCGATGGCATTGCTGCCGCCGCCGACGCAGGCGACGCACACGTCCGGCAGCCGTCCCGCCTGATCGAGGATCTGCTGGCGCGCCTCGATGCCGATCACACTCTGGAAGTCGCGCACCATCATCGGGTACGGGTGCGGCCCAAGCGCCGAGCCGAGCAGATAGAAGGTCGAGTCGACGTTGGTCACCCAATCGCGGATCGCTTCGTTGATGGCATCCTTGAGCGTCTTGCTGCCGCTTTCGACCGGGATGACTTCCGTGCCGAGCAGCTTCATGCGGAAGACGTTCGGCTGCTGGCGCGCCATGTCGACGCTGCCCATGTAGACGTGACATTCCAGGCCAAGCAGTGCCGCCGCCGTCGCGCTGGCGACGCCGTGCTGACCGGCACCCGTCTCCGCGACGAGCCGCTGTTTGCCCATCCGCTGTGCCAGCAGCGCCTGCCCCAGCGCGTTGTTGATCTTATGCGCGCCCGTGTGCGCCAGATCCTCGCGCTTGAGGTAGATGCGCGCGCCACCGAGATGCTCAGACAGCCGCCCGGCGTAGGTCACCGGCGTGGGTCGCCCGACGTAGGTCGCTTGAAGATCGGCCAGCCGCGCGCGGAAGGGTTCGTCCGCCATCGCCTCGCGGTAGGCGACGGTCAATTCTTCGAGCGCGGGCATCAGCGTCTCCGGCACAAAGCGCCCGCCAAAATCGCCGTAGTAGCCGCGTTCGTCGGGGACGCTGGCACTTTCTAGCTGCGCGACGGCCTGCGTACTGCTTTTATCTAGCGGCATGTTGCTATCCCCCTGCTGCTGTGCCATTTGGCGATAAATCTTTGCATCGACTGAAGCCTGAGTTTCCCAAGAATTGCCAGGATGTCAGGCGCGACGATCGCTTCATTTTGCCGCTCCCTTGACCGCCTGGATGAAAGCCTTCACTTTTTCGGCATCTTTCTTGCCCGGCTGGCCGTCGAGTTCGACCCCGCTGGCGACATCGACCGCCCACGGCTGCACTTGCTCGACAATCGCGCCGACGTTATCCGGCTTGAGACCGCCCGCCAGCATCAGGCGTGGCGTCTTGTCTTTGACGGCCCTGGCCACATCGATGCTGGCCTGCTCGCCCGTGCCGCCATACAGATCGGGATGGTAGGCATCGAGCAGCAGCGTCGGGTAGCGCTCGTCGGTCGACGCGCCGGGCGCGAAGTAAGCCACGTCATCGAGCGCTTCTTGCAGGCTGCGCGGGCGAATGCCCTTGAAGCCCGTGCCGTGCAGTTCCTTAAGCAGTTCGACCGATTCGTCGCCGCTCAACTGCGCCAGCTTGAAGCCGACCTGCTCCATCGTGATGGAGATGCGCCCGACGACCTCGTTGACGAACAAGCCGACCAACAGCGGCATCTGCGCGCCGAGTTCATCGCGCAGCTTCCTGGCGAGTTCGGCGGCATCCTCCGGCGCAATGTAGCGCGGACTCTTCTTATAGAAGTTGAGGCCGAGCATGTCCGCGCCCGCCCCCGCCGCCGCCAGCCCATCCTCGTACGACGTGATGCCGCAGATCTTGACCTTCGTCATCTCACTTCGCTCCGCGCGGCTGGCTGCTGAAACGACGCACCTGCGCGCCGATATCCGCCGCCTTGACCAGCCCTTCGCCGACCAGCACCGCGTGCGCCCCGAGTTCGCCCATGCGCCGCACGTCTTCCGGGCTGCGGATGGCGCTCTCGGCGACCAGCGTCACCTCCGGCGGGATCAGCCGGGCGACGGTCTCGGTCGTGGTCAGATCTTCGTGGAAGGTCTTCAGGTCGCGGTTGTTGACTCCGATCAGCGTTGCGCCGATCTTGAGCGCGCGCTCCAATTCATCTTCGTTGTGGACTTCGACCAGCGCCGCCATGCCAAGTTCGCGGATCAGCGCGTGCAGGTCGGCCAGCCGCGCATCTTCAAGCGCCATCACGATCAGCAGGGCGGCATCGGCGTGGTAGGCGCGCGCCTCGTAGATCTGGTAGGGATCGACGATGAATTCCTTGCACAGGATTGGGACGTCGGTCACGCCGCGCACCTGCGTCAGGTAACGGATGTTGCCCTGGAAGAAATGCTCATCGGCCAACACCGAGATCGCCGCCGCGCCGTTGTCCGCATACGTCTGCGCCAGGGCAGCCGGGTCGAAGTTCTCGATCAGGATGCCCTTGCTCGGCGAGGCCTTCTTGACTTCGGCGATCAGCGCGACCGTCTCGCGATGCAGCGCGCGCGCGAAGTCCTGCGCCGGGGGCATCGCTGCCGCCTGCCGCTGCATGTCTGCCAGCGTGGTGTGGCGGTAGCATTCGGCGATCTCGGTCTGCTTGTGCGCCAAGATGATGTCGAGGATAGTGTCGGTCTTGACGAACACGCGGTTCTCCTTCCGCTGAGTACGCAGCTGTTTGTAAATTACTGAACGGCTGCGGCAAGTTTCTGACTGTGAGCGATCAACGCTTCCAGCTTATCAAGCGCGGCACCGCTGTCGATGATATCCGCGGCTTGCTGGATGGCGCTGCGCAGGCTGTTGGCCTTGCCCCCGGCGACCAGCGCCGCCCCGGCATTGAGCACGACCACGTCGCGCTTGGCATTCTTGATCGACCCGTCGAGCACGCCGCGCAGGATGGCCGCGTTTTCTTGCGCATCCCCGCCGAGCAGCTCCGAAATATTGGCGCCGCGAAAGCCATAGTCATCCGGCAGCAGCTCAAACGATTCGACGCGGCTGTCGTGATAATGGCTGACGCGATTCGGGCCGGTCGTCGTCAGTTCGTCCAGGCCGCCGTAACCGCTGACGACCATGGCCGAGACCGCGCCAAGTTGCCCCAGCACGTGCGCCAGCATATCGGTCAGATCGCTGGCAAAGACGCCCATCAACTGGCGGCGCGCCCCGGCAGGATTGGTCAGCGGGCCGAGGATATTGAAGATCGTGCGCACGCCCAGTTCACGGCGCGGGCCGACGGCATACTTCATGGCCGGGTGCAGCTTGGGCGCGAACAGAAAGCCGATCCCGACGTTGTCGACGCAGTCGCCGACCTGCTCCGGCGTCAGATCGAGATTGACGCCGAGCGCGCCGAGCACGTCCGCGCTGCCGCACTTGCTGCTGGCCGCGCGGTTGCCATGCTTGGCGACCTTCAGCCCGGCGCCCGCCGCGACGAAAGCGACGGTCGTGCTGATGTTGAAGGTGCCGCTGCGGTCGCCGCCGGTGCCGCAGGTGTCGAGCAGATCGCCCGCATCGCTGTGCGTCGGCACTTTGTGCGCGTTGGCGCGCATGGCGCGGGCGCTGCCGGTGATCTCGTCTTGCGTTTCGCCCTTCATGCGCAGCGCCATCAGGTAGGCGCCGATCTGCGCCTCGGTCGCGCTGCCGGTCATGATTTCATTCATGACCGCCTCGGCCTCGTCCAGCTGCAGATGCCCGTAGCGGCTGAGTACGTCAATTGCGCGTTGAATGTCCATCCTTGCCCCCTACAATCCCGTCAACTGGCGCGCTTTCGCCAGCGTCCGATTGGCGACCTCACCGGCGCGTTCCGCACCGCTCGCGAGCAAATCATCGAGATAGCCCGGCTCGCTCGTGATCTGCTGGTAGCGCTCCTGGATCGGGCGCAGCGTTTCGACCACGACCTCGGTCACAGCTTTCTTGAGGCTGCCGTAGCCCTGGCCGTGGAAACGCCCTTCGATCTGTTCGCGCGGTTCCTTCGTCAGCACTTCGTACAGTTCGAGCAAATTGCGCACGCCCGGCGAGGCATGTTCGAAGCGCGCCTCGTTGCCAGAGTCGGTCACGGCGGACATGATCGTCTTTTTGACCACGTTCGGCGGATCGAGCAGGTTGACAGCGTGGCCGCTGCGCTGCTCGGCCAGGCTCTTGCTCATCTTGGCGGTCGGGTCGTCAAAGCCCATCACGCGCGCGCCGGTCGAGCGGTACAGCCCTTCCGGCAGACGGAAGCATTTGCCGAACAGGTGATTGAAGCGCGCCGCGATGTCGCGTGTCAGTTCGACGTGCTGGCGCTGATCTTCACCGACGGGCACGTAATCCGCCTGATAGAGCAGGATGTCCGCGGCCTGCAGCGCGGGATAAGTGAACAAGCCGGTGCCGACGCTCTCCGTCTGGCCGGATTTGGTCTTGAACTGCGTCATCCGTTCCAACCAGCCCATCGGCGTCACACAGCCGAGAATCCAGGCCAGATACGGATGCGCCGGGAGCGCCGACTGCAGGAAGATGACGTTCTCTTCCGGGTCGATGCCGGACGCGATGTAAAGCGCCGCCACCCGGCGCGAACTGGCGCGCAGTTCCTTCGCCTTGATGTTCTCCGGGATCGTCAGCGCGTGCATGTCGGCGATCATGAAGTAGTTCTTAAATTCGTGCTGCTGCTGCGCCCACAAACTCAGCGCGCCGATGTAGTTGCCGATGTGCAGCACACCGGTCGGCTGGACGCCGGAAAGCACGATTTTCTTGCGTGGTGGAGCGCTCGTCTGCGCGCTCTCGATCTGCCCCTCAACCATGAGTCACGATACCTTTGCTGTCATTTCGACACCGATAAAGTTGCGTAGAATCTGCATCCCCTCAGGCGTCAGGATGCTCTCGGGGTGGAACTGCACGCCATAGACGGGATGCTCCTTGTGGCGCAGCCCCATGATCTCGCCCTCTTCCGTGCGAGCCGTCACCATCAGCGAGTCCGGCAGCGATTCCGGCTCGACGATCAGGCTGTGATAGCGCGTCGCCTGGAACGGATTCGACAGCCCGGCAAACATGGGGTCGCCGTCGTGATGGATCAGGCTGACTTTGCCGTGCATCTGGCGACCGGCGCGCTTGACGACGCCGCCGTACGCCTGGCCGATGCACTGATGCCCCAGGCAGACGCCCAGGATCGGCGTGGTCGCGCCCAACTGCGAGATGACGTCGAGCGAGACGCCGCCGTCTTCCGGGTCGCCAGGGCCAGGCGAGATGACGATGTGATCCGGGTTCATGTCGCGGATCTGTGGCAGTGTGATCTGGTCGTTGCGCACGACGCACATTTCCGCGCCCAACTCGCCGAAGTACTGCACCAGGTTGTAGGTGAAGCTGTCGTAGTTATCGATCACCAGGATCATCTAGTCATCCTCCGGTTCTGTAACGGCCGTCGATTCAAGACCTTCGAGATGGAGCGTGTCGTCGGCTGCGACCACGCGCCACGCATCGCCCTGATCGCGCGCGAGTGTGGTCACAGACGTATTCGCCACCGGGTTGAAATTCACTTCCTTGCCCGGCACCAGCAAACAGACGGACATGCGAATCGCCGTCGTGTGCGAAATGATGGCAATCGTCTCGCACGGCGCGTTGGGGAGAATGTCCGCCAACGCCGCCTTCACGCGCTTCTGCACATCCATGCGCGACTCGCCACCCGGAATGCAAAAGTGATCCGGGTCGTATTGCAGTGCCATGTGCTCGCGCGGGTACCAATCGCGAATCTCGTCGAGCGTCAGACCCTGCCACTCGCCGACGGCGCGCTCGCGCAAGCGCTCGTCGAAGGTCGGCGTCAGGCCGAGCCGGTTGGCGACGATCTCCGCCGTCTGTTTGGCACGGACGAGATCGCTCGAATAGAGCGCGCCGACGCCGATCGACGGCACGACCTTCGCCAGTTTCTCCGCCTGCTGCACACCCCGCGCGTCGAGCGGTGCGGCGACCCAGCCCTGCTGCCTGCTCTGCCGGTTCCAATCCGTCTCACCCGGTCGGATGAAGATGATCCGTTTGACATTCATAATTTTCAGCCCAAGCCTTCTTCTGCGTGCTGGATGGCAACGGCGAGCGCGCGCGCCTTATTGACGGTCTCCTGAAACTCGGTGGCGGGGACGCTGTCGGCGACGATGCCTGCGCCCGCCTGGATGTAGACCCGGTCGCCCTTGATCAGCGCCGAACGAATGGTGATGCAGGTATCCATTGAGCCATCGAAGCTGAAGTAACCGACCGCCCCGCCGTACATACCTCGGCGCGTGCCTTCCAACTCCTCGATGATCTCCATGGCGCGGACTTTGGGTGCCCCGCTCAACGTCCCGGCGGGGAACGTCGCGCGCAGCAGATCGAACGCGTCCATGCCTGCGCGCAGCTTGCCCTGCACCTGGCTGACGATGTGCATGACCGCCGAGTAGCGCTCGACGTACATCATGCGGTTGACTTTGACCGTGCCGTAATCACAGACGCGGCCAAGGTCGTTGCGGCCCAGGTCGACCAGCATGACGTGCTCGGCGCGCTCTTTGGGATCGGCCAGCAGATCCTCTTCGAGCTGCCGATCTTCCGCCTCGTTGCCCCCGCGCGGGCGCGACCCGGCGATCGGGCGATTGGTGGCGATGCCATCTTCGAGGCGCACCATCATCTCCGGGGACGCGCCGACGAGCGTGAAGTCATCGCCAAACCGCAGCAAGAACATGTAGGGCGACGGATTGGTCGCGCGCAGGGCACGGTAGATGGCGAGCGGTGACGCGCTGGTGCGACGGCTGAAGCGCTGCGAGACGACGATCTGGAAGGCATCCCCGGCGGCGATGTATTCCTTGGCGCGGCGGACGTTTTCCTCGTACTGCGCCTGCGTGTGCGTCGATTCCATCTCGGCTGCGATGGGCGCGCCCGGCTGTGGAATCGGCGGCAGCGGTTGGCGCAGCGCGGCGTCGATGGCGTCGATGCGGCGGACGGCATCGTCGTAGGCGGCGTCCGGGTCGCCGGTGTTATGCGCGTTGGCGAGGATGGTGAGCTGGTGCTTGGCATGGTCGAAGATGACGAGCGTATCGACGAGCATGAAGGCGGCATCCGGCACGTCGAGTTCGCGGCTGGCCGTCTCTGGCAGGCGTTCGAAAGCGCGCACGGCGTCATAGGCCAGGCAGCCGACCGCCCCGCCGACGAAGCGCGGCAGCCCTTCAAGCTGGACGGGCTTGAAGCGGCCAAACTCCTGCTTGACGGCGTCGAGCGGGTCTTCGCCGCGCGCCAGCGGGCGGGTGATGGTCTTGTCTTCCTGACGAATGCTGACAACCTCGTCGCGCACGGTGATGACGCTGCGCGGGTTGACGCCGAGGAACGAGTAGCGCCCGACCTGCTCGCCGCCTTCGACGCTTTCGAGCAGAAAAGCGTCATCACCCGTCTGGCCGAGCTTGAGGTAGACGCTCATCGGCGTTTCCAGGTCGGCCAGCAGCGTGCGGTAGACCGGCACCAGATCGCCCTGCGCGAACAGATCGTGCACCTGCTCGCGGCTGGGCTGTGCGCGCGTTTTTTCAGACACCAACGTCGTTGCAAATACCATGCTCTTGTCCTCGATCTGACTCGTCCAAGCGCCGACTGTGCAAACAAAAACCCCTCCGCCGATCAAGGACGAGAGGGGTTCCCGTGGTGCCACCTTGTTGAACCCACGCCAATGCGCAGGAACACTCTTTTCGAGTACGGGCGCAATGCCTATACCGTATGCCTTGATAACGGTGGCCGCTCCGGCACAGACTACTTTACGGCGTCCCCGTGTTCGCCCGTGCAACTCCCTGAGCCATTCCACATCCGCGCCGGCGTCACCTTCCCAGCTTCCGGCAACTCTCTGGGCCTCGCCTTGATGTGTACTCGTTCAGTTCAACGTCGTTGTGATATTCAACTGCGATTCAGGATAGCGAGTATCAGCGGGCGTGTCAAGCAGTTGGCGGAGGCTTCTGGCCGTTGGACATTGGCTGTGAGCCCTTAGCCTCCGAATCCCCGGATATTATCTCTTTAGGAGTAATATGGACTCGTACCTTCGCCACAAAGGACAATCCCCCATGGATACGACACGGCGATTGGCGTTGATGATTGACGGCGACAATGCACAGGCCTCCCTGCTGCCCAAGATGCTGGCCGAGGTCAGCAAGTACGGCACCATGACTCTGCGCCGGGTCTATGGCGACTGGACGGAGCCGGAGATGAAAAGCTGGAAGGCTGTCTTGCACAACTATGCCCTGCAGCCCGTTCAGCAGTTCCGCTACACCCAGGGCAAAAACGCGACCGACAGCGCCCTGATCATCGACGCGATGGACATCCTCTACACGGCGGGTGTCGATGGCTTCTGCATCGTCTCCAGCGATAGCGATTACACCCGGCTGGCGACACGCATCCGCGAGAAGAACCAGTTTGTGCTGGGCATCGGGCGCAGCACGACCCCGCGCGCGTTCGTCAATGCCTGTGACGTCTTCGTCTACACGGAAAACCTGGAATCAGAGATCGAAGAACCCATCCCCGACGTCCCTGCGGTGCCCAAAAAGAAGCAGGCCAGCGATCAGACAGCTGCTGGAGATGGTGCCAGCCCAACGCAGCTCGAAGCGCTCCTGCGCACAGCCTATGAATCGGCCGCTAAAGAGAATGGATGGGTTCACCTGGGTGCCATCGGCCATGTCTTGCGGCAGCTCGATCCTGGCTTTGACCCGCGCACCTATGGATTCAAGCTGCTCTCGCAGTTGGTGCAGGCTTATCCCGCCTTCATCAAAGTACAGAAACGAAAGACAAAAAGCGGGAACGAGGTCATCTTCATCCGCGTGAAATAGCGGTGTGGATAGGCTTCTCGTTCGGGCGTTCCGAGGTGTTTGCATGCCACCGCATCAGCGCGCGGCTTTACCTTGGGCGGGGGTTTCGATTATACTTATCTGTGAACCATTTGTTCTAGCACAATCGCTACCGAGGACTTGGCCGTGGCGCTGACCAACCAGCAAATCGCAGGCATCTTTCACACGGTTGCCGACATGCTTGAAATCAAGGGCGAGATCATCCACCGGGTGATGTCGTATCGTCGCACCGCCGAGACCGTGGCCGATTATCCGCGCGCGATGAGCGACCTCGCCGCCGAGGGAAAGCTGACGGACATCCCTGGCGTCGGCAAGGTGCTGGCGGAGAAGATCCAGGAAATGATCGACACGGGCAAGCTCGACTTCTACGAGAAGCTCAAGACCGAAATCCCGGAAGGCGTGGTCGAGATGCTGGCCGTCAACGGCGTCGGCCCCAAGAAGGCGCGCATGTTCTGGGAAGAGGCGGGCATCACGACGCTGGAGGCGCTCGAAGCCGCCGCCCGCGAGGGCAAACTGCGTGAAATGCCGGGGATGGGCGCCAAGAGCGAGACCAAGATCCTGGAAGGCATCGAATCCTACCGGCGGCGCGTCGCCAACCCGCGGACGCCACTCGGCGTGGCGCTGCCGATGGCCGAGCGCATCCTGGCCCGGCTGCTGGAACTGCCCCAGGCGCAGCGCGGCACAGTCGCGGGCAGCCTGCGCCGTGCGCGCCCGACCATCGGCGATGTCGATCTGCTGGTCGCGAGCGATGACGGCGCTCCCCTGATGGAGGCGTTCGTCACCATGCCGGAAGTCGCGCGCGTGCTCGGCAATGGCGAGAGCAAAAGCTCGGTCGAACTCCAGAACGGCGTCCAGGTCGATCTGCGCGTCGTGCCGGCGGAACGCTGGGGCACCGCGCTCCAATATTTCACCGGCAGCCAGGCGCACAACATCAAGATCCGCGAGATGGCGCTCAAACGCGGGCTGAGCCTGAACGAGTTCGCCTACACGCGTCAGGACGACGGCCAGCAGATCCTGTGCGCGGACGAGGAAGCCGTCTACAGCGAGATCGGCCTGCCGTGGATCGCGCCCGAACTGCGCGAAGACTGGGGCGAGATCGAGGCGGCGCAGCGCGGCACCCTGCCCAAGCTGATCACCATCGACGACATCCGCTCGGATCTGCACATGCACACGCAGTGGAGCGACGGCGCCCTGACCATCCGCCAGATGGCCGAGGCGGCGCGCCAGCGCGGGCGCGAATTCATCGTCATCACCGATCATTCGCGCAGCGCAGGCATCGCCAACGGCCTCTCGATTGAGCGGCTGCTGGCGCAGCAGCAAGAAGTGCGCGAAGTCGACGCCGAAATGCGCGACAAGTACGGTTTCCGCGTCTTCCACGGCTCCGAGATCGAGATCAAGGCCGACGGCACGCTCGATTACCCGGATGACATCCTGGCGCAGTTGGATTTCGTGGTCGCGTCACTCCACGTAAGTCTGCGCCAACCACGCGAGCAAGTCACCCAGCGCGCGCTGAACGCCGTCAGCAATCCGCACGTTGACCTGATGGGCCATCCGCGCGGCCAGTTGATCCCGGATCGCGAAGGCGCCGACCTGGACATGGAAGCGCTGTTCGCCGCCGCCAAAGCCAATGACACCGCGCTGGAGATCAATTCGAACCCGGCGCGGCTCGACCTGGAAGCGCAGAATGCCAAGCGCGCGATTGAACTCGGCATCAAGCTGTGCATCGACACCGACGCGCACAGCGAGAGCGACATGGATTTGCTGCGCTATGGCATCATGACCGCACGGCGAGGCTGGGTCGAAGCTCCATCCGTGATCAACACGTGGCCGCTGGACAAATTCCTCGCCTGGGTAGAAGCGCGAGGTAAGTAAGCCGATGCCAGATTTGAACATCCCTGAACCTGATCCACGTGACCTGGACGGCACGCAGCCGGGCAAGCCGATCAGTATCCCGGCGCCGATCCCGCAGGAGCGCAGCAAGCTGCCAAATCGTCAGCCGCAGGCGCAGCGCCGGAGACAGGCACCGCCCCGCGAGAAGGCGAAGACGAAGCGCGACACCAAGGAAACGCCGCGTCGTGCTCGCAGCCGCCGCGATAGTGGCCTGTATCTCCCTGTGTGGTCGCTGGCGCTGATGCTGGTCTTTGTGATCGGCATCTCGTTCACGATCGTGCTGCTGGTTCTGGGTCTCGGCGGGCAGGCGATGCCGGGCGGCGAGCCGCAGGTCATCATCATCACGGCCGTGCCGTCGAGCACGCCGCCGATCCCGCAGTTCGAGCCGACGTTGCCCGCGGCGACGCTGCCGGGGATCAGCGGCGAAGTGCCGCAGTTTCCGCTCGAAGGGCCGACGCTGCCGCCGGTCGCGATTTCGCCAACGCCGATCCCTGTCACGATCGGCACCCAGGTGCAGACGAACGGCGAAGATGTGCGCGTGCGCCCACAGCCCAGCCTGGATAACCAAGAGTTGTTCTTCGCGCAGCCGGGCGAGGTCTTCGAGATCGTCGAGGGGCCGCAGTCGGGCAGTGGTCTTTCGTGGTGGAAGGTGCGCGACGTCAGCGACCCATCGCGCGAGGGCTGGATAGCGGGCAACCTGGTCGAGCCGGTGCCGCCAGGATAGGCTGTCACGATCGGGCGACGTGCGAGCATTGGGATAGAGGCGAGCCACACATTTATTCAGGAAGCAACATGCAGGATGACATCATCCGCCGCGCGGCGGAACTGCGCGAGCAACTTCACGAACACATCTATCGCTACAACGTCCTGAGCAGCCCGATCGTCAGCGACGCCGAGTACGACCGGCTCTACAACGAGCTGCGCGAACTCGAAGCGGAGTACCCGGAGCTGATCACGCCGGACTCGCCCACACAGCGCGCGGGCAGCGATCTGTCCGAGGACTTCGCAAAGGTGCGCCATCCTGGGCCAATCCTGAGCCTGTCGAACGCCTACAGCGTCGAAGATCTTCAGGCCTGGGAGGAGCGCAATCTAAAGCTGCTCCCGGCAGGCACGGAGCTTACGTATACGCTCGAACCCAAGCTCGACGGCCTGACGATTGTGCTGACGTACGAGAATGGCCTGCTCGTGCAGGGGGCGACGCGCGGCAACGGCGAAATCGGCGACGACGTGACGCCGAACGTGCGCACGATCCGTGCCATCCCGCTGCGCATCCCGGTTGACAAGAGCAAAGGCGAGGCGCCGGAACGGCTGGTCGTGCGCGGCGAAGTCATGTATTTGAAGCAGGACTTCGAGCGGCTCAACCAGCGCCAGATCGAACAGGAACTGCCGACCTTTATCAACGCGCGCAACGCAGCATCCGGCGCGCTCAAGCAGAAAGACTCGCGCGTGACGGCGACGAGGCCATTGACGGCATTTATTTATGGGATCGTCGATTCGCGTGGGTTAGCGCTGGATAAACAGTGGGATATCTTGGAATTCTTGCGGGATATGGGCTTCCAGGTGGCGCCAGAATCGGCCTTTTATCCCACCTTATCCGACATTATCCAGCAGATACCCACATGGGAATCCCGCAGAAACCAACTCGAGTACGAGATCGACGGCGTCGTGATCAAGGTCAATGACCTGGGGATCGTGCGCGAGTTGGGCGTCGTGGGCAAAGATCCGCGCGGCGCGGTCGCTTACAAGTTCGCAGCCCAGGAAGCGTCGACCAGGCTCGAAAGCGTCAGCTTCAACGTGGGGCGCACAGGGCGCGTTGTGCCGAATGCCAATCTGCAACCGGTCTTCATCGGCGGGGTGACGGTGAGCAGCGCCACGCTGCACAACTTCGACTTCGTGCGTAATCTCGACATCCGCGTCGGCGATACGGTCGTCGTCAAGCGCTCTGGGGATGTGATTCCCTACGTCGTCGGGCCAATCGTGGAGGCGCGCACGGGCGACGAGCAGCCGATCCACCCGCCGGAGCGCTGCCCGTTCTGCGATACGCCAATCATGCAGGACGAAGGCGCGGTCGATTACTACTGCCCGAACGTCTACTGCCCGGAGCGTGTCTACCGGCAGGCGGACTTTTTCGTATCGCGCGGCGCGATGGATCTCGACGGCGTCGGCGGCCAGACGATCAAGCTCTTGATCGAGCAGGGTATCATCAAGGACGAGGCGGATTTGTTCAGCGTCACGCGCGAACAACTGCTGGAACTGGAAGGCTTTGCCGAAAAGAAGGCGGATAACTTCCTGGCGGGCATCGAAGCCGCCAAGAATCGACCGCTGGCGCAGGTGATCACTGCGCTTGGTATCGACGGCGTCGGCAGCACGATCGCAACCGCCCTGGCGAACGCGCTGGGCAGCATCGACGCGATCGAAGCGGCCAGCGTCGAAGAGATCGACGCCATCGAGGGCATCGGCGACGTGCTGGCGCAGAACATCCACGACTGGTTCGCCGATCCGTATCATCACGGCGTGCTGGAGAAGCTGCGCGCCGCCGGTGTGCGCATGCAAGGTGAAGCGCGCGTCGTAGCGGGCGATCAACTGGCCGGGATGACCTTCGTGCTGACCGGCACCCTGCCGACGCTGACCCGCGACGAGGCTGCGGCACTGATCGAGGCGCACGGTGGCAAAGTCACCAGCAGCGTCAGCAAGAAGACCAGCTACGTGCTGATGGGCGACTCGCCCGGCAGCAAGGCGGACAAAGCGCGACAGCTCGGCGTACCCATCATCGGCGAGGACGATTTGCGCCGATTGGTGCGTGCGGCTGAGACGTCGCAATAACAACGGGTTTGTTTTTTTCGCATCCCTGAAGGGCATGGATATGTACAGCATCGTAATCAAGAAGGGGCGCGAGAAGCCCATTATTCAGCAGCACCCTTGGATCTTTTCCGGTGCGATTGACTCGGTCAAAGGTAACCCTGAGCCGGGTGAGATCGTCAACGTCGTGTCGAAGGACGGCAAATTCCTGGCCCGCGGCTACTGGAACCCCACGTCGCAGATCCAGGTGCGGATTCTGACCTGGCAGGACGAGCCAATTGACGAAACGTGGTGGCGCTCGAAGCTCGAGCAGGCGATCCAGGCACGGGCGCATCACCCGACGCCGACCGCGCTGCGGCTGGTCAACGCCGAAAGCGATTATCTGCCGGGGCTGATCGTGGATCGCTACGGCGACACGCTCGTCTTGCAGTCGCTGACGCTCGGCATCGAGACTCGCAAAGCACAGTTGGTCGAGATGCTGGCGGATCTCGCACAGCCGACGAGCATCTACGAACGCAGCGATGTGGATGTGCGCCAAAAAGAAGGACTCGATCAGGCCAAGGGCTTGCTGTGGGGCGAAGAACCGCCCAGGCAGATCGAGATCGACGAGTACGGTGTGCGCGTGCTGGTCGACGTGGTCAACGGGCACAAGACCGGCTACTACCTCGACCAGATGGCGAACCGGGGCAAGCTGCGCAGTCTGCTCGCGCCGCTGGCCTTGAACGCGCCGAACGATTTCCGCTTTGTCAACGTCTTCAGCTTCACGGGCAGCTTCGGCCTGCACGCGCTGTCGATGGGCGCGGGCTACGTGCTCAACGTCGATTCGTATCGCGAGGCGCTGCAAACCGCGGAGGACATCGCCAGGCTCAACGACCCGGAGTGGAAGAAACGCAGCGATTACGTCATGGGCGATGCCTTCCAGTTGCTGCGTGACTTTGCGCAAACCGGCGACATGTATGACGTGGTGGTGCTCGATCCGCCCAAGTTCGCGCACAGCGCCGGGCAGGTCGAAAAGGCCGCGCGCGGCTACAAAGATCTCAACCTGCACGCCTTCAAGATCATCAAGCCCGGCGGCTACCTGATGACCTTCTCATGTTCAGGCGCGGTCAGTGCGGATCTGTTCCAGAAGATCGTGTTCGGCGCGCTGGCGGATGCCGGGCGGCAGGCGCAGATTGTCGAGCACCTGGAGGCCGGGCCGGATCATCCCGTGGCGCTGACGTTCCCGGAGGGCGCGTATCTGAAAGGGCTGCTGCTGCGGGTGGTTTGAGGGCAATTGGCGGTTGGGTAATGGCTTTTGGCTGCTACTCTTCCGTCTCTATCTCGTCAGCCTCTTCGCCCGCCAGGCGCCTGATCTTGGCGAAGGTTTCGACCCAACTGATCTTGCTCAGGCCGAGTTTGTCGCGGATGGCGTCCGGGTCCATGCCCGCCTGATAATCGCGTAGGGCGGCGATCCAGCGCAGCATCTCGAACGACGGCTTCTTTTCCAGGCCCGCGCCGACGCCGATGTCCGCCAGGATGTATTCCAGATTGCGCGGTGTGCAGGTGAAGAGTGTCTCCTCTACGCGGTACTGACCGAGGTATTCATCGAGCACGTCGAGCAGCTCGCCGTCGATTTCGATGCGCCGCTCTTTGTAGACATCCTTCGGGCTGCCGTGCTTGACCAGCAGAATCCCCTGCCCCTTGGCGATGCGCAGCACATCTTGCGGAGCGATACGCGCGGCCTCAGCCTTCTTGATGCCGGTCGCCAGCAGCAGGCGCAGGATCAGCGCCGGGCGCGCGTCGGGCTTGTCGGCGATGCGCAGCGTATCGGCATAGCTGAGCGCCATGGCGACCTCGCGCTCATCCAGGATGTCCGCCAGCGGCGCCTGTCCCGAACGCTGCAAGATCGGCACAGCAGGGTCGATCTGTATCGCGCTGATGTCGTGCAGCCACTTGAAATAGACCTTGAGCGTCGTCACACGGCGCGCATACGACTTGCGGCTGCACGGGATACCGCGTCCATGTTCGAGCCAGCGCAGGAAGTCACTCAGCGTCGACGTCGTGAACGCCCCCACCGGCGTGTCCTCGCCAACGCGCTCGGCCAGCAAGTGCAGATCCGACGTGAAGGCTTTGACGGTGTGCTCGGTCTTGCCCGTCTGCATCAGATGCGTCTGGAACAGCGCAATCGTGTGTTTGAACGGGCTGTAGCGGTTGAGATCGTCGGGCGAGGCGGGCTGATCGGGAAACAGCGGCAGTTGGCGCACGTCGGTCATGGTTCAATGCTTGACTATGCGAAAGATGATGCCATTATAACAGGAAATCATGGTACTTAGTGCTCAGTGCTCGGTACTCAGAATGGGTGCATGGTGCCCGGTTCACAGTTCATTGTGCGTAAGATCTGACCGCTTGCGAACGATGTGCCAGAGGGTCTTCGAACAGGTTTTCAGCCTCTTTAGCAGGCTTGATGACATCGAGCCGATGGGTTGACCCGTCGGCGACCGCACCCAGACATCTTCGCTATGGCATTACCGCTTGAGCGTCCAACTATCACTGCCGTAGACCTCATCGCGGATGTGGGCGGCGGCAGCCTGCTCGTCGTCGGACAGCGGCTGGAGATCGAGATCGATATCAAACGTCTCGCGGAAGCCGTCGATGACCGCCTGCGCCGCTTCCGACCACCCCACTTGCCGACCGAGCGCATCTTCCAGCGTGAGCGCGCGCGCCCGCACATGTGTCTTGGCCGCCTCACGCGCGTCCTCGTCGGCGTAGACGAGCGCGTCGCAGATGCGGGCAATGTCGCCCTGGAGCGGGAAGGCGCCGTGTTGCAGCACCCCATCGTGCTTACGCGCTTGAGCGCTGCCGATCAGCTTGCGTCCGTCGACGGTGATCTCGTAGTGCGACGGCGTCTCGAAGCAGACCGGGTCGACCGAACGCAGCGGCTCCCGCAGCGGATCGGCGGCGGGCTGTGCGCCCAATGTGCGCAGCGCGGTCAGCAGCGCGCTGCTGATGCGGCGGTAGCTTTCGACCACGTCGCCCTCCGCCAGCGGGTGATCCGGCGGCAGCGCGACGCTGTAGGTCAGTTCGTCCGTGTGCAGGATGGCGCGCCCACCCGTCAGTCGGCGCACGGCGTCCCAACCCTGTGCCGCCAGCCGTTCCCAATCGACATCGGTCGCGCGCTGCCCGTAGCCGAGCGAGAGGCAGGCCGGTTCCCAGGCGTACAAGCGCAGCGTCGGCGGCTGGCGCCCAACCGCCACAGCCCGCAGAATCGCCTCATCGACGGCCATGTTTTCCGCGCCCATCGTCGGGTAATCGTAAATCAAGCGCCATTGACGCATATGACAAGCAACCCTATACTCGGAATAGATTTCGTGGATTTGTGTGCGATTCGCGGAGCGACGATCCGCCTATGACAGTAGAATCCTGGTCAAATGACGACATGACCATTCCGGCATCCTCACAGCAGCCCTCGCCCGCGGATTATCCAATCCCACCGACTTACAGACCGATGCCCCAACAACGCGATGATTTTACACCACCGCCGTCGCTTGCGCGCGAGTCTGCCGCGCGGGCGCGCATGCGCAAACGCAAGCTACACAGCCGTTCGCGAGGCTCCGAGTGGGCCTGGGTGATCGTCGCCTTTGCGCTGCTGAGCACGGTGATCGTCGCCAGCATGGGCGTGGCGATCCTGGTGCGCGCCTCGCAAACGAGCGCCGAAGCCATCCCGACCAATATCGCGGTGCTGCCGACGGCGGTCGATGCGCGCGCGGACTTCACCAACCTGACGACCATCGAAGGCGGCGAACGCGTCACGCTCGACGATGGGCGCACGATCACGCTGACGCCGTGGGACGGATCGTCGCGCTTCACCATCCTGATGATGGGCCTGGATCGTCGTCCCGGCGAGACCGGGCTGGCCTATCGTACCGACACGATGATGCTGGTCAGCATCGACCCGGCCAGTGAGCGGATCGGCATCCTGAGCATCCCGCGCGACCTGTACGTCGAAGTGCCGGGCTACCAGCAGCTTCAGCGCGTCAACAGCCCGATGGTGCTCGGCGAGCTGAGCCAGCCGGGATACGGCCCGCGCCTGACGATGCAGACGGTGCAGTACAACCTCGGCATTCGTGTACACGAATACATGGCGGTCGACTTCAACGCCGTCATCACGCTGATCGATGCGCTGGGCGGCATCGACGTGGACGTGCCCTATGACATCATCGACTACCAGATGCCGGATCTCTACTTCGGCTACGATCCTTTGATCGTCGAGGCGGGGCCACATCATTTCAACGGCTATGAAGCGCTGCGCTACGCCCGCACGCGCCATGGCGACAGCGATTTCGCGCGCGCCGAACGCCAGCAGCAGGTCCTCTATGCCGTGCGCGACCGTGTGCTCGACTTCAACATGCTGCCTCAACTGATCGTGACCGCGCCGGGGATGCTGGCGCACTTGAGCGACAGTGTCTACACCGGCCTCGGCGTCGACCAGATGATCCAGCTTGCGCTGTATCTGAAAGACATCCCGCCGGAGAACATCCATACCGGCGTCGTCGACGGGCGTTATATCATGCCCTACACCACGTCGCAGGGTTGGTCCGTGCTGGTGCCGAATCGGTCAATGCTGGGTGAGCTGATGGTCGAAGTCTTCGGCGAGAACTACTCGGAATAGGTCGCGTCAGCCCGCCAGCAGAAACGCGAACAACGCGAACCAGACGAGCGCATACCGCAATGCGAATCCGCGCGGCTGGCGCATGGCCGCGTACAGAAGCAGTGCCAGCACCAGGCCGGACATGACGCGCATCGTGCCCAACGGCTCGCGGAAGGTCGAGTACGGCAGCGTCCACATCAGCAGCCCGTTAAGCAAGACGAAGCCGAGGTACGGATGGCGCATGCCGCGCAGGAGATCGCGCGCGACGTGGTACAGCCCCCAGAGTGTCGGCAGCACCACGAGCGGGATCATGAGGATGGCAAAAGCGAAGATCAGTCCGGGGTTGCCGCCCGCGTCCGCTGCGATGCGCCACAGGCCATTGAACGGCAGCAGCTCGAAGCGCGTGCTCAGCGCGCCGCCGGAGCCGATGCCAAACGCCCCCAGCCACAGATAGAGGACGATCTGCCACAGCGCGAACGGCACGCAGACGAGCAGCAGCCATCCGGCGTGGCGCCAGCGGCCCATCCAGACGTCCATCAACAGCCAGCCAGCGACGAACACGATCGCCGTCTCCTTGGCGAGCACGGCGGCCACCAGCGCCAGCATCTCCGGCAGCGTCCGCTCGCGCCGGTTGAACCAGAGCGCGATGATGACGAAACCCAGGCTGAGCGGTTCCGGCGTGTTGAGCCGGATCGCCATCACCAACCCGGCGAACAAGCCATAGATCAGCGCAAGCCAGCGATTAGCACGCTGCTCCTGCAGGATGCGCGTGAGCAGCGCCATCGCGACCACGTGCACGCTCAGGTTAGCGACGATCATCGTGATCGGCAGCCAGGCCGTCATGCCCAGGGCGAGCGCCCGACCCAGCAGCGGCAGCAAGATGCGCTGGTAGCGGTAGGCAGGCACGTCGAGACATTGCGCCGCACCCACCGGATCGCGAGCGATGTAATAGGCGAACTGGCCGTCATAGCTGCCGATGCGCGTGGGATCGCACGCGCCGGGGGTCTGGCACGTTTCGAAGCACGGATCGATGGTGACGAAGATCATCGGGTCGAACCCGGCGGAGGCGAGGATCAGGGCGAGATGGACGAGGATGACAGCCAGCGTGACGTGCCAGGGTGACAACCGGACTCGGCGCATTAGTCACCTCCTCGGTATACAAAGACAGCGCCCCATTATGGGACGCTGCTGTTGATAAGTCCACCTGCCGTGCCGTGTGTGCGAGTTCTGAACCTGCGTTAGCAGGTGGGAATTCACCTGGCGATGGGGTCTTGGCTACGCAAGCCTATCACCTTGCCGCCAAACGGCAACTCCCGTTCTTTGGGTGTTGGCTCAAAACGTTGGCGCAGCATCACGCACACAGCAGGTATGTATCACTTATACCATGCGCCTTGATTGCAGAAAAGGGCTAAAATGTTGCGGATGAATTAACCGCATGTGAAGCTTCACGGAGGGGCAGAAACCGTTCGCAGTATTTGCCTTTCTTGAGCATGATCCTCGCAAGCCAAATCAGGAGAAGCACAATGGATAGCACTGTCAAAGCTTACCTAGCGGAACTACTGGGCACGTTTATGCTCGTGTTCATCGGCGGGTTATCGGTCATCGTCGCAGGCACGGCCGGGGTCGTCGCGCCCGCGCTCGGTCATGGCCTGATCCTGGTAGTCATCGCCTTCACCCTGGGCGGCATCTCCGGGGCACACGTCAACCCGGCGATCACGATCAGTCTGCTGCTCGGCAACAAGATCAAAGTCGACAAAGCTGTGATCTACATCGTGATGCAGGTGCTGGGCGCGCTGGTGGCGGCGCTCGTGATTAGCGTCGTTCTGCCAGACGTGCCGGATGCCGCATCCGGGCGCGCCGGGCAGGCCATCGGCAGCCTGACGGCCACAAACGTGACCGGCGCAGGCATTCTGGAATTCCTGTTCACATTCTTGCTGGCGACGGCGGTTTGGCAGGCAGCGGCCCATGGGCGCGCCGGGACTCTCGCGCCGCTTGCAATTGGGCTGACGCTGGCGGCGTGTATCTTCGCGGGTGGCATTTTCACCGGCGCATCGTTGAACCCCGCGCGCACGCTCGGCCCCGCCTTGGTCGGTGGCGATCTCAGTTATGTGGTGGTCTACATCGTCGCGCAGGTGCTTGGCGGCGTGGCTGGATGGGCCGTCAACGATCTCGTGCTCAGTCCTGGGAAGTAAGCCCGCACACAGCGATTGATTGACTTGCGGCGAGGCACGACTACTCGCCGCGAATCAGATCCTCCCACGTTTCGCGCGGGCGGGCAATGCGCCACGTCTCACCGTCCGGCTCGATCACGACTTCCGGCGGGCGCGGGCGGGCATTGTAGTTGCTCGCCATGACGTAGCCATAGGCACCCGCCGTCATGAGCGCGACATGCTCTCCCGGCGCGAGCGGCGGCAGCGGGCGCCCGTGAGCCAGCGCGTCGGTCGTCTCGCAGACGGGGCCGACGACTTCGACCGGCTCGCACGGCGCGTCTGCAGCGGGCTGGACGAGCGGTACGATCTCGTGATGCGCCTCGTAGAGCGCCGGGCGGATCAGCTCCGTCATGCCCGCGTCGAGGACGACGAACTTATGACCGCCCTGCTCTTTCAGATACAGCACCCTGGCGACGAGGATGCCCGCGTTGGCGATGATGCTGCGCCCCGGTTCCAAGATGACGTCGTAACCCTTGAGCAGCGGCGCCAGGGCATCGGCGAACGCCTCCGGCTGCGGCATGATCTGCCCTCGCTCATAGGCGACCGGCAGGCCACCGCCAATGTCGATCGTGCTGATCGACGGATAGGCGCGCGCGATCTTGAGTACTTCTTCGACTGCCTGAAGCGTCGCCGCCGTGTCGCCAAGCTGGCTGCCGATGTGGATGTGAATGCCCTCGAAGCGCAGGTGCGGATAGTCGCCCTGCGTGTCGAGCAGATGACGAACGACGTCGGCGGTCAGGCCGAACTTCGCCCCGCCGTGGCCGGTCGCGATGTGGCGATGCGTGCTCGCGCTCACGTCCGGGTTCAGGCGCAGTGCGATGCGCTGGCTGCGTCCGAGCGCCGCCGCGTACTGTTCCAGCAGCGCGCATTCGGCCACGTTCTCGACGTTGACCCAACCGACGCCCTGCTCAACCGCAAAGCACAGTTCTTCCGGCGTCTTGCCGACCCCGGCCAGCACAATCTGTGACGGTTGTGCCCCGGCCTTCAGCGCGAGGAAGATCTCGCCCGCGCTGACACAGTCAATGCCCGCTCCGGCCCCGATCAGGGCGCGCAAAACGCTCAGATTGCCATTGGCCTTGGCGCTGTAGTGGATGTGCGCGCCGAGTTCGGCGAAGGCCGCTTGCAGGCGGCGTAGATTGGCGAGCGCCCCCTTCAAACTGTAGATGTAGACGGGCGTGCCGACCGCCTCGACGATGGTACGAATCGGGAGTCCATCACAGGTCAATTCGCCCGCCTGATAGCGGAAAACATCGTCGAGCATACGTCGCCTTTGTGGGGTGTCATGGGATAGCCGGAACGAATGTGATGTAGTATAACAGCAATGCATGTAGCCGTAGGGATAGGAATGAAACGTTGGTAGACGAGACCCTGGGCACGAAACTGGCAACCGATTATGAAAGTCTGCGGCGGCGCGAGCATGAGCTGATCACCAAGCTGCTCGATGTGCTGCCGAAAATTGACAATGTGCCGGAAGAACGCATCTCTCAGGTGCGTGATGCGCTGTTCCACGCGGACAATCCGTTCCTGGTGGTTTTTGTCGGGCCGTTTAGCTCCGGCAAGTCGTCGATCATCAACGCGCTGCTCGGTGAAGAAGCGCTGCCGGTCGGCCCTGTGCCGACGACGGACAGAATCGCGATCCTGCGCTGGGGCGAGCATGCCGAACGCGTGCGCACGGGCGAATACGACACCGTATTTCATCCGTCGTCGCTGCTGCGCAAGATCAGCTTTGTCGATACGCCCGGCCTCGAATCGGTTTTCCAACGCCACGAGGAAGCGACGCGCAAGTTCCTACATCGCGCCGACGTCGTGCTGCTGGTGATGCTGGCGACGCAGGCGATGACGGCCAAGAACCTCGATTACCTCAAGATCCTGCAAGAATACGGCAAGACGGTCATCCTGGTCATCAACCAGGTCGACGTGCTGACCGAAGAAGAAGCGGAAAACGTCCGCGAGTACGTGGTCGAACAGACGCAGGCCAAGCTCGGCTACAAGCCGCAGGTATGGATGATGTCTGCCCGGCAGGCGATGGCCGCCCGCATGGGCGACGATGGCGAGGTCGACGCGCAAGCCCTGGAAGCGAGCGGCGTGCCGCAGATCGAGCACTACGTCGATACGCAGCTCGGCGACGTCGCACGCTTGCGCCAGAAGCTGCAAACTCCGCTGCAAATCATCCAGAACGTCAACCAGACGGCACTGGAAGCGCTCCGTTCGAATCAGGCGGCGCTCGACCAGTATCAGAACATCCGCGAGAACGTAGAGCAGCAGCTCGGCGCGCAGAAGCGCGATCAGGATCGCATGGTGCGCGAGACGATCGAGATGGTCAGCGCTAAGTTCGTCGAGGCGGAGAAGCGCGGCGGCGAGGCCGTGCGCGAGATGTTCCGCTTCTCTAACGCGCTGCGCTCGTTCTGGCGCGGGCTGCTCGAACTGATCGGCCTGGGCGGCGTGGCCCGGCGCATGCGCGGCGATTACGTGCAGGCGGCTTTTGCCGAGGTCAAGGCCTTCGAGCCGATTGACGAACTGGCAGGCGTCGTCGATAAGCTGGCGCCGCGCCTGGAAGGCAAAGACATCCAGGACATCGACGATCTGGTCAAGTACAGCCGCCGCGAAATCGACGCGCTGCCGGATGCCATTCGCAGCAAAGTGATCGGCGACGTCAAGCCGCCGGTGCAGTATGAACGCGAGGCCTTGCAGGCGCTGCGCCCGCAGCTCGACGCCATCGAAGACGAGGCGCGGGTCGTGGAGACGCGCGGCCTGGAGCGCACTGTGCGCAACACGCTGCTTTATCTGGCGGCGTGGGAAGTCCTCGTGATCGTCATCCTGATCTTCCTGATGCGTTCGGGCAGCATGTTCAGCGACGGGCAAGAAACCCTGCAACTGATCCTGTTCTTCGTCGTGCTCGGCGCAGGCATTGCCGGTCTGGCACTGCTGCCGCTGCGCGGTCGCTTTTTGGCGAGTGCTCACGCGAACCGGATCGACAAGCTGCAAGCGCGCTACGTGGATACCATCGGCAAGGCCGCCGAAAAGCAGATCGACTATGGCATGCAGCTCCGCCGGGCAGCGGTCGCCCCACTCACGCGTCTGGTCGAAGCTCAGACGGGCATTCAGGGTGAGCAACTGCGCAGCTTACAGGAAGCACAACAAGAAATCGTCAAAATCGAAGGCGAACTGTCTGGCTTGGGCAGGCACAGTTTGCTTGGATTGAGAGGCTAACTTGAACGCAATCAGTCCATTGGAGGGCACACTCGCCGCGCTGCGCGAGTCGCAAATCCGCCTGATCTCCGAAATCGCCGAGACGATTGGCGAACTTGGCGACGTGGCGCAGGAAGATCAGCAGCGCCTGCGCGAAATGGCGGAAGATCTGCGCGATCAATTCTTCCTGGTCGCGATCATCGGCGAGTTTAATTCCGGCAAGTCGTCGCTCATCAATGCGCTGCTCGGTGAGACACTGCTACCGGTCGGCGTGACGCCGACGACGGAAGCGATCGAAGTCATTCGTTACGGCGAGATTGCCGAGCGCAGGCCGGAGATCCGCGACGACAGTACGCGCGTGTGGACCCACCCGAACACGGGCGCGCCCGGCGTGGCGCTGGTCGATACCCCCGGGACCGGCTCGGTCTTCCAGAAGCACGAGAAGACGGCCAAGGCTTTCCTGCACCGCAGCGACCTGATCATCTTCGTCATCTCGGCCAAGCGCGCGCTGGCAGAAACCGAGCGGCTCTACCTGGAGCTGGCGAAGAATTACGGCAAGAAGATTGTCCTGGTCGTCAATCAGGTCGACCTGCTGCATGCGAACGAACGCAACGAAGTGCGCCGTTTCATCGAGCGCCAGTTGCAGGAAATGCTGGATCTCAAGCCGCTGATCTTCATGGTCTCCGCGCGCGAGGCGCTGGCGGCTGCGACCAACGGCGCCGCGAGTTCGAGCACCGGCAGCGATCCGGGCGGGATCGGCGCGCTCAAGGCGCATCTGCGCGGTGTCTTCAGCGAAACACCCCCCGCCAAGCAGAAGCTGCTGGCCCAGCTCGACACCGCCGAGCGGATCGTCAAGCGCTATGTCGAGACGGCTCAGGCCGGTGCCAACACGGTTTCGCACGACACGACCAAAGTGCGCGACGTCCAGCACGAACTCGAACAGCAGTCCGAAGGGCTGGAAACGCAGCTCAAGCTCGCGCGCGCCGAGATCGACAAGGTCTTCGACGGCCTGCGCCAGCGTGGGATCAACTTCGTCGATACGAACCTGTCGTTCAGCCTGCTGCGGCGTGGGGTCAATCGCGAAGTGCTTCAATCGGAGTTCCGCGAGTTCGTCATCGGCCGGGCGCTGCGCGACATCAACGATGCGAGCAGCGACTACGTCAATGCGCTGATCGATAACAGCCGCCTCTACTGGCGCGGCGTGATCGACCGGCTGAACCAACTGCGCGATCTGCTCGACCAGGAATTGGCCGGGCTGGACGCAGGCGTCTACAGTGAGCAGCGCGAGGCGCTCCAGCAGGCGATCCGGATCGCCGAGGCCGAACTGAGCAGCTACTCCAGCGGCCAGGTGCTGGAAAACCTGCGCATGACCTTCGCCACCAACATGGGCAACTTCACCATGTGGGGCGCCACGGCGCTGATCGGCCTCATCCTGAGCATCGTCGCGATTGTGACACCCGGCCCGCTGGTTGGCGCGGGTGCGGCAGCGCTGGCACTGCCCGCCTTTATCGTCGGCGCGCCCCTGGCGGCCATCGGCGGTCTGGCGGCTTATCGCTACTACCGCAAGGTGCAGGCGGATACGCGCCACGAGATCGTCGAGCGCGTCAACGGCCTGCAGAAGACTTATTACGACGCCCTGGATAACCTGACCCAGCGCGAGCGCAACCGTCTGGTACAGTACGGCCAACAGGTGTTGACGCCCGTCTTCAGCCGCCTGGAAGTCCTGTCACAGCGCTATGCGACGCAGTTGGCGGAACTGCGCGAACATCTGACGCAGTTGGAGATGCTGCGGAAAGGCATCATATCGGCACCGTAGGAAGCGAGAATTCATGGTTTTGATGAGTCTCGAAACCCAATTCGTCGCCATTTTTCAGCTTCTATTGGCGGCGCTGTTGAGTGGCTTGATCGGCATCGACCGCGAGCGCCACGCCACCACGGCGGGCTTCCGCACGCACATGCTGGTCGGCGTCGGCTCGTGCCTGATCAGCGTCCTATCGGTGGCCGTCTTCCCCGATGACCCGGCGCGCATCGCCGCTCAGATCGTGGTCGGCATCGGCTTCCTGGGCGGCGGCACCATCCTCAAAGAGGGCACTAGCATTCAGGGCCTGACGACCGCCGCCAACATCTGGGCGACGGCGGCAATTGGCATGGCCGTCGGTCTCGGCGCGTGGTTCCTCGCCATCGTCGCGACGATCATGATCTGGGTCATCCTGGCGATCTTCGTGCACATCGACTTCGGCAAGCCGCCGAAGTAAGCGCTGTCTCAGTCGCCCAGGCCATGCAGATCGCGCAGCCGCGCGATCAGCGGCTCCGCATCCGGCTCGCGCAGGCCATCGTCCGGCGCGCCGAGTGGATCGGCGGCCTCGTCGCCAAGCAAAATCCGCGCGATATTGGCGACACCGTAGCTGAGCGCGTCCAGGTTGTAGCCGCCCTCCACGACGAAGACGACCCGTCCGCCGCACAATTCCACCGCCAGATCTTTGAGCGCGCTCGTCAGATAGGCGTATCCGGACAGGCTCAGGCGCATGCCTGCCAGCGGATCGACCCAATGCGCATCGAACCCGGCGGAAACGAGGATCAGCTCCGGCTGGAAGCGGCGGGCCGCCGGTGCGATCACGCGTTCGTACAAAGCCCTGTAGCTGGCATCGCCGTGGCCGGGCGGCAGCGGGATATTGAGTGTCGTGCCAACGCCCTTGCCGACGCCCGTATCGCCGATGGCGCCGGTGCCAGGATAGAACGGCGTGCCGAAGGCCGACACCGATTGGTGCATCGAGATGAAGTAGACCGACGGATCGTCGTAAAAAATAGCCTCCGTGCCGTTGCCGTGATGGACGTCGATGTCGACGATCAGGACGCGCTCGACGCCATGCACGCGCTGCGCCTGGCGCGCGCCGATGGCGACGTTGCCGAGCAAGCAGAAGCCCATCGCCCGCCCCGGCACGGCGTGATGCCCCGGCGGGCGCACTGCCGCGAGGCCGTTATCCGCCTGCCCCGTCAGCACCGCATTGACCGCCGAGACCACCCCGCCCGCGGATAGCTTCGCGATCTCGAACGAGACCGGATTGCAGTAGGTATCCGGGTCAAAACGCACCGTATGCGTCAAGGCCGCGGACTTGTGCAGCAGTTCAAGGTACTCTGGCGTATGGACGTAGAGGATCTGCTCGTCGGTAACCGGCTCCGGGACGGCGCGCTGCATCCGCTCACTCAGGCCAAGCTGATCGAGCATGCGCCAGATGGCCCGGATGCGCCCCGCGTGCTCGGGATGCGATTCCAGATCGTGTTCGGTGTAGCGGGGATGTGTCGCGTAAATAGTCGTCATCAAACGGCGTCTCCGGTGAATTTACCACTCGATTGTGACGGCTTCCGGCAACCTGTGCAAGCGCCACGCTTCAGGCCCAGAGGGGACAATCGAACTATTTTGTGATGGACTTTTAAGAATCGCCGATGCTGATTCAGAAAGGACTTAATCCCCGTTTAATTCCTGGAGAAATGCCCTATAATACGTTGTGCAAGAGGCACAAACAGATCCGTGCCTCATCTGACAACATTGCACCGAAACCCCAAGAGTGTCGACATTGAGGTCAGACATGATGATGTATGAGCGGCTTGTCCAGTGGGCAGCCGATGTCTGGGAAGAGCGCTTCCCGGGACAGCGCTTCGTGACGCTGCGCGCCGCGGTCGAGTGCGGCAACATGATCGCGCACAGCCAGGTCAAAGCCGGGCGGAAACTGCGTGGCAAGGCGCGCTACACGGGCTACGAGAGAATCGAATGCCCGGTGATCACGCCGATCAGCGATTACGGCGCGCGCGGCAACAAAATGGTGCTCACGGCGACCGCTGGCGCATACATCTTCCACTTCGATGCCGAAGGCGAGGCGACGTTCGACGTCATTTTCGCCGCCGCTTACTACGACGACGACATGCAGGATCTGGTCTCGATTGCGCTGGTGCCGGACGACAAGCTGGAGACGTGGGCGGCCTTCGAGGCCGCTTGCACGCGCGCCGTGCGCCCGCGCATTCGGCGGCGGCGCGATGTCTACGTGATCGGCGGCGCGGATGCCTTTTTCGATCCGACGGTCGATTGGGAAGACGTGATCCTGCCGGACGAGTTGAAATCAAAGCTCCTGGACGACATGCAGGCCTTCTTCAAAACCGGCGTGCCGATCTACCGCCAGTTGAAGCTGCCCCCCTTCCGCAAACTGCTGCTGGCGGGTGTGCCCGGCACCGGCAAGACGATGTTGTGCGCCGCGATGGCGCGCCTCGCGATTCAGGAGGGCTGCGTCGTCGTCTACGTCTCCGGCGCGGATCGTGATGGCGCGTCGTTCGAGAAGATCCAGCGGGCGCTGCAAGCGGTGGCCGCGGCGCGCTACCCGGTGCTGATGATCGTCGAAGAGCTGGACGCCTACCTGCGCGGCGACGACAAGGCGCGTATCCTCAACGTGCTCGACGGCATCGAATCGCCGAACAACCCGCAGGGCGCGCTCATGCTGGCGACGACCAACTATCCCGAAGCCATCGACGAGCGCATCACCAAGCGGCCCGGTCGCGTCGACCGCATCTTCATCATCCCGACGATCCAGGATGCGCGTCACGCCGAGTTGATGCTGCGCCACTACATGGGCGACCAGTGGCGCGAGGAACAGCTCGTTCTGATCGACCAGTTGATCGAGCAGCCGGGCGCGTTCGTGCGCGAAGTCGCGCTGCATGCGCGCATGTTAGCGGCGCACGAGCACAAGACGGAAGTCTCGCTCGACATGCTGGAACAGTCCGTCAGCACGCTGCTGCGCCAGATCCACGCTGATGCCGATTTCTTGCAAGACCGACGCCCGATCACCATGGTCGGCAGCAACCGTAACAAACGCACCAATCCGTTTGGCTGGCGCGACTGACGCTACGGCTTCGGCCTGAGCAGCATATACTCGAACCCGTTCATCTCGATAATCTCATAGCGCTCGTAGTTGGCGGCGATGGCCTGCAAGACCTCGACCGGGTAAAGCTGGCCGCGGAAGATGATCAGGCCGAAGGCGCGCTCGTCGATCATGTCGATCAAAGCTGAAGAATCGAGCAGGTCGTTCATCCACAGGTTGAGCAGCTGAGTCGGGTTGCCGACCGGCTGGCGACCCGCCATCAGGCTGAAACCCGCGTCCTCGCTCATGACCTCGCCCTGGGCATTGCGCACCTCTTCGACGATGCGCCACCCGGCGTCGACGTCGGCCTGGGTCGTGAAGTGGCCGATGTCGGCATAGCCCCCGGCGATGCGCCCGGCGGAGTCGTAGAAGGCGTAATCGGTGTTCGGGCGCAGGTTGATCGCGCGCGCCAGATCGCCGAACAGTGGGCCATCGGTCGGCATGTGGAAGACGGCCAGCGCGTAGAGCAGATAGATCGTCGGGATAATCAGCGCGCCCGCCGCGAGCACAACCGGGGCGAAACGCCTCAGCGGGAAGATCAACGCGCGCGACAGGTAGTTGGCCGGAAATGTCCACTCGCCGCGCAGCGTGCGGGCGGCGAAGATGCCACTCAGAATGCACATGGCGGCGATGGCCGTTGCGAAGTAGCTATCGCCCGCACCCCACTGCCCTGACGCCGCACCGACTCCGATGGCGACGACGAACCAGATGCTGTAGATCGAGAGCCGGTCGAAATAGAGTTCGTAGACGACAAACAGCGCCGCCGGGACGATCAAGAGGCCGTGCAGATTGAACCACAGGCGATAGAGTCCCAGGGTTTGATCGAGATTGTAGCGGTTGATGTTGGCGGCGATGACGTTGCGCCACCATTCGCCATCGGTCGCCAGGTTGAGCCAGACGAAGATGCCCGCTGCCGCCAGCCCGAAGCCGATGCCCCAGACGGCCGCGCGGCGCGGCTGGCGAATGAAGAGCCAGGCAAAAACGGCGATCACGGTGAAGGCGGCCAACTGCTTGGTGTAGCCCGCTGCCAGCAAGAGCAGAACGCCGAGCAGCATAATCCAGCGGCGGCGCGTCTTGTCTACCACCTCGTTCACCCCGGCCAACAGGATGACGGCCAGGACTTCGAACATGACCATCATCATGTGCTGCCGGAACAGCGGCCCGATGTGATAGATCGTGTTCGAGGCGAGGAAGGCCAGCCCGGCCAGCCCGGCGATCCAGCAGTGGCGCCCGGCCCGATAGACCGCGTAGCCGATGCCACCGGCGGCGATCAACGACGATAGGAAACCGAGCAGACGCCCGTACCAGAAGGCCGTGCCAAACAGCGGCACGAACGGCGCCGCGATCACATGATAGAGCGGCGGGTAATTGCTGGCGTAGAACGGATAGACGTTGCTATCACGAAACGGGAATTGGCCGTGGCTGAACATGATCGTGTCGATCAGTTCGAAGCCCTCGCCCTGGTCGTAGTCGAATGGGAAGCTGATCAGGTTAAAGGCGTAGGCGACGTAGACGACAAGGAGGAAGCCGAGCAGAAGGGTCGCGACCGCCAGGAGTATATTGCGTGGGAGGCGAAGCGCAGGTTTGTTTGTCAAGGTCATGCAGGATGTTTGCCGAGCGGAATCAGTGTCAGCCCTAAGAACAGCAGCAAGAGCATGGCAGCGAGTGCAATCCGCTGCGATGGGCCGATGCCGCCCTCACGACCGATGTCGAACACGTCGATCAACAAGATAGCGACGAACCCCACTGCGCCCAAGAGCACAAATAAGAAGCCGAGAAGTCGTTTACTGAAAGTGAAATTATTGCTCAGCATAGGATAGCAGTATAGCTTTTCAGACCTTGGGAGTGCAACTTTCCTTAAAAGATTGCGTATAATTTTTGAGTCATGAGGGTAACTGGCATCAGCAATGCTTTACGAAGGATCCGTGATGAACGACGAACAGATTCACCGCCCGGAAGATGCGGAGCGCGTCTCGCGGCTAACGACGACGCCGACCGTTGACGAAGCGGCGCAGCCTTCCGGCGATGATGCAATCGTGGTCGAATACGAAACGCGTTATCGCGGCGGTGACGAGATCAAGTCCAAGCGCAAAGGTCTGCCCCGCAGCTACAGCACGTCGCACATCAGCGACGACGAGCGCCTGTGGGCATCGGTCGCGCACGCGAGCGTCTGGATCACGGCGCTGGGTGGCATCTTCACGATTGGCGCCATTATCCCCGTCAGCATCTTCATCCCGCTGGCGATCTACTTCCTCTTCCGCAGGCAGTCCGATTACGTCGCCTTCCATGCGCTCCAGGCGTTTGTCATCCAGTTGCTCGGCACGGTCGGCGCTTTCACGCTGCTGACGGTCGGCGGCGCGGTCTGGGGCCTGGGCATGGTCGTCGCGGCCGTCTCAATCCTGGTGCTGGTCGGCTTTGTGCTGGTGCCGGTCTGGGGGATCGTCGGCATCGTGCTGCTGCTCGCGGTCGTCGCTCTGCCGCTGGCGATGGTGCTCTACGGTACGATGGGTGCCATTTCCACCTACAAAGGCGATGACTACCGCTATCCGTTTGTCGCTCGCTGGGTCGACCGGCAGTTGGCCGGTGGATTGATGAACGCCGCTTAGTAGCGCTTCATTTTTTCGGCGCACCATGCTATCCTTCCCGCACCTTTGAAGGGATTCCATCGTCATCAGGAGCGGGAACGATTATGTTGAAGACGCAAACGTGCGGCGAACTACGACTTTCGCACGCCGGCCAGCGCGTCACCCTGGCCGGTTGGGTGCATCGCCGCCGCGATCAGGGCGGCGTGATTTTCATCGACTTGCGCGATCGCTGGGGCATCGTGCAGGTGGTGATCAATGCCGAGAATGCACCTGAAGCGCACAGCGTCGCCAATCGCGCCCGCAATGAGTACGTCCTCCAGGTGACGGGCACCGTGCGCCCGCGCCCGGAAGGGACGGTCAACCCTGACCTGGAGACCGGTGAGGTCGAGGTCAATGCGGACGAGATCGTCATCCTGAACGAAGCGAAGACCCCGCCCTTCTACCTCAATCAGGACACCAAAATCGACGAGACGATGCGGATGAAGTACCGCTATCTCGACCTGCGCCGCCCGCGCATGCAGCGCAACATCATCATGCGCCACAAGGTCGTCAAGTTCATCCGCGACTACCTGGATGAGCGCAGCTTTGTCGAAATCGAAACGCCGATCCTGTTCAAGACGACGCCGGAAGGTGCGCGCGACTTTCTCGTGCCGAGCCGCCTCAATCCCGGCACATTCTACGCGCTGCCGCAAAGCCCCCAGCAGCTCAAGCAGCTGCTAATGGTCGGTGGCTACGAGCGCTACTTCCAGATCGCACGCTGCTTCCGCGATGAAGATCTGCGCGGCGACCGTCAGCCGGAATTCACCCAGCTCGACCTGGAGATGAGCTTCGTCGAGCGTGAGGACATCATGGCGTTGATCGAAGGCCTGATGACGGCGATCAGCGAGCAGGTCGCGGGCAAGACACCGATGTACAAGCCGTTCCCGCGACTGACCTATCACGATGCGATGGAAAAGTACGGCAGTGATAAGCCCGATCTGCGCTTTGGCCTGGAAGCCGTCGACGTGACCGACATCGCGGGTCAGAGCGCCTTCCAGGTGTTCGTCACCAACGCCGCCGAGGGCAAGCCGATCAAGGTGCTGCGCGCGCCGGGCTGGGCTGCCCAACTGAGCGGCACCGCGCTGCGCAGCGTGACGGCGGAACTGGAAACGATGGCGCGTGCGGCGGGTGCCAAGGGCCTCGCCTACATGGCGCTCGGTGAAGGGCTGGACGGTGAGGTCAAGGGGCCAATCGGCAAGCACTTCACCGTCGACCAGAAGATCGCGCTGTTCGAGCGCACCGGCGCGGAGCCGGGCGATCTGCTGCTCTTCATGTCCGACGAGCGCGAGATCGTATACGCGGTCATCGGCGCCCTGCGCGGCTACATCGCCGAACAGCTCAATCTGATCGACCCGGACGTCATCGCGTTTTGCTGGGTGATCGACTTCCCGATGTTCTACTGGAACGCGGAAGAAAATCGCTGGGACCCGTCGCAGCACATGTTCACGCTGCCGGTGCCGGAGGACATCCCGCTGCTGGATACCGATCCGGGCAAGGCGCGCGGCTCGCAGTACGACCTGGCCTGCAACGGCTACGAAGTCGCCGGTGGCAGCATCCGTATCCACAGCCGCGAGGTGCAGGAGAAGATCTTCCCGCTGATCGGCCAGACGCCGGAGCACGCCCGCGAGCAGTTCGGCCACATGCTGGAAGCATTCGAATATGGTGTGCCGCCGCACGGTGGCATCGCATCCGGCATCGACCGTCTGGTGATGGTGCTGCTTGGCGAGCCCAATATCCGCGAGGTGATCGCCTTCCCCAAGACGCAGCAGGGGTCGGACATCATGGCCCACTGCCCCACCCCGGCAGAGCAAAGCCAGCTCGACGAGCTGTGGCTGCGCGTGGCCGAGCCGGTCAAGCAGCGCTAAACGAGAATCAAGACGACCCGCCAGATGTGCGGGTCGTTTTTTATCAGGCATTTTCAGTTGGGCGCGGGAGCCGCAGGGATTTCAGGCAAACAAAAACTCCGGGCGTTCCCAGAGTTTTCTCGCATGGTGATGGCAGGATTTGAACCTGCGACCTATTCATTATGAGTGAATCGCTCTAACCGCTGAGCTACATCACCATAAAAAATAGCGGGGGGAGGATTCGAACCTCCGGCCTCCGGGTTATGAGCCCGACGAGCTGCCACTGCTCTACCCCGCAATATGCTGAGCATGGTAGCACTGCCCACCAGCCGTGTCAACGGTGAGTTGGGCGAGAATGTGACTTCTTACACATGTCTAATGATTGTGGGCTTTTGGGTGTTGGCGGTTGGCGATTCGCCTGTCAACAGGATACACAAGCGCTTTCACATTCGGCTGCACAGCCGCATCTAGGGGTGTATGATGAACACATGTATCCACATCTCCGACCACACGTCATCCAGAAGTGCACATGACCGTATCCAAGGGCGGGCCGCCTGGGGTACAATACGCATCTCAAGAACTGACGTTCTAATGTACAAGGTTTGCAGCGATGCCCAAGTTTGAACTCGTGTCCGAATTCCAGCCGACGGGCGACCAGCCCACGGCCATTCGCGAACTGGTCGAAGGTATCGACAAGAACTACAAATCGCAAACGCTGCTCGGCGCGACCGGCACCGGCAAAACGTACACGATCGCGCAGGTTGTCCAGGAGATCCAGCGCCCGACGCTGGTGCTGGCGCACAACAAAACGCTGGCCGCACAGCTCTACGCGGAGTTCAAAGAGTTCTTCCCGCGTAACGCCGTCGAGTACTACGTCAGCTACTACGATTACTACCAGCCAGAATCCTACGTGCCGCGCTTCGACCTCTACATCGAGAAGCAGACGGACATCAACGAACAGATCGAACGGCTGCGCATCGCGGCCAAGGCAGCGCTGCTCTCACGGCGCGACGTGCTGATCGTCGCCTCGGTCTCGTGCATCTACGGCACGGGCGATCCGGCGACCTGGGGCAAGTCGATCGTCGAGTTCCGCGTCGGTGACTCGGTGCGGCGCGAGAACCTGCTGCGCGAGCTGGTGCGGCTGCAATACACACGCGGCGACATGGACATCGCCAAGGGCACTTTCCGCGCGCGCGGCGACGTGCTGGAGGTCTTCCCGCCCTACGAGGACAGCGCCTACCGCATCACGCTGTTCGGCGAAGAGATCGAGCGCATTGTCGAGTTCGACGCCATCACCGGTGAACTGCTGACCTCGCACGATGTGTTGGTCGTCTTCCCGGCGGCACAGTTCATGGCCGACCAGGACAAGTTGCACAAGGCGCTCAACGACATCGAGAAGGAACTTGAGGAGCAGATCCGCTTCTTCAAGAAGGAAGACAAGCTGGTTGAGGCTCAGCGCATCGAGCAGCGCACACGTTACGACCTGGAGATGCTGCGCGAGATGGGCTTCACCGGCGGCATCGAGAACTACTCGCGTCACCTGGAACAACGCCCCGCGGGCAGCCCACCGTGGACGCTGATCGACTACTTCCCGAAAGACTTCCTGATGGTGATCGACGAGAGCCATATGACGATCCCGCAGCTGCGCGGGATGTACAACGGCGACCGCTCGCGCAAGGAAGTGCTGGTCGATTACGGCTTCCGGCTGCCGAGCGCGATGGATAATCGCCCGCTGCGCTTCGAGGAATTCGAGTCGCGCACGAACCAGATCATTTACACGACGGCGACACCGGGGCCGTATGAACGCGAACACAGCGACCGCGTCGTCCAGCAGGTCATCCGCCCGACCGGCATCCTCGACCCGAAGGTGATCGTGCGCCCGACCGAAGGACAGATCGACGATCTGCTGCAAGAGGTGGCCGCGCGGGTCAAGAACGGCCAGCGTGCGCTGATCACGACGCTGACGCAGCGCATGGCCGAAGAACTGGCGGGCTACATCAACGAGACGGGCATCAAGGCGCACTATCTGCACGCCGAGATCGATACGCTCGAACGCGTCGAGATCCTGCGCGACCTGCGGCTCGGCGTCTACGATGCGGTCGTCGGCATCAATCTGCTGCGCGAAGGCATCGACCTGCCGGAGGTTTCGCTGGTCATCATCCTCGACGCGGACAAGGAAGGCTTCCTGCGCTCCGAGTCGGCGCTGATCCAGACGATCGGGCGCGCGGCGCGCCACGTCGAAGGCCAGGTGATCATGTACGCCGACCGGATGACCGACTCGATGACGCGCGCCATCGAAGAGACCGACCGTCGACGCAGCATCCAGGATATCTACAACGTCGAACACGGCATCACGCCGACCAGCATCGTCAAGCAGGTGCGCGACCTGACCGACCGCGTCCGCGCGATGGTGCCCGAAGCCGAGCGTACGGAGTCCGGCGAAGTCGATCTCGAGGCGCTGCCGAAGGAAGAACTGCACAAGATGATCAAGGAACTGGAAGCGGAGATGAAACGCGCCGCCAAGTCGCTCGAATTCGAGAAGGCGGCCATGCTGCGTGACCAGATGATCGAATTGAAGGGGATGATGGCCGTCCGCGAGGTTGATGCGGACGCTGCGCTTTCCTGACCAACCATGGGCGGCGGCGCTTATTCCGCACATAGGCGTGGATGTGCTAACGAGGGTTGTGACAGATCGCTTTCGTCGCCGACCGATCAATCGGTCGGCTAAAGGCATCAAGCACGCTAAAGGTGCTAGAAAGATCGGCCACGCTCGCCATCTCAGAAAGCATCTTCAGTATGCTTGATTTAGCCTAGCCGACGGGTTGACCCGTCGGCGAACAAGATGCCGGTTCTACCGCTCAACTGACCTATTCAAATCAAATTAGGTCACGCGCTAGACCACGAACTGCCCATCTTTGTAGAACAATTCGCCGTCGACGTGAATCGTGCTGTCCGTGCGCATGTCACAGATCATATCCCAGTGGACGGCGCTGACGTTCTTGCTGCCCGTGTCCGGGTAGCCGAGGCCGATGGCGGTGTGAACGGTGCCACCGATCTTCTCGTCAAACAGGATCTGGCCGGTGAAACGGTCGATGCCGAAGTTGGTGCCGATGGCGAACTCGCCCAGGTAGCGTGACCCGGCGTCGGTATCCAACTGTGCGTGCAGCAGTTCCTCGTTCTTGGCGGCAGTCGCCCCGACGACGCGGCCCTGCTCGAAGCGCAGCTCGATGCCTTCGACCGCGCGGCCCTGCACCATCGACGGATAGCTGTAGCGAATCCAGCCCTTGACCGAGTCTTCGACCGGGCCGGTGAAGATCTCGCCGTCGGGCATGTTGCGCTCGCCGCAGGCATTGATGAACACGCGCCCGTCAATCGAGAGTTCGAGGTCGACGTTCGGCCCCTGCATCTTGACGTGACGCTTGCCCATGAGCCAATCGATCTTCTTCTGCTGCATGGCTCCCATCGCCTTCCAGGCCGCGACCGGATCGTCTTTGTTGACGAAGGTCGCGTTAAAGTAGAAGTCCTCGTATTCTTCGAGGCTCATCCCCGCGTCCTGCGCCACGCCGTCGGTCGGAATGAGTGTACCGACCCACTTCATCTTGCCTTCAGCAGCGCGCTGCATGCGCGTGCTGAGCCAGCTCCGGCGCGCCGCCGTGACTTTGCGCGTGCGCTCGGCGGGCACATTCGTCAGCGCGCGGGTGTTGCCCAGGCCGCGGATACGAATGTAGACATCGGCGTTGTCGTAGTAGAGGGTCTGGCTGGGGTCGAGCCAGTTGATCTGATCGTCATTCGCCTCGCGAACGAACATCTGGTCAATCGTCTCGTCGCTCAGCATCAGCGCCGGGTTGCCGCCCGCCTTGAGCACAGCCTGATAGACCGCGCGCAGATACGGCAGCGCCTCGACATTGCCCAGAATGCCCACCCATTCGCCCGGCTGCACGCGGGTCGAATAGTTGACGAGGACATCGGCTAGTTTTTCGATACGGGGATCCTTCATCGTGGAGACTTCCTCTTGTACTAAGTATGGAGCGCGGTCCGCCCCATCCCGTTAAACCCGATGCTAAACCAGGGCGCGCGCGGCGCTGAGCGCGGCCTCGTAATCCGGCTCGTCGCCCATCATGTGGACGTACTGGGTGTAACGCACGACGTTATCGCGGTCGAGCACGAACACGGCGCGCTGGCAAATGCGCAGATCGACCACGTTCACGCCGTAGGCCGTCGAGAAATTCATCGTCTTGTGATCGGACAACGTCTCGACTCGCTCGATGCCCTCGGCGGCGCACCAACGCCGCTGCGCATAAGGCAGATCGGCGCTGACGGTCAGCACGACGATGTCATCGCTCAGATCACTGGCCTCCTGGTTGAAGCGGCGCGTTTGCGTCGCGCACACGCGCGTATCCAGCGATGGCACAATGCTGATGATCTTGATCTTTCCGGCGTAGTCGGCGAGCGTCCTGGTCTGCCAATCGTTGGCGGTCAGGGCGAAATCGGGCGCGGGCTGGCCCGGTTCCAACATCTCCCCTTCGACCGTCAATTCGTTGCCGCGCGTCACCATTCCTGGACGAGTCATCCCGGTTCCTCTCCCGTGCATCCATGCCAAAGCCTATGCAAGCGCATCCGGTCGCCGGATGCTCACGACGAGCATAACAAGCAATCCGGCGTTTGGCTCATGGTTGACGCGGCCAGCCCTGTCATTGCGAATAATACTGTCAGGTGCGGCGCAGGTTCAGCCGCGCGACATGGCTATTCCGCCGTCGCGCGGACGTCCGCCAGCGTCTGTTCGACCTCGGCGGGTGTCGGCGTGCTCGCCAACCCAGCGCGCGTGACCGAACGCGCCGCCAGCGAGGCCGCGGCGCGCAGGGCTAACGTGTAGTTCCCCTGGAACAGATGGAGACTGGCGAGCAGCGCGGCGGCGAAAATATCGCCCGCGCCCGTCGGGTGTACAAGCTCGACCTGTGGCGTGGAATAGGCTTGCGGCTCGCCATTCATGTAGAGCGTGCCGCCCTTTTCCGCGCGCGTGACGACCAGACAGCGGACGTTGGCGGCGAATTCGCGCTCCATGTCCGGCGCTTCAACGATGTCTTCCTCACTGAAGACGACCACGTCGATGTGGCGCAGCGCATCCTGATCGAACCACTGCTTGAAGTGCACCCGCTGATCGTCATCGGTGCGGCGCAGGCAGCCCTGGAGCGTGAGCAGTGTCGTCGCGTTGGGAAAGGCGCGCGCAATCTCGCCGACGGTCTCATCGAGTTCACCGGCGATGGGCGCGATGTGGAGCATCGGCGCCGCACGCCAGGCGTCAGGGATGGCCTCGACGCCCAGCCGTGCCGCGCTCCCGCGCAAATACTGAACACGCCCAGAAGGTGTGTAGAGGTTTTCGAATGTCGTGGTCTGCTCTGCGTCGACCACTTCGAGCGACAGCTTCTGCCGCAGTTGATCGAGCAGCGGCTCACCGGCAGCAGCGCTGGTGAGCAACCCGACGTGCAGGCCAAAGGCCGCGGCAGTCAGTGAACTGTAGGAAACGGTGCCACCGAGCAGGCGGCTCTCAGGCGCAATATCAGCGGTGATATTGCCGACCAGCACATATTCCGGCGCTGTCGTCATTCGGATGGCTGTTCCGTCGGCACAATCGTGACCTTGCGCCCCGGCCCTTCGCCGACGCTCTTGGTCGAGACATCTTCACGATCGCGCAGGGCGAGATGAATGATGCGACGCTCATGCGGCGGCATGGGTTCGAGAGCGACAGTGCGCTTGTTTTCAACGGCGTCGTCCGCCATGCGCAGCGCCAGATTGGTGAGCGCCTGCGCGCGCCGAGCCTTGTAGCTGTTGACGTCGACAATCACGTCGACGCGGTGCTGCACTTCGCGGCTAGTGATCAGCCGGGTCAGATATTGCAGAGCAGCCAGGGTTTCGCCACGGCGCCCGACCAGACGGTTCGAGTTGCCGCTGCTCATGATGTCCAGGATGTGCGGCGCGCTCTCCGATTGCTCGTCGGACACAGCCAGACGGACGGCGATGCGGCCACGAATATCCATGCGTTCGAGCAGTTCGTTCAGCACGACACGAGCGACGGTGATGTCTTCCGAGACCTCGTCATCAGGGATTTCGGCAGCCTCGTTGACAAACGGCAAGCTGTCGTCGAATTCAGGCTCGAGGACATCCGGAGTCTCATCTTCCTCTTCGCGCGGGCGGCGCGGCGGCGCATCGGAGCGACGCTGGCCGCGGCCACCATTGCGCTGGGGACGACGAGGACGGTCACGCTCCGGACGCTCGGAGCGTTCCGGGCGTTCGCGCTGTTCGGTACGCGGCGGTCGTTCGGTCCAGGTACTGGCAGGCGCACGCTCTTCCGGTTCGGCAGCGGGCGCGCTGGTCACGACCGGCGATGGCGGCGGCGTCGACGGACGCAGTCCCAGGAGCTGAAGCCGTACCCGCGCGGGGCGGGCATCCATGCCAAACATCGCCTGGCTGGGTTCTTCCAGCACTTCGACGATGACCTCTGACGGGCCAACGCCGAGCTGCGCCAATCCTTTAGAAATGGCGTCTTCGATGCTATCGCCAGTGATCTCGATGTAACGTTCTGATGCCATAGGCGGAATCCTTAAATGGTGCAGCCGTCCTCTAGACGGTGTCCGCTATTATTTCGATTTGGCCGCTCGCTTCGCCGGACGGGCGGCTTTCTCTTTTGTGCTGGCAGTGGATGATACCGTTGCCACTGCCGTCGCCGGTGGTTGGTTGCGCTTCATCAGCCACGACTGGGCGATACCGATGGTATTCGAGACGATGAAGTAGATCGACAAACCAATCGAAAAACTGAGGGCGAAGAAACCATACATGACGGGCATGATCGTGCCCATCGACTGCGTCATCGCAGCGCCCTGATCCGGCTTGCCATCCGCGTTCTTTTGCGGCGCGGGAGACGTCATCTTGAACTGCAAGTAGGTCGTGATGACCACGAGGCCGATAATCGCCAGAGCGATGGGATTGCTGGTATTCGGCGGCTGCGACAGGTTCATGCCGATGAAGCTGTTATTCATCGGGATGGCGCTGTCCAGGCCAGGGATGAGCAGGCGACCCGACAGGTCAAGCAGCTGGGTCGGCGTCGCCGCCAGCGCGAAGATGATCGCCTGATAGAGCGCGATGAAGATCGGCAGTTGGATGAACAAAGGCAAACAGCCACCGACCGGGTTGACCCCGTGCTCGCGGTAGAGTTCCATTTGCGCCTGGGCGAGCTTTTCGCGGTCGTTCTTGTACTTCTCTTGCAGTTCCTTCATCTTGGGCTGAATCTGCTGCATGGCCTTGGATGAACGGAGCTGCGTCGCCGTCAATGGATACGTGACGAGACGGACGAGCACGGTGAAGACGATGATCGCCAGCACCATATTGTTCCCCAGCACCGAGTACAGGAACGTGACCAGGGTGATAAATGGATTGAGAATGAAGTCCATTCAGGAAGCTCCTCGGACTCGTCTAGTGTCGATAGGCCCAGCGGCGCTCGCCGGACTCCAGGGTGAAGGCAACCAGCGCTTCTTCGTTGGACATGGTGCTGATGAGCACGTATGCCTCCGGGATGTTGACGGTCTCGCTCGGTTCGACGACCACCATGTCCGCAAGGACTTCGCCGACGAGTTCGCGGCGGAAGATCTCGGTGCCATCATCGCGCGAAAGCCAGTAGGCGCGGTGATCGCGTGAGGCCACGATCAGCTTGTCGTCAGTGATCAGCGGGGTCGCACGGATGGCGCGTTCGGCCACCTGACGTGCCCAGACCATTTGCATCCCACTGCCGCTGATGTCGAGCGCATGCACCCAGCCGGACGAATCGCCGATGTAGAGCATGCCATCGACCACAGCCGGCGAACCCCAGATCCAGTTCTGGGCCTCATATTCTGCGGCAATCGTGCCGTCGTCCGCAACTTTGAACAGCTTGCGTCCGAACGAGCCGACGTAGAGATAACCATCGGCGTAGACTGGCGCCGAAGCGATCGCCCCGCCGAGATCGACCTTCCAGAGCAGATCGCCGTTGTCGGCGTCCAGGGCGTAGAGGAAGTGATCGAGCGAGGTGACGTAGAGCACGCCCTCGACCAGCAGCGGTTCGGCCCAGACGCCGAACTCCGTGTCGAATTTCCAGCGCACGCTGTAATCATCGCGGTTGATGGCGGTGACATCGCCCTCGCTGAGCGGGACGTAGAGTGTGTCGTCGGTTGCCAGCACGTTGGCGACGATGTGACTAGTCGTCGTGTCGGCTTCGATCAGGCGACCTTCAGGGTTGAGCACACGCGCTGCGTCCACGTCGACCTCATAGAAGCGACGACTGAAGGACGGCAGCAGCATGGTGTTATCATCGAGGGGGATGGGCTGATGGTAGAAGACAGTGGCGGGGTTGGCCTGCACCTGCACCTGCCACGTGAGCGCATTGCCGCTCTCGCTATCCACGCGGACGCGACCCTCGCTGTCGCGCAGTTCGATCAACGAACCGTCGACCGGATCAACAAGTGCCACCTTATCATGAAAGGCGAACATGATTTCCTGCCCGTCATCGATCAACGTGACAGACGCCCAGCGTGGATCAGTTGGCAGCGGAACACAACTCGACATGAACAGCATTAGCAGGAAGAGCGCAAGCGCACCGACCTGATACTTCGATGCCATCATCCGTGATTTCAAAGACTTTCTCTCCTAGTCGACATCAAGGCACCGGATCGTAACCACCGGGATTCAGCGGATGACAGCGTGAGATACGTCGAATGCCAAGCCAGGTGCCCCGAAATACGCCATACTTCTCAATCGCCTCATACGTGTATTGTGAACACGTCGGCTGGAAACGACACGAAGACGGGAGCATGGGCGAGATGAAACGTTTGTAGAAACGAATCGCCGCCAGCGCCAGACTTTTCATGCGGATGCATCCTTCAGCAAACCAGCTTGACGATACAACTCATCCACCATCTGTACCACAACAGGCCAGGGCTTCCCGACCAATCCTGAACGCGCTATCCACAAAATATCGAAACCGGGTTGGACATCTGCATGACGAAGGCGAATCACCTCGCGCAGCACGCGTCTCACCCGGTTTCGCGTTACGGCTTTGCCCAATTGTTTGCTGGTGATAAAACCGTAGCGATTGTGGCCCACTTCATTCTGAACAACGCTCAAGGATAACCATGGGCGCCGATAAGTATGGCCATGACGCCGCAGGCGGGCAAAATCCTCGCGCCGTCGCAGCCTGAAGCGGGCGTCCATTCACCGCCGCACGCAATGGATCAGTGCGATTTCCAGTTAATACGCTTCACGTGCCGCGAAGATACCGTGAGTTCATGACGGCCACGCTGCCGCCGAGCCTTCAACACCTTGCGCCCGTTACGAGTCGCCATACGTGCGCGGAAACCGTGGACGCGTGCCCGACGGCGAATCTTCGGCTGGTATGTACGCTTGGTTGCCATTCAGTTACTACCTCAAATCGTGAGAACGACTATGGGCGATAAGTATAATCGAGCGATTCCGGGCGGTCAACCCAACGCTTGCAAAGGCCGAACGCCCTCAGCTATACTTGAAGCAGCGAAAAACCGCACCTAAAGACGAAAGATCCATACGAGGAGCAAACCTTGACCACTAGCCAGATGTGGGCAGGCAAATTCAACATTACCGATACAGATCTCGACTACCTGACCAATCTGCTGCTCGAACGTGAGACTCCCCTGAGCCTGGAAACGCTGGCGCTGGCATTGATTGAAAAGCGTTTGAACGACGAAGCCGAAAAGGCGCGCAAGCGTTACGAGAACATCCTGCTCTACCGCCCATCTGAAACATACAGCCTCGGTCAGCGCCTGGTCTTCCCGGCGCTCGATTATGCCATGGCGACCGTGACACGCGAGCGCGAGGGTTTCAACCCGGACAGCGGCGACTTCACGGTCATCGGCGTGGCATTTGACGACGACGAGGATCATGAGCGGGAATTTGCATCCGGGCTGGCTGTCGAACACAAGCTCAACGAGGTCGACGAATCCAACGTCGCCATGCCGGGCATCGAACAGCAGAGCGCCGAAGAGATCCTGGCCGAGCACGGCGATAAGATCCTGGCCAGCCTGCGCCAGCGCCTGCAAAACAACGACGATTTGATCTCGGTCGCGGGCAAGTGGTTCTCACGCAGCCTCGTGCTCGACGTCAACGAAGGGCATCTCAACCTGGCGGAGGCCGTGCTCGACATCATGGGCGGTGGGCCGCTGTCACCTGTTGAGATCCTGGAACAGATCGGCAGCATCGGCAATGGCCCGGCGGAGCTGCAGGTCTACAGCCTGAACTACGCGATGATGCACGACTCGCGCTTTGACGAAGTCGGCCCGGTCGGACAGGTACTCTGGTATCTGACTCGCCTGGAACCCGACGAAGTCAAGCAAGTCCCACACATCCTCCGCTACACAGCCATCGAGTACGACCCCACCCTCTTGACAAACGAAATGGAAGCCCTGGTCGCCGAACTCGACGACGAACTCAGCCAGATCGAGCCGGAGCAGCCGCGTGACCTGGAAGAAGCGACCATCGCCTTGATCTACCCGCACCGCCGCGCTGGCACGCTGCCGCTCAATGCAAAGATCCGCGCCGTCTTCCCGACTGCCCTGCGCACGTCGCGCGTGTGGGTGACGCTGGTCGATGGCCAGGACGGCGAAGAGTCGGTCGGCTGGGTCGTGCGCGATCAGCGTTACGTCTATGGCCTGAACAACCTGTACCGCAAGCACATGCTGCCGGTTGGGGCTTACGTGACCGTCCGCCGCGGCGACAGAGACGACCACATCGTGACCGATTTCCGGTCGCACCGCCCGCGCACGGAGTGGGTCAAACTGATCACGCCCAAGAACAACCAGCTTGCCTTCGACGAGCAAAAGCGTGCGATCGGCGCGGAATACGACGATCTGCTGATCCTCGGCACGGATGACATCGCCGGTGTCGACGCCATGGGTGACCAGGCGCGCCAGCAAAAGCGCCCGCTCGCCTCGATCATCCGCATCATCCTGGCAGAACTGGCGCGTTTTTCGCCGCAGTCCGCCGTCCATGCCAAAACCATTTACAGCGCCGTCAACGTGTTGCGACGCTGCCCGCCCGGTCCTATTCTCGCCACCTTAGTGAGCAATCCGGACTTCGAGTACGTGGGCAATCACTATTGGAAGATCAGCGAGCGATAGAGAGAAACCCATCATGCAGCCTTCACCTGACAAACCCAGTTTACTCGTCAAGCCCACCCTCGATACCAGGTATCACATCGACTACTCGTGGTGGGAAACCAGTGGTGAAGATCTGCGCACGTACGTCCTCAGCCACCTCCTGCCAGAGCAGCGCGACCAACTCAGCCAGACGACGGAAGAGCGGGTCATCGACTACGTCGACCCGGACACCGGCGAAGTCTTCCAGGTCGACGAGTTGGGGCTGGCGATTCAGCTTGCGGCCAAAGATCCAAGCTACATCAGCGCGCAGACCGCCCTCGTAGACAGCATCTTTCGCGTGTTCCTGGCCAACGGCAACACGCCGCTGACTGTTCGTGAACTCTCAGAGCGCACCGAACGCCCCGGCAATACGATCCTCAAGATGCTCAGCGGGCACATCTGGAAAGGTATTCGCCCTTACCAATCGTAGACATCAAGGAGACAAACAGGGTATGGGTCGTGTCATCAACACTGACAGCACCGGCAAGCAGCGTAACCAGTTGATGCGCACGGCTGCCGAACTGCTGCGCCATCTGAGCCAGCAGCAAGACATTGACACAAATGCGAAGGATATGCTGGCGGCGCTGGTCTACTGCTTCCGCGGCATCGACGAAGGCATTGACCAATCGGCGCAGGCCTGGGAAAAACGCGATTACTGGATGAAAGCGGATGAGCTGCGCCAGCGCTGGTATTGGGCCGGCGGCATGGCGGACGAGCTGCAGGCGCTGATCTTCGCCGAAGAGTGGGATCGGCTGCCCGCGGTGCTGGTCAGACTGCTGCCGCGCTTCAATGACATCAAGATCACCAAGTTCACGCGCAGCGAATCGGTCTGGGCAGGCAGTCACATGCGCCTGCTGCGCGAACAGAAGCGCTAAGCAAATCACACCCTGATCGTCTCAAATGGATACAACCGCAGGGGTTTGGCGTTGCCAAACCCTAGAATGCGTCTGCCTCAATCGAAGCGCTCGGCCAGCCAATCGGATAGCGCGGCGACGTTCGCCGTTGCATTGCCGTTGACGGTCGTCGTGATCAGTTCGCGGTCGACGACGCGCTGGTCGAAGCGACCAAAGTTGAGCAGGAATGCCGGGGCATAACGCGCCATATCGAAGACGTTGATGTCCGTGTCCGCCGCCTGGGTGATGGCCGCCAGCGCCGGGGGCCAGTTCCACGGCAGCAGCAGTTTGCCCCCCAGCGCTGAGATGACTTGCTGCTGGCGTTCGGCGCGCCGGTAGTCATCATCGCCGTGGCGGGTGCGCGCATAGATGAGCGCCTGTGCCCCGTCCATTGTTTGCACGCCGGTGTCGAAATGCACCGCCATCGTCCCGCCATCCTCAGTCGGGTATGCGTAGTCGTCGACGACGTGCTCGACGTTGATCGTGACTCCCCCAACCGCATCGACCAGGGCGACAAAGCCATCGAAATCCAGCCGCAGATAGCGGTCAATGTGGATACCGAACGCGTTATCGAGCGCCTCTTGCATCAGCACGATGCCACGCCCTGGCGCTTCCATCTCGCCGAGCATGTGCACGGCGTTGATGCGCTGCTCGCCGTAGGCTTCCACGTCGAAGAACAGATCGCGCGGGATCGAGAGCAGGCTGACGTGACGCGGATGCACCCCCATCAGGATGATGCTATCGGCGCGCGTGACGGTGCCCTCGCCCGGTCGCGCATCAAGCCCCAGCACGAGGATGTCGAGCGGCGGCGGCGGGAAGATGATGTACGCCACTAAGCTGAGACCACATAGAAAGAAAAGCGCCGCCAGTGCCACCAGGCAGCCAAAGAGACAGCCTCGTCGTTTTGGCCGTAACGGGCTGAGCGGACGTTCTTGCGGTCGTGCGGGTTTGGTTGGATCAGATGCAGTCATGACTCTATCAGCCGAACACTATGCCAAGGTGACGCGCCATGCGCACCATTTCGCCGTCGGGGTTGACGCGCTTGATCTTGACCGCCTCTTCCATCGGAACGGCGATCAACTGCGTGCCGTGCAGGGCGACCATATGCCCCCAGCGTTCCTGCGCGACAAAATGCACGGCGGCAGAACCAAAGCGCGTGGCCAGCCAGCGATCGCGCGGCGTGGGCTGGCCACCCCGCTGCACATGCCCTAGCCGGGTGACGCGCACCTCGGCGTCCAGGCACGAGGCGATGGCGTTGCCGACCAGATAGCCGATACCGCCGAGACGCCCCTGATACATCGGGTCGCCTTTGATGATGAACTCCTGCTCGCCATCGATCGGGTGCGCGCCCTCGGCGACTACAACCAGACTGTAACGACGGCCCGTTTCCTGAAGCGCGCGTATCTTGTTGCAGACGACGGCGATGTCGAACGGCAGCTCCGGGATGAGGATGGCATCGGCACCACCGGCGACGCCGGTCGTCAACGCGATCCAGCCCGAATCACGGCCCATGACTTCGAGCACCATCACGCGGTGATGGCTCTCGGCGGTCGTTTGGAGCTTGTCCAGCGCCTCGGTCGCGGTGACCAGCGCCGTATCGAAGCCGAACGTGATGTCCGTCGCAGAGAGATCGTTATCGATCGTTTTGGGCACGCCGACAATCCGTGCGCCCAGGTCGACCAGGCGCATGGCCGCGGCCATCGTGCCATCACCCCCGGCGGCGATCAGGGCGTCGAGGTTGAGTTCGTGCAGTCGGGTGATGACCTCGTGCGCGGCATCGACCAGGACTTCGCTGCCGTCTTCCAGGCGCGTTCGGCGCATGAACGGGTTACCGCGGTTGACCGCGCCAAGGACAGTGCCGCCGCGCGCGAGCATATCGTGCGCCACATTCGGCGTCAGCTTCATGACCGGCATCCCATTCAGAAGCCCGTCAAAGCCCTGACGAATGCCGACCACCTCCCAGCCAAACGCATTGTGTGCAGTTAAGACGACGGCACGAATAACCGCGTTCAGTCCTGGCGCGTCGCCGCCGCCCGTGAGGATGCCGATTCGCTTGGTCACTGTAACCTCTGCCGAACGTTACATGGTGCGCGCGCATTCTATCATAGGCGCACGCTTATGATGCGGGCGAGTTTGCGTCGTAGAGCATCCAGTCGGCGCCGCCCGACTGCAAGACGAACAGGCCGCCCTGACGCCCTCTCAAATACACCGAACCATCCGCCGCGGTTTGAACGACCGTTTCGAACGGGAACTCGTACTCGGCCACCGCCCAGCCCAGGCGATTGCGCAGTGCATCATTTTCGCGCCAGATCAGCCCCATCCCCCGCCGTGGTTGAAAGGTATAGGCTGGCTGACCGACGTTGAGCGCCGGATCGTACTCGATCATGCCCTCTTCGAACTTGTCTTCGAAGGCCTGCCAGCGTGGCGCGGACTGGCTGAGATAGAGCACGTAGATCGTGTCTAGCTCGGTGATCCAGAGCATGAAGCCGTTCTCAAACTGCATGACGGTCGCGTGCGACGAGCGCGCCGGTTCGCGCGGGCAATCCTTCGGCGCGCGCTCGCTCATGAACCAGCTGTTTTCGCACGGTGGCACACCTTCGCAGCCGACGAGTGCGCTCAGGCAGACTGAAAATAGGACGATGCGCCACAGTCGTTTCATACGGATCAACCTCGATATGCGATGCTTGCGCCCGATCGGCGATCATGCCAATTATGGTACAATGCCCGCGTCTGTGAACGGCGACATTCAGAGAGGATATTTGCGTGGCACGTCGACGGAGTTCCCGACGCAGTTCGAGCAGTTCGCGCTCACGAGGCAAGAGCTACCGCGAGGCACGGATCGAGATGATGACGTGGGCAGGTCTCGTGATCGTGTTCGCGCTGGGTGCGCTCGGACGCGAGAACAACATCAGTATGCCGAACTGGTTTGTGCCGTTCGCCGGGGCTGTGATCTTGCTCGGCTCCGGAATCTACCAGTATTCGAGCCACTACCGCGTCAGTCCGATCACCTGGCTGGGCGGCCTGGTGCTCGCCCTGTTCGTCATGTATAGCTGGTATGTCGATCCGAATCAGCCGTTCGTTGGCGCTTCGTTGATCGTCTTTTTCCTCGTCATCCTGTTCGGATTGGTGACCGGCGATACGTGAGCCGGACGGCGGCACGGCAATTCTCTCCGCTTGCTGCCGTGCCGCCGAAAACTACCCACTGCTCCTCTTGACAATCCTGTATGGATGCGTTATTTCATTGGCTAGGAATTTGTGCAATTTGACCGAAGGCAACTATGGACGCGCAAGAACGGGTCACAGTTGAAGACGTGCGGAAACTTGCGCTGCCTCTGGGCACACGGGTCATCGCTGGCAACGGCATGTTGAGCCGTATCGTCAGTTGGGCGACCGTGATCTACCCGGAGAACGACACGCTGCCGAAATCGATCCAGCCTGAGGAAATGATCCTGGTCGCGACGCCGGAAACGGCCAAGCGCAACCTGAGCGATCTCGAAATCGTGCGCTGGGCCTGCGACCTGCAGGCGGCCGCCATCGTCGTCAGTGATACGCCGCCTCCCAATGTGATCGCCGAGGCGAATGCCTACGAGATGCCGCTCATGATGCTGCCCGCAGGCAGCCGGGCGCGCATGGTCGAGAAATCGGTCGTCAGCCTGCTCGTCGACCGCAAGGGCCAGATCGAACGGCGCGGCATTCAGATCTACCGGCAGTTGACACAAATTTCCTCGCGCAACGAGGGCATGACCGAGCTGATCAATGCCATCGCGCGTCTGACCAACAAAGCCATCGTCGTGCAGGATAAACGGCTGCAAACCATCGGCAGCGTGCTGCAGCCGCAGTTTGCCGGGTTGTGGGAAGATGTCGAGACGTTCCTGCGCAAACAGGACAATCTGCCCGTCGAACTGCAGGATCGGCACCGCGTCAGCGAGATCGAGAATCCCGCGATCCTGCAATCGCTGCCGACGCCGGGGCTGGCGCGGCTGGTCGCGCCGATCGTCACCAAGGACATCGGGCGCGGCTACCTCTCGATCATCGGCCACGACACCGAACTGGACGACGTCGATCAACTGGTCGCCGAACACGGCGCAGCAGCCTGCGCGCTGGAGATGGCGAAGGCCAAGATGGTCAGCGACACCGAGAAGCGCCTGCGCGGCACATTCCTCGACCGCGTGCTGATCGGTGACATCAGCCAGCAGGAAGCGATCAAGCAGGGCGAACGCTTCGAGCACAACATGGCGCGCCCGCACGTGGCGATTGTGCTGGCCTGGCGCGGCGAACGCGTGCTCTCGCTGCGGCGCATCGAGACGACGGTCAACACGCTGGTGTCTTCGGGCAAGTATCCGGCACTGGTGTGGCAGCGCGAACGCGAAAACGAGGTTGTGGTCTTCCATGCCATCGACAGCGACATCAAAGATCCGCACCAGCACAGCACCAAGTTCGCCAAAACGATCGCCGACGAACTCATCCGCCAGAATCCGGGGGCGCATCTCGCGGTCGGCGTCGGGCAAGAGGCGGAGGACATCACCGGCTGGCGCATCAGCTACAGCGAAGCACATCAGGCGCTCGAACTGGCGGCCCGTCTGCAGAGCGATTCGCCCCTGTTCATCGGCGACCTGGGCGTCTACCAGTTGATCCTGAGCCTGAATGACCGCGACAAACTGCTCAGCTTCTGTGATACCATGCTCGGCCCGCTGCTGGATTACGATCACAAGCAGAACGCCGATTTGATCAAGACTCTGGAAGCCTTCTTCCAGCGGCATGGCAACCTGAGCCAGACCGCCGAAACTCTGATCGTGCATCGCAACACACTTTTGTATAGAATGTCCAGGATTAACGAGATCGCCCAGGTGGATTTCGACCGCCCGGAGATCCGGCTTGGGCTGCATTTGGCCCTGACCATCCGCCGCTTGCTGGGGACCTAGCGTATAAACGCATTTCGTGAAGCGCGTCACTGCCGAACGGCACACCTGCTCTATGTGTGCAAAATGTATGAACAATCGCCTCTAAGTTCGGGCAGAAATTACCTGACGATTCATTACAATTAGAAACTAGCACCAACTCCAGGGGTGTCGCCCTTGTCAAGAGGCGACAAAAAGCTCTTTTTTTCACCATCGTAAAGCTAGCAATACGGAAGTTGAAGGGACACTGCCGTGACCTATGAGCCACTCCACTCCGTTCTACCCCAACACCCTGTCGACGACCGCGAGCGCGACGCTTGCGCGTTGATTTGCGCAGTTCGCAAGGGCGGCCAGGCAACACACGGAAACGTCAAGCGCACGATTGAGGCGCTCACACGCATGGGCCATCGCACGGGCATCGTCGACGGTGAAGGCGATGGTGTCGGCATCATGACGGATATTCCCCGCCAGATCTGGGCGCGCATGTTGGCGCAGCGCAGCATCCGGTCGTCATTGGCCATCGACCCCGGTTTCTGGGTCGCGCACATGATGATCCCGGTACACATGCGCGGCGAACACGGCGCCCTGGTCGAGGCGGTACACAATCAGATCGCGGAAGCGGGGCTGCACATTCTGCACAGCGAAGCCGCCAACGTCGATAGCTACATGCTGGGCCGCAGCGCGCTCAAGAACGAGCCGCTCTTCTGGCAGTTCGCGGGCATGGGCGGCAGCGTCAACATCGACGCGCTGGAGCCGACGCTCTATCGCCTGCAGGCGCATCTCGAACGCGCCTACGGCGTGCACTTCCCGTCTTTCTCGTCACGCAGCGTCGTCTACAAAGTGCAGGGCACGGTCGAGATTTTGCGCCGCTACTATCCTGAACTGCGCGACCCCGAATATGCCTCGACGGTCACGCTCGGCCACGCGCGCTACAGCACAAACACCAACCCGATCTTCGAACGCGTTCAGCCGTTCAACGTCATCGGCCACAATGGCGAGTTCAACACGATCTCGCGCTTCCGTCTGGAAGCGGCCATGCTCGGCGTGACGCTCGACCCGAAGAACTCCGACTCGCAGGACATTGACCGCGCCATTGACGCGCTGTGCATGGACTTCGGCCTCGACCTGATCGAGGCGATGGAATACATCTTCCCGCCCTACGAGCACGACCTGATCCAGAACGCGCCGGAAGTCCACGAGCTGTACGACGACGTGCGCCATGCCTTTGGCCCGTTCGCGCAAGGCCCGGCGGCCATCGCCGCGCGCATGGGCGATCAGTGCGTGTTCTCGGTCGATGCGCTCGGCCTGCGTCCGCTCTGGTTCGGCGAATCGGAGAAGGAATACTTCGCCTCGTCCGAGCGCGGCGTTTACCCGCTGGACAGCATGTCGACCGATCCGAAGCCGCTCGCGCCAGGCGAGAAGATAGCGCTCGTGATCAAGCCCGGTCGCCCGGTGGAAGTGCTCGACTACCCCGCCATCCAGCGCCACATGCTGCAGCGCAGCCGTGAGCGCATGATCATGAACGGCGGGCTGGGCCAGCGCTGGTCGCTGAATGACCTGCGCATGGGCAATGGCGCTCAGTCACCGACCGCCCCGACCAACGGCAACGGCCACAGCCCGGCACCTGCGGGCAGCGCAGCCACAGGCGGCGTCGCCGTCGCGGAAGCCGTTGCGACCGCCCCGGCGCGCACGGTGGTGGCTGAAGCTCAGCCGTGGATCGCACAGCCCGCCGCCCTCAACACGGCGACGATGGCCGCGCTCGGCTGGGAACGCTATCACCTCAACATCGCCGAGACGATGGCGGAGGCCGCCAAGGAGCTGGTTGGCTCACTCGGTTGGGATGGCCCGCTGGCCGTGCTCAGCCAGACGCGCGTCAACGCCGCCGACTTCTTTAAAGAGACGGTCGCCGTCGTCACCAACCCGGCCATCGACCGCGAGCGCGAGCAGGCCCAGTTTTCGACCAACGTCCTCTTAGGTCGGCGGCCGCTCGTGAGCGCGAAGTCGTCCGCGGACGACCTGCTGCTCAGGCTCCAGGTGCCGCTGCTGCTCGGCGGGCATCCGACGCTGGCGACCGATACGGAGATGCGCGCCGTCGCCGAGAAATACGGCACGTACACACTGGAAGATGTGCTGGTGCACTTTGGCGAGCGCGCGGTCATCCTGTCCGCGACCGGCGCACTGGACGAGACGATTGAGCAGGCGCTGGATCGTCTGTGCAGCGCCGCCATCGAAGCGGTGCGCGGCGGCGCAGAATGCCTGATCCTGGACGACAGCGAGGTATACACCGGCGAGCGCCTGTGGCTCGACCCGCTGCTGGCGACGTCCGCGGTCGACCGCGCCCTGCGCGATGCGCCCGACAAGCCGAATCTGCGCCGCCAGACGGGCATCGTCCTCCGTTCGGGTTCGCTGCGCGACATGCACGATCTGGCGCTGTCGCTGGGCATGGGCGCGAACGCCCTCGTGCCGTATGCGATGTACGCCGTCGGCCTGGGCATGGCCCCTCGCGCGCCGCGCGAACCGCTGACCAGCGACGAGATCCTCCAGCGTTTGACCAACCTGATGAAGGGCATCAAGGCCGGGCTGGAGAAGATCACATCGACCATCGGCTGCCACGAACTGCGCGGCTATGGCCTCTCGTTCAGCTCGATCGGCATTGCGCCGTCGGTGGCGGAGAAGTTCGGCACGTCGAATTACTGCGGCAGCGAAGGCTACGGCCTGACCTGGGACAGCCTGCGCGCCGATGCCGAAGAGCGCGCGGCAGAGATGCGCGGCGAAAAATCGACCAAGATGGACAACCCGGATCGCCTGTATCCGAAGATGTGGAAGAAGGTCGAAGATATCGCCCACGGCGAGATGACGCTCGACGAGTACACGTCACTCATGCTCGATCTTGAGCGCGATAAGCCGGTGGCGCTGCGCCACATCATGGGTCTCAAAGCCACCGATAGCGACGTCGACCCAGACAGCGTGGACATCAGCGTCGGCGATCACTCGATGCCGATCCTGATCGGTGCCATGTCGTTCGGCTCGCAGGGCGAACTCGCCTACAAAGCGTACGCGGAAGCGGCCTACAAGCTCGACATCCTGTGCATCAACGGCGAAGGCGGCGAGCTGCCGGACATGCTCAATCGCTACCCGCGCAACCGCGGCCAGCAGATCGCCTCGGCACGCTTCGGTGTCAACATCGGCTTCCTGAACTCGGCAGCCGTGCTCGAAATCAAGATCGGCCAGGGCGCCAAGCCGGGCGAAGGCGGCCAGCTCCCCGGCCACAAGGTGACGCCGCAGGTGGCGCTGGCACGCAGTACCAACCCGTGGGTCGACCTGATCTCGCCGAGCAACAACCACGACCTCTACTCGATTGAGGATCTGGCGCAGTTGATCGAAGAACTCAAGACCGCCAATCCGCGGGCGAAGGTATCGGTCAAGATCCCGGTCGTGCCAGGCGTCGGCATCATCGCGGTCGGCATCGCCAAGGCGGGCGCGGACATCATCAACATCACCGGCTACGAAGGTGGCACGGGTGCGGCGCGCGCGCATGCGCTGCGTCACGCCGGTCTGCCGACGGAACTCGGCGTGTGGATGGCGCATCATGCCCTGACCGAAAGCGGTTTGCGCAACGACGTCGAAATCTGGGCTGACGGCGGTATGAAGAGCGGGCGCGACGTGATCAAGATGATCTGCCTGGGCGCCAACCGCGTCGGCTTCGGCACGATGGCGATGGTCGCCGTCGGCTGTACCATCTGTCGCAAGTGTCACGAGGGCACCTGCCACGTCGGCATCACGACGCACATCCGCACCGTCGAAGAAGCGACTGACAAGGGCATCAAGCACTTTGAGCCGCGCGACTACGAAGCGTCGGTCAACGGTATTTGCAACGTGTTCAACATGCTCGGTGAAGACATTCGTCGTTGGACGGCAGCGCTCGGATTCACCAAGACGCAGGATCTGGTCGGGCGTGTCGACCTGGTCGAGCAGATCTCGATGCAGGATCGCATAGACCTGAGCGCCCTGCTGACCCCCGCCCCCGCGGTGGCGCAGCGTGAACTGCTGCCCGGCGTCGGTCGGCGTCTGGTGCGCCCGCGCAACTCGCTGACGCGCCAGATCACGCGCATCATCGGCGAGCACACGCAGAACGGCGACCGCGAACTGACCTACGACGACGAGGCCGTCATGGCAATGGATCGCGCGCTGGGCACGCATCTGTGCGGCGCCTTCAAGCGCGGCGAGATCGCCAACCGTGACGAACTCAAGGGTGTGCATCTGAGCTTCAGCAACTCGGCGGTGCCAGGCAACGGCCTCGGTGCGTTCCTGGATGCGCCGGTCGATATCCTGGTCGAAGGCGGCGCGCAGGATGGCGTGGTTAAGTGCGCCAAGGGCGGCAAGCTCACGGTGTTGCGCGGGCTCAATCACAACGGCCAGCGTCTCGACGGTTCCGTCGGCAAGAGCTTCGCCTACGGCGCGCAGGGTGGGCGTTTCATCGTCCAGGGCAACGCGGATACGCGCGCCTGCATTCGCTTCAGCGGTGCGGACGTCGTCTTCGGCGGCGAAATCACCACCCCGCTGCGCGATCACCTGGGTGGGCTGGCGGCGCGCGCCAATCTGAAGGGTTATGCTTTCGAGTACATGACGAGCGGGCGCGCCCTCGTGCTGGGCGACCCCGGCCCGTGGATGTGCGCAGGCATGTCCGGCGGTGTCATCTACCAGCGCGTGCACACCGAGATGGGCCTGGACGTGGAAGCGATCAAGCGGCGCATCGCCAGGGGCGCGAAGGTCGAAATCTTCCCGCTCGATGCGCAGGGTAATGAAGACATCCGCGACCTGCTCGGCGACTACATCGTGACGCTGCAGCAGAACAACCAGGCGGAAGCCGTGCGCCATCTGTACCCGCTGTTCGACGACCCGGCAGCGCACTTCGTCAAGATCGCGGCGCCGACGCGCGCGAACTGACCCATTGCATCCGCAGCACTTATGGCACGGGGCATTGAGTGTCCCGTGCCAATGTCAGATTTGAGAAATGAGGAGGACTGAGACAAAAACACCCGCATGAAATACAGTAAAACCCGTTACATCCCTTTCCCCTTACTTTGCGTTTCGATCTACACACATTGCGTTAGGGCCAACGGGCCTTTTCTTGGAGCACGCGTTCATTTGGCAAGCGCCTATTCTTAAAACCACCGGAGAAGATGCGTTAGGCCCCGATAGTAAGAGTTACCCGTACGACCCAAGTCTTTCGCGCTCAACCACCGAAAGCCTCACTCCAAAAGCGCTCAGTACCATTTGTATTCCTTTCCAGTAATATTTCTCAGAGCGGCTGCCGCCCCAAAAGCCAGTGCTTTTTCTTTGAGGGCGTTCTCCAATGTATTGACCGCTCTTGTATCCCTGATTTCGCCCAGTAAAGATACGGCCTCGTCGCGACCGTTTTCTGCCTTGCTCTCAACAAGTTCGATCAGTCTATCTACGGCGCGCGGCTCCGCCTGAACAGCTCGGAAGAATTCCCTCAACGCGACGGATGCGCTTCCTCGCACAAATGCGTATCTGTCTTGAAGCGCGTCAATCAGTGGATCGACGGCTTCGGGCGCCTCAAGGTACTGCAAGCCTTTGGCGGCGGAGCTGCGAATGATCGGGTCTTCATCCTTCAGGACTTTGATGAGGACGGGACTCGCGTCCTGAGCGACCGCTGGCCCAATCTTCCCTAACGCTTGTGCTGCCTGCGCCCGCAAACTTGCTTCACGGTCGGCGTCCTCAACCACACGAATTAGCACAGGTGTCGCCGCGCTCGTTTCACCGATTTTGCCGAGAACGTAGGCGCTGCTGACAAAAAGACGCGAACTCTGATCAGCAATGAACTCACTCAAAGCAGGCGCGGTTGGTTTGCCTATACGAAGTATCGTTTCAATGCAATCGCTCCTCAAGAACGTGCTGTCGTCAGCCAGTTGCTCTTCGAGTTTGAATATTTGCATCAGCCCAGGAACAGCGGGAGCGCCTATGGCTCCCAGCGCTTCGACCGCCTGCTTTTTGTCTTCGTACCCGCTGCTGGAATCGGCGAGGATCTTTAGCCAGTGGCGCATTGGCTTGCCGGTGAACTCCGGATCGTCTCCCGGCGGCAGGCTTTCCAAGATCGATTCGGGCGTAGTAAACGCCCGGACAAACGTCTTCGCCGTATTGTTGAGGGAATCGCAGCGCAGCGCCTGTTCGTAACAAACCTTCGCCTCCGGGCAAGGTTTGATATTGTTCGGATCAACCTCGTCGTCGGGGTAAAACGACTTGTAGGTCAGGGAACCAAGCATCAGCCACACGCCAGATAGTTCGTTATCAGGTGCCTTGGGCAGCGCGGCTGCTGCTTCCGTGCAAAAAGCCTTTAGCACATCCGGCGGGTATAGTGTCTTGTGACCCTGCACAATCGCCGTCCACAACTGCCCAATCTGATCGTTGAGGCGGGGTGGATCGACCGCTAGAGTGGGCGTTATGTCCAAAACCGCCAACGCTGTAAGCGCCGCCTGAGCAACTTCCGCCCATTGGGACTGCGACAGGCGCTTTAGCTTTGGAACTGCCTGCTCAATTCCCAACTCGCCCAGCAAATTGACCGCGTCTGCCAGCTTAGGCGCGTCATCGCTATGCTCCAATATATCCATCAAGAAAGGCACGGCTTCTTGGCCCATACTCCTGAGTTGCTCCAGGGCGGGATTTTGCCCCAGGACGTCTCTACGTCCCAACTCAGCGAGGAGGGTTTGAACATCGGCGGTTTTCGCGGTCCCAAACCCGGGACTCTCTTGGAAGTCGCTCTTTCCTTCACTGGTTTGAACGCCGCCGGCTTTCGCGGCGCTAGTATGACCTTGCTCGAGTTGATCCTCCTTCTTTCGGCCAAATACCTTTTTTAGAAGATCCATCTTTCCCTCCTTCTGAGAGGCGTTTCAAAAAAGTTGAGCTTTCCACAATTATGATTATTATCCTCGATCTTATACACCCGGCGATAAATGACGAAAAACTCTGGGTCGACGCAGCACACTATCGAATGTGTAAAATAGCTTATCCCTCGACTTTGCACATCTAAATAATCCCATCTTTAGGTACCTTGCCAAACTCAGATTGGAGCACTTGATTGTTCATCTACCCGCGAAGTGTGGCTTGTGAAAACGGCAGACGTGCCGTGGCACGTCCCTACGAATCTGTCCATAGGAACGTCATCCTCGGCGTCCGTCTCCGCCTTTTCAGGGCAAGGTGAATCGATGCCATCGCCCATCAGAAAGCAACACACATCTGAAACGTGCCAGTGGCAATGTCCCGTGCTTGTATTTGTTGTGCGTTTGCTGCGCGGCGATCAGACTTCCGGCACGGTCGCGAGCACGCGCTGGATCTTGAGCGCGAGGTGAAGAATGAGCCGGTTCTCAGCGTCGTTCAGGTCGAGACCGGTCAGATCTTTGATGCGTTCCAGGCGATAGACGAGCGTGTTGCGATGCACTTTGAGGTCGTCCGACGCCTTCGCCAGATTGCCATTCGCCTCGAAGAAGCCATTGAGCGTGCGGATCAACTCGCCCTGCTTGCGCTCGTCGTGCTCGAACAAGGAGCCGAGCGTTTCATCGTGGAAGCGGCGCAGGCTGTCCAGGTTGTGCTCTTTGAGCGCGAGCAGGAATTGAAACAGCTTGAGTTCGCCAAAGAAGGTCGTCTGTTCGCGTTCGCCCAATTCAAAAGCAATGCTCAGGGCGTTTTTCGCCTCGCGGTAGGCTTCGCGCAAGGCAGCCAGGCCGGTCGCTGGTCGGCTGATGCCGGACGCCACCAGGCCGCCGGGCGTGCGTGAAGAGAGCTGCTCGCGGACTTCCTCTACGACGACTTTCAGACGCTCATTGACCGGATAGAGTGCGACAATCGAATCGACGTAATGACCAACCGCGCCAGACATCTGCCTGCGCGTCATGTCGTCACGCACGAGCGAGACGAGTCCCTCCAAAGGCAGCGAGACTCCCGCCGCGGTCGTCGCGCGGAAGACGACGGCGAAGTAGGCGAGCGACAGATCGAAGCCCGCCTGCTGCGCGCGCGCACGCATCAGATCGTCGTCGGCGGGCGTGCGGCTGAGCCAGACCTGCACCCAGTCACCGCGTGTCTGCTCGACAGCGAAGGCGATGGCGCGGTTCTTCGCCAGTTCGATGGCGCAGACTTCCGCGCCGTGCGTCAGGACGAGGCGGTCGAATTCGTCGAGTAGTTCGTGCCCGTCGACCAGCGACAGATACCCTGCGACGCGCTTTTCGACCTTGAGCACCGTCGTGAAGCCAAGCGGGCTGTGGACGATGATGCCCTCGGCCGTTGGCGAGTCTTTCATGAGCCAGTTCTGGAATTCGCCGTAGGGCAGATTCTGGGCGATGGGGCGGCTGTTCGGCGTTGCCGGGACGCGGCGCACCGTGTTCGGGTAGACCTGCGCCATGGTGACGCCCGCGTCGTCGTGGACGACGATCGGCTTGGCCGTCGCGCGCGCCATCACCTGGAGCAAGCTGTTGAGATCGCGGTTGTCGGCGGCAAGACGCACCAGTTGGCGCTGCACTTCAAGTGCGCGCTCCTGCATCTGCGCTTTCTGATTGACGATCAGCGTGTTGACGGCGCGTTCGATGCGCGCCAGGTTGGCCTCTTTGGGCAGCGCCAGCAATGCAATCCCGTGCTGATCGGCGACGGTCGTCGCGCTGTGCGGGATATCGTCGTCGACAGCCACGGCCTGCACGCCCGCCGTCGCCAGGGCTTCCACCACTTCCGCCAGCGTGATACGCGTGTCGAAGCCGCGCAGCACATCCATGGAAATGAGCGCCAACTCGCCACCCGCAATATGGGGAAAGGCAGGAGGCTGCGCACGCACCGTCACCGACCAGGTAATCAGCGTTTCTGGAGTTCCGGTCACCAGAGTGGAGCCAAACGGGAGTGCAAGCTGGAGCACAGCCGCGAGGCTCGCCGAACTTGTTGACATGATCTGTCGTTCCTCAAGCATCCCAGACTCCATTGTAGAGGGTGCAGCGCAGTAAGTTTTCGACAAAACGCGCCCGATTTTTGGCTCGCGTTTTCGGTTAATTCCACCAAGTATACCGCAATATTCGACAAAAAAAACAAGGCAGCCGTTTGCATTAGACGGCTGCCCTGTACTCAAATTAGTGAGAGTGTACAAGCGAGAATTTACGCGCCGTTGACGCGCTTCACCCCAACTTGGAGCATCTCGCCATCGATGTCAGATTGATCGTCCGTCGTGAAGGCGCGAGCGAAATCACCCTGCTCCGGCTCCGATTGCTCCAGCGTGACGGCGAGCGTCTCGGCCTGGATGTAGTCGGAGAACTGCGCGATCGCCTTCGACAGGCGCTCGCTGGCGACATAGCGCAGTTGGATGTTATCGGCGATGTCGAAGTCGGCATCCTTGCGCATGGCCTGGACGCGACGCACAACCTCGCGCGCCAGCCCTTCCAGCACCAGCTCTTCGCTCAACTGCGTGTTGACGACGGCCATGTAGCCGCCCTCTTCCGCGTATGCGAAGCCTTCTGGCGCTTTCATCAAGACCTGGCACTCTTCCGGCGTGACTTCGAACGACTGCCCGTCGAGCGCCACGGTCACGTTCTCGCCCGCCAGCAGCGCTTTTGCCCAGCGCTGGACGTCTTCGCGCGCCCCTTCGCGCAGGGTTTTCTGCACGCGCGGGAAGTCCTTGCCGAACTTCTTGCCCAGCACCTGCGGCAGCGGATTAAGCACGTACAGCGGCTCGTCGAGCACGCTGACGGCCTTGACGTTGAGTTCGTTCATGATCAGGTCGGCCATGTGCGCAACCGTCGCGCGCTCAGCCTCGTCACGGGTGACGAACTGCGCTTCCGCCAGCGGCTGGCGCACGCCGATCTTGACCGTCTCACGGGCGGCGCGGCCCAGGCTGACCAGCCGCTGCACCAGCCGCATCTCGTCGATGCGCGCCTGGTCGATCAGCGCTTCGTCATAGGTCGGCCACTCGGCGAGGTGAACACTGTCGGTCGCCCCGGCCTGCACCTCGGCCACCAGATTGCGATAGAGCGCCTCGCTCAGGAACGGCATCGCTGGGGCGATCAGCTTGGCGACGGTGACGAGACACTCGTAGAGCGTGGCATAGGCGCTCAGCTTGTCGTTGTCTTCCTCATTCTTCCAGAAGCGACGACGGCTCAGGCGCACGTACCAGTTGCTCAACGCCTCGACGAACACCTGGATCGGGCGCGTCGCGTTGGGCGCGTCGTAGTTTTCGTAGGCGTCCGTCACTTCTTTGACGAGTTCGTGCAGCTCCGCCAGCACCCAGCGATCCAGTGGATCGCGCTGGTCGACCGGCGGCTGTTGCTTGGCCGGTGTCCAGCCGTCGATGTTGGCATAGGTGACGAAAAAGCTGTAGGTATTCCACAGCGTCAGCCAGAACTTGCTGACGACTTCGCCGACCAACTCGGACGAGAAGCGACGCGGCTCGCCGGGCGGGCTGGCCGTGTACAGATACCAACGGAACGCGTCCGCGCCGTGCACATTGAGCACATCCCACGGATCGACCACGTTGCCCTTGGATTTCGACATCTTCTGGCCGTTGCCGTCCAGGATCAGGCCCAGGCAGATGACGTTCTTGTACGAAACACTCTCCATCAACATCGAGCTGATGGCGTGCAGGCTGTAGAACCAGCCGCGCGTTTGATCGACCGCTTCGCAGATGTAGTCTGCCGGGAACTGGTGCGCGAACATCTCCGCGCCGCGGTGCGGGTAACCCCACTGCGCGTACGGCATCGAGCCGCTGTCGAACCAGACGTCGATCAGCTCCTTGACGCGGTGCATCGTCCCGCCCGTTCCCTTCGGATTGGGGAACGTGATCTCATCGACGTAAGGCCGGTGCAGGTCAAGCTCGGTCAGGTCTCGACCGGCAAACTGGCTCAGTTCAGCCACGCTGCCGACGCAGAGCATGTCGCCCGTCTCGTCATCGACCCAGACCGGCAGCGGCGTGCCCCAATAGCGTTCGCGCCCCAAAGCCCAGTCCTTGACGTCGTCCAGCCAGTTGCCGAAGCGACCATCACGCACGTGCTTGGGCACCCAGTTGATCGTCTGGTTGAGCGCGATCATCTTGTCGCGATAGGCCGTGCTGCGGATGAACCACGTATCACGGGCGAAGTAGAGCAGCGGCGTGCCACAGCGCCAGCAGAACGGATAGCTGTGCTCGTGCTTCTCGCTCTTGTACATCAGCCCACGACGCTTGAGGTCGGTGATGATCTCCGGGTCGGCATCTTTGACCCACATACCGCGGAACTCGGTCACGGCGTCGATGAAACGGCCATCCGGCGCGACGGTCTGCAGCACCGGCAGGCCATACTTCTTGCCCGTATCCATATCGTCCGCACCGTAAGCGGGCGCCATGTGGACGATGCCGGAGCCGTCTTCCGTGCTGACGAAATCGCCGGAAACCACGTAGGCATAATCCTGCTCGACCGGCAGATAGGTATAGAGCGGGCTGTAGTGCAAGCCGAGCAAGTCCTTGCCCTTCATGCGCTTGACCACGCGGTACTGATCCGGATTGCGTAAGGCCTGGCTCATCCGCGCTTCGGCGAGGATCAGTTGCTCCGTGCCTTCACCATCGGCGGTCGGCCCCTCGACCTGGACGTAATCGACCTTCTCACCCACGGCCAGCGCGACGTTAGCCGGCAGAGTCCACGGCGTCGTCGTCCAGACGAGGAAGTAGACGCCCGGCTGATCGCGCAGCGGGAAGCGGACGTAGACGCTGGGGTCCTTCACGTCCTGGTAGCCGAGCGAGACCTCATGGCTGCTGAGCGGCGTACCGCAGCGCGCGCAGTACGGGACGACCTTCAGGCCCTTATAGAGGAGATCCTTCTCCCACAGCGACTTGAGGATCCACCAGACGCTCTCGATGTAGTCGTTGGTGAAGGTCACGTAGGCTTCGTCGAGATCCGTCCAGTAGGCGATGCGCTCGGTCAGCTTCTCCCAGTCGGAGATATAGCGAAAGACGCTCGCCCGGCATTTCTCGTTGAAGGCGGCAACGCCGTACTCTTCGATCTGATGCTTCTGCGTGAAGCCGAGTTCTTTCTCGACCTCGATTTCGACCGGCAGGCCGTGCGTATCCCAGCCACCCTTGCGCAGGCTGTAGAAGCCACGCATGGTTTTGTAGCGGGGGAACATATCTTTGAAGGCGCGCGCCAGCACGTGATGGCTGCCCGGCTTGCCATTGGCAGTCGGCGGGCCCTCATAGAAGACATAGCTGGGCCTGCCCTCGCGCTCGGTCATCGTGCGCTTGAAGACATCGTGTGTACGCCAGTGGTCAAGCTGGTCACGCTCGACCTTCTGGATATCGACTTTCGGATTCACAGGTTGAAACGGCATGTAACGCTCCACGTTTGTTGATCTGCTTGGCGAAGGGAACTGAGACTGACGCGATTAGGCAATTCGCAGCAGATCCACAATGACACGCGGCGTGAGTGATTCTCCCACGGCCACGTATGCACCTCCTTCAGGGATCATCGTGAATTGAGTGATCTGAGATCGTTCGTTTTATTATCGCCAAAGATTGCGATTTGGGGAAGCCTTAAGCGGCATTTGCACCCGCTCATGAGGCGTAAAAGAAGCAAAAACGGGTACCGGGCGTTCGCAAACGCCCGGCCAGCCAGCACTCTAGCTCGATAAGTTGTTCGGACGCTCTGGTGTGCGGATCAGGACTGCCAGGCCTGTTCATACTGAACGACCGTCAGGCCTTCCGTGTTGTACTCCGGATCGGCATTGTACAGCCCAGGGCTGATCGTCACCTTGGTGTACTGGGTCGCCTGGAAGCCGGAATTGTCAAAATGGCAGACGTAGCGGTATGGCGGCAGCCCTGGCCCCAGGTCGCTGGCCGGGAACTCGCCGATCTCCGGCAGGCGCACACACTGATCCTGCGTGCCATTGCTGTGCTGGCTGAGCTTGTCCTGGTAGTACTCGGCCACCACTTCCGGTGATGCATCGCGAATCTTGTAATAGACCAGGCGCGACGTGCGCGTTTGATCGCCATAGCCCCACAGTTCCGCGCCGGGATAGGGGTCGACGTTCAGTGGCGCCTGGTGTGACGCGCGATCGGCGAAGAACGAGAGTGCCCCGCCGCCGATCAGGATGGCGCCGATCACGGCGATGATGATGATATTCCGAAGAAGTGAACGACCCTTTTTCGAATTCCGGCTTGTCGCCATGCTTCACCTCATGAGTTCAGAAGCGTCTTCAGCAGTTCCACGTCTTCAACGACCGAAACACCGTAGGGCGTGCCAGCAAATCGCTCTGCCTGCCCCTGCCAGAAAGGCAGCCCGGTTTCAATCAGGCTTCGTTCCGGCGGCTGCGCACCGGCAAAACGCCAACGCCAGAAATCCATGAACAATTGGCGCTGCGGTTCGTCGGTCACATCGACATCAGCCAGCGAGTTCATCAGCGCTTCGATCTGCCCTTGACGATAATAGGCCTCCGCGAGATCGAAGCGGACAATCGCCGGTGCGCCAGCTTCCAGCGCACGCTCGACGAAGGTCGTGCCCTCGGCATAATGTCCCTGCACTATCAGTGTACGCCCGAAGCCATAGAGCGGAAAATGATGAATTGGCGAATTGTCAACAGCTTCTGACAAGACAGCGGCGCTTTCCTCAAGCCGCCCCAACTGCCGATAGGTGTTGCCCAACAGCGTCAGCCCGCGCACGTCGACCTGGCCGGACTCGTGCAGCGGCTCCAGATGAGCCAGGACGACGTCCAGATCTCCGCGAAGAAAGGCACGCTGCGCCTGCGTCAGCGGCGACATCATGCCGCGGTTGCCCCACATGACGATGATCTGTGTGACGATGATGAGCGCGCCGATACCGATGATGACCGTTTGCCGCTGGCTATCCGGCGCGATGAAAAAGAGCACGATCGCCACGACGAGCAGCCCAATCGCCAGCAGGAAGCCCAGGCGCGTCGGGCGCTCCCAGCTGGCGAAGTCACGGCGGATGCGCGAGATCAACCAGAACACGTGCAGCCCTCAACCCAGGTTGCTGGCATCAGCATCGGCAATCGCCCGTTCAATCGCTTCCATCTCATAATGCAGTCGCTGGCCATAGGCTGTGCCCTGCAGCGCGCGCAGACCGCTGCGCCAGGCCGACAGACCATTGCGAGCGCTCATCATCTTGGCGGCGGCGCGCGCCGCTTTGAGCGAGTCGCCTTGCTGCTCGTACGCCCGCATCAGATGATAGAAAGCGCGCACAGCATAGGTGGCGGGCAGCGCCTGGCTCGTCGCCCGTTCGAACGATTCGAGCGCGCCGCTTTCGTCCCCGGCGAAGTGCTGCATGAAGCCGAGTTCCGCCCAGATGACCGAACGATCCGGCGCCAGTGTGGCCGCCTGCCGCAGGGCGTAGACCGCCTCGTCATAGGCCGCCTGCAGCCGGTAACCATTGGCGAGCGTGATATAGGCGTCCGGGTCATCGGGAAACAACTGGACGGCCCGGTCAGCCGTCGCCTGTGCCTTGGCCAGCTGCCCGGCATAGGCATAGGCGCTCGTCAGCAGCATGAGTACCTCGGCAGTCTCCTTGCCCTCGCTGATTGAGCGCTCCAACAGCGGAATCGCATCGCGAAAGCGAAACGATTCGATCAGGCGGTAAGCATCGCCGTAGCCCGATCCCTGCGCGCGCGTCTGTCGCGCCAGCGACCAGCCAACGATGGCGAACCAGATCAAGACCATCATCGCCGCCAGACACATCCCGGTGACCGCGATCGTCAGCGCGGGCGACAGCGGCTCAGCCAGCGGTGTGCTGCGCGTGGCGACGAATTCATAACCGACGCCGCCGATGAAGAAGAAAACACCGATGACCGCCAGCAGCACTGTCAGCGTCAGCAGCCACCAGCGCAAGCGTCCACCGCTCACGAGCTCACCGCCTCGCCGAGCGCCGCCAGATCGATCGTGCCATTGGCGAGTTCCTGAGCGCGTTGGATGTCTTCGCCGAGCACCTTCTCAAGCGTGGCCGCCTGATCGCTTTCGAGGATCTTGGCCCACTCGTCCAGGCCGGTGCGCTCATGCTTGAGCGCAGCCAGCTCGGCCCTGGCCGCATCGGCGTCGCCCAGGCGTTGATGCGCCCGCGCCAGATAGAAATGGATCCGCGCGCGGTGACGCCCATCTCGGACTTTCTTTTCCAGCGCTTCTTCCAGATGCGGCACGACCTGATTCGACTGCCCCAGCCGATCTTCGATCATGCCCAGGTTGTAGAAAGCGACCCAATCGTCCGGCGCGAGTTCGACGGCTTTGTGCGCCGCATCCAGCGCGGCATGGTAGTCGCCGGACTGGAAGTAGACTTCGGCCAGCCCGTTGAACGCCGACGCCGAATCCGGCGCCAGATCGACCATCTTCAGATAATCGCGGCGGGCACGGTCGAGTTTCCCCCAGACGCGCAGCAGTTCAGCACGAAATCGGTAGTGGTTGGGGTCGTTCGGTTCTTGTTTAATCAGGAGATCTAGATGTTTGACGGCCTCAGCGTAGTCATTCTTACGCAGATACCTGACCGCCTGCCGGTAAGCCATTGGCCCGCGCGCGCGGAAGATGAACAGCCCGGCGACGACCCAGCCCAACGCCGCGCCGACGAGCAGCCCGAGATAGCTCGGCAAGAAAAACAGCCCCAGGAACAGCGCGCCAACCGCTGGCACCAGGATCGCAAGCCAGCGCGAGCGCTCTTCCGGCTCCATGCGCCCGCCGATGATGATGGCCGCGCCAACGATGACCGACAGCGACAGCAGCGATTGCACGGGGCGCACCCAGTCACCGGCATCGATGACCGCATTCAGGATCAGACTGAGGGCGCCCGTGATCCCGATGAGGAGGAATAACGCGCGGCTGCGCGCCGGGCCTAGAAAAAAGAGAAAGCGTTGAATCATGGTAAGCGCATCCGGCTTTCAGCAGGCGGCAACAGCCTGTCAGGGTTCCAGTTCGAGGTAAATGCGTTTGTTGATGCCGCCCTTGCTCTTGTAATCGGCGATGCGAAGCTGGCCGACTTCGCGCGTGTTGGCGACGTGCGTGCCGCCGTCGGCCTGCAAGTCGAGGTCGACGATTTCGACCGTGCGTACCTCGGTGATGCCCTCAGGCAGCAGATTGATCTTGGTGCGAATGAGATCCGGGATCTGGAAGGCTTCCTCGCGCGGGAGGATGCGCACGCGCAGGTCATGCGCCGCCTCGACTTCGGCGTTGATCTTGGCCTCGATCTCGCGTACGAGTTCGCCCTGCATCCGCTCGAACTCGAAATCCATGCGCCCGTTCAACGGCTCCATGTTGCCGCCGGTGACACTCGCGCCGTAGTCACGCCAGACGACACCACAGAGGATGTGCATGGCCGTGTGCGTGCGCATCAGCTTGTAGCGGCGCTCCCAATCGATCGTGCCCTCGATCTGATCGCCGACGGCGGGCAGTTCGTCGCTGTCGAGCACGTGGACGTAGCCGCGCTCCATCTTCGTCAGCGCATAGCGGTGGCCATTGGCGACCACTTCGCCCAGGTCGTGCGGTTGGCCACCACCGCCGGGATAGAAGGCCGTTTGATCGAGCACGATTCCCCGCTGCTCCGGGCGAACCTCGACGACCTGCGCCGTGAATTCGCGTAGATAGCTATCCGTCTGATAGAGCAATTTGGTCACGAGGAATCCCCTTTGTTGATCGGCGCGCGCATCCGCACCATGACCGCCTCACCACCCATCGCGCGCCAGAAAGCGACGCCATCGGCGTTGAGCGATGCCACGTGCAGTTCGTAGTAAGTTATACCGCGTTCCTGGAACCATGCCGCCAGCGCTTCGACCAAACGCCTGCCGATGCCCTGTTTGCGGTAGGCCTCGTCGACGTAAATATCGGCCAGGAAGCCGCTCGGCTCTTGTTCGAACACGTCCGGCACCAGATCGACAATCATGCCGAAGACGAAGCCGACGACTTCCCCACCTGCTTCGGCGACGATCAAGCGCGCATAGGGATCGTCCAGCTTGTCATACAGGCGACGAGCATAACGGCGAGCGCCATTTTCGACCGCCGACGGCAGCCGCCGATCCAGATCCACGTGGTAGGCGACCAGGCGCGCCCATAGATAGCCGATGGTGTCGACATCAGCAGCCTGCGCCGGGCGAATTACGATTGAATCCACAACCACTCCATCCATCTCGACGATCCGAGAGAACGCCAGAATGCTTGCTCGATGGCGCTTTGGCGATGCACCTGTACGATCATCTGATCGATGCCATGTTGATTGAACCAGAGCCGCAGCGCTTCCACCAGCGCGCGTCCCGCCCCAGGGTGATAGTCGTGCAGGTCGAGCGAGAGATCGACAACGGCGCCCAGGCGATCGTGCAGCATCCCCGGCAGCACCTGAACGCGCCCGACGATGTAGCCGCAGGGCGTCCCCGCATCCTCGACGACGACCACGGCTACTTCCGCATCGTCCAGCCAGGCAGCGACGACGTGCTCCCATGCTGCTCGCGCATGAGGAGCCAGTTGAAGCCGCGCATCTTGCTGGGCCAGCAGCACAGCCTTGTCATACCAAATACCGCTCAAAAGGGGCAGATCATCCGGGTTGGCGAGACGTGTCGATAGTTGGTTCATGCAGGGTTTGGGCTTGACTCAGGCGAAGGATAGCATCGTCGTATGCGCGAATCAAGCGCAGCATCCGTGTCGAAATGGCGTAGACTGGAAACATGGCGACTTCAACCCTTCCTCACAGCAACTTGCCGATCTGGATGCGGCGCGCCCTGCGCAAGACGGACTGGGCCGGGCTGATCAGCATTGCCTTCAGCCTGCTGATCGCGCTGCCGGTGCTGTTCCAGCCGGGCTTGCCACGCACGAACGACAGCGAGCATTACGTCTTCCAGACGGAAAACACCGCCGCCGCTTTGCAGGAGGGGCGCGGGTATCCGCGCTGGGCGCCGCACGCGCTGGCCGGTTACGGCGCACCGATTCCCAACTATTACCCGCAGGGTGCGGCTTACCTGGCTGCCCTGACCGAGATCGTGATCGCGGGCGATCCGGTGGCCGCCGTCCAGATCGTCTATGCGCTGGCCTTGACGCTGGCGGGCGTCACCATGTACGCGCTGGTCGCGCGGCGCGCCGGTGCCGCCGCAGGCCTGGTCGCCAATCTGCTTTACAGTTTCAGCCCATACGTCGGGTTGATTGCGCCACACGTCCAGGGCGACTTGCCCGCCGTCATCTGCCTGTGGCTGCTGCCCGCGCTGCTGTGGAGCCTCGACCGGCTGATGAGCGCGCGCCTGCCGTTCGATTTCGCTATCGTCAGCCTCGTCAGTGCCGGGTTGATCCTGGTCGACCTGCGCTTTGCTGTGGCCGGTTTCTGCCTCGGCGCGCTGCTGGTCGCCTGGCATGCCGACAGCGCGGATCGTCAACCAGGACGCTGGCGGACGGCCGCCTGGGCGCTCGGCCTGGGCGTATGTCTATCCGCATTCTTCTGGCTGCCCGCGCTGATTGAGCACAACGCCGTCCGCTGGGACAATGTGACAACACCCATCCCCGCGCGCCTGGCGCTGACGGAGTTGATTGCGCCGCTGCTGCAGCCTGATCCGTCGGCATTGGTCCCGTCCGCGCAGTGGACATTGGGCACGCCGCTCGCGCTGTTCAGCTTGCTGGCAGCGGCCCTGCTGCTGTTCCGCCGGGCACGGCTGACGTTCCAGGCGCTCTTTCTCGTGCTGGGCGCGATTGCGATACTGATTGGCCTGCTGCTCGCGCCGGATCAAACGTGGCTGCTCGGCATCATGACGCTGTGCCTGTCGATCGGGGCCAGCAGCCTGGCCGAGATCTACGCAGTCGCGGCGATGCGCAGACGCGGCTGGCTGCTCACGCTCTTGTGCACAGTCATCGTCGCCGCAGCCCTGCCAATCTGGCTCTACCCGTACCCGAATGAACCATTCGGCAGCGCCGCCCCTGCCGCCCAGGTGGAGTACGAACTCCAGGGTTTCGGCATCGCGGCACTGCCCGCGGGCGCCCCCCTGCCGACGACGCTGGCGCCCTCTTTGAGCGCCAACCGTGCGCTGATCAATGGCTACCGCACGGGCGACATCATCAAGATCGATACGGTCTATCTCAATTCGAGCGTGCAGGTCGGCTTTCTGGAGCACACCTCGCACAGCGACCGGCTGCAAGTGCAGACTTTCGCGCCGACACAGTTCACCATGATGACGGCCTATTTCCCCGGCTGGACGGCGAGCGCCAACAGCGGCGGTGTCCATCTGAGCCAGGACGCGGACACCGGATTGATTTCGATCGCGTTCGATCAGGCGGCGACGACCGAATTGACGATCGGGCTGGGGCCAACGCCGATCAGGACGATCGCGTGGATCGTGAGTTGGGCAGCGCTGGGCGCCATCGGCCTGATCACCCGCACCCGCATGCGCCATCACGCGCCATTCCTGGCGGATTATTCACTGCTGCGCCTGCCGGAGACGCGCGCCGTCAGCCTGCTGTTCGTCCTCGTCGCAGCGACAGCCCTGCTGGCGTCGGCGGGTGCGCTCAATGGTTTACGGGCGGCACCGGGCAGCATGTTGGATGGCAGCACGACGGTGCGGGCGCGCACGGATTCCGGGCTGGAGATGCTGTCTTACCGGGTCGACGAGGCGACCGCTCGCCCTGGCGACCGGCTGAGGGTGACCCTCTACTGGCGTGCGGTGCGCTTCCTGACCGAAAACTACCGAACACGCATCAGCCTGGTCGACCCGGCCACGGGCACCATCCTGGCCACCAGCGACCTGCGCAACCCCGGTAACTATCCCACGCGGCGCTGGCTGACGGCGCGCATCATCCGCGATGCCTACGAAATCAACCTGCCGCGGGATGTGAGCGCGCGCGAGGCCGTCGTTCAAGTCGAAGCCTTCATATGCGATGCAGGCTGTGACCCAGCGCGGAGGCTGACCTTCTTCGACAACACGGGCGCGACGGTCGGCCAGGCATTCGATCTTCCGCTGCGGGTCTCTATCGCACCATAGGCACAAGATCGTTATAATGTCGCGGTTCGTGCCATCAAGAAGGACAAAACGTAGTGGAAGACCAATACGCCGCACAACTCGGGCAAGCGTGGGCACTCCTGCGCCAGGGCAATGCTGCCAACGCCGCCAGTGAATTCGAGCAGATTCTGAAATCAGCGCCCAATCACATCGACGCGCTGTACGGACTGGGCCTGACCCGCGCGGCTCAGGGCCAGACTCAATCGGCGGAGACGACTTTCCAGCAGTGCCTGGAGCTGGTCGAAAAAGAACGCGCCGCCGGGTTCAACGACCGCTGGGAAATGCTCCAACGCATGCTCAAGCAGCGCATCAAAGAGACGAAATCCGCCTGATCGAGCGATGGACAAGCGAGAGCGCCTGGAACGGACGATTGCCGGGGAGCCGACCGACCGCGCGCCGGTTGCGTTGTGGCGACACTACCCCGGTGACGACGTGCGCGCTGCCGATCTCGCACAGAGCATTGCGGAAGACCAAACGACTTTCGACTGGGATATCGCCGGCGTGATGCCGGGATCGACGTATCAAGTGATCGATTACGGCATTCACGAGCACTGGCAGGGCACAGCAACGGGCGAACGCGAGATCACGCGCCACAGCGTCACACGCTCGCTTGACTGGACGGAGCTGCGCAGTCTCGACCCGATGCGCGGCGCACATGGCCGTCAGATCGAGTGCATCCGGTTGCTCGGCACGATGCTGGCGGATACGCCACTGCTGCTGACCGTCTACAGCCCGCTGGCGCAGGCAGAAATGCTGGCCGGGCGCGATTTGCTCGTGCGCCATCTGCGCACCCAGAGCGACCGATTGAAGAGTGGGCTGAATGTGTTGACGGAGAATCTGCAGCGCTTCATCGAAAGCCTGCGCAAACTGCCGCTGGCCGGTATTTGCTACGTGATCCAGCATGCCGATTTCGACGTGTTGGCCGAGGATGAATATGCCGCGGTCGGCCTCCCGTACGATCGGCAAGTTCTGACGGCACTGCCGGGGCGCTGGTGGCTCAACACCATCCGCGCCGAAGGGCTGGCTCCCATGCTGCGCCTGTTGAGCAGCCTTCCGGCCCAGGCCATGCAGTGGCGCGACCGCGACGGTGAGCCGGATATCGCCCTTGGCAAGTCGTTTTGCATGGGCGCGGTCTGCGGTGGGCTGTCGAGCATTGGCGATCTGTACCAGGGCACGCCGACGAGCGTACGCGATGCGGCGCGCGAGTCACTCCAGCACGTCAACCAGCGGCGCTTGATCCTCTCAACCGGCAGCCCGATGCTGCTGGCGACGCCGCGCTCGAACATTCGCGCCCTGCGCGCTGTCGTCGAACCTGCGAGCGTGTGACATGTCAATTCGCGTCATTGCCGGCAGCGCCAAAGGCAAACAGCTCAAACTCGTCCCCGGCGACAGCACGCGCCCGATCATGGATCGCGTCAAGGAGTCGCTCTTCAACATCATTGGCCGTGACATCTTCGACGCGACCTTCTGCGACCTGTTCGCGGGCACCGGCAGCGTCGGCATCGAGGCGCTGAGCCGGGGCGCGCAGCACGCCTGGTTTTACGATCTCGACCGCAAGGCTATCGAGACCATTGGGGCGAATCTCAAACTGACGCGCCTGGCCGAAAAAGCCAGCGTGCGCCGCGCGGATGCCTTCGCGCTGCTCAAGCAGCCCCCAGCCGCGCAGTTCAGCATCGTCTACGTCGCGCCGCCGCAGTACAAGAACATGTGGTCGCGCACGCTGCAAGCGCTGGACGAGGAAGCGATGTGGACGCCTGAAGGCACGGTCGTCATCGCGCAGATCGACCCCAACGAAAACCAAGAACTGGCGCTCAAGCGGCTGCATCTGTACGACGAGCGCAAGTATGGCAATACGCTGCTGCTGTTCTACGAGGTCAAGCCACAGGCCGAGGGCGAGGACACCTAAGTCTCCTGCGCCTCCAGCGTGGCGCGGGCCAGAGCCCGCGCCTCTTCCACCGTTCTCACCGTGCCAACGACCTGCCCCTCGCGGATCGCGTCAAGCAGTTTGCCGACGATGGGGCCGGGCTTGAGTGCGAACGTCTTGATCAGAACGTTGCCGTCGACGAGTACCGGCGGCTCGACCACTTCTTCATAGCGCTCAAAATAGGCTTCCAGGCGCGCGCGTGCGATTTCGATGCGCTGAATCCAGGCGTCCTGATTGATCTCGACGCCGGTTTCGGCCAGATAAGCCGCGAGGTCGAGCAGCACCAGGTCGACGCCCGCCGCGCCCAGACGACGCCAGTAGCGATGCAGGGCCAACACCGAGAGATCATCATCGCGAGCGCCGAAATGGCGCCAGATCAGGCTGAGGCGGTCGCGCTCACGATTGCTCAGCGGCATGAGCAGCGCCCGATTCTCGGCGGCTTCCTGGCTGTCGGCGTCCAGGAGCAGAACGGCAAACGTCAGCAGCGCCAGGTGAGAGCGGTCGTCGGCCCAGCGCTCGCTCATGTGCGCCTGAAGCTGCGCACGATAGCGATCCAGGCCCATGACGAGCATCCCCAGGCTGAAACGGGCGGCGGTTTCGTCGGTGCGCTGCGGGCTGATCGTCTGGAAGATGTCGCTCAGACGCTCAATCGTCATCAGCATCTGCTCCCATGCGCCGCGCGCCTGCCCCCGCCCGACTTCCGGGATCACTACTTTGAGTAAGCCGAGCACATCCGCCACTTTGAGGGCAGCCGCGGCGCGGGGCAGATTCAGGAGGCGGAAGAACTCGTCGCGCACGCGCTCCGGCGAGGTCTGCGCCATGCGCGGCCCCTGCTGGCGCACCTCGGCCAGCGTCGCCGGTTCCATGCGCAGGCCGAACTGCGCGCTCTGGCGCACGGCACGCAGCGCCCGCACCGGATCATCCGCGATGGCGCCGGGTTTGCATTGGCGCAGGACTTTGCCGCGCACATCCTGCGCACCGTTGGTCGGGTCGATCAGTCGCTGCGGATCGTCGAGCAGGTTGACGGCCATGGCGTTGATGGTGAAATCGCGGTCGGTCAGGTCGGCAGTCAGGTCGGCACCGCGAAAGCGCGCCACGTCGATGACCAGACTCCCCTCCGGCCTGTCGAGCAGGGCGCGCCCCACCCCCCGCTCGGCATCCAGCGGATAGAAAGCGCCGCCGAGCTTGTTCGCGATGCGCCGGGCCAGCTTCAGGCCGTCGTCCGGCGTCGCCAGATCCAGATCTTTGAGCGGACGGCGCAGCATGGCATCACGCACCGCACCGCCGACGACGTAGGCCGGGATGTTCAGCTCGGCGATCTGCTCGAACAGATCGAGCGCATCATCCGGCCAGGCAAGCGGGAACGGCGCGGCCTCACTCATTCAGGACCACCCCGGGCTTGACGACGCCGACGAAGGGCAAATTGCGAAACTTCTCGTCCAGATCCAGCCCATAGCCGAAAACGAACTTGTCTTCGATGGCGAAGCCGATGTAATCAATCGGGATGTCGATCGTGCGCCGTGAAGGCTTATCGAGCAGGGTGCAGAGTTTGACGCTGGCGGGGTCGCGCGCGGCCAGCATATCCATGACGAATTTGAGCGTATGCCCGCTGTCGATGATGTCCTCGACGATCAGCAGGTGCTTGCCGCTGACCTGTTCCGACAGATCCATGACGATGCGCACGTCCCCGGTCGAAGCCCGCGCGCCGCGCCCGTAGGCGCTGACAGCCAGGAAATCGATCTCGTGCGGAATGTTGATGTGGCGCATCAGGTCGGTCAGGAACATGACACCGCCCTTCAAGATGCAGATGAGCATCAAGTGTCCGGTGTCTTTGTAATCGCGGGTAATCTCAGCGCCTAATTCGGCCACGCGGGCCTGTAAACGAATTTCATCGATCAAGACCTCTTGCAAGTATGGTTCATAGGCTGGGCGCATGTTCGAGGCTCCTTCACGCGAGATATGGCGCATTATACCCATATCAGGGCTGGAATCTGCCATCCTCCGAGGGATGGACAAGGGGGAGTAAAATGTGTAAGGAAGTCTTTAAGCTGTTCGAGAGTTAAGGTCATGGTCGTGCAGGCACTTCAAACCATCCACCGTTCACAACCACGTGAAACCGTTCGCGTGACATTTGACGATGGTGTCGTCCTGGAAGGTGTGCTCGGCACCACCATCGAGGCCTTCTTGCAGGCCAGGCAGGAATTGGACGAGAAGCCCTACGAGACGGCGATCATGGGCGGCATCTTCAATGGCAGGCTGCGCGAACTGGCCTACCCCGTCGTACGTGATGGCTCGCTCGTGCCGATCCTGTTCAGCCACAGCGATGGCCGCCGCATCTACCGCCGCTCGCTCGTCCTGCTGCTGACGACGGCGGTCGAAGAGGTGTTCCCCGGCGCGGGCGTCGACGTCGGCTATGCCATTTCCGGCGGCGGCTTTTACTGCGCAGTGACCAGGCGCCCGCCGCTCTCCAAGGACGAACTGGAACGCCTGGAAGCGCACATGCGTATGCTGGTCGAGGAAAACCACCCGATCACCAAAGAGATCGTCTCGCTGGACGAGGCGCGCAGCTATTTCGCGCAGCGCGGCGCCAACGACAAACTGCGCCTGCTCGAAGCGCGCCTGCGCGATGACCTGACGCTCTACACGCTCAACGGCCGCTCGGATTATTTCTACGGCTATATGGTGCCTTCGACCGGCTATCTTGATCAGTTCAAGCTGCATCACACCGAAACGGCCTTTTACCTGCAGTACCCGACGGCAGAATCGCCGAAAGAACTGCACGCCTTCGACCCGGAAACGAAGATCAGCGCCGTCTTCCACGAAGCGGAAGAGTGGCTGCACCGCATGGGCATCGAGGACATCGGGCGCCTGAACCGGATCGTGCGCCGCAACGCCGCACAGGAATTGATCCTGGTCGCCGAGGCGCTGCACGAACAGCGGATCGCCGCCATCGCCAGCACGATCAGCCAGCAGCATGCCCAGCGCGGTGTGCGCCTGGTCTTGATCGCCGGGCCGTCGTCGTCCGGCAAGACGACCTTTGCCAAGCGGCTGGCGATCCAACTGCTTGCGCACGGCCTGCGGCCGTTCACGCTCGAACTGGACAACTACTTCGTCGACCGTGAGCTGACGCCGCGCGACGCAAGCGGCAAGCTCGATTTCGAGGCGCTGGAAGCAGTCAATCTGCCGCTCTTCAACGAGCATCTGGCGTCGCTGGTGCAGGGCGTCTCGGTACAACTGCCCCAGTTCGATTTCGTCAATGGCAAGAGCATTCACGGGCGACTGGCGCAGCTGGCGCAGAACCAGATCGTCATCATCGAGGGCATCCACGGGCTGAACCCGCGCCTCGTCTACTCGGTGCCGCGCGACAACCTGTTCCGCATCTACATCTCGCCGCTGACCGCGCTCAACATCGACCTGCACAACCGCGTGCCGACGACGGATGTACGCCTGCTGCGCCGGATCGTGCGCGACGCGGCGCATCGCGGCAACGACGCGGCGATGACGCTCAACCGCTGGGAGAGCGTGCGCGCGGGCGAAAAGCGCAATATTTTCCCCTACCAGGAAAATGCGGACGCGATCTTCAATTCGGCGCTGACGTATGAACTGGCGGCGCTGCGCCCGCTGGCCGAGCCGCTGCTGCTGCAGGTCGAACCGATGACCCCGGCACATCTGGAGGCCAATCGGCTGCTGTCGTTCTTGCGTTGGGTCGAGCCGATGGCGCCGTCTCAGCGCGACCTGATCCCGGACACGTCGCTGCTGCGCGAATTCATCGGCGCGTCGATCCTGCACGACTACCATCCGGCGGATTTGCAGCGGCAGGATCAGACACAGGAACTGCAAGTCATCGACTAGAGCGAGCGCGGCTCAGCCGTGCCCGATGGCATGATGCCGCTGCAAACTGCGCACGTGCAGCGTCTTCTGCTTGAGCTCGCGGATGCCCTGGACGACGGCCAGCGCCGCGCTCAAGGTCGTGATCAGCGGCACGTTGTAGAGCGCCGCCGTGCCGCGAATGAGCGTGCCGTCGGCGTGGGCGACGCCACCGCGCGGTGTGTTCAGGATCAGGTCGATTTCGCCCGCGCGGATCGCATCGACGATGTGCGGCGAGCCTTCGCTGACCTTGTTCATGACTGTGACCGGCAGCCCTGCCTGGATCAGCGTTTCCGCCGTGCCATGCGTCGCCAGCAGGCGGAAGCCCATCTGATGCAGATCGCGCGCGATGATGACCACGGCGTTGCGGTCATACGGGTTGACGCTGAGGAAGGCAGTGCCTTCAAGCGGGAACTTGCTGCCGACGGCCAACTGCGCCTTGGCGAAGGCGCGCCCGAATGATGCCGCGTGCCCCATGACCTCGCCGGTCGAGCGCATCTCCGGCCCCAAACGCCCATCGGCACCGGGGAACTTCTGGAACGGCAGCACCGCCTCTTTGACGAAGAAACCATCGACGGTCGGCTCCTGCAAGAAGCCGATCTCTTCGAGCGACTTGCCCGCCGCGATCATGGCCGCGTAACGCGCGAGCGGCACACCGGTCGCCTTGCTGACATAGGGCACCGTGCGGCTGGAACGCGGATTCACTTCCAGCACGTAGACGACTTCGTCCTTGATGGCGAACTGGATGTTGAACAGGCCTTTGACGCCGAGCGCCAGACCGATCCGCTTGGTGTAATCGCGGATGATCTCCAGGTGGTAGTGCGTGATCTTGATCGTCGGGATCGAGCAGGCCGAGTCGCCGCTGTGAACGCCCGCTTCTTCGATGTGCTCCATGATGCCGCCGATGACGACCCGCTCGCCGTCGCAGAGGGCGTCGACGTCGAGTTCGAACGCGTCGTCCAGGAAGTGATCGATCAGGATTGGATGCTGGCTCCAGGAGATGTTCTTGTCGAGCCAGTCGAGCAGCATGTCGTCGTCAAAAACAATCGCCATGCCGCGCCCGCCGAGCACGTAGGACGGGCGCACGATGACCGGATAGCCGATCTGGTTGGCGACCTTGAGCGCTTCCTCGCGCGTTAGTGCCGTCGCGCCGGGCGGCTGCGCGATGCCGAGCTCGTTCATCAACGCATTGAAGCGCTTGCGATCCTCAGCCAGATCGATCGTATCGACCGATGTGCCCCAGATCGGCGCACCCGCATCCGCCAACTCGCGCGCGATGTTGAGCGGCGTTTGCCCGCCAAACTGGACGAGCACGCCGTCCGGCTTCTCTTCGTCGATGATGTTGAGCACATCCTCGACCGTCAGCGGCTCGAAATAGAGGCGATCGGCGGTGTCGTAATCGGTGCTGACCGTCTCCGGGTTGCAGTTGACCATGATCGTCTCGCAGCCCAGATCTTTGAGCGCAAAACAGGCGTGGACGCAGCAGTAGTCGAACTCGATGCCCTGGCCGATGCGGTTGGGGCCGCCGCCGAGGATGATGACCTTGCGCCGTCCGGTTGGCTGCGCTTCGTCGCCTTCCTCGTAGGCCGAATAGAGATAGGGCGTGTGCGCCTCGAATTCCGCCGCGCACGTATCCACGCGGTAATAATTGGGCACGACGCCGAGCGCCTTACGCTGCTTGCGCACGTCCATCTCATCCACGCCAATCAACTTAGCGACCTGCGCATCGCCATAGCCGAAGTGTTTCAGCTTGCGGAAGTCGCGCTCGTCGAGCCGGTCGAGCGTCAGGCGCTTGTTGATGATCGTCGACTGAATCGCCATGATGTCCGCCATCTGGCGCACGAACCACGGGTCGAAGCCGGTCGAGCGCTCGATCTCTTCCAGCGCCATGCCGTTGTGCAGCGCCGCGGCAACCTGAAACAGACGCTGCGCCGTCGGCACGCGCATGGCCGCGGCGGGCGCTTCCAGCAGCCGCGCGCCGAAACCGAGCACACCGATATCGAGCGAGCGCACGGCCTTCTGCAGGGCTTCCGGGAAGGTACGGCCAATCGCCATGACCTCGCCGACCGCTTTCATCTGCGGGCCGAGGTTGGCATCTGCGCCGGGGAACTTGGCGAAATCCCAGCGCGGGAACTTGACGACGATGTAATCGAGCGACGGCTCGAAGCTGGCCGGAGTCACGCGCGTGATGTCGTTCGGGATCTCGTCCAGGCGGAAGCCGACCGCCAGCAGCGCGGCGATCTTCGCGATCGGGAAGCCGGTCGCCTTGCTGGCGAGCGCCGACGAACGCGAGACGCGCGGATTCATCTCGATGACGAAGACGCGGCCATCGGTCGGGTTGATGGCGAACTGCACGTTCGCGCCGCCAGTCGCCAGGCCGACCTTATCGAGCACACGCTTCGCCATATTGCGCAGACGTTGCAGCTCCTTATCGGTCAGTGTTTGCGCGGGCGCGACGGTGATGCTGTCACCGGTGTGGACGCCCATCGGGTCGAGATTTTCGATCGTGCAAACGACGACGAAGTTGCCGGACGTATCGCGCATAACTTCGAGTTCGTATTCTTTCCAGCCGAGCACGCTCATCTCGACCAGCACTTCGCCGACCGGGCTGAGCTTGAGGCCGCGTTCGGCGACCGAGCGCAGCTCGTCGGGATTGTAGGCAACGCCGCCGCCACTGCCGCCGAGCGTGAACGATGGCCGCACGAGCACCGGGTAGCCCAGCGTGACCGCCGCTTCCAGCGCCCGATCCACACTGTCCACGATCTCGCTCGGTGGGCACTCCAGCCCGATCTCCGCCATCGCCTCTTTGAAGAGCTGGCGATCCTCAGCCAGGTCGATGCTCTCCATGATCGCGCCGATCAATTCGACCTTGTGCCGTTCGAGCGCGCCGTTTTCGCTCAGTGCCTTGGCCAGGTTGAGCGCCGTCTGGCCACCGACCGTCGGCAGCAGCGCGTCCGGCTTCTCGATCTCGATGATCTGCTCGACGATCTCCGGCGTCAGCGGCTCGATGTAAGTCGCGTCGGCGAATTCGGGATCGGTCATGATCGTCGCCGGGTTGGAATTGACCAGCACGACGCGATAGCCCTCGCGGCGCAGGACTTTACACGCCTGCGCGCCGCTGTAGTCGAATTCAGGCCCCTGGCCGATGACAATCGGGCCGGAGCCGATGACGAGAATGGTGTGGAGGTCAGTTCGTTTGGGCATTCGATCTCGCTTGGTAGATAGCTATTTCCATAATGGTCGCGCTCCAGGACAGAAGCGTAGGCTTGGAAAATCAACACACTTTATCTTGAGACTCTCAATGATTCCCGGTATGTAACTGTCTAGAAAGAGTGGGTCTTCCACTTGGACAGAATTTGTAATAAGCGCTTGCAGCCAATAGGAAGTGAACAGCAACAAGCTATATTTTTCTCCCTGAACAATTTCAAGGTGACTTTCAATTGGCTCAGTTGGCATGCCCTCATAGACTTTTCTAACAACTATGCCTGGCTCAAGAAACAACATCAGATCGGGATACATATCATCAACGATCTGCAATTCATCGTCACTGAATTCGATGTCAGAGAAACTTTCCCCACCTCGAAAAAACACAGCCGCAGTAAATATGCGATTGGGGGCAATGAGGATGCCATCATGTTCTGTGCCCAATTGCATGGACATTATTTCAAGTTGCAGATGTCGAATCTGATCGGCCAAACCCATCAATTCCGGCTTCTTGATGATCTTGTGGATTGCATCACATTTTGACTTGACTTCAAAGACTGCCCTAACGGACTCGGCAAAAAACATGGTGTGGTCTGCCAGACGTATACAAGGGTAGTTGGCAGAATCCCAGACAACGACATCACATTCATGACTACGTTGGATCATGCCGTATATCATTCCGCGAGAAATCTCATATCGTTTTGGAACTATGTCCTGCAAATAGACTCGGATCAATTGCTCTCTATGACTACCCTTTAGACCCGAATGTTGGGTTACGGCCATTTTGGAACCTGACAACAACTGTGCCGCCTTGTTCTCGAAGTATTCAGCTAGTAGCGGTTCCGTTGGCAAGAATTGAGAATTCATCATTGCACTCCTTACCGAACAAAACTCAGAGTGACAGGTGGCACATCAATGGCAAAATACCAAGTATCTTCATTCCGCGAACACGGTCGCCACATCAAGCTGGAAGCCGAGCAGCAGATCGCCGCCGTCGATCACTTCACCCGCGCGGTAGGTGCGCGCTGTGCCATCCGGCAGATGGATCTGGATCTCCTGGCTCTCCGGGAAGACCTGCCACACCTGTTGAACGCCATAATCGAGATACTCGCGCAATTTCTGGCGAATGTCGGTCGGGCGCTCCGTCGGCGAGATGATTTCGACGGCAATGTCCGGTGCGGCGTAGATGTAGCCCTTCGTTGGCTTGACTCGCCCGCGACTGACGAAGGCAAGATCTGGTCGCCGTTTGATTTGTATATCCTCTGGCGAGCCGTGCAGGACAAACACGGTGTCTCCAGGATAGACGTTGCCCAGTTTGTGCAATTCGACATGGTTGCCCAGGCGCAGCAATAACCGGAACTCGATGCGCCCGTGTTCTTCGCCAGCCATCGTCTCATCCTCGTCGAAGCCAACCCACTGCCCGCCCTCGATTTCGAGGTGTTCAAAACCGGCGTGCGTCTCCACGTCCAGCGCAATTGCCTCCGTGATAGGGCGCTTCATCAGCAGCGTGACGATTTCGCGCACTTCTTTTTGGAGTTGTGTCGCATTCACGGCCATCGCCTGCATCCTCAGAACTATTCCCCGTCCCCGCTCGTTATGATTCTTCCGCTGTTTCGCTTCATCGTCAAACACTTCGACGGACGTGCGGACGACTCAACCAAAACCGATCTATGGTAAGGATTTTGCAACGCCTTGCACGCAAGGACTTTCGCATAAGATAATGACGGCTAGCGGCGCATTTCTGCCCCAACTTTAAGTAAGGCAAATGCAAGGAAGCATCAGTAGCCTTTAACCATAAGCGTAACATGATGGATTCCATCGTTCACGGCAACACAGGAGAGCTATCACAGTGACCAAGCGTGTTTGTATTGTCAGCCAGCGCAACTATCCCGGTGACGCGCGTTTGTCCAACCAGGTGCTTGCGTTTCAGAATGCGGGTTGGGAAGTCGAATTCGTAGGCACGCGCCCTGCCAACAAACCCGCCTACAGCTTCGAAGAAAACGTTCGCTGTTACCGCCTGCCCTCGTTGGAGCGTATGCGCGCCAGCAAGATTCGTTACGTGTTCGAATACGTCAGCTTTTTGCTCCCGGCCATGTTCTTCCTGATCTACCTCCATTTGAAGCGCCACTACGCCGTCATCTTCATCACCAACCTGCCCGATCCGCTGGTGCTGGCCGGGCTGTTCCCGAAGCTGATGGGCGCCAAGCTGCTCTTCGACCTGCGCGAGGTCACGCCGGAGATGCTTGAAGATCGCTTCGGCTACGGCCCCGACCACCCGCTGATGAAGATCTCGGTCTGGCTCGAACAGTTTGCCATCCGCTTTGTCGATCAGGCGCTGTCGACCAACGACCAGATGCGCAACGCTGTCCTCAGCCGCGGCGCCGACCCGAACAAAGTCGGCATCATGCTCAACCTGGGCTGGGTGCCAATCTGGAAGTCCGGCCCGCAGCTGCCCGACCCCAACGACAAACATGAGCCGTTCCGCCTCGTCATGCACGGCACCATCCTCAAGCGCTACGGGCTGGAATACCTGTTCGAAGCCATGAAGCTCGTCGTCGAGAAAGTCCCCGACGTCGAACTCGAAATCATCGGCAAGGGCGAGATCGTGCCCACACTGCAGCAGCAGGTCAAAGAGCTTGGACTGGAAAAGACGATCACCTTCCCCGGCTTCATGTGGTATACGGAACTGGTTCCGCGTCTGCGCCGCGCCCATGCCGGTATCATCTTCCTGCTCAACAACGTCGAAACGCGCGTCAGCCATACGCACAAGATGTATGAATACTTCTCGCTCGGCGTCCCGATCATCGCCAGCCGCACCGAGGCGGTCGCGGCGTTCGTGCCTGAGAATTGCATCTACTTCGTCGAGTCGGAGAATGTCGAGAACGTCGCCAACGCCATCCTCGATCTCTACGAGCATCCCGAAAAGTGCTACAACCTGGCCAAGACCGCGCTCGATTGGTACACGGACAACTGCTCGTCGGAAGTCCAGCAGGCGGCCTTCATGTCCAATGTCGATAAGGCGCTCGGCCTGCGCCCGCACGCCTTCAACGGCGCGCAGGGCCTCTCAGTCGCGCGCAGCTAATTCGCCTTTCACCCGGTCGACAAACTCGTCAAACAGATAGAGCGAGTCGTGTGGGCCGGGTGACGCCTCCGGGTGATACTGCACGCTGAAGGCGCCCAGCCCGACGTGGCGCAGCCCTTCGATCGTGTTGTCGTTCAGGTTGATGTGCGTCACCTCCGCGCCGTGCAAATCGCTATCCGCAGTCACGGCGAATCCGTGGTTGTGCGCGCTGATTTCGACCACGCCGGTCAGCAGGTTCTTGACCGGCTGATTGCCCCCGCGATGCCCAAAGCGCATCTTTTCCGTCTTGCCGCCGAGCGCGAGCGCCAGAATCTGATGCCCCAGGCAGATGCCGAAGATCGGCGTCTTGCCGAGCAGGTCGTGCACGCTGTCGATCATGTAAGTGACAGCGGCGGGGTCGCCCGGCCCATTGCTGAGGAAGACGCCCGCCGGTTTCATCGCCAGCACTTCATCCGCGGTCGTATGCGCGGGCACCACCGTCACGCGCAGACCGCGATCCGTCATCATGCGCAAGATGTTTCGCTTGATGCCGGTATCGTAGGCGACGATCAGCGGCCCTTCTCCATCGTAGTGATGCTGCGAATACCAGGCTGAATCGCTCATCTGCGTCCAGTTGTACGGCTCGGCGCAGGTCACGTCGTCGACCAGGTTGGCGCCGCTCATATCCGGCGAACTGCGCGCAACCTCGACCAGGGCCGCGGCATCCTGAGCGGCATCGCCGTGCGCGATGGCAGCACGCATCGCCCCCTTCTCGCGGATGTGGCGGACGAGCGAGCGCGTCGCGACACCGGTCAGGCCGATGATGCCCTGATCGCGCAGGTACTCGTACAGGTCGATCTGGCTGCGCCAGTTGCTGACGACAGGGCTTAAGGCGCGGACGACGAAACCCGCCACCCAGACACGCTCCGACTCGACATCTTCCGGGTTGATGCCCGTGTTGCCGATGTGCGGCGCGGTCATCGTCACAATCTGCTTGTGATACGACGGATCGGTCAGGATCTCCTGGTAGCCGGTCATCGACGTGTTGAAGACGATCTCGCCCGTCTGTACGCCCTCAGCGCCGAAACCCAACCCGGCGAACGTTCGCCCATCTTCAAGTGCAAGCAAGCCTGGTTTCACTATCGCTCTTGCTCCTATCGCTCAGTACCGGGCGGCAAATGTGACCGCCCTACATGTCGAATGCTGTGCAGCATCTAGCTGCGGTAATGGCCGTTGATCGAGACGTAGTCGTGGCTCAGGTCGCACGTCCAGACGACGGCGTGGCCCTTGCCCTGGCCGCAGTCGAGCGTCACGTAGATCGACGGCTCGTGCATGATAGCGGTCGCGCGTTCCTCGGAATAGTCGGTCGGCATCCCGTCGGAAAAGAGCAGCAGCTCGCGCCGCTCGACCTCGCCACCCGCGACCCACAGCTTCACATTCTTGGGGTCGAGCGCCACGCCCGCGCGCCCCGCCGCCATCATGATCCGGCCCCAGTTGGCGTCGCCACCGTAGAAGGCCGTCTTGACCAGCGGCGAAATGGCGATCGTGTTGGCGATGGCTTTGGCGGTCGCGTCGCTTTCGGCGCCGAAGACCTGAATCGTGATGAACTTGCTGGCGCCCTCGCCATCGCGGACGACGCCCTGCGCCAAGCTGCGGCAGACCGCTTCCAAGGGCGCGTCGATGTCAGTCGCCGCAACCTTGCCGGTGGAGAGCAGCAGCACGGTATCGTTGGTGCTGGTGTCGCCATCGACTGAGATGCAGTTGAACGAACGATCGCTGGCTTTCTGCAGCGCGGGCAGAATATCCGCTTCCGGCAGCGCCGCATCGGTCACGACCAGGCCGAGCATCGTCGCCATGTTGGGCGCGATCATGCCCGCGCCCTTGGCGATCCCGGCGATGGTGTAGCTGTCCTCGGACTTCAACGAGGCCAGCTTCGGACGCGTGTCCGTCGTCATGATGGCTTCGGCGGTGCGCTTCCAGGCGTCCTGGCCGGCGTCCAGCTTCTCCGACGCCAGCTCGATGCCGCGCTTGATCTTGTCCATCGGCAGTTGGGTGCCGATGACGCCTGTCGACATAACGAGGACTTCATCTTCAGCGCAACCGACCTTCTCGGCGACCCAACGCGCCATCTGCAGCGCATTGTCGATGCCCTGCTGGCCGGTGCAGGCATTGGCGCACTTGGTATTGACGGCGACGGCGCGATAGCCGGTGCGTTTCTTTTGCAGGCGCTCCATGTCGACCAGGACATGGGCGGATTTGACCTGGTTGGTCGTGAACACACCGGCGACGGTGCACGGGCTGTCGCTGACAATCAAGGCGAAATCGAGCGCCACGTCGTCTTTCAGACCGGCGTGAACCCCCGCAACCTTGAACCCCGGCACCCCGTCAATATGAGACAGTACATCCGTCATTAAACTGTGGCTCCTGTGGTGGCAAGAATATCCGTCAGCCGCTCGATCAGGGTGTCAACATCCTGCTTTTCGGCGATCAGCGGCGGCACAAAGCGAATCACGTTCGTCCCAGCGTTGACCATGAGCAGCCCGTGTTGATACCCCGCTTCAATGATGGGCGCAACCTCGACCGTCAGCTCCAGGCCGACCATCAAGCCGCGACCGCGCACTTCTTTCACGAGCGGGCTGTTGATCTCTTGCAGGCGCTCCTGGAGATAATCGCCGACCTCGCGCACGTGGGCGATGAACTCCGGCTGGCTGATGCGCTCGAACACGTAGCTGGCGACACCCGTGATGAAGGGGCCACCCGCGTAAGTCGTGCCATGATCGCCGGGGTGGATGTGTTCGGCGACCTGCTCTGTGGCGAGGATCGCGCCAATCGGCATCCCGCCGCCGAGCGCCTTGGCCAGCACCTGGATATCCGGCGTGACGCCGCTCGGATCGCTCGACCACAACGTGCCCGTACGACCCATGCCTGCCTGGACCTCGTCGAAGATCAAGAGCGCCCCGCGCTCATTGCAGAAGCGGCGCAGCGCCTTGAGGAACTCGTTGGTCGCCGGGTTGATGCCGCCCTCGCCCTGAACCGGCTCGACGATGACCGCCGCCGTCCGTTCCGTGATGGCCGCGTCCGCGCTGGCGACGTCGTTGAACTCCGCCACGACGACGCCGGGCATCAGCGGTGCGAACGGCTTCTGATACTTATCCTTGGGCGTCAGCGAGAGCGCGCCGAGCGTGCGCCCGTGGAACGCACCGCTGAAGCAGACGATCTCTTTGCGATCGTGATCGCCGCGATCATAGTGATACTTGCGTACGAACTTGATCGCGCCTTCGTTGGCTTCAGTGCCGCTGTTGGTGAAGAAGACGCGGTCGGCAAACGACTTTTCGCAGATGGCCGCCGCCAGACGCGCCTGAGGTTCCGTGTAGTAGAGATTGCTCGTATGGAGCAAGCCGGTCGCTGCCGTCTGGATCGCATCGACCATACCCGGCTCAGCATAGCCGAGGGCATTGACGGCGATGCCTGCGACCCAATCCTGATAGGCTTTGCCGGTCGCGTCGTAAACCGTCATCCCCTGGCCGCGGACGAGCACAAACGGCGGCCGCTTATAAGACTGGACGAGATGTTCCTTCTCCAAGCCGATCACTTCATCTGTCAAGTTCAGATCGATCACGTGGCCCTACCTCTCTGTAATGCTCACACGGAACTCCGCATTCGCCGCTGGTATTCCGACCAGCGTAATGTCAACTCGACCCACTCTTCACTGGCTTTATCAGCCGTGACCCAACCCTGCTGCGCTTCGTAACGGATCGTCGCCCGGCAGTATTCGAGCACCTGCTCGACCGTGGCGGGTTCGACCCGCTCGCTGTACATGATGTGATTGACGAGCTTTCGACTGTAATCGCTCTCGTTGACCAGCGCGTTGTAGATCAGATGCTGCAATTCGTGACAGTTGGCGCACAGGGCGACCGTCCGCTCGCTCTCACCGTGGGTCGCCACGTCGTAGACGTGATGCCGGTGCGAGGCCGGATAACCGCAGGCGGCGCAGGGTGTCGTTCGCTCTCGAAACGTCGGGCGGCGGCGCTGGCGGTCGCGGCGATATTTGCGCAGACGGTAGAAATCGACCCAGTGCGCCAGGATGCTCATTCGCTCGTCCACCTGGGTGTGCGATTTCAGGCTTGCCTGAAACGCCTCGACGATTTCCGCCCCTTCTTCACCGCGATACAGCTCGCCGATCAGCATCACCAGTTCGTCGTATAACGCTTGCTCTGATGGCTCGCTCATACCCCCGTGTCCTCCAACTCACCCGACACGCCGCATGTCCACAATTACACGCGCTGGAATACCGTTCCTCCTCCTATGCGTAGCCCGTCAAGATTCGTGATAACGGCATGTTTGACCCCGTGATCCAGCGCGGATAGCGCCGTGCGCACCTTCGGAATCATGCCGCCAAAGATCGTACCATCTTTAATGAAGGCTTCACACGCTGAAGGTGTCAGCGAGGGCACGACGGCATCGTCTACGAGGACGCCGGGCACGTTGGTCAGGAAGACGACGCGATCCGCATCGACCGCGGCGGCGACGGCCCCGGCCACGTGATCCGCATTGACGTTGTAGGCGCTGTCGTCGCCCAGGCAGATCGGCGCGATGACCGGCGTGATGCCCGCTGCCAGCAGTTCGCGCAGGATGTCGCCGCGCACGTCATCGACCACACCCGTGAAGCCCATGTCATGGTCGGGATGCTGCATCTTGGTCGCGCGGACGATGCCGCGGTCGACGCCGCTCATGCCGAGCGCATCGACGCCGGAATTGACCAGCAGACGCACGAGCCGCGTGTTGACGACACCGCAGAGCACCATCTCGACCAACGCCAGCGAGTCCGCATCGGTGATGCGCAGGCCGTCGGCATAGCGTGGTTCGATGCCCATCTTCTGCTGCAGCTCGGTGATCTCGCGCCCGCCGCCGTGCACGACGATGGTCGGCTCCGTCAGCGCCGCAATCGTCGACGCGAAATCCGCCAGGAAGCGCGCATCATCGAGTTCGTGACCACTCACTTTGACGACTACCGACCCCATCCCTTACTCCTCACAATGCGATTAAAGCCACGGCCACCAGGCCGAGGACGATACCGGCCAGCTGCCAGCGACCGATCCGCTCGTGGCGCAGGAAAAACGCCCACGTGATCGTCACGGCGGGATAGAGCGAAGACAGCACCCCGGCGACGTCGAGCCGTCCGCTGCGCTCCGCCAGCGAGAAGAACATGTTGCCAAATACATCGAGCGTGCCCGCCACCAGGATCGCACCCCACGCGAACGGCGTCTGCGGGCGCATCAAGCGGCGTGTCGACAGCGCGATGCCGATCATGAGCAACGACGACGCCAGACGAGCGACCGCCAACGGCAGGAACAGCGCCTCGCTCTCGACCTGCGCGATCATGATGAAGAAGATGCCAAAGCCCAGCCCGGCGCCGAAGGCGTACGGCAGCCCACTCGTATCGAGCTTGTCGCTTGCCGAAACCATCAGCACGCTGGCGAGGGCCAGGGCGAAACCGATCAGCGCGAGCTCGCCGGGGAAGCCCTGCGTCGTGATGCCCGCGATCACCGGCAGCGTCGTCGCAATCACCGACGTGACCGGCGCAACCACCCCCGCGCGCCCGATCGCGAGTCCACGATAGAGCAGCGCCAGCGCGATGCCGCCAGCGACACCCGCCGTCAGCCCCCAGATCCAATCGTTCGGTGCGATGGTCGTTTCGCCGTTGATGCGCGCGAGGATCAGCAGCAGGCCGAGGCCGACCGGATGCGAGATCGCCAGCACAGAGGCGACCGACGTCCGGCGCGCGGCCACGCCGCCGCTGAAGTCCCCGCTGCCCCAGGAAACGGCAGCCATGAAACCGAAGAAGATGACCGAGAGGTCGGTTGCGAGCGTCAAAATCACCCCATCCTAGATGAGCGCCGTCGTCTCCGGGAAACCGAACATCAGATTGAAGCACTGCACTGCCTGGCCGCTGGCGCCCTTGCGCAGGTTATCGGTCACGCTGGTGATGTGCAGATATTCCGGCGTCACCGGCGTCAGGCTGATGGCCGCGCCGTTGGTGCGCACGACGTGGCGCAGAGTCGCCTGGGCTTTCGGCGGCAGCACGTCGACCAGCGGCTCCTGCGAGTAGGTCTCTTCATAGAGTTCCTGCGCCTGATCGCTGGTGTGGCCTTCGCTCAGTTCAACGTAGATGCTCGCCATCAGGCCGCGGTCGACCGGCAGCAAATGCGGCGTGAAGATGAGCGTGCCGACCGAATCGTCCAGCTTGTGGATCTCTTGCTCGATCTCGCCGACGTGGCGATGCGAGCGGCCCGGATTGTAGGGCGAGAAGTTGCCGAAGACTTCAACAAAGTGCGTGGTCGGTTTTGGCTCGCGCCCCGCCCCGCTGACGCCGGACTTGGCATCGACGATGATCGGGCGGCTTGATTTGAGCCAGCCATGCTTGAGCAAGGGATACAGGCCGAGGAGAGTCGTGGTCGGGTAGCAGCCGGGCGCGGCGACGACGCGCTTGCCCAGGATGCTGGCGCGGTGGATTTCCGGCAGCCCATAGGGCGCGTCGAGCATCTCAGGATACGGATGCTCGTGGCCGTACCATTCCTGATACGACTCCGCCGTGTCCAGGCGCAGATCGGCGGACAGGTCGATGACGGCGACGCCAGCCTCGACCGCCTCGTGCGCCACCTGCGCGGACACGCCGTGCGGCAGCGCCAGGAAGACGAGATCGACATCCGCCAGCGCGACGGCGTCCGTCTTGGCGTAGGTCAGGTTCGTGTGCGGCACGGCCTGCCCGGCGTACGTATTCGAGACGGCAAACTTGAGGTCGACGTAGGGATGGCGCGCCAGGATTTCGACCAGATCCAGCCCGGCATAGCCCGAAGCGCCATAGACCCCAACCCGCACTGATTGTTCCATCCACCACCCTCCTGCTCTAGATCGTAGACGATTGCTGTAAATGAAAACCCCCTGCCTCAGTCTGTCGAGGTCAGGGGGTTAGTCTGCGTCAATGTGGCCGCTGTCGTGCCGCTAGCGCAAAACTCCCAACCAGACCTCAAGGTTCTGGGGGCGACGGCTGCGACGACGACGCGAAAATTCAATCACGATTTACACACTCAAACTGTGGGTAAACATCAACGAGAGTGTATGTGCTTCCGCCCCAATTGTCAACAGGCTTGGTGCGAACCATCGAGGGCCGAATGCATTGACAATTTACGAACATAACCTTCCTTGACGCGCGCGCATTCCGCTCCTACCATGCAGATAACATTGGAACGCACACGAACGCGACCACTGGCATGATCGAAGTCAAACATCTGACGAAACGCTACGGCACACGGCTGGCGGTCGACAACATCAGCTTCAAGGCCGGCGCCGGGGAAATCGTCGGGCTGCTCGGCCCGAATGGCGCAGGCAAAACGACGACCATGCGCATCCTGACCGGCTTCATGCCCCCGAACGGCGGCAGCGCGACCATCGCCGGGTTCGACGTGATGCGCAACTCGGTCAAGGCGCGCGGCCAGGTCGGCTACCTGCCGGAACGCGTCCCCGTCTACCCCGATATGACTGTCCATGGCTACGTCGCCTTCTGGGCCAAGCTGCGCGGCGCGCCCAACCCTCGCGCGCAAGCCGATCAAGTGCTGGAACGCGTCCAGCTTAGCGACCGCCGCAACACCCTGATCCGCAATCTATCCAAAGGGATGCGCCAGCGATTAGGACTGGCGCAGGCGCTCGTGCACAACCCGCCGGTCGTCATCCTGGACGAGCCGACCATCGGCATCGACCCGCAGCAGGTGATCGAAGTCCGTGATGAAGTGCGTAAGCTGGGGCAGGATCACACCGTGCTCCTGAGCACACACATCCTGTCCGAAGCCGAGCAGGTCTGCGACCGCGTGATCATCATCAACAAAGGCCACATCGTTGCCCAGGGCAAACCGGCGGAACTGCGCCGTAAGCTGCAGCCAGAGATGCACCTGTACGTCGTGCTCGGCGGCAAGCGAGACGGCGGCGAAAAGCTGCTGCGCTCGATCTCCGGCGTCGAAGCGGTCGAGGCATCCGGCGAGGGCTTCAACGTGCGCGTCAAGAAGGGCGCGGACATCCGCACCGAACTGATCGATAAGGCCCTCCGCGCAGGCTACAACATCCAGGAGATGCGCCCCGTCATGATGACGCTGGAAAACATGTTTCTCGACATCATTGGCAGGGAGGCCTAGGCAATGCCCGGCGTCTTCACCGTCTTCCAGCGCGAGATCGGCAGCTATTTCACGTCGCTCTATGCCTATTTGATCGCGTTCGCCATCCTGATCATCACCGGCATCCTTTTCATCACCGACCTGGATAATGCGGCGGGGCAGCGCCCGCCCGATCCATCCGTCATCCCGACCTTTCTCTCGTTCGCGATGATCTTCTTCGCCCCGCTGCTGACGATGCGCCTGCTGGCGGAGGAGAAACGCGAAGGCACGCTCGAACTGCTGCTGACGTCGCCCGCCAGCGATACCGGCATCGTCGTCGGCAAGTTCCTGGGGTCGTGGGCGTACTTCACGCTGATCCTCGCGATCACGTTCATCTACCAGATCATCCTGATCGGCATCGCGCAGCCGGATCTCGTCCACGCCATCAGCGCTTACCTGGGCATCTGGCTCTACGGTGGCGCCTGCCTGGCCGTTGGCATGGTCTTTTCGGCCATCACGGAGAACCAGATCGTGGCGGCCTTCCTGGCCTCGGCTATCCTGTTCCTGCTCTGGATTGGCGATCGCGTCGGGCAGGTCGTCACGAACATCGACTTCGCCCGCGTCCTGCGTGAATTAACCCTGCAAGGCCACTTTTCGACCTCGTTCGCCTACGGGCTGCTCCATGCCGAGGACGTGGTCTACTTCGCGGGGATTATCGTCGTCATGTTGTTTATCACGATTCGCCTCGTCGAATCCAACCGGTGGCGCTAGATGCAGCAGAATCAAAACGTCGTCATTACGCGCCAGCGCGTCGGTCAGGCCGGCAGTTTTGCCGCGGGCTTTGCGCTGCTCGTCGCCGTGCTCGGTCTGGTGTGGACTGGCCTATCGACGCCGGTCATCATCGCCTTTGTCGTCGCCGCGATTGGCGTGGCGACCTGGGCCGCCTTCACGCCGCGCGACTTCGTCGCCTTTATCACCGGGCGTCAGGCGCGCTACGGCACCATGGCCTTCTTTTCGGCACTGCTGCTGACCGGGATCGTCGCCCTGACCTACATGCTCGTGCGCGAGCAGGCGCTCACGTTCGACCTGACGATGAGCGAGGAGTTCACGCTCAGCCTGGAGACAAAAGACATCCTCCATCGCATCAACCGGCCGATCCAGATCACAGGCTTCTACTCATCGCTGAATCTGCTCCAGCGCGAGATTGACGACCAGTTCTTCCGCCTATACGAGACGGAGACGAACGGCCTGATCCGGCGCCAATACATCGACCCGGACGAAGCACCCGCCGTGGCGGCCAGCTTTGGCGCGCAAGACGGCTCGCTCTACATCTCATTTCTGAATGACGATGGCAGCATCGACACGACGACGCTGGCGCGTGTCCCGCGCGGCACCAGCCAGGAACGTGACATGACGGAGGCGATCCTGCGCCTGCAAATCTCCGGCACAGTCACCGTCTACTTCGACGTCAGCCACGGCGCGCGCGACCCGATGGACACGACGCCCGAGGGCCTATCCGGCATTCATGGTGGTGTCCAGGAAAGCGGCCTGATCACGGCGCCGCTCGATACGACCGCCCTGGCGGAAGCCAACGGTGACGTGCCCGCCGATGCCGCCGCCGTGCTGCTCGTGCGCCCGCTGACCGATTACACGGAAGCGGAAATCGCCGTCCTGGATCGCTATCTCAACCGCGGCGGCGGCTTGTTCATCATGAGCGACGTGCTGTTCAACGAGGATTCGTTCTTGCAGCAGGATGGCGCCTTCAACCAGTATCTGTGGGCGAATTTCGGCATTCGCGCGCTCGACGCGGCCATTGTCGACCCGGTCGCGAGCGACCGCTCCGCCCTCGATATTTTCAGCGCCGCGGTGTTTACGGGCACCGTAACAGACCGCTTCGACCCGGAAACCGATCCGGCGCTGTTCCGGCTGGCGCGCGCCGTCGACGTCAATATCGACAGCGCGCCGGACAACATCGCCAACGGCAAGCTGGTGCTGACGTCGGAACTCGCATACGGCGAAACCGATCTTCAACGCCTGGGACAGACGAACACCTTCGGCTATGACGATGGCGTCGACATCCGCGGGCCGCTGACGATCGCGGGCTGGGCCTGGAATCAGGCGACCAACGGGCGCATCCTGCTCATCGGCGACAGCGACTTCGTCAGCAATGGCATGGTCGACCAATACCTGGGCAACGGCATCCTGTTCACCGATGGCGTCGTCTGGCTGACGAAGCTGGAACAGAGCATCACCTTCGAGCCGCAGATCACGGGCGTTGTCCCCTTCTTCCCGCTCGACCAGGCGACGCACAGCGCGCTGCTGTTTGGCGTCGTCTTTCTCGTCCCCGGCATCGTGCTGGCGACCGGGATCTTCGTCTGGACGAGGCGCACACGCCAATGAGCGACGGACGACGCACCTTCTTCGTGCTGGCCGCGATCTTCGCTGTCCTGCTGGTGATCACACTGCTGCGCAGCCCGTCTCAGGAGCCAGCAGCGCCCAGCCTGGAAGATCTGCCGTTTGAGAGCGTCTTCCCCGACCTGAGCGAAGGCCAGATTCAGGCTGTGCGCCTGCAAGAGCTGCAGAACGATAGCTTCTTCACAATTGTGCGTGACGCAAGTGGCCAGTGGGCCGCGCCGGATACGCCGGGCGTGCTCGATCAGGAAATCGCCAACCTGATCGCACGGACGGTGGCCGTGCTGCCGGTGCAGAATATCTTCAGCATGGAAGGTAACCCCGACCTGCGCGAATACGGTTTCGACCCGGAGGGCAATCTTCTGATTCAGGTCGTCCTGGTCGATGGCTCACAGCATGGGGTTGTCGTGGGGGGCATATCGCCGTCTGGCAACGGGGTCTATGCGCTGGTCGACAACCAACCCTCAATGTACTTGCTAGAGCGTGCCGCGATCGCATTTTTGGTCGCTCAGGTTGAGACCCCGCCAACTGCTTGACATCAATCTTTAATCGGAGTATTGTACTTGATTGCAATGCCAAATTGCATTGTGTTCGGTATCGCTCTTCGCACCGTTCATCTCACTCTACGTCACTAATCAAAGACGTAAGCTTGTATCTAACGCCATAACACGCGTTGCGTGTTATAGTCTCAATGTTGTCTAACGTGGTGTACCGTATGTTCAAAGAAATGGTCAATAACAAGGACGAACTCCGCAAGCAACTGATAGAGAAAGCACAGCGCCAAGGCACAATCAGCTTTGACGAGATCCTTTCCTCATTGCCCGAAGCCGAACGCGACGTCGCGCTGCTGGATGACATCATCGATGAACTGATGGACGCAGGCATCGAGATTGCGACTCCCACTGAGCAGGATGACGATCACTTCCTGGAGCCGGGTGGTTCGCGTCGTGCCCGCAAAGGCAGCTTCGACGTCGATCTTTCGGAGATCGAGGAAGAGGAGCTGAGCTTCGATTGGTTCGACGACGAGTTGATCGACGACGCCGGTTATCAGCACGCGCTCGACAGCGACGACGTGGTTGGTCTCTACTTGAAGGAAGCGGGCCGGGTCCCGCTGCTGACGGCTGAGGAAGAAGTTTCGCTGGCCAAGCGGATGGAAAAGGCCGAGATGGCCCGCGAAATGCTGGAAGCGCGTGGCTCTGAACTGCCGCTCGATGACGTGTATACATTGAAAGACATGATCACCGACGGCGAAGAGGCGCAAGAACATCTCGTGCGCGCAAACGCGCGGCTCGTCATCAGTGTCGCCAAGAAATACATCGGGCGCGGTGTGCCGTTCCTGGATCTGATCCAGGAGGGCAATATCGGTTTGATCCGCGCGACGAACAAGTTCGAATATCAGCGCGGGCACAAGTTCAGCACGTATGCGACCTGGTGGATTCGCCAGGCGGTCAGCCGCGCAGTGGCCGACCAGGGGCGTACGATTCGCGTGCCCGTTCACATGGGCGATCAGCTCAATCGCATGCGCCGCATCCAGCTCCAACTGACTCAGGAGCTGGGGCGTGAGCCGTCGATTGAAGAGCTGGCGCAGGGAATGGAAACGACGCCGGACAAGGTCGAGAACCTGATGGAGATCGCTCGCCGTCCGATCAGCCTCGAAACGCCGATCGACGACGAAGGCGATTCGACCTTCGGCGATTTCGTCGAAGACGTCAACAGCCCTGCCCCGACGGAAGAGGTCGCGACCAACATGCTCCAGGAGCATTTGAAGAAGTCGCTCGACCGTCTGCCGCCGCGCGAAGCGCAGATCCTGCGCCTTCGCTACGGGCTGGAAGATGGGCGCGTGTATACGCTGGAAGAGGTCGGGCAGGCCATCGGCGTGACGCGCGAACGTGTTCGCCAGTTGGAAGCTCAGGCGCTCAACCGTTTGCGCCAGTCTTCCGCACATTTGATCCTCCGAGATTACCTCTACGAGGAGTAAACCCTGGTGCGTGCGCGATCATCACGCGGCATCAATTTACTGGCATTCCTGGCGCTGGCAGCCGGTGTCCTGCTCCTACTGAGCAACTTCCTGCTGCTGAGCGATTTCAACGCCACCACATTGTGGCCGCTGCTCCTGGTCATCGGTGGTGTGATCATCCTGTTTCAGGGTGACATTACCGATGCCAACCAGGTGCGCACCTTCGGCATCACCCGTGGAACCGTCGAATCGGGCACACTTGAGATCAGTGCGGGCGAGATCGATGTCCAGGTACACGATCTTGCCCGCGAAGGCCGTCTTGCCGCCGGGCAGTACGCGGCGGATTCGCGACCGGCGCTCGACCTGAGCGATACCCACGCCATGCTGCGCATGAAACGCAGCGCCACGCCGTGGCTGTCGTTTGGCGATTGGGATGTCGGCCTGGCGAAGGATTTACCCTGGGATGTCTACGTCAGCACGAGCCTCGGCCAGGTCTCCGTCGACCTGAGCGGCGTGATCGTGCGCCAGGTCGTGCTCGCCAGCGGCATCGGCGACATCCGTATGACGGCGCCGCGCGAGGCCTTCGAACCGCTCATGCTGCGCTCCGCCACCGGCGATCTCCACGTCTACACGCCCACCGGAAACCGCACCATCATTCGCGTACAGGCGTCAACCTTTGCCGGTATCCACGCCGATGTGAATCGTTACACGCAATCGGAAGATGGCGACTATGTGGCGCGCAACGCCGATTACGGCCTGGAGCCGGTGGAAATCTACGTGAGCGGCACGTTTGGTGAAATTTATCTCGCTTGAATAACCCTATGTCGACAAGCAGCTTGCACTTCCTCATCCGCGACGGCCTCGAAGGTGATGTTGCCGCGTGTATGGCGCTCGACCACAGCTACGAGACCGACTATGTGTGGCAGGTCTTCATCGAGCGCGACGACCCCAGCTATCATCAGATCAACTTCCAGACCGAGCGCCTGCCGCGCACGATGGACGTGACCTACCCGGCCAATGAGCGCCGCATCCGCCTGGCGCTGCCGGAGACGCACGGTTTCCTGGTCGCGGCCACCCAGGACAGCGGCGACATCCTCGGCTATCTGACCCTGCGCAGCGACCCCAGCTTGCAGCACGTCTTCGTCCATGACATCGTGGTCGACCGCCCCTACCGGCGCAACAAGATCGGCGCCCGGCTGATGCACATTGCCCGCCGCTGGGCGCGCGAACGCGACGCCGAGCGCATGCTGGTCGCCTTGCACACCAAGAATTATCCCGGGATCTTGTTTTGTCAGGCTTCCGGACTCGCTTTTTGTGGATACAATGAGCGGCACTTCAACAATCAGGATATGGCCCTCTTCTTCGGCCAAACACTCCGCTAAACGTGAGATACGGGCGTGGATTTGTTTGTACTCCTACTTGATTCGCTCAACGAGACGCTGGCAACCGGGATTGTCATCCTGGCGGCGTCGATCCTGCTTTACAACGTCACACGCAATTTACGCAACCGGGTCGCCCGCACATCCGCGGTGGTGCTCGGCTGCGTGACTATCGCCTACATCGGCGACGTTTTCATCTCACTAGAACCGGGAGTCGCCGCTCATGAAGTGGCACTCCGGCTCCAATGGGTCGGCATCGCCTTCGTCCCGGCGGCGGTCTTCCATCTCTCGGACGCGCTGCTGGCGACCACCGGCCTACCCTCGCGTGGACGCCGTCGCCGTGTCGCCCGCATCCTCTACGGCATCAGCGCTGCGTTCCTGCTCGCCGCCGCCTTCACCAACATTCTGGTCGACCCGGTGATCCTCAGCAGCCAGATCACTCATGCCGGGCAGGCAGTCGGCTTGCGCGCAGGCCCGCTGTTCCCGGTCTACATGGCCTACTTCCTGGTCGCGATGATCGTCGCCTTCATCAACGTGCATCGCGCGCGCATGCGCTGCCTGACGCGCAGCACGCGCCGCCGCATGGGCTATCTTCAGTTCGCACTGGTCACGCCGGCGATCGGGCTGTTCCCGTTCTCGGTCGTGCTCGGCGCGGGCACTGAGTACACGTTCCTGGGTCTGCTGCTGGTCAATCTCGCCAACATCGGCGTGATCTTGCTGCTGCTGTTCCTCGCCTATCCGCTGTCGTTCTTCGGGTCGTCGATTCCGGATCGTGCGGTCAAGATCGAACTGCTGCGCTTCATCCTGCGCGGCCCGATCACGGGCATGCTGGCGCTGGGCACCTACATATTCACCAATACCACGAGTCAAATCCTTGGGCTACAAGGCGAGCAGTTCGCACCGTTCGCGATCGTGGCCGTCATCCTGTTCTGGCAGTGGCTGATCGCCCTCATCCTGCCGTATCTGGAGCGGCGGCTCGTCTACGGCGATGAGGAATTCGATCAACTGGCCAAACTGCAAGACTTGAGCGAACGCCTGCTGACGGAGAACGACCTGATTCAACTGATCGACGCCACGCTCGCCTCATTGTGCGATTATCTGCGCGTCGACACGGCCTTCATCGCCGCCTTCAACCAGAACAGCATCGATCTGGTGAGCGCAGTCGGGCCAAATGCCCCTGAGACGACCGCTTTGAGCGAGAATGCCGCCCAGGTGCGCAAGCTGGCGGCGCAGAAGACGAGCGACGCCCCGGCGCAATCGTGGCAAGACTACTGGCTCGTGCCCCTGGAAGCTCAGCGGCGCACCAATGGCGGCTCGGCCATCGGCATGTTGGGCTTTCAGGCGCGCGGAGAGACCGTCGACCTGAGCGAAGATGAGCAGGCGACGCTCGGCGTGTTTGCGCGCCGCGCAGCCCAGGCGCTTGAAGACATGGCGCTGCAGAATGAACTATACGCCGCGCTGGAGGGCCTGCTGCCGCAGATTCACCTCAACCGCCGCAGCACGGTCGAGATCGAGTTCCGTCCGGGCCGCACACCGTCCCTGCCGGCCACGAACCGGATCATCGAGGATCGCGAGCAATTCAACGACCAGGTGCGCGCGGCTTTACGCCATTATTGGGGCGGACCAGGGTTGACCAAGAGCCGCCTGCTGGAGCTTTCGGTCGTCCAGTCGGCGCTTGAAGCGAACGACTCCAACGCCGTCAATGCCTTGCGCGCAGTGCTGTCCGAAGCGATTGACATGCTGCGACCGGAGGGTGAGCGCAAACCGCTCAGCCCGGAATGGACGCTCTACAGCATCCTGGAACTGCGCTACCTGAAGGGCCTCAAAGTGCGCGAAGTCGCCCATCGTCTGGCGCTGAGCGAGCCGGACTTCTACCGCAAACAGCGGCTCGCCATCGACATGATCGCCGATGTGCTCTGGGATATGGAGCGCTCCCGCCAGTCACAAACCTGACACTCTGCTGCTCATTCCGCTACTCATCGCAAGCCACCCCAATAACGCTCGACCCCATCATCTCTTCGCCTCACCGATCATTCCCGATGGCCTCACTTCGGTGACGCCATCGCAATAAGTACGGTAATCCTCTATGGAGAAACCGGGAACAATGCTATACTTGCCAAAATTGCTCATGTAATCCTCAGAAATAGGTCAAATGTTCCAAACCTTATTGTAGTGTAATAGACAGAGGGAAGCGATTATGTCTGCTAGCATTCAACGTCGCGAGCATCCTTCGCAGCCAGAACCACTGGAAGAAGGATACTGGGCCTCACTTCTGGAAGAGGGGGAATTTGCAGAAGATGGGGACGTGTTTCACGAGGAGGACTGGGTCAGCCAGGATGACCAACCCGCCGAAGTGGACAGCAAGCCGCAAACCACCATACCGACCGCCAGCCAGGATGATTGGGAAGCCATGCAGCGGATCATGGATGCCGACGAGGTGATCGAACTTCCGGTCATCGGCTACAACCGCGGCGGCTTACTGGTGGAGTGGCAGAGCCTGCGTGGCTTCGTGCCCGCCAGCCAGTTGATCGAATTCAATGGCAATGCGCACCCGAACGTGCGCCGTAACTCACTGACCGAGCGCATCGGCCACCCGCTAACCCTGCGTGTGATTGAGTTGGACGCAAAACAAAACCGTTTGATTCTTTCCGAGCGCGCCGCCCGCGCACAACCCGGCGAACGTGCCGATCTGCTGGCGAATTTGCAGCCGGGCAATTATGTTACCGGCATCATCACCAACCTGTGTGATTTCGGCGCCTTTGTCGACCTGGGCGGCCTCGAAGGGCTGATCCACATCAGCGAGCTGAGCTGGGGCCGCGTGGGGCATCCCGCGGACATCCTGGATCGCGGTGAGGTCGTCGAGACCCAGGTGCTGGAAGTCCATCCAGAGCTGGGGCGGATCGCGCTCAGTTTGAAGCGGATGCATCCTGACCCTTGGCGCGATGTTCACCTGCGCTATCGCGTGGGCGAAGTCGTCGAGGGCACGATCACCAACGTGGTCGATTTCGGCGCCTTTGCGCGCGTCGAAGAAGGCCTCGAAGGCCTGATCCACGTATCCGAATTGGCCGAGGGGCACTTCTTACACCCACGCAACGTCGTCAGCGAAGGCCAGCAGATTCGGGCACGTATCCTCAGCATCGACGGGCATGCGCGCCGCCTGGGCCTGAGCCTGCGTGCGCTGGAACAAAACGGCCACGCTGCGTCATCAGCATCCGACTCTATCCTTGGGTAGAAATCAAGGGTCGTGCTCACCTTTTTCGCGGGTGGGCGTTCAAGTATGTTATGATTCGTCATGTATAGGTCAGGACGTATCGTGATGGTGCGGGAGTATTGCGACTTGTGGCACGCCAGACGCATGCCAACAAACTGAACAGCGGCGGCAATAACAAAAACCGCTCCCGGTCGAAGAAAGCGCCGCCAGAGCAGCGTCCTCCTATTCGACAGGAGAATATCGAGCGCTACACCATCAAGGCGGAGTTCTGGGACTCGATCCTCGACCTGATCCCGCCGTGGGCGGATGAAATCGCGGCGATCGTCCTGATCGTCTTCGGCATCGTCTCGTTCCTGTCGCTGCTCAACGTGTCGTCGGATGCGACGATTGCCAATGCCTGGTCGACTGCCCTGACGTCCGCCTTCGGTTATGGCGCGGCGCTCATTAGCGGCGGCATTTTCGTGCTCGGCATCATTCTGCTTGTGCCCAAGCTCGGCATCGTCATCCGCTTCCCGACCAGCCGCATCCTGGCGCTGGAGATCATCTTCGTCGCGCTGCTGGCGATCTTGCACCTGATCTTCGGCGGTACTGAGCCGCGCACTGTGGCTCGCGCCGGTCAGGGCGGCGGCGCCCTGGGCTGGGCAGTCAGCGCCCTGGTCGCCAATCTATTCGGCAACGTCGTCGCCGCCGTCGTCTTCACGCTTCTGCTGCTGTTCGGGCTGGCGTTGTTCACGGGCATCCGCCGCGAACAGCTCGCACAATCGCTCCGAAGCGTGAGTGCGCGCCTGCACAAATTCGCCGATGCCAACAGCGCGCGCATCGCCCAGATCCGCGATTTGCACGCCGAGCGCAAAGCCATCGCCATCGCAGCCACCGCCGCAGCCTCGCGACCCACAGCGGTCGACGTGCCGCCCCCGCGCCGCATCGTCACGCAGACGATCCTGCGCATCCGGCCTGACCCGGCAAGCCTGCCGCCATCGCTGCGGCCGGGCGCGCTGCCGGACCCGGAAATAGAACCGCCCAAGCCGGACGGCGAAGATCTTTCGCAGCATCCGCTCTTCACCAAGCGCGAAGAAAGCCCTGTCACCGCCAACATCGGCGAGATCAGGGGCAAGCGCGGCAAGAACCAGCCGCTGGTCGTCGAACGTCCGGACGGGCGTATGAAGCGCTATTTCACGGTCGAGGGCATGAAGGAGACGCGCGCCAACATCAAGCGGGACGCCAGCCAACTGCCGCCGCTCGAACTGATGCGTGACATCGAAATGAATCTGCCGGACGAGACCGAGATCAACACCAACGTCGTGCTGATCGAAAACACGCTGCTCGAGTTCGACATCGACGTGGACGTGGTCGACGTCAAGGTCGGGCCGACCGTCACCCAGTTCGCCGTGCAGCCATTCCGTGAAGTCGCCTCCAAAGAGGGCGAGAGCGTCCAGGGGCGCACGCGCATCAGTAAGATCGCCTCGCTGCAAAGCGACCTGGCGCTGGCGCTCTCGGCGCGCCGCCTGCGCCTGGAAACGCCGGTGCCGGGGCACAGCTACATCGGCATCGAAGTGCCGAACCGCAACCCCAGCGTCGTCGCGCTGCGCTCGGTCTACGAGAGCAAGATCTATCAGGAGATGGCGTCGAAGAAGAAATCGCCGCTGTTCGTGCCGCTGGGACGTGACGTTTCCGGCTCCCCGGTCGGCATCGACCTGGCACAGATGCCGCACTTACTGATCGCGGGCACGACCGGCTCCGGCAAATCGGTCTGTATCGCCGCGCTGGCGACCGCCCTCGTGCTGGAGAACACGCCTGACCTGATGAAGCTGATCATGCTCGACCCGAAGATGGTGGAGCTGAGCCGCTTCAACGGCCTGCCCCATCTGCTCGGCCCGGTCGAAACCGATCAGGAGCGGATCATCGGCGTGCTGCGTTGGTGCACGCGCGAGATGGATCGGCGCTACAAGCTGCTCGAAGAGAACGCCGCGCGCAACATCGACATCTTCAATTCGCGCCTGGGCCGCCGTCGTAAAGACGAATACCTGCCCTACATCGTGATCATGGTCGACGAAATCGGTGACCTGATGCTGTCGCGACCAGAGGAAACCGAAAAGACGATCACCCGTCTGGCACAGATGGCACGCGCCGTCGGTATGCACCTGGTCGTCGCAACGCAGCGCCCCAGCGTCGACGTGATCACGGGCCTGATCAAAGCCAACTTCCCGTCGCGCATTTCGTTCGCCGTCGCCTCCGGCGTCGACTCGCGCGTGATCCTCGACTCGGTCGGCGCGGAAACGTTGATGGGCCGCGGCGACATGCTCTACCAGCCCGCCGATTCGCCGTTCCCACGTCGTCTGCAGGGCTGCTTCGTCTCTGATGACGAGGTGCGCAATGTGGTCGATTACTGGCGCAAATGGCAGGAGACGCAGGTTGAAGCGGGCAAGATGGAAGCGATCACGATTGGCCCGTGGGAACGCGGCCTGACGCGGCGCGAATTCCTGGCCGAGACCGACCCGATGCTCGAGCAGGCGATCTCGCTCGTCGTCGAGGCAGGCGAAGCGTCCGCGTCGCTGATCCAGCGGCGGCTCGGCGTCGGCTACCCGCGCGCGGCGCGCATCATGGACCTGATGGAAGAACTGGGCGTCATCGGCGAAGCCAAAGGCGGCGGGCGCAACCGCGAAGTGCTGATCAAGCCCGGTCGCGACCCGTTCAAGGATGTGATCGACAAGCGCATGGGCGGCCAGTAGCGCCGCCTCACTCAGGACGCCAGCGGCTGGATCAGCTCCGGCGAGCTGTACCCCGCACGATTGACCGCTTTCGATACCGGATAGGCCGTCATCGCCGCATCTTCATAAGGACGCAGCAGCGCTTTCATCGCGGCGACATTCGCATCGCCCGGCGTCAGCCAGTCCGCATAATCATCCTGATGCAGAATGACCGGCATGCGGTCGTGGATCGACTGCATGAAGCTGTTGGCGCCGGTCGTGATGATCGTGCACGAGCGCAGCACCTCGCCCTCGTCCGTGCGGCGGACTTCCCACAACCCGGCAAACGCGAACAACTCGCGGTCGCCCAGATGGATGTACATCGGCGTCTTAGAGCCGTCGTCGTTCTTGCGCCATTCGTAGAAGCCGTTAGCCGGAATCAGGCAGCGGCGGCGCTTGAAGGCGGAGCGGAAGGCCGGTTTTTCCTCGATCGTCTCCGAGCGCGCATTAATCATCTTGGCGCCAATCGAAAGATCTTTCGCCCACGACGGTACCAGACCCCAGCGCAGCTCAATTGCGCTGTCCGGCTCTTCATTCGTGATGGCGAGCACGCTCTGAGTTGGCGAAATGTTGTAGTTGGACGCACCGGCCGGCGCATGCGCCAGGCCAAATTCAAGCGTCAACTGCTGGGGATTGACCGCCAGCACGAAACGTCCACACATTTGTCACCTCCACGCCAGCCGTTAGCGCCGGCCTTTTTTGCCATCGGGGCGTCCCATCTCGGCGACCTGGCGGATGATGCCAAGCAGCGCGAGAGCGATAGTGATCATCTGCCCGGCCTGCATACCCTGCGGCTCACCACCGGCGCGGCGCTCTTCCTCGGCCGCGCGCGAATAGAGCATTGCCGCCAGCAACCCGGCAACCGCCCCCAGGACGGCGCCGAGCGCATAGGTCTGCGTTTGAGAACTGGTCGGTGGTTTCACGTCGCTGATACTCATAATTTATCTTCGCCCTCCACAGGGTTCGTCGTGGGTTCTCCGGTTCCAAACACGCGTTCAATCCAATCCAGCAGCGGCGCAAAGATTGCATTGAAGCGAATACTCAGCTTTGACGCGCGCTCGCCGATGCTGACGGCTCGGTTCGACATTTCGACCGAGAGGGCCTCGACACGGCGCAGCGGCTTACTCGCGCCTTTGTGCAGGCGCCCGCTCATGACGGCAGCGGTCACCAGCCCGAGCGAGATCGGCAGCAGACACAGGGCGAGCGGGCATAACATGAGCGCCGTCATCGTCAGGTCGGCCACCAGTGACACCTGCTGAGTGCGTGGCAGCAGGATCACCAGCAGCATGACCAGGGCGATGAGCAGCACCCCGCCCGCAAGCGGTAGTACAATAGTGATCAACACGTCTCGGCGATGCCGACGGTCTGATTCTTTGAGCACGATATCCGGGTTAATCGTCGACACAGGGTATCTCCCGTCATTATCACCTTGAGTATACCGTATCTCGACCAGACCGTTTAAACTCTGCATGTCGCTTCAGCACAGGAATGTGAAACAGGCTATGAACCCGCATCTGGAACTCGCCCCCGCCATCCGCGAAGCACTCGACAATCACCAACCCGTCGTCGCCCTCGAGTCGACTCTGATCACGCATGGTCTGCCCTACCCGCTCAGCGTCGAAACCGCACTGGCGATGGAAAACGCCGTACGCCAGGGTGGCGCGATTCCAGCGACGATTGCCATCCTCGAAGGCTGCATCACCGTCGGCCTGACGGCTGATCAAATCGATCATCTGGCGCAGCTGCCGGAAGGCGGCGTGCGCAAGTGCAGCCGCCGCGATCTGCCGATCGCCATCGCCCGCGGCGAGTACGGCGCGACGACCGTCGCCGGGACGATGATGGTCGCCGATATGGCGGGCATCTCCGTGTTTGCGACGGGCGGCATCGGCGGCGTCCATCGAGGACATCCGCAGGATATCTCCGCCGACCTGACCGAGTTGGGCCGTACGCCGGTCGCGGTCGTCTGTTCCGGCGCCAAGTCGATCCTCGATCTGCCGCTGACGCTCGAAGTGCTGGAAACGCAAGGTGTGCCCGTGATCGGCTACGGCACGGATAACCTGCCCGCTTTCTACACCTACAGCAGCGGCCTGCCGCTGAGCATGCGCGTCGACAACGCCCAGGAAGCCGCCGCCGTCATCGCCGCCGCGCGCGACCTCGACACGACCAACGGCATCGTCTTCGCCGTGCCCGTGCCCAAGGAAGACGAGATGCCTCTCAACGCCGCCGAGGACGCCATCGTCCAGGCGACCAAAGACGCCGAGGCGCAGGGCATCCACGGCGCCAAAGTCACGCCGTTCGTGCTGGCGCGCGTTGCGGAACTGACCGAAGGCACGTCACGCGAGGCCAATATCTCGCTGCTGGTCAACAACTCGCTGGTCGCCGGGCAGATTGCGTCGGCGCTGGCGTCGCTCAACTAGCGCGACCACCAGTAGAACATCAAGTCCTGCTCCGTCGTCGGCGCGCCGAGCATGTGCAGCGTCGCCAGGATCTGCGCGCGGTGATCGGTGCCGTGGTTGACGACGTGGGCGAGGATCTGCCAGGCCGGGTGGCGCTTCCAGCCGCCGCGATGTGGCATGTCGAATTCGAGCACGCGCGTCATATCGTCGTCGGTCGCCGTCGCCAGATAAGCCCGGTGCGCTGCCTGTGTCGCCTCCCACGCCATCCACAGGCTGGCGCGCGTCGGGAAGGCGGCGGCTTCGAGGCGCGCCGGGAGCTCGACCTGCCGGATGCGCCCGAACCAGCGCTGATCGACGCTGAGAACGTGCACGTATTGGGCTTGCAGCGTATCCAGCGAATAGCCCGACGAGCGCGTCCAGATCGCCTCATCGGCCCGCATCACACAGTCCCAGACCTATTGATGCGCCCACACGTTGTAATTGAATAGTTCCCGAACCTCGTCTGCCTTCATGATCCCTCACTTGTGATGCGCCAGATGTCAATGTTTGCGCCGCAGCCAATCGCAATCGTCGTGCCGTCGCGGCTCATGCGGATCGCGTCCGGAGAACGGCCGCAGCTGTGATATTCGCCCAGGTCGATGCGCTGGCCGCTCGCCACGTCCCAGGCGACGACCACCGGCTCAAAGTCGACATCGACCGCGACGATCGTGTCGCCCTGATTGCCGACGAACAGCGCTTGAATGTAGCCTTCGCCGGGCGAAGTAATGAGCCGATCTTCACTCTCAACAAAATCGAGCAGGTGAATGTCGCCATTGTCCGCCGCGCGCCACGCCAGGTAATGCCCGGTCGGGTCGAGATGGCCGATATTGGCGGCGGGCCCGGCGGGTACAGACGTCACCAGCTGCTGCTGCTGAAGATCCACGAGCGAAACATCACCCCCGGATGAGACGGTCACGGCATCGGGCGGCGCGATGCGGCCCAGACGAACAATGGCATCCGCAACGCAATCGACTGGCGACAGGACATAGTGCAGCGTGAGCCCATCCGTGAGCGTGGTTTCCCATGCCGGGTCACCGGCTTGATCGGGACACTCGCCGATCAATTCGACCCACAATGAGCCATCCTCCGCGTCGAACCACATGCTCGACGGTGCGAAAGTCGCTTCGATATCGAGTGATACATCGTCGCTAGTCTCGGTCGACAAGTCGCGCAGGTTGATGCGATAGCCTCCTCCCGCCGCATGGAGCGTCGCCAACCTTGTGCCTGCCGCATCGAAAACGGCGTCGATGGGCGAAGCGGCGCGGCCATCTGCATCGAACACAGCGTAACGGTCAATCGGCGCGCCGTCCGTGGTCAGCACGACGATCTCGTTAGCCTCGTTGAACAACGCCATGCGTTCGCCATCGGACGACAGCGTCAGCCAGCCATTGGAAATCTCGCCGATCTCTGCCGCCAGCGGTGCCAGATCAACGTAGTCGACCGATGCCAGCCCGGCCACATTGTGCGCCGTGATCGGCTCAAATGGCGATGGCGCGGAATGCCAGGCGGCGGCGACCAAACTCAGCAGAAAGATCAAGAAGGCTCTGGGCATGGGGAGACTTACAGGACAGGCGAACATTATCCGGTAGTTTACCCCGCCCAGACGCCCATGTATAATCGCGAACCGTGAACGGGAGTAGGCAGCGTTATGCGCATACACGTCGAAGGACAACATCCACTCAGCGGCAGCTACCGACCATCGGGCAACGTCAACGCGGCGCTGGCGCTGCTGGCCGCATCGCTGCTGACGGATCAACCGATGACGCTGCGCAACGTGCCGCGCACGACGACGTTCGATGCGCTGGCGGCGCTGGCCGAGCGGCTGGGCGCGCAGATGACGTGGGCGGACGACAACACCGTGCGCGTCGAGACCGCCGCCTTGCTCAAGCGTGTGCTGACGACCGAGGACACACAGTCCTCCGTTGGATCGATTCTGTTCATCGCCCCGCTGCTGCTGCACCGGCGGCATGTGCGCTTCGAGGTCGACTTCCCGCTCAACCGCATCCGCACGCACCTGGAAGCCCTGCGCGACCTGGGCCTGGACGTGATCAACAGCGAGGGCGCGGTCGAATGCAAGGCCGAGACGTGGAAGACGCGCGACATCCTGCTGGCCCAGGCGAGCGTCACGGCGACCGCCCTGACGTTGATGCTGGCGGCGACCCTCGGCGAGCAGACGACGATCCACAACGCGGCCTGCGAGCCCCACGTGCAGGCGCTGTCGCACATGCTCGTGCAGATGGGCGCGCGCATCGACGGCATCGGCTCGAACGTGCTGACCGTCTACGGCGCGGAAAAGCTTGGCGGCGCCGACGTGACCATCCGCCCGGATCATATCGAGGCGGCCAGCCTGGCGGCGATTACGGCCCTGACCGGCGGACGCCTGCAAATCGAAAGCTGCCAGATGGCCGATCTGCGCATGGTGGACAAGATCTACCGGCGGCTCGGCATCCAGCTCGACATGGATGAGACGGCGCTGTTCGTCCCCAAGCACGACATCCTGACCGTCTCCAACCGTGAAGAAGACGTCGACGCCTCGATTGAGACCGGCCCCTGGCCCGCCTTCCCATCGGATCTGGTCGCCATCGCCACGGTCATTGCGACCCAGGCGCGCGGCACGTCGTTGATCCACGAGAAGCTGTTCAGCAACCGGCTGTTGTTCGTCGATAAGCTCAAGGCGATGGGCGCACAGATCGTCCTCTGCGATCCGCACCGCGCCATCGTCGTTGGCCAGACGCCCCTGCGCGGCATCTACATGGATACGCCGGACGTGCGCGCCGGGTTGGGTCTGCTGGCCGCAGCGTTGATTGCGGAGGGCACGACCGTGATCGACGGTGCGCAGGCGATTGAGCAGACCTTTGCCGACGCGCTGAGCAAAATCCAGGCGCTCGGCGCACACATCTCCCTCGATTAAGATGTCGACCGCGACTCCCCCACGCCAGTTCCTGACGGTGGACGGCTTACGCACCGCGCACATCGTATTTGGCGAGCAAGGCACATCCGTGATCGCGCTGCATGGCTGGGGCGCGAACGCAGACCTGGTTGCGCCGCTGGCGACATGGCTGGCTGCGCAGGGCTTCCGCGTCTTCGTGCCGGATTTGCCCGGCTTCGGCCAGACAGAACCTCCACCGGGCGCCTGGAGCGTGCATGACTATGCGAACTTCGTTAACCACTACATGGATGCGGTGGACGTCGAGCGAGCGCATTTCTTCGGCCATTCGTTCGGCGGGCGCTTGAGCCTCGTCCTCGGCGCGGAGTGCGCGGATCGCGTCGATAAGATCGTGCTGGCCAACAGCGCGGGCGTGCCACCCAGGCCCAACCACCGTGGTCAATTGCGCCTGAACGTCTACAAAGCGATTCGCGACACGCTCTACCGGATTGGTGCGCGCGGGCTGGCCGACAGCCTGCGCGATTGGTACGTGGAACGCTACGGATCGGCGGACTACAAGAGCGCCGGTGTGCTGCGCGAGACGTTCGTCAAGGTCATCGGCGAAGACTTGCTGCCCTATGCGGCGCGCATCAGGGCATCCACGCTGCTGATCTGGGGCGTCAAAGACGAGGACACACCGCTCTGGCAGGGACAAACGCTGGAGCAGACGATCCCTGACGCCGGGCTGATCGTCTACGAGGATGCGGGGCATTACAGCTACCTGGATCGGCTCAGCGACACGGCCCGCACGATGGTTTATTTCTTCACGCACTAGAGCACGAGAGCCGGGACTCTATGGTTGACGTTTTCTTGCTGATCATCGCCGCGATCTGGCTGGCGGGAAGCTGCTGGCGCATCTACCGGCAGGCGCATTACTACCAGATCGAAGAATACATGAGCGGGCGCTACCTGCGCTGGGTGATGAGCGAGCGCGCACGCTGGCTGCCAAATCGTCCGCTGATCGCGTTGCTTGCGGCGATCGTCTTCACCTTCATGCTGGTCGAGTCCGACGACGGCATCCTGATGTTCATCATCGGTGCTGTGGCCGCCATTGCAGCGGCCTACCCCGCGCGCGTGACCGAGGTCAAGAAGGCCTTCCGCGCGACAGCGCGTGCCAAACGGCTGCTCGGTGCGTCGTTCGTCGTGGCGCTGATCCTGGGTATCATCCTGTTCTGGCTCGCGGGACGCGTGCAGATCGACGGTTTCCTCGAAGCGCGCTTTGTGCTGACCGCCGTCGCGGGCTGGCTGCTGTTCACACTCGCTCCAATTGCCCTCGTGCTCGGCAACGCGCTGATGATGCCGGTCGAGGCGTTCATGCGACGCCAATTCGTCCAGCGCGCACGGGTCGCCCTGGCCGAGATCGACCCGGTCGTGATCGGCATCACCGGCAGCTACGGCAAGACGAGCACCAAACACGCCCTGGCGCACATCCTCAACGGGCGCTACAAGACCTACGCCACGCCCAAGAGCTACAACACACTGATGGGCGTCTGCCTCGCCATCAACAATGACCTGGCGCACGATTACAGCGTCGAATACTTCATTGCCGAGATGGGCGCCTACATCCCTGGCGAGATCGAGCAGTTGTGCGACCTGACTCACCCGAGGATCGGGATCGTGGTCGAGGTCGGGCCGCAGCATCTTGAGCGCTTCGGCAGCCTGGAAAACGTCGCCCGCGCCAAGTACGAGCTGATCAAGGGCCTGCCCGTGGATGGCGTCGCCGTCTTCAACTGGGATAACCCGTACGTGCGCGAGATGTACGAGCGCGATTACCCATCAACGCGCATCGCCGTGAGCCGCGAGGCCCACCCGGCGCACGTTCCACCCGGAGGCCCGCGCTTCGTGGCGAGCGCCGTCGACGAAACGCTTGACGGGCTGAGCTTCACCGTGCATGACACACAGACTGGCGAACAGGCTGCCATCGTGACGTCGCTGCTCGGCATCCACAACGTCACCAACATCCTGCTGGCGACCGCCGTTGCCGTCCACGAGGGCATGAGCCTGGCCGACGTCGCCCGGCGCGTCCGCACGCTGCAACCCGCCGAGGCACGCCTCGTGCGCAAGACCACAGCGCAGGGGATCACGATCCTGAACGATGCCTACAGCGCCAATCCGGTCGGCATCATCAGCGCTTTGCGCGCCCTCTCGCTGCACGATTCGAAGACAAAGCTGCTGATCACGCCGGGCATGGTCGAGCTGGGCCAGCTCCAGGAGACGGAAAACCGCAAGCTGGGCGAGATCGCCGCCGATCACGCGACCGACGTCATCCTGATCGGCCAGAAGCAGACCGCGCCGATCGAGCAAGGGCTGCGCCAGGCGGGCTTCCCTGCCGAACGCATCCACGTGATGGACAGCCTGCGCGAGGCGCAAGACTGGTATCAGACGCACCTGCAAGCGGGCGACACGGTGCTCTTCTTGAACGACCTGCCCGATACGTATTCGACGTGAGGTCGCCATGACCCTGCCAGAGATCGCCGCCAATCTGTTCATACCCGTCACTATCGTCTTGATGCTGCTCGGCGTCGTCATCGCGCTGATCCCAATCATGCCCGGCTCGCTGGTTGTCTGGCTGATCGCGCTGGCGGCGGCGGCCATCGACGGCTTTCAGCGCATCTCGCCCGCGGCCATGATCGCGATGACGGTCGTCATGGTCATCAGCCAGCTATCGGATTTCTGGCTGCCGCTGCTCGGCGTGCAAACCGGCGGGCTGACGTGCGCCTCGTCGTTGGGCGCGCTCGTCGGCGGGCTGGCCGGAACCTTCCTCATCCCGATCCCTCTGCTCGGCACGTTGATCGGCACGGTCGCAGGCGCGCTCTTGATCGAATATCTGCGCCATGGTCGGGCCACGCCCGCCATCGCCGCCGGGAAGCAAGCCGCGCGCCTGTTCGCCATTGGCTATGCACTGCGGCTGATCAGCAGCCTGATCATCGTCATTATCTATATCGTGAGCCTCGCAAGCGTAAGTTTTTAGCATGACGAAAGGGTGCGCCCTGCATAATACATAGAAATGTTGCCAAAACGCTATCGCATACGTGGATGCCCGCAGAAGCATGACGCCCCAATTTCAAGTCGACCTTGCCGAATATTTCGTCAGCAGGGCCGTCGCTTTCACGAACATGGGTGAGCTTGATCTGGCGCTGAAAGACTATTCAACCGCCATCGAACTCAACCCGGAGCACGCCGCCGCACATCAAGAACGCGGCGCTATTGAGCTTGAACTCGGTAAGTACGACGCAGCACTTGTCGATCTCGACCGCTCTTTGAGCCTCGATCCGCTGTCCGACATGGCCTATTTCCGCCGTGGCATGGTCTTCAACCTGACCGGTAAGTACAAGCGGGCGCTTGACGACCTCAACACCGCGATCGACATGAATCCCCTCTACCCCCAGTATTACCAGCAGCGCGCCATCGCCTTTGCCGCGCTGGATAACCACGAGCGCGCGGTGCTCGATCTCGATCAAACGCTGCTGCTCGACGTGCGCGATCCCCTATCACTCTATTACCGTGCGCGTTCTCACAGCGCGCTCGGCAGCTTCGAACGCGCCATCGACGACCTGACCTATGCTCTGGCGCTGGTGCCGCACGACCCGGCTATTTATTTTGAGCGCGCGAGCAATTACTATTACCTCGCAGACTATTTGCGCGCGCTGGCCGACTACCGGCAGGCGATACGCTACGAGCCGACATTTGCCGAAGCGTACGCCGGTCTGGGAGCGTCGTTGCTGCAGGTCGGGCAAGCGGAAGAGGCGAAGCAAAGCTACCAGCAGTATCTTGAGATGGCCGGTGACAAAGCCGACCCACGGATCAAGCAACTGGTAGATCGCTTATCCGAGCGCCCTGCGGCGCGTCTGAAGGCGTAGCGCAGCCAGTTCGAGGAGCGACAATTGCATTATGAGTTCTAAACGGATGACCACCGTCGGTGTGCTCTTTGGAGGGCGCAGCGTCGAGCATGACGTATCGATCGTGACCGGGCACCAGGTCATGCGCGCGTTTGACGGCGAGCGGTTCGAAGTCGTCCCGATCTACATCGACCGGGATGGCAAGTGGTACACCGGCGACGTCTTGAACGACCTGAAGAGCTTCGAGCAAGACATCCCCCAATTGCCCGGCGTACAGGAAGTCATCCTCTCCCCCAACGTCAATCACCACGGCCTTATCGTCAATCCGCTGCCCTCCGGGCTGTTCGGCAAGAGCCAGATCAAACGCCTGGACGTGATCTTCCCGGCGCTGCATGGCACACACGGCGAAGATGGCACCGTACAGGGCTTGTGCGAACTGGCGGACATCGCCTACACCGGCTGCGGCGTGCTCGCGTCCGCACTGGCAAACGACAAGATCACGAGCAAGGTCGTGCTGCGCCAGCACAGCGTGCCCGTGCTCGACGCCGTGTCATTCACACGGGCCGAATGGGAGCAAGCGCCGGATAACGTCGTCGCGCACATCCAGTCGGTGCTCCAGTTCCCCGTCTTCGTCAAACCGGCGACGCTCGGCAGCAGCATCGGCATCGCCCGCGCCGACGACGAAGCGGCATTGCGGCGCCACATCGACATCGCCAGCAGTTTCGACCGCCGCGTGCTGGTCGAGGCAGCCTTCACCGGCGGCGTCGAGATCAACTGCGCGGTGATGGGACGTGACAGCGCCGTCGACGCATCGGTGCTGGAGCAACCGGTCTCCTGGGAAGAATTCCTCAGCTTCGAAGCCAAGTATCTGCATGGCGGCGAAGGCATGAAGAGTGCCGAGCGCATCATCCCCGCGCCGCTGACTGACGAACTGACGAAGGACATCCAGGAGCTGGCCGTGCGCGCCTTCCAGGCCATCGACGGGCACGGTACGGCGCGGATCGATTTCCTGGTCAAGCCGGACAGCGGCGAAATCTATCTGAACGAAATCAACACGATGCCCGGCTCGCTGGCCTTCTACCTGTGGCAAGAACTGGGCATGTCGCCGCGCGACGTGGTCGAAAAGCTGGTCAAGCTGGCGCAGGATGCGCAGGCGGACAAGCGGCGCAACACCTACAATTACCAGACGAGCCTCGTCAGCGTGACCGCGGCGCGCGGGCTGAAGGGCGTCAAGGGCACCAAGCAGGCTGCCGCACCACGAACCGAATGAGCATCCATTGGTCGACAATCGTGACTGTGCTATGCTTTCATCGTAACGTGAGCAGCAGGTAGATCGTGCCGTATCAATCATCGGGCAGTCGTCGCAACAACGTGCAGCTTGGCGTTGGGCAGTCGATCTGGGCCGGAACGCCGCCACCCGCCATTCCGGAGCGCGTTCTCGACGGGATTCCGGGCTATCTGGCCTGGCTGGCCCTCCTCGGCTGTGTCGTCCTCTCATTCACCTACCCGCGCATCCTGCTCCTGATCGCCGCCGTGGTCGGTTTCTACTCGGCCTTCCGCTTTCTGCTGGCCGGGATCTTCAACGTGATCGGCCTGCGCAAGATCAAATTGTGGAAGCAGATCGACTGGCGCGCGGAATACGAAGCCCATGTCGAGGCAGACAGCCTCCCCTGGGATTCCGTCCATCACGTCGTCATCATCCCCAACTACAAAGAGCCGCTTGAGGTGCTGCGCTGCACCCTGCAAAGCCTGGCCGCGCAATATCAGGCGCGCCGCAGCATAACCATCGTGCTGGCGATGGAAGCCGCCGAAGACAACTGCGCCGAAAAAGCCGCCCAACTGACCCGCGAATTCCGCGGCCAGTTCGCCAATCTGTTTTACACGGTGCATCCGCGTGGCCTGCCGGGAGAGATGCAGTGCAAGTCCGCCAACGAGGCCTGGGCGTCGCGCTGGGTCAAGCGCCAACTGGTCGACGACATGGGCTACGACATCGACCACATCGTCGTGACAACCATGGACGCGGATACGATGTGGCACGAGAACCAGTTCGCCATGCTGACCTGCCAGTTCGCACTCAATCCGCAGCGTCATCTGCGCTTCTGGCAGGGGCCGATCCGCTATCACGGCAACATCTGGGACATCAACCCGCTGCTGCGGCTGGTCAACGCCTATTCCGGCGCCTTCGAACTGGCCTACCTCGCGTCGCCCTGGTGGACGCCGATGCCGATGTCGTCCTACTCGCTCAGCCTGCGCCTGCTCGATACGAGCGGCTACTGGGACTCGGACGTGATCGCCGACGAGTGGCACATGTACATCAAGGCCTACTTCGCGCGCAACGGCGGGGTCAAGCTCGAACGGACTTTCCTGCCCTTCCTGGCGCAGGCCGCCGGTGGCGATACGCTCTGGCAAGCCTTCCGCAACCGCTACTCGCAGACGCTGCGCCATGCCTGGGGCAGCAAAGAAGTCGGCTACATGATCGCCAAGATGCTGGAACACCCGGAGATGGAGTTCCCGCCCGCCTTCCGCCTCTTGTTCCGCATCGCCCACGACATCCTTCTGGCCGGTGCGGGCTGGATCATTCTCACGGCGGGGTCGCAGCTGCCGTATCTGGTGCATCCAGAATTATTCACCGAGATGTTCAGCGAAGGTTTCTCCAACCCGACGTTCGCGCTGCTCAACGTCTCGCTGACGCTCGTCTCGATCCTGGGCATCGTCTTCTGGTACCAGGACGTGATTGCGCGCCCGCCCAGGCCGAAGCCATACACGACCGGCGAGCGCCTGCTGACGGTGCTCAGCTTCCCACTGCTGCCGGTGCTGACGCTGTTCCTGGTCGCCTTCCCGACGCTGCAAGCGCAAACGCGTCTGATGATCGGCAGCCCGCTCCAGTTCCGCGTCACACAAAAGAACTAGCGGCACACCGGACAAATCTTTGCCGGCAAACATGACAGGATCGGGCGTCATTTCTGGTATCCTATGACGCCTTAAGCGGATCATCGACCGGATGCGTCGAAATCATCGGATCGGAGCAGCGTCATGGCAAAAGTCGGCTATATCGGATTGGGCATTATGGGCGGCGGCATCGTCCGCAACCTGATCAAGGCCGGGCACGAACTGGTCGTCCACAATCGGAGCCAGGGCAAGGTCGAGGCGATGGTCGCCCTGGGTGCGAAAGCCGCAGCGACGCCGCGCGAAGTGGCAGAGCAGGTCGAGTACGTCTTCACCAATCTACCCGACTCCCCCGATGTCGAGGCGGCCGTACTCGGCGAGAATGGCATCATCGAGGGCGCGCACGAGGGCCTGATCTACGTCGACAACAGCACGATCAAGCCGGAGACGGCCCGCATGCTGGCGGAGCGGCTGGCCGAGGTTGGCGTCGCCGCGCTCGATGCGCCGGTCAGCGGCGGCGATGTCGGCGCACGTGACGGCACGTTGACGATCATGGTCGGCGGCCCGGAAGCGGCGTTCGAGAAGACGGTGCCGCTGTTCCAGGCGATGGGCAAAGCCTGGGTGCTGGTCGGAGATAGCGGTGCGGGCCAGACGGCCAAGGTCTGCAACCAGATCATCACCGGCGCGCAGATGGTTGCGCTGGCTGAGGCGCTGATCACGGCGCAGAAATCCGGCGTCGATCCCGTGCGCGTGATCGCGGCCATTAAGGGCGGCGCGGCGCAGATGTGGTCGATGGACGTCAAGCCGCCGCGACTGTTCGCGGGCAATCGAGGGCCTGGCTTCAAAGCCTACATGCAGCACAAAGATCTGGGCATCGTCCTGGACACGGCCAAGACCTACGGCATTCCGCTGCCGATGACCGCCGTCATCCAGCAGTTGTTCACCGCCATGCTCGAAATGGGCCACGAGGAACTCGACAACAGCGCCATCATCACCGTCTACGAAGCGCTGACGGGCACACACTTGATCGAGCCGGATAAGTCAGAATAACGCGCACCAGGAACCACGATTTAACTCGTTGACGCGATCTCGTATAATGGAGCGTCACAAAGCAGAGATTTGGAACTCGATGAAAGAACGTCTCCAGAAACTGATGGCGATGTCGGGCATTGCCTCCCGGCGCGCCAGCGAAGACTTGATTCGCGCCGGACGTGTGCGCGTCAACGGCAAAACGGCCCAGCTCGGCGATCAGGCCGATTTGAGCGCCGACGTGGTCGAGGTCGATGGCACGCGCCTGAACTCGCCGGAAGCGCGCGTCTACTACGCCGTGCATAAGCCGCGTAACATGCTGACCAGCCCGACGCAGCGCGCGGACGACAACCGCAAGACCGTGTTACAGCTCATCCCACACGAAGGCCACCTGTTCTCGATCGGGCGGCTCGACGCCGACAGCGAGGGTCTGGTCGTCCTGACCAACGATGGCGAACTGGCCCAGCGCCTTTCGCACCCGCGCTACAAACACACGAAGACGTATCGTGTACTGGTCGAAGGCCTGCCGAGGACCGAAACGCTGGAGAAATGGCAGAACGGCGTTTATCTCGAAGAGGGGCGCACCGCGCCGTGCCAGATCGACGTCATCCGTGGCGACGCAAAAGAGACGGTGCTGCAGGTCACAATGACCGAAGGCAAGAAGCGCCAGATCCGCCGCATTGGCGCGATCCTGGGCCATCCGGTCAAGCGGCTGACGCGCAGAGCGATCGGGTGCCTGGAGTTGGGCAGCCTGAAGCCGAATGAATGGCGCACGCTGACCGACCCGGAGATCAACCTGCTCAAGACTCCGTCGCCGGCGCTCAAGCTCATCCGCAAGCGCGCGGCCATGCTGAAGGCCGCTCGCAGCGAGGGCAAGAAGCCCGAACCACTGCCGGTCGAAACACCGCGCGGCACCGGCAAGGACGACGACGTTCGCTCAGAACGGCAGCGCCGTTATGCCCGCCACGAGTACGAGGACAAGGGCACTTCAGCGCCGGAACGCCCGGCGCGCAGACGTCCGGCGACCTCCGGCAAGCGCCGTGACGACGGCGGCAAAGGTCGACGGCCATCACCAGCTGGTGGCTCGCGCAAACCCGGCTCAAGACGAACGGGAGGCAGTTCGCGTCCGCCACGCAAGCGAGGAACCCGTCCATGAGCGTCTCCGCGTCGGTGCAGGAATACGTCGCCAAGCAAGATGAATTCGCCTGGAAGCGCAGACTGATCCGCTTCGCCATTCGCACGATTGGCTTTCACGTGCTCGCGCGGGTGCAGGTCGAAGGCGAAGACAACATCCCGCCCGACGGCCCAACCATCATCATGATGAATCACATTTCGTTGGCCGACCCGGTCATCTGCATGGGCGCCCTCACGCATCGATTCGTCGTGCCGATGACGAAGATCGAGAACATGCGTAACCCGGTGCTGGCGCCCTTCATCCGTTGGTGGGGGGCGTATTCCGTCAACCGGGGCGAAATCGATCGCAAAGCGTTGATGAACTCGATCGAGCTGGTCAAAAGCGGCCAGCTAATCCTGATCGCTCCGGAAGGGCATCGCCATCCAGAAGGCCTATCGCGACCGAAGGATGGGCTGGCCTACATCGCGACCAAAGCCAACGCCGTCATCGTGCCGATGGGTATCGGCGGCGCCGAGGTCTGGATGCACAAGCTGAAACGCCTGCGCCGTGCGCACGTGACGGTCAAGTTTGGCCGCGCTTTTCGCTTCAAGCTCAACGGCGAACGTATCCCGCGTGAAACATTGGGCGCCATGAGCGAAGAAGCGATGTACCAGCTCGCCAGCACCATTCCCGATCCGGCGCTGCGCGGGGTCTACAGCGATCTCAGCCAGGCGACCAGCGAGCACATCGAGTTCCTGGGCGCACCCGCCTGAGGTTTGTCATCCGCTTCAGAACCAGCTAATATCAGCGTGTCGAAAGGGGGTCGTCTCACACAGGAACAGACAGCGCAAGGCCCGGCCACTTGGGCTGCCGGGTGACGAGGTGGCGGTTGCTCATCGCGAGGTGGGCGAAAATCGAGAGATCAGCGGATGCCGCCAGGGCGTTTCCACCGTCCTACTTCTGTTTCCTCCGTACAAGCACGTTCGCCGTCAAAACCGTCGGGCAACCGGCGGCACAAACCCGCGAGCACGTGGAAGTCTATACCCCATTTATGATCCGGACACTGCCTGAGCGGTCGTCATCTGGATCGATCACGGAGGATTCCCATGTGTGGTATCGTCGGTTACGTCGGCGTTCGTGATGCAGTGCCGATCATCCTGGATGGATTGCAGCGCCTTGAGTATCGAGGCTACGATTCGGTCGGCGTCGCCCTGTATGCGGATAACGTCATCCAAGTGAGGCGGCAGGCGGGCAAGCTCGCCAATCTGCGCCAATGTGTCGAGGCCGAACCGGTCAGCGGCACGATCGGCATCGGCCACACGCGCTGGGCAACCCACGGCGCGCCGGTCGAGCGCAATGCGCATCCGCATCTGAGCATGAACGGCGAATTCGTCGTCGTGCACAACGGCATCGTCGAAAACTATCTCGAGCTGCGTGAAGAATTGAGCGCAGAGGGCGTCATCTTCAAGTCGGATACCGACACCGAGGTGATCGTCCAGTTGATCGAGGAGTTCGCCAGCAATGGCGCGCATGGCGACGTCGCCGAGGCGACCCGATTGGCCGTGCAGCAACTGCGCGGCGCGCACGCCATCGTCGTCATGAGCAGACGCCAGCCCGACCGGCTGGTCGCCGTGCGCATCGGCAATGCGGGCGGCATCGCCGTCGGCACGGGTGAGCACGAGCACTTCATCGCCTCGGACATCCCCGCCATCCTCGACTACACGCATCACATGCTGTTCCTGGAAAGCCGACAGATGGCCATCGTCAAGCGCGACAGCTACGAGATCCAGACGCTCGGCGGCCAGTCCGTCCACGCACTACCGCAATCGATCCCGTACGATCCGATCAGCGCCGTCAAAGGCGAGTTCAAGCACTTCATGCAGAAGGAGATCTTCGACCAGGCGCGCAGCATCACCGATACCATCGGCGGACGCGTCGATTTTGAGAACAGCCAGGTTGTGCTGCCGTCGCTCAATCTGACGGCTGAGCGGGCACAACAGATCGAACGCGTGGTGACCGTCGCCTGCGGCACCAGCTACTACAGCGGGCTGATCGGCAAGTTCTTCATCGAACAACTGGCGCGGCTCAACGTGGAGGTCGATTACGGCAGTGAATACCGTTACCGCGACCCGATCCTGGACGAAACGACCGCCGTGCTCGCGATCACGCAGAGCGGCGAGACGGTCGACACGTTGGCCGCCATGGAAGAGGCGCGCGACAAAGGCGCGCTCGTTTGGAGCATCGTCAACGCGGTCGGCAGCCAGGCGATGCGCATCGCCGACGGCTACATCTCGATGAACGCCGGGCCGGAGATTGGCGTCGCATCGACCAAGGCTTTTACGACCAGCGTCGTCGACCAGTATCTGCTGGCGTTGTATCTGGGGCAGCTTCGCGGCAAGTTAGCGCCGGACGCGATCAGGATTCATGCACAGGCACTCGCCCGCCTGCCCGATCTCGTTGGGCGCACGCTCGAACTCGAAGGCGCTATCCGTGAACTGGCGCATCAGGTCTACTCGTACACGAACTTCCTCTACCTGGGGCGCGGCATCAACTACCCGATTGCGCTGGAGGGCGCGCTCAAGCTCAAAGAGATCAGTTACATCCACGCCGAGGGCTACCCCGCCGGTGAGATGAAGCACGGCCCGATCGCCCTGATCGACGAGCAGATGCCGGTCGTCGCCATCGCGCTCAAGGATAAGGTCTACGACAAGATGCTGAGCCAGATCGAGCAGGCGAAGGCGCGCGACGCCATCGTCATCGCCCTGGCGACCGAGGGCGACACGGTCATCCAGACGAAAGCCGATCACGTCCTTTATCTGCCGGAGACGTCGCCGCTGCTGGCGCCGGTGCTCTCGGTCGTGGCGCTGCAACTGCTGGCCTACGACGTGGCGGTGCGCCGCGGTGCCGATGTCGACCAGCCGCGCAACCTGGCCAAGAGCGTCACCGTCGAGTGAACCTGGGCAAGCTGCACAAACGAAAGGCACCTGGATTCGAAGTGCTTGCGCATTGACGTGGATCTGTTACTATTGAACAATCTATGGCGTCATCGGCACTGGATACAGGAAGCGCTGTGATGCGCAATAATAAGACGACTACCACTGATCGCACTCGTAAAGGAACCACGTAGCGGGGTCGTCGCGTCTTGCACAGTATGTGTTGATACAGCACCCCAAACGGGGTGCTTTTTTTATGTCCCATCAAAGGAGGGTAACCTTGGTAGTAGAGAATCCCGCATTGATCGCTGACATCCCGCAGTTCGTGGTGCCGCCGGAAAACCGCGTGCCGGTCAATCACTATCCCGCGACGATGATGGACATTCCACCTTCGCGTATGTTCCTGATTCGCGATGCGCTCAAGGCTTACCGGGCGACCCACGGCGACGACGCCGTGACCTACGATGCGTCGCAGGGCGATGGCGGCGCCAGCCTGCCCGGCGTGCCGGAAGCGATCCTGCGCCGCGCGCTTGAGCTTCAGCTTGAACACGGCAGTTCTTACGACCAGCCCTGGGGCACAGCGCAATTCCGCAAGGCTGCTGCCGAGCATTACTGGCATCTCGACCCGGAGACCGGCTGGGGCCCGGAAAACATCGTCTTTGTGCAGGGCGGGCGTGATGGCCTGCAAAAAGCCTACGGCGCGATGATCGGCACCCGCAGCAAAGAGATCGGCGACGCGCTGGTCGTCTCGCGCGTGCCCTGGATCAGCTACAACTGGGGGCCATATGCCGTCGGTCTGAACGTGATGCTCGCGCCCGGACGCGCCGAAGAAGGCTGGCGTTACACACCCGAAGGCATTCGCGCCTGTGCCGAATACGCCGCCAAAGAGGGGCGCGGCATCGCCGGGATGGTGCTGACTTCGCCGGATAACCCCACGGGGCGCACGCTGCCGCTCGACGAGCAGATCACGCTGGCAAAGACGGCGCTCGACGCGGGCTTTGGCTACGTGTTGTTCGACTGGATGTATCACTGGGTGACGGATGGCGGCCCGTCCGACATCAACGTCGTGCTCAAGGCCTTCACGCCGGAAGAGCGCGAGCGTCTGATCTTCCTCGATGGTCTGACCAAGAGCCTGGGCGCCTCGAACATCCGCAGTGCGCATCTGCTGGCAGGCAAAGCCGTCGTCAAGTACATCACCAGCCAGGCATCGCACGGCGTCATCCCGGCCTACTACTCTCAGGCGGTCGCGATCGCGGCCTACGAAATGGGCTACGAGAACGCCTGCGCCAGCATCGTCGAGCCGACCAGGGAGAGCCGCCGTGTCCTGCGCAGCGCGCTCGAAAGCTTCGGCATCCCGCACATCATGGGCGACGGCTACTATGCCTTCATCGACTGCACGCGGTACATCCAGAGCGGCGGCCTGAAGGACTCAGAAGAACTGCTCATGCACCTGGGCGAGAAGTTCGGCGTCGCCGTCGTGCCGGGCGTCTATTTCTCCGACGCGGGCGCCAACTGGATTCGCTTCTCCTATGCGCAGACGCCGGAAGTGACGCAGGGCGCGGTCGACCGGCTGTTCGAAGGCTTGAAGGCACTGGAAGGCTAGGCACGCCCGCAGATTGGGGTGTGGCATCTATGAGAATCAGGCGTATGATCAGGCATGGCAGGAAGAAGAAGGAGTCTTTTCAATGTCCATGTCTGATCTGCTTAAGAATCAGCCAATCGAAGCGGATATTCCCTATTCGGTTGTGCGCCCTGTCCTGTCCTGGGTCTACATCTGGATGTTCTTCGGCCTGCTAGCGACCTCTGTGATCGCCTGGACCGTATCAACCAACATCGAGGTTTTCGCCCAATACATCAACCGCGGCACATTCTTGCTGCTGCTCGTGGCTCAAATCGGCATCGCCATCGGCTTTAGTGCGGCGCTCAATCGCATGTCGCCCAGCGTCGCAACCGTGCTGTTCATGGTCTACTCGGCCATCACCGGGTTCGTCTTCTCGGTGATCTTCCTGATCTACGACCTGCCGTCGATCGCGGGCGCATTCGTCAGCACGGCAGCGCTGTTCGCCGTGATGTCGGTCATTGGCTTCACCACGCAAGTCGATCTGACGAAGTATCGCGGCATTGTCTTGATGGCTGTGATCGGCCTCGTCATCGCGCTGGTTGTCAATCTGTTCCTGTTCATCCTGCGGCTGACGGGCAGGCAGCGTTAAGCGACGTGGCGGGCGGCGGCTCAACCGGGCCGCCCCCGGTTGCCCAGGAAGGCTTCGGCGATGGCGCTATCCCGCTGGAGCTGCGGTGAATTGCCCTCGCGAATGATGATGCCATTGCGCATGATATAGCCACGCCCCGCAATCGACAGTGCCAGATGTGAATTCTGATCGGCAAGCAAGACGCTGATGCCTTCTTGCGGCAGCGTGCGGATCACGTCGTAGATCTCGTGCGTGAGCGCCGGGGCGAGGCCGAGCGATGGCTCGTCAAGCAGCAGCAGTCTCGGCTGTGTCATCAGCGCGCGCGCCATGACCAGCATCTGCTGCTCGCCGCCGGAGAGCGTGCCCGCGAACTGGCGAAAGCGTTCCCCCAGGCGCGGAAAGCGCCCAACGACGGTGGTCATGCGCTCGCGGATGAGCTGGCGGTCGCGCTGGCCGTGGGCGCCCATGAGCAGGTTCTCGTAGACAGACATGCGCGCGAAGATCCGCCGTCCCTGCGGCGCCAGCACCAGCCCGGCGTGTACGCGTTGATGCGGCGCGACGTTCAAAAGCGATTCGCCCGCGAACACTACCTGGCCGGAGACCGGCGCGATCAAGCCGCTGATGGCATGCAGCAGAGTCGACTTGCCCGCGCCATTGCCGCCGAGCAGAGCGATAATTTCGCCCTGCCCCACGGCGAGCGAAACGCCTTTGACGGCGAGCACAGTGCCACGGTAAGCAAACAGGTCGCGCACGTCCAACAAGTTCACGGCAGCCGTCTAGCCTCCCTCATAAGCGAAACTGCAAATCCGGCGATCCGCCCAGGAACGCCTCGATCACCCGCGGATCGGCCTGCACCGCGCCCGGCAGCCCATCCGCGATCTTCTGCCCATAGTCGAGCACGGCGACGTAATCCGAGATCGGCATGATGACCGACATATCGTGCTCGACCAGGAGGATGGTCACGCCCAGCTCGTCGCGAATCCGGCGGATCAGGTCGATCAGGATGATCGTTTCCATCTCGTCGACGCCCGCTGCCGGTTCGTCAAGCAGCAGCAATGTCGGTTCGCTCGCCAGCGCCCGCGCGATCTCCAGGCGGCGCTGCGCGGCGTGCGGCAGCGTCTGCGGCATCTGCTCTTCCATGTCGGTCAGGCCGACCAGATCCAGCAGTTGGCGCGCGAAGGCGATCGCCCGGCGCTCCTCGCTGCGCACACCGCCCGTGCGCAGCAGTGCGCCGAGCACGCCCGACTTCATGCGCACGTGCCTGCCGACCAGCACCTGATCGAGCACGGTCATGCCGTCGAACAGGTGCACCGTCTGATAGGTGCGCGCGACTCCGGCCCGCGCCACACGATCCATCGACAGGCCGACGAGGCTGCGCCCCTGGAAGTGAATATCGCCCTCGTCCGGCAGCGCGACACCGTGAATACAGTCAAACAGCGTCGATTTGCCCGCGCCGTTGGGGCCGATGATGCCGTAGATGGCGCGCTCCGGCACGTCGAGATCGACCCAGCGCAGTGCCGTGAGGCCGTCAAAGCGCTTCATCAGCCCGCGGATCTGGAGCAGCATCTCACTCATAGCGCCGGCGACCTCCACGTGCGCGTGACGAAGCGCATGGCCACGACAATGGCGATGCCCAGGATCAGCAGACGATAATCCGCCAGTTCGGGGACGAACTCCGGCAGGCCGATCAGGGCGAGCGTCGCGATCACCAGCGCCATGATGCGCCCCAGCCCCGTGATCACAAGGCCGAGCGCGATGATCGCGACCTGGAAGGTGAAGCTATCCGGATACGCGCCGTACAGGCGCACGGCAAACAGCGCGCCCGCCAGCCCGGCGATGACGGCGCTTGCCGCAAATGCGGTGACGTAAGAACGCCCGATGTCGATACCGAGCGTTTGCGCGGCCCGCTTGTCGGCACGGATCGCCCGCCAGGCCCGCCCGATGCGAGAGTTACGAAGGCGCGAAGCGGCGATCACGGCGACGACGATGGCGATCAGGATCAGGTAGTAGAGCGCGCCTTCGCGGTCGAAGCGAAGCTGCACGCTGGGGCCGAGCATCGGCAGATCGACGATCGGGCGCGGGATACTGGGGATGCCCTGTGCGGCGCCGAAGAGCGGGTGGAAATCATCGGCGCGCAGCACCAGCCGGATCACCTCGCCAACGGCCAGCGTGACAATCGCCACGTAATCGCCGCGCAGGTTGACGAGCGGCACGGCGAACAGCACGCCGAACACAGCGCAGACGACGAGTGTCAGCGGCAGCGCCTGCCAGAAGGTCAGGACACCTGTGCACGCACCTGGCGTGAGCGGCAGCGCACCCCCGCAGGTTAGCATGTTGGGCGTCGTCAGGATGCCGATGGTGTAGGCGCCCAAAGCGAAGAAGGCGACGATCCCCAGGTTGAACAGGCCGACGTTATCGAGGACGATGCGCAGGCCGATGCTGAGCAGGAGATAGAGTCCGACCAGATTGAGCGTGTTGGTCCCGAACTGCCCGACGAACAGCGGCAGAGTCAGCAGGCCGAAGAACGCCAACGCGTAAAAGGCCGCCCGGACGACGCGCTGGGCCTGGCTGCTCAATTCGACGTAATGCCTCTCGGAAATCTCCGCCTGATGGGACGTGTGCCAGGAGACGAACAAGAAGACCACCAGCGCGACCAGGGCACTCCACGCGTTCCAGCGCGGCTGCGTGCTGGAAAACCCGATCACAAAGATCAGCGCCATGCCGTATTGCAGCACGTAGTAGCTGCGGCGTGGCAGGTTGCGCAGCAGTCCGCCATACGCGCCGAGAAAGGCCAGGACGAGGATGAGCACGGCCGGTGACGTCTGCGCGAAGCCGACCAGCACCGGCTCGACCTGCCCCAGGCGCAGAATCCCCGCTGGCCCCAGGCCGCCGCCGAGCGCGACCAGGATCACGGCGACGGCGATGGCCGCGCCATTCAGGCCGCTCACGAGCATCGCCATGCTCAGGCGGCGCACGCCGAGCGCCATGCTCACGAATACGCCGGAAAGCACCGCAGCCACCAGCACGAGCGCATCGGCAAAAGCGAGCATCGTGCGCAGCCGTTCGCCCGCCAACGAGACGATCGCCGTCAGCAGCAGTCCAACGATGACGACCGTCCGCATGCGCGGTCGGGCACAGGCCAGCCAGCCGCCCAACGCCGCGCCGATGATGACCAGCAGCAGCCCGGCAATGGGCAGGCCATCCACTTCCAGAGCGGCAAACAGCGACCGGGCATAGTTGGGGAAAATCAGGCGCAGGTCGACGGCCCGCTCAAGCACGGTGAGCGCGGCCAGCCCGGTGCCGACGATCAGCCCGGCGACCGCCCCCTGTGCCATGCCCAATGTCAGCGACTTGTGGCCGGTTCGCAGCACCGCCCAGTAGCCGGTGCCGATCATGAGCACGGCCAGCAGCCCGGTGTTGACGTTGATGCGATCGGCGACGAGATCGTGCCCGGCGAATGACTCGAAGACGCCCATCAAGGCCAGCAGCAGCACCAGTGCCAGCGCCATGAGTGCGGTGTTGATGATCGTGCGCCACATCAGCTAACCACGCTTTTCCGCCACGCTCTCGCCCAGGACGCCGCCGGGACGAAAGAGCAACACGAGCACCAGAATGCCGAAGATGATCACGTCCTTGAGCTGCGCCGACAGGCCGAGCAGCGACGGCGCAACAGACTCGACGATGCCGAGCAGCAGACCGCCGAGCATAGCGCCGGGCACATTGCCCAATCCGCCGAGCGCCGCGGCCGTCAAGCCTTTGATACCGGGCGAGAAACCGATCAGAGGCGAGACCTGGTGATTGTAGAAGGCATAGAGCACGCCTGCCGCGCCCGCCAGCAGCCCGCCGAGTGCGAACACGCGCACGATCACGCGGTTGGCGTCGACCCCCATCAGGATGGCGACACTGCGATCTTCGGCGACGGCGCGCATTGCTCGCCCGGCGCTCGTGCGCGACACGTAGAACCACAGGGCAAGCATGAACGCCAGCGCCGCCGCAAAGACAACCGCATGAATCGGCAGCAAGCGCAGGTTGAAGCCCAGGAACGAGACGTCGTAGCGGCCATCGAGCAAATCAATCCCGCGACAGACGGTGCCGCTGGCATCGCAGCCGAAGGACGGAAACAAATAAGGAAACGCGTACAGATTGACGGTCGGGTAACGGCGCGCCGCCTCCCCAAACAGGCGGATGAAGCCCTGCTGTAATACCAGCGAAGCGCCGACGGCCACGATCAACGACACGACCGGCGGTGTATCGCGTACGGGGCGATAGACAAAGCGCTCCAGCAGCAGCGCCGCGATCACCGACGCCACCATTCCCGCCGCCAACGTGAACAAGACCGACAACAGCGGATTGGTCGCCAGTGCTCCCATACGCGCCGCGGCATTCAGCACGAAATACCCGGCATAAGCCCCGGTCATGAAGACCTCGCCATGGGCGAAGTGCAGGATCGACAGTACGCTGTAGACCATCGTGTAGCCGAGCGCGAGCATGGCGTAGATGCTGCCCTGCGCCAGGCCGAAAATGATCTGGCGCAAGAACTGCTCCGGCGAATACTCGGCGGTCTGCTGGCCGAGCGGCAACAGATTGCGCAGGGCTGCAAACAGCAGCAGGATGAACAGCAGCCAACCGAACAGCGGCAGCGGATTGCGCCGGATATCACGCCAACTGCGTACGAAGGCGCCCGGCTGCCCGCGTGACGAGGAAGCGATGGCTTCGGGCTGCTCGGTCACGGCGCATCCACCTGTGTGATCATGACGTTGTTTTCGCGCACCCTGCCAATAGCGACTTGCCTGAAACGGTCATCCTCGACGCGGACGATGGCAATGTCCGCCGTCGCCAGCATTTCGCCGTTGCCCAGGGCGTTGATAGTGCCAGTCAGGCCCTGGCGATCGCGCACAGTGCGCACGTAGCTGGCGAGCGCCGCACGATCCACCTGCAGCAGGCCATCCGGCGTGACGGTCGCCACGCTGGCGATGCCGTCGAGCAGAAGCTCCGTCGCGTCGTAAGCATTGGCGTGGTAAGGGCCGGGAGGCGCTTCGCCGTAAACCTCGACGTAGCGCGCCAGGAAATTGTCGAATGCCTCATCGAGCACGGGGATCGAGGTGGAAGCGTAGACGCCGTCCGCAGCCTCCCCAGCGAAATAGATGAAGTCCTGCGTGTCGATGCCATCCGCGCCCATGAAGATCACGCGTTCAAGGCGGGCGTCGAAGCGCTGTTCGCTCAGCCGTGCGCCTTCGAGCGCGAACCCGGCGAAGTAGATCAGTTCCGGCGACTCGCGCCCGATGTCTTCGAGCAGCGCGCGGAAGTCGTCATCGCCGACGTTGATGGCGTCCTGCGCGACGACGAAACCGCCCAACTCGGTGAAACGCGCCGCCACCTTGCGCACGAGATCTTCGCCGTAGGGGCTGCCGTCGTGCAGTGTGGCGATGCGCGTGACGCCGAGCGTCTCGTAGATGTAGTCCGCCGCGACGACGCCCTGGACGCCATCGCTGACGACCATCCGATTGAAGCTCTCGAACGCCCCAGAGGTCAGATCGCTGTTGGTGCAGCTTGGGCTGATGGTCGTGAAGCCCGCCGCATCGAAAATCGGCGCGGCGGCGCGGCAGCCGCTCGAACACATCGGCCCGACGACGGCCGCGACTTGCGGATCGGCCACAAAGCGGTTGGCGGCGGCCTGCCCACCCTCCGGCGAGCACAGATCGTCCTGCGTTTCGAGCCGGACGGGGAATGAATAGCCCGCCACGTCGAGCATTGGGCGCTCGGCGACGGCCAGTTCCGCCCCGCGCAGAATGTCGACACCGAGCGGGCCGATGCCGCTGCCGGTCAGCGCCGCCGAGAGACCGATCACGACCTCGTTGGCTGTGAGCATGCGGCCGCCGCCGTCAAACGCGTCCGGCGCGCAGCTCACCAATGTGGCAAGCAGCAGCAGGACAGCGATGCGCGGCAGGCGACCGATCATAGGGTTCAAGCAAAGGATTGGATAAAGGTGTCGAGATTTTCTGCGCTATTGAGATTCGTCGTCGCCGCGTTCGCGTCGATGCGCCGGATCATCCCGGTCAAGACGTCCTTAGGACCGACTTCGACAAACGTGTCCAGCCCGGCAGCGACCATCGCCTGGATCGATTCGGTCCAGCGCACCGAGTGCGTGAGCTGATCCGCCAGTTCCTGGTGGATGGCGTCCCCGGTCGTCAGCGGCGCAGCGATCACGTTGCCGTAAACCGGTACCGCAGGCTCCTGGAAATCGACCTGGCTGAGCGCCTGGGCGAAGTCCGCTGCCGCCGAAGCCATCAACGGCGAGTGCGACGCGATGCTGACCGCCAGCTTGATGGCGCGGCGCGCGCCCGCGTCCTTGGCGATGCTTATGGCATGATCGATGGCCGCCGACTCGCCGGAGATCACGATCTGGCCTGGGCAGTTATCGTTGGCGAGCACCAGAACGCCTCCGGATTCGGCGCTGGCCCGTTCGCATAGCTCGCGCACTTGCGGCGCATCCAGGCCGAGCAGCGCCGCCATCGCGCCGGGCGAGCGCGTGCCCGCATCGCGCATCAGGCGGCCGCGAGTTTGCACCAACTGCAGGCCCTCGGCAAAGCCGAAGACACCGGCGGCGGCAAGCGCGGTCAACTCGCCCAGGCTGTGCCCGGCCAGCGCAGCGGGACGCACGACCGGCACGCGCGATTGCAGCGCCCGCAAAATCGCCAGGCTGCACACATAAAGCGCGGGTTGGGTGTAATACGTGTCGTTCAGGTCAGCTTCCGGGCCATCGAAGCACAGGCTGGACAGCGCGTAACCGAGCACCGAATCAGCCTCTTCGAAAGCCTCGCGGGCGACGGGGTAGGCTTCGGCAACATCCTTGCCCATCCCGACGACCTGGGAACCCTGACCGGGGAATACAAAAGCGGTTTGTGACCAGTTGATCATGAGCAGAATCGACTCTCGTTTTGCAGATCGTCAACGGGGTGAACTATACCGCAGGCGGGGCGTTGGGAACAAAAAGACCGGGCTGTCGTAGCCCGGTCTTCATGATGACGTGGTGTGTCTTGTGTCGACTAATCTTCTTTGGTGTCGATCACGGTGCGGCCGTTGTAGGTGCCGCACTTGGGGCACGCGCGATGGGCGACCTTGTATTCGCCGCAGGTATCGCAGCGGACGAGGTGCTTGAGTTCGTGTGCATCGTGTGCACGGCGGGTAGCGGTCTTACGGCGCGACGTTTTTCTGGTAGGAAGTGGACCCATGATGATCTCCTTGGCAGTCCTAGGCGCGCCGATAGGCTGCGCTGGTGACGACATTGAGAGGCATTATACGGGCGCGCTACGGTAGGTGTCAAGGTCGCTCAGCCGCGATTCGGCGGCGTGTAATAGTGCTTGCCCTTGAGCGCTTCCGGCAGCAGATCGCCCTCGTCGTACATCTCGTAACCTTTGCCGTAACCGAGGTCTTTCATCAGGCCGGTTGGGGCATTGCGCAGCTTGAGCGGGATCGGCAGCGCGCCGTGCGTATCGACGTCCGCCATCGCCTGCCCGATCGCATCGGTCGCCGAGCGATCCTTCGGCGCGCAAGCCAGATAGATGACGCCCTGCGACAGATTGAGCGTGCATTCAGGAAAGCCAATCGTCTCCACCGCGCGAAAGACGTTGTTGGCGACGGCCAGCGCATTCGGATCGGCATTGCCGACGTCTTCGCTGGCGAAGATGACCATACGCCGGGCGATGAACTTGGGGTCTTCCCCGGCGCTGACCATCCGCGCCAGGTAGTAGAGCGCGGCATCGGGATTGCTGGCACGCATGCTCTTGATGAAGGCGCTGATGGTGTTGTAGTGCTCTTCGGCCTGCTTGTCGTAGCGTAGGTGACGCGATTGCAGCGCCTCACGCAGATGATCGACCGTGATCGTCTTGCCGTAGAGTGTGACCGCTCCTTCGATCAGATTGAGCGCCTGCCGCGCGTCACCATCGGCAAAGCGAACGAGATAGCCCAGCCCCTCGTCCTCAATCGTCGCGTCCAGATCGTCGACACCGCGCCGAATCACCTGCTCGACCTCGGCCTCCGTGAGTGACCCCAGCGTGAAGACCCGCGCACGAGACAACAGCGCCGAGATGACCTCGAAGCTCGGATTCTCCGTCGTCGCGCCGATCAGCACGACGGTACCATCCTCGACGTACGGCAGCAGAAAATCTTGCTGCGCCTTGTTGAAACGGTGGATCTCGTCCAGGAACAGGATCGGCGTGGCCGGTTTGTCGTCTTCCGTCTGGTTCATGTTGAACAGATCGCGAGGGGCACCCGCTTGCTCTTTGCGCGCTTGCTCGACGATCTTGCGCACGTCATCCTTGCTGGCCGAAACGGCGGACAGCTCGTAGAAGCGGCGGCCCGTTTCGTGCGCGATGATGCGCGCCAGCGTCGTCTTGCCGACGCCGGGCGGCCCCCAGAAGATCATGCTTGGGACGCGGTTGGCCTTGATCGCCTGATAGATCGGTTTGCCGGGCGCAATCAGGTGCGACTGGCCGATGTATTCGTCGAGTGTCGCCGGGCGGATGCGATCCGCCAGCGGACGGGAGTTTGCAGCCATAGTGTCTCGTTTCCGACTCTTGATGCGCGCACGACGTCCAACTGTGACGCCGCGCGGCGTGCTTCGCGTTCGCGAGTCAGAAGTATCGCACAGAATCGGAGCGAGACCTACGGACGGTTGGGCACGAGGCTGCGCTATCATAGGCGACGATCCAGCCAGCGAGTAACCACCTGCCCATGCGCACCCTGCAAGTTCTGACCTTTCTCGCGCCGAACATGCTGCCTGTCTACCAGTTCATGATGGACATGTTGAGTCGTCGGTTGGGCTGTGAAATCGTGCTGACCACGGGGACGGACTATCACGAGGTACTCGACGCCGATCTCGCCTTCATCTGCGGGCTGCCCTACGTGCTCCACACTCACCCACACGTCGAGCCGTCGGCCATCGAGGCGCTGGTCGCGCCGGTCTTGCAGGGTGAACGGTTTCAGGATCGCCCAATCTATTTCTCCGACGTGATCGTCCATCGCGACAGCCCGTTTCGATCCTTCGCCGATCTGCGCGGGGCCTCGTGGGCCTACAACGAGCCGCTCTCGCAATCCGGCTACGGCATCACGCGCTATCACTTGCTCAAGCTGGGCGAGGTAAACGGATTCTTCGGCGCGGTGATCGAGACGGGCTTCCACCAGAAGGCGATCCGGAGGGTGTGCAGGCACGAGGTCGACGCCTCGGCCATCGACGCGCAGGTGCTGGCCGTCGAACTGCGCGAGCATCCGCAGCTTGCCGATCAACTGCGCGTGATTGAAACGCTCGGCCCGTCGACCATCCAGCCTCTGGCCGCCGCCAGCCGCCTGCCCCAGAGTATGAAGCAGGACATCCGCGCCATCCTATCCGAGATCCATCGCGATCCAGCCGGTCGAGAAATGCTCGACCGTGGCTTCATCGACCGCTTCGTGCCAGTGACCGACGCCGACTACGACGACATCCGCCGGATGCTTGACGAGTGCGAGCGTGCGGGGTATATGACGCTCAAGTAGTCGGTCGCCGCGACGGCAATGCGCGAGCGTGAGCGTGAGGTGGTACAATCCTCGGAGAGACTAATTTGCAATGACCATCCGCACATTATGAGTGAAAAGAGTTTATCGTGGCTCAATTCATTGGCATCTTGACGGCAGGCGGCGATAGTCCGGGTCTGAACGCAGCCATCCGCGGCGTGGGCAAGACCGGCATGAACGCCTACGGGATGCAGGTCATCGGCTTCCGCGACGGCTTCCGCGGGCTGATGGAGAACCGCACGGTGGCGCTGAATGCTGCGGCGCTCTCCGGCATCCTCACCATCGGGGGGACGATCCTGGGCACGAGCCGCGATAAACCGCAGAAGATGCCAATCGGCAACAAGATGATCGACATGACGGAGGTGATGGTCGAAACCTATAACAAACATCATCTCGACGTCCTGGTCTGCCTCGGTGGCGGTGGCACCGTCAAGAACGCCTATCACCTGATGCAAAATGGCCTCAACATCATTACGCTGCCGAAGACCATCGACAACGACGTGGCAATGACCGACGCCACCTTCGGCTACGACACCGCACTGACCATCGCGACCGAGGCGATCGATCGTCTGCACAGCACGGCACACAGCCATCACCGCATCATCGTGGTCGAGGTGATGGGCCACAACACCGGCTGGCTGGCGTTGGGCGCGGGCATCGCCGGCGGCGCGGACGTGATCCTGATCCCGGAAATCCCCTACGACGTGGAAAAGGTGGCCGCGTCGATTCGTCAACGTGTGCGCGATGGCAAGGGCTTCAGCATCGTCGCCGTTTCGGAAGGTGCTATGCCGCTGGAATTGAATGAACGGCTGGAGGTTGCCAGCAAGAACGGCAAGAGCAAGAAGGCCAAGGCCGAAATCAAAGCGCTTGAAGCGGAGCGCATGACCAGCACGCAGACGCTCACGCAGCAGCTTGAGGCGCTCACCGGCCTGGAGTCGCGCGTGACGATCCTCGGCCATGTGCAGCGTGGCGGCATCCCCACTCCGGCAGATCGCCTGCTCGCGACGCGATTGGGCGCGGCCTGCGCGCGCTACATCGATGAGGGTATCTTCGGCGTCATGGTCGCCTCACGCGGTGACTCGACCGAGCCGGTGCCGCTCGAACAGGTCGTCGGCAAGCGGAAAACCGTGCCGATCGACCATCCGTGGGTCGAAACGGCCCGCAACCTGGGCATCAGCATGGGCGACTGATCCGATCGCCCTGCCCTGCTCCTCGACGCTCGATACGGTCGAGTGGAACAACTCGTGCTGATCAAAGACGACATTGTGACGCCATCCGCAGCCTCAAGGCGCAGGATAGCACCGACATCACCGTACATGGCAGTGCCACCTTCGCGCCAAAGCTGTTTCCAGCACAAGCTGGTCGACCGCTACCGGCTACTCGTCTACCCGGTGATCCTGGGCAAAGGCGCGCGTCTGTTTCACGACGGCACTGCGGCGACGCTCAAGCTCGTACGAGCGAAGTCGTTCAGTTCAGGCGTGGTGGCGCTCATCTGCGAGCCGAAGCGCAAGTAGGATCAACGCGCTGCTTGCAGATGGTGACTCGTCTCTGGATTTCGGTCTCCAGGGCCTGTTCCCCTGAGACTCGCCGCAACCCCACGTTCGTGCGGCGCGTTACGGAAGGCAACGCGAAATTATGATCCCCAGTATAATGATCTTCGACAATCATTCTGCTCTGCTTGAAGAGGCACTGACCAGGCACTGTCGTTTCAACGCGCCGTGTCTCATCGAATCCGGTTTTCATGGGCGAAGGCAAGCCGCCCAGGACGAAGCGAATCGCTCGATGGCTGAAAGCAAGGAGCATTGGATGTGGAAACCACAACCGTCACGCGGCAGTCAGATGGGTTTTATCATCCGAAGAACGAGGATGAGATCATTAGCCTCATCCAGTTTGCGATTGCCAATCACTTGAAGGTGCGCGTTCGGGGATCGGCGCACTCTTCCGTCAACGCAGCCATCTACACCGGCGACTTCGCGACTCCCCCCGCCGTGGATACCGACGTCAACATCATCCTCGACCAGATGAACGCCATCGCCTTCGACGATCAGCAGATGCGGGTGACGGTTCAGGCGGGCTGTCACTTCGGCGTCGACCCTGTCGATCCGACCGGCACGTCGACGCTCGAAAACAGCCTGATCTACCAGCTTCAGCAGCGTGGCTGGGCGCTGCCGATCACGGGCGGCATCATCCATCAGACGATGGGTGGCTTCCTGTCGACCGGCTCGTCCGGCGGCTCCCTGCAGCACTCCCTGCTGAGCGCGATCGTCACCATCCGCGTAATCGATGGCACGGGAACGCCGCACGATTTCCATCGCAGTAACGACCTGGACGATCCATTCTACGCCGTTGGGGTGTCCATGGGCCTGCTCGGCATCATCACTTCGGTGACGTTCCAGTGCATGGGCACCTTCAACATCAAGGGCATGGAAACGACGAGCGGTTACGCCAATTGCACGATCAACCTGTTCGATCCGAACGATGATGGCAGGCCGTCGACCGGGTCCTTCTTTGAGCAGGCCGAGTACGGGCGCATCATGTGGTGGCCACAGAACGGCATCGAGAAGGTCCTCGTCTGGGAAGCGCAGCGGATCGCGGCGACGCCCGACTTCAAACCGAAGCCGTATCTTGAATTCGCGCCGATCTTCGGTTCGGAGAGGCCGTCTCAAATCGCGGCGGGGGTGCTCTTCCGGCTGTATTCGATCGTGAATCCACCCGGCCCATCGACGTTCCTGGGCAGGATTGCGGTAGCCATCCTCAAGCCCTTGTTCCCTGTGATCGTCAACCTGTTCCTGGCCTCGGCGGTCAAAGGCCCACAGCATTTTCACGACTACTGGGGGGACGGCATCCCGATGGACAACCGGGTGGACTACAGCCTGGTGCCCGTCCAGTTCAGCGAGTTGTGGATCCCCGTCACGAGTGCGAACGAGGTCATGGCTAAAATTCGCGATCACTTCCGCAATCACGATGTCACGCAGGTCGGCACCTTCACGGTCGAAGTCTATGCGACACCGAGCAATGCCTTCTGGATGAGCCCGGCTTACCACCAGGACGTGATCAAGTACGACATGTTCTGGTTTCCGCTCAACAAAGGCAATCCGGCGACGGACTTCTATCCGCAGTTCTGGCAGCTGCTCGAAGAATTCGACTTCCGGCCGCATTGGGGCAAGTTCTTGCCGGACAATGCGCCGGAGTTGAAGGCGCTGTATCCGCGCTGGGATGACTTCATGCAGCTGCGCGACCAGATGGACCCGCATCAGATCTTCGTCACCACTTATTGGCGTGGGCATCTCGGCATCCTGCCCGGATCAGTCTCAGTCTAGTTTGCGGAGGGGGATGATGGCTAGCAATGACGAGCACGAAAGTCGCGATTGGGAGAGTTTTCATCAAAAAGCCTTCTTCGTCGATATGCACGCACACCCAACGATGCCAGCGTCGTACTTTTCGCCGGTCCCGTTCCTGTCCTTTTTCCCGCCGCTGAAATATCTGCCCTTCTTCCCATCGTTCAGACGAGCCAACCAGCGCGACCCAGACGATCTGCCCAGTTCTCGATCTTATCGTGGGACGAGTCTGTCTGAATTCCGCACGGCGTTTCCCTTGCTGCAGGCGGGCGGTGCGGATGTCGTGCTGACAAACGCGGTGGTGCCTGAGGTGAGTTTCCTGCGCGCCATTCTGGGCGGTCGCTGGAACGTGCGCTTTGTGGCACGCCTGCCGCTGATCAACCGCATCAGCAGCCGCTACATCAATCCGTCATACTTCGACTCCACCCTCAACATGATGACGGCGATTGAGACGGAGGTCGCCGAATACAACCGCTTCGCCGAGGAGATGAATCGAACCAGCACGACCAAGCGCCGTCTGGTCGAGATCGTGCGGTCGTTCCGGCGCCTGCAGGAGATCCGGGACATGGGCGGCGAAGGGCCGATTGCCCTGATCCATGCTGTGGAGGGCGCGCACAGTCTGCAGGGCGACCGAGCTGGCAAAAGGGCAGCGAAATATCAGAAGTATCACCTCACGGCTCAGCTACAGGCGGACGACGAGATCAAACAGGAGGTCATGGCAAACCTGCGCCAGTTCTGTGCGATGGGCGTGGCCTACATCACTGTGGCTCACTTCTACCCGAATGTGGTCGCCGCGCCGTGCTTTCCCTACCCGGATTACGCCATGAACTACATCGACATTCTGGGTGACCCGGAGGGCGAACAGATTCACCACGACCTCGCGTTAGGGCTGACTCCGATCGGCGTCGAAGTCATCAAAGAGATGTTCAGGTTGGGAATGCTCGTCGATGTGAGTCATTCCACGCCCAGAGCGCGAGCGAGTATTTATGCGATTGCCGACGAGATGAACGTCGATTACCAGGTGATTGCGACGCACGTCGGCGCCTACAGCATCAATCCCAGCCCGTACAACCTGGAAGACTGGGAGATCGAGTGGATCGCACAAAGGAAGGGCATCGTCGGCGTGATCCTGATGCCCTACTGGACGCAGCCGCAAGGTCGCGTGCTCGGCATCGACTTCATCTCGCGCACGATCGAGCACATTCGCAGCGTCGGTGGCGTCAACGGTGATGACGTCATCGCCATCGGCACGGATCTGGATGGCGCGACCGATCCGCCGGACGAGCTGGCGCACTTTGGCCAGATGCCACGGCTGACCGAGCGACTCATGGCCGAAAACCTGCGCAAAGAATACAAGTATTCGGATGAACTGATCGAGAAGATTCTGGGTGGCAATGCCTGGCGGGTATTGGAAAATGGCTGGCGTGGGAACTGCGCACCGGACTAAACTGAAACTCGTCGCCTGGGGCACCATCCGGGAACCACGTGTCGGTCAGCACGCCTTCACATCATCTGCCGGGGGCGATACTGGATCGCCTCGGCGACGTGCGCCGTCTCGATGACCTCCGCCCCTGCCAGGTCGGCGATGGTGCGCGCAAGCTTGAGCGTGCGATGATACGAACGTGCGCTCAGTCCCATCCGGCGCACGGAGATCTCGAGCAGTTGTTTGGCATCGTGATTGAGTGTGCAGAAGCGGTCGATCTCGCCGACCTGCATATCCGCATTGGCGTAAAGGCCGTCCAGCCCTTTGAAACGCTCGCGCTGGCGTTCGCGCGCGGCCTCCACGCGCTGGCGGATAGTCTCCGAATGCTCGCCCTCGGTGTTGCTCATCAACTTGTCGTAATCGACGCGCGGGACTTCGACGTGGATGTCGATGCGGTCGAGCAGCGGGCCGGACAACTTGCTCTGATAGCGCGTGATCATCGTCGGCGTACAGGTGCAGGCTTTGGTCGGGTCGCCGTAGTTGCCGCAAGGACACGGATTATGCGCCAGCACGAGCAGGAAGTTGGCCGGGAAGGTCAGCGTGCCCCTGGCGCGCGAGATGGTGACGATCTTGTCCTCGATCGGCTGGCGTAAGACCTCCAGTGTGCGCGGGTTGAGTTCCGTACACTCGTCCAGGAACAGCACCCCACGATGCGCCAGCGTCACCTCGCCGGGGCGTGGCAGCGTGCCCCCGCCGACGATGCCGGGCTGCGAGATGGTGTAGTGCGGCGCGCGAAACGGGCGCTGCTGCATCAGCGGATGATCGGTCGTCAGCATATCGGCGACCGAGTAGATGCGCGTGACTTCCAGCGCTTCCTCAAACGTCATCCGCGGCAGGATGCCAGGGATCGAGCGGGCCAGCAGGGTTTTGCCGGTGCCCGGTGGGCCGACCAGTCGGACGTTGTGGTTGCCACCGGCGGCGATTTCCAGCGCGCGCTTGGCGTGCTCCTGCCCGCGAATGTCCGCATAATCGACGATTCCGGCGGGCGGCGCGACGTCTTCCAGCGCGAGCGGGTCGGGCGTGTAAGGCTGAATCGGATCGAGGCCATAGAGATGCTCGACCAGGTGCGCCAACGAAGCGACCGGGATCACCTCGATACCGCTGACGAGGCTCGCCTGCGGGGCATCCTCCGCCGCGACGAAGACGCGCTCAAAGCCCTCCTGGTAGGCCGCGTAGACCATCGGCATGACGCCTTTGACGTGGCGCACGCTGCCATCCAGCGACAATTCGCCGATGAAGACCACCTTTTCCAGCGCCGACATCGGGATCTGGTCGGTGGCGGCGAGCACGCCGACGGCAATCGCCAGATCATAGACCGGGCCGTGCTTGGGCATGTCCGCCGGGCTCAGATTCGTGACGTAGACTTTGTTCGGAAAGGCCAGCCCGCTGTTCTTAATCGCCGCCCGCACGCGCTCGCGGCTCTCTTTGACGGCGCTGTCCGGCAAACCAACGATGGTGAACATGGGCAGTTGAGCGCGGGGGTTGAAGTCGGTTTCGACCTGGATGATGTAGCCATCCAGGCCGACGAGGGCGCAGGCACAGACCGTCGCGAGCATCGAATTTCTCTGGCTGTTATGCGGATCTTATCTGCTCACAGTATAACTCATCCGCCCTGTCCGCCCCTAAACTGTTAGCGACGGTTGGTTCTGTCGCCTAACCCTCTTCCTCGCCGATTGGCTCCTTGGACGTCGAGAGGAAGCCTCGATTCTGCGCGAAGTAGATGTTGATGGGCTTTTCGTTCCGAAGCACGTCCAGGACATTGGCCAGCATCTCCGACGGCAGGTGCATCTTGATGATGCCCCCACTGTCGCTATCCGCTTCAAAGAACATGCCCGGATCGTTGAACCTGATGTAAGCCACCGTCTTGCCATTCTCGCCGTACAGGGCAATTTGCGCGCGGTTGGTTTGATAGCCTGCAGGGCTGCCATACACAAGGACGTGATAGTCAGTGACTTCAGGCATGGGTTTTGCTTCCTTTCATGGCTTGGTCAAGTATTCGTTTCTGCGGGTACGGCTCTGGTGCTACGTGATGTTGCGGAGGATCACAGACAGGAGACGATGTTCGTGGCTGGGTCTGGGATGGGCATCATTCAACTCAATGGTACGATCGTTTGCTCAAGGCTGAAACAATCAAAGCCTTTACGATGAATATCACAAGTTGATTCCTCAAGGGTGCTCTATCCCATCCGCTCGCGTCGTCTGCTAAACTCTCCACCTTGCTTGCGCACGATTTCGACACACAAGAGCACAAGGAACACTCGTGGACACGATTCCCGCCATCGTCAGCACGTTCGGGCTGGCCTTCTTCTGGTTCATCGGTGCCATCCCGGCAGGCGCGGCGCTGAACCTTGCACTGCCGGTTGCGGCGCTGACGGCCTGGATCAGCTATGCGGCGGGGGTCGCCGTCATCGTGCTGATCGGCGCGCCACTGCGCGAGCGGATCGTCCGGCGCTTCAACCTGTCGCTCGAACACGATCCGAACAAGCTGTTCTGGCGCGCGTGGGATCGCTATGGCTTGATCGGGTTGGGGCTGCTGGCGCCGATCACGGTGGGGTCGCAGATTGGCGCGCTGATGGGGTTGGCGCTCGGCGTGTCACCGGCGCGTTTGCTGATCGCGATGGCGCTCGGCGCGGCACTGTGGACGGGGGTGATCGCCGGGCTGGTCGCACTCGGCGTGAGCGTCGTGCAGTAGAAACCGGCCGCGCGTTTTGCGTGCACGCGGCCAGGGGATTGCAGAGCTAGACGGCTGCTGGGCTGAGGGCGGTTTCGACGATCTCGAAATCATAGGTTATGTCGACCGACTGCCGCAGCGTCGCGGCGACCGAGCAGTATTTGCTCTCGGAAAGCTCGATCGCTTTGGCGACGTCCTCGTCGCGCAGATTCGACCCCGTGACGACATAGTGAATGTGCATCTTCAGGAATGCCCAGGGCGCCGTTTCCGCCTGTTCGCCGCTGACCGTCACGCGCACGTGTTGCAGGTTGGCGCGTTTCTTTTCCAGGATGTTGACGACGTCGTAGGCCGTGCAACTGCCGAGCGCGACCAACACCAGCTCGGACGGCTTCATGCCGACGCCATCATCCTTGCTGGAGATGACGACCGAGTGGTTGGTGCTATCGGTGCCGACGAACGTCTTTTGCTGCACCCAGTTGACGTTGACTTCTGCCATGTTGTGCTCCTTGTCTGTGGGTGAGGCCTGACGCTCACCTACGTCCTCATTCAAATTGAGATGCTGCGCAAACCCATGAGCTTACGCCGCAGTGCGAACTCTGATAGATTTCCGATACGTCGAAGGCGCGAACAACATCTGTGCGTCTGCGACTCCTCGGCATCCCTAAGGCTCGATGACCGCGTACTCGACGAGCTGCGCCTGAGCGTAAAGCTGGTCGGCGATGATCGACCGGAACAGATTGAGCGCCTCGACGATCCGTCCATCGGCCAACTGGTAACTGACGTTGCGGCCTTCACGCTCGGCGACGACGATGCCGCGCTCGCGCAGGATGTTCAGATGCCGGGAGATCACGGGCTGCGCGACGTCCAGATGATCGGCCAGTTCACTGACGTTCCATGGCCGTTCGGCCAGCGAGTAAATGATGAGAATGCGCGTTGGGTCCGCCAGCCCACTGCAAAAGCGCGAATGGACGAGGGCAATCTCGTCACGAAGCGGCGACTCGAGGAGTTGGTTTTCCTTCATGCGTCCACAACCTATCTATCCGTGAGGATTGAGCAGCGAATGAACCGGCGCTCGCCCTCCCCTGCCCTGCGAGTGTCGGGCTTTTGAAATGGCGCTCAGGTCTTGACCCGGCAGTGCCTTTCGCGTAACGCTATCTACATATTGAGCTATCTAGATATGTTCGATTACCCTCTCACTATAGGCGTGAATGCAAAGTCACGTTAGTGAAATCCGTCACAAGCCAGATGTGACGTGTGTCATGCGCCCTACCCCTCAATCGCACATAAGGATTTGCTGACAATCTGGACGCAGCGAAAGTCATTTGTGATAAGATAATCAAACGCTGATTCGATTATTTCGGAATAGAGTTCGAGGATGAGGTATGTTCGCTGAGAAGACACAGACGCTGCCTGGATTCGACTTTTATCACTATGACGACCAGTTGACCGATAGCCAGCGCGCAGTGCAGCAGCAGGTGCGCGAATGGGTGCAGCGCGTCGTCGTTCCGAACATCAATCCTTATTGGGATCGCGCCGAGTTCCCGCGCGACATTGCCATGCAGATGCGCGAACTGCCGATCATCGGCGGTATGCTGCCAACCGAGTACGGCGGCGCCGGGCTGGATGCCACGACCATGGGCCTGGTCATTTACGAACTGGCTAAGGGTGACGGCAGCATAGGCACGTTCTACGGCGTCCACTCCGGCCTGGCGATGAGCAGCATCGCCCTGCTCGGCTCTGAAGAGCAGAAGGCGCGCTGGCTGCCTGCCATGTCACGGCTGGAAAAGATCGGCGCCTTTGGCCTGACCGAGCCGGAGCGTGGCTCAGCGGCGGTCGACGTGCAAACACGCGCACATCGCGACGGCAACGCCTACATCCTGAACGGGCGCAAGCACTGGATCGGCAACGCGTCGCTGGCGGGCGTACTGATCATCTGGGCGCGCGACGACGACGGCAAGTTCGGCGGATTCGTCATTGAAGATCCGAACGAGGTCGAAGGCGTCACCATCGAGATCATGGAAGGCAAGATCGGCAAGCGCTCGGTCATGAACGCGCGTATCGAGCTGAACAATGTGCGCGTCCCAGCGGAAAACCGGCTCGCCTACGTCAGTTCGTTCAAAGACACGGCGATGGTGCTCGGCGCGGGGCGCTACGGCGTCTCCTGGGAAGCGGCGGGCGTGGCCACGGCGGCCTACGAATACGCGCTCGATTTCGCGACCAAGCGTGAGCAATTCGGCAAGCCGATCGCCAGCTTCCAGTTGATCCAGCAGAAGCTGGTCGAGATGGCGACCGAAGTCACGCTCATGCGCGGGATGTGCTTCCAGTTGGCGAAGCTGATGGAACAGGGCCAGCTCAACGAAGGCATCCTGTCGATGGCGAAGTACAACAACGCGCGCAAGGCCCGCTACGTGACGCAGCTCGCCCGCGAGACGCTCGGCGGCGTCGGCCTGCTGATCGAGAATCACATCGCGCGGCTGATGATGGACGCCGAAGTCATCTACACTTACGAAGGCACCAACGAGATCAACATGCTACTCGTCGGGCGCACGCTCACCGGCATCAACGCCATCACGTAGGCCGTACAGAGCAATACGATATGCAGTGAAACGACGGCTCAGGGGTGTTCCTCTGAGCCGTTTTTGTCAAACAAAGTTGGGACGCAGACAGCCGGGCGATTCGATCACTCGAATTCCGGCATTTTATCTTTCACCAAAATGTACAAGACCAGGGGTTGGACAACCAGTTGTACCAGGTTCGAGCCTGGGTTTCCAAGAGAGAGCATGAGTTGGAACAGGTTGGATACGATCATGGAGGCTGCCAAGCCGTACACCCCCCATGCTTTCCAGCTATAGATCCCTACGATGCAAACTATCTGCGCGGCAATTAACACCCCGACTATGACGATCAGCCAAGGGGGTATCACCTCGGCATAGCGCTGGTACGATAACAATTCGAGTATCGAGATCAGGGCAAGCCCACCGGCAAACAATGAAACGACCAAATAGAGAGTGAGGCATCCACCTCGTTCTCGCTCCATAAACGTTGCCTTTCAATAATGAGCGTCATTGAGTTAATCGTATCGCTTAGTTGGTATAAGAAAGTGTTAATTTTCCATTGTGAGCCGCTCCACGCGGATAGCGACGAACGCTCTATATTGCCCGTTCGAGCGTTTGACCATGTCCGCGCAAAGAGTGACTCGGCAAAGCGACATTGCCGCCGTATAATTGCGCTTCTACTCACCCCAATATGGTGCTATTTCGAGGATAGGCGGCAATGTCCAGAGAGCGTATACAGGATCTGCGCGCGCAGGTCGACGAGATCAACATGCAGCTGCTTGATCTGCTCAACCAGCGCGCACGCGTCGTTTCGGAAATCGGCAAACTCACCCAGCAACTCGGCACTTCTTTCTACGATGCTCAGCGCGAGGCCGAAATGCTGACCGCGCTCGAGATGGCGAATAAAGGCCCTTTCAGCAACGAGACGATTAAGGCGCTCTTCCGCGAAGTTTTCAGAGCGTCGATGGCGCTGGAAGAACAGCAGGCCAAGGCCAAGATTCGCGTACAGCGCTCCAGCCCGGATCAGCGGACGGTGATCCGGATGCCGGACGGCACGGAATTGGGCAATGGCAAGTTCCAGGTCATCAGCGGGCCGTGTGCGGTCGAAACGTTCGAGCAGATGGACGAAACCGCGGCGGCGCTGGCCTCGCGCGGGGTCAAGTTCATGCGCGGCATGGCCTACAAGCCGCGGACGTCGCCTTATGACTTCCAGGGCCTGGGCGAGCCTGGCTTGCAGATCGCGCGGCAGGTCGCCAACAAGTACGGCCTGTACGTCGTCAGCGAGATCATGGACGCCAGCCAGATCCCAATGATGTCGGATTACGTCGACGTGCTCTGGGTTGGCGCGCGCAACATGCAGAACAGCTTCCTGCTCAAGGCGCTCGGCCGCGTCAACAAGCCGATCATCCTCAAGCGTGGTCTGGCAGCCACGCTCGAAGAGTTCATGTACGCTGCGGAATACATCGTTTCGAGCGGTAACCCGAACGTCATGCTGATCGAGCGCGGCATCCGCACGTTCGAGAAGGCGACCCGCAACACGCTCGACATCGGCGGCGTGGCCGTGCTCAAGCTGGAGAGTCACCTGCCCGTGATCGTGGATATCTCGCATTCGGCAGGACGGCGCGACATCGCCATCCCGCTGGCGCGCGTGGCGCGGGCGAGCGGCGCCGACGGCCTGATGGTCGAAGTGCATCCCAACCCGCCGGTCGCCATGAGCGATGCCAAGCAGCAGCTTTACATCGACCAGTTCCACGCGCTGATGGACTCGATCGAAGACATGGAGAAGACGTTCGCGTAGACGAACACCCTCCACGCGAACACCAGGGGCGATCCAAACGGGTCGCCCTTATGATTCCCCGCCCCAGCCGAGTTGAATCCGTCCGCGATCCAGATCGACGTTCAGAATCGTGATCTCGACGATCTCGCCGACGGTCAGTTGGGCGCCGAATGGGATCTGACTGCGATGCAGCAGACCATCCTGCTTGACACCAATGTCGATGAACGCGCCAAAATCGACCACGTTGCGCACAGTGCCGTTGAGGCGCATCCCTTCTTGCAGATCGTCCATCGACAGCACGTCGCTGCGCAGGATCGGCAGCGGCAGGGCTTCGCGCGGGTCACGTCCGGGCCGGACGAGCTGTTCCAGAATATCCTGCACGGTTGGCACGCCCGCGCCCAACTGCGCGGCCAGCGCTTCCAGCGGATGCGTTTTGAGCAGCGCCGAGATGGCGCTCTCGCGCACGTCGAGCGGCGCATCCGGCGCGAAGGCGGCTTGCGCCAGCACGGCCTTCGCCACCGAATAGCTTTCGGGATGAATGGCGGTCATATCGAGCGGATTCTTGCCCTCGCGCACGCGCAGGAAACCCGCCGACTGCTCGAAGGCTTTCGCGCCGAGGCCGGAGACGTCGTGCAGCGCAGTGCGGCTGGCGAATGCCCCGTGCGCCTCGCGATGAGCGACGATGTTCTGCGCCAGCTTGGCACCGACGCCCGCCACGTAGGTCAGCAGCGCGGGCGACGCCGTGTTGACGTCGACACCGACGCGGTTGACGACCGATTCGACCACCCTGTCGAGCGCCGCGGCCAACTGCTTCTGATCGACATCGTGCTGGTAGAGGCCAACGCCAATCGACTTCGGATCGATCTTGACCAGTTCAGCCAGCGGGTCCTGCGCCCGCCGCGCGATTGAGACTGCCCCGCGCATCGACACGTCCAGTTCCGGCAGTTCGGCGCGGGCGAGCGGGCTGGCGCTGTAGACGCTGGCACCCGCCTCATTGACGATCAGATAGCTCAGGTCGTCGCGTCCGCGCGTGAGGTCGGCGACCAACTGCTCCGTCTCGCGCGAGGCCGTGCCATTGCCGATCGTGATCAGGGTGACGCCGTGGGCGACAATAAGGCGATCCAACGCGGTCAGCGCGTCCTGCCAACGCCGCTGCGGCTCGTGCGGATAGATGGTGACCGTCGCCAGCACCTTGCCGGTCGGGTCGACCACGGCGACCTTGCAGCCGGTGCGGAAGCCCGGATCGATGCCGAGCACCGTGCGCCCCGCCAGCGGCGGCTGGTTGAGCAGCCCGCGCAGATTGCTGGCGAAGACCTGGATCGCGTGCGTCTCTGCCTCCTCGGTCAGCGTGCGGCGGACGTCGCGCTCAATGGCGGGCAGCAGCAAGCGCTCCGCCGAGTCGACCAGCGCGCGCTCCAACTGATCGGCCAGCGGCGAGCGACGGTCGGGCCGGAACTGAGTCTCGATGGCGCCGCGCCAATCGCGTTCGGCTACGTCGACGTGGACGCGCAGGATCTTCTCCGTCTCGCCGCGGTTGATGGCGAGGATCTGATACGACTTCAGTCGAGGGAGCGGCGCTTCGTGCTCGTAGTAAAGCTGGTAGACGCGCTTGTCATCCTGCGCATCGTCGATTTTGCGCGAACGCAGCAAGCCCCAACGAAGCGCCTTTTCGCGCAGGTGGCCGCGCACCGCCGCGTGATCGCTGATGGCCTCGGCGACGATATCGCGCGCGCCCGCCCAGGCATCCTCGACCGTGGGCACCTGATCGCTCAGGTAGGGCCGCGCGATTTGTTCCAGCGACTCGCGCACGTGCGCCTGCGCCAGGATCAACTCCGCCAGCGGTTCCAGGCCGCGCTCCCGCGCGATCATGGCGCGTGTGCGGCGCTTGGGCTTGTACGGCTGGTAGAGGTCTTCGAGCGCGGTCTGCGTCTCAGCCGCTTCGATCTGCGCGCGCAGATCGTCGGTCAGCTTGCCCTGCTCCTCGATTGAGCCAAGGATGACCTCGCGTCGTTCGTCCAGCGCCCGCCGCCGGGTGAGCGACTCGTCCAGGCGGCGCAGTTGTTCCTCATCCAGGCCGCGTGTAGCCTCCTTGCGATAGCGGGCGATGAACGGCAGCGTATTCCCGGCGTCGAGCAGGTCAATGGCGGCAGCGGCCTGCGATTGGTCGATGTCAAGTTCGAGCGCGATCCGTTGAGCATATTTGACGGTCGTCATGCGGGTCGAATCCATCTTTCTACTGAATGTTCCGGCAGTTGATAGCTAGCTTTGCGGCGTGCCGTAGGCCTTGACGACCTGGCGCGCGATGACCATGCGGTGCACTTCCGACGCACCATCGTAGATGCGAAAGGCGCGCGCCGCCTCGTACCACTCGCTGAGCGGCAGATCGCGCGAGATACCCAGCCCGCCGCAGATCTGGATGGCGCGGTCGATGACACGGTTGACCGTTTCGGCGACGACCACCTTCGCCATCGACGTTTCCTGGCGCGCCCGCTCGCCCTGCTCCAGCAGCCAGGCCGCGTGATGAATCAGCAAGCGCCCCATGTGCAGTTCCGTCTGCGAGTCGGCCAGCATCCACTGGATCGATTGATGCTCGGCCAGATGCTTGCCAAAGGCCTCGCGTTCGACGGCATAACGCGTCGCGATTTCGAGCGCCCGTTGGGCGATGCCCGTCCAGCGCATGCAGTGCGTCAGCCGCGCCGGGCCGAGCCGAGCCTGCGTCAGGCCGAAGCCCTCGCCGAGCTGGCCGAGCACGGCGCTCGATGGCAGGCGCAGGTCGTGGAACTTGACCTCGCCGTGACCACCGATGGCCGCGCCGCCCATGTGCGGGATATCGCGCACGATCTCGATACCGGGCGTCTCGATCGGCGCGATAAAGATGGTCGAGCCTTTGCTCGCGGGCACGTCCGGATCCGTACGCGCCATGATGAGCAAGAAGGCCGCACCGTTGGCGCCGGACGTCCACCACTTGTGCCCGTTGATGATCCAGTCGTCGCCATCCTTCTCGGCGCGGGTGAGCAGCATGGTCGGGTCGCTGCCCGCGCCGGGCGCTGGCTCGGTCATGGCGAAAGCGCTGCGGATGTCACCGTGCGCCAGCGGCTTGAGATATGTGTCGCGCTGCTGATCGTTGGCGTACAGATGCAGCAGATGCATGTTGCCCTCGTCGGGCGCGGCGCAATTGAGCGCGACCGGGCCGAGCAAGCTGCGACCGGCGGTCTCAAACACTGGCACGATCTCCGATAGCGATAGCCCTAGCCCGCCAAGATCCGTCGGCAGCTGCGGCGCCCACAGACGAGCGGCCTTGGCCTTCTGGCGCAGATCGTGCAGCGGTTCGTCCGTGAGCTGCTCGCCCGATTGGCGCATGCTCGCTTCGACGGGGATGACTTCCGCGTCGACGAAATGGCGCACGCGGCGCACGATGTCTTGCACATGAGGCGGAATAGAAAAATCCATAATTCTTTGTGTCCTTTGCGCGTTTGTGGTTCAATCGACTGAGAGAATTTTGAAAGTAGTCTTTTTGAGTGATCCCAAGATGACTGATGCCCTGGACTTTCAGCAGCGCCTGAGCGCCTATCTTACCGAAGCGAGCGGCGCGCCCGCCACCGTCACTCATGCGGCACCGCTGGCCGGTGGCGCCTCACGCGACATGTGGCTGATCGACGCCGAGGTCGGCGGCGAGGCGCTCAAGCTGGTGCTGCGCCGCGATTCGCCCACGACCATGCTCGACGAGGCGTTGACGCGCGAGCAAGAATTCGGCCTCATGCAGGCAGCGCACGCCGATGGCATCCGTGTCGCGCGCCCCCGCTGGCTGTGCACGGACGTCGACGTGCTCGGCGCACCATTCTTCCTGATGGATTACGTCCCCGGCATCGCCATCGGGCGCAAGGTTGTGCAGGCGCCGGAACTGGCCGAAGCCAGAGCGCTGCTCCCCGCCCAGATGGCTGAACAGTTAGGGAAGATCCACGCGCTGGATTACCGCGCGCACGGGATCGACTTCCTGCCCGAACCGGCTGAGGGACATACACCAATCCAGGACGCCATTGACCAAGCACGCGGCGTGCTCGATGCGCTCCAGATCAAGCATCCTGCGTTCGAGTTCGCGCTGCGCTGGGCCGAACAGAACGCCCCATCAAGCGAACGACTGACCGTTATCCACGGCGATTTCCGCATCGGCAACCTGATCGTGAATGCGAACGGCCTGGCTGCCATCGCCGATTGGGAGTTCTCGCACATCGGTGACCCGCTGGAAGAGCTGGGCTACTGCTGTATGCGCGACTGGCGCTTCGGCGTCCGGCACTTACGGCTGGGCGGCGTCGGCGATCGCGAACCGTTCCTGCAGGCCTACGAGCGCATTGCAGGCACGACTATCGACCGGCAGGCGGTCGACTACTGGGAATGCCTCGGCAATGTGCGCTGGGGCATCATCTGCCTGGCGCAGGCCAACCGCCATCTCTCCGGGCACGAGCCGAGCGTCGAACTGGCGAGCCTGGGGCGGCGCTCCGCCGAGATGCAATACGAGATGCTCCGTCTGATCGAACAAATGGGGATCTAGCCATGTACGACCGGCCTGACTTGAGCGAACTGCTGGATGCCGTACGCATGCACCTGGAAGATCAAATCATCCCGGCGGTCAAACCCGACCCGCGGCTGTACTTCCACACGCTGGTGGCGATCAACCTGCTCAAGATCGCCGGGCGCGAGTTGGTTTACCGCGATGCGCATTTGCAGGCGGCGTGGCAGCGTCTGAACGCGCTGGAAGATACGGACAAGGCGCGGCCCGCCGATGCGCAAGAAGCGATGGACGCCCTGGCCCTGCGCAGCGATCAACTGTGCGCGGCGATTCGGCATGGTGACTACGATTATGAGGTTAAGCGCGCGGCCTTGTTCGAGCATCTGCTGCAAAGCACGCGCGAACAGCTTGAAGTCGCCAGCCCGCGCCACTTGCAGATCCTCCAGCAAGAGGACGCCGCGTCGTGATGTGCGGCTGAAACTCAGTTGCTGCCGAAGTAATGCGAGCGCACGTCGGCGACCTGCGACTGCTGCTCGGCGGTCAGCAATGACCAGAATTCGTCCGGCGTGACGACACGGCCCGCGCCTGACTGCGCATAGGCGGCCAGCCAATCGAAGAAGGCGTCCGTCCCCAGCGCATTGCGCAGATCGTTGAGCATCCGCGCGCCGCGCAAATAGACGGCATTGATGTAGGCGCGCAGGTTGTCGAACTGGTAGACGGTCGCATCGACTGGCTGCGAAGCGACGAACGTATCCGGCACAAAGCTGTAGATGCGGAACTGCCACCACCAATCGCGCAGGTCGGGGTAATACTCCTCGTAGAAGATGTACTCGCTGTAGGTCGCCAGCGCCTCGTCCAGCCACGGCGTCTCCGCCTGATCGCTGCCGACCTTGGCATACCACCATTGATGCGCGACCTCGTGCGCCGTGATGATGGTCAGGTACGACTGCGGCGTGCCCGGCCACTGCTCGAACCAGCCTGCCCCGACGAAGATCAGGCCGCTGAACTCCATGCCGTCCGGAAAATCACCCTCGATCACGACCAACCGGTCGTAGGGATAGGGCGAGAAAAGGTCGCTGTACATGGCGACGCTGCGCGCGGCGATCTCCAGGGCATGATCCGCGCCATCGACCAGGCCATGATCCGTCTGGATCTGCGTGCTGCCGAGCGTGAACAGCTCGACCGTCACGCCGTTGGCCGCCTCGACCGAGCGCGTCTCAAACTGGGTGCTCATGCTGAAGGCGAATTCGCGCGCGGCAGGCAGCACGAAGCGCCAGGCATTCGCCGCCGGGCGGTTCATTGTGCCCGGCCCGGCGATCTTGAGCGCCAGCGGCGCATCCGGCACGTGGATGGTCACGTCCCAATCGGCGATCTCACTGACGACCTGTTCGCCGATGACGGTCGCATCGCGCGTGATCCAGGTGCCGCCGCTGCGATAGGCAATGACCGGCAGCCAGTGACCGAGATTGATCTGGCGCGGTGTGAAGCCGAAATAGCCGCTGTGGCCGATGATGCCCTCGCCGACGCCAGGCAGATCGAGCCGGAAGCGCAGTCCGAGCGTAACGGCGCAACCCGGCGGCAGCGCTTCGGCCAACGTGACGGTCAGGCGGCGCCCCGTCAGCTCGTAGGCGGGGGCGGGTTCGTGATCGACCGTCACCTCGTCAAGCGTGAACACCGCCGGGAAACGATTGGCTTCCACAGCGAGGACGATGTCATCCATCGGCGCCGTATCGGCATTGAAATAACGCACCATCTGGCTGACTTGAGCGGTGCGCCGTGGATAGTTGACCGTCGCATCGACCAGATGCTGCGCGCGCGCAACTGGCTCCGTCGCGCAGCCCTGCCCCTGCAACGCCGTGGCTTCGGATTGCGTAGTAGGCACTGTCTGTAATTGGCGCTGGCTCGTGGGCAGTGGAGTCGATTGTACGACCCGGACTGTCGTTGCGGTCGGCAGCGATGGCACAGTGGCGGACTGAGAACCCATCGTGCTGCAGGCCACCAGTAGCTGCGCGACGACGGTGAGGATTGACCATGTTTTCGACATGGCGCTATGATACTCCGCCGATCACAGGGCGAGCAACGGACACTTTCTCGCGCAACGTCAGCCACGAATCTGTGTTATTCTAAGCTGACACTTATTTTTCGAAATTTCATGACTCAGGGGGTAGCCACTTGGAAAGAACTTCATTGCGAAGCCAATTCGCAGGCCTGATCAAACTGACACGCTGGAAAGAATACATCCCGTTTGTCGTTCCACTGACAATCCTCGGCGCGCTGCTGGCAGCACGACCGAATAACACACTCCTCGACTGGCGGCTGGTGGCGGTCACATTGGCCAATATCCTGGCCGTGGCCTACGCCTTCATGATCAATGACATCGAAGATGCGCCTGATGACGCTCGTGACCCCGACCGCGCTGCGCGCAATCCGGTCACGAGCGGGCAGATTGGCGTCCGTTTCGGCTATACGGCCTGCCGTATCGTCGCCGTGGCCACGCTGGTGCTCTACGCGCTCGGCGGCACGTCCGTGCTCCTGATTGGCGTCGCCACGCTGCTGCTCTCGCATTTGTACTCCTGGCGCCCCGTGCGCTTGAAAGCGTGGCCGGTCACCGATATCGTGTCGCACTCGCTCATGCTGAGTGGTCTGCTGCTGCTGGCGGGCTACTACACCTACGGGATCAATCCCGGTGTGGTCTGGTTCGTAGCGGCGGGCGCGACGCTGATCTCCGTCTACGGCCAGCTCTACAACCAGCTCCGTGACTACGACATGGATAAGGCTGCCGGGCTGCGCAACACGGCCATCATGATTGGCGAGAACAACACCAAGCGCGCCATGTACCTGGCGATTGGCCTGGGTGCAGCCTGCTTCCTGGCGGCGGTCTTCCAGGGCGCGTTCCCGCTCTGGCTCGGCCTCGTCATCCTCGTCAGCGCACCGGTTAGCATGTTGTTCAACAAGCAGACTGATATGCGCGGCGGCGTCGCCGTCGATGCCAGCGGCGCGGTGCAGTTCCAATTCCTGTTCAACCTCAACGTGCTGATGGTGATCTGGCTGGCGCAGGTCGTCGTGACGCAGCTCTTCTTCAACTAAAGCACGACCACCGACAAGACGAGACAAACGGAGGGGAGCAATCTCCTCCGTTTTGTTTTGCATGCCAATCGTCACTGGCAGCGCGGGCCATTTGTGGCGATAATGGCGCTGAGCCGAAAGCAACAGAACACGAGACAACGGTGAGCGGACTCAACGATATTCACGCCATTCTCTTTAACGCGCACATCCTGTTTTCCATCATCCTGGGCATCTGGAGCGCGGTTATGGCCCTGCGCGGCCAGTCGATCTCCGGCAACTTCTGGGGCGCGGTGGCGACGATCACCGTCCTGGCGCTGTCTGTGCTGATCGTGGGCGTGATCATGGCGGTGAGTGGGCTGCGCCTGGCCCGGACGACGACGTACTTCCTGTACATGGTGTGGTTGGTCGTCATCATGCCGGGGCTGTTCACCATCCTGCGCGGGCGTGACGATCGCAGCGCGGCAGTCGCGTTTTCGATTCTGTGCTTCTTCAATGCGACGACCTCGATCAGCATGTGGCAGCGTGGGCTGGTCGGCCCGTGGCTGATGCCCGAAGCATAGCCTATGCACGTCATTCTGACGCACGAGAATGCCGACTTCGATGCCATTGCATCCCTCCTGGGAGCGCATAAGCTCTACCCTGAGGCGCTGCCCATCCTCCCCGACCGCATCAACACCAACGCCAACGCCTTCATCAGCTTGTACCGGAGCGCGCTGCCCTTCATCACGCGCAGCCAGTGGCGCAGGCGTAAGATCGAGCAGGTGACGCTGGTCGATACGCAGCGATCGCCGTCGCTTAAGGGCACCTCAGCCGAGACGCGCACCCACATCATCGATCACCACCCGCTCACGATCGAAATGCAGCCGGACGACAGGTTCGAGGGCGACGTGACCGGCGCCAACGTCACGCTGCTGGTCGAGCAGATTGCCGGGCGCGAAATCCTGCTCTCGACGCTGGAAGCGACCCTGCTGGCGCTCGGTCTTTACGAGGACACAGGATCGTTCACCTACGGGCGCACCACGGCGCGCGATTTCCAGGCCGGAGCCTGGCTGGTCAAGCACGGCGCCGATCTCGACGTCGTGCGCCGCTTCCTCGACGTGCCGCTGTCCGATGAGCAGCACGCGCTCTATGAACTGCTCATGCGCAATGTCGAGCACCGCTCAGTTGCGGGCTACACGGTCGCTATCGCCACCGCCAGCGTCGATTCGTACATCTCGGAGATCAGCCGAGTCGCTCACCGCATCAGCAATACGCTCGAACCGGCAGCGCTATTCCTGCTCGTCGCCACCCCCAAAGGCATCCATCTGATCTGCCGGTCGTCGACGGATGACATCGACGTGAGCGAGATCGCCAAGTCGTTCCACGGCGGCGGCCACAAGCGCGCCGCGGCGGCCACCATCGGCGACGGCAACCTTGCTGACCTGACAGCGTCACTCTGGGAGATGATCCAGCGCGTGGCGCAGCCCGCCGTTCGCGTCAGCCAGTTGATGTCTCACGGGGTGCAGACGGTCAACGCGCAGAGCCATGTGCGCGAGGTTGTGCAGCAGCTGCGCCGCATCGGTCACGAGGGCTATCCCGTGGTCGAAAACGGCCAGCTCGTCGGCCTGTTGACGCGGCGCGACGCCGACCGCGCCAGCGAGCACGGCCTGGGTGACCTGCGCGTCCGCGATATCATGCAGACGGGCACCACGGCACTCACGCCGGATGATTCGATCTACCAGTTGGAACAGACGATGCTGCAATCCGGCTGGGGGCAGATTCCGGTCATCGGCAGCAACCAGCGCCTGATCGGCATCGTCACGCGGACGGACTTGATCAAGCACTGGGCACAGACGCATCCGCCGCACGCGGAAGTCATCCCGCGGGTCGACGAAGCCCTGGTGCAGCGCGTCCTCGGCGAAAACGCCGCCCAAGTGATCCGCGCGGTCGGCGAACTGGCGCAGGATCGCGGCCAGGAAGTCTACATGGTCGGCGGCTGTGTGCGCGATCTGCTGCTGCACCGGCGCAACCTGGACATCGATTTCGTGGTCGAAGGCGACGCCGTCCGCTTTGCCGAGGCCATCAGCGCAGCGCTCGGCGGCAGCACGAGCAGTTTTCGCCCGTTCGGCACCGCCAAGTGGTTCCCGGACGAGACGACACACGATCGACTCGGCCTCAAATACAACGGCACGCCGGAGCACATCGATTTCGCCAGCGCACGCAACGAATTCTATGAGCACCCGACCGCCCTGCCGACCGTCTACAGCGGCTCGATCAAACTCGACCTCCAGCGGCGCGATTTCACGATCAACGCACTGGCCGTGCAGATCAGCCCCAGCTTCGGGCGCATCCTGGATTACTACGGCGGCCTGCGCGACCTCGAACTCAAGCATCTGCGCGTGCTGCACAGCCTGAGCTTCATCGACGATCCGACGCGGATCGTGCGCGCCGTGCGCTTCGAGCAGCGCCTCCAATTCGAGATCGAGCCGCGCACGGCGGATCTGATCCCGACGGCGCTGCCGATGCTGGGCCGCATCACCGGCGAACGCGTGCGCAACGAGTTGAATCTGCTCCTCCACGAACCACAACCTGAAGGCGGCTTGCTCAGTCTGGCGAAACGCGGCGCACTGAGTGCCATTCATCCCGCGCTGCGCTTTGACGAGAAGGCCGCCGATCTGTTCCGGCGCGCGCGTGCAACGGATGCGCCAAACGGCCTGTCTATCGCCTTCCCGGACATGTATTGGCACCTGCTGGCGCTCTCGATGACGCCGGAAGAGGCCGAGTCGATGTGCGAGCGCCTGCGCGTGCCGCGCCCGATGCAGGTCAGCCTTCCACAGACCGCACGGCTGAACGATGACTTGCGCCGCCTGATCGACGAGAACGCGCTGCCGAGCGCGATCACCCGCGTGCTGGAGACGTGCGAGGTCGATGCGCTGCTGGCGCACTACATCCGCGCCGAGGACGATTCGCCTGAACGCGAGATGATCGCGCGCTTCCTGGCGGACTGGCGCCACGTCAAGCCGATCACCGATGGCCATCGCCTGAAAGCAATGGGCCTGGAGCCTGGCCCCTGCTTCAAGGAAATCCTTGACCGGCTGCGCACGGCACGACTTGACGATACAATCAAGACCGACGAGGATGAGATGCTGCTGCTTCAGTCGCTCTTGGGAGACGGCATTTGCGATGACGACGTTTGACGAGCATACCTTCAGCCTCGATATCCCCGTGACCCTCCGCCTGGCGCGTGAAGAAGACCTGCCGCTGCTGGAATGGCGCGGGCAGTACACCCAATTCCGCACGATTTTCCGCCGCACCTTTCGTGAACAACTGATGGGCCGCCGCCTGATGATTCTGGCGACCGTGCAGAACATTCCCATCGGCCAGGTGTTCGTGCAGCTGCGCAGCCGCGAGCAGCGCATCGCCATTCAGGGCAAGCGCGCCTACCTGTATGCGCTGCGCGTGATGGATATGTTCCAGAGCCAGGGCATCGGTGGCCGCCTGATTGACGAAGCCGAAGCGATGGTGATGACGCTCGACTATCAATGGACGTCGATCGCCGTCGCCAAAGACAATCCAAGAGCGCTTCGCCTTTACGAACGCAAGGGTTATCGCATCTTTGACGAAAGCGAGGGCGATTGGAGTTACACAGATCACAAAGGTAGGGTGCAATCCATCCATGAACCTTGCTGGTTACTGGAAAAACGTCTTTTTAGGCGGTAGAATGGCCTTTGGTATAGGTTGTAATCTCTCGACAGGTTTATCAGAAGGTTGATCGGCACATATGGCAATTCATCAGACCGAAGTGCGCATCACCCGTTGGAGCGGCGGTCAGAATCCCACCCTTTCGAGCATCACACGCCTGATGCAAAAAGAAGGGCTGCGACCGTATATGTGGGAGAACACCCCCAATTTCCGCTATCCGGTGCGCAGTCATGGCTTCAGCAAAGTTGTCTATGTGATCGAAGGTGCAGTGGAAGTCGCATTTCCGGATAGCCGCCAGAGCGTGCGGCTGCGCGCGGGGGATCGTATCGACATCCCTGCGGGCATTCATCACAGCCTGATTATCAGCAACACCGGCGCCAAGTGCGTCGAAGCGGCCACCATACTCTAAATCTATCTGTGCACTCACCCAACAAGCTTTCTCGCCGGCAGGTGCTGGCACGAGCGTGGAACGCAATCCTGCCTGATGCCCCAGCGGCGGCTGTCCGGTCAGCCGAGGCACTCTACACCCCAACCAGCCGGTTCTACCACGAACTGCACAACCAGCCACCTCGCATCAATCCCGAACACTGGTCACTCTATCTGGGCGCGCAGGGGTCTGTGCCGCTGATCCTGTCCTACAGCGATCTGGCGCACATGCCGCACACCACGCTCGACGCTACGCTGGTCAGCATCGGCTGGCGCGCGGGCGGCGAACAGATCGGCCATGCGCGCTGGCAGGGTGTGCCGCTGAGTCTGCTGCTGGACGAATTCGGTGCGGATCGCGCGCTGGCGCACAGTCTGGTCACGCGGGCGGACGGGCGCACAGCGTCTATGAGCCGCAAACAACTCGAAAGCGGGCTGCTGGCCTTTGCCATCAACGGCGAGCCGCTGCCGGATGCCCTGGGCTTCCCAGCGCGGCTGATCGTGCCGGGCCTCTACGATTTCAAGATGCCGGGCTGGGTCACGCGCATCGAGCTGGCTGACCACCCCTTTGCCGGTTTCTGGGAGCAGCGTGGCTGGTCGGCGAGTGGCGACGTGCAAACCCTGTCCATGATCGAGACACCGCGCGCTGATGAGCGTGTGAGCGGCGCCATCCACCTGAGCGGGATCGCATATGCGGGCATGCGCCGCGTCACGCAGGTGGAGATCAGCATCGACAACAGCGACTGGACGTCAATCCCATTCGAGGCGAGCGCGCCAGGGAGTTGGAGCCGCTGGGCCTTCGACTGGGAGGCACCTGCCGCCGGTCGCTACAGCCTGCGCGTTCGCGCGACCGACGAGTCGGGCTTCACCCAGCAGGACACCGACCCGACTGCCCCGTTCCCGAACGGCAGCAGCGCCATCCATCGCATCGCCTTCGAGGTCGCCGAACCAGCATGATCGACACGATGGATCTGACGCGCCGCGAATTCTTGCAGGTCTCCGGCATCGCTTTTGCCGCAGGCGCACTGGCAACCAGCGGCTTTGATCGCTTCTTCCCGCCATTGGAACGCATCGTCGGGCGTGCCTTGCGCGCGACTGCGATTTATGCTGCGCCTGGCAGCCAGAAGCTGCAAACCCTCCTGCCGGACACACCGCTTAAGCTCCGTGCAGCGGATGCCGACTGGTATGCGACCGCGGACGGCTTCGTACCGCGACGCGACGTCCAGCCGATGCAGATCAGGCCCGCAACACACCCGGCAGCACTGCCCGCCATAATCGAAGTCGGCGCGCCGGTGGCGGTCGTCTACCGCCATGCGGATGTCGGCGCATCGGCCGTGACACGCATCGGCCATGGCGGTGTGCTGCAGGCGACCGACTGGCTGCCTGAAGAGGACGATGGCGGTTGGTATCGCGTGGCCGATGCTGGCGGGACGCCGCTCGGCTGGACGCAGGCGAGGCGCTGGCGCACGGTCGACCCGGTCGCGCAGCAGGACGGCACCATCGACCGGATCGTCATCGACCGGGGGCGCAACCTGCTGAGCGCCTCCTCAGAGGGGCGCGAACTGGCCTCGATCGCTATCGCCGGCGCCGCGGATCAACCCGCCGGGCGCTATAACGTGGTCGCGCGCGCGCCGGGCATCTGCTGCACGCAAGAAGTGACCGCCTTTTACGGCGCGCCCTGGGCGATGACGCTGTCCAATCACTTGCAGATCGTGGGCGCTTACTGGCACAATGATTTCGGCACAAGGGCACGATCGCCGAATCAGGTCGAATTGGCGCCGTCTGCGGCGCGCTGGCTGTATGAGCACGTGGCTGCCGACGCGGCGGTCGAAATTGTGTAATTGTCTGAATTGATGTAATCGGCGCATGGCTGAGCGCGTCTGATAGACGACATGCTGTGCGCATAGAATGAGACGTCTGTCATGATCGACGTAACCCTTGGTTTGGCTTTCCTCTTCGGGCTTATTTCGTTTCTTTCCCCGTGCGTGCTGCCCCTCGTACCCGCGTACATCGGCTACATGGGCGGGCGCGTTACCCAGACGGTGGCGGCGCAAACCGCAGGCGGCGGCCAGGTCGTGACCGAAATCGGTCTCACGGGCCGCTTGAGCACGCTTATGCATGGCGTCGCCTTCGTCCTCGGCTTCACCGTCATCTTCGTCGCGCTCGGTCTGGCAACGACTGCCTTTCTCACCCTGATCGGCGGCCAGAACGTGCGCATTGTCGAGCAGATCCTGGCGCGTGCCGGTGGCCTCTTCATCATCCTGATGGGGCTGCACATGCTCGGCGCTCTACGCAACCTGTTTCGGCGCGCGCTGGAACGCCCCGATCGCCTGAATAACCTCGGCCTGACCATCGGCGCGGCGATCGTGATCGCCCTCGTGATCCTGTGGGCATTCGTCGAGCCATTGATCGCCATCCCGCTGATCGCGCTGTTCATCCTGTGGCTGGCCGTCAGCAATGCCTTCACCGCGCCGGGCGAATTCTGGACACGGACGATCACGAGCATTCAGAACGGACTCTACGCGGATACACGGCGGCAGATGGTCGCCAGCGGCAAGCAGAACTTCGCCAGCTCGTTCTTCATGGGCATGGTCTTTTCCGCCGGATGGACGCCGTGCATCGGCCCGATCTACGGCTCGATCCTGACCATGGCGGCGACGGGCGGCAACGTCAGCCAGGCGGGGGCGCAGTTGTTCGCCTACTCGCTCGGCCTGGGCATTCCGTTCTTGCTGGCTGCCCTTTTGCTCGATGGCGCGCAGGCGTTCCTGCGCAAGATGCAGCGTCACATCCGCACAATCGAGCGGTTTGCGGGCGCGCTGCTGCTCATCATCGGCATCGCCATCGCCAGCGGCCAGATGCAGATCTTGAGTCGCAATTTCGCCAACGAGTTCGCGGACTTCTCGACCCATCTGGAAGAATGCGCCTTGAGCATCGTCCAGGGCGAGCGCCCGCTCGGCGAATTCAACGCCTGTATGGATGAGCAAGTGAGTGACGACCCTGCGTGAACGACCGTGTGCGGCGTTGGGCAGCATGGATAGGCGCGTTCATCTGCTTCGTCATCGCGGCGGCACTGATCGCTTCCGCGGGGCTGCCGGAGCGCGAACGCTCGCTCGATGCGCTCGCACTTCAGATCCCGGCCCCGATTCCCGGTGCACTCGCGCCCTCGTTTGAAACGCAACTGCTCGATGGCTCGCAGCTCGCATTAGACGATCTGCGTGGACGCACGGTGATCCTGAACTTTTGGGCCACCTGGTGCGCCCCGTGTGAAATCGAAATGCCGGATCTGCAAGCGCTTAATGACGTCTATGCCAGCCAGGGCTTGCGGGTCGTCGGCATCAACAGCGGCGAAGATCGCGCGGCTATCGTCACCTGGACAGAGCGACTACAATTGAGCTTCGACATCGCCCTGGATCAAGATTTGAGCATTACGACGCTCTATGGGGTGAATGGTCAGCCGACCACGTTTGTGATCAATGCAGATGGCAGGATCGAAAGAGTCTTTTACGGGCTGACCACGCGCGATCAGCTCGAAAGCGAGATCGCGCTGGCGCTGGCAAGCTGAAAGACCGAGGGAACACGTATGAAAACAGCGACCGAAAAGCAGCGTTCGACCGGACGGCGGCTCAACGCCTGGCTACTGAAATTTTCGCGCCACTGGCTGCGCGGCGCACTCGTGATCATCGGTCTGTATGCCGGGCTGCCCTACGCCACGCCGGTCATGATGAAGCTCGGTTTGACCGGACCTGCGCGCGTGCTCTACACGTTGTACAGCCCGATGTGCCATCAGATGGCCTTCCGCTCGATGTTCCTCTTCGGCGATCAACTGTTTTACCCACGTGCCGCCGCGGGCACCGATCTTATCCCGTTTGAGACTTACGCCGCACAACTGCCGCAGTTCGCATCGGTCAATCTGGAAGGATTCGACAGCTCATTGGTCTTCGCGGCACGGGATTTCACCGGCAACGATCAGATGGGCTACAAGATGACGCTGTGCGCCCGTGATACAGCCATTTATACATTTCTCTTCCTTGGCGGCCTTATCTACAGCATTCCTTACGTGCGCAGGCGCATCCGCCCCGTGCCGATCTGGCTTTACATCTTCCTCGGCCTGGGACCCATCGGGATCGACGGCGTGAGCCAGCTCCTGAGCTACCCGCCATTCAATCTGTGGCCCGTGCGCGAAACGACACCGTTCTTCCGCGTGGCGACCGGCGCCGTCTTTGGGCTGATGAACGCGTGGCTGGCCTTCCCCTATCTGGAGCAGTCCTTCCGCGAAACACGCCGTGCGCTCGAAGTCAAATTCGCCCGCGCAGGCATCGCCGTGTAAGGTCACCATGCGTCAACCTAAAGGCAAGCGGCGCATCAGGAATTGCTTGCTCAACTGAGACTGAAGTTGAAGCAACACACAGAAAAGCCCCCGGTGAATACCGGGGGCTTTGTCGTTACTTAGAGGCCATCCTTCGACCGGCTGTCGGAGCCACCCACACCACCTGGGCCACCGCTCGGTGGCGGCGACGTTGGAGGTGGTGACGTCGGCGGCGGTGACGTCGGTGGTGGCGACGTCGGTGGCGGCGACGTGGGCGGCGGTGACGTCGGTGGCGGCGACGTGGGCGGCGGCGACGTCGGTGGCGGCGGTGGTGGCGGCGGCGGCGACGTCGGCGTCGCGAAGGCCGTCGGCTGCGGGATGATCACCGGCGCAATTTCGGTCGCACCACCCGGCCCCGTGCCCGGTCCGCAGTCGGGCTGGTTGAATTCGAAAGTCGTACCCGCATAGTCGGCGGCGCGCGCGGCCATCGACGATTCATCCAGGCGACCGAGTGTGCCGCCGAAGTCGACGTACAGTTCAATCGTCTGGCCGGCATTGATGGTGACGTTGCTGTTCCAGACGCCCTCTGTCCCGCCGCCACCACCATTGTGGCCGACCGTGGGCGGCGTCACGTCCTGGCTCGAATTGCTGGCCTGCCAGACCTTCAGCGTGCCAGCCGTGCCAGGCTGAGAGTATGCATACACCGCATCGAGGGTGTAACTCGATGTCCTCTGCACCCAGCGCAGATTGAAGCCGACCATGGTTGCCGGAACGTTACGGCCATTGTAGATGTTCCAGACCACCAGCCCGCGCTGATCGAAGCGCTGGAAGGTCACCCGGATCAACCCGGCCAGACAGTCCGGAATCGGCGTATTGGTCGGATTGGTCGGCGGCGTGGTCGGCGCCGGGACGTCGACGTTGAATGTCAGCACGCAGTCAGCATCTTGATTCGGATGATCGATGTAAATGGTCGTCCCGTTGAAGAAATGCTGAGAATACTGCGACTGCAGTGGCGTCGGGCCGTTGGCGAAATAGACGTCCAGATACTGCGAGGCATTGCCCGGCAGATAGCGATTGGCGCTGGTCAGGAATGCGCCATCAGCACCAACACCACTGGCCGTCTGGCCGATATCGGTCGGCGCACCGTTGCTATCGGACGCATTCCACAGTGGGCCATTGCCCAAACGCACTTCATTCACCCGCAGGCTCGTCCAACCGGTCAGCGTTCGCCACTGGATGGTCGCACGCTTCAGTTCGGTCGACTGCGCATTCGGGTTGTAGATGCTGAAGGAAGCGCCATTGCCGCCGGGCAGCCAGCCAAAGAAGGCCAGACCAAAACCATCACACGTAAATGGTGGAATTGGCGTCTCGGTCGGTACATCCGGTCTTTCCGTTGAAGTTGCAAGCGGTACTTCTGTCGGGTAGTCGGTCGCTTCCACCGTTGGCTCGGGCGTAGGCTCAGTGCCAGACACCTCGCCAGGGCCAGACGGTACGACCTGACCGAGATTGGCCGCGCGCGAATTGCGGAATGCTTCGTTGACCGCCGTACGGCGCGCCTGCAGCGGCAAATAACTGGCAAGACCAATCGGCGTGACCAGCGGATGGTTGAAGGTGATGACGATCGTCACCACGTCGCCAGGACCGCCTGCATCCAGCCAGGGATGCCCGCCGTTGTTGGTCTCGTAAGTATCGTTGCCGTCTTCATTGAGCAAACAGGCAGGTGCGTACGCCGCCACGAGATCCTCGCTCGGCGTGACCCCAGCACCCGGTGTCGTGTCTCCAGCGTCGCGCACTGTGCGGAAGCGAAGATTGGTCGTCAACGGGAACACGCTCGAATCAAACGTGCTCGGATTGTTGGCGTCCAGTTTGAGGCGCGCACTGCAGATCATCACGTCAAACCATGTCGCTTGATCCGACCCGGCAAGGCGAGCATTCTCGACCGCCCCGTTCGACAGAGGACGATCCCAGATGTTGAACCACGGCACACTGCGCCAATCGTCGATGGTGAGATTGCGATACTGGTCACCCACGGGAAGCGGCGTGCTTAGGTACGGAATTGACCCAACAGCCAGACCGGCCGCACCTACACGCGCTTCTTCCATAATGGAAAGAAGTCGCAAGAGGTCTTTACGGTTGTTCTGGTCGGTATCTTGCTCCGGGCTGCAATCATCGCCGCCGTACCACGTCGCGTAGAGCATCTCCAGGCCTCGCTCGAAGCCATCGATGTGGTTGGCGTAGTTCGACGGATTGTTCGGCATGTAGACGGCACGAACACCGCGCTCGTCAGTCGCCGTTGCAATACAAGGCACGACGGAGTTTTCGTCATCCGCGCCATTGGTGTTGATGACGTAGGCGGGATTATAGCGGCCGGTGGTGGCGTAGCGGGCTGCGGCGCGCGCCGAATTTTGCAGCGTGACCCAGGCCTGGAAAATGCGCCCAAATTCGATGATGCCAAAGAGTAAGAGCAGCAGAATTGGCAGCGTGAGCGCAAATTCAACCAGCGTTTGACCATTGCGCCGCCGCTTTGACAGTTCCTGCCCCTTCACTTGTTCTTCCATATCCCCTCCACAGTTCTTCGTGGCGACCAACGACGGCCAGGTTAGCCCGAAAGACGGGTGAACATGCGCGAAGCGATTTCCGCGAAGACGGCATTCAGGTCGGCGCTGCTCCCCGATTCAGCGCTGAAGTAGTTGCCGCAGTCTTCGCCCGGTGCAAGTGGCGCCCATACCCCACGCACCCCTGTGGGCTGCTCGCACGGGCCACGGATGCCCCAATCAGGGTCCTGACCCGGAGCCAGATCAGAGACCCGGTTCGGAATGCGATAACCCATTTCTTCCTGCCAGTAATCGCTGTCAATGCGGAAGTTATCACCGGCATCCGCGATATACCGTAGCAGCTCCTCGCCCAGGTAACTCTCCATGTTACAGTCGTATTGCGTGTTGCCGGTCGGTCCGGGCGTGATGCAACCGGTCGTGCTATCGAATTCCAGGCCGAAACCAATCGTGAAGATGGTCGGCAGCAGCGTATCGGCATCGTTGCCGATCACGTCAATACCCGTCACGGAAGACTGATAGACGTTGATACCGCGCACCGAGATGTAGTCGGCCCAGTCGCGTGCGTAGTCGTCCACATCGTAGAAGGTCTCGCACGATGCTTGATCGGTGAGGTCGATGCGGTTGGGGCCGCGCTGCTCCAGCGTTTCAGCAGTCCCGGCATTGTCATCGCTGCAGTAATGGCGTGATTGCGGCTGAATATCGCTGCAGTACGGGAAAGTCTTATCCTGCAGCAGTTCACCGGCATTATTGATGTCAGAGCCGTAGGGGCACAAACCAAACGACCCGTACTGCTGACCGAGACCCGCCGTTGCCGGTTGCGTCCCGGCGCCAACGCCACTCGGATTGTAGGGCTGCGGCGGCTGTGCCAGGGTCCCGTTACGCCAGACCGGCGAGCTTGCGCCAGCAGCGCCATCGCTCAGGAGCACCATGATCCAGACTGCGCCTTCGCGCCGTCCCAGTCGCCCAAGGGTCTCACTGGCCTTGCCCAAACCTTCTCCAATGTTGGTGCCAGCGCAAGAACCGCGATACTCGTAGCTGCGGGCGAGGCGATCGACGAACTCCCAGGAGCCCGTATCAACGGACTGGCGCATGAAGGTACCACCGGCCGGAGTGTAGGCTTCGAACCATGCCGGTAACGTATCGACCTCGTCGAGCAACACCGGCAGTGCGGCGGGAATACCAAGAGCAGGCAGTGCAAATGGTGAACGATAGGTTGTATCGTATTGATCCCGGTAAAGACTGTACGGATAAGGCAAGATCGCCATGTCATATGGGCAGGCGTTGCGCACCGGCTGATCGACAATGTTCTGAATCGGCGCAGTCGCAAAATAGCCCAGGTCGCGCGGCACACCATTGTCGCGCAGCCTGTCCCAACGCCCATCGCGCGCCGGGCTGGCAGAGTCGACGTAGAAATTATTCTCGGTACGCACGCCCACACGCTCGTTCATAACCAGCTCAGCGATTTCCTGGCTGTAGATCATCGCGTCGCGCGTGTCACTGCGCGTGGAGTCTTCCGGATCGGTATCGCTTGGATCGGGGTCCATCAGGGTTGCATTACGATCGAAGGTCACGATCGCCACGCGATCGCCGCGAATGAAGTCGAGACGTCCCATGAAGTCGATACTGGCGTCACGTGCGCGGCGGAATGGCTGGCAGACCAGATCCGACATGTCCCAGTCGCCATTGGGATCATTGCAGCAGCCGTAGTAGTCATACATCGGCACCAGGCCGCGCCAGTCTGCCGAATAGATGTCCCCGGTGATGCCAAACCACGATCTGAAGTTAGCGACACCCCCCAGATCGGAGACGTACTGGTCAATCTGCGCAGGCGTGATTTGCGACTCTTTGAGCGCAGAACCCGGCCAGAAGCGCACCGTACACTCGCGGCGCGGCTCCAGCCCTGTACCATACGTTCGCACCTTTGTCATGCTTGGGGCATAGGCAAGGTCGGCGACAAGACTTCCGTCGCCAGTGGCGTCGAGCACATTTTGAAGAATCAGTTGATTGCTGCTGCTGACCAGCCGCTGCCAGGCCAGGGCCATATTGTTGTAATTGGCGCCGCCTGGGTACTGTAGCACCGGCGGCAAATAGCGTCGGCCATAATCGACGGTTGAGCCATCCGGCTGCGGCACCGTTTCCCAATCAGCGTAACTCGTCTCATTGAGCATCGACTCCGAGACGTCCATGATGAAGACAAGGTCGAGCACGGCAGTCTCAGAAATGGATTCCGCCTGTAATCGAATCGTATTGAAGCCAAACAGGCTGAAGAAGGTCGTCGGCGAGTCGATCTGAGCCGTGACGCGCACCAGCTTGCGTTCGTCCTGCGTACACAGCGCGGGATCGGGCGTGCCGGATGGCTCGTTCTGAACATGACAGGTTTCGACGGTGACGGAGCTTGGATTCAGACCGTAGAACTCGATGAACTGGCGCGCCGCCAGGCCCATGTTGGCGTAGCTCTGCGCCTGATCTTCACCCGCGGTCGCCGCTTCCACACGGCGCATCTGCCCGGCGGCAGCGACGGCGGCGGCGTCGACGGCACGGCGCAGCGTACTGTAGCGCACGAACAAGATCGAAACGTCGGTGACGATACCCACAAAGCCGACGAGCGCGAAGAAGCCAATCGCCAGGATGACGAGCGACTGACCGGACTGCGAGCGGCGAAGATATCGTTTGAAATGCTCTGATGCACCTGAGTTCATAGTTCGTCCTTCAGCACGTCATCGATTGCGTACTCGCTATGTGCCCGATCTAGGGCAAGCCCATTTGTGATGCATTCGGTTCTACGCTTGGCATCGGGAAAACAGCCCAAACAGAGATGGTGGGCGTCTCATCGCCGGAGAAAGCGCTGACGACCGGGTTGAAGACCGGGAACTTGAGCAGCATCTCGTGCTCCCAGTAGATCTCCACCAGGATCAGGCCCTGAAATGGAAGCTGTGAACGGCGTTGTTCGTCCGTCAGTTGATAGTTTGGCAGGTTGATCAGGCGTTCAATGTCCGAGACTTTCCAGTTCGAGCCAGTGCAGCCCGTGCCCGGAATCCAGTGCTGGCCGAACATTGCGAACCCAACCTGTTTCTCAGCCGTACTGACCGAGGCGGCGATGTTGTCCCTGCCCTCCAACTCGTTGAAGACAGTTGTGCCCGCTGGCCCCCCAGTTTCACCAGGACGCAGGTCGCGCACGTTGTTCGAATTGATGTCAAAGGGATCGCGTTCGCGCGCCTGCACCTGGAACACAGGTACCTCGCCCGTGCCCACGTTGCGCACGTCGCATTCGTTGGCGTTGGTCGGGTAGCGACCGACGACGACGTTGAGCGTATTCGCGGTTGGATTGATTGAGTTGCGCAGCGCGTCTGTAATGATGCTGCCGGATGCATCGGTGATGCGCGCAATCGAGAAGCCGGAAATGATGAGGTCGTCGATGTTGTTGTCCGAATCGAAGGCCAGCGGTTCCATCGACGCCATCATGACGCAGGCGACTTCGCGGTAGAACTGTGACTCGACCGGCAGGTTACAGCCACGCTGGCCGCCGCGCGCGTTGCTCTGTGCGGTCTGTGTGGCCGCGTCGCCCGTATAGGGCAATGCGAGGATCGAGGTATCGGCGAGCGTCAAGCCCTGATCATCGTAATGATTGGTGCTGGCGCCGACGCCAAACCACTGCGCCGGGACATAACTTGCGGCATTGTCCCAGACGAGTGGCGAGTATTGGTCTTGCAGAACGGCGCCGTGTCTTGCGCCTGCACGGGTGACGTCGAGAAGAGTCAGATAGTTATTGGCGAACCAGCCAATCTCGACCATGCCCATGAGCATGATGATGAGAATTGGCGTGATGAGCGCCATTTCGACCAGACTTTGCCCACGCTGCCGTTTTCCGTACACAGCAGGGGTGCCATCCAGAAGTTGAATGATTTTGAGTACAAGCTTCCGCATCGCACACTCTCAAGAATTGCAGCCATCATGGCGAAAAGCAGACTCCTGACAGGTCGATCATACCATAACGACGATTGTGCAAGCGTGCGGCAAGTGTCTAGAAGTTGATAGGGTTTTGTACAGAAACCTCGGCCTAAGAAAGCGTCCGCTGCTCCAGTTGAATGTGCGCCTTGACCACGTAGCCACGACCGTGGCGCGACTGGATGACACTCGGACGATCCGGGTCTGTCTCCAGCTTCTGGCGCAGGTTGTGAATGTGGTTGCGCACGAGCGCGGCATCGCCGACGCCGGTCGGATAATTCCAGACGTTGGCAAGCAGATCTTCGGTCGAGTGGAGTTTGTGCGGTGAGCGGCACAGGTAGAGCAGCAGGTCGAACTCGACGCGGGTGAGAAGCACCTCGCGGTCGTTGACGTAGACCTGATAGCTTTCCGGCAGAATGCGCACGACCGGCACCTGGGCATCTACGTAGTAGGCAGCCCGGCGGATGTGGGCGCGCACCCGTGCGGCCAGTTCGCGTGGGACGAACGGCTTGCGGATGAAATCGTCGCCGCCTGCCCCAAGCGCGTCGACCACGCTGAACGGCGCGTCGTAGCCAGTCAGAAAAATGATCGGGATATTGGCGGTTTGCGAGAGCGCGCGCAACCTGCGGCACAATGTCAGGCCATCCAGGTCAGGGAGCATCGCATCGATTAACATCAGATCCGGCGTGACCGTCTCAACCAGGTCGAGGGCATCTTGCGCCGAGAATGCACGCGCGACAGAGAACCCCTCGCGTTTGAGCACCAGTTCTACCATGTCTAACATTTGCGCGTCGTCATCTACAATGAGTATGTTGTTCATGATCGCCTTATCCAACGTTACACCCGTATCTCAATTACATTTAAAAGTATAAAGTTACAGGCGCACATTGGCATTGAAAGGCCATGAAACTTTTGTGAAATCAGGCGCTTGAGCACCATTCACCATCGCCATTAGCTGGAAATCATGTAGCCGACCCCGTGGATCGTCCGAACGTACTTGCGCGCCCCATCACGTTCGATCTTGGCGCGGAGATTGCGCACGTGCGCGCGGACAAGATCCGGATCGCCGGTGTTGGGCGGATATTCCCAAACGGCCTGTAGCAAATGTGACGGCGAAAGCGCCTGATTGGGATGTTCCATCAGGTATCGCAGCAAGCGATGCTCGGTCGACGTCAACTGGATGAGCGTGTCCTGGACGGTCACCTGGTAGGTATCGGAATAGAGGATCATGTCCCCGAACTGGAGCGTCGTATTGCCGGGCTTTTCGCGAGTCCCCCGGCGGAGCAAGGCGGCCACGCGCGCACGCAGTTCTGCCAGTTCGAATGGCTTGACGACATAATCATCCGCGCCTGCGTCCAGCCCGTTGACGATGTCGTCGGTGCTGCCCTTGGCCGTCAGGAACAGGATGGGCAGGGCGATGAAGCGGGTATCGCGCCGAAGCTGGCGACAGAAGGTGATACCGTCGACCTCCGGCATGATGATGTCGAGAATCATGACGTCAGGTAGGGAATTCTCCAGGCGCTGCATCGCTTCCATGGCGGAACTCGCCAGCGAAACGTTATAGGCTTCATGCTTCAGCACGCGTCCCAGCGTCTGCAGTACATCATCATCGTCATCTACCGCAAGAATGTGAGGCATAATCAATCACCTTTCTGAAACCGGCAAATCGACCGCGAAACGAGCGCCTTTACCCGGCACGCTCTGCACTGTTATCTGACCGCCGGCGCGCTGTACGAACTGCCGACAAATGTGCAATCCTAGTCCGGTGCCGACCCCCACAGGCTTGGTCGTAAAGAAGGCGTCAAAAATGTGTCGCTGAATATCCTCGGCAATCCCAGGCCCGTTATCCGCGATGGCGACACGCACCATCCTGTCATCGGGATCATATTCTGCTGTGACACGAATAACCGGTTTCGGATACCCCACCAGCGCGTCATGCGCATTCAGCAGCAGATTGAGCCAAACATCTTCAAGCTCGCCCGGAACGGCCATGACCGGCGGTATCGGCTCTTCGGGCATCTGCGTCAATATACGAATGCCATCACGCTCTATATGTGATTTTACCAGTGCAATGGTGTCTTCAATGGTTGTGATTGTCTGGATCGGCACCGGGGGCGTCTCATCCGCTTGAGGACGGACGGCGGACAGCAAGCGCCGCATGACGCTGGCGGCCCGCTTACCGGAACGCACGATCGCCAGCAAGGCCTGATAGCGTTCGGTATCCGGCGGCTCCTGAAGCATCATCAATTCGGTGTCCAGCACGATGGTCGTCAGCGGGTTGTTGACCTGATGCGCCACCGCTGCCGCCAACTCCCCCATCGCCGAGAGCCGCGCCTGCTGGATCAGCAGTTCCTGTGCCGCCTGGAGCTTTTCGAGGCTGCTGCCAAGGTCGCTATGGAGTTCGGCGTTTTCGAGAGCGGTGGCCGCCTGCCCGACGACGGCGCGTCCAAGGTCGACCTCACGCATGGCGAACGAGCGGCTGTTCTCCATGTCGAGGCAGAGCACCGCACCCTGCGTCTGGCCACGATAGTTGAGCGGCAGCGCAAGCATCGAGCGCGCGTTCGTCATCTGCAGCAGATAATGAACGCCCGGCGTCAGCATCTCACCTTCGACGTGCTGATTGACGATGTTCTGCGTTTCGAGCGCATCACGGAGATCGCCATACTCGGCAATCGAAACGTCCGCAGCGCTGCCCTCGAGCCAGGTGGCATTGCCGGAGCGAAAATGAAGGACGAACTCGCTGCTGTCGTTCGTCAGCAAGCCCGCCTCGCACCAGTCGGATTCGCACAGCGTGTTGATCTCGTCGACGATGCGCTGCACGGACGGCGTGAACGTGCGCTCTTTGTCAAGCAGCTCCAGCAGCGCCTCCATGCCGAGATATTGCGCGGTCATGAATTGTTCGGTTGCGGGCATCTTGCGCGGATTCTGCTTATAGAACGCCAGCAGAATACCGAACAGGTGCTCATCGCCCATGATCGGCACGGCGACCATGGCACGTGCGGCGCTCTGCGCGCAGTAATCGCGATCCGCGCCCGGCGGCGAGCGATCCACGTGCACAAGCTGTGGCTGGCCCTCACGCAAGACGTGCGTCAGCGTTGGGCACTCGGCCAGGCTCAGGCGCGGCTCATGACCGGGGCGCCAGATAGCCCGTGAAAAGCGCGCCCGCGTGCGCAAACAAGCATGGATGCGGTCGTATTCCAGGATTTCGGCCTGGCTCAGCCCCAGGACACGGGCAAGCTGTTCGCAGGTCGCACTCAAGGTGTGATCGACAGACAGCGTGGCGTTGATGGCCTCACTGGCGTCGACCAGCGCACGGAGTTCACGCGCGCGCCGCATGCTCTGCTCGTGAATGCGCGCATTCTCGATCGCGATCGCGGCGTAAGCGGCCAGATTGAGTAAGAGCGTCTCGTGATGCCCGTTGAAGACGTCGTGCTTGGTGCGATTGTTGACGCCGAGGACGCCGAGCGTTTGCCCCTGCAGCAAGATCGGAACGTAGAGCAGCGCATTGACGAAGTACTGCGTCTTGACCTTGAGTGGGCCACGCTGGCCGATCAGCACGGGCTGCCCCGTACGAAAGACCTGCCCGGCCAACGTATCGCTCGTCTTGACGCGGAAGTTGCGGGCGACCGCGTTATCCATGCCGACGCGCGCGCGCAGGTAGAGTTCCGGCGAGTCGCCATCCGGCAGCAGAATCATGCCTTCTTCGGCGTCGGTCAACTGGCGCGCGGCAATCACCACGCGGCTCAAGACTTCGTGCAGATCGAGGACTTCGGTCAGCGAACGCGTCAGGGCCAGGAACGTCTGGACTTCGTCGACATCCCAATACTCGCTGTCGTCGCGCCCCTTGAGTTGGATCGTCTGGAGCATGATCGGCGCGGTGTGATAATGCAGCACCTGCAGCACCGCGTGCCGGATTGTGCCTTCGTCGAGATTGGAGATGACCTGGTCGGCGGATTCGCCGTAGCCATTGACCGTGACATTCTCCGGCACATAGATGATCATCGGCATCCGCTGGTAAGCGTCGCGGAGATAGTTGGCCGTGTATTCGCCGGATTTCGGATCGGCGACCAGGGCATGAACGACGATGGCGTCGTACTCGTGGTTGCGGATGGCGTACAGCGCATCCCGGTGCGAGAAAGCACCCTGGAAGCTGAAGCCAAGGTCAGTCAGCGATTGGCGCGCTTGATGGAGAAGATCGTAATCGCCGCTGACGACAAGGATTTTCTTATGCGAACTCATAGTCTCAACTGCAACATGGTTAAGGAGAAGGTTTGCTCAGGCGCCGGCGACGATGTTCCAGGTCGGCCTCCGTACCTGCTTTATCTGCCGTTTTCTCTCCGGCGCTGCTCGCCGCCTGAGCCGGTTCCTGCACGACTTGTTCGCGCACCTGGCGCAGAACTGACGCCAGGTTGTGTTCGTTTTCCGCAGCGGGCTCTGCGGGTGACTCCGGCGCAGCGGCAGCCTCAGCGACGACGGATTCGAGCTGGTTGACGCGCTGGATCAATTCCTGCGTGACAAAACGATGTTCCTTGAGATCTGACTCGGCCATGGCAAGGCGCTGCGCTGCACGCTGATGCTGCGCGAGCAGATCGCGCGCACGGTCGTTTTCCCCCACGGCGACCGCCCTATCCGCCTGTTCGTTCAGGTTGTCTGCCTCGGTCTGCAGATCCTGGACGCGCTTGGTGAGCATGTCTTCGTAGTCCAGCGCCTCGTTGATCTTTTTGCGCAGCGCCGCAACTTCGTGCTCGAAATCTTTCCCAATTTGCCCTGGCTGCAGGGCATTGCGAATCGACGAAAGGTTGAGCGGATCATCCCCGACAAGATCGCGCATTCCAGCGCGCAAAAGCACATTGAGTTTCGAGAAAATATCGCTCATTGATGATCCAGTTTGTCAACACATTGACCATCATAATACACTTTTCACAAACGTAAATAAAAGCTAAGTGCGAGAGACTTGCCTTTTGAGGGTCTATTTGTAGACTCTCTGCAAGTACATGAATACACATGGTTACGAAGAAAGGGCATCAATGACACGTTCGAAAGCAGCTGAGCGCCGCCAGGAGCGCCAGGCTGAGAAACGTCGCCAGCGTCTGACCTCCTTAGTGGTGGTTGTGATTGTGGCCGCCATTTTGTTGATCATCCTGGTCGTGCTCTCGACACAACCCGCAGACGCACCGATCCCTGAAGGCACGCTCACACGTTACGAGGGCATCAGCCAGAGCCGTACACAAGACGGTTATGCACGCCTGGGCGACCCATCAGCGCCGGTCGTCGTCGAGTTGTATTCGAGCGTCGCCTGTCCGTCGTGTAAGGTCTTCCATGATGCGGCGACCGACGACCTGATTGACCGCGTTAAGAGCGGCAACGTTCAGCTCATCTACGTCCCATTGACGACCGGCTCGGTCACCAATGCCAACGGCGCAGCCCGCACGCTGATCTGCGCGACGGAACAGGGCAAGTTCTGGGAACTCCAGGACGTGATGTTCAGTTGGCAGGAGACCTTCGGCAATCAGGCCTTCACCAACAACCGGATCATTGCCGCGCTGGATGGGCTCGGAATCGACACCGAAGCGCACAACGCTTGCTTGAACAGCGAGCGCCCGCGTGACGTGCTCTTCAGCGCCGAACAGGACGCCGGCGGTCTGCTCAACTTCATCGGCACGCCGACCATCGCCATCAACGGCGTGGTGCCGGTCAACGAGGACGGCGAAGTCATCAACGATGCGGCGGCCATCATCAACGCGATTGACGCGGCCATCGCCCAGATGCCGAGCAGCAATGGCAGCGCCGCCACGACGCCGGAACCGACTCAGGCAAGCGCTGGCACGGACGCGACAGTCGCACCGACCGGCAGCGAAGAGCCTACGGAGACGGCCGAACCGACCACGGCGCCAACCGAGACGGAAGCCCCGACCGAGGCGCCCGAAGCGACAGCCACGCCGGAAGTCACCGCGACAAGCGAAGGCTAAACAAAAGTGGAGGGCGCCCTGCCCTCCACCTCTTCGCCTCTTTTAGTCGCGGCGTGCCAGCATTGGCCCCAGGCGCCGCCCGCCGAGCAGGTGCATATGCAGGTGGTAGACCTCCTGCCCGCCATTGTCACGGCAGTTGACCAGCAGCCGGTAGCCGCTCTCCGCAATCCCCATGTCACGCGCGATCTTGCGCGCCGCCGTGAACATCCGGCCCATCATCGCTTCGTCATCCGCTGTGACGTCGTCCACGGTTGGGATTTCTTTGTTGGGCACGATCAGGATATGCACCGGCGCCAGCGGGCGAATGTCTTTGAAGGCCGTCACCAGGTCATCTTTGTAGACGATGGTCGCGGGCGCCTCACCGGCAATGATCCTGGCAAAGATAGTCGACATAACGCGCTTTCTTCAGCCTCAAATCCCTACATCGCCAGCCCGCCGTCGACGACCAGCACGTGGCCGGTGACGTAGGCGGCTTCGTCGGATACGAGAAATGCGGTCGCCTTGGCCACGTCATCGATCGTGCCCCAGCGCCCCAGCGGGATATTCTCGTTCAACCGCTGTGTGATCTCTTCCGGCAGATCGGCGGTCAGGTCGGTGAGCACGAAGCCCGGCGCGACGGCATTGACTGTGATGTTGCGCGCGGCCACTTCGCGAGCGAGCGCCTTGGTCAGACCGATGATGCCCGCCTTGCTGGCGCTGTAATTGGTCTGCCCGGCGTTGCCCATGATGCCGCTGATGCTGGTGACGTTGACGATGCGCCCATAGCGCTTGCGCATCATGGCGCGCACGGCCGCCTTCGAACACAGCCAGGTGCTGCGCAGATTGGTCTGAATGACAGTATCGAAGTCGTCGGCGCCCATCATCATGATGACGTTGTCGCGCGTCGTCCCGGCGTTGTTGACCAGGATATCGATCTTGCCGTAGGTGTCGATGGCATACTTGATCAGGGCATTGGCGCCGTCTTCCTGGCTGACGTCCGCACCGAAAGCGCTCGCCTGCCCGCCCGCATCCGTGATCTGCGCCACGACCTCATTGGCGGCGTCCGCGTTCTTCTGATAGTTGACGACCACGGTCGCGCCGCGCGCGGCCAATTCGAGCGCAATGCCGCGCCCGATGCCGCGACTCGCGCCGGTCACTACTGCGATTCGTTCGCTCAATCCAGTCATCATCCCCTCACAATCTGACGAGTCTGATAAGTAAGGCTATCCCTGGCCGCCGACCCAGCCGATCAACTCCGTCTGGCCGCGCAGGCTGGCGCTCACGCTTTGCGCGCCAAACCCGTTCGAATTGGCAAAGTAGACGTCACGACGGCCATCAATCCGAGGATTGATGCCGACGAAGGCGATGAAACGACCATCCGGCGAATAGCTGGGGTCGCACATGCTCGGCGGCGGATTGCCACGCGCGACATTGCCGAGCCCCGCGTCGAAGACGGTCACGCCATAGGGACAGGTGCCGCCGACGCCGCCAATCGCGATCCGCGTCCCGTCGGGCGACCAATCGGCGGCCATGCCGTAACGGGCGAAGGCCAGGTCATTGATACGAGCCAGTTCGACGCCGCCACTGGTCGCGAGCACGATCTCGGTTGTCGTGCCCGCCGCTTGATAGAGCACGAGGCTGCCATCCGGCGACCATGCCTCAGCCAGCTTGAGCGGATCGTCGCGGCCCTGCGTGATCGTCAACTGGCGCGGGATTTGCTCGAAAATGTCGACGATCCACAGGCTGCGCTCCGGGTCGCCAAGCGCAGGCTCGCCGCTGGCGAACACGATCTGCCGATCGTTGATCCAGCGCGGCGGCTCGGTCAGGAATTGATCGCCCAGCGATGTAAGCGCGCCCGTCGCCACCTCGACAACGTAAAGCGTGCCGCCGTTCGGTGGCAGCGCGCTGGTGTTGTCACACGTCCCGCCCTCACCAGGCACCCAGGACGGGCAATTCTGCCGGTCGGAGACGAAGGCGATGTAACGTCCATCCGGCGACCAGGCCGGGAAGAACTCATAGGCACCGCTGCGAACGATTGGCGCGGGGTTGATGCCATCGCGCCCTACGGTGTAGATGTCGAGGTCGTAGGCTGTGGCGAGTGTCAGCGCCAGGCGGCTGCCATCCGGTGCCCAGACCGGCTCGCTGACGATCCCGCGCTGCAGCAGCGATGTGATCGGCAGCACACGGCCGCTGAAATGCGCCGCCAGATCGACCACGTACAGGCCGGTCAGCGCCGGGGTATCCTGGCGGAAGTAGGCAAAGACGTCGCCGGACGGTGCGGGGAAGATCTGCGTGCCGGTCGTGACCGGCATGTCGACGATCGGCACCAGCCCCGTCACACCGGGCGAGACGTAGTAGAGCGTCTGAACCGTATTTTCGGGTTGTGGCGTGCGCGCGTCGCCGGTTGCATCGCGATTGTTCTGATTGATGAAGGCGATGAAGGGCAGCGTTTCCAGGCTGCTCAGCAGCGAGTCGGCAATGTCGATCCGCTCCCAGTTGTCGTAGACGAAGCCGACCGTGACGCCGGGTGTGCTCGTCGGTGGCAGCGTGGCCGTCGGGGTTGGCGTCTCCGTAGCGGTGGGCGTGATCGTCGGTGTATCAGTCGGCGTCGGTGTGGCGGTAGCGGTGGCTGTGCTCGTCGCCGTCGGCGTAACCGTGGGCGATGCAGTCGCCGTGGCGGTCGGCGTCGGTGTGGGCGTGGGGGCGACCAATGCCTGGCAGCCCGTGCCCAGCAGCAGCAGTATGGCGGCGATACCCAGAAGCGAACGACGTTCAATCATGCTATGCGTCCCATGAAGGTTTCATGTCCGTAATAGCATAATGGCTCAAGGGGACACATACCAGGGTACACCGCCGTGCCCGCGCGCCATCAAGCGGTCGACTCCGGCTGCAGGATGTAATATGACCCGCGTTTTTCGCCCAGCTTGCGCAGGATCGACTTCGACACCAGATCGGACAGGTCGCGGCGGATCGTCTCCGGGTGGACGTCGGGATGCATCTGCTGCAGATCGCTGTTGGTGATGCGCGAGTTGCCGCTCAACAGGTAAACGAGCGCCGTCTCCTGGCGCGGATTGATCGGCTGCTGGCGGTACTCGCCCTTGAGATCGATCGTCGCTTTCTCTTGCGCAGCCTCGCCCGCCGGCTCTGCATGTTCGGGCTTTTCATTGTGCAGTGTGACGCCAAATCCGCCGGACATCTCCACGAACGACGGCGGGCGCAGCTGGCGCTCTTCCATCAGCGCCATGACGCGGTCGACGCCATAGCCAAGTCGCTCGATGAAGCCCATATCGGACAGTACCTGCACGATCACCGGGTTGCGCGAGAAGCGCTCGCTGCGGATGTTGGCGATCGTGATCGGCCCCGGCAGACCGCCAGGGCTGGTGACTTCCATGCGATCCTTGAAGATGAACAGATGGATCGAATCCCCGGCGATGCTGTAGTCCCGGTGCGCGACGGCATTGACAACCAGCTCGCGCGCCGCTTCTAGCGGATACTCGAACTGCTCGTCGCGCGCCATCGTCTTGCCAAGCTGGACGCCTTTGCGCAGATGATCGAGCAGGAACGTTTCGGCGCGCCGCAGTTGATCCGGCAGTGAGCCGGTGATATCGATGCGCTCGAAGTGATCGCCCATCTCGACGCCGGAAAAACGCGTCGCCACAATCTCTGCGCCGCGGACGAAGCGCAGCGGATCTTTGCCGAACAGCAGAATCCCGGCATGGGTTGGGCGCGCGCGGCCATCCTGCATGACAAGGCAGCCGCGTTTGAGCAGCACCTTGTCGACCTGTGTCTCGCTGATGCCGCTCAGGCTGGCGACGTAGGCCTTAGCCTTGTCCCAATCGAGATCGTCGAGGCTGGCACCGGCCGCGACTTCCATCTCGAAGCTGGCCTCGCCGCGCTGGATCATCAGGCGGCGCAGGTCGCGCGGCTTGAGCGAGACGTTCTCGTTGCCCTGGCGCTGCAGGAAACGACCGTCGTAGGCATAGACGTGCGGCAAGCCGGACGGCACGTTGACCACGACGAAGGCGCGCTCCTGAGTGCGCAGCACGCGCGGCATCGGCACGATCAGGGCCGGGTCGATAGCCAGCGCCGCCTGCAGCACGCGGTCGACCGCGCTTTCCGTATCACGGACGCCGGTCGTGGAAGCCACGGGACCGACCATGCCGAGTACGAGTGTGCCCCCCGCCGTATTCGCCATCGCCGTCAGGACGGCGGCAATCGTCTCCAGGGCGGCATTTTCACCCAGCCAATCGAGCTTCGTCCCCCTGCCCTGTTTGACCAACTGGAGTAGATCATCGCCTTCCGCGTTCAAATCTCATTCATCCCCTCTGCTTCGGCCTGCGCCTTTTCTTTCTCCTGGCGAATCTGATCGAGCTTACGCATCCCCAGACCGGGGCCTTCGAGCAGCATGATGTCGATGACTTCTTGCATATCACTGACGAAGATCACGTTGAGATCCGCAAGCGCAGTCTTCGGGATATCTTCGAGGTCGCGCGCGTTTTGCTTGGGCAGAATCACGTTCTTGACCCGCGCACGCCGCGCGGCCAGCACTTTCTCTTTGATTCCGCCCACGGGCAGCACTTTGCCGCGCAGGGTGATCTCGCCGGTCATGGCGTAGTTGCTGCGCGCTTTACGCTCGGTGAAGGCGGAGATCATGGCTGTAGCGAGAGCAATGCCCGCGGAGGGGCCTTCCTTGGGGACGGCGCCTTCCGGGATATGGATGTGAATATCGAAGGCGTCGAAATCGTCGTGCGGGATGCCCAGGTCTTCGGCGCGCGCCCGCATGTAGCTAAGCGCCGCCTGGGCCGATTCCTGCATGATGTCACCCAGCGATCCCGTCAGAGTCAGCCCGCCTTTGCCCGGCAGCACCGACGCCTCGACGATCAGCACGTCGCCGCCGACAGGCGTCCAGGCCAGACCAGTGACGACGCCGACCTCGTCCTCCTCGTTGACGCGCATCTCCTCGAACTGCGGCGGCCCCAGGTAGCGATGAATGTGATCGGCGTCGATGGTCTGCGGGTGACGCTTGTTCTCGGCGGTCAGGCGCGCGACCTTGCGGCATACGTTGGCGATCTCGCGCTCCAGGTTGCGGACGCCCGCCTCGTAGGTGTACTCGCGGATGATCGTCTGCAGCGCCGGTGTGGAAATCTTGAGCGACGTCTTATCCAGCCCGTGGAATTCGAGCTGGCGCGGGATCAGGAACAGGCGCGCGATGGCAACCTTTTCTTCTTCGGTGTAGCTGCCAAACTCGATCACCTCCAGCCGGTCGAGCAGCGCTGGCGGCAGCGGATCGAGATCGTTGGCGGTGGTGATGAACAGCACCTTGGACAGATCGTAGGGCACGTCGAGATAGTGGTCGAAGAAGGCGTTGTTCTGCTCCGGATCGAGCACCTCGAGCATGGCCGCCGACGGATCGCCGCGGAAATCCGCGCCTAGCTTGTCGATCTCATCGAGCATGAAGACGGGGTTGACTGTCCCCGCGCGGCGCATGGTCTGCACGATGCGGCCCGGCAGCGCACCGATGTAAGTGCGGCGATGGCCGCGGATCTCCGCCTCGTCGCGGACGCCGCCGAGGCTGACGCGCACGAACTGGCGACCCAGCGCGCGCGCAATGCTCTTGCCAAGCGAAGTCTTGCCCACGCCGGGCGGCCCGACGAAGCACAGGATCGGTGAGTTGCGCTTGTCCCCGGCCAGCTTGCGCACGGCGATGTACTCCAGGATGCGATCTTTGACCTTGGGCAGACCGTAATGATCCTCTTCCAGGACTTTGTGCGCATGGGTCAGGTCGAGGATGTCTTCGCTCGTCTGCGTCCACGGCACGGATGTCAGCCAGTCGATGTAGGCGCGCACCATGCCGACTTCCGGCGCCAGCGGTGACATGAGCGACAGGCGCGAGAATTCCTTGGTCGCCTTCTCGTTCACCTCTGGCGGCAGGTCAGCCTGAACGATCTGCTCGCGCACGTCGTTCAGCTCTTGCTGGAAGATGTCCGCCTCGCCGAGTTCGGTCTGAATCACGCGCATCTGCTCGCGCAGATAAACTTCGCGCTGCTCGCGATCCATCTCTTTCTGGATCTGGCTGGCGATCTCATCCTTGAGTTCGAGCATGCTCAGTTCCTGACCGAGCAGGATCGCCACGTGATGCAGCCGCTTATCCGCGTCGATCGCTTCCAGGACACGCATACGGTCTTCGAAATTGATCGAGAGCGTGGACGTGATCACGTCCGAAAGCACACCCGGATCATCCGCGTTGAGGATGTGAATGATGACGTCTTCCGGGATCGAATCGTTCAATTCGGTCACGCGGCGGTAAAGATTGATGACCGCCTGCATCATCGCCTTGGTTTCCTGCGTCGGCTCCTGATCCTCGTCGATCGGGCGCGCCTTCACGCGCAGGTACGGCTCATCCTGGACGTAATCGACCACTTCGACGCGCCGCCGTCCCTGCACCAGTACATTGAGCGTGCCATCTGGCAGTCGCAGCAAGCGCAGCACCGACGCCTCGACGGCGATGGTCGGCAGTTCAGGTCGATCCGTCTCTGCCTCCTCGTGCAAAGGCAGGACGACGATCGTCTCACGCTTGAGCTTGGCCGTCTCCACGGCCTCGCGAGACTCAACCGTATCGACGGGCGTAACCGTGATGACGCCAGGAAACAAAACCGAGCCGCTCAAGACGAGCGCGGGGCGCATGAACGTGCCGTCGCGTCCAATTCTTGCGAGCTTGATCTGCGGAAAGTCCTGAGAACCTGTCGAATTTGGCAAGGGGCGTCACCTATTGATTCGAAGTCGAGAATGGGGAAATAGAGGAAATCATTGTAGCGCAAAAACGTCTCCGTCGGCAAAGCATTGGGAAAGCGCGGGTAGCGGCGACGCAGGCCTTCGGCTAGACTTGCAGCGCTCGTCAACAAGGGTTTCAGGTAGGTATGCGTCTTCCAGGCTGGTTGATCATTCTTGCGGCAATCGCCACGGCTGCGATTGCCATCGTCGCGGGTGCTCTGCTCTTGATGCCGCCGCGCCCGTTGATCGTCGAGGCGAGCTTCCGCCCAGAGACGATCACCCCGAATGCCGACGGCAGCGACGACATCACCGAATTCACTTACGTTCTGTCTCGCAACGCCGACGTCACGATCACGTTGGAAGGTGAAGATGGTCGCATCTTCACGTTTCGCCAGGATGCGCGGCGTATCGCGAATGAATATCACGTCAATTTCAGCGGCGTCGTCGACGGCTACACAGCGCCGGATGAGGACATCGACGGCGAAGTGCTGCGCCGCCTGATGCCGGACGGCGTCTACACCTGGCGGCTGACTGCGATAGCCGAAAATGGCGAACAGGATGTACGGACAGGCACGCTGACGATCCAGGATGGCGATGCGCCGCTGCCGGAGATCACCGCCTTCGACATCGACCCCGTCGTCTTCACGCCCAATCAGGACGGCATCAGCGACCGGACGCAGATCAACGTCTTCACGACCAAGCCCTCTGAATTGTCCGTCTACCTGCTCGGCGCGGACAACCAGCCGATCTACATCCCGGCGCGTGTCGAAGATGTGCGCATCGGCGAAGCGGGCATGCATCCCTACGACTACGAAGGCGGCGTCGATCGCGGTGTTGACCCACCGGTGGATGGCGACTACGCGGTCGTCGCGCTGGCGCGAGATGCGGTCGGCCAGGAAGTGCAGCGCACAGGCAGCCTGACGATCGAGCGCGGTGGCAAGCCCTTCGGCCAGATCGTGCCGCAGGCCAACGGCGCGACCGTCATCTATGCGACGGCACCCTGGGAGGAACGTTTCGCCAGCGAGCGCGATCAATTGGGCGAGATCATCGCCGAGCCGGATGATCCGCAAGACCTGAACATGAATGCGCTGACGATCCCGGTTGGCGATCTGCTCATTTTCAAGCTGACGGTCGAAAATGTGGGCCGCGTGCCTCTGCGCACGACCGGCCCGGAACCCGGCACCGTCTATGATTGGACGCAGCGCGCCGCCACTTTTGGCCTCTATGACGAATCCGGCGCCTGGCGCATCGGCATCGACTGCACGACCGCAGCCAGCGACTACCCCTGGCGTTGGGCGCTGGGCGCGGATGACGTGCTCGTCACCGAGACCGACCCGGCGACCGGCGAAGTCTTCCGCTATCTGCCGGTCGGGGCGACGAGCGTCGTCTGGGGCGCGGTGCGTATGAGCGTGCTTGAAGCGCGCAATCCGCAGAACTGCTGGGCGGGTTTGATCCACGAAGACGTGGAAGTGACCAACCAGAACATCGGGCCGCGCAGCATCGAACTGGTCGCCCTCGACGACGATGCTTGAGACGAACGTGGTTGTCAGCAGCCGAATTCGACCGTACGATCCGGTTAGGACTCAGCGCATTCTCGACGAGGGGGTGCAGTATTAAACCGAAGTCGATCTTATTCCGCGCAGCTTTGGGCTGGCTGGCTCTGACATTGGCCGCGTGCGGCGGGGCTGCCGCGCCGACGGCTGTGCCCACGATCACGCCGACGCCGCGTTCGACTCCCCTGCCGATGAGCGCGACCGCCATCCCGCTGGGAAATGAAGAACGCCCGCTGCGCCTGGCCATTGTCGCCGACGAAGAGGCTGTGAGCGAAGCGATCGCCACCGCCGAGACCGCCTTGCTCGAACAGGCGAGACTCGCCGTCGAGTTCGTCCCGGTCGAGACGCAGGCTGACGCCATCGCCGCCTTGTGCGCTTCGCCGGGCGGCACCGTCACCGCAGCATGGCTGAACGGGCTTGGCTACGCCGCGGCCCAGGCGCTCGGCTGCGGTGATGCCGCCCTTGTCGCTGAACACCGGACGCTGAGCGGCCTCAGCGCGACTGAGACAATCAACCTGGTCGTCGCCGCATCCTCAGACAGCGAGGCGGTCAGCGACCTGATCGGCGGTAGCTTCTGCCGCATCAGCGCGACCGATAGCGACACCTGGCTGATTCCGTCGATCCTGCTTCAGGCCAACGGCGTCGATCCGCTCAACGATCTGGACTCGGTGGAAGACTACGATGACATCGCCAGCCTGCTGGCCGCCGTCGCATCCGGCGATTGTGATGCAGCCGCCATCCCGCAATCAGCCTTGGATGAAGACGAAAGCGCTGCGAGCAATCTGACGACGCTGGCGAGTGTGGACGTCGTGCGCGCGGTGCTCGTCTATCCGCAAGAAGTGAACCTGACCACGCGCGATCGGATGAATCAGGCGCTGACGACCATCGCCATCGGCGTCGACAGCGCCGAAGCGCTGCAAACCCTGATCGGGTCTGGCAGCCTGCGCCCGGCAGAAGCGAGCGATTTCGAATCGCTGGACGAATTGCTCAGCCAGGCGGGTATCGATCTGGAGCAGTTCGGCACTCCATGACCGATCTCGCCGTCGTCATCGTCACCTGGAACGTCCGCGAACTGGCGCTGGAAGCCGTCCGCAGCCTGCTGGCGGATGTCGAAGCGCACGGGCCGCAAACGGATGTCTACGTGGTCGACTGCGCCTCGCACGACGGGACAGCGACAGCGATCCAGGCCGCCTTCCCGTCGGTGCACGTCATCGCCAGCGCTGAAAACCTCGGCTTTGGCCGCGGCAACAACCTCGGCATGCGCGAGGCGGGCATCGGCGGCAGCACGCCACCCAAGGCCGTCTACCTGCTCAACCCCGATACGATCACGCAGCCGGGCGCAACGCGTCAGCTCTACGATGCCCTGATAGCCGACCCGCGCAACGGTCTGGTTGGCGCGCAGCTCAGCTTCGGCGACGGCAGCTTCCAGCATGGTGCGTTCGCGTTTCCCGGCCTGCGCCAGTTGTGGGTCGAGTTCTTCCCGACGCCGGGACGTCTGATCGAAGGCCGCTTCAACGGCCGTTACCCACGTGCCCTCTATGCTGCCGGGCAGCCATTCGAGGTCGATTTCGTACTCGGCGCGACGATGATGCTGCGCCGCGAAGTCATTGAGCAGACGGGCATGTTCGACGAGCAGTTCTTCATGTACTGCGAAGAGATCGATTGGGCCTGGCGCATCAAGCGCGCCGGATGGCGGGCCCTGTGCGTGCCAGAAGCTCACGTGACGCACCTGGGCGGGCAGAGCACAGGTCAGGTGCGCCCGCAAAGCGTGATCAACCTGTGGACGAGCAGGCTGCGTCTGTACAAGAAACACCAGCCGGCCTGGAAGTACTGGGCCGCGCGCCAGTTGATCATGCGTGGGATGCAGCGCAACCTTGGCGAGAAAGATCTGCCGCCGGAAGTGGCCGACGCCTACCGGACGGTCTACCAATTGGCGCGTACCCCATGACCATGCTGGCTGGCGTGACTCTGACTTACAACGAAGCTGCCCACGTCGCGGACTGTGTGGATACGCTGCGCTTCTGTGACTCGATCGTCGTCTTCGACTCGTTCAGCAGCGACGACACGGCCAAACTGGCGACGGAAGCGGGCGCGCGCGTGATCCAGCACCAGTTCACCGATTATGCCAGCCAGCGCAACGCCGCACTGCAAGCGATGGATGGCGTGGCGGATTGGGTGCTGTTCGTCGATGCGGATGAGCGCGTCACGCCGGAGCTGGCCGCCGAGGTGCGCCGTGTAATCGACCAGCCGGGCTACGCCGCCTGGCAGATCCCGCGTCACAACTACATCTTCGGCAAGCTGACGCAGGGCGCGGGCTGGTATCCCGATTACCAGACGCGGCTGCTGCGAATCGGCAAAGCGCATTACGATCCCGACCGCCCCGTTCATGAGACGGCGGTGCTGGACGGCAAGCTCGGTTCGACGGAGCATCCGTTCATCCATTACAACTATCGCGATCCGGCGCATTTCGCCGAGAAACAGCGTCGTTACAGCGCCTATGACGCGCAGATCCTATACGATCAGGGGATGCAACCGCGTCTGCGCCAGTTGATCAGCATGCCGCTGCGCCAGTTCTGGTGGCGCTTCGTCACACTCAAGGGCTATCGCGATGGCTTGCACGGGCTTCATCTCAGCGCGTTGATGGCCTGGTACGAACTGCGCAAGTATCGCCTGCTTCACCGGCTGTGGGCGAAGAATCAAACAGGGCGCGGATAGTTCCGCGCCCTGCACTGTTTACACTCCGAGTGTTTCAAACGCTGCAAACTGTATCGCTTGACCTTTACTCCAGGATCGGCACGAGCACGCCGTAGTCGCCGGTCGTGCGCTTATACAGCACATTCACACTGCCTGTAGCGGAATCATAGAACAAGAAGAAGGTGTGGCCGAGCAGTTCCATCTGGTCGACCGCTTCTTGCTCTGTCATGGCCGTGACGGAGATCTCCTTGCGCCGCACAATCTCAGGCTCAAACCCATCGGCGACTGGCGCCGTCGTGTATTCTTCTTGTGGGATGTCCTCCGCCATCTCCAGTTCTTCGACCGTCGGTGTGAAGCGCTCGGAATAGCGCGACCCGCCCTTGCGCGAGCGTTTGCCCTTGAAGCGCTCAATGCGCCGGTACATGTTGTCGATGGCGCTGCTGACAATCGCCTGCAAGTCATCGCCCGGGCCGCGCTCCTCCGCACGCAAGATGGCGCCCCTGGCATGACGAACAGTGAGCTGCGCAACCAGGAGATCTTCGCCTCGTCTGGTGTGCTCACGCGTAAGCTCCAGGCGCACGTCCGTGATGTTGGGTAAGAAGCGATCCAGTCGTTCGAGTTTGCGCCGCGCATAGTCTTCTACACGCTCGCTTATCTTGATACCACGACCATGAATCTGAACTTCCATGATTATCTCCTTACAATCGCATTATCTTCACGCGCGCGCGGCTGTCACCGTCAGCGCGTAAACCGCTCGTGTTCCAGCTGCCTGCGCGGCACGGGCGCAGGCATCCATCGTCGCTCCTGTCGTGTATACATCGTCAATGAGAAGCAGGCGCAGACCTTGTAATCCCTCCTCTTGTGCAACAAAGGCGTCAGCGACGTTTTCCTGGCGTTGAATGTGATTCAACCCGACCTGGGAGGATGTATTTCGAATGCGACGCAAAGCGTACGGGTGACAGGGGATGCTCAGGATGTCCCCCAACGCCGTCGCCAGTTTCTCCGCTTGATTGTAGCCGCGCGAGCGCAAGCGCTCTTCGTGCAAGGGCACTGGCGCGATCAAGTCAAATTCCCAGCCCATCTCGTAGACACAGCGGGCGAGGCGATGGGCCAGGGGTTCTGCCACAGCGACGGCATGTTCGTATTTGAGCGCATGGACAGCATCCTGAAGTCGGAACTCGTGGATGCCGGTCGCGGCGCAGGCAGAGAGCGATTCGAAGTGATGGAGCGAGCGCACAAATGGCACGGCGTCGATCTCGCGCTGGCAGCGCGGGCACCAGTGCGTATCGACCCGGCCACAACCGGCGCAGCGCGGCGGAAAGATCAGCGCAAGCGCACCTTCAATCCAGCGCTCAAACCGTTTATAGCGCAGAAGCCCGGCGTCCGCGCGGGCTTCTGCAAGAAATGTCGTCGTTGTGGGAACATCCGGCATGGCGGCTTCCCGGCTAGTCAGCGAATGTGAACCTCTGGTGAAGTAATCTTAACCTATATCGGCACATTCGTATTCATAAGGATAATGATCGACGGCCCCAACAGCACGATCCAGATCGACGGGAAGATCAGCAATACCATCGGGATCATCATTTTCACCGGCGCCTGGTGCGCTTTTTCTTGCGCGCGCTGGCGACGTTTGACACGCATTTGATCCGACTGCACGCGTAGGATGCGGCCCATGCTCACACCAAGCTGATCGGCCTGGATGACGGCGGCAGTGAATGCCGTCACGTCGGGCACATCCATGCGGCTCGCCATGTCGCGCAGGGCGTCACGACGCAGTTTACCGAGCTGAATTTCGCGCAGGATACGGCCAAAGGCCACGGCCAGGTCGTTATCCCACTTTTCGTAGACCTTGCCCATCGCCATATCGAAGCCAAGACCCGCCTCGACGCAGATCACCAACAGGTCGAGCGCGTCAGGCAGCGCCCTGAGAATATTCTCCTGGCGGCGGCGAATCTTGCTGCGAATGAGCAGTTCCGGCAGGATATAGCCGACGCCCGCGCCGCCGATCATGTATAGAATGCCCGTCCCTGCGCTGGTCGAGGTCGAGAAGACAAAAGCGACCAGAAAAGCCAGGATGACGAAGGCGACCATCAGCAGCAGGCGCGAGGCAAAGAACATCGAGGGTTCCCACGACATACCAGCCAGGTCAATCTTGTGGCGGGCGTCTTCAAGCTGTTTCTGCGGCGTCAGGCGGGTTGTCGCACCTGCGATTGCACGCAGGATCGGCAGCAGGACGCGGTCTTGAAACGACAGCGACAGCTCGATTTCCTCAAGCGACTGCGGGATCTCGCGGTCTTCGAACATCGCCAGACGATCCTGGAGTGGATCTGTCTCGCTGTCGTCCTTCATACCCGCATACACGAGCCCGGCAACGATGACGCCGCCTACGACGACGATGATGAGTAACAGAATGGGATCCATGCCCGAAAACTCCGTCTCGCCAGTTAGATGTCGATATCGACAATTTTGTTGATCAGGGCCGCGCCGATGCCGATTAGCGTCAGACCCAGACCCAGCATCGGCCAACCGCACGCGCGATTCTGGAACAACAGGCCCACATAGCCCGGGTTGATGGTGTTCAGAAACAGTGCCAGTGCGATCGGCAGGAAGCTGATCAGGTAGCCCGTGATGCGGCCTTGTGCCGTCAACACGCGAATCTCACCCTTGAGCTTGATGCGCTCACGAATGGTGTAACCGATCACATCGAGGATTTCGGCCAGGTTACCGCCGACCTCGCGTTGAATGTTGACCGCTGTGATGATCAGGTCAAGGTCTTCGCTCTCGACGCGCTCAAGCATATGGTCGAGCGCGGTCGCCATCGGAATGCCGATCTGCATCTCCTGGACAACGCGCTTGAACTCGGTCGCCGTCGGTTCCGGCGCATCACGCGCGATGGCTTCCATCGCCTGCGGGACGCTGTAGCCGGAGCGCAACGCATTGACCCAAAGGCTGATCGTATCCGGCAGTTGGCTCTCGAATTGGCGCAGGCGCTTGCCGACGGCCATCGAGAGATAGATGCGCGGGGCGAAGAAGCCGGCAAACGCGGCGATAACGCCCATCACCAACTGCTGGCCGAAGAGGACGAAATAGCCGAGGACGAAAAACCCGACCAGCGAAATGACGTGCAGTGCCGCGAATTCGGCGACCGTCACTTTGAGGTTGGCGCGCGCAAGCTCCGTGCGCCACTTCTTGCCAAAGTTGCGCTCGGCCAGCACGTTATCGAGTTGTTCTTGCAGTGCTGTGGGTTTCTTCGAGCGCGATTCTTCTTCGGGCTGGATGTCGTCATCAACGACCGGTTCGAAGACCGCGCCGATATTCTCCAGGCGTTCTTCGATGACGTCTCGTTCGCCGCGTACACTGCGGATACCCCACACGAGCACCCCGATAGCGACGACCGCAGCAACGGCGATGATGAGGATCTGCATACTTTCCACGGCATTTTCCTACCAATACAGTTCGTCGTGCTTACTTTGATTCTAATGGCAGGACGAAACGCGAGTCAAGCAAATGGCGTTTCGTCCTGCCACATTCAGCTGAAAAGTTAGAAAGTTAGTACCCCTTGCCGATACCGAACACCGATGGCGGCAGATAGATACCCGCTGCCTCGATGCGGTCGATGAAGCGCGGGCGGATGCCGGTCGGGCGAATACGACCGATGATCTTGCCGCCCTCGACGCCCGTCTGCTCGAATTCGAAGATGTCGGACATGGTGATCATGTCGCCTTCCATGCCCTGCACTTCCGTCACCTTGACGACCTTACGCGAGCCATCGCGCATACGTTCCTGGTGGCAGATCAGGTCGACCGCGCTGGCGATTTGTTCGCGGATGGCGCGCACTGGCAGGTCCATACCGGCCATCAGGCACATGACCTCAAGACGCGCGATCGTATCGCGCGGGCTGTTCGAGTGGAGCGTGGTCAACGAACCGTCGTGACCGGTGTTCATGGCCTGGAGCATGTCGAGCGCTTCGCCGCCGCGGCACTCGCCGACGACGATGCGATCCGGGCGCATACGCAATGAGTTGACCACCAGATCCTGGATCGTGATCTGGCCCTTGCCTTCGATGTTGGGCGGGCGACTTTCGAGCGTGACCACGTGTTCCTGGCGCAGTTGAAGTTCCGCCGCGTTCTCGATCGTGACGATGCGTTCGTTGTCCGGGATGAAGCCGGACAAAATGTTCAGCAGCGTGGTTTTGCCGGAGCCCGTGCCGCCAGAGACGATGATGTTCAGGCGCGAGATGATGCACGAGCGCATGAACTCGATGATCTCTTTCGTCAGCGAGCCTTTACTGATCAGATCTTCGACCGTGAGCGGGCGCTTGAAGAACTTACGGATAGTGATCGTCGGGCCGACCAGCGAGACCGGGCGGATGACCGCGTTCACGCGCGAGCCATCGGGCAGACGCGCATCGACCAGCGGCGAGCTTTCGTCGATACGGCGGCCGAGCGGCGCGACGATGCGATCCAGAATGCGCATGACGTGATCGTCATCTTCGAACGAGACGTTGGCGCGGTAGATGTTACCGGCGCGCTCGATGAAGACGTTCTTCGGCCCGTTGACCATGATTTCCGTGATGGTCTCATCCGCCAGCAGCGGTTCGAGCGGGCCAAAGCCGAGGATATCGGCGACAATCGACTCGAACAGGCGCTGCCGTTCGGCGCGCGCCAGCACCATGCTCTCTTCGGCCAGGATCGAGTTGAACAGCTCTTCGATGTGGGAGCGGATTTCCGCCTTGCGCGACGTATCGATCGATTGGTCAAGCTCGTTCATCAAGCGCGATTGCACGCGGTTTTTGAGATCGCTGTAGGCTTTGTCCGTGCTCGGCTGCTGGCGCTGCACCACCGGCGTATTGCGGTTGCGCATGGCCGACAAACGCGATTCGTCACCTCCCTGAGGAGGCTCATCGCCCCCCTGGCCACCTGAGCCGCCGCCCTTTTGAATGCGATTCAACAATGACATCGCCTAGCCTCCTGTAAAACTAGCGTCCAAGACGGAGCAACGGCTTCTTGGCCTTGTTCTTATCCGATTCCGTGTCATCTTCCGCGAAATCTTCGTCACCTGCAAGCTGCGCGAACAGACTGTCGGCCAGTTCGACCAATTCCTTGATCGGCGACCGGGTGCGATCGCGCTGGTAGGAGATAACGGGAACGCCTTTGTTGACGGCGCTCAAGACGGTGCGGTCATCGGCAGGAATCTGCGCGTCGACCGGCCGCTTGAGGTGTTTTTCGATGGTTTCGGTCGGGATGGTCACACGTGCGCCGCGCTGGCGTTCGTCTTCGACGCGATTGAGCACGAACGTCGTCTTGACCGCCGTGTAATTGAGCTTGTCGAACAGGTCGAGCACAAAGCGCGTGTTCTTGATCGAGGCCAGGGTCGGCGTCGACACCAGGACGACTTTCGTTGCCATGTCGAACAGCGCCAACTGCGACTCGTTGAGATGGGACGACGTATCGACCACCACGAAATCGTAGTTCTGCGCCACCTTTTCCAGGATGCGACCGACGGCGTTGGGCACCTGCTCGACTTCGAGCGCCAGTTCGAGGCGCGGCGGGCCGAGCAGCACTTTGAGGCCGCTCTCATGCGACGAGACGACGCTATCGAAGAACTCGATGTCGAGATCGTCGATCTTGTCAACCAGATCGTAGAGATTGGACTGTGATTGCAGCTTCAAAAAGACGCCAACATCGCCAAACTGTAGGTTGGCGTCGACCAGCAGGACGCGAATGCCCTTCTTCATCAGGCCGGTGGCGATGTTGGTCGCGATGGTCGTACAGCCGACACCACCCTGCGGGCTGTAGACGACGATGATGTGTCCGGCTCGCAGGGCATAAGCTTCGGTTTCGGGCGCAATCGTCGACGCGCGCAGGTCGCCTGGGGCGCCTTGCATCGCGGCCTGCTGCCGCCGGATGATCTCGTGCTGTTTATAGACAGCGCGGATCGTGCCATAGAGTTCGTCCGGGTCGACGGGCTTGATCAGATAGTTACGCGCACCCGCAAGCATGGCTTTGCGGAAGTAATCGCTATCCTGCTGCACCGACATGATGATGACGGCTGCCGTGGGCACGACCTTGGAGATCTGCGAGGTCGCCTGGATACCGTCCATGTCTGGCATGTTGATATCCATGATGACGACGTCGGGCTGTGTCTCCTGAACGATGCGCACGGCTTCCGTGCCTGTTCCCGCCGTCCCCACGACGCGGAACTCCTGCTCTTCGAAGGCGAGCAGTTTCTTGATGTTTTCGCGGGTATCCGGGATGTCATCAACGATCACAACCTTGATGACATCTCGTGACTCGTTCCCTGCGCTTTTCTTGTTAAACATGCCCTTATCCCGAACTCATCATGTCTCGCTGAACGAGCCGACCAACAGAACGGGGTGACGGCTTAGCCGCCACTCCCTGCATCCGTACCAAGCTGGAGCTGATCCTCGACAATCAACTGGCGGATGCTGCGGATTGCCGGCTCGATGCTGTAGGGTCGGCGGCCCGGCAGTTGAATGTTGAACTCAGTCATGATGTAGTCAAGGGTAACAGGATCTGTCGCCACGCGCGAGGTATCGCGTGCCGAGCGCAGCACGAAGGTCAACGGCAAGCGCGCCTCAATCGTGTACGTGAGCACGACCGCATCCTGCGGCGTGACGCCCAACGTCACGATGTCTGGCCGGGCAAAGGTCGGCGACGGCACAGCCGTGGCATTCCCACCGCCCTGCGCCGCGGCATCGCCCTCGCCTTCGCCTTCAGCGGCGGGCGTGGGGGTCGCAGGCACGCCGATGAAGCGGCCATCGGGCGGGAATTCGCCCACGTGCAGGACGAGCGCGTCCTGAATCGTGCGCTGCGTGACCAGACGTGGCCGTTGGCGCTCACTGGGGCCAACCACCGCGTTGCCGAACCCTAACGGATCGAGACGGCCTTCAATCGCGGTCGTCAGTTGGATTTCCTGGGTTTCCGGGTCTTGCGAAACAAGGGTGACCTTGTTCGGCAGGATCGTCTGGAACTCTTCGTCCACATCGACGAACAGCATCGACATGATCACGTCGACGCGATCGCCGTCCTGAACGCCGTAGGCGACCGACGTCAGCCGATCCATCGGCACGGCGATGGCGACCAACCCGCTCGGCAGAATCGCGGCGGCATCAGAGCCCACGCGTGCCAGGCTGGTCAGGTCGTCGACGACCATGTTCGAAAGAATCGGTTCCTCGCGGAAGATATCCGTGCGGGCAATCTTGCCGACGACATCTTCCAGATTGGTGATGCCGTTGATCGGCGCGGACTCCAGCGGCCACGGGCGAAGCGCCACCGCATTCGGCGGAATCGGAATACCACGCGGCAGTTCCTGAACGGCAATCACGATCTCCGTCAGTTGGAGCGGCGTGGGCGTCGGAATATTCTGCTGGACTACCACAGGCACCGGAGTGCCCTCAGTATCCGTCGTGGTAGCCTGTCCCCCCCCGGTGAGGTTCGGCAGCAAAAAGACAACTGCTGCAACAATGGCGACCAGAAGAATCAAGATGATCAAAATCGTGCGAAGGCGTCCCATGAAGATCCTCCGTCGGGTACGCAGTAGGTGCAATGTAGTGACACTTACCTTGCACTGCTGGGAGTTTCAGGTGTACTACTCACTCAGTATATGTGAGTGTAGTCTAGAAATACCACAATGAATCGGAAACAGTTCCAATGTACTGCCGATTCCCAGATTTAGGAGGCATTTAGTCTTTCGTGGGCAATTCCATGCGCACGTTGGTGCCTTCTTCTTCCCCGCTAAAGATAGCCACCGAGCCTCCTACGAGTTCAAAGCGCTGCTTGAGCGTCACCAAACTTTGCGCGCGCGGGTCATGATAGTTCTCGTCGCCCATCAGGACGGCCTCGGCGTCAAAGCCACGCCCGTTGTCCTCCACCGTGATCTTGACTCGATTGCCGGATAGGTCCAGCCGGATCATGATCTCGGTGGCGTTGGCGTAGTCGCGTGCATTCACCATCAATTCTTGAATAGCACGGAAAATCATCACCTCGCGGTGGGATTCCAACCGGCGCTCTTCACCCAGAATATCCAGCTTAACATCAATGTCATTCTTCTCACGGAATGCATCGACGTAACGCCGCGTGGTCGGGATGACGCCCAGATCGTCGAGCATCATCGGGCGCAGGTCGAAAATGAAATCACGTACCTTCTGGAAGGTGACGCTCGCCATGTCCTTCAGGCTGCCCAACTCTTCCGCCGCGCGCGCCGGATTGCGGTCGAACCAGCGCTGGCAGATCTCCGTCTGCAGAATGAAGTTGGTCAGCGATTGTGCCGGGCCATCGTGCATCTGCCGAGCCAGCCGTTGGCGTTCTTCTTCCTGCGCCTGGACGATGCGGACGATGCTCATGCTTTGCGCGGGCATCGGGTTAAGGCCGCCGGTCTCGCTCGGCAGTGTTTCGACGCCGCCCTGAATCCGGCTGTAGACCTGCGACAGAAGCTTGGCTTCCTGCTCAAGCAGTTCGCGGCTGCTCTGGAATTTCTCCAACTGCCCGCGCATGGTTGTCAGGCGAAACCGTGCTTCAATTGCTTCATCGTAGATCGAGCGAATGTCCTGGCGGGGTGTCGTGTCGATGTTATCCTGCACGCGTCGCAGTTCGGTTGCGATGTCGGTGTTGCGCACCTGTTCGCGATCGACGACCAGTTGGGTCTGGTCGATCTGAACCTTCATCTCTGCCAGCTTATCGCGAATACGCTTCATTTCTTTCTGAAGCGTCTCCACGAGTTCCTCGCGTGACGACGTTTCCGTACGCAATTCTCTATCCATATGATCTCACAATCTCAACTGCCGCTGCTTATAGATTGTCAGTCTTCATTGTCTAATAAACGCACCCACCCGTGCCTTAAGGCGGTCACGGCGGCTTGCGTGCGATCCTGGACATTCAGTTTTTTCAAGATGGATGTCATGTGATTCTTGACCGTCTGCTGGCTGATGCGCAGCCGGCGCGCGATCTCTTTGTTGCTCATCCCGTTAGTGACGAACTGTAAGATCTCGGTCTCGCGCGGACTCAGGGGAACGTAGTGCTCTTCGGGGTCGACGACATACGGCCCGGTAATGGCTTCCAGGCTGCTGCTGATCCAGCGCTGTATCTCGTCTTCAGTCATGCGGCGCTCGCCGACGACGTAGTAACCGCTGGCGACGTCGCGGATGATCTCGACGAGATGATCCGGCGTGACGTCCTTGGCGCAGTAGGCAGACGCACCCGCGCGCATGGCGTGGAGCACCTGCTGCGTATCGTGATAAGCGGTCAAGACGATCACGCCAACGCGCGCATTGTCCGTCTTGATCTGCCGGGCGACTTGCAGGCCGTTGATGGTGGGCAGGTTGATATCGAGCAGCACGACATCCGGCACGCGATTGCGGACGGTCTGCAACGCATCCTCGCCGTTCTGGCACTGCCCAATGACGCGGATATCATCCTCATATTCCAACGCACGCTGCAAGCCGTCGCGAAATAGGGGATGATCGTCAACAATGAGGACAGATATTTCGTGCGTGTAGCGACGTTCTTGGCGTTCGTTCATGCTTCCGCGCGGAGGCACTGCACCAGACGCAGACAACCGCTCATCCTTTCGTCGGTACGCTTTTCGGCAGTATACAACCAAACGTTCAAGCCTAGCAAATCTCAAGTGCGGACTATACCCGCGTCGCCTGCTCAGGCTATAATACCGGCCGCATAACGAGAGTATCATGACAATGCCCTTGCAGCGAGAAACGTACGAAAATCTGGCGTTCTACCGCGATTCGCGCTGGAACACAGTCAAACACGGCATTTTCACGCGCAACGGTGGCGTCAGTCCGGCCCCCTTCGCCTCGCTCAACCTCGGCGGCAACGTAGGCGATGAGCCGCGCTGCGTACGCCGCAATCACGAGCGCATGTACGCCTCCATCAGCGTCGACGATGCGCGCGCGTGTACGGTCTGGCAAGTACACGGCAACGACGTCGTGATCGCGCACAGCCCCGTGCGTGGGCGCCGCTGGCTCGCGCTGGCCGACGGGCTGGTCACCGACCGCCCAGGCACTGGGCTCAGCATGCGCTTTGCCGACTGCGTGCCCCTGCTCTTCTACGATCCTGTCCGCGGAGTCATCGGCATGGCCCATGCGGGCTGGCGCGGAACCGTCGCTGGGGTTGGCGCAAGGCTGGTCGAGACGATGCGCAGCGCTTTCGGCAGTCATCCGCGCGACATCGAAGCCCTGATCGGCCCCAGCATCGGCCCGGATCGTTATCAGGTGGGCGAAGAGGTCGTCCAGGCGGTCTACGATCACTTTGGACAGCTCGACGGGCTGGTGCGCCGCGATCCGAACGATAACAGCGCCTACCTGGATCTGTGGGCCGCGAACAAGCTCGATCTGGAGCGCGCTGGCGTCGAAAAGGTCGAGATCGCCGGCCTCTGCACTGCCACCCTGACCGGCGAATTCTTCTCGCATCGTGCCGAGCACGGGCGTACCGGGCGCTTCGGCGCAGTGATGAGCTTATGACAATCAGCGACAACATCCAGCGAGTGCGCGAACGGATGGCAGCGGCATGCGCACACTCGCAGCGCAATCTCAACGACGTCACCCTGATCGCCGTCAGCAAGACGCACCCGGTCGAAAGCGTGCTGGAGGCGGCTGAGGTGGGCGTGCAACATTTCGGCGAAAACCGCGTAGAAGAAGCCGAGAGCAAAATCCCGGCGGCCAACGCGAAGAGCACCGGTTCGTTGCAGTGGCATATGATCGGCCACCTGCAAAGCCGCAAGATCAAGGATGCGCTGGCGCTCTTCAACAAGATCGACTCGGTCGACAGCCTCCGCCTGGCGGAGAAGCTCTCACGAGCGGCGGTAGAACGAGGGCTGACATTGGAGATTCTGCTGGAGATCAACGTCTCCGGTGAAGAGAGCAAATACGGCTTTCAGGCCACAGGCTGGCGAACCAACCCCGCCGTCCGTGAGCCGCTGTTTGACGCACTGCGTCAGGTCGCCGGGCTGCCCGGCTTGCAAGTACGCGGCCTGATGACGATGGCGCCAATCGTCGACGACATGGAGCAAACGCGCCCCATCTTTGCCGATCTGGCCGCGCTGCGCGCCGAAGCCGAAGCATCACTCGGCCTGCGCCTGCCCGACCTGAGCATGGGCATGACCGACGATTATCCGATAGCGATTGAAGAGGGCGCGACGCTGATACGCGTGGGCCGCGCCATATTTGGTGAACGAGCACACGACATCTGAGAGGTAAGAAAGACCGATGATTCCCGTAATCAATCTAGTGTTGATGGCCTTCGAACTGCTGATCCTGGCGCGCGTCCTGCTGAGTTGGTTCCCGAACGTGGATCACAGCAACCCGCTGATCCGCATCGTCTACGACGCGACCGAACCTATCCTGCGCCCGATCCGCGACATGATGCCGCAGTCCGGTATGTTCGACTTCAGCCCGATCATCGTACTCTTGATCATTCAGGTGCTGCGCTCGTTCCTGCTCTAGCCTCGTTCCGGGGCCACAAGTCTCTCAACTTGTCTGGGTATCTACCCCATGCTACGATCTGACTGACATGAAACCGAGCATGGACACAAGGTAAATCAGCATGATGCCGAGACGGAAGTTTGAAATCACGGATGCGCGCGGCGGCACGGCTATCCCCGTGCGCGTCGTGACGCAGGCCGATAAGACCGAGTTGGCCGGCATTCAGGATGATGGCGTGCTCAAAGTCCGTCTGAAGGCTTCGCCTGCCGGATCGCAAGCGGCCAACGACGAATTGGTCCAGCTTCTGGCCGCCGAACTCAGCGTCGAGGCGGACACGGTCGAGATCGTCGCCGGTGAAAACACGCGCGAGAAGATCGTCAGCGTCGAAGGCATCTCCGCGGCCGAGGTCGAAGCCCGGCTCGGGATCGGTGACTGATTCATGCGAGCGGGACTTGTTGCGATCCTGGCGTGTGCGCTGTTGTTGGCTGCCTGCGCCCCTGGCGGAGCAGAACCACTGCCGACGCTGACACTGATCCCGCCGAGCGAGACCCCTCCCCCAACCGATATTCCCCCATCCGCCACGCCCGATCCCCTGATCGTCGTGCCAGAAGAAGTGACCCTCACGCCGGATAGCACAGCGGGCAATGAGACGCCGACTCCGGTGAGCCTGATCGAGGCTGACCCGGTCGCCGCCGAGTTGGTGGCGCTGGCGACGCGCATCCTGGCGCAAGACCTGGGTTTGCCGCAGCGCCGCATCCAACTGGTCGAAGTCGAGACCGTGCGCTGGAGAGATACCAGCCTTGGCTGCCCGCAGCCGGATCAGACCTATAGTCAGATCGAGATTCCCGGCTACCGCATCGTCCTGGAAGCGGGCGACACGACGTACGCCTTCCACACCGACTTTGACCGCGTGCTGCCGTGCCCGGAGGGCAGCGAAGTCCTGCCCACGCCCGCGGATTCTGACGGCAGCTAGTTGGCGGGCGAGGGCAGCGACCGACCGACCTGAAGCTGCACATCGGCCAGTGCCTCGAAGCTGGCCGAGCGCACCGCCGGGTGGCCATCCAGCAGCGTTTGATACAACATCTTGAGCGAATCGAGCACGCCGAGCTGGCCGAGCGTCGCGGCTGCGAGCGCCCGGATCTGCGGCTCGTTATCACGGAGCGCGAGCACCAGCAGTTGCATCGCCTGCTCGCCCGGCTCCATCGTCTCGCCACGGCGTACGGCCCACTCATTCAGCCATTCGATCTGTTCCGGCAGCGGATACGGGTTGACTGCGCGTTCCGTCTGGCCGATTTGCGTTTCCAGGAAGGCCGTCTCTGCCGCCGAGCGCACGTACCATTCCTGGTCGCGGATGAACGCGCGATAGATCTCCCGGCGTGCCCAGTTGGTGCGAATGCGGCGGATGCCCATGACTGAGGCGCGCCGCATCATCATGTCGTCGCTGCGCACCGCTTCGTAGAGGATCGGATGCCCCTCGTCGGGCAGCGCGGCGAACGCCTCGGCGATCGCTTTGCGCACGGGCTCCGAGTCGGTCGTGAACGCATGGAGCATAGCGTCGAGCGCTTCGTCGGTCGCGATGATGCCGAGCGCCATGGCCGAGGCAAGCTGCACATCCGCCTCGCTGTCCTGCAGCAGCGCCTGCAGATCCGCAATCGCTTCCGGGCTGCCGATAGCGCCCAGGCCGAGGCAGGCCAGCCCTCGAATCAACGGGTCGGCGCTGCGGGCGGACTTGCGCAGGATGAAGACTACGCTCAGGTCGCGAGCCGTCACCAGCGCTGCCGCGGCACGCTTGCGCACCAGCGGGTACTGATTGGGCGCGATGAACAACTGGCTCAGTTGGCGCAGCGCCTGACCACGCCACGGCGCCGTCTCCGGCGCGTATTTGAGCCAGTCCGCCAGTTCACTCAGCGACGAGTGCAGAATGTCGGCAGGCGCGCCCAGCCGCGATTTGACCAGCGCATCGATCGGCGTGTGCAGCGCGAGATAGGCGACGGCGCTGCGCCATGCCGGTTTGAGCGACCATTCCTCGACCTGTTCGGAGGACAGCTCACGCAGTTCGAGGCTGGCGAGGTACGCTGCCAGTTGATCGTGACGGAAACGATAGCGCTCGTGCCCAACCGGTACGATCAACCCGGCGCGCTTGAAGGCAGCCAACCACTTGGCCTGGATGTTGCTGCTCTTCTGCGCTTTCGGTGCGGCCTGGGCAGCTTTGTCACCGTCGGGCGCCAGTTCTTCGCGCAGGACTTCCTCCGGCGGGACATCCGCCGTCGGCGCATCGCCACCGATCGCGAGCGCTTCCATCCGCGCCCGTATGACGTAGCCCTCCTCGAGCTGGAGCGCGGCCATAGCCGCTAACACCGGCATCGGATCGCCATTGAGCGGCATTTTGCGCGTCAGGTGGTGGCTGATGTAGGTCGTGAACCAACTTTCGATGGTGCTCGAGGTCTCCGGCTCGGCATAGGCCGCCCAGATCTTGAGCGTCGTCTCCAGCGGGGTCAACGCCCGTGCGCCTGTGCGCGCCGCCGCCACCTCTTCCTCGCCGATCTTACGCCCACCCATCAGGCGCCTGCCGACCAGCCGCGGATAGGCCTTCGACCACAAATCGGCGGCCCGGTTGATGTCGAGATCCTGCCACGGGCGTACGAACACCGGCGCAAGCCCCGTGCGCAGCAGCGCACCATAGCCCTGCGCGGGGCCGGTCACGATGATGAAGTTCTGCCCATACTGCTCCTGGAAGGCGGACAGCCAGCCCAGAGCTTTCGGCTGGAGATCTTCCGGCAGTTCGTCGTAGCCGTCGAGCAAGACCAGCGTTTGACCCTGCTCCAGGCGCTCATAAATGCCGCCAGGGATCGTCTTGGCCGTGATGTTGCCCACGCTCGCCTGGAGCGCGCGCACGAGCGGCTCTGCCGGGTCCAAATCGCCACGCACATGATCGAAGTCGAAGTAGGCGAAATGGGTATAGAGCGGCATCAGGCGGTTGAAGACGGGGACGGATTGTTTGGCTTCTTCGTCCGCCGATTCGAAGGTGATGCCGCGTTCGCGGGCGAGTTTCTCGCGCGCCTCGGCCTCGATGCGCATGCGCTCCTGCGCCACCTTCAGGCGCTCTTTCTCGGAGAGCTTGGCTTCTTCCTCTTCGATGATATGTTGGACGGTATCGGTCGGCGCGCTGAAGTGGACGCGGTTGAGGCTGAACAGCGCAATCGTCTGCAGCGCGGTCGTGCGCCCGCTGCCGGGCAGCCCCAACAGCGCCAGTGCCCGCGCGCCATCGCCCAACTCCGCAATCGACAGGGTCGGGATGTTGTATGGCCCATGCAGATAAGGCAGATCATGAATGCGTGGCACGACCTGGAAGACGTCGTAGAGCACGTCTTCATCGGGCGGCTCGGCAGGTTCCGGCGCCATCAGAAAGCGCGGTTCGACCAGCACGTCGCTCAGCTTGAGGAAGTGACCTGCCAGATGCGTGCTCTCGCAGCGCGCGACCAGATCGTTGACGTAGCGCGAGTCGGCGGCCAGGGTGGCGTTCGTGCGGGCTGTATCCGCCCGGTCGCGCGCCGAATTGACCACCGAGCTGACGACGTGACGGTAGCGATAGACGGCGTAGGCACTTGCCCATCCGCTCAAAACACCGATCACATAAGTCTGTACGTCCATAGAACGCTCCGAAATGCGCTGCGGATGATGTCGCTCTTATCATAAATGGGACACGCCCGCCAAAGTGATTTAGAAATGTTAGTACGCCTCACACCGCCTCGGCCACAAAGCATGCGTAAAGACACCAGAGGCGCCAGTGCATGTACAATACATGGAGAATAACTATGACCCGGCCTCAAGAGTGAAGGCAAGCCATGTCCCGCTCGATTAGCGAAGCCACACCTCTCGATAACAAAGCGCCGCGCGCACACATCGGCACGGGCGTCCACATCGCACCGGCGGAATGGCGTTGGCTGATCCTGTTCATCTGCATTCTGGTGCTGGTGGCCTACCTGCCCGTCATCTGGCTTGCCATTCGCGGCACCGGCGACTATCAGTTCATGGGCGCCTTCTTGAATCCACAGGATGGTGCAACCTACCTGAGCAAGATGGAACTTGGGCGCAACGGCGCGTGGCTGGTGCAGTTTCAGCATACGCCGGAGGCGCACAACGGCGCGCTGATCCAGGTGCTTTATCCGTTCCTGGGACATCTGGGCCGGATGACCGGCATCCCCAACATCGTGATGCTCCACGTGGCACGGCTGGGTGCGACGCTCTTCATGTACGTGGCGCTTTACCAGCTAGGCGCCACGATCTGGACGCGGGTGCGCGCACGGCGGCTGTTCTTCGCCATCGCCGTGCTCGGCGCAGGCTTCGGCTGGCTGCTCTCCGCGCCGCTGGGCGTCACGACCTTTCCAGACCTGACGATCCCGGAGATCTTCCCGTTCTACAGTTCGCTGATGAACGTTCACTTCCCGCTGACGTTCGCTTTGCTCGCGCTGCTGGTCGGCTATCTGATCCTTGCCTCGCGCCCCGGCGCCGAGAACAGCGCGGAAGTCAGCCGCCTGATGCCGTTCGCCAGCATCGCCTCGCTCGGCCTGGCCCTGCTCTATCCACAGGCGCTCGTGCCACTGGGTGGCGCACTGACGCTGTTCGTGCTCGCGGCCTGGATTCAGACCCGGCGCTTTCCGTCGCGCCTGTTCCGCTGGCTGCTCGCGGTCGGCCTGCCTGCCCTACCGCTGATCGTCTACTACGCGCTGATCGTCGATTACAACCCGGCGATGGCGATCTGGAACGAGCAGAACGTGACCTCCGCCCCGTCGCCATTGATCCTGCTGCTGGGCCTGGGTCTGCCCTTATTGATCGCGATTCCGGGCATCTTCCGCGCGCTGCGCCGCTTCGAACTCGATGGCGACCGGCTGTTCTTGCTCTGGCTGCTGATGATGCTCGTCGCCATCTATCTGCCGCTCAACATTCAGCGACGCTTCAGCGTCGGCATGATGATCCCGATTGCCTACTTCGCGACGCGCGCCATCGAAGACGTCTGGCTGAATTACATCAGTCGTCGTCGGCGCCCGCTCGTCTACACGGTGATTTTCACACTGATGCCGATCAGCCTGCTGTTTGTGCTTGCGGCGTCGATGCTGCCGTTCGTCTCGTCGACTATGCCGGGCTCCGGCGTGATGCTCGAACGCGATTACGGACAGGCTTTCGACTGGCTGCGCTCGCGCACGGATGCCGACGAGGTCGTGCTCGCGGCGCCGGTCGTCAGCATGTGGGTTCCGGCCTACGCGGGTTCGCGCGTGGTCTATGGGCACGACTACGAAACATTGGACGCCCCCGCAAAAAAAGACGCAGTGCTGGCATGGTATGCTGCTGAAGAGACGGCTGACTGCGCCGCCCTGATTGAAGAATACGACATCCGCTTCGTGCTGTTCGGCCCGCAAGAGCGCGCCCTGGGCCCAGCCACCTGTATTGAGGCACTTGAGCCAGTTGCCACCTTCAACAGCGTGACGATTTATGCGCCTTAAGCTGCTGGTGGCCGGACTGTTGGGAGTCTTCCTGCTCGTGTGCGGACTCCAACCAGACGGTCTCCCATTCGCGCCAGGCGCGGCATTTTCCGATTCTGCGGTCGCCCATTACCCCGCCGCGGTTAATCTCCAGCGCAGCGTACGCGTGGATGGCCAGGCGCCGCTGTGGTGGGAACTGAATATGGCCGGGCAGCCGTTCGCCGCCAATCCGCTCAACAAAACGGCCTACCCTTTGCAGTGGCTGGCGCTGTTTCTGCCGCCGACCTGGCACCTGAACGTCATGATCGTCCTGCACATCGCCATCGCCGCGCTCGGCATGGCGCGCTGGGCCGGGTCGCTCGGCTTTCACCGGCGCTCGGTCTTGATCAGCGCACTGGCTTACGCGCTCACCCCCCGGATCGCCGCGCACACCGGCGCTGGACATCTCGACCTGCTCTATGCGCTGGCCTGGTTTCCGTGGTTGATGTGGGCGATCCGCGACTGGTTCAAGACGCCCTTCTCCGTGCAGAAGCTGTTCGGCCTCAGCCTGATCGCGGCCCTGATCCTGCTGGCGGACGTGCGCCTGAGTCTGTTCGCCTATGCCATCGGCGTCATCTATGCTATCTTCGAGGCCGCGCGCGATCATCGCTGGGCCGTGGCGCTCAAGGGCCTGCCTGCCGTCCCGCTATGGGGGCTGCTGGTCGCACCGTTGATCGTGCCGCTGCTGTTGTGGCAGCCCTATTTGAGCCGCACCGACCTGAGCGCCGAAGAAGCAGGAGTCTTCTCGCTCGAACCCGCCCAACTCACCGGATTAGTGCTGCCCCAGGCACATGGCAACGTCGAGACGCTGACCTACGTCGGCATCTCGGTCGCGATGCTGGTAGCCGTGGCGCTGGTCGCGCAGCCGGGAAAACACATCGAGTGGATTATCATGTGCGGGCTGGCGCTGCTTTATGCCCTCGGCAGCAACAGCTTCTTCTGGCGAACGCTGGTCGACGCCCTCCCGTTCTTGCGCTGGTTTCGCGTCCCGGCACGCGCCTGGCTGATCATCGCCCTGGCCGCACCGCTGCTGGCGGGTTACGGTGCTAACTGGCTGCACACGATGGCGGAGCAGCCGCGGGCAGAACCGCGCCCGGTACAGCGTGTCCGCTTGCTGGCGCTCGTCGGTCTCGTGGTTATGGTCATCTGTGGCGCCGTCACCCTGATCAGCCTGCCGGAACTGAGCGCGAGCGGCTTGCACTTGCTCGTCGTCGGCGGCGCGACCAGCGTTATCATCTTGCTGGCGCTGAGTGGCAGGCTGCGCGGCGGTTCATTCGCCACGGCGATCATGTTGGTAATCGCCGTCGACTTAATCCTGGCCGGGCGCTCGTGGCTGGAATGGCGCGGCCCGGACGATTGGCGGACACCCTACGCGCAACTGGCGGAAACCCTGCGCGCAGATGGCGCCGACCGCGTCTATTCACCGGCCTATAGCTTGCCACAACAGGTCGCCGCCGATTATGATCTCCACCTGTTCGGCGGCGTTGACCCGTTCCAGCTTGAAGGCGTCGTCCGGGCCATCGGGGATGCCAGCGGGGTCGAGGCGCAGAGCTACAACGTCGTCCAGCCGCCCCTGATCGGCGCCGAGGGAGACGATCTGCGCGAGGCGAACCGCGACGCGGTGCCCGATACGCCGCTGCTGGGGCGCTGGCAGGTCAGCCACGTGGTCGCGCCCTACCCAATCGATCTACCCCGGTTGGAACTGGTCGATCAGGTGGATGGGGTCTATGTCTATCGCAACCTGGACTATGCACTGGAGATCGATCCCGAAATGATCCCACGGTGGGTGAGTGACCAGCAGGGCCTGCCTGATGTTGCGACCGTCCAGGACATCAACCGGACGACCGGGCTGGTCATGGCAACTGGTGGCCTGGCCTTCGCCGCCTGCATCTTGATTTATGGGCTGTTGACGTTCAGAGCAAAATGAGCAAGACACAAGAACTCGCACCGCGCATCCCATTGGCGATCCTCGCCATCACCCTGCTCATCACGTTCTTCCGGCTGCTGTTGGGCGAAGTCTTCGTCTGGGGACTGCCGACGCTTCAATTCTATCCCTGGCGGCTGTACGCGCTCGATCTGCTCGGCAGTGGGCAGCTCCCGCTCTGGAATCCCTACAATGGCGCGGGCGCACCGCTGTTCGCTAACTACCAGACGGCGCTGCTCTACCCGCTCAACTGGCCGAGCTTCGTGCTGCCTGTCGCCTGGTCGATGAGCGTCATCGCCGTGCTGCACCTGTTCATCGCCGGGTGGGGCATGTGGACCTTCACCGGCAGATTAGGTTACGGCACGCTGGGACGCGGGCTCAGCGCGCTCGGCTTCGGCATGACGAGCTACCTGATCGCGCGCATGGGCACCTTCCCGATCATCAGCGCGGCGGCCTGGCTGCCCTGGCTGATGTGGGCGGCGCACGGCGTCATCCGCGAGCGACGGCGCATTGACGCGGCGTGGCTGGCGACCTTCACCGCTTTGCTGCTGCTGGCAGGTCACGCCCAAACCGCCTGGTACAGCCTGCTGCTGACCGGTATTTATGCCCTATGGCTGCTCCTGAGGACGCGCCCGCTGCGGTGGCAGAGCCTGCTCGTGCTGGCTGCCGTGCTTTTGCTCGGTGCGGGCATCGCAGGCGTCCAACTCGCGGCAACCGGCGAACTGCTACAGCAATCCCAGCGCGCGACCGGCGTCGATTACGACCTGGCGATGAACTTCAGCTATTCCCCGCTTAAGATCTTTAACTTCATCGCGCCCAACCTGATCGGTAATCCCGGCAACGGCTCCTACCTGGGCAACGATGTCTTCTTCGAGGATGCAGTCTACATCGGCCTGATCCCGCTCGTGAGCGCGATTGCTGCCGTCATCGGCTGGATTCGCGGGCAGCGCGTGAAGACCTATCCCGCGGCGTTTGCAGCCGTCCCCTTCTGGCTGGTGATCGTCATCTTCGCCTTCATCCTGGCACTGGGACGCAACACGCCGATCTTCCCCTTCCTCTACGACCATGTGCCGACGTTCGGAATGTTTCAAGCGCCGGTGCGCTGGCACCTGTGGACGGTCTTCGGCCTGTGTCTGCTGGCGGGCGCGGGCGTCGAGGCCTGGGGTCGGTCACGCTCGGCCAAGCGCTGGGCGGGACGACTGACCGCCGCCAGCGTGGCCGCCCTGCTGGCCGGAGTCCTGGCGCCAATTGCCTTCGAAGCCGGGCACAGCGGCCAGCTCGTCACGCTGCTGCGCGGGCTGTTCCCGCTCGGCTTGATCGGCACGGCAGCCGGGCTGCTCTCGACGGTACAGCCCGAACGCAGCAAGGCGCGTTACGCCCGCTGGTCGCTGGCGGTGTTGTTCCTCGTCGCTGCCGATCTGGGTTGGGCGACCGTCGGTTTGAATCCGACGCTGCCCGCCAGCTACAGCATGGCACCCAGGTCAGAGGCCACAGAGGCGCGCGCCTACTGGCCTGATGACGCAGAAGAGCACGTCAAGTTCGATGTTCTGTTCCAGCCGGGCAATTACGGCGCTGCGGTGGGCCAGTGGGATACCGTCAAAGCGAGCGATCTGCCTGATCTGAACATCCTCGACCGGCTGCCGCTGCTCAACAACTTCGATCCGCTGCGCGTTGGCCATTACGAGACGCTCACGCGCGCCATCGAAGCTGCCGCCGTAGACGATGAGCGCTTGTTCGTCGCGGCAAACGTTGACAGCGTCTACACCGCGGACGGCGCACGCCAGTCGCTCGACATCGACACGGCGCGTGCCTGGCTCGTCAGCGACTGTTTGCTGAACGACGAGGCAAATCTGGCGGATTGGAATCCGCGCACGACCGTGCTCCTGGAAGCTGAGCAGGCCTGCGTCGAATCGAGCGAGGAGTCGTCACCCGCGGGCACGGTTCTCGCCCTGGAAGATCGGGCCAACGAGGTCGTCGTCTCGGTCGAGGTCGAGCGGCCGGGCTGGCTGGTGCTGGCGGATACGTTCTATCCCGGCTGGAAAGCCGACGTTAACGGGGCACCTGCGACCATCGAACGGGCCAACATCGCCTTCCGTGCTGTCGCCGTGACACCCGGCGCGCGCACCGTACGTTTTGTCTACCAGCCGGACTGGCTGACGCCCGCGGCGTTCATCAGTCTGGTTTCGCTGCTGGGGCTGCTCGTGCTGTTCAGAAGCAGCGGCAGGACGCCAGTGAAACAACCAAGTGATCTTTAGGGGCTATGGCCGATAGTCCCATTATCCGCCCAGAAAGGATAGGAACGGATGAAAGCGCTGACGATTGAACGCACGGCCAAAATCCTGATCTTCGTGCTGCTGTTTGCGATGGCGACGCGCATCCCACTCGACACTGACGTGTGGTGGCACATTCGCAGCGGCGAGTACACGCTGAACAATGGCATGATCTACAGCGACCCATTCTCATCGACGATGCAGGGGCAGCCCTGGGTCAACCACAGTTGGGGCTCGCAGATCATCCTCTACGTCACCTACAACCTGCTCGGCGACTTTGGTTTGGCGATGTTCACGGCCGTGCTGGCGACGGCGGGCATGTTCATCCTTTACCAGGCTTCGTACGGCAACGTCTACCTGCGCGCGTTCGTGCTCGTGCTTGGTGCGGCGACGGCGGCGGTCTTCTGGTCGCCCCGCCCGCAGATGTTTTCGTTCTTATTCAGCGCCGTCGTCTTCTTGCTGATTCACCTGTTCAAGCGCAAGAACAAAGATCTGTTATGGGCGCTGCCGCCTTTATTCGCCATCTGGGGCAACCTGCACGCCGGGTTCTCGATCGGCTTCATCTTCCTGATCATCACGATCGTCGGCGAAACCCTGGGCAACATCACCAACCCCGGCGGCGCTGACGTCGTGCCCTGGCGCGGCGTGCGCAAGCTGGTGATCGTCACGCTGGTTTCGGTCGTGGCGCTGGTCATCAATCCGTATGGCCTGAATATGCTGGCCGTGCCGTTCCAGACGCTGGGGATCGGTGCCCTGCGCGACAACATCCAGGAGTGGATGTCGCCCAACTTCCACGAGGCCACGACCTGGCCGTTCGTGCTGCTGCTGCTATCCCTGCTCGGCGCGGCGGGCGCCAGCGTGATGCGCCTCGACTGGTCGGAGTATCTGCTCTGCGCCGTCACTGCCTTCATGGCGTTGCTGGCCGGGCGCAACATCGCCATTTTCGCCATCGTCGCCACGCCAGTGCTGTCCTACCATCTCGACTCGATTCTGAAGGAGCGCGGCTGGGCCTTTGAGCCACTGCAGCGAGTCAGTTCGCGCATCGGGCTGATCAACGCGATCCTGCTCGGACTCGTCTGCCTGGGCGCGCTGATCAAGGTCGTCAGCGTGCTCGACGCCAATGCCGTCAACGAGGCCAAGAACGACGCTCTGCCGGTGCAGGCGGTCGATTACCTGCGCGAAAATCCGCCGGGCGTGCTCTTCAACAGCTATAACTGGGGCGGCTACCTGACCTACGCGCTGCCGGAGACGCCTGTCTTCGTCGATGGGCGCACCGATCTGTATGGCGACGCGTTCCTGAAACGCTACATCGACGCCGCCACCGGCCGCGATTGGCAGGATCTCTTCGGCGAGTACAACGTCGATACGGTGCTGGTCGAACCCGGCAGTGGATTGGCAAACGCACTGCGCGCAGACCCGGATTGGAGTGTCGAGTATGAAGACCAGCTCGCGGTCATCTTCGAGCAGGCGGCGGGGCAAAGCGCCGGATAGAACAGCGCAAGGTGAATGGGGTCGTCCGGGTCTGCTGGGCGACTTCCGCCTGCTGCTGATCCTGTTCGTCGGCTTCCGGCTGATGATGCTGATGGTCTACCAGCCGCTGCTGCTCGAAGGCATCGAGCGCGGCGTCAGCGCGGGCGGCGATTTCGGCACCTATTTCAACCTGGGCGCGTTGACCGGCCAGGGATTGCTGCCCTTTCGCGATTGGTGGAGTGAATTCCCGCCGATCCCGTCGTACCTGATCACCATCGTCTACCAGCTTGCGGGCGCGGAGCCGAATTACACGGCCTTTGCGTCGCTGCTGGGCATTCTGATGCTGATCTGCGACGCGGGCATTCTGGCACTCGTCCGCCGCATCGGGACGCATCTGCACGGCAGCCAGACGGGCATGGCGCTGGCCTGGATCTACGCGGTCATGCTGGCGCCCGCCGTGCTCATCTGGTGGAATTTCGAGCCGTTAGTCGCCTTCTTCTTGCTGCTGAGCCTCACCTGGCTGATCGAGAAGCAGGACGTGCGCTCGGCGGTCGCCGCCGCCATAGGCGCGCTGGTTAAGTTCACACCGGCGCTCTTGATCGGCGCTGCCTGGCGCTTCCGTCAAAGGGCCGACGCGCTGCGCTTCAGCGCCATCGTCGTCGCCGGATTCGGGCTCGTCTATGGCCTGCTGCTGGCGCAAAACGCGCAGATGACGCTGCCGTCGCTGACGGCACAGTTCGGCAAAGCGTCGTACGGCACCGTCTGGGCGCTGATCGACGGCAACTACCGCACGGGCAACTTCGGCCCAATTGTGGACAGACTCGATCCGGCCAAAGCGGGCGAACTCCAGGGCAGCCCGTCGGTCATCCCCGGCTGGCTGCGGCTGGCCGCTGCGGGCGCGGTGGGGCTGTTCGTCTACGCGCGGACGCGCCGCTTCGATTCGCGCGGGCTGGTCGCTTTCGTCGCCATCACGCTGCTGATCTTCTTCTTGCAGGCGCAGGGCTGGAGCACACAGTGGCAGGCCCAGATCATCCCGCTGATGCTGCTGGCGCTGCCGACGCGCAACGTCATCCTGGGGCTCGTTATGCTGAGTCTGGCCTCGTTTGCGGAATATCCGTTCCTGTTCATCCGCACAGCGGAGACCGGCGGCGTGCTGACCGGCGCGCTGCAAATGCCGTTCGCCATGCTGGTGCTCGTACGCACGGGCATTCTGATCGCCTTCTGCCTGGCGCTCTACCAGAAGCTACGCCAGGAGCCCACGCCGGAGCTTGATACATGAAACGGCTGCCGGTTCCGCTACGCTTCATCGTCGTCGCGCTGATCGCCGCCTTCGTGATCGTACGCGCGATTCCAGCGCCCACCTATACCGACGCCTACTATCACTACAACGCGGCGACCCGGCTGGTGAGCGGCCAGGGCCTGACCGACGCCTACCTGTGGAACTACATCGGCGCACCGTCCAGCCTGCCCGCACCGTCGCATCTCTACTGGATGCCGCTCACGTCGATCACAGCAGCGGTCGGCATGGGACTGCTCAACGCGCCCGGCGACCCTCGCGCCGCGCAGATCCTGTTCATCCCGATGCTGGCGACCGTCGCCTGCGTCGGCTTCTGGCTCGGTGCGCGCCTGGGCGGCAGCAAAACTCACGGCTGGTACGCCGGGCTGCTGACGATTTTGAGCGGTCTGTTCGCCGGGTTCTGGGGTGCGATCGACACGTTCACGCCCTATGCATTCGCCGGATCGGTTGGCCTGGTCGCGCTCGGCCTGGGCGTCGAACGGCGTAGGGCGGGCTGGTGGGTGCTGGCGGGCGTTTGTGCCGCGCTGGCGCATCTGACCCGCGCCGACGGCATCCTGCTCTTGATCGTCGGCTTTCTCGTCCTGCTCTGGCCATGGGACAGGCTCTCGCTGAGCAAGCGTTTGATTACGATGGCAATCATGACCGCCGCCTATCTGATCGTGATGGCACCCTGGTTCATCCGCAATCTGAATCTGGTCGGCAGCCCCCTACCGGTCGGCGGCGCGCAGGCGATCTGGTTTCGCACCTACGACGAGATCTTCAGCTTTCCGCCGGTCTCCAGCCCACAGACCCTGTTCGCCGACGGCATCGGCGTGTTCTTGCAGTCGCGCTGGCTGGCGCTGACGCAGAACCTGGGCACCTTCGTCGTCGTCGAAGGCTGGGTCATTCTGACGCCCTTCATGCTGGTCGGCCTGTGGCAGCGGCGCCAGGTGCTGCTCGTGCGCCCGTTCTGGCTCTACGCGCTCGGCCTGCACCTGGCGATGACGTTCGTCTTCCCATTTCCCGGTTATCGCGGCGGATTGTTCCACTCGGCGGCGGCGCTGGTGCCCTGGTGGGCGGCGCTCGGCATCGTCGGGCTGCACGGCGCGATTGATTGGGCCGCGCGCAAACGTCGGCGCTGGAATGCGAAGACGGCCAGGCCGGTCTTCTCCGCCGGTGTGCTCATGCTCGCCCTGGCGCTGACCGTGTTCGGCATCCTGCGCCAGCAGGCCAAACCCGGCGATGCGGCGCAATTGATGGCCGAGCTTGCCTCCAAACTGCCGCAGGACGCTCGTCTGATGGTCAACGACCCGGCGGCCATCTATTACTACACCGGGCGCAGCAGTGTCGTGCTGCCTAACGAGGCACCGGAAGTGATCCAGGAAATCGCGACGCGCTACGACATCGACTATCTGCTGATCCAATTCCAGACGCTGGCCGATGGCTCGCGCCTGGCCGCCATCCCGGAGCCGCTCACCCCGATGCTCGACACGCCCCCGGCCTTCCTGACCCCTGTTCCGCTTGATTATGCTGACGCGAGGTTATATGCGATCGACCACCCTGCTCCGTAGAGGCGACCTCGCGATCGGGCTGGTCGCCGCCGGGCTGGCGCTGCTCTATATCTGGGCGGCGGGCGGTGGCTTCCCGCTCGATGACAGTTGGATTCACCAGACCTATGGCCGCAATCTGGCGCAGTATGGCGAGTGGGCCTTCACAACGGGCACACCGAGCACCGCCTCGACTTCCCCGCTCTACACGGTGATGCTCGCCATCGGCTATCGGCTCGGCGTCGCGACCGGCTTGTGGACGCACGGCCTGGGCATCCTCTGCCTGATCGTGACCGGGATCATTGGCTCACGGATGGCGACGCGCCTGCTGCCCGATCAGCGCAACATCGGCCTCTACACCGGGCTGGCGCTGGTGGCGGAGTGGCATTTGATCTGGGCGGCGGATGCGGGCATGGAGACGATGGTCTTCAGCATGTTGACGCTGGTCTTGATCGGGTGGACGTGGCGCGAGCTCGATCCGCCGCAGGACGGGCGGCGCTCGTTCATCGTGCGCGGCGCGGTCTTCGGCGTCATGGCCGGGTTGGCGACGCTGGCGCGCCCGGAAGGCGCGATGCTCGCGGGTATGATCGGCCTGGCCCTGTTGATTGCGCGCCCGCACATGACCTGGGCCAACGTCATCACATGGGGTGCGGCCGCGGTCGTCGCTTTTGGCGTCGTGCTTGCGCCCTATGTGAGCTTCAATCTGCAACTGATGGGCGGTCTGCTGCCGAACACCGCCGCCTCCAAGCGCGCCGATCTGGTTTTGCTGTTCGACGTCCCCTACCTCGCGCGCGTCGTCAATATGATCCTGCCGCTGACCGCGAGCGGTCTCCTGCTTCTGATCCCCGGCGTCGCCGTCTTCGTGGCGGAGCAATGGCGCCGTCTGCGCACGGATCGAAAATTCCTGCTCTATGGGCTGCCACTGGCCTGGAGCATCGGGCTGGTCTTGCTCTACTCTGCGTATTTGCCGGCCTATTTCCAGCATGGCCGCTACGTCATCCCCGCGGTTCCGGCGTTTGTCGTCACCGGCGTGACGGGCACAGCGATGCTGGTGCATCAGGTGCGGCGCTCACGCGTGGGCCGCGTGCTGTCGCGCGCGCTCGTGCTGGCGACGGTCGCCGTCTTCGCGGTCATGGCACTGGGACTGGGCTTATCCGCGTACCAGAAGGACGTGTCGATCATCGACAACGAGATGGTGCGCGCGGCACATTGGATCGCGGACAATCTGCCGGAAAATGAGCTGCTCGCCATCCACGACATCGGTGCCGTCGGCTTCTACGCGCCACGCCCGATCATCGATTTGGCTGGGTTGGTCAGCCCGGAACTGCTGCCGATCATCCCGATTGAGCTGCACGGCGAGGCGACCTGGAGTTTGCTGCGCGAGCGCGACGCCCGCTACGTGATGGGCTTCGCCGATCAACTGCCCGCAGCGAATCCGGACGATTTGCGCCTGTGCCCGATCTTCCGCTCACGCGGCATGGATGCGGAAGTCAGCGACACCTACAACATGAGCATTTATCGGATTGTCTGGGATGAAGTGTGCCCGACGCGCCAGGGTTAGGCGTCGTCGTCGTCCTCGTCTTCGCTCAGTTCGAGCCAGTCGTTGAGGCGCGCGCATAACTCGGCGCTGAATAAGAAGATGGCGGCGACGAGATAGGCCCAGAACAGGAGCACGATCACCGTCGCCAGGCTGCTGTAGACGAACTGGTAGTTCGCCACGTTGTTCAAGTACCAGCCAAAACTCGATTTCGCCAGTTCCCAGCCGACCGCCCCGACGATTGCGGCAGGCCAGACCGCATCCCATTTGACGGCGCGGGCGGGCACGTAGCGAAACAGCAGGGCGAAGATAACCATGTCGAGCGCAAACGGCAGGAAATAGGCGCCAATGGTCAGCCAGATCGAAGGCCGTTCGAGCAGCAGCGCATTGAGCAGACGCTGTGCGGCGGAAGTGACGAACGACGCGCCAACCAGCACGACCAGGATCAGCGTCATGACGACCGCGATCAGGCGCTGGCGCCAGATGCTGCGACTTTCCGGCACGCGAAAGATGTGATCGAGCGAAGTCGTGATGTTGGTGAACAGGCCGAGACCCGACCAGGACAGGCCGACGATCGCGATCAGGCCGAACGACTGGCTCTGATCCAGCGCCGCTGTGAGATTCGTCTCGACCAGATCGAAGACCTGATTGGCCGACGTCGGCAGGAAGTTGCTCAGCCCAAGCTGGATCTGCTGCTGCGCGACGACAGGGCCAAGAATGCGGCTGATGACGACCGCCAACAGCAATGACAGCGGAAAAATCGAAAAGATCGCATAGTAGGCAAGCGCAGCTGCCTGGCGCGTGCCATAGCGCATGAAACCCTGGATCACCCCGCGCAGGTAGAGCGGCAGCGACCGGGTTTTGTCAGGTTGTTTGGCCCACCACCGAACCAATGATGTGCTCAACGGATCGGGAACACGCACCATCACTGAGCGACCTTGTCTTTTCCATCAGCATAGCAGAGAGTCCTGCATTTCCAACGCCAAGATTCGTGTTACGATGCACTGTGACGAGGGAAAACCTCGTTTACGCGCGGATCATCGAGAGTGGAGTGCGTCCTGTATGAATATCAATTTCGATGCCATCCTCAATCTGCTGAGTCTGTCGCCGTCAGGAGCGGTCGTGGGTTCGGCAGCAATCTGGAGCATCTTTCAGTATCTGATCTTCATTCTGGCCTTCCTGGCCTTGATCCTGATGCCGAACAAGAACCTGCCCTCGACGCTTCTGATCGCGTTCGTTCTGATGGCGGTCATCGTCGCCAAGCTGGCCGTGGCCGGGGCGGCCATTTCGCCATTCTTCCAGGCGCGCGCGCTCGGCATTTTGTTCTTGAATGCCACTACATCGCTGTTTCCTTTCCTCGTCGCGGGTATGACGCGCACCCGCAAGCGCAGCAACCCGGTCGTCCCCATCGGGATTTTCATGGGCATCATCGGCGGCGTTTACACCTTCGCCTACTGGTACTTCGTCCAGCAGTTCTGAGGCGCGCAGGATTCGTAAGATGTGACGAATCTCAGGCAGGATGCCGTTTCTATATCGACAAAAAAAAGACCGAATGCTATACTTCCATTCAACTGATTATTCAGATTGATCAGATGAATAGTTGCACTTCTATGGCTCGACTTCCCTTAGACTCCGACCTCCTCGACTTCATCGTCAAAAAGGGATTCCAACCCGGCGACCGTCTCCCGACCATCACCGAATTGCAGGATCCAGCGCAGCTCGGCATCAGCATCAGTAAGGTGCGCGAACAGCTTGAGGTCGCGCGTGCGCTCGGCGTCGTCGAGGTGCGTTCGAAGACGGGCATGAAGCTGCGCGAGTACGCGTTCACGCCTGCGATTCGCCTGAGTTTGTTCTACGCCCTGTCGATTCAACCCGAACTGTTCGAAGCCTTCAGCGCGCTGCGCAATCACGTCGAAATCGCCTTCTGGCACGAAGCCTGCGCCCTCCTGACCGAGGAAGACAAGGGGTCGATGCGCGAATGCATTCGGGCAGCGCGTGAAAAGCTCAGCCCTCATAACGGACACATCCACATCCCGTATGAAGAGCATCGCGCTTTTCACCTGGGGATGTTTAAACATCTTGAGAATCCCTTCGTGGGCGGCATCCTGGAAGCGTACTGGGATGCCTACGAGGCCGTCGAGGTCAGCCGCTATGCCGACTATGCCTACCACACGAAGGTGTGGGACTACCACGAGCACATCCTGGATGCGATTTGCGATGGCGACTTCGAGCGTGCCCAGGAGTTGTTCATCGAGCATATCGATCTCCGGCAGCACACGCATTCGGCGATGCCGGTAGATAGCCCGTCCGTGGCTGAGTTGAAATGAACTTTAAGTAAGAAAGAGAAGGAGTTTTTATCGGGGCAACCCAGGGTTCCCACATTTTTCTACCTTTAAGGACGCCTGACAAATATATGCCGGGCTTGTAATGTGACGACCAGGAGCTTAGTGCATGAGCGCAGTCAATTATCAACCTGATACTCGTACGCAGTCCGCGTACCAGGGCGAGCCAGTGGTTAACGACTTTGCCCTCATGGTGGCGACGAAGAACGGTTCCGGCAGCCAGACCTCGAACGAAGTCCTGATTCGGTCTTTGTTCCGAATGGGCATTCCCGTCAGCGGCAAGAACCTGTTCCCGTCGAACATCAAAGGCCTGCCGACGTGGTACACCATCCGCGCCAGCAAAGACAGTTACATCGCGCGCCGGGCGACGACCGAGGTCGCCGTTGCGATGAACCAGGACACCGCCGCCGAAGACATCGACAATCTGCCGGAAGGCGGCGTTTGCATCATCCCGGAAGAATGGAAGTGGGGCCAGAGCCGCCAGGACATCGTCTACTACGAGATCCCGGTCAAGGCGACGCTCGGCCTGTCGGACATCCCGTCCGATTTTCGTGACCGCATTGCCAACATGGTCTATGTTGGCGCGTGCGCCTATCTCTTCAACATGCCGCTCGATATCGTGCGCAAGGCGCTGCTGGATACGTTCAACGGCAAAGAGAAACCGGCGAACATGAACTTCGAAGTTATCCAGAACGCCTACGACTGGTCGAAGGAGAACCTGGTCAAGCAAGACCCGTTCCGCTTCGAGCCGCTCGACCTGACCGAAGGCAAGATTCTGATCACCGGTAACGAGGCGGGCGCGCTGGGCGCCATCTTCGGTGGTCTGACCGTCGCTTCCTGGTACCCGATCACGCCGTCGACCAGCGTGATTGATGCCGTGCTCGACCACAAACATCTGCGCAAAGATCCCGAGACGGGCAAAGACACGGTCGCCGTCGTCCAGGCGGAAGACGAGCTGGCGGCCATCGGCATGATCATCGGCGCGGGCTGGGCGGGCGCGCGAGCGATGACTGCAACCAGCGGCCCCGGCATCAGCCTGATGGCGGAATTCACCGGCCTGGCTTATTTCGCCGAGATCCCGTGCGTCATCTGGGATATCACGCGCATGGGGCCGAGCACCGGCCTGCCGACACGCACCAGCCAGGGTGACTTGCTCTTCATCCATTTCCTGGGCCACGGCGATACCCGCCAGGTCGCCCTGCTGCCCGGCAACGTCGCCGAGTGCTTCGAGTTTGGCTGGCTGGCCTTCGACATGGCCGACCACTTCCAGACGCCGGTCTTCGTCATGAGCGACCTCGACCTCGGCATGAACATCTGGATGAGCGAGCCGTTCGCCTATCCTGGTACGCCGATCAACCGCGGCAAGCTGCTGGCCGACAAAGAGAAGTTCGAAGCCTTCCTGGCCGAACACGGCGAGTGGTACCGCTTCCGTGACTACGACAACGATGCCGTGCCCTATCGCACGATTCCGGGCATCGATCATCTGCGCGCGGCCTACTTCACGCGCGGCACCGGCCACAACGACATGGCGACCTACAGCGAGCGCGGTGAAGACTGGGTGCAGAACCTGACTCGCATCTCGAACAAGATCGACAGCAGCCGCGCCATCCTGCCGCAGCCGGTGATCGACTACGATCCGCAGAATGAGATCGGCATCATTTCGTTCGGTTCGAACGACCCCGCCGTGCAAGAAGGTCGCGATCGTCTGGCGGCGGCCGGCATCGGCACCAACTCGCTGCGCGTGCGCGCGCTGCCGTTGGCCGCATCGGTCAAGGACTTCATCTTCAAGCACAAGCGCGTCTACGTCGTCGAAAACAATCACGACGGCCAACTGGCCCAGCTCATTCGTCTGGAAACCGCAGAAGACACAACCCATATGATTTCGCTGCCGCTGGGCGACACACTCCCCATGACGGCAAAGTGGGTCTTCGAATCAGTGACCCAGTGGGAGAACAAGTAACCATGCCCAACGCACTCGGTCTCGAAAGACAAGATTATCGCGCAGCCAAGAGCACGCTTTGCCCTGGCTGCGGCCATGACTCGATTTCGAATCAGATCATCAGCGCGGTCTATGACCTCAGCCTGCCGATGACCAAGGTGCTCAAGTTCAGCGGCATCGGCTGCTCGAGCAAGACACCGGCTTACTTCCTGCGCGGTTCGCACGGGTTCAACTCGGTGCATGGCCGTATGCCCTCCGTCGCGACCGGCGCCACGCTCGCCAATGCCGGTCTGTACGCCATCGGCGTCAGCGGTGACGGCGACACGGGCAGCATCGGCTTTGGCCAGTTCAAGCACCTGATCCGCCGCAACGTGCCGATGGTCTACCTGGTCGAAAATAACGGCGTCTACGGCCTGACCAAGGGCCAGTTCTCGGCGACCGCCGACGAGGGCGCCAAGCTCAAGTACTACGGCAAGAACGAACTGCCGCCGATCGACCTGTGCCTGGAAGCCATCATTAGCGGCTGCACGTTCGTGGCTCGGAGTTTCTCCGGTGACGCCAAGCAGGTGCAGACGCTGATCAAGGCGGCCCTGAGCCATCGCGGCACGGCGGTGATCGACATCATCAGCCCGTGCGTGACCTTCAACAATTCCCCGGATTCGACCAAGAGCTACGATTACGGCAAGGCGCACGAAGTCCCGCTGCACCAGATCGACTTCATGCCCAACGGTTTCGTCCCGGAGCGTGAGGAGATCACCGTCGACAGCGACTACGAACTGATCGAAGTCCAGATGCATGACGGTTCGTACATCCGCCTGCAGCAGATCGATAAGGATCACGATCCACGCAATCGTGCTGCCGCGATGGCAGTGCTGGAGAAGGCGCAGCGCGAAGAACTGTTCCTGACCGGCCTCATCTACTACGAAGAGCCGCGCCCGACCCTGGCGGAAACGCTCGACCTGGTGGATCAGCCGCTCAGCGCGTTGTCCGATGCGCAGCTTCGTCCGTCCGAAGACGCCCTGAAGAACCTGATGGCGAAGTACAGCTAGTCAACCGACCCCTCCAAAACGAAGAACGGGATGGCAGTCAGTCCATCCCGTTTTTGTTAGGTTGCCACGCCCTCGTCGCCGACATTTGTTGCCGCAACCTGCTCGCCATCTTCCACCAATAAGCGCCGCAGCACCTTACCGACGAAGCTCTTCGGTAGCTCGTCACGAAACTCGATCTCCCAGGGTACGGCGTACTCTTTGAGACGCCGCCTGCACAAGGCCATGATCTCATCTTTAGTCAGCCTGGTGCCCTCGCGCGGCACGATGTAGGCTTTGATGCGCTGATCGCCCTCACCTTCGCGCGCCAGACCGACGACGGCGGCCTCTTTGATGGCGGGATGCTCGTAGAGCACCTCTTCCACATCGCGCGGGTAGACCTGGTACTTACCCGCCAGGATCATCTCCTTCTTGCGGCTGATGATCTGGAAGTAGCCGTCGTCGTCCATGCGCGCGACGTCGCCCGTCATCAGCCAGCCGTCCTTCATCAGCGCCTGGGCCGTGGCATCGGCCTGCCCCCAATAGCCATCCATCACCTGCGGGCCGCGAATGGCCAGCTCGCCGATCTGCCCTGACGGCAGCGTTTCGCCCGTCGCCAGGTCGACGATCTTGGCCTCGGTGTTGGGCATCGGCACGCCGATGCTGCCCACCTTGCGCAGGCCATGAAGCGGATTGGAATGCGTGACCGGCGAGGCCTCGGTCAATCCGTAGCCCTCGACCAGGCGGCCACGCGTCAGCTTCTCGAACGCCTCCGCGACCTCGACCGGGAGCGGCGCCGCGCCGGAGATGCAGGCCTTGACGCTCTTGATGCCGAAGCGGCGCACGCCGGAGAACTGGTTGATCGCCATGTACATCGTCGGCACGCCGGGGAACAACGTCGGCTTCGACTTCTGGATCGCCCTGAGCACGTCCTGCGTGACGAAGGTCGGCAGGATGACGATCTTGGCGCCGAGCGCGATTGGCACGTTCATGGCAGCGGTCATGCCGTACGAGTGCGAGAACGGCAGCACGGCCAGCACGACTTCATAGCCCTCGCGCAGTTCGGTGATCCAATGCCGCGTTTGCAGCGCGTTGGCGAGCAGCGCACGGTGGCTGAGCATAACACCCTTCGGCTTGTCCATCGTGCCGCCGGTGTACTGAATGACCGCCAGCGTATCAGCGCTGACTTCGACCTGCGGGCGCATCGGTGGATGCGACTGGATCAGCGCCGACCACAGATACTCGCCCTGCTGCAAGCCGTCCGTGAGCAGGTGCCCTTCGCGCTTCTCGCGCCCCAGGCCGAATGCGATCCGCTGCGTCAGACCCATGTAGTCTTTAATGCTGGTGAAAATGACGGCCCGCAGATCGCAGCGCGTTTTGACCTCGCGCGCAGTTTTGCTGTAGAGCGTCAATGTGATCAGGATCTCGGCGCCAGAATCGGTCACCTGGCGCTGGACCTCCTCACGGTCGTTGACCGGGCTGGTCGAGACGATCACCCCACCGGCCTTGAGCACGGCGTAATAGGCGATGACGAACTGCGGCGTGTTCGGAAGCAGCAGCATGACGCGCTTGCCCTTGTCGACGCCGAGCGAGCGCAGCGCATTCGCCAGCCGGTTGACTTCAGCATCTAGCTGGCGGTAGGTCATAGTGCGACCATAGAAGCTGATGGCCGGACGACTGCCCGCCCGGCGCACGGCGCTGTGCAGCAGTCGATGCAGCGCTCGATTAGGCAGGCCCAGCGTGATCGGCACGCCCTTCTCGTAATGGCGCACCCACGGGCGCTCGACGGCGAGATTCAGCCTGCCGCGCTGCACACGCCATGATTTCTCGGCCTCCGGATCGCTGACGAAGCGCTCGATGGCGCGGTTGACCGCATCCGCGCGCTCCAGCGGCACCAGATGGCTGGACACACCGATGTTGACGTCTTCGGCATCGGGGATCGTCTGCGCCACTTCCTCGAACGCAGCCGTCGGGTAAACCTGATCGCGTTCGCCGCGAATGACGAGCACCGGCATTTGCAGGTCACGAAACTTGCTCCAGCCGTTCCAGACGCGCATATTGTTGAAGTAGAGATTCTTGAGCACGTGCGCCTCGGCAGCGAGTTGCCGCCGCACCATGCGCCGGATCGGGCGCAGCACGGTCAGCGGCAGGCGCAGCAGCGTAACCGCGCCCGGAAAGAGCGAATACTCGCCCGTGGTCGCCACCAGCACCAGCCGGGCGACGTCGTTGGGGCGGCGGTGGGCGAACTCGGTCACGATCGCCCCGCCAAACGAATGCCCGCACAGGATGATCGGCAGCTTGACTTCCAGCTTCGCCAGCAGCATGTCCAGATCGGACTGGATCTCGGCCATGTCGTAACGGCTGTTCGGCGCATCCGAACGGCCATGCCCGCGCACGTCAATCGCGATCACGCGGTAGTCATCCGAGAACGCTTTGAGCTGATACTGCCACTGCATGGCATAGCCGCCGTAGCCATGCACGAACACCATGGTGCCGATCGGTGCTTCCGGAGTAACTTCGACGTAACTGATGCGAACGGGTGGCTCGTCCTGAACTAAGACCTCTTCTCGATAAAGCTCTAAATCGACTTCCATTGCCGCCGCCTTTTGTTGACATAAACCTATTTGGGGGCCACATTATAGCAGGGAGACACAGCCGCGACGCGCGGCAAATTGCGAAACTATCTTTAAGGCCGATTGTTTTGATCATTGACACAGACATGCGAAATCCGGGTAATTGTTCGCCTTTTTTGGGCCAAAACAATACAATTACTCGTCAAGAATTCAAATAGAAGACTGTCGAGGTCGTAACCAAGTTGTCCGATAAAATCCGAATTGCCCCATCCATTCTTGCCGCAGATTTCACGCAATTGGGGCAGCAAATCCGTGACGCGCAAGCGGCGGGAGCGGAATGCATCCACATCGACGTCATGGATGGCCGCTTCGTCCCCAACATGTCGATGGGGCCGCTGGTCGTCGAGGCGGCGCGGCGCAGCACCGATTTACCCCTTGATGTTCACCTCATGATTGTCGAGCCCGATCATCTGCTGGATCTGTTCGCCAAGGCGGGCGCATCGACCATTCACGTCCACTGGGAAACCGGTTTCCACCTCAATCGTACATTGACCCACATTAGAGAGTTGGGCTGCGACGTTGGCATTGCCATCAACCCGCACACGCCGGTGGCCGTGCTGTCGGAAGTCCTTCCCCTGGTGGATAAAGTGCTGGTTATGACCGTCAACCCCGGCTACGGCGGGCAAGAGATGATCCCGCAGACGCTGCACAAAGTGACACAGCTACGCGAGATCATCGACAGCCAGAAGCTGGCGATTGACGTGATGGTCGATGGCGGCGTCAACGAGGCCACCATCGGCGAAGTCGTCGACGCGGGCGCTGATCTGCTCGTGGTCGGCAGTGGCTTTTTCAATAGCAAATTTACGCCCGCGCAGGGCATGGAGCGTCTTCACACGGCACTGGAAAAACATCGCACTAACCAGGGACAACTCACGGCCAGGTGATAACGAGATTTTCATCCTGAGCGAGGAATAGAATTATGGCTATGACGCGAGCACAGTTCCGTGAAAATGGCAATCTCATTTGTGATGGCTATTTGTTCAAAGAACTTGCGATTGGCGGCGTCCAGTGGCTCGACCGCAATAAAGAGCAGGTCAACCAACTCAACGTTTTCCCGGTGCCGGATGGCGACACGGGCACCAACATGCTGTTGACGATGCGCGGCGCCTTCGACCAGATCGCAGATATCGAAGAGCCGCACGTCGGCAGGCTGGCGAAAGTCTTCGCGGATGGTGCGCTGCGCCATGCGCGTGGCAACTCCGGCGTGATCCTGTCACAGATCTGGGCGGGCGCGGCGCGCGCGCTCGAAGGTCACGAGTTGCTCGATGCGCCATCGGTCGCCGATGCGTGCGTCTCGGCGGTCGATCTGGCCTATCGCGCGGTCGAAAAACCGGTCGAGGGCACGATTCTGACCGTATCCCGTGACATCAAAGACGCCGTCGTTCAAAAGACAGAGACGCAGGGCGATCTTGTCAGCGTCCTGAAGACGATGGTGTTCGCCGGGCGTTCCTCGCTGCGCCGGACGCCGGAGATGCTGCCCCTGCTCAAGAAGGCGGGCGTGGTCGATTCCGGCGGCCAGGGTCTGGTCTTCATCCTGGAAGGGATGCTGCGCGCGCTTTGCGGCAAGGACATCATGCTGGTCGACAGCGCCATGCCGGTTCTGGGCCAGCAGGCGGAGTCGTGGCAGGCGGCGCTGGTGCCGGAAGACGAAGAAGGCTACGGCTACGACGTCCAGTTCCTGATGCATGGGCGCGATATGGACGTCGCCAGAATCCGCGAAGACATCAACAGCATGGGCTGGTCGACGCTGGTCGTCGGCGACAGCAGCCTGATCAAAGTGCACGTCCACGTGCATAACCCCGGCGAGCCGCTCAATTACGCGATCACCTCCGGTGCCGACATCGACGACGTCGTGGTCGAGAACATGCACCGCCAATATCAACAGTACGTCCAGGCGCGCGCCGAACGCGAACAAGACGCCGCAATTACAACCGACGGCATCGCCGTAATCACGGTCGCCAGCGGCGGCGGCATGAAGCGCCTGTTCACGCAGGAGTTGGGCGCCGCCTACGTCATCACCGGCGGGCAGACGATGAACCCCAGCACGGGCGACTTCCTGAGTGCCATCGACCGCGTCGCCAACGAAGAAGTCATTCTGCTGCCCAACAACAAGAACGTGCTGCTTTCGGCACGGCAGGCGGCGGAGCAGGCGCGGCACAAGCGGGTGCGCGTCGTGCCGAGCGCCACCCTGCCCCAGGGGATCGCGGCCATGTTCGAGTACGCCAACGCGTCGAGCATGGAACCGCCGGCGAGCCTCGACGAAACCACCGACATGATGACCGAGATGCTCTCGCTCGTCGTCACCGGCGAAATCACGCGGGCGACGCGCGACGTCGAGATCGACGGGCTGGAAGTGCGCGCCGGTCAGTTCATCGGCCTGATCGACGACGTGCTCAAGGTCGCCGGAAACGATTTGACTCAGGTCTCGCGCGATCTGCTGCGCATGGCGGACACCCATCGCTACGAACGCGTGACGCTCTATTACGGCGAAGGCGTCGGCGAATCGGATGCCAGGGCGCTGGTCGCGACTCTATCCGACGACTTCCCTGATCTGGAGTTCGAAGTCATCGCCGGGGGACAACCGTTATATCCATACATCATCAGTCTTGAGTAGATGCAGCGTACAGCCATCATCACAGACAGCGGAATTCAACTGGGAGCGCTGGCCGAGCGCGCTGCGCTGCCGTTGACCATTCTGCCCAATCAGATAGTGACAGCGCGCGAAACCTTCTTCGAGGTCGACGATCGCAGCAACGAAGAGGCGTTAGCGCTGCTGGCGAAGTCGGACTCCCCGGCGACACTTGAGGCGCCCAGTTCGGACGCATATTCGCGCGCCTTCGGCACCCTCTCGCGCGACGCCGACGAGATCGTCTGCATCTGCCCCTCCCGCCAGGTGCTGCCGCACTGGGAAAACGCCAACCGCGCCATCCGCATGACGCCGGGCACCTGCCCGATCCGGCTGATCGACTCACAGTTGATCTCCGGCGGCCAGACGCTGGCGACGCTCGCCATCGCCGAGGCCATCGCCAGAGAAGATCACATCAACGACATCGAACGCCTGGCGCGCACGGTGGCGGCTCGCACCTATCTGATGATCGCGATTGACGAGGTAGAAAAGCTGCGTCTGGTCGAAGGGCTGGGCGCTGCGCACGCGCTGTTCAGCACTATGCTCAACATCAAGCCGATCATCAGCATGGAGAACGGCCTGCTGCACGCAGTCGCCAAGGCGCGCAATCGTGCCCAGGCAGTCGATCACCTGCTCGAATTCGCCACCGAGTTCATCGACGCCGCACACGTGCTAATCCTGCACGATCAACACAGCGAAGAACTGGTCGAACGCTTGCAGACGCGCCTGACGAGCAGCATGCCTGCGGAGAATGTCTCGACGATCGTTTATAATCCTTCATTGGCGGCGTTGATCGGTCTTGGGGCCATCGGCATTGCCATCATGGAGCCTATAGACGAATAGGATCGAAAAATGCCATTCAAGAATATTCGTATTGTCACAGATAGTACCTGCGATATTCCGCGTGACCTCATTGAGCAGTATAAAATCGGCGTGGTGCCCTGTTTCGTCAACTATGGCGGCAACAGCTATGCCGATGACGGCGTGCAGCTCATTCGCGAAGACTTCTACCGCGATATACCGCACATACGCCCCGTGCCGAAGACCTCCGCCTTTCCACCCGGCATGGTCGAAACGCTGCTGGAAGCGACCTTCCAGGAAGCCGAACATGTGGTCATATTGTGTGTTCCCGCTAAACTGAGCGGCGTGTATAATGCCTTTCGTCTGGGAGCCAGCAATTTCCCCAAGGAAAAGGTGACTTTGATCGACAGCGGTCAGGTCGCGATGGCCTTGGGCTGGCAGGTTTTGATCGCAGCGGAGACGGCGGCAGCCACGGGCGATCTGCAACAGGTGCTCGATGCGATCCAGCGTGTGCGCGCGAACCAACGCCTGTACGCAGCGCTCGATACGCTGGAATACCTGCGCCACAGCGGGCGCGTAGGCTGGGCCAGCGCCAGCATCGGGACGCTGCTCCAGATCAAGCCGATCCTGGACGTACAAGAGGGCGAAGTGAAATCCTATGCGCGTGTGCGCACGTTCAAGCGCGCGTTTGACGAACTCGTGCACCTGACGCGGGAACAAGCCCCGCTCGACCGGCTCGCCATTTTGCACACGGCCAACGAACAGGGCGCGCAAGATCTCAAAGACGCATTGCAGGACGTCGTGCCCGACACCGTATTCGTGGTGAATATCAACCCAACCATCGGCACGCACATTGGCCCAGGCGGCCTGGGGGTTGCTACTTTGAGTCAAAGCTGGAAAGCGTAAGCGCACAATGCCATCGGCACTGGAAACCCTGGTCAAAATTCTCAAGCTCGAACGCGATACCGGTTACAAGAACACCGCTGTCATCGGCGGCCTGGCGGGCTACGTCCAGGGCTGGCAGGATCAAGCGCATACGCAGGCGCGCAAGCCGGAACATCACCAACTGGTCGACGAGATCAGCGACCGCCTCGGCCAATACGACGATCTGACCAGCCGCAACGATCGCCACAATACGGTCAGCTATATCCTCGACCGCATCACCGGGCGCATCCCGTCGAGCACGCCCCCAGCCGAAGCCCCGCCCGCCCCAGAGATGCGCGAGCCTGTACCCAAACCACCTCCGCAGTCGCAGCAGGAGCAAGAACAGCGGCCGCCGAAGCCAACCGTCAATCGCCAGGAGAAGCGTCCGGCCAAGAAAACCCGGCCCGACGGTGACGGCAAGCGCGCACCGGACAAGCAACCGGCTGGCGAACGAATCGCGAGTGATGGCGAGCGGACAGAATACGTGTCCTACGGCAGCGACGTGCGCATGCCGCTCAAGCGTGACGTCCCGACACCGCCACGGCTGGAACGCCCACCGCGCAAACCACGCCCACAGATTGATCTTGAGCAGGCGCGGACGACCATGCACGGTCTGGAAGCGTCGGTCGACAAGATTCACCGCGTCGGGGCCAAGACGGCCTCCGTGCTGGAGAAGGTCGGCATTCGCACGATCAACGATCTGCTGCTCTACCTGCCGCGCCGTTACGATGACTACACGCAGCTCATCCCGATTGCGAAGCTGCAGCCGAATGCGCAGGTCACCATCATCGGCGTCGTGCGCCACACTGAAATCCGCATCGGCAGCGGCGGGCGCAAGGATTACGCCTTCGTCATCGACGACGGCAGCGCCACGCTCTCGGTCACGTTGTTCGGCCAGGGCCAGTTCTACATGCAGCAGCGCATTCGCATCGGGCAGCAGCTCGTCCTGCGCGGCATCACGTCGGTCTTCCGCAACCGGCTGCAAATGACCAATCCCGATTGGGAAGAGCTGGACGCCGACGATCTCCAACTGGCGCGCATCGTGCCGGTTTACTCGCTGACGGAAGGCTTGCGCCCGAAAACGCTGCGCGATTCGATCAGACAGGCGCTCGATTACTGGGCGGAACGCATCCCAGATTACATTCCGGAAGCGACGCTCGAACGCACCGATCTGGCTGATCTCGGCTGGACGCTCAACAACCTGCACTTCCCGGAAAGCTGGGATCATCTCCATCACGCCAAGCAGCGCTACATCTTCGACGAACTACTGCTCTTGCAGCTTGCCATCCTGAGCAACCGCTTCGCCTGGCAGTCGACGCCCGCCGATCCGTTAGGGATGGAGGACGAGGCGCTGAACAGCGTGCTCCAGGCGATCTTCCCTTACACGCTGACGGGTGCCCAGCGCCGGGCCATCGATGACATCCGTCGCGACATCGCCAAGCCGATCCCGATGAACCGCCTGCTGCAAGGCGACGTCGGGTCGGGCAAGACGGCGGTTGCGGTCTCGGCGTTGGCGATCGCATTCTCACAGGGCAAACAGTCGGCGCTGATGGCCCCGACCGGCATCCTGGCGGAGCAGCACTTCCGCAACATCGGCGCGGCGCTGGCGAAGATGCCGGGCGAACGGCAGCCCGTCGTCGCCCTGCTGACCGGCTCGCTGACGTCGGCGGAACGTGAGCGCGTCTACGCGGGTCTGGCCGACGGCAGCATCGACGTCATCATCGGCACGCACGCCATCATCCAGTCCGGCGTCGAGTTCTCAGATCTGGCGCTGGCGATCATTGATGAGCAGCATCGTTTTGGCGTCGAGCAGCGTGGCGCGCTGCGTGGCAAAGGCAAGAATCCGCACCTGCTGATCATGACCGCCACGCCGATCCCGCGCACGCTGGCGCTGACCATCCACGCCGATCTCGACCTGTCGATCATCGACGAGATGCCGCCCGGTCGCACGCCGATTTCGACCAAGGTCATTCCGCCGACCGGTCGCGAGCGCGCCTACGTGCTGATTGAGGAACAACTCGAAATGGGACGCCAGGCGTTCGTCGTCTATCCGCTGGTCGAAGCCTCGGACAAAATCGAGGCGGCGGCGGCCACGGAGGCGTTCGAGGAACTCAAGCAGGTCTTTTACCGGCACAAGGTCGGGCTGCTCCACGGCCGCATGAAACCCGCCGAAAAAGACGCCATCATGGCGGATTTCAGCGACGGCAAGTTCGACGTCATGGTGACGACCTCGGTTGCGGAGGTCGGCGTCGACATCCCGAATGCCACCGTCATGCTGATCGAGGGCGCCAACCGCTTCGGTCTGGCGCAGCTGCACCAGTTCCGGGGGCGCGTCGGACGTGGCGGTTACGCGTCGTACTGCCTGCTCGTCTGCGATACGGACGTGCCCGAAGCGCGCGAGCGCCTGACCGCGCTGGAGCGCTTCAACGACGGCTTCAAACTGGCCGAGATCGACTGGAAGCTGCGCGGCGCCGGCGACCTGGTCGGCACGCGGCAGAGCGGGCAAAGCACCCTCCAATTGATGGAGGACATGTCGCCGGAGTTGGTCGAAGTGGCCCAGCGCGAAGCACGCACGATCTTCGAAGAAGATCCGCAACTCCTTCTGGAACAACACCAATTGCTGGCGCAGCGCGTGCACATGCTGCATGATGCGCGCACGGACGTCAGTTAACTTACGAAGTCGTGCTCAGGAGCCTATCATGCATATTCGTGCCCTCTATCCCGGTTCATTCGATCCCACCCATTACGGGCACATTGACATTGCCTACCGGGCGGCACGAATTTTCGACGAGGTGATCGTCGGCGTCTACGACTTGCCGAAGAAGACCCTGCTTTTCAGCATCGAGCAGCGTGTGGCGCTGGCAAGACAGGCCTATGAAGGCGCTGAGAATATTCGGGTTGCACCATTTTCCGGATTTACTGTAGACTATGCAAAAGAAGTTGGTGCTACAGTAGTAGTACGCGGTTTACGACTGTTTTCGGATTTCGAGTTTGAATTCAGGATGGGGTTGGCGAATAAGAAGCTCGCACCGGAGATCGAAACAGTCGCCATCATGACGGATGTGAAGCACGTTTATATCAGTTCGAGCACCATCCGCGAAATTGCCGAACTCGGCGGCGATGTTTCCGGCATGACACCACCTTTCATTGTTGAAGCACTGAAACGGCGGTATGCTGAACTTAATAATCCGCGTGTGAGCACGCAGGCCTGAACATTAGTGCGACACGGAAGGGGAAGTGTATGGACATTCAGCATCTTATCGACCGCCTCGAAGACTTGATCGACGAAGGGCGGCACATGCCCTTCAGCAAGTTCACGATGATTGACGAGGAACGCGCGCTCGAAATCATCGATCAGATGCGTATCTCCATTCCCGAAGAAATCGAGAAGGCCACGCGCGTCCTCGCCCAGCGTGACCGCATTCTCGCCCAGGCCAACGAAGAAGCCGCTCGCGTCGTCCAGCAGGCGCGCGACCGGGGCGAGCAGTTGATCGACCGCGAAGCGATGGTGCAGGCAGCCCAGAGCCGCGCCGCCAACATCATCGAGCAGGCGCGCCAGGAAGCCGAGGGCATCACGACCGATGCCGACCAGTACGTGCTCGATAACCTGGGCACGCTGGAGCAGCGGCTGGCGAAGATACTGAGCGAAGTTCGCGCGGGCATCCAGCACGTGCACGAATCCGGTGCTGCCCAAGGCTCGCAGCCGCCGCAGACGTTCGTGCCGCCGACGGCGAACCGCGAGACCGTCGCCGTCGAGAACAAGCCGAACGAAAAAGAAGCGCGCTAACCGACCGCACAATCGCATCCGCATTCTCATACACCCCCTGGAGGCGTGAACACACGACCTCCATCTTTGTTTGGAAACCCTATCCAAAAGTGGGCCATTCTTTAGGCGCTTGTTGTGGTCGCCTGCAAAGATTCACAACATGCGTCTGGTTTACGTCACTCTCGCCTGGGCTGCCGGAATTCTGTTCGCCGCCAACCTGAGCGCCCCCCTGCCGGTCGGCTGGTTGTTTGCGACGTCCTTGGCGCTCGCCTCGCTCGCCCTCGTCTGGCGTCAGCGTCCGCAACGATCACTCCACATTCTGCTGGCTGCGTTGGCCCTCGGCGGGCTGCGTTTCGCCCTGGCGCCGCATACGAGCGACGTGGCAGCGCATAATGGCCACGCGCTCACGGTCGAGGGCACCGTCGTCGAAGCCCCACAGCAACGCAGCGATGGTCTGCAGCTGCGCGTCGCCGCCGAAACGGTCACTTATGGCGGGCGCACGCAAGCGACGAGCGGCATCGTGCTCGTCGATACGCCGAATAACCAGCCCATTGCCTTTGGCGACCACGTTCGTGCGACGGGCGATCAATTCCAGCCCCCGACTTACGACACCTTCTCCTACGCCGATTACCTGGCGCGCGCGGGCATCTTCAGCCTGATGCCGAACGCCGCCGTCGAAGTCGTCGAGCCGAATACGGGCTTTTCATTGTCGTCGCTGCTGGTCGATTTGCGCGAGCAGGCGCGCGACCGCATCGACGACGCGCTGCCGGAACCGTATGCAGGGCTGCTGACAGGCATCCTGATCGGCGACGAAAGCCAGATCGCGCCGGACATCGAAGACGCCTTCTCACGCACCGGCGCCTCGCATGTGATTGCGATCAGCGGCTTCAACATGGTCGTCGTCAGCGGCATTGTGCTGGCGGTGCTCAAGCGCGTGAAAGTGTCGGATCGGCGAGCAGCACTGATCAGCATCGGCGTGGTCGTGATTTACACGCTGTTCGTCGGCGCGAGCGCGAGTGTCGTGCGCGCGGCGGTCATGAGCAGCCTATGGATCGCAGGCAGCAACATCCTGCAGCGCCGGACGTTCGTCCCGGCATCGCTCGCCTTCGCCGCGCTGCTGATGTCGCTGATCAACCCCTACGTGCTCTGGGATGTCGGCTTTCAGCTCTCATTGTTCGCCACGCTGGGGATCACGCTCTTCACGACGCCGCTCACGCGCTGGCTGCGCCAGGGGTTGGCAGCCGGCCTGCCGGAGCGATGGGCCGAATCGATCACCGGCTGGCTGGCGCCGACACTGATCGTCAGCCTGGCCGCGCAGGTGCTCGTGCTGCCGTTGATCGCGCTCTACTTCGAGCGCATTTCGTTCGTCTCACTCGCCGTCAATCTGCTCATCCTGCCGGTGCAGCCGCTGATCCTGACCGTCGGCGGGCTGGCGACGATCGTCGCCCTGATCGTGCCCGGCGTCGGGTTGCTCGGCTTCTATGCCGTGCTGCCGCCGCTCGCGTGGACGATCGGCGTCGTGAGGCGCTTTGCGGAACTGCCATTCGCGGAGGTCGCCGTGCAGTTTCATCCCAGTTGGGTCACGTTGTTTTTCGTCATCGCGATAGGATGGGCCATCATGCAGGCTGCGCAACCGGAATGGATCGAGGCCGCGGCACGTTTCGCGCGGCGCAGCACGGTGCGAGTTGGCGCGATTGCCGCCGCGCTCGTCCTGCTCGTGCTGATCGGGCTGCTCGTGGCGGCGCGCCCGGATGGCAAGCTGCACCTGTGGCTGCTGGAGATGGGTCACAACAACGCCATCCTCGCGCAGACGCCGGGCGGCGCCCAGATCCTGATCGATGGCGGGCACTTCCCGTCACGCTTGCTGCTCACCCTCGGCGATCACATGGCGCTCAACGACCGCGAGATCGATCTGGTCGCCATCACCGAGCCGGACGACTACGATTACGGCGCGCTGCCGGACGTGCTCCAGCGTTATCACGCGGGCATGATCGTCACCAACGGCCAGCCAAGCCTGAGCCGCACGCACGACGCACTGCTCGAAGCCGCCGGGGACACGCCGATTCGGGCGCTATGCGCGGGGCAGACGATCACGTTCAGCGATGGCGTCGAAATTGAAGTGCTCAGCCCGGCAGCGCCGCCCGCTCTCGGTGAACCGATGGACGACAGCCCGCTCGTCATGCGACTGAGCTATGGCGATGCATCGTTTTTGATCCCGTCCGACGCCAGCGACGTCGCGCAAGACGTTATGGTCGAGATGGGCGATATCGCCCCCGCCACGGCTTTGATCCTGCCCAAACACGGTGCGGCGCGCGCGCTCGAAGATGACTTCCTGCAGGCGGTGCGGCCGCAGATCGCCCTCTTGCAGGCTGACCCGGCCAACCGCATCGGCGACCCCGACCCGGACACGCTCGCCCAGGTCGAGGATATCCCGCTCTACCGGACGGACGTCATGGGGGCGCTGCATCTGTGGACGGATGGCAGCACCATGTGGCTGCTGCCACAAGCACCGCTCTAGCGCGTATCCACGTTCAGCGGGTCGAGATGGTCACGCACGGCTGAGACGATGTAATCGAGATCTTCGTCACGCGTGGCGAAGTCGCGCCCATCCATCGGGATGCGCAGCACCGGGCACAGCGTCCAGTCTTCAATCCAGTTGTCGTAGAGGCGATTCAGGCTTTCGAGGTAGGACGACGCCATGTTGCGCTCGTAAGCACGCCCACGCCGCTCAATGTGCTCGATCAAGGTGTCGACGCTGGCCTGTAGATAGACGATCACGTCCGGCGGGGGCAGAAAATTGCTGACGGCGCGATACAAGCGGCGATAGGCGTCATAATCGCGGTCGGACATTTCGCCCTGCTCGAACAGGTTGCGCGCAAAAATCTCCGCATCTTCGTAAACGGTGCGATCCTGCACAACACTGCCGGGATGATCGACGAGCAGCCGATGCGCCTCCAATCGCTTGCCGAGATAAAACACCTGCGAGTGAAAACTCCAGCGCTTCATATCGGTGTAAAAATCGGCCAGGTAGGGATTCTCGACGTCGGCTTCGTAAAAAGGCTCCCAGCCGAACGCGCGGGACAGCAGCCCGGTCAGCGTCGATTTCCCCACGCCGATGTTGCCGGCGATGGCGACAAATTGCTTGCGTGTCGTATCCAAGATCGCTTCTCCACAAGAATGCAAACTTCAATTAAGCGTGATGTTGACGCTGTCGAGCGTGACCGTTTGCCCGTCCGACGCGCGTTGATAAGTCGCGCGGATCTCAGCCGAACCCCGGTAGCCTCCAGCGTCGATGACTGCAGACCAGGGTACCACAAAGCTCGGATCGCTGCTGGTCAGCGTGATGACCTGCGTCGTCAGCGGCGTGCCATCCGAGGCCAGCAGTTCCAGGCTGAAGGTGGCCTCGAACAAGCCGCCCGCCGTGCCGCCGATCTGGATCGACTCGCCCGACACGGTGCTGCCCGCCGCCGGACTGGCGATCGTCGCGACCGGCGCACTGGTCGTCTGCAGCGATGCCGAGTCGCCGCCTTCCCCGATCGTGATGTGCACCGTGGCGCCGACGTAATCGCGGCCATTGCGGTCACGGGCGATCAAGCGGAGTTCCGCCGCGCCCGTGTAACGCGTGAACAACGAGGCTGACCAGTTGACGCGCAGTGCGCCGTTCGGGTTGCGCAGCGTGATCTCCTGCCGGTTGATCGTGTTGCCCTGGTCATCCAGCAGTTCGAGCCAGAAGCGATCTTCCGACAGGCCGCGGACGGAGCCGCTGATCGCGAGCGGCGTGCCGCTGACGACGCTGCCGTCTGCTGGGACATCGATCACGGCGTTGCTGTTGGCGGGTGTTTCGTTGCCCGCCTGCGCATTGAGCGCTGTGGCGGACGTGGCAGTGACGTTCGGAGTGCTCGTCACGGCTGCCCCAGGCGTGCCCGTCGCACTCGTGAGCGTCTCATCGGGCGAGAGGGTGGCGGACGTCGCCTCCGGGGTCTCGGCTTCGGACGTCGGCGCCTCACGCGGTGCGCCGGTCAGATTGCAGGCGCTAAGCAGTGAGGCGAGCGCGAGGAGGCCTATGAGGCAGAGAAGACGAGCGGTGATGCGTGCCATGCCTGTCCAATCCCACGTGGCCGATTCGAAAGGTGTTATACTTTCGCGGTTCTGATTTGCCAACCCCGACTTTATAGGGATAGAAATTGTGAACGACGCTTATCGTTTGGAAACACTCGCCATCCACGCCGGGCAGGAAGCCGACCCGGCCACGGGCGCAATCATGACGCCGATCTACCAGACGTCGACCTTCGTCCAGTCCGAGCCGGGCCAGCACAAGGGCTACGAATACAGCCGCAGCGGCAACCCGACGCGCGCCGCGCTTGAAGCGTGCATCGCCGGGCTGGAAGGCGGCCAATACGGGCTGGCCTTCGCCAGCGGGCTGGCGGCGATCGACACCATCATGCGGCTGCTCAACCCCGGCGACCACGTGATCGTCGGCAACGACGTCTACGGCGGCACCTACCGCCTGTTCGAGCGCGTGCTGGCGCGCTATGGCCTGCGCTTTAGTTGGGTCGATCTGACGCAGCCGGAGGCGCTCGACGCCGCGCTGGCGCCGCAGACGCGCATGCTGTGGCTGGAGACGCCGACCAACCCGCTGATGACGCTGGTCGACATCCCGGCGCTGGTCGCACGGGTGCCGGAACACGTGATCGTCGCTGTCGATAACACCTTCGCCAGCCCGGCCATCCAGCAGCCGCTGCGCCTGGGCGCGGACATCGTCATGCACAGCAGCACGAAATATCTCGGCGGGCACAGCGATGTCGTCGGCGGATTATTAGCGCTGAACGACGAGAAGCTCTACGCCGACCTCAAGTTCCTGCAGAATGCCATCGGCGGTGTGCCCGGCCCGATGGACTGCTTCCTGGTGCTGCGCGGGATCAAGACGCTGGCCCTGCGCATCGAACGCCACAGCGCCAATGCGCTCCAGATCGCGCAGTTCCTGGAAGATCACCCCGCGGTCACGCAGGTGCTCTATCCCGGCCTGGAGAGCCACCCTCAGTACGACCTGGCGCGGCGGCAGATGCGTTATCCGGGCGGCATGATCAGCATCCTGGTCGAAAACCCGGAGGCGGCGCGGCGCATGGTCAGCCGGACGAAATTGTTCGCCCTGGCGGAGAGCCTGGGCGGCGTTGAAAGCCTGATCGAAGTCCCGGCGGCCATGACGCACATGAGCACCCAGGGCAGCACGCTCGAAGTGCCCGGCACGCTCGTGCGCCTGAGCGTGGGCATCGAACACGTCGACGACCTTATTCAGGATTTGCAGGAGGCACTGGCGTGATTCTGGAAGCCGGTTATCTCTACATCACACCGGGACGCGAAGCAGAATTCGAAGTCGCATTCGCCGAAGCCGCGCCGATCATCGCGTCGATGAAGGGCTACATCCGGCATCAGCTTCAGCGCTGCATCGAGATCAAGGGCAAGTACTTACTGCTCGTCCATTGGGAGACGCTCGAAGATCACACGGTAGGCTTCCGCGGATCGCCTGAGTATCAGACGTTCCGCGCGAAACTCTATCCGTTTTACGACCCGGCCCCGACGATCGAACACTTCGAGACGGCCTTCTCGAACCCTAGCGACTAGCCAGGAAGTCGAGCAGGTCGATCTTGGTGATGATACCGATCACGCGCTTTTGATCCGTGCCCGACAGCGGCTCTGTCACCAGGGCAACCGGAGTCGTGCCGAAGATGCTCATCACGGATTCAATCGGCGTGTCGGGGTTGAGCGTTTGCACGCTGGCGTCGATGACACCGGCATCTTCGAGCGGCGTCGCGCTGGCGCCCCCGGCCAGCAGGAACGTGAGCAAGTGAACCTCGCTGACGAGGCCGAGCAACTGCTCCTGTTCGCCGACGACGGGCAGCTGTGACACGTCGTTGGCCTTCATGAGCGCGATCACCTCGCCAACCGTCTGCTCGCATTGTGCGGCGATCAATTCGGGGTCGGCCTTGCGCTCCAGCACGGAAGAAACGCGTGTTTCGACCCAATCGCTTTCCAGGAAGCGGTTTTCGCGCATCCAGTTATCGTCAAACACCTTGCTCAGGTATTTGCCACCGCCATCCGGCAGCATGACGACGACCATCTTGTCCGGGCCAAGGTCGCGCTCGGCGACGTACTTGAGCGCCCCGGCCAGCACCAGGCCGCTCGAGCCACCGACGAACAATCCCTCCTCGCGCACGAGGCGGCGCGTCATCAGAAAGGCCTCTTTGTCGCTGACGCGCACGCAGTCGTCAATGACGGAGAAATCGTAAATCGACGGGATGAAGTCTTCGCCAACCCCTTCGACTTTGTAGCTATTCGCTTCCGTCAGCTTGCCGGTGTAGAAATAGTCGGCGATAATCGATCCGACCGGGTCGATGCCGACGATCTGGATCTTCGGGTTCATCGCTTTGAGATAGCGCCCGACGCCTGAGATGGTGCCGCCGGTGCCCATGCCGACCGCCAGCACGTCGATCTTGCCCGCCGTCTGGCGCCAGATTTCCGGGCCGGTCGTCAGGTAATGCGCCAGCGGATTGACCGGGTTGTGATACTGATTGGCGAGGAAGCTGTTGGGCGTCTCGGCAACGACCTGCTTGGCGACGCTGTAATAACTGCGTGGGTCTTCCGGCTCGACGTTGGTTGGCGTGACGATCACGCGGGCGCCATACGCGCGCAGGGTGCGGATCTTCTCCTCGGACTGCTTATCCGCCAGCACAAAGACGCATTTGTAGCCCTTCATGGCCGCCGCAATCGCCAGCCCGACGCCGGTGTTGCCGGACGTCGCCTCGACAATCGTGCCGCCCGGCTTGAGCACGCCTCGGCGCTCGGCGTCCTCGATGATGTAGGTGCCGATGCGATCCTTAACCGAGCCGCCTGGGTTAAAGTATTCGACTTTGGCGATCATCTGCGCGCGCACGCCGCGCGCCACGCGGTTGAGGCGCACGAGCGGCGTATTCCCCATCACGCCCAGAATGTTCTCGTGGATCTCCGGTTCATCCGGCAGCTCAACCTGAGGTGGCGGAATGACATCCATTTCGTTTTCGTTTGTGACCATGAGGCATCTCTTCCTTCTCGTTTTGGCGATTCTAATGATAGCACTCTGGCTCAAACAACCGCCCAACACACATCAGAAACTCAGAGTGATGGCGACCGGCAGATGATCCGACGCGTCAGACAGCGGGCGCGAGAAATCGCTGTACGTCACGCCCGGCGAGGTCAGGATGTAATCAATGCGCGCTTGCGGGTCGAACGTGCTGGCGGTCAGTAGGTCGCCATTGCCGGTTGCAGCCTGCGAGTCGATCAACCCCGCATCCAGCAGCGCATGAATCTCGGGGCTATCTGGCTTCGAATTGAGATCGCCGCCGATGATGGTACGCGGCGCGCCCGCCCACAGATCGATCAAACTGGCGACCTGCGGCAGTCGATTCTCGCGCCGCTGATGATCCAGGTGGGTGCTGATGATCGTCACGGGCTCGCCGCCGACGTCGACGACGATGCGTACGTAAGTGCGCTGCCCCATTTCATCGTTGCGCGGCAGCAGCCCACTGCCCCGCTCGATGATGGGCACGCGCGACAGGATCGCGTTGCCGAACTGCCTGTCGGCGGCGGCGTAGTGATAGTCCATCCCCAGGCGCTGCGCCAACCACCCGACCGTATCGACGTTGCCGCTGGCGATGGCACCGCGCATCACTTCCTGCAGCAGCACGATGTCCGGATGCTCCGACTCGATGGTCGCTGCCTGCGCTTCCATGGCCACGCGGCCCTCGATGTCAACGCCCTGGTGGATGTTGTAGGTCATGACACGCAGTGAGGCCGCTGCGGCAGATGGCTCCGCGCCGGGCTGTATGAACAAGGCTGCGGGGATGAACAAGCCGATCAGCGGCGCCAGCGCCCACGCATACGAGACGGGGTGATGCTCGTCGGGCGGCGGCTTTCGGCTCGTCAGCAGCAGGATCACAATCGCGAGCGGCGGCGCAAACCAGAGTTCCAGCGGCAGGCGGACGAAACCGCTCAGGTAGTTGATCGCGAGCAAGAGCAGCAGAAACAATAACGAAGCGCCGAGTGAGGCAAGCACCCACGATATTGTGCGAGGACGCTTGAATGCTTGACTATACGAAGCTGCCAGCAGCATTCCTGATAATGTGGACGCGGCGAGCAGGGCGAGGACGACCGTCAAGCCTGTCTGCGTTCGGATGACCACCAGATCGAGCGCAAGGATAGCTGCAACGCCGATAAGGAGCGGGTGCACCAATGGCCGTCGCCGCGTAACCAATGCGACCAGGATGCCGACGCCGGTGCAGGCCAGGACGACCACTCCCGCACCCGGCAACGCATATCCAGTCAGTGATGCGACCGCCGCCGGGTTGTGGATCAGGATGACGTGGAGTGCGAGAAACGCCGCCAACGCCAACAATGTGCGACTCGATAGGGGTGATATCGCTTCGTCGTCGTGTGCTCGATTAGAGGCGTATAGCCCATACAGCACCCCGGCGCTGATGATGAGTGCGATCAGGATCGCGGGCAGGCTTGGCTGCCAGGCGTAATCCCAGGTCAGGAAGGCGAGATTGAGCGCAGCATCAAGCGCCAGCCCAAGAAAGATCGTAAGCACAAACCCCGCCACATCCGACTTCAGATAACGCGCCCACAACGTCGCCCCAAGCAGTCCGCAGACGATGCTCGCGGCGGCGAAGACGTGCGTGGAGTGAGGATCAGGGGCGAGTTTAAGCGCCAGTCGCATCAGCGCCAGGCCGCCGAAGGCCAACCACAACGCGCGGCGGACGCCCAATACGCGCACGACGAGCGGAGCAAACAGCGGCGCACAGAAGAGTGCCAGGGTCAGCAGACCGAGCTGAACCTCCGAAACCGACCGCCACCACAGTCCAGGATGAAAGACCGTGAGTGGCACATAGACGCGCACCGCCTGGAGAAAGGCCACAATGGCCGTGACTCCCAGGATCGCCTCTGGTGAGACGATGCGACGGCGCGTCGTCAACGCGGTCATCGCTTGAGCTGTGCCAGCCGTTCGCCCGCGGCGCGGAGCGTATCATCGCCCTTACAGAAGGCAAAGCGCGCAAAGTGACGCCCGATCTCGCCGTGCTCCGGGCAGTAGAAGACGCCGGGCGGGATGCAGGCGACGCCGATCTCGCGGGTCAGGTAGCGAGCGAAGGCCACGTCGTCGCCGTCGAACACGTCGCTGAAGTCCGCCATCACGAAGTAAGTGCCTTCCGGCGCGGTCGCCTTGAGACCGGCGCCGTCGAGCGCGGCCATCATCAGGTCGCGTTTGACGGTGTACATGGTCAGGAAGTCTTCGTAATACGTCCCCGGCTGACTGAGCGCGTAGGCTGCCGCAGCCTGCGCCGGATGATGCGCGGCGAAGGTGACGAACTGGTGCGCGCGCAGGACGCCCGTCACCAGCGCGGGCGGCCCGTAGACCCAGCCGAGCTTCCAACCGGTGACGCTGTAGCTCTTGCCCAGGCTGCTGACCGTCACCGTGCGCTCGAACATGCCAGGCATCGTCGCCATCGGGATGTGGCGCGTCTCGCCGAAGGTGAGGTGCTCGTAGACGTCATCGGCAATGCAGATCACGTCGTATTCGATGCACAAATCGGCGATCAGCTTGAGTTCGTCGTAGGTGAAGACGCGCCCGGTCGGGTTCTGCGGCGTGTTGAGGATGATGGCGCGCGTGCGCGGCGAGAATGCGGCGCGCAGTTCGTCCGGGTCAAGCGTCCATGTCGGCGGATGCAACGGCACATAAACGGGCTTCGCGCCGATCCAATGCAAGTTCGGCACGTAGCTGTCGAAGTACGGCTCGATCAGGATGACCTCATCGCCTTGATTGACCAGCCCCAGCAGCGACGAGAAGATGCCCTCGGTCGCCCCGGCGGTGACGACCACCCCGCTCTTCGGATCGATGTCGAGGTTGTAGAAACGCCCGGCATGATTGGCGACCGCCTGGCGCATGCTCAGCGTGCCGGTGCCCGGTGCGTACTGGTTGTGCTTGCCATCCTGGAGCGCCGCCACTTCCGCCGCGACGATGTCGGGAGGCGCATCGAAATCCGGACGCCCCTGGCCCAGATTGATGGCATTGTGTTCGAGGGCGAGATCGTTGATCTCAGAGAAAACGGTCGTGGCAAGCGCGGCGACGCGGTTGGCGATGGCGGGCATCTGGCATTCTCCGTCGATAAAGGTGTGACTAACTATGAAGCATCTGACGAACGTCGCTGCTCGCGCGCGCGGGTCGCCAGTTGGTCGACGCGCTCATTATACTGATTCCCGGCATGTCCACGCACCCATTTCCAGTCAATGGTATGCTCCTGCGTCAGGTCGTAAAGCCGCATCCACAGGTCTTGATTCTCGACCGGCTTCTTGCTGGCCGTGCGCCAGCCGTTCTGGCGCCATTTCTGAATCCAGTCGGTGATGCCGTGGCGCATGTACTGCGAATCGGTGTGGAATTCGACCGCGGTCGGGCGCTTGAGCGCGGACAGCGCGCGTACAGCCGCGGTCAGCTCCATGCGATTGTTGGTCGTCTGCGCCTCGTAACCGTAGAGTTCCTTCTCCGCGCCGCCATAGATGAGCAGCGCCGCCCAGCCACCCGCGCCAGGGTTGGGCTTGCAGCCGCCATCCGTGTAAATGATCACCTTTTGCTCCATGCCACCTCGAACAAGGGTTGTAATCGCCGCAAAAAAGAAGGGGCGGATACTGAGTTCCGCCCCCAAATGCTCGTTCGAACTGTTCGCTGCTTATTGCAGGAACTTGCGCAGCACCGTCTGCAGGATGCCGCCGTTGCGATAGTACTCGACCTCGACTGGCGTATCCGCGCGGCAGATGACCTCGAACGTCTTGACGCTGCCGTCTTCGGCAGTCGCGCGCACGATCAGGAGCTGCTTGGGCTGCAGCTTGTCGTCCAGGCCGACGATGTCAAACGTCTCGTGGCCGCTCAAGCCGAGCGATTCGATGCTCTCGCCGTCCTTGAACTGGAGCGGCAGCACACCCATCATGACCAGATTGCTGCGGTGGATGCGCTCGAAGCTGCGCGCGATGACCGCACGCACGCCGAGCAGCGCCGTGCCCTTGGCCGCCCAGTCGCGGCTGCTGCCGGTGCCATACTCCGCGCCTGCCAGCACGACCAGCGGCAGCTTGGACGCCTGATAGCGCATCGACGCCTCGTAGATGCTCATCTGCTCGCCCGTCGGCAGGTAGATGGTGTAGCCACCTTCCGTGCCCGGCGCAAGCTGATTGCGCAGGCGAATGTTAGCGAAGGTGCCGCGGATCATGACCTCGTGATTGCCACGGCGCGTGCCATAGCTGTTGAAATCGCGCTTCTCGATCCCGTTCGCGACGAGATACTCACCGGCGGGACTCTTGAGCGCGATGTCACCGGCGGGCGAGATGTGGTCGGTCGTGATCGAGTCGCCGAGCAGCGCCAGCACCCGCGCGCCCTGAATGCTCTCAATCGGCGCCGGTTCGGGCGTGAGATCGAAGAAGAACGGCGGCTCCTGAATGTAGGTGCTGCTGCCATCCCACGAATAGACCTCGCCACCCCCGGCGGAAATCGCATTCCAGGTCTCGTTGCCGTCGTAGACGTTGCCGTACTGCTTGTGGAACATGTCCGGCGTGATCACGCTGTTGACGACCTGCTGTACCTCCGCCTGCGACGGCCAGATGTCGCGCAGATAGACCGGATTGCCATCCCGATCCGTGCCCAGCGGCTCGTTGACCAGGTCGATATCGACCGTGCCCGCCAGCGCATAAGCCACGACCAGCGGCGGCGACGCCAGGTAATTGGCTTTCACGAACGGGTTGATGCGCCCTTCAAAGTTGCGGTTGCCGCTCAAGACGGCCGCCGCGACCAGATCGCCTTCCTGGACGGCCTGGGCGACGCGCTGCGGCAGCGGGCCGCTGTTGCCAATGCAGGTCGTGCAGCCATAGCCGACGGTGTAGAAACCGAGCGCATCCAGATACGGCGTCAGCCCGGCTTTTTCCAGGTATTCGGTGACGACGCGCGAACCAGGCGCGAGGCTGGTCTTGACGTAGGGCTGCACGTCGAGGCCCTTTTCGACGGCGTTCTTCGCCAGCAGACCGGCGCCGACCATCACGTACGGATTGCTCGTATTGGTGCAGCTCGTGATGGCCGCGATCACGATCATGCCGTGACTGACCTCGGCGCTGTGCCCGTTATCGCGGACGACGGCTTTCTGGCCGAGCTTCTCCGCGCTAATGGCAAAACCGCGCTGATCGACGGGCGTGGACAGCGCCTTTTCGAAGGTGGCCTTCATATCGCGCAGCAGCACACGATCCTGCGGACGCTTGGGTCCAGCCATGCTCGGCTGGACTTCGCCCAGATCGAGCGCCAGCGTATCGGTGAAGTCCGGGTCCGGTGTGGCCGCCGTGCGGTACAGTCCCTGTTCCTTGCAGTAGCGCTCGACCAGTTCGATCTGCGCCTCGTCGCGCCCTGTACGGCGCAGATAATTGAGCGTCTCGTCATCGACCGGGAAGAAGCCCATCGTCGCGCCATATTCGGGCGCCATGTTGGCGATGGTCGCACGGTCGGGAAGCCCCAGGCTGCCCAGGCCCTCACCGTAGAACTCGACGAACTTATCGACCACGCCCTTTTTGCGCAGCATCTGGACGATGGTCAGCACCAGGTCGGTCGCCGTGGCGCCTTCCGGCAGTTTGCCGGTCAGCTTGAAGCCGATCACCTGCGGCATCAGCATGTAGATTGGCTGGTTGAGCATGGCGGCTTCCGCTTCGATGCCGCCGACGCCCCAACCGACGACGCCAAGGCCGTTGATCATGGTCGTGTGGCTGTCGGTGCCGACGAGCGTATCCGGCAGCGCGACCATTTCGCCATCGAGTTCGTAGAGCTGAACGACCTTGCCCAGGAATTCGAGGTTGACCTGGTGGACGATGCCCGTGGCCGGGGGGACGACGTGGAAGTTATCGAAGGCTTTCTGCCCCCAATGCAGGAACTCGTAACGCTCACGGTTGCGCTCGAACTCGATGTTGGCGTTGAACACGATCGCCTGCGACGATGCAAAGCGATCGACCTGCACCGAGTGATCGATCACGAGATCGACCGGGACGGTCGGGTTGATCTTGGTCGCGTCGCCGCCCAGGCGCTTCATGGCGCTGCGCAGCGCGGCCAGGTCGACGACGACCGGCACGCCGGTGAAATCCTGCAGAATGACGCGCGCGGGCTTGTATGGAATCTCAATTTGCCCCGGATCGGGCGCATTCCAATTTGCGAGGGCTTTGACGGCATCTTCGTCAACCTCGTAGTTATCGAGGTTGCGCAGCGCGTTCTCCAACAAGATCTTGATGCTGAATGGCAGGCGGTCGACGTGGCCAATGCCGCGCTCGGCCAATTTGCTCAGCCGGTAGATGACCGCCGACCCATTCCCGGTGTCGAAGGTGCCCTTAGCTCCAAATGCGTCAATTCGTGTGCTCATACGGTATCCCCAATGTCAATAGAACGAGGCAGACGGCAGGGAATTGGACTGCCGAAAAGCGTTGGTAGGAACGTATCTACGGCTATTTTAGCGGAAATGATCGGAAATTTACATTGCCCCGTAAGCCTCACTCCGAATAGCTGAAGGCGCTGGTATAATGCGAGCATTACACACTGCATCGGGTGACGGATTGAAAACGACGTGTTTTTGATCGGCTTAGTCGTCTTCGGCCTGCTGCTGGCCGCCATTTACATCGCCAATGTGCGTGATGCTACTCGCACTTACAGTGTCCTGCTGGATTGGATTCTGCTGGCCATCGCCGGGCTGAATCTGCTGCTGGGAACGTCGGCGCTCCTGAGCAGCCGGGCGGGCAACTCACCTGCCATCTCGGTCACGGACGGTGGGGCCGCATTTGTGCTGGCAGCCGTCACCAGTGGGCTCGCCATCGCCGCCATCACGGCGAAGAATTTCCGGCTGCTGCTCAAACGGATCGTCGGCGGCAGTGGCAGCTATGACCCCGACTCGAACACGCATCTGGCCGCGTTCGTGATCGCCCTGGTCGGCGTGTCGGTCAATCTGATCATGTTCATCATCGGCGGCGGCATCGAAGGCCTTGCCTCGGAGATTTCCAACGATGGAATCACCCTGGACGGCGTCGTCTTTCAGCAGGTCATCTGGATCGCGCTGGCGGTGTTTGGCGTCGGCCTCTGGATCAGGCGCGGCCTGCCGCAGGTGATCGAACGCCTGGGCCTGAACACGATCACCCTGCGCAATATCGTGGCCGGGCTCATCGGCGCGACGGCCTGCATCGCCTTCCTGCTCATCGCGGGCATCGTCATGCAGCTCGTGATCGGTACCGATACGGTGCGCGAGCAGCAGGCCGCCAGCCAGGCCCTGACCGGACAATTCAACTCGCTAAGCATGGCTTTGATCGTGGCGGTGACGGTTGGCATCGGCGAAGAGACTCTGTTTCGCGGCGCCATCCAGCCGGTCTTCGGCAACGGGCTGACGAGCCTGCTGTTCACAGTCATCCACACCCAGTACGCATTCACACCGGCGACGCTGATCATCTTCGTCGTCTCACTGGCGCTCGGTTATCTGCGCCAGCACTACGGCACGACCAGTTCGATCGTGGCGCATGCCACCTACAACTTCTTTCAACTCGCGGCAGCCGTCTTGATCGGCAACGCACTGATGGGCGGTGGATCATGAAAACGCGTCTGGCCGCCCTGCTGCTCGCCCTGCTCTGCCTTGTTCTACCGGCTCAGGCGCAGGATGCCACGTTCCCACCGCCACCGCCCGTGCCGACGGAAACACCGACTCCATCGCCGACCATCCCACCAACTCTGGCGCCGACGATTGCGGTGACGACTGAAGGCTTCGTCTACAGCGCGGGTGCCGAGGTGATCTTCCCGGCGGGCATCCGCTTCACGACCATTGTGCTCCAGCGGCTGCCGGACATTGCATCGGTTGAGCTGCGGATCGAGCCGGAAGTGGGCGCCGCACAGACCATCGACATCGACCTCGAAGAAGCGCTGGTAACCGACCAGCCCAATGTCGAGCTCGCCTACGTCTGGACCTTGACGGCGGACAACGCCCCGCCGCTATTCAGCGAGATTCGCTACGTGTGGACGGTGCGCAACATCGCCGACGAAGTCTACACCGGCGAGGGCATCTTCCAGTTCACCGACAGCCGCATCCTGTGGCAAAGCCGGACGGATGAGGGTCGCCGCTTCGACCTGACGCTGCCGACCGACATGAACCTGAGCCAGCTTGGCCGCTCGCTCGACGCCGTCTATGCGCTGATGGAAGCCAATACTGACCAGAGCCCGACGCTCAATCTGATTTTCTACGACAACAGCGTCAACCTGAACAACTGCGTCGCCAACGACGAAGGCGAGCAGGTCGCCATCGGCGCCGTGAGCGGCGTCGCCATCCCGTGCACCGATCCGGAGCTTGCCAGCACGATCATCACCGACAGCGGCTTTTCGATCGTTCGCGGGTCAAGGGCGTTCGTGAATGCTCAGGATGCCATCAGCAACCACCTGTTCGACGTCTTCTACGCTCCGCTGTGGTCGGATCAAGCCGTCCCGGCATGGTTCGTCAGCGGGCTGCGACGGCTCTACGCGCCGACGGCCAAGGATGCGCTGCTCGCCCCGGCCTTGAGCGCCGCGCGCGGCAGCAACCTGTTCAGCCTGGATGAGATGGCCGCCAGTCCACAGGATGCGGCGCTGCTCAACCGCTGGGAAGCGCAGGCCTACAGTATGGTGCTCTACATCGCGGATAGCTTCGGCTTGCCCGCCTTGTATGAATTGGCGCGTATGGCGGGCTCAGCTTCCTTGGATGACGCTTATCAAAGCGTGACCGGTGTCACGCTCGACAGCCTGCTGCCCCGGCTGCGAGACTGGCTCGTTTCGCCGAACGCGAACGCCGCCTTCCGCGTTCTGCTCTACGGCGCACCGACGGCGATCCCTTCGCCGAGCGCGACGCTGACGCCCTTCCCGCCAACACGCACCTTGCGTCCGCAGCCATCGGCGACAGCGACGGCGACCATCACGCTGACATCGACGCGACGCCCGACGCACACGCCGACGCCGAGCGTCACACCGCGACCGCCGGGCAGCCTGGATACGGCCACGCCGATCCCTGCCCAGACGCAGCCACCCTTGATCGAATCCAGTTCGCGTTCGAGCATCCTGGCCGTACTTGTCATCATCCTGGCCGTGCTCGTGATCGCATTTGCAAGAGTAGGTAACCGATGACCGACCTGTACACGCTTTCGCTCGAACAACTCAGCGCGCTCTTGGAAAGCTGGGGCGAACCGGCCTTCCGCGCACGGCAGGTCTGGGAGTGGCTTTACGACAAGCGCGCCAGTTCGTTCGAGGCCATGCACAATCTGCCCAAGACCCTGCGCGAACGGCTAGCGGCGGAGACGCGGCTGGGCGCGCTCGAGCTCGCCGCCGAGCAGGAGAGCCAGGACGGCACGGTCAAGCGCCTCTATCATCTCGACGACGGGCAGATGATCGAAAGTGTGCTCATGGAGTACGACGATCAGCGGCGCACGGCCTGCATCTCGACGCAGGCGGGCTGTGCCATGGGCTGCGTCTTCTGCGCCACCGGCCAGATGGGCTTCGCGCGTCACCTGACTCCGTACGAGATCTTTGAGCAGGCGGTACGCTTCGCGGGCGATCTGGAAGCGCGCGGCGAGCGCCTGAGCAACGTCGTCCTGATGGGCATGGGCGAACCATTCCACAACTACGACGCATCCCTGGCGGCCATTCACCTGCTGATGGAGCGGCTCGGCATTGGCGCGCGCCATATCACCATCAGCACCGTCGGGCTGGTGCCGCAGATCCGGCGCTTCGCCGAGGAGGGCTTGCAGGTCAAGCTCGCGATCAGCCTGCACGCGGCAACCGACGAAGAACGCGCCGCCCTGCTGCCGGTCAACAAGCGCTATCCGCTGAGTGAGTTGATCGCTGCCTGCCGCGACTATGCCGAAATCACCGGACGGCGCATCACGTTCGAATGGGCGGCCATCAGCGGCGAGAATGATACCCCGGAACAGGCACGTGAACTCGGCAAGCTTTTGAATGGGGTGAAATGCCACGTCAACGTCATCCCACTCAATCCGACAGGCGGCTATGCCGGCGGCCCATCATCCGTCCGGCGAGTCAATGACTTCATCGAAGCGCTGGCAACTCACGGAGTTCAAGCCACGGTACGCGTGCGCCGCGGCATCGACATCGACGCCGGCTGCGGCCAGCTCAAGTCGAAAGTCCTGAGCAAGAAAGCCTCGACGACCGAATCTAGCTAGTTCAGCTGTTCCAACAGGCAGCGGAATTGGCATGCTACTTGATGATCTTGCCCTGCATCTCGCGCGGGACTTTGACGCCCATGCGCTGGAGCAGCGTCGGCGCGATGTCCATCAACTGGTGTCCTTCGACCTGCCCTGCCCCACGTGCGCTCGGATCGTAGAGGATGAACATGCCGTGCTGGGCGTGGTTGGCGTCGTCGGGGCCGGTGTCGTTCTCCAACGTGTAATGCCTGCCATGGCCCAGGCTGCCGACTGCTCGCCAGTGCAAGTTGCCGAAATAGGCCATCAGATCCGGCGCGACGCCGTTGACCTCGGCATAGATCTGCTCCGGCTTGAACACTTGCGTATCGAGCGGTTCGCCATCCGCGCCGGGGATCGATGCCAGCGCCGCCGCCAGTTCTTCGCGCGTCGCTTCGTAGGCCGCCTGAGAAACGACGCCCTGTGGTTCGCGCCCCTGAACGTTGAGGAAGACGCGCCCGTAATAGCCGCCGCTGGCCCAGGCTTTCGTCCGCGCCCAATCGACGTCGAGCTTTTCGAGCGGCGTGATGACCCCCTCTTGCGGCGGAGTCTTCAGCGCCAGCCAGCCGTTGCGCCAGAGCCATTCGTTGACGCAGATGCCGCCGTCCATCCGCTTGACGCCGTGATCGCTGACGAGGAGCACGAGCGCGTCATCCCCAGCGATCTCGATCAGGCGTTTCGCCCAATCGTCCATCAGCACATAATAGTCATGGATCGCGTTGGCAAATGGGCTGCCCGGCTCGTGCAGGCGGTGCTGAGGATCGTGATAGCGCCAGAAGCCGTGATGCACGCGGTCGACGCCGATGTTGACGTACATCGCGAAGTCCCAATCGCGGGTCGTCATCAGGTGCTCGACCATTCGGAACTGCCTGTCCGTCATGTCGAGCAGGGTTTGATGCAGGCGCGCCTTGTCGTTCGTGCGGAACTCGCGCACATCAAACAGATAGTCCGGCGAGCGCTGCAGCACCTCCTGGCGCAGGAGTGCCGGGTAGGCGAAGTTACTCTCCAGACCGGGCGTCAGGAAGCAGCTAATCATGTCGCCGTTGAGTGGGCGCGGTGGGTACGTCTGCGGCACGCCGACGACGAGCGAGCGCTTCCCGGCATCGCCCAGGTAATCCCAGACGCGCTTGACCGTGACCGCGTTGTTATCGGCGGTCGTCATGGCGTTGTAGCTGTGATCAGCGCGGTTGCGAAAGCCATAGACGCCGAGCGTGCCCGGATCATGGCTGCTGAGCATGCTCGTCCACGCCGGGACGGTGATGCAAGGAATCGACGACTCCAGCCTGCCCCAGGTGCCGCCCGCGGCAAGTCGTGAAAATGTCGGTAAATCTGCGCGAAACTGGTCGAAGATCAATTCAGGGGAAGCGCAGTCCAGGCCGAGCACGAAGACGCGCTTGCTGCGCCGTTTCAAGAGAGGCATTCCGCTACGTCCAACTCTAGTGACAATGACAAAACATCGCCGGGGTTGTGGCCCCGGCGATTGTGACTGCCTCTATGTTAGCTCGCTTTGGAGTGTGGACAAGGGGTCGTGCGACTTACGCGGCACCCTTGGACTGGAGAACTGCGAACGGCGTCTTGAACAGGATTTCCAGGTCGAGCCAGATGTTCGCGTTGTGGATGTACCAGACGTCCATCGCCACCATCTTGTCGAACTCCACCTGGCTGCGGCCTTCCACCTGCCACCAGCCCGTGAACCCCGGCTTCGCCGCCAGTCGTTCCAGAAAGGCCGTCGGCATCATGTCGATCTCGTAAGGGATCGCCGGGCGCGGGCCGACCAGGCTCATCTCGCCTTGCAGCACGTTGAACAGCTGCGGCAGTTCGTCCA
>JADLAY010000004.1 GCA_020849765.1 Anaerolineae bacterium
CCATCGACCACTGCCGCCTGTGGTGGCAGACCGCCTTGCGGCTGTGCCGATGAAAGAAGATCGGAGAGACGAGATCAAGCCCTATCCCCCAAATACGCCGTTACCCACTCGGATTTCAACAGAGGCATAACTTTCAACCGCTTAGCCTCGCGCGCTTACGTCGCGGTGGCTTAAGTAAGTGCCATTCGGGTTAAGCGAGTTTATGGCTACCATTCGCTGCACGCAGAAGATGCAGCGGCGCCTCCCCTCGCCGCGCTGTCTCCAGGCTATCGGGTAGCAGAGTGGGGTATGCGTTGGGGTGCGGCGCCTGAGGCGGACGTACCGACTGTAGAAAAATCCTATCCTTCGAACACACAAACAATCGTTGTGCCAGCTCCAGGGCAGTCCCGCGTCGCGTTCTGATCGTCGATGACGCCGCCGGCTTGCTGGAGCCGATGGCGGCCGTGTTGTCGGCCCAGGAGGTCGACGTCATCCGTGCGACGACGGGCGAGGGAGCCATCACCCTGATTGCGCGGCAATGGATTCCATTGATCGTGACCGATGATCAGATGCCGGAGATGGACGGCATCGCGCTCGTTCATCGGGTGCGTGCACTGGCTGCTCAGCCGACGTACGTCATCATGGCGAGCGACGCCATCGATGCCGAGACCAAGGAGCGCGGCTGCTGCGCCGGCGTCGACCAATACGTCTCGAAGAAGAACTGGGAAACCGTGCTGCCGGCGCGTGTCGCCGAGGGACTGAAGACGATTCGTCTGCGCCGTATCGGCAAGCACAAGCTGGCCCACGAAAGCGTCGTGACCGTCGACCTGCACTCCGGTGCCCACACTGCACGTCATTTGGTCGGGCGTTTGAGCGCCGCGATCATGTTGGCGTACCGTACGCAGGGCGTGGTCAATGTGATTTCTCTGGGCGTGCATCCGCCTCAGAAAGAGAAAGTGACCGACACCCAGCTCAGTGCGACCCTGGCCGCGCTCAAAGGCGCGCTGCGTCTCCAGCTCGACTGGGTTGCGCGCCTGCATGCTGCCGGCGAGAGTCACCGTTTCGTGATCGTGCCGCCAAGCCCGTCGAGTGACACGGAGGCATTCGTGCAGGGCGTGCGCAACAACTTCGTGTCATACGCCAAATCACTGGCGGGACAAGCGCCCGCCCTCACGATCGGCACGACGTCGGTAAAACCCGCGGCCAACACCAAGCTGCCCACGGCGATGGAAGTTCGGGGCAAGGCCGAAAGTGCGCGCCGCGCGCAGCAAGGCTCGGTCGCAGATTGAAATCCACGGTCGTCTTTCAGTGCAACGCGTCGCGAGCGGCGCTGTGATCGGTTGCCTTCGCTCACCGGCTGGTACAGCACTGCGTAGTAATCGAAGATCGTGTGGTCGCGATGCTTTTCGGCAGTGCCGATGAATACCGTTCGCGCCAGTCGGGGGTGGGCCAGGGGGAAATTCGCTCTTGATTCGAAAGGCAAACTCGAGCTGGGCGCCATCATCGTCAGCCCATCACGTCAGGATCTTCAAACTCTCCATGGAGAAGTTCATCAATTCAGTGTGGCTGCACGCGTGTACCTTCGCTGCCCAGCGCGGATCGTGCAGCAGCGCGCGACCGACAGCGGCCAAATCGAAATCGCCGCGTTCCATGCGGCGCACCAGCTCATCGAGCGATGCCGGGCCGCCGGCCAGCACGGCCTCGTCGCGCGCCAAACCGACCGAGCCGACAGTGATGGTCGGCTTGCCGGTGATCTTCTTCACCCAGCCCGCGAGATTGAGATCGGAGCCTTCGAACTCGGCGTCCCAGAAGCGCCTCTGAGAGCAGTGGAACAGGTCGACGCCGGCGTCCGCAAGCGGCGTTACCCACTCTTCCAGCTCCGTCGGCGTGGCGGCGAGCGTCAGTGCGTAGTCCTGAATCTTGAATTGCGAAAGACGGAAGATGACGACAAAATCCTCGCCAACCGCTCGGCGCACGCCTCTCACGGTATCTGCCGCAAAGCGAGTGCGCTCTCGTAATGTCGTGCCGCCGTATGCATCCGTGCGCCGGTTGACTGCATCCCAGAAGAATTGGTCGATGAGATAGCCATGCGCCCCGTGCAGTTCGACGGCGTCGAAGCCGAGCGCCTTGGCGCTCGCTGCGCCCGCTGCGAAGCTCGTGATCGTATCGGCAATGTCCGCATCGCTCATTGCCTGGCCAAGCGGGTCTCCTGGTGCGTGCAAGCCGGATGGACTTTCGTACGGCGCCGCCGGTTCGAAGCTCGGGTCGGAGCTGCGGAACGCTCCCACATGCCAAAGCTGCGGCGCCATCGCGCCACCCGCAGCGTGCACGCCTTCGATTACTTTGCGCCATCCGGCCAGTGCATCCTCGCCGTGGAACCGCGGCACACCGGGCTGGTTTCTCGCCGCGGGACGCTGTACGGCCGTGCCTTCCGACACGATGAGGCCGACGTCCGCGTCGGCACGACGGCGATAATAGGCGGCGACCGCATCGTTGGGCACACCGCCAGGAGATTTACCGCGTGTCATCGGCGACATGACGATGCGACTGCGTAAATGCAGCGACTTCAGTTGGAAAGGACGAAACAGCGGTTCCCAGCGGGTCATCTTGCAGCTCGAATCTCGCGTGAAGTTACAGTTTGCTGCCATCGAGCGCATAGACGTAACGCCGCAGCGATCCGACCAGCACGAGCGTCAGCACCAGCGCCACCTCGAAGCCGATGAAGCCGAAACGATAGGAGCCGAGCGCATCGTACGTGCGACCCATGACGACCGGCCCGACACTATAGGAGAGGGCGGCTGCGATATAGACCCCGCTGTAGAGTTGGCCGAAGCGACGTAGGCCGAACATGCGTGTGATCAGATATGGATAAAGACAATACTCGGCACCCGCGCCGCACCCGATCAGTATCGCCGCGAGCAGGACCGACAGTGTGGCGGATGAAAAATGCATCAGCACGATTCCCGCCAGCACGATCGCGAAGATCGGCGCGGCGACGCGCGGCGTATGAATGCGGCGGATAGGAAATTCAGCGGATAGGAAATTCAACCCACCTTCCGCACCCAAGCCGGTTCGTGGAACGGGCCTTATGTTGAGCCCGCGTCTGCCATCGTCAGACTCGCCCAGTGAATCCGGCCGTCCGGGAGCCCCTCTGGACA
>JADLAY010000005.1 GCA_020849765.1 Anaerolineae bacterium
CCGGCTTGGCGGAGGCGGCAGTGCCCTCCGGGCGCGGCTGCATGACGCGCGGCGCGAATGGGCTTTCCGGCGTGTTCGCGGGCGTGTTGGTGACACCCTTCGGCTGAGCGGGCGGCAGTTTGGACCACTCATCCTCTTCCGAGGCGGGTTTCGTTTCCTGCGCGGCCGGTGTGATTGGCCTTGGCAATGGCGTCGTGGGTGGTGTCGTCGTCGGTGTCGTCGGCGTGACCGACTGCGGCCGCAGTGGCGATGCTGGTGCAGACGTGGCTGCTGACTCCGGGCGCGCCGGTCGTGCGCTGTCCGATGCTGGCCGCGTGCCCGCACCCTGCTGGCGGATGACGTCGCCAAAGCGCGGCGGACGCTCACCCGACTCGGGGGACGCCGGAGCCGTCGACGCGCTCGTGGGCGCGCCTAACGACGCGGCGGGCTGCTGAACCGGTGGCTTCACATTGGCCGCCGCTACGGGTGATGTCGCTGCTGGACGGGCTGGCGCGGCAGCATCGGCGGGCTTGTCCGTCTTGACTGCCGGTTTCTCGGGCGCGTCGCCATTGTCGCTGCCGTTCTTCCTGCCGCCAAAGGGCAGCAGTGAACCCAGGCCGCGTTTTGTGTTCTCCGGCTTATCCTGCTCTTTCGCCGCGCTGGCGGCGCTCTCCTCTGTGGGAGTCAGCGCGCGCACAGCAGCCGCAGCGCCGATCGCCAGGCCGCCGGGAACCAGCCGACCGAGGCCAAGGCCGCTTCTGCCGCTGGATTTCTCCGCCGTTTGCGCTGCGGATGCGGCTGGCTGTGTCGTCGTCGTCTGGCCCTGTCGCGCGGCTGGCACCAGCGGCTCGTCCTCGTCCAGATCGTCAGGGTTGAACGACGTATTGATCGTGCGCCCGCCCTGCGTGATCGAAATGCTGCGCTGTTCGCCCAATGGCAGTGGCATCGGCACGGGCGACTCCGCCGGGCTGGGCAGTGCCGCCGGGGTTCGACCGGGCAGCGCCTGCGTCTCCGGCTTCGCCACGCCAATCTGCGACTGCGCCGTCAGGGCGCGCTGCTGTTCCTCTCGTTGGGCGCGTTCCGCCGACACGCGGATCGAACGCTGCTGCGCCCGGTCACGCATGTTGCGCACGTTGCTGACGACGATCATCGCCAGTTCCGCCGCGCTGATGCTCAAGCTCAGCATGATGCCGACGATCAAGGGGATGAAGAGCAGGGCAAAACCGCCCCACTCGGTGAAATTGCTCAACAGGAAGTAGTAGATCTCGCCGCCGACCAGGCCGCCGCCGCGCCCTTGCTCGTAAGTCCACGGCAGATAGACCTCGCGCAGCGCCGTCAGATAGTTCGGGTCCTGAATGTTGTACGACCACGACTCGAAAAACTGCATCAGCGTGAGGATGCTCATGAAGAGCACGGCGAGACCGATAATGCGCTGCAACTGGAGCGTCGGCGCATCATCGCCGAAGTGGCGAATCAGCAGCCAGATACCCGCGGCCAGCATGATGATCGGCACAGCGACCGCGCCCCAACCGAAGGTGTAGGACAACAGATCGTTGACCTGGCCGGTGATCGCGCCCTGATTCGGCGACAAGCTCGCCAGCAGCAGCGCCAGCGAGACGACCACCAGGGCGACACCCAGGATGTCCAGCTTGGTATCGAGCGATAACCCACCCTGATCGACTTTCGGCGCGCGGCTGGCACGCTGCTTGGCCGCTTTCGGCTCTTTCTTGCCACCGAACAGTTTGCCCAGGCCGAACGGCGCTTCAAAGCGGCGCTGTCCCGTCGTGGCTGACCGCGCGCTTGTGGATTTCGCCGCTGAGCCGCCGAATGCATCACTTGAGCCGCCAAAGGTTGAACGGCTGCCGCCCAACGGGCTGGATGTCGAGGATGGCGAGCCACCGCCAAAGGTGCTGGCGGGTCTGGCGTCGGACTTGGGCGCGTCGTTGCGCCCGCCGCCAAACGGCATACGTGCGCCAAGGCCACCGGGTTTGGAATCGCGTTTTGGTTCAGCTGGTTTGTTGCCACCAAACGGCAGCTTGGAGGCGAACCCACCGAGCGGGTTGCCGCGCTCGCCCTTGTTCGCTTTCGGTGCAGCGGGCTTGTCACTCTTGTTGCCGCCGCCAAACGGCAGCCGCGACCCAAGACCACTCAACCCTTTGTTGGCACCGCTGCCGGGCTTGGCCGCATCGTTCTTGTTACCGCCGAGGCCGCCCAACAGGCCGCCGCTGCGAGGTTCATTCTTAGGTGGCTGCGAAGGGGGTCTGCTGCCGATCGTGCTCGGCGGGCTGCCTGGCAGATTTGGACGGCTGCTGCTGCTCCCATACGTGCTCGAGCTGGATGGGCTGCCCGGCAAGTTGGGGCGATTGCCGCCCAGAGTGCTCGGCGGGCTGCCAGGCAAATTCGGACGACTGCTGCCATATGTGCTCGGCGGGCTGCCGGGTAGATTCGGGCGCGAACCGCCCGTGCTACCAGATGCGCCTGGACCGCCTGTGACCAAGCCGGATGGACGCGGCCCTAACCCGCTGGTGCCAGGAGGCGCCGTGCGCGGTTTGCCGCTGCCGAATGGATTGGCGCCCGATCTTGGGCTGCCCAAATCCTCGGCATCATCGTCAAATTCTTCCGGCTCATCGTCCAGTTCGTCATCCTGGTAATCGTCGTCGTATCTACCCATGACGTTACCCCGCTAAAACTTCACGTGGACTTAGCATATCACAGATTTGTGGGATTAGCGATAGAAAATTAGCACAGAGGTTCTATGAAATTGTGGGCAACGGGCACACGTAGTCTTGTGCCCCGTAAACGCGCCCATTACACTTTGCGAGCACTCTCAAGAATAGGAAAGGTGAGGTCTCTATGGGCCAGACGCAAGCCGCGCGCGATCCGCGAAATATTGTCATCGTGATCGCTGTGATCGCCGCAATCATCATGATCGGCGCGGTCTTCCTGAACGCGCAAAACAACCAGAATGCGACCGCCAGCGGCAATTGCACCGAATACGATCCCGAGACGGCAGAAGTGATGACCACGGCCAGCGGGTTGCAATATCAAGTGCTGCGCGAATGCGAAGGCGCGCACCCGTCCGCCACCGATACTGTGACCGTGCATTATCGCGGCACGCTGACCGACGGCACGGAGTTCGATAGCTCGTATGCGCGCAACAGCCCGGCGACCTTCCCGCTCAACGGTGTGATCGCGGGCTGGACGGAAGGTTTGCAGCTGATGCCGGTCGGCTCGATGTACCGCTTCACCATCCCACCGGAACTGGGCTATGGCGCGCGCGGCAACGGGCCGGTGCCGCCGAACGCGACACTAATCTTCGACGTGGAACTGCTGTCGATCAACTAGCCCGTCGCCAGAAATTGAGCAGGAGCGCCTTCTAGAGACGCTCCTGTTTTGTGTGTATGCGTTTAGTACTGGCCGTTGACCAGCTTGCGCGCCTCGTCGACGATACTCTGCACCTGCGGCACCGTATTTACCTCGAGCGTCCGGTTGTACGGAATCGGGATGTCCAGCCCGGCCAGACGCCGCACCGGCGCCTCCAGGTAACCGAAGGCCTCGCTTTCGACGATGCGCGAGACGATCTCACCGCCGTAGCCGCCCGTCTTGACGGCTTCGTGCACGACCATCGCTTTGCCGGTCTTCTTGACCGACTCGATGATCGGCTTCTCGTCCAGCGGCATCAGCGTGCGCGGGTCGATGATCTCGATCTCGATCCCTTCCTGCGCCAGGATGTCCGCCGCTTCCAACGCCCGGCGCACCATGATCGACGTGGCGACGACGGTCAGATGCTCGCCCTTGCGCACGACGTTCGCCTGGCTCAGCGGGATGGTGTACATCTCCTCAGGCACATTCCCCTTGGTGCGGTAGAGCAATTTGTGTTCGACAAAAATAACCGGGTTGTCGTCCTGGATCGCGCTCAGCAGCAGTCCCTTGGCATCGTACGGGCTGCTCGGCATGACGACCTTGAGGCCCGGCACGTGGACGAACCAGTTTTCCAAACTTTCCGAATGCTGAGCCGCCGCGCCCGTGCCGCTCCCGGCGGGCGTGCGCAGCACCATCGGCACGGTCGCCTTGCCGCCGAACATGAAGCGGATCTTGGCCGCCTGCAGCACCAGTTGTTCCATGCTGATGGTGATGAAGTCCATGAACTGGATCTCACCGACAGGCCGCATCCCCGTCAGCGCCGAGCCGATGCACGCACCGGCAATGCCCGCCTCGGAGATCGGCGTGTCAATCACGCGTTCACCGCCAAACTCATCGCGCAGACCGGCGGAGACGCCGAACGCCCCGCCGTAAACGCCGACATCCTCGCCGATGAGGAAGACGCGTTCATCCTGCGCCATGATCTGGCGCAAGCCTTCGCGCAGGGCCTCGGCATACGTGAGTTCACGTGCGCCGTTTGAAGCACCGTTTTGATCAGGCATAGACGCCCTCCATGATGTGTGCGACGTCCGGTTCAGGGCTGTTCTCGGAGAAAGTGACGGCTTCTTCAATGCGCTGGCGCGCCTTGGCCTGCATGTCATCCCGCTCGGCATCGCTCATGCCCAGGAAGGCGGAGAAGCGCCGGATCGGGTCTTTTTCCTGCCACTCTTTGACCTCATCGCGCGTGCGATAGGCTTGCTTGTCGCTCTTGCTGTGGCCCTTCCAGCGGTAGGTGACCGACTCGATCAGCGTCGGGCCTTCGCCTGCGCGGGCGCGCGCCACCGCTTCGACGGCGGCATCGTGCACCTGCAGCAGATCATTACCGTCGACGGTAATGCCCTTGATGCCGTAGCCGACCGCGCGATCGCTGATGTGCTCGATGTTGAAGGCGCGCTGGAACGCCATCGACATGGCGTACTGGTTGTTCTCGCAGAAGTAGATGACCGGCAGCTTCCAGATGCTCGCCATATTGACGGACTCGTGGAAAGCGCCGGTGTTCGCGCCGCCATCGCCAAAGACTGCGACTGCTACCTGGTCGGTCTTGCGCAGCTTGATAGTCAGGCCGACGCCGACCGAGATCGGCAGGCCGCCGCCGACGATGCCGTTGGCGCCCAGGTTGTTCGTATCGACGTTGGCGATGTGCATGGAACCGCCACGGCCACGGCAGTAACCCGCTTCTTTGCCCATGAACTCCGCCATCATCAAGTCCGGGCTGCTGCCATACCAGGCGAGGCAGTGTCCGTGACCGCGATGGGTGTTGAGCAAATAGTCGCGCGAGTCGAGCGCGCTCGACAACCCGACTGCGGAGGCTTCCTGCCCGATGCTCAAATGCATCGTGCCATGGACGCGGCCCAGCGCGAACAATTCTTCCGCCTTTTCTTCAAAAGCGCGGATCTGCATCATCTTCGTCAATAACTCGAGTGCATACTCCGTGCTGATGCCGCGTTTCTGTAATTCATCGACCGCGACTGGCTGCATAGACGTCCTCCTTAAATCGTTATATTCAATTGTCGGTAGTTACCTGTAATGATACCGTAGAGACTCCGGCCTGTCATTAGCACTTGTTCAGCAAATGCACAAATGTGAGTAAGATCATGGCTCACGAGGTACAAATGATGACCGCTGTGACCGCCCATGTGATGACTTGTGCGCTTATGCGAGGCGATACAGCAGCGGCTGGCCGTTGCGATGGCGCACGATGTTGGTGTAGACCGCGCGCCGCTCTTCCGCAGCCGCCTGCGGCGTGAGCGTACCGGCGGCGACGTGCGGCGTGAGGATGACATTGGCATGGGCTTGCGCCAGCACGATCAACGGGTTGTCCGGGTGCGGCGGCTCCCAGTCATAGGTGTCGAGCGCCGCCCCTGCCAGCTGCCCTGCCCGCAGCGCATCCGCCAGTGCTGCCTCGTCGATGACACCGCCGCTGCCGCAGCTCACAATCGCCGCGCCCGGCTTCAGGCGCGCGAACGTTTGCGCATTCAAGCTCAACTTCGTTTCAGGTGCATACGGCAGCAGATTTACCAGGTAGTCGGATTGTGCGAGCAGCGCATCTTGCTCGCTGTAGTTCAACCCTAACTCGGCCTCGACCGCGAGGGGTAACCGCCGCCGCTTGTGATAGAGGATGGTGACGCCCCACCCGCTCAGCCGCCGGGCCAGCTCCGCGCCGATCTCGCCGAAGCCGAGGATGCTGACCGTACGCCCATAAAGCTGCCCGATGCTCTGCCTGCCCGACCAGTTGTAAGCGAACGTGTTCTCATCGGTGCGCCGGGACTCGCGCCAGGTTGGATCGGCGGCCAGGGTCGCCGCCTGAGCATCGTTCAGGCGCCTGGCGAGCGCCAGCATCAGCATGACGACGTGCTCGGCGACGCGAATGACGCCGACGTCCGGCCAGCGGCAGACGATCACCCCAGCAGCGCGTGCCGCCTCCAGGTCGATATCATACTCCAGCGAACCGAGGCGCAGGATCAGCTTGAGTCTGGGCGCGGCGGCGAGCAGATTGGCATCGATGACGCCGACGCGCTCGGAGATCAGATATTCGGCATCCACCAGTGCCGCGCGCAGAGTGTCCGCATCGGGCTGGCGCAGCATCGTGATGTCGAGATCCGGCGGTGCAGCGGCCAGTGCGCGTTCCTGATGGACGGCGGCTCGCTCGGTCGTGTAGATGGTCTTGTGCGGCATGGCTGGCTGGCTGAATCGCTCAGCGAATCTCGAAGTGATCGTAATCGCCGGACGCGCCATACCACTCGAACGTGACCTGCTCGACGCGCGCGGCGGGCGGGCCCAGGCGCAGTGATTCGAGCAGCAGTTCAAGATCGGTGCGTGGCCCTTCCGCGAGCACGTCGACGCTGCCGTCGATCTTGTTGCGCGCGTAGCCCGTCAATCCCAGGCTGTTCGCGCGCGACAGCACAAAGGCGCGGTAGCTGACCCCCTGGACGCGCCCGCGCGCGTTGGCCCGCAATTGTGCTTGATTCGCCATCTCATCCCTCGTCAAGCGCGCGCCGGCAGTAATGGATGCCGAGGAGATCCAGGCGCTGGGCATGGGGACGCATCCGCTGCAGGAAGTCGGCATAGGTGCCGCGTTCAGAGGGCGACCACAAGACTTCCGCCAGCGCGCAGAATCGTGGATAGGCCATATATTCGAGCCGCTCCGCCGTCGGCATGTATTCCGTCCACAACTGCCCCTGCGAGCCGAGCACATGCGCCGCCTGATCGGGCGTCAGCGTCGGCGGCACCGGCTCATAGCTGTAGACGTCTTCCAGCGTTGTAAGCCCGCCGATGGCCAGGCCCTCACTCGCCGGGTCGAACTGATAGTGATCGAAGTATACGTTCGCTTCCGGAGTCATGATCACGTCGTGTCCCTGCTCGGCGGCGGCGATCCCGCCCTCTTCACCGCGCCATGACATGACGATGGCGTTCTCCGCCAGGCCACCTTCGAGGATCTCATCCCAACCAACCAGCACGCGGCCGTGCGCATTCAGGAAATCATCCATGCGGCGGATGAATGCGCTTTGCAGCGCGTCGGCGTCGGGCAGGTTGTGCTCGCGCATGTACGCCTGGGCGCGTGGGCTGTCGTTCCACTGCCGCTTGGGCACTTCGTCGCCGCCGATGTGGATGAAACGGCTCGGAAACAGATCGAGCACTTCCAGCAGCACATTCTCTAGAAATTCGAAGGTCGACTCTTCGACGTTGAAGATGTTCTCGCTAATGCCCCATTCGCCGCTGACTTCAACCGGCGTATCCAGGTTGCCCAACTCAGGATAGGCGGCGATGGCGGCCTGGGCATGGCCGGGCATTTCGATCTCCGGCACGACGAGGATGCCTCGCTCGGCGGCATAAGCGACGACGTCGCGGATCTGTTCCTGCGTGTAGAAGCCACCATGCGGTGTATCGTCAAAGTCGTGCAGCTTATTGTCGCCGTGCCCGATCATCGTGTGCCTGCGCCACGCGCCGATCTCGGTCAGCCGTGGATAGCGCTTGATCTCGATGCGCCAGCCTTGATCTTCGGTCAGATGCCAGTGGAAGCGGTTGAACTTGTGCAGCGCCAGCAGATCGACAAAACGTTTAACGACCTCGACCGGGAAGAAATGGCGGCCGACGTCCAGGTGCCCGCCGCGCCAGCCAAAGCGCGGACGATCTTCGATGACGACGCCGGGAACCACCCAGCGGACGCCACTCACCTGTGTCGCGCTGAAGATCTCGACCGGCAGCAGTTGGCGCAATGTCTGCACGGCATACGCCAGCCCGGCGTAATCGGATGCGCGCAGCGTCACCGACTGCGGCTCGACATCCAGCCGGTAGGCTTCTTCGCCGTCGATAGCCGCATCGATCAGCAGATGGATGGCAGGCTGCCCCGCTGCGGCCATAGGCACGACGGGCAGCGCGAAGCCGGTCGCCGGTCGCAGAGAGTGCGCCAGCAGATTGCCCGCCGCGAGCGCCGCATCTGCCGCGACGATCTGGCAATCCGCCGTCAGCTCGAAGGCGCTGCTCGGCTCCGGCTCGGTCATGACGACAGGCTTTGGAATGAGTGATAGAGATGGCGTGGACACGAATGTCATCCTTGGTTGAGTTAGCGGTTGACGAGCAAGTGCAATCCCTCACGTCCGTCAACACGGACGGTTTGGGGTTTGCTCCCGAAATCGCGAATCACCAATTCTACCTCGCCCGGCGTCGGATCGCCTTCCAGCATCAGTTGCCGGGCTGTGAATTCGTAATGGATAGCCAGCGTCGATCCGTCCGCTTGCTGGATGGTGTAGCTGCCCGTGTTCTCGCCCGCGTAGAGTTCCAGCGACAGCGGGTCGAGACGGATGGCGCCTGTGTGTTGGGCCAGCGGTGCGTAGGGAAGAATCGCCCCGCCAAGCACGTACATAGGCAGCCGGTCGAGCGGCGCATCCACATCCAGCCAGTGACCGCCGTGCACGGGCTGCTTGCTCCAGTAATCGAACCAGACGCCGCGCGGCAGATAGACGTTGCGGCGGTTGGTCCTATCCAGCACCGGCGCGACCAGCAGCGCGCGCCCGAACATGAACTCGTCTTCGATCATCATCGACGTCGGGTCGTCCTGGAATTGGAGCGCCAGCGTGCGCAGCAGCGGCAGGCCCGTTCGACCACACGCGATCGCTTCACTATAGAGGTAGGGCATCAGCCGGTAGCGCAGTTCGGCATACTTGCGCAAGATCGCTTCCGATCCGTCGTCTGCATCGTCGGACGCTGGGTGTACATCTGTGAAGCGATGGGGCGCGCGGCTATGCGAGGCGAACAGGCAAAGCTGCGCCCAGCGGGCGGAGAATGCCGCATCTGGCGGATCGGCGCTGCCGAAGTCGAGGCCGCAAAAGGGAAAGCCGCTCATACCCAGGCTCAGCAGCGCGCGCAACGCCCCGGCGAGATCTTCAATCCCGGCCACCGAGGCGCACGATCCGTGGATCGGGTAGCGCTGCGAACCGGCCCAGGCGGTTGTCGTCCACAAGGCGCGCCGGTCCTGCTCGTCCGCTGCACCCATCAAATCGGACAGGGCGCGTCCGTAGCCGAGAATCGAGCGATGACGGGCGCTGATATCATCTGTCGCAGCCTGATCGAGATCGACGTCCAGGGCCGTCACGCCCTGGTCGAGCAGCTCGCGGGCGGATTTCTGGCCGTGTTCGGCGGCATCGAGGCGATACTGTGTGGCAACACGAAAGCCCAACGCCCGCAGTCGTTCGATCGTGGCGCTGTGGTCGTCTTCTTTGCGCAGATTGGATGGCCAGTTGATCACATCGCCGGGAAGCTGGCGCTCACGCAGTGCGCGCGCGGAGGCCTCGACATCGATTTGCGCGGCAGCATCGACAGGCGACCACCACAGTCCGAACGTCCACCGTGGCGGCACGATCGGCTGGCCGCTGATCGACGCATAGTGCGGCAGAATCTGCTTCATATCAGGGCCGACCATCACAAACAGATCGAGCGCGCGTGTGTCGTCGACCACGATTGCGAGCGCCGTGGGGTCGAGGTCACCGATGTGACAGCGTACCGCATTCGCCGTGTGGATGAACAAACCGTAGCCGCGTGTGCTCATGTAGAACGGGATGCGCTTAAGCGACGAGGACGAGCCTGCCTCATGCCACAGCAGGTGGAAGGTCTCTCGCTTGTCGACGCGCCCCGTGCTTTCGCCAAGCCCGAAGATGTGCTCGTCGTGGTTGAGATCGAGCGAGATGAAGGCGCATTGTCTGTCGCTGTTCCTGCTGCCGATGGCGCATGCGCCGCCGGTTGGGCCGGGCACCGGCACTTCGTTCGGGTGGATGACCTCCGCCGACAGGTCGCGCGTGCGCCAGACGATGCGCTCTTGCGGGTCACAGATGCGCATCTCGAACGGGCGGCGCGTGATTTCGACGTGCAGATCGCCCGCCTGCAGCTTCAGGTTGGTCTGCTGTTCGTCGACTTTCAACGCTGGCGGCGTGTCAAACCGGCCAGCGATCATCGGTGATTCGGAATCGGAGATCGCCGCAGCCGGCGCGTAACGAAGGCGCAGGATGCAATCCGTCAGAAAGTCGAGCCGGATGCTGGACGGTATTCCCGTCGCTGCCCGATCCGCAAAATCGCGCGACGTCTCACAGCGCATGAGTATGGATGCGGGCGCGATCACGTCGAAAGTTTCTAAGCTGCTCACCCAGTCGACCGGCGACAGAGGCGGATCGAGCAACGTTCGGAGATGAGTCGACGTCATGATTTTGCTTCCCGAATGGTGTCTCGCTGCGACTGCACTCACATGATGACGGCAAATTGCCCGGCGATCCAATGAGCAGATCAGCCAGTTTGACTGCCTGTTGAAAGACGAAACACGTACTTCAACCGGGGTAGGGCCACGGGCCGTTATATAATTGATTAGAGATATTCAGTGTATCAGTATAACGCCAGGCAGACCTGCGAGGAACAAAGAACGTATAATCCAATATAGAGTGGTAAACGGGCAACCAGTGGCGTAGGCCTCAGATATTCTTCGCCATTGGAAGGAGCACCTGATGGCGTCTTTGACCATTTACGTCGTCAGTGGTGGACAGGGAAACAGCGGTAAGCAGCTGGTTGAAACCACGCTGGCGCAGTTCACGAACGCAGATGTCGCGATTGAAGTGATCGCCGGTGTTCGTCATGGCGCGCAGCTTGTATCGGTAGTCAAGCGCGCTCAAAACGGCGATGGCTTGATCGTACACACGTTGGTCGATCCGGATCTTCGCAGCAGGTTGAACGAGCTGGCTCAAACGCACAGTGTCACCTGTTTTGATCTACAGGGCATGTTGCTGCTCTACCTGACGCGCCGCCTGGAGCAAGAGCCGAAAGGTGAACCCGGACTCTATTCGCGTCTGCGCGAGTCGTACTTCAAGCGGATTGAGGCGATAGAGTTTGCGGTAGATCACGATGATGGGAAACGCGTCGATGAACTGCACATGGCAGAGATCATCCTGGTTGGTGTCTCACGAGTGGGTAAAACGCCGCTGAGCATGTATTTATCCACGCATGGCTGGCACGTTGCCAACGTACCGCTCTTTCGAGAGATGCCACCGCCGTCCCAATTGTTCGTGGTCGATCATCAGCGCGTCTTCGGGTTGCTCGTCGATCCGGGAGAACTGGTTTCGTTCCGACAGTACCGTCATCAACGACTGGGACTGGGCGCGCGGGGCAGTTACAGCGATCCCAAGATACTTCATGAGGAACTGGACTATGCCCGCGAGATCTTCCAGCGCGGGCACTTCAGCATCGTCGACGTCACGGACAAGCCGATTGAAGAAAGTGCGGAAGAGATCGTCAGCCGCATCACCCACCGCTTGGGCGACCAGGCCATGTTCAGGGACTGATATTCAAATCGGCGAGGACACCTATCGTTGTAAATGGTGTCCACCGGCCAGATGGTTGCCCTCCGCAGCCTGGAAGACGAACAGAAGTTGTGTCGTCGTCGGGCCGCTATTTTCGAAGCAGTGAGGTTGAGTCGCTTCGAAGAGCAGGCTGTCGCCGGTCTCAAGCGTATACGTGACTCCGTTGACCTGATAGCAGATAGTGCCCTCGAGGCACAGCACGAATTCCTGGCCCGGATGCGCTACCGGATCATTCATGTTGCCCGCGCCGGAGGGGACGCTGACCATGAATGGCTCTAGCTGCTGATTGCGCAGGCCGATGCCCAGGCTCTCCATTGTGATGCCGTTGGCGTCCGAGCGCAGCCGCCGGTCATGCCGGATGAGCACCGTCGATCTGTCCTGACCATCTTCGAAGAAGGCCGTGATCGAGACGTTGAGCGCTGTGGCGAGCAGGTGGAGCGTCGACACCATCGGCGAGCTCTCGCCCCGCTCGATGCGGCTGATGGCGTTGAAGGAAAGACCACAACGTTCGGCCAACTCTCGCAGCGACCATCCTCGCCGCTCACGGAGCGCGCGCAGCTTCAGTCCGACGTTGGGTTCAAGGCGTTCGGTCATCATCACCTGTCACGATTTTGACGTGACAAGTGTACCATAAAAGGGCTCACGTGTATATTTGACTGGTACAATCGGCTTAAGTTTGAGGAACGATGGTAAGCGTGCTCAGCTCAAACCACACTGAGTGCGAAAGACCTGGGAATCTGATGAACCACAGACGGTTGTACAAGCTTTTTTCGCTCCTGACCCTGACTACACTGCTGAATCTTCCCGTCATTGGGCAAGCGTTCGCCCAGACGCCGGTCGTCCACGCCGTGCTGTTCTACTCACCGACATGCGGCCACTGCCACTACGTGATCACCGAGGTCTTGCCGCCCCTGTTCGAGCAGTACGGCGATCAGTTACAGCTGATGGGCGTCGACGTGACGACGGCCAATGGCCAGGCGTTATATCAATCGGCGGTTCAGCGTTTCGAGATCGGCGAGGATCGGCGCGGCGTGCCCAACCTGATCGTTGACGATCACGTCCTGGTCGGCTCGATCCAGATCCCGGAGGAGTTCCCCGGCCTGATCGAAGAATATCTCGACGCTGGCGGAGTCGATTGGCCGGATATCCCCGGCCTGGCCGAGGCCGTCCAGGCCAACGATGAGGCACGAGCAGCGGCGACCGCTCAAGCGGCTGAGGCGGGGGTGGACGAGCCACTGACCGTGGAGGCCGTCGACGTGGCAAGCTCCGAGACGGCTGCATCCGGCGATCTGATGAGCAAGCTGCAGCGCGATCCCGTCGGCAATGGCATTGCCATTGTCGTCCTGATCGGCATGATCGTCGTCATTGTCCAGGCGCTCAGGCGTACCCTGATCACGAAAGCCGGGGGTCCCGCACTGGGTGGCGGGCTGACCGGATGGCGTTCCTGGGGCGTGGCTGCCTTCGGCGTTTTAGGCCTGCTGGTCTCCATCTACATGACCTACGTCGAGACGACTCAAACGACGGCGGTCTGCGGCCCAATCGGCGACTGCAATGCGGTGCAACAAAGTGCGTATGCGATGCTGTTCGGCACGCTGCCCATCGGCGTGCTTGGCCTCGTAGGCTATGCGGCGATCCTGATTGCCTGGGCGGGCAGCCGCTGGGGGCAAGCTTCGTTACGCAGCCTGGCCGAGGCGGCACTCTTTGGCATGGCGCTTTTCGGCACGTTGTTCTCGATCTATCTGACGTTTCTTGAGCCGTTCGTGATCGGTGCGACCTGCGCCTGGTGCCTGACATCCGCTATCTGCATGACCGCGATTCTGCTCTTGCAACTCGGGACGCCGTCGATCCAACCTGGCCCTGCCGGTCAAACGACTCAGGCAGAAGCCACATCCTGAAAGAACGATTCTACGGAGAGAGAACTCATGAAAATCGCTGTGGTCAGCGATGACGGCAAAACGATCAGCAGGCACTTTGGACGTGCCGCCTATTACTTGGTCTTCACGGTCGACGAAGGCGAGATCGTCATGCGAGAGCGCCGCGACAAGGCCGGGCATCAGCAGTTCGTTCAGCTCGTGGATATTCACGTGCATCACGAAGATGAGCGTGGACATGGCTTCGGCGCCCACTCGGACGACAAACATCATCAGATGGTGGCGTCGATCACGGATTGCGCAGTAGTAATCGCGCGCGGGATGGGGCACGGGGCGCATCAGTCCTTGACCTCGGCCAACATCCAGCCGATCTTGACCGAACTCGCAGATGCCGAAGCAGCCGTACAGGCATACATCGACGGCACGCTGGTCGACCACCCGGAACGCCTTCACTGAGCATAAGGCTCGACAATAGAACAGGAGACATGATGACGAAGGAAGATTTGATCAAGGGTCTGAATGAAGATCTCGCAGCGGAACTGGGCACGGTCATCCGCTATACCTATCAATCGAGCAAAGCACTGGGCTTTGTCGGCTACGAACTGCGCGAAATCCTCAAGGATGAGATTGCGGACGAACTTGGCCATGCGGCCTTCCTGATGGATGTGATTGTCGACCTGGGCGGCGAGCCGACGACCACGCCGCGTACGTTTGAGAAGCCCGAGGGCTTGAAAGCCATGCTTGAACTCGACATGGAGATGGAGAAAAACGACGTCGCCAACTACAGAGCGCATGCAGCCATGGCCGAAGAACTCGGCCTGATCGAGCTGAATATGAAGCTTGAAGAAATGGCGGCCGACGAAGCCGGGCATGCGCGCGAACTGCGCCGTCTGGTGGGCGGTCTGTAGACTTGCGCTGAGCGCAACACTCGCACAGATCTATAAAGCGGCTCTGGGATGGAGCCGCTTTTTTGATCCCCATCGATGACCAGCGCATGCACGAAAACCCAAGACTATTGCTCCGGGGTTGGTTGTATCGTGTGGATAGACCTGAAAACGCCTTCCATATGATCCTCCCTGCGATTGGATAGCGGCATGAATATCGTCGTGTTGTTTGTCTGCTATGGTTTGGCACTGCTTGCGGCTTACCGGCTCGCAACACGGTTGGTCGGCGATGACTTGCTACACTGCGCCGCGCTCATGCTGTTCCTCTTCGTTCTCAATCTGACCATCCCGGCGACCTACGCCGGAATTGTCAATCAACTGACGCTCCCAGGCATGTTGATTGCTGGGTCCTTGTTGTGGATTGGCGAGATTCTGGTTGCCGAGCGGCTGACGCCAATCGAGGCGCCACATTTTGAGCGGACACCCATCGCCGAGCGTTTTTATCTCGCGCTGTGGATCGGCTATGCGCTGGTGGCGGTCTACGCGACATTCAATCTCGTCACGATTGTGATCGGCAGTGTGCCAGTCGAAAGCAGCGATTCGGTCTGGGTCTATACGCCGAACGCGATAAATCTCGTCCAAGCGGGTACGTTGAATAGCTTTCATGGTGTTCTGGCTTACTTCCCGGCGGCCTATGACATGCTCTACGCCTGGGAGATCGCGTTCGTTAGCTCGATCGTGCTGCTCCCCGCCATCCACAGTCTCCTGTTCATGGGGGTTTTGCTTTACGCCATTCTGATCACACAATTCTTGCTGCGTAGTTCGTCACCTCTGAGTCGTCATCTGGTCACAGTGACCATCCTGGTGCTGCTGCTCGGCTCCGATTTGCTGACGGATATGGCCTTTGGCACGGCCAAGAATGACATTCTCGTATGCCTGGGGGGATTGGTCTCGACGTACTATTTGCTCCGCTACTGGGCTGGCCAGCGCGATCGGCGCTTCTTGATTCTGATCGGCCTGGCCTGTGGCTTGTGCGTGAGCACGAAAATCTCGTCCGCATTCTGGATCGTCACTCTGGGCATCGCGCATCTGGCGCTGCTGTGGCAGGCATATGGGCGGCAGCTCCTGCGCAGACTGCCGGAACAAGTGCTCGCTGTTGGAATACCTTTGCTGGTCGTTATCCTGCCCTGGATAGTCAGAGTCGCACTTCAGCCGCAGGTGATGGCTGACTCAAGCGAGATCACAACGACCGGGATAACCTACACGATCATCCGGCAATGGGCGTCACCGTTATATAGCTCGCTAACCTTATTCTGGATTTTGCCTTATTTGCTGGTGAGCGGCGGAAATGTTGCGCTAATCATCTTTGCCGAGCGGCTTAGTCGCCCGTGGCGCATGATTGCGCTCGCGTTGATGGTGCTCGGCTATGCCTGGCTGACGCTCACACCGCTCTTCGACTGGCAGCTTGGGGCGTTCTACACCACGCTGACCGTCGGGCTGATCGTGCTGGCAGCATGGATGCGTCACCGTGAATTCGCGCCAGTAGAGATGCTCGCCGTCATGCTGATGGCTCAAATCGCGATGATCCTGCTCGTGTTTGTGCCTTATTCCGCCTGGATCGATCACTTCACCTGGAACGAAAGCTACTTCTTCGGCATCAATTATCGCTATGCAGGTGCGGCCTACCCACTACTGCTAATTGCCAACTTTGCCATCATCGCATACAGATTGACGTCACCAACATCAGCGGCAGAAGTACCTGCCGCAAGTGACATCCCACGCCCGACCTGGCGCTATAACGGTGTGGTTCTCATTGGCGTGACGCTGCTAATCCTGGCCGGGCCGCTTGTTCGCGGCGGCCCAGGCGCGCAGCTATCTCGATTGCAGGATAGTTCGCCGGTAAATACAGAGGCGTATCAATGGATTTACGATCACATCCAGGGCAAGTCGATCTATGCAATCAATGCGCCTCCGGTGGCACTTTACGGCAAGTCCCTCGCCAACACCGTCTATTACGCCACGCCGGGACATCACGGCTACTTCGGGGATCAGGCGTACCAGTGGAGTGAAGTCGAGGCGCTGATCGATTCGTACCAGATCGATTACGTCGTCGTCAGCTTCGCCTATCGCGTCTTCATTCAATCGCGCCTGCTGCTATCGCCGGAGGTCGACGCTCAGATCGAACTCATGCGAGCGCATCTCGACGTGGTCTACGAAGATGACTACGTGACGATCTTTGCGACACACCCGACCAGTTGATGCTGTCTGAGTCTTTACGGATCACATCTAACGCAACTCAGCCACAAGAGTAGCTTTATACTAATCCATATGACGAATGCTAGTGAAAGTGTTTGCACACTTGAATCAGGCAATTGCATCTTCAAAAGCGGTGGAGCCATCAGATGTGGATGACAGGCAGTCGGCAGCGACGATAGAGCCGTGCCGAATGTGTGGTTCGACCCACAGCACGCGCTTATGGATGGCCAAAGGCTATGAATGGAGCCGTTGTAATGTCTGCCACGGCCTGCAAGTGACTCATCTCCCCACACCGGAAACACTCGACGACCTCTATAACAAGAACTACTACGAAGGCTACAAAGAAGACTACGACATGAGCCGCTACGTCGATTATATCGGCCAACGCTCATTCATTCAGTCGAATCTCAAACGGCGTGTGACCTGGGCACGCAAGCATTTGGCGTTGGCGGCTGGCGCAACCTGGCTGGACGTCGGCTGCGCGGCGGGTTTTTTGCTCGACGTCGTTCGCGAGCAAGGCTTTTCGCCCTATGGGCTGGATTATTCGGATTTTGGCCCGGCTTATGCCCAAAACGAACTTCACATGCCGAACGTGCGCCAGGGGACGATTGACTCACCGCCAGCAGATTTCCCCAACGCCTTTGATGTTGTGTCCTACATTGATGTGCTGGAGCATATTCCCTGCCCGCGCGACATCCTGCAAAAGAGCATCGATCTTGTCGCACCCGGTGGCTATCTGATCGGCGAGACGTTCGATCCGAATTGCTGGTTTGCACAGAAGATGGGGGCAGCCTGGCACGCCATCGATCCGCCCAATCATCTCAATATCTTGAGCTTAAACGCGATTGATGACTTGATGACGTCGCGCGGCTTGACACACGTAGCGAGTGCAAGTTTCCCGCGCACGATTTCTTTGCCGTCCATCGCGACGAAGCTCTACCAGCCCATTGCGCCGTCATTGTATCGGAGTCCACTCCGAAACGTCGGTATCCCATTGTGGTTTAATGATGTGGTGATCTGGCTCTATCGAAAGTCATGACTGACGAAACGCGTGCTGCTGTCGAATTCACCCTGCTGATGCCGTGCCTGAACGAAGCGGAGACCCTGGAACGCTGCATTCAGAAAGCTCAACAGGGATTGACGGCGGCTGGTGTCGAGGGTGAAGTCTTGATCGCCGACAACGGCAGCAGTGATGGCTCGCCGGAGATCGCCGAGCAGGCAGGGGCGCGCGTCGTCCACGTGGCTCGACGCGGCTACGGCGCGGCACTGAACGCTGGTATCCACGAAGCTCAAGGTCGCTTCGTCATCATGGGCGATGCCGACGACAGCTACGACTGGTCGCAGATCGCACCCTTCGTCGAAAAGCTGCGCGCGGGCTATGCACTCGTCATGGGCACACGCCTGCGCGGTCACATTTTCCCCGGTGCGATGCCCACCCTTCACCGGTGGCTGGGCAATCCCATTCTGACGGCGATCGGCAACCTGTTGTTCGGTACGCACATCAGCGATTATCACTGTGGCATGCGTGGTTTCGAGCGCCAGATCGTGCTCGATTTTAACCTGCAAACATCTGGCATGGAGTTTGCCACGGAGCTCGTCACCAAGGCGTCGTTGCATCGGGTGACGATGACCGAAGTGCCGATTGATTATCATCCGGATGGGCGCTCGCGGCGCCCTCATCTCCGCACCTGGCGGGATGGCTGGCGACATCTGATCTTCATGCTCCTGCTCAGCCCGAAATGGGTGTTTTTCACGCCGGGCTTGCTGCTGATCACCTTCGGCATTCTCGGCAATATGCTGCTGCTGCCGGGGCCGCTCATCATCGGCGGTGTCACGTTTGACGTGCACACCCTGCTGGTCGCCAACATGAGCCTGATCATCGGCGTGCAGATTGTTCTGCTCGGCATCGTCGGGCATACCTTCAGCATCACGACCGGGATTCTGCCCAGGAGCAGAGCATCGCGTGTGTTTGAGCGCGGTGAACTCTTGAGCATAGGCTTAGCGCTCGGCGGCATGCTGATTTTGCTCAGCCTGATTCCGGTGCTGCACTCCGTTCAGATCTGGGCGCAGACCCGGTTTGGCCCCATTGATGTGCAGGTTGTTCTCCGCTGGTTGATCCCCGGCCTGGCGATGGGTGCGGTTGGCCTCGAGATCTTCTTCGGCAGCTTCATGCTCGGCCTGGTCAATTTCTACAACCTCTGGCACATGAAGGCCTAATCGTCGACATCCACCGTCAGGCTGAACTCGGCGGGCTGATCGGTGTCGTCGTTGACCGCGCTGACGATGGCGACGAACTGCTGGCCGCTCGCCAGCGCAAAGCGCCATTCGCCCTCTGCTGCGTTGTCATCCGGGCCGATTAACGTCTGCACGGCGAACGGCTCGGTTTCCGTCGGCGATGTGATCGCTTGCACCAGATAGCGCTGGTCGATTCTGTTGGTCGTTTGCAGCCAGCCTTCCGCGACCCAAGCCTCGATCTGGTCGCCGCCATCGGCAAAGTTAACTTCCGGGATTTCCAGGTTGTCGATGGCGAATCCCTGATGCTCCAGGCCAGGCAGTGTGACCGTCTCGAAGCGCAGCAAGATCTCTTGCCCGGCATAGTCCGAAAGATCAATCTGTTCGTGCTGCCAGAGTGAGTCCGGTGTCAACGTGCGCGTCGGGTGCTCGGCCAGCACGACCGGGATATCGAGCTGCTCCGCGGCGTCGCCCTCGCCTCGCTGGATCATCAGCGCGATCGTGTCGCCGGGTGCGTAGTCGAGCAGCACTTCGATGATGTTGGGCACACGCTGCCATTCTTGCCCGTCATAACCGGCGATGACGTCGCCCGCTTGCACACCCGCGACTGCGGCCGGGCCGTCGGCGACCACGTCGCCAATCGTGACGCCATCACCCGTGAGGACAACGCCCAGATATGCGAATGGCTGCGGTGCCTGTGAGTTGCTGGCGCCGGTGAAACCCGTGCCATAGCTCATGCCATACGGATTGCGCGCCGTCGTATCGGTTGCGGGGAGCGGCGTCCACGTCTCGCCGTCGTCGGTCGAGACGCTGGCGTAGGCATAGTCGAGGCCATCCGGCAGCGCATACCAGGCGTCGAACGCCAGCGTGGCCGCCGTGGCTGCGCGCAGGTCGATGCTGCGCGTGAGCGTCGGGTCGGCATCTTCAGCCGTACCAGACCAGTAGAACGGATCATCCGGCTCGCGGTCGGGCATCGGCAAACGCGCGGTTTGAGCTGAGCCATCAAAGCTCAGCGTCAGGCTGCTGTCTTCCTGCGTGTCGTTCGTGATCAGCAGGTAGTAGCTGCCGAACTGCCCGACCTGCCGGTTGCTGATCGTCGTATCGCCGTAGCCCGCCAGCGGCGTGACTCGCGCGCGCACGCTCTGCGGCAGTTCGATGGCGGTGTACTGATAACGGCCATCGCCAAGATCGCGGTTGAGCAAGTTCGCCACGACGAAATCGGCGAAGGCCGCGCGCGCGCTAACCGGCGCATTCGTGATCGGATCGAGCACGCTGGCTTCGGCGAGCGCGGCATCGACCGGCGCGACCCCCGAACCGGACTGGTTGAACAGTGCGCGGAAGGCATCCTGCCCGAAACGCTGAATGAAGTAGCTCAGAAATAAGAGATGCCCACCGTCATAGCGTGCGCGAGTCGCGAAGTTGCCCGTCTGAATCAGGGGCGTGCCCGGCGCATCGAGGTAGGCGATCACGCCGCCGAACGACGGATCGCTGTTGGTGAAATTAGCGACGGCGATGTCGGCCAGCACGTTCTGCAGCCATTCAGCCTGCCCCGGATCGTTGAATTCGGCGATCGTGTCGTAGTAGGTGCGGACGAGGCTGCTCGTATACAGTCCGTTCGTGAGCGGTACGTCCGGAAAGAGCGTTGTGTCGACCAGCAGCAGCTCCCGCTCGTTACTGTAGCCACCGGCGACCAGCGCCGCGGGGATGCTGTCGACGGGGCTGTAGCGGGCAATCGCATCTTGGGCCAGGTCGCGCGCGTAGAGCACCGTCACCCGGTCGACGCCGTCGACGTCGGGCGCCGGCATGAAATCCTCCGGCAGCGGTGTCTCGCCCTCTTGAAGCTGGATCTGCGGCCCGCCGTACAGGCTGCGCAAACGCAGCGACGTGAACACACCCTGGAAAGCCTGTGCCAGCGCTGCCATCTCCGATTCGTTGTAGAGAATGTCTTCCTCGACCCAGAATTCGACGTCGGCGGCGCGCCCAGCCAGCGTCGCTGTGATCTGCTGTGGGGTGTCCGACGCGCGTTTGGGAACCCAGAACTGCGCTTGATCGCCGACTTCGACCTCCAGCGCCGGCAGACCGAAAGCGAACTCGCGCTGGAAACCCAGGAAGCGCCGGGCCAGCGCCAGCGGGTCGCGCGGCGGGGCCGTGGTGGCTTCTTGCGCGCTGGCCGGGAGACCGATCAAGAGGCAGATGAAGACGAACGCCGGGATGAGTGAACGCTTATGCATGGCTGATTCCATCATTGCTAGAGTCGCACAAGTGTAACTACCCGCAGCGCGCGTGCACAGTTCTATACAGATGTGCGATCAATAGTTGCGTCTATAATGAAGGGGTGTCGACGACCAGGGCCACGTCTAGGCGGACGATTATGGATGTTGGGGTAGAGTTTTCGAATTATCGGGTGATTGAACACATCGGGCGCGGCGGCATGGCCGATGTGTGGTCTGCGCGCGACAAACGCCTCAACCGCGTCGTCGCCATCAAAACCATGGCGCGCGGACTCTCGCTCGACCTCGACCCGGTCAAGATGTTCGAGCAGGAAGCCCACACGATTGCGGCGCTGGAACATCCGCACATCCTGCCGATTTACGATTTCGGTGAGTACGAACAACAGCTCTACATCGCCATGCGCTATGTGGCCGGAGGGTCGCTGGAAGGCGTGCTGCAGCAAGGCCCGATGCCGGTCGACGAGGCCGTCACCATGGCGCGCGCCGTCGGTGGCGCGCTCGACCACGCGCATCGCAACAAGGTCGTCCATCTCGATCTCAAGCCGTCCAACATCTTGCTCGACAGCCAGGGCCAGCCCTATCTGGCGGATTTCGGGCTGGCGACGGTCATGGATTACGAAGGTCGCGCGCGCAACCCCGGCTCCGGGACGCTGCTCTACATGGCGCCGGAACAGGTCACCAGCGACCTGCTCGATCATCGGGCGGACATCTACAGCTTCTGCATCCTCCTGTTTCACGTATTCACCGGCACACTGCCGTTCGATGGCACCGTCCCGCTGGCGCTGGCCCAGCTGCAGATGAGCGACGAAATGCCGGACGTCAGCACGATTCAGAGCGGCCTGCCCTATGAACTGACCCTGCTGCTGCGCCATGGCACCCTCGTCGATCTGGATCAGCGCCCCAGCAGCGTGAAAGAGATTCTCGACCGGCTGGACGAAGTGATCTCGCCCAACAGCATTCCTGTGAGCGCGCCGCCGGTGCGTGAGCCGGTGCCCATCGTCTTCGGCCACACCGGCAGCGCAACCATCAACCTCAACACGGGCAATACGCTTCCTCTGAGCACCGCCGAGGGTCTGGCGCTGCGTGAAGCGACCGAGATCTACCAGCGGGCGCGCCGTGCCTGGGCGGGGGGACAGGGACGCTTCATCCTCGGCATCACCGATTTCATCCTCGTCAATGACTATTACAGTCAGGCGGAGATTTACGGCCTCGAATTCGACGACGTCGGCAAGCAGATGATGCTGCGCGGCGCGCTCGAATACGACTATGAGGCCGATTTCTGGTGGGAGCGGTTGAGTGAAGATGCCCGGCGCCGGGTCGCGCTGCACGCCGTCCGCGGCCAGAACGCTGCTGCCCGCGTCCGTGCGCTGCGCCGCCTTGAGGATCTTGATGATACGGAGCCGCCGCAGATTCCAAAGCTGGTGGCCCAGTCGCTGCGCCTGGAGAACAATCAGGTAGCCAAGCTGGCCGCCATCCACGTGCTCGGCGCACGCGCTCAATATGCGCAGCCTCAGCCTATGGAGATCGGCCCCAATACCGGCTTGCTGTCACAGCCCGCCTCCGTACTGCTGACGCGGACGCTCAAACTGTGGACGCCGGGCGAATGGCGCGAGACCGTCTACGGCGCGGAGATCGACAGCGTGCTGCCCATGTTGGCGCTCGACCGGCAAGATCCGGTCGTGGCCGAAGCTGCCGCTCGCACCATCGGGCAAATTCGCTCACAGGTTGCGCTGCGTCAGATCGCGCAGGCGCGCGCGGAAAACGTCAAAGGCGCCCTGCGCGCCCTGGCTCTGATCCGTGATGAGGCGCCCTCGTTGCCGGGGGTCGCCTTTGGCGAGCGAATCTATGCCTGGATGGCGAACACCCTGCGGCGCCTGAGCAGCCACCCAATGGAGATCGTCTGGCGCTTCATCTGGGCCTTCATCGGGGCGGCGCTCGGCATCGGCCAATACGTCTGGTTCACCTTCCAGCAGCAACCCTTGTTCGACCCCGAACGCTGGCGTTTCACCGTTTCGCTTTCGTTGTTCATGGGTGTGTTCATGGGCGTCCTCGTTGTGCTGGCGGGCGAGCTGCCCTCACGCTTGCGCGGATTCTGGCCGTGGTGGGCGCGGCTACTCCTGAGCGCCGTGATCGGCATCCCGGTTGGGCTGTTCATCTGGGGACTGTATACCTACATGTTCCTGGGCTATACGCCGGAATGGCAGCCACTCATCCCGGCAGGCATCGGCCTGGCGTTTGCCTTGATCGTGAGCAGTGTCTATCGCCTGTCCGGCTGGTTGCTGGCGCTGATCATGGCCCTGGCGACGTTCTTGCCGCTCTACACGGCCTATCAGGACAGTCGCATTCAGGGGACGGCGGCGGTTTTGTGGGTGCGGCCTGTGGTCGAACTGGTCGACGGTATGCAGGCGCCGGTCATCGACGCGGAGGGGCTGCCTGCCTTCAACACGGCCATCTTCACGCTGGGCATTCCGCTGGCTGTGCTGTTTGCGGTCGGCGCCTTCATGCAGAAGATGTGGCGAGAGCTGCGCGCGAGTTTGGAGCGCCGCCCTGTCGACGCGGTCGACTAGATGCGCGTGTAGAGTCGCCCGCCGAATTCTTCGAGCAGCTTATCATCCAGGTCATCCGCATATTGGGCGACCGTGTTGATGATCTGATTGGCTTCGACCGCGTCCAGGCCGTCGAGCGGGCGCTCATTGAAGATGTAAACCACGTCCAGGTAGACACCGAACGCGGCGTTGGTCAGTTGCAGATTCATTTCCAGCAGGCGGCGATAGAGCGGCAGCAAGCCCTGCATCGGCAGATGCAGGATCGGCGCCAGCACCTGCAGGTAGCCAACGCCGCCATTTTGCGTCACATAAACCTCGATGATGGCAGAGCCGCGCCGGAAGCTCCAGCCGTAGCCTTCCTGGGTGTTCATGCGCGCCTGACCCGGATCGATGCCCAGGTTCAGCAGCATCTGCTCGACCGTCTGCGCGTAGACATCCAGGCGCGGTCCCGTTTGTTGTCTTCCACCCAAACTAAACATAGGCGGCTTCCCCATTTCGCTTGCGAGCAGGTCGCTAATCCGTCGTATCGCTGCCGATGATTTCGATTTCCGTCTCTAATTCTACCCCGGTTTGGCGCGCGACTTCGGCCTGAACGTGACGCACCAGGGCGAGATAATCCGCGGCGGTGGCGCTGCCGGTGTTGATGAAGAAGTTGGCGTGGACGGGCGAAACCTGTGCGCCGCTGATGCTGAAGCCCTTCAACCCGCACACCTCGATCAAGCGCCCGGCATAATCCCCCGGCGGATTCTTGAAGATGCTGCCCAGGCTGGCGCCGGGTGGCTGTGTCTTCTTGCGATGGGCGATGAACGAATCCATACGCGCGTCGATAGCGGTGCGCGCATCGGGCGTGAACGCCAGCCGCGCACTCAGCACGAGAAAGCGCCGGTCAGCCCGCGCCTTGAGCGCCGACGTCCGGTAGCCATAGGCGAGATCGGCCAGCGCCAGCGTCCCGCGGCCTGACTTCGCATCCAGCAATTCGACGCTCTGCACGCAGCCCGCCATGTCGCCGCCGTGCGCGCCCGCATTGTTGACGACCGCGCCGCCAATTGTCCCCGGCACATTGACCGCCCACTCGAAGCCGGACAGGCCGCGCGCGGCACATTTGCGCGCCAGCACCGTCAGTCCGTGGCCGCTGCTGACCTCACACGTGCCCTCGGCATGAAACTCAACCTGGCTGACGCTGTTGATGACAACGAGGCCGGGCACGCGCACGTCATTGACCAGCACGTTGGCCCCACCGCCGAGGATGCGCACGGGCACACTCTGTGCCCAGGCCGCCTCGACGACCGCAGCCAGTTCCTGCGCCGACTCTCGCGCGATGTAGAGATAATCGGCGGGGCCACCCAGCCGGGCGGCGGTGTATTTCGCCAGCGGCTCGCTGGTCAGCAGTTTGTCGCCATAAGGCGCAGGCAGCGTCAAACGCATCGATGTCACTGCCCGTTCTGCTGCGTTGCCTGCTGATTCCGGTAATCTTCGATGGCGTCGTCGATCAGGCGCAGACCGGCCTGAGCCTGTTCGCTGCGCGGGAACTGCGCGAGCGCTTCTTCATAATAGGCCTTGGCCTGACGGGCATTGGCCATGCGCGCATAGTTGTAGGCGATGTTGCACAGCGCCATCTCGCGGTAGGAGATGGCGGACGAATCGAGCGCGACCAGCCAGCGAAAGCGGTCGATCCACGGACTGCGGCTCAGGAAGTCGTAGCTCTGCTTGAAGGCTTTGATCGCCTCTTCATGCTGTTCGAAGAGGGTCAGGCGCACGCCCTGGCGATGCTCGCGGAACAGCAGCGACTTGCTGAAGGCGGACCAGACGAGGTAGAAGCCACCCGCCAGCACGAGCACCATCGTCAGATCGTTATTCGGCAGCAGCAGCGTGAACAGGATGACCAGCAGTGCCTGAATCACCACCTGGGCCGCGAAATAGCCCCAGTTGATACGATTGCTTGTTTGCACCTGATTCGCCATCTGCATTTTCCTCTGGCTAAGGGGCGCGCCGCGCCGCGAACAGCATCCGCCGGAACGGATAGAAGACCGGGCTGCCCGGAAATGTTTCGCGCAAACGCGCGCGGTAGATCTCCATGAATGACTCGCGCAGGTCGCCCAGCCGCTCGAAGTAAGGCACCAGCAGCGTCCCGCTCGTCCATTCGGCGATGGCGTCGGCGTTTTCGAGCACGTGCGGATAGATCTTCTCCAGCACCGTCATGTCTTCCGCGCCCAGGTCGAACAACATCTGCGCATAGCGATCCATCGGCAGCACGGGCACGACCCGCACCCAACCGCCCAGCGCCGTCCGAAACGGCTCTTCGGAGGCGATCTCGCGGGCGTAGACGTGCGACGGGTGATCGTGGTTGGCCGGCTGCTGGATGGCGATCTGCCCGCCGGGCGCGACCAGGCTCCACAAGTGCGGGATCAGCGCCGCGTGATCGTCCACCCACTGGATGGCGGCGTGTGAGAAGACCAGATCCCACTCACCTTCGATCGTAGCGAGGTCAGCCTGTTCGAAGCGCAGACCGGGACGCACATAAGGCCGGGCCTTCGCCAGCATCTGCGCCGACGAATCGATGCCGAGCACGTTACTGTCGGGCAGCGCTTCCGCCAGCCGCGCGGTCAATTCGCCCGTGCCACAGCCCAGGTCGATCACACGCAGGCCCTGGCGCACGGCGATCATGTGGAGCAGATCTTCGAAGGGGGCAGCGCGCTGCGCTTGGAACTTGTGATATTGGTCTGGATTCCAGGGCACAGGTTTTTCCTATGGGTGATTCTCGCTCAGATCAAGTATAGCGGACAGTCCGGTGCCACGCAGCGCAATCCTACCTGGTGCGCACCTCCGGTGCGCGCTACGTGGACATTCATGCCGGATTCCCTTATAGTCTAGAGTGTGGTGAAGTGCAGGAAACGATCATGGTCGTCAGAGAGAAACTCTATACAGTCGAAGAATTCCTGGAACTCGCACAAGCGCCGGAAAATGAAACGCGCCGACTTGAATTGGCCGATGGAGTCGTCGTGGAAATGCCCCCCTCAAGCCGCCTCAACACGATCACTGCTGGACGTTTGGCTCACTTCTTGAACGCCTTTGTCATCCCGCGCGACCTGGGTTATGTCACCGTGCCGGATGGCGGCTACAAGCTTGGTGCACACACCTATCGCCAGCCTGATGTCGCTTTCATCGCCAAGGCCCATGCGCAAGATCTCGCCGGGGTGGCTTTCGATGGCGCGCCGGATCTGGCGATTGAAGTGGTCTCCCCGAGCGAAGACATCCTCAAGAAAGCTTACGAGTATTTGCTGGCGGGTACGCAGGTTGTATGGGCGGTTTATGCCGAAGATAAGCTCGTCCGCGTTCTTCGGTTGGATGAAAACGGCGACCTGCATAGCAAGCAGCATGGCGTTGAGGACGCGCTGGACGGCGGCGAGGTGCTGCCTGGTTTCACTCTCGCCGTGCGCGACGTATTTCCGACCTGACCTGGATCAAATTCTGTGACGTGCTCACCCGGTTTTCGGGGGCACGTAATCCTGCTTCAGCAGCCCGAAGATCGCGAGATCGTGGAACGTGCCATCTTCATAGTACTGCTGGCGCTGCAAGCCTTCGCGGACGAACCCCACCTTCGTGAGCACGCGCTGTGATGCGATGTTTTCGTCGTCCGCATCCGCGTCGATGCGGTTCAGCTGCATGCGCTCGAAGCCGAACTGCACGACCGCGTGCAGCGCTTCCGTCATCAGGCCACGGCCCCAGTAGATGCGCGCCAGATCGAAGCCGACCGCCGCCCGATGATCGCGGCGCGCCCAATAGTTGTAACCAATCTGCCCGACGATCGCATCGTCCCCAGCCTCTTTGAGCACGATGCCCCAGCGCAGCGTGCGCCGGGTCGCGAAATCGTCGGCGATGCCTTCGATGGCCGCGCGCGCCTGGGCGATGTCCTGGTAGGGAGCGCCGCTGTTGTACTTGGTCACCTCGTATTCGCCGCGAAAGCTCATCATGCCCCCGGCGTCTTCGGGCAGCATTTCCCGCAAGCGCAGGCGTGGCGTCTCCAGCATAGGGAAATAGCTGAAGTCGAACGCGCCGTTGACCGGCATCCAGACCATCACGGCGATCCGGTATTCACCTTCGGGAAACAGGCCATGAAGCCGGAAGCCGAGACCGCTGTAATAGGCACGCAGCGACTCGTTGCCCTCCCAGCAGTCAAGGATCAGGGCGCCGTTGGGTTCCAGTGTCGTGCGCCGCTGTAATTCGCGCACGATCTGTTCGCCCAGGCGCTGTCCCTGAAACTCAGGGTCGAGCATGAAGCGGCTCAGAAACCAGAAGCGCCGGTCGAGCGCATCCAGCCGCCAGAAGGCGCGCTGGGCAAAGTTCAGCGGCTCCAGAAAGTAGCCGCCGACGAGGACGCCAGCACGCTCGATGACGTAAGCATTGCCGCTCCTGATCTTCACCTCGAAGGTTTCGCGGGCGATGGGGCCGATCTGTTGCAAGCTGCCCGAACGGGTCAGGCTGTCCTGGACGCGCTCGGATAGCGCGATCGCTTCAGGGATGTCGGCGGCTTCCGTATGCCGGATACACCACTGCTCACTCATGGCTTCCTTCATTCGATAGGTTGTGCAGCCGCCGCAGATACTCAATGCCGATCTGCGGCGCATCTCCGGCGCTCATGATTAGAATGACCGCCGGCGATTTTACTTCGTCCACAAGCAGATCAACGGCTGCTTCGAACGGTGCAATATGTCGTGCATCGACATGTGCGATGGCGTGCGCCGTCGTTACCCCACTCACGTCGGCTAACGGCTGCTCGCGCGCAGCATAGATGTCGGTCACGAGCACGTGATCGGCATCGGCGAAGGCGCGGGCGTAATCCTCCAGCAGCGCCAGCGTGCGGCTGAAGGTGTGCGGCTGCCAGATCGCCCACAGTTCGCGACCGGGATAACGTGCGCGCGCCGCCGCCAGTGTCGCCCGAATCGCCGTCGGATGATGGGCGTAGTCGTCGATCACGACGATACCGTTCACTTCTTCACGCACATCGAAGCGGCGCCCCGCGCCCTCGAACGAAGCCAGCGCCGCTGCGGCGTCCGCGAACGGGATGCCTTGTGTATCCGTGGCCGTCAGTGCCGCGAGCGCGTCGAGCACATTATGCCGACCGGGCACGCGCAGATGCACCTCGCCCAGCCGCTCGCCATCGCGCTCGACGGCGAAGTGCGTCACCTCCGGCTGGATGTCGATGTCGACGGCGCGCCAGTTCACCCGCGGATGATCGATGCCGTAATAGCTGACGGGGATGCCCGCTGCCGCTCGCCCTTCGCCCAGTTTGCGTGCGCCGTCGTCGTCCGCACAGACGATCAGGCGCCCATCCGGCGGGACGAGCGCGGCAAAGCGTACGAACGCCCCGATCATGGCATCCGGCGTCGGGAAGAAGTCGGGATGATCCCACTCTACGTTGCCGATCACGGCCACCTGCGGGCGCAGACCGAGGAACATGTGATCGTACTCGTCGGCTTCGATGACGAAGACTGGCCCGTGACCAAAGGCAGCATTCACGCCCGAGGTGCGCAGGACGCCGCCGATGATATAGCTCGGATCGCGTTCGGTCTTGATCAAGATGTGCGCGATCATCGAGGTGGTCGTCGTCTTGCCGTGCACCCCGGCGACGGCAATGGCGGACTGCCCGGCCATGATCTGCGCCATCAGGTCGGCGCGCTTGAAAACCGGAATCGCAGCAGCGCGCGCGGCGGTGATTTCGACGTGCGTCGTCGGGACGGCCGAGGTCACGAGCAGCAAATCGGCGCCTGCAACGTTGCTCGCGTCATGCCCGATGAAGATTGTCGCGCCCATCTGTGCCAGGCTCTGGGTGAATTCGTTGTCCGCGCGGTCGCTGCCGGAAACGCGATAGCCCTTTTGAATCAGGACACGGGCGATGGCGCTCATGCCACTGCCGCCGATGCCGACGATGTGGATGTGTTGATGAGGCTGGAGGTGCATAGAGTTCTGGCTTTCAGCCACACGAAGACCATAAACGCGGAACGATGTTAGCCATCGCGGTAAACAGCCAATTGAGTATCGACCCAAATGAATGAGCGAGTCGCTCTTCACTCACCTAAATGCGGATGAGTACGAGCAAGAAGAGCACGATCACGGCCACAGCCAGCAGATCGCCCGTGCCATTGGGGCCGCCACCGAGAATGACGAGCGGCAGCAAGCTGCGTGCTTGATCGCTGGGCGAACCCGGCGCCGGTGCAATAATGTACGGCGCGAGCGGATACTCGTTGATGTCCATGAAGTACCAGATCGAGCCCCAGATCAGATAGCCGTTGAGGAAGCCGACGAGCGCGCCGACGAAACCGTCCTGCAGACGGTCACGGCCCTCGCCCCGGTTGCGCCGATCTTCGCCGATGAGCGCACGCGTTTGATAAGCGAAGAAGACCACCGCGCTGAAGATGAGCGCCTGGACGATGAAGACCTGATCGCGACTGACATTGCGCAGCAGCGTTCCGCGGATGAGCGTATCGAACTGGAACAGCGCAAACAGGCCCAGGACGATGCCCGCCGTCGAGATCAGTTCTTTCGTGCTGCCACGCAGGTAGCCGCTGACGGCGAAAAACAGCGCCAGCACCACCATCATCGTCGAGAGTTGAATCATGTATCAGCCTTCACCTGTTGCGAGCCGCACCAAAGCTTCCGCTGCCCGGCGCGCACCCTCTGGCTGCGCCAATGCACGTGCCTGTGCTTGCATCTCGGCAAGTCGCGGCAGATCATCCAGTAATGTTTCGATTGTACACAATAAATCACGCCCCATGTCGGCATCATTCATCACGACTGCTGCACCGTGCGCCGCCAGAAAATCGGCGTTGACCTTCTGGTAACGCCAGGCGTAAGGATAGGGCACAAGAATAGCAGGCAATCCAAAAAAGGGGAATTCGCCCAGAATGCTGGCGCCTGCGCGGCTGAGCACCAGGTCGGCGGCGGCGAAGGCCAGCCCCATCTCGCGATGCAGATAGGGGTAGGCATGGTAATGTGGCAGCTCGCCCATCGTCTTGCGGCGCGCATCGATCTCATCCCAATCGAGCGTGCCGGTCACGTGAATGATCTGGAGATCGGGACGCGCGGCCAGCGTGGGCAGGATGTCGAGCAGCGCATTGTTGATCGTGCGTGCGCCGCGGCTGCCGCCGAAGACGAGCAGCGTCTTGCGCGCGGTCTCCAGGCCGAAGAATGCCTGCGCGTCCGCCCGATTGGCGTGCATCACATCGCGGCGCAGCGGGTAGCCGGTGACGACCGTCTGCCCCGGCGGGAAATACTGCGCGCTTTCCGGCGCGGTGATGGCGACGCGGCGCACCAAGCGGCGCAGCACCTGGATCGCCAGCCCTGGCTCAATATCCGGCAGGTAGATCATGCCCGGCACACGCAGCAGCCAGGCCGCCAGCGCCACGGGCAGCCCGACCCAGCCGCCCGTCAGCAGCAGCGCTTGCGGGCGCCAGGTCAGGATCAGCACTATGGATTGCAGGGTGCCGAGCGCGATCTGAGCCAGACTCAGGAGGATGCGCAGCGGGCTGACGCCGTGCAGTGGGCCCGCGTAGACCTCGGATTGGCGCTCGAACGTGACGCCGGATTCGGCGATGAGAGGACGTTCGAAACCTCCAACACTGCCGACAAAAGCGAGCTTCGCCCCCGGCTGTACGTTCTCAATCGCTTCGGCGATAGCCAGTGCCGGATACACGTGTCCCCCGGTTCCACCAGCCGCGATCAAGATTCGCACTCGCGTTTTTCCTTTTTGGATTAGCCGCCTGTTTGGCCGTCACGCGCACCACGCTCAGCAGCAGCCCGACGCCCACCATCAGTGACAGGAGCGAAGAGCCGCCGTAGCTGATGAACGGCAGCGGAGAGCCTGTCTGCGGTAACAGATTCAAGTTGACCGAGATATTCAGAAGCGCCTTCAGGCCGACCCAGAGCGCCACACCTGCGGCAAGCAGCGTGCCGAACGAATCCGGCGCGCGCCGCGAAATGTAGAGCCCGCGCAGCACGAAGGCGAGATAAAGCGCAATCACAACGCCGGCGCCGATGACTCCCAGCTCTTCGCCGATGGTGGCAAAGATACTATCGGTGTGTGGGGCCGGTAACGGGCCGTATTTCTGAAGGCCATTGCCCAGGCCGCGCCCGAACCAGCCACCATTCATGAAGGCGATGATCGCCTGCTGCGTCTGGTAGCTCGTTTGCGTCACATCAGTCAAACCGGCGGAGAAGTCGACGATGCGCTCCTGCGCATAATCCGGCAGCAAGCCCACTTGATCGGCGCCGATGACGGCGCAGACCAGCAGTGCCAGGATGGCGAACAGGTGCCAGAGGTTGGCGCCCGCGATGATGTACATCAGACCGGCGACGGTGACGACCATCAGCGCGGCGCTCAGATCCGGCTGCAAAATGACCAGGAAGGCGACCGCCCCCACGATCACGGCGAATGGCAGCAGGCCGCGCGTCAAACTGCCGAGCCGTGCATTCTTGGCGCTGAGCCAGGCCGCCATGTAGATGACGATGGTCAGCTCGGCCAGCTCGGACGGCTGGTACGACCCGTTGAGGAAAGCGCGTCGCGCGCCGAAACGCTCGTCACTGAAGGCCCAGACGGCGACCAGTGTGGCGATGGAAAACAAGATCAGGGGCACCGAGAGGCGTCGCCAGATGTGATAGTCGATCAGCATGAACACAATCGACACGCCGATGCCGAGCAGAATCCAGCGGAACTGATTGAAGAAGAGCGCTGCCGGGTTGCCGAAATCCTGATAGCCCCAGTCGAACGTCGTGCTGTAGACCATCATGCCGCCGATCGCCAGCAGGACGACGACGATCGCCGCCAGGTAGGGATCGACGTAAGCCAACAGGCCGCGGCGCTGCTGCTCGGCGGCGCGCGGGAGGGCCTGGGTGTTGCTCACCGTGCGCTTGCGGCCTACGACCGGCGGCGCGCTCACGGGGTATTGATCTGCATCTGTAAATTCGGGTGCTACAGGATGATCTGCCATCGCCGCGATGACCTTTACAATAAGATTCTTCGTAGAGTATAACCCAAAAGGCGTGCTTAACGAGATAAGGGTTCACGAGCGAGACAATAGCATTCGCCCGCCGCATGGCGTTCGAGCCATCGTCTCCGGCTGGCCGACGCTGCGCTTGAAGTTGCGATAAATCGTCAGGCAGGCGCTACAATCGGGTGGAGAGACTTCTCGCCCGCGCTGGGCTGCGTCAGCCGAAGCTGCTGTCTTCCCCATCGATCCGGGCCAGTTGTAGGAGTTCGCCCATGCTCAAACGATTCGCCGCCAGTCTCCTTCTGCTGGTGCTGGTTGGGCTGACCATCGCGCCCGCCGCTGCGCAGGACGACATCGCGATCACCTGGCGCACGCGCCCGGATAGCCAGCTTGAGCGGCAGATCTACGCGGCACTGAGCGACAGTATCGATGCACGTCTGAACGGCATTTCGCTCACCTACGAGGCGGGCAGCGATCAAACGCTCAGCTATCGCGAGACGCTGCTCAACCAACTGGACGAAGGCACCGCGCCGGACATCTTCTGGATTCGCGGGATCGACCTGGCGGCGTTCGTCAGAGCGGGCGTGATCGCCAATCTGAGCGAGCTGGCGGCGGACGACGTGGATTTCGACGTCGACGTTTTCTATCCCCAACTCATCGATCAACTGGCCTACGACCCGGAGACGGACACGAGCGATCCATCGGCGACGCTCTGGGGTTTGCCGCGCGACGTATCCAGTCTGGCGCTTTACCTCAACCTTGAGTTGTTCGAGCAGGCTGGGCTGGACAACCCAACCGAGCTGTTGGAACGCGGTGCCTGGAATTGGGACGCGTTTGCCGAGGCCGCCAGCGCCATTACCGATCTGGCTGATGACGTCTATGGCTTCGGCATGAGTACCGGTTGGGCCAATTGGGGGCTATGGTTCAGCGAGGCTGGGGGTGGCTACTTCAATGCCGACCGCACGCAGTGCGCTCTCGACAGCGATGCGGTCAACACTGCGCTCAAGTTCCTGGACGATCTCTATGAATCGGAGACAGCAGCGCCCTTGAGCACGGACAGCGAACAGCTGTTTCTGATGGGCAAGCTGGGTATGTTCTTGAACGATCGCGATGGGACGCCGAACACGCTGGCGCAGGCGCTCTTCCGCTGGGATTACGCCGAAGTCCCCGCCGGGCCGGAAGGCCAGAGCAACTGGATCTTTTGGGGCGCCTACGTCGTCAACGCCGACTCGCTCAAAGACCCGGATCGCGCTGAGGCGATCTGGCGTGTGCTCAAGGAGCTGACCAACGTCGAATCACAATCGCTATCGGCGGCGCTCGGCGCAACTATCCCCAGCCGCACAGGCGACGATGCCGTCAGTGCCTTCCTGGCGGCCATTCCGGACAAAAACAGCGCCGCTTTCACCAATGCCCTGGCGAATTATGCCGTGGCCGAAGCCCCGCTGTGGAACAGCAGCTTCGAGGCTTACGATGCCATCGCCAACCAGGGCGTCATGCGCGTCATCAATGGCGACCTGACCCCGGACGCCTTCACGGAGTCGATCTGCGCCGACCTCAATCCGCTGCTGGGCGGTGACTAGCACCCTGGCGGAGCCATCATGCGGCGCCTGCTGATCGTCACCCTCGCTCTTGCGCTCAGTTTCGCCCTGCTGGCGGGCATCCTGCGCGCCGGGGTAGCCGATGACGATGGGCTGCGCACCTTCCTGCTGCCGCCCGACGATTGCGCCGCGCCCTGCTGGCAGGGCATCCGCCCCGGCGTGACGTCCGCGGACGAAGCGGAAGCGCTGCTGATCGCGAACCCCTGGGTGACGGCGGTCAATCGAACGTCGACGCATATCTCGTGGCATTGGAGTGGCGCGCAGCCGGTCTACATTGATGCGGATGCACAGGGCATTCTCTACCTGGTCAACGAGCGCGTGTCGACGATGAGCGTCAGCCTGAACGTGTCCTATGGCGAGGTCTGGTCGCTGCTGGGCGCGCCCGACTCGGCGGTCATGGTGCGTCCGGCCAGCCGCTCGACCGCCTACCAGATCGTCGATTATTCCGCGCAGGGTGTGGCGATCGTCTCCTCGTTGAGCTGCCCGATGCGCCCGGCAGCCTTCTGGACGAGCGCAACGGCGCTCCGGCTTGGCGCGAACACCTTCAGCGAGGCGATGAACGGCGTCCCTTATGACATCTTCGAGCAGCCGGGCTGGTGGCGCTGGTTGGCCACCTGCCGGCGTCAGTTTGCGAATTAAGCCGTCTGACTTACCGCGCGCGAACGGCAAAATCCTCGAAGGTCGCGGTAAAGCCTTCACCCGTCGGCGAACAGCACATCATCCCCACTTCCACCGAGGCCCCCATCGGCAGATGCGCCTGGCGCATGAGCCGGTAGTCACGACCGTCGACCGAATATTCCACTTCGAGCGTCTGGTCGTGGCGGCGTATGCGCAGCCACAAGGACGGCGGATCGTTCGGCATGGCAATGACCGACCAATCGGAAAAGTCGCGCGTCACGACGACGCTCGCCTGCTGGACGCCATTCAGCAGCTCGATGCCGCATTTCATCCAGGTCGTCTCGTCCACACGCACCATCGCGCCCGCCTGATCGTAAAGCGCGGTATAAGCGCCGCTGACCTTGAGCTGGAGTTCGAAATCACCCTCGACGGTCTGATGATAGAAGTGCCCGCTATCCCGGATGCCGCCGTCGTGCGTTTTGCGCCAGAAATCTGTGCGCCCCGCGCTGGAAACCGCGAGACGTCGATCATCTTCGTGCCAGGTAGGGGGCGGGTTAAGCCAATCCATTTATCGTGTCTCCGAAAAATAAAAGTGAACTATCAGAACCAGGCGTCCAAGCCGCAGCTCGTCGCCGTGGCGCAAAACGCGTATTTCCTGCGGGAAAAGCTGAACACCGTTGATGAATGAGCCATTGGTCGACTTCATATCCATGACGCTCAGGGTCGACTGGCTGGCATCGTAGTGCATGGTCATGTGAATGCGCGACACGCCATGTTGCGCCGCATCCAGCACAGTCAGGTCGACGTCCGGTGCGAACGACTCGTCGCCGCGTCCGAGGACGACGTCATGCCGGTGACGCTGCGGATGCACGTCAAGCGAGATGTTCGTCTCAGGGTTGGTCAGCGACAGAACGGACTCGTGGCTGAAGAAGGTATCCCAGCCGGACTGCTGATCGCCCAGATCGTGAGTGCCGGTCGGGGCGCGCCGGGCGGGAGGCTGCTGGCGCCGGATTTCCTTCATCTGTTCCGGGGTGATGGGCAACGTCTCCGGACCTTCCGTCTGTTGGAACGGATCATTTGACGCGGGCTTTTGTAGGGGTTTGATCTTGGGACGCGAATCGCCAGTTTTGCGTTCTGCCGCTCGCTTCAGTTCCCACGCGCGTACCTGGCGTACGAATTCAGTCTGCTCTTGTGAAGACAGTGTGTCAATCTTCAAGCGCAAGAATTGGAGGGACTCTTTGCTGTTGTGTCCCTGCGCGCGCAGCCCCGCATAAACGTCGATGATTTCCTGCAATGCGCTCAAATTGGTTTCCTCACTGCCTACCATTATTTATTGTCAACAAAGCCGCTTATAACGTCAAGCAAGAGGGCTGTGAAAGGCATGAATTTTCCGAATATTGTATCTCTCTGGCGCGTCACGAGGCGAAACGCTATACTGCCGTCGTCGCTGTCGTCCCTATGGAGAAAGGAACGTGCCATGCAGTTGCCCGTGCTCGACGTCACGATCGAATACTGCGCGGTTTGAAAGTACACCCCTCGTGCCGTCAGTTTGACGGCTGATATTCTGGGTCGGCGACCACTGGAAGCCTTCGTTCGCTCGTGGAATCTGATCCCTGATAAGGGTGGCAAATTCGAAGTGACCGTCAATGGCGATCTCATCTTCTCGAAGAAGCAGCTTGGCCGCCATGCCGAGCCGGGCGAAGTGTTGGCCTTGTTCCGCCAGAAATTGTTCGAGCTCTATCCGGACGCAGAACGCATCATTGCCGAGGCGGAGGCAGACGATCCATAACGTATCGCCTCTGCGCACCCACACCACAAAGCAGCATCTATGTTGATGGCAGATAGTTTCTACCGTGTTTATCCGATGGTCTTCGTGCCGGACGACGCCGAGATCGACGATTTCGTCATCCTGGGCAAGCCGCCGCGCGGCGAGAAGGCCGGAGCGTTGTCGCTGATCCTGGGCGCAAGCTGCGTCATCCGTTCGCACACCGTTATATACGCCGGGAACCGGATCGGCACGGGCTTTCAGACGGGGCATCACGTGGTCATCCGCGAGTCGAACACGATCGGCGATAACGTCAGCATCGGCACGCACAGCATCGTCGAACATCACGTGACGATTGGCGATCGTGTGCGCCTGCACAGCCGGGTGTTCGTGCCGGAATTCAGCACGCTCGAAATGGGCTGCTGGTTGGGGCCGGGCGTCATGATCACGAATGCGCGCTACCCGGTCAGCCGCGGGGTCAAGGATCGTCTCTATGGTGCGCACGTCGAGGCCGGGGCCATCATTGGCGCGAATTCGACGCTGCTTCCCGGTGTGCGCATCGGCGCGCGCGCCCTCGTCGGCGCCGGGTCAGTCGTCACCAAGGATGTGCCGCCCGGTGCGGTGGTCGTCGGCAATCCGGCCAGGGTCATCAACCAGGTCGACAACATCGAGTTTTATCAGCCGGGATAACCGGACTTCAGCTCACCTGCCATAACAAGCGAGATTGATCGTGCCCAGCCTCCTGCTCAAAAACATCCATACGCTCGCGACAATGGACGATACTCGGCGCGAACTGCACAACGCCTGGATCGTCATCCGTGATGGCGTGATCGAGGCGGTCGGCAGCGGCGATTTGCCGGAGACAGCCGCCGACGAAGTCCACGACCTGAGCGCGCACGTCGTGCTGCCGGGGCTGATCAACACGCACCATCACATGTATCAGACGCTGACGCGCGTCATCGCTCAGGATCGCGAGCTGTTCGGCTGGCTACGCGCGCTTTACCCGATCTGGGCGCGTATGGATGGCGAGGCGATCTACGTCAGCGCCAAGCTGGCGATGGCGGAATTGATGTTGAGCGGCTGCACAACCAGCAGCGATCATCTCTACATCTATCCCAACGATGTGCGCATCGACGACGAGATTCGCGCCGCGCAGGAGATCGGCATCCGCTTCCACGCCGCCCGTGGATCGATGAGCGTCGGTGAGAGCAAAGGCGGCCTTCCCCCTGACCGCGTCGTTGAAGAAGAGGACGCCATCCTGCGTGATACCCGGCGCGCCATCGAGACCTATCACGATGCCAGCCGCTATGCCATGCTGCGCGTGGTCGTTGCTCCGTGTTCGCCGTTCAGCGTCTCGCAGGATTTGATGCGCGAAGCCGCGGCCCTCGCGCGCAGTTACGGTGTGCATCTGCATACGCATCTGGCAGAGAATGCCAACGACGTCTCCTACAGCCTGGAGACGTTCAACATGCGCCCCGGCCCGTGGGCGGAGAGCGTCGGTTGGGTCGGCGATGACGTCTGGCACGCGCACTGCGTCAAGCTGGACGACGACGAAGTCGGGCTGCTTGCCCGCACGCACACGGGAGTCTGTCACTGCCCGAACAGCAACATGCGCCTCGCCAGCGGCATCGCGCCCGTGCGCCGGATGATCGACACCGGCGTGCCGGTCGGCCTGGGCGTCGACGGCTCGGCGTCGAACGATAGCAGCCATCTGCTGGCCGAGGCGCGCCAGGCAATGCTCTTGCAGCGTGTGAGTGGTGATCCGGCGGGGTTGAGCGCCCGCGAGGCATTGTGGATGGCGACGCGCGGCGGCGCCGACGTGCTGGGTCGTGACGATATCGGCCAGATCGCGCCGGGCATGGCGGCGGACATCATCGCTTACCGGTTGGATACGCCCTCGATGGCCGGTGCGCAGCATGACCCTGTGGCGGCGCTCACCTTCTGCCAGCCGGGCAACGTCGATCTGTCGCTTATCAATGGCCGCTTCGTCGTCAAAGACGGCGTCCTGCAAACGCTTGACCTGCCGCTGCTGGTCGAAACGCACAATGGCATCTCACGCCGGTTGATCCGTGACGACTAGCGTTGGCGTCAAGCGGCTGTAGAGCCAGATCACCAGACCGATCAACGCATAGACAAGACCCAGCCCGACGAGCGCGAACTTGATCGTCGCACAGATGGCGGCAATCGCGGGCGCGCTCTCGATTCCGGCGGCCGTATCGCTCGTCAGAGCGTTCAGCACCTGCGCCAGCATCGCGTTTTCGATCCAGTCGGAGATCCCGGCTGCCCAGGCACCCCAGGCTAACACAAATCCGAGCACCACCCACCAGCGACGGCGCTTGATCGCCCCCGTCGCCATGACACAGGCGACGCTGATCGCCGTGGCATAACAGGGGATCCAGGCATTGTCGACCGCCAGGCTGAACCCGGCGTTGGCGACGTAATCCGTCTCCGGTGTGCTGTTGTCGCGCCAGGCATCGACGATCGTCTGGGCGCGCGGCCAATCGCGGGCGAACTCGAAATCGACAATCGTGAAAGGCTGGAGGACGCGCGAATTCATGTAGAGATTGATGACAATTGTGAGGACGAGCGCGACAAGAAATACTGGCAGGCGCAGTCGTTGAGGAATCGGGTAAGGCATTTTTATCATCCTTGTCGTGAGAGGTGGGACGCATGTCAAACCTCGCAGTCGATGACAATGATAGCGCGCATCGCACCATCGGGGCGGCATCGCGACTCATGATGTGTTTATGCTGAGTCTGGGGCGCCGGTCTACAGTCCTTACGTCTTCGTCGTCTCAGAACTTCGCCGCTTTGCTACGGAACTGCTAAGCTCTAGACAGGCAAGCTGCTGATTCGCGAGGTGTTCCGATTTTGGCTGATCTTCACCAGGTCAATAATCTGAAGATCCGTCTGTACAACGGGGCAACGACCCTCCTCCTTGGCCTGGTCTTGTTGGCCGTCATTATCATCGCGCTCATGAGCAATTACGCCTGGCTCGGCGCGCGCATGAACGCTCATTGGTGGTGCCTGGATGCGGGTGTGGCTGCGCTGGCGCGGGATATTCCGCACACCTTACCCTTTGTCGGCTGCTCGGCGGGCGACATGGATATTGGCGGCGCGCTTGCCTTCGGCATGAGCGTACTCGTCGTGAGTGCCATGCTGGTGGGCGCCCTGCGTTGGTATGCGCTGCGGCGCAACCTGCTGGACATGCCGAACCAACGCAGTTCACACACGCTGCCGACGCCGCGCGGCGGGGGTGTCGTGATCGCGGGCCTCAGCCTCGCCCTAACGATCGTGTGGCTTCTGCGCAGTCCATCGAATGCATCCTCTGGCCTCGCCCCCTTCCTGGGAGTTGCCGCGGCCATGTCTTTGCTCGGCTTGTCCGACGATTGGATGGGCGAAATCCCTGCCCGCTGGCGACTGGTGCTGCAAGCCCTCGCCGTCATCACGCTGATCGTCGTCGTGGCCGCGCACGCCGAGCTGCATATCGGATTGCCGATCGCGCATATCACACTGAGCGGCATTCTTGCGGCGGTCGTGCTTTTGGCCTGGGGCGTCGGCTTCACCAATGCCTTCAACTTCATGGATGGCATCGACGGTCTGGCTGGTCTTCAGGCGTGTTTTGCTTTCGTCGCTTGGGCGGTGCTGCTGTGGATTGAAGGTCAGGTCGGCTGGGCACTGTTTGCCTACATCGTGGCTGCTGCGACGGGCGGCTTTCTCGTCCACAATCTGGCCCCGGCGCGCATCTTCATGGGCGATGCGGGCAGCCTCTTCCTCGGCTTTTCGCTGGCGCTGCTGCCGTTGATGGCCTACGCGTCTCTGCGCAATCCCGCTCTCTTTATCACCGGCGGCCTGCTCATCTATCCGTTTGCGATCGATTCGGTTTACACGATCTTCCGTCGTTGGCGCCGCGGCGAGGATCTCCTATCCGCGCATCGCAGCCACATCTACCAGCGTCTGACCATCAGCGGCTGGTCACATGGGGCCGTCACCCGGCTCTACGGGGTGTTGATGGTGCTCAGCGTCGGCGCCGCATTCGTCTCCTATGGTGGCGATGACGGCACCCGATTGACGGTGGCGATCCTGGCGCTCATCCTCGCAGGCGTCTGCATCTATGGCGGCGAGCTGCTCATCGCGCGGCAGCGATGACGCGCCGCCAGCCTTCGTCAAGCGCGACCTGGGGTTCAAAGCCGAGCGCACGCAGTTGAGCGCCGCTGTAAGTCTCGCTCTCCGTCAGCAGCGCGATCTGCTCCAGCGTGAGCGGCGAACGCCTGCCCACAAGCGAAAACCCGGCCTGCAATCCCCGCGCTCCCAGCCTCGCCAGTGTCGCCGGAATACTGATCGCGGGCCGCTGGCGTTCGCATGCCGCGTAGATGCCATCGAGGATCATTCGCATCGTCAGCGCTTCGTGCCCGACGAGGTTGTAGATGCGCCCGGCAGCCTCATCGCGCTCCAGACACAGCACGGCGGCGTTCGCCACATCGTCGACGTAAGTCAGGCTGCGCCGGTTGGTGAGATCGCCGATCGGCAGGAACCAGCCTTTTTGAATGGCACCGACCAGCCGCTGCCACGAACCGCGCAGGCGCGGGCCGTAAACCGGTGACAGGCGGAGCACGGTCGCCTCGATGCTGTCGAGTGCAGCCTGCTCGCCTTCCAGCTTGGTCGTCGCATACCAGTTCTCCGGATTGGTGGGATGCGTCTCCGTCACCGGTTCGCGGTTGTGGGCGCCGTAAACCTTGACAGTGCTGAAGTAAATCAAGCGCTTGACCCGTGCGCGTTGTGCGGCCTGTGCGAGCGAGCGCGTTCCATCGACGTTCACCCGCGTGTACTCGGCGCGCAGACTCGGCGGCGGATTGTCAATGTGCAGCAGCGCTGCCAGATGGAGGACGTAATCGACGTTCGCCATGGCTTGCTCGACGCTCACAGCATCCAGCAGATCCCCACGAGCGATCTCGGCGCCGTCCGGCAGCAATCCATCCGGCGGCGCGGTTCGGCACAGCGCGCGGACGCGATAGCCGCGCTCGATCAGAGTCGTCACCAGTGCCGGGCCGATCGCCCCGGTTGCGCCCGTGACGAGCACCAGTGAAGCGGTCATTCTCGACCCTCGACCAGCCGCCGGATCGACGTATCACCCATGCGCTTGACCATCCTTCCCGTCCTCCAGTAGATGTTCGGCGATCAAATCGGTCAGTGCCTGCATACACGTCGTCTCGTTGAAGTGGGCCACGGCAGCGGCGCGCGCGGCCCGCTGATACGTTCGCAGTTGTGATCGGTCAGCAGCCAGGCTGCGCAGCCAATCGGCGATCGCCTCGACCGCCTCAGGGGCAAAGTTGGCGCCGCAGGCCGTATCACCCAGCAGCGCCGCCAGATCGCTGGGCTCGCGGCTGATCCCGAGGATGGCGCTCCCGGCGGCCAACGCGCTGACGGTTTTGCTCGGAATCGACAGGTGCTCGTAGCCCTGCGCCAGCGTGACGATGCTCACGTCGATGCTGGCGAGCGGATCGGCCAGTTGATCGTAACTGATCCAGGGCAGGAGACGAGCATTGGGCAGGCGTCCTGAATCGATGGCTTCCGCCACCAGATCGCGCTTGGTGCCATCGCCGATGAAGAGAAAGAGAATCTCCGGCACCGCGCGCAGGTGCTCGGCGACCTCCAGGATCGTCTCGATGGCGTGCGTCGCGCCCATGTTGCCGGTGTAGGCGACCACGAGGCGCTGTCCCAGATCCTGAGCCTGGGCGAAAGCGTTGTCGGCGCGCTCGACCGGCTTGATCCAATCGATGTCGACCCAGTTGGGAATGATCTGCGGGGATTGCGGCGGGTCGACCTCGTCGGCCATCATCGACCGCAGTTGGCGCGCCATGCCCGGACTCAGCGTGACCACGAGCGCGGCATCCCGCAGCGCGCGCTTGTGCCAGCCATACCAGAGGCTATAGAAGGGATTGCCCTGGTGGATCATGCCCATGACGTCAGCGATCTGCGGATAGATGTCGAACTCGTAGATACCATAGCGCTGCCCACGCAGATGGTGTGCCAGCCAGACAGCCAGCGGGACGAATGGCGGATTCGTCGTCATGAACAGCGGCGTCCGGGATGAGCCGAGCAGCAGGCGCCAGAAGACGACCAGGGCAAAGTGCAACCATGTGCGCAGGCGGCTGAGGGCCGTCGTCCGGTCGTACGCCGGGGCGGCTTTGACTGTGATCATAACGCCCATGTCCGGCGGCGCGTTCCCGCTCCAGACCTCGACCGGCCCGTACTGCGCGGCGAAATGGCGCAGCCAGCGCTCGATGTGCGGCGCGATCGATTGATTGATAAAGATGATGCGTGGGATCATAGAGTTCACCGGTGCGACCGCAAAGTCCTTTGCGAATGACGGCTCCTGTGCCATCCGCTATTGTATACCCGGTCGCCGATGCACCCGGATCGAGACGGGCGCAGGTGGGGCGCTACCCTGTCACTGTGCGCCCGTGGCAGCGTTTGAATTTCAGCCCGCTGCCACACGGGCACGGATCGTTGCGCCCCGCGTGCGCGAAGGCGGCTTGCAGCGCCGCATCCTTCTGGCGCATGTAGAGCATCACGTTGGCCGGGGAGCGCCTGTACGCCAGTTCGTTTGCCATCACGCGCATGGCTTCGTCGACATGATGGAAGAAGGCTTTGTACCCGGCGCACAGGTAGTTGAGGCCTGCCTCGCCGTCCGGAGTCTTGATGAATCGATTCTTCGGGCAGCCGCCGTTGCAGATGAAGCGGACGTCACACCCGCGGCAGTAGCGCGGCAGCGTGTCGCGCTTGGCGAGGCCGAAATCGCGCTGCTGCGGGCTGGTGACGATCTCGCTCAGGGGGATGTCGACGATGTTGCCGAGCCGGTGCGCCGGTTCGACAAAATGATCGCATGAATAGACGTCGCCGTTATGCTCCAGCGCCAGCGCCACACCGCACGTTTCCTCGAAGATGCACAATCCGGGCCGCTGCCCCGACCACGCTGCCAGCGCTACGTCGAAGATTTGCACGAAGACTCTGCCGACGTCATGCCGTACCCACTCTTCGAAAACGTCGATCAGGAACTGGCCGTATTGCTCGCCCGTCACCGAGCGCGTCGTGACGCGGTCGCCTTCCTGAAAGCCCGTCAGGTTATCGCGCTCGACAATCGGGATGAACTGCATGAACTCCGTCCCAACCTCGTCGCGCAGGAAGCGATAGACCTCCAACCCGTGATCGGCGTTGGCGGCGTGGACGGTGGTCAGGATGTTGTACTCGACGCCATGTTTTTGCAGCAGGTGCAGCCCGTGCATGACGCGGTCGAAGGTCGGCTGGCCGCCCTTGTCGACCCGGTAGCGATCGTGCAGTGCGCGCGGGCCATCCAGGCTCAGGCCGATCAGGAAGTTGTATTGTTTGAAGAATGCGCACCAGTCATCCGTCAGCGTGACGCCGTTGGTTTGCAGCGCATTGGTGATCTGCATCCCCGGCTTGCGATACTTCTCCTGGTAGGAGACGGCCAGTTGATAGAACTCTAGCCCCATCAGTGTCGGCTCGCCGCCCTGCCAGCCGAATGTGATCTCTGGCACGTGCTGCGCTTCGATGTACTGCCGCGTATACGCTTCCAGCAGGTTGTCCGCCATGCGGAACGAACTGTTCGGATAGAGCTTCTCTTTCGAGAGGAAGTAGCAGTACTCGCAATCGAGGTTACAAATGGCCCCGCGCGGTTTGGTCATCAGGTGGAAGGCCTGCGGATTCCAATCAGCGTCCATCACGTCGCCTCCATAGCACTTGCATTGGCGGCCTCAGCCTGGAGCCCGGCTTCGGCAGCTTCGATCGCCTGCTCGGTCGCCGCAAAGACGACGTCCTGCTGCAAGAAGATGTTGTCTCGGCCCAGAAAGTCAAGCCCGCGCGTGCGCTTGAGCTGCTCGTAGACGACGGCCGTCACGCCGGAGATGATCAAGCGTCCGCCTCGGTCGCGCAGCCTTTGCGCATAGCGCTCAAGCAGATGAATGCCCGTGCTGCCCAGGTAACGGTTGTTGTGCAGCCGCAGGATGACGACGGCGTGGGTGGCGGTGTCGGGGTCGGGCAGCGCCTTTTCCAACTGGTGGACGGCAGCGAAATAGAGATGGCCTTCCACTGAGAACACCGTCACCGAGTTGTCGGTCAGGGTCGTCGGCAGCGGCGCCTCCCGGAAGCGATTTTCCGGTGTGCGCACCAACTGCACCACGTTGAGATTGCGCGACGACGTGTGAATGAAATGCGCCAGCGACAGCACGACGCCGACGTAGATACTGTATTCGAGCGGCAGCACCAGCGTCGAGACGAAAGTCGCGACCATGGCGACGCGCGCCGCCAGATTGACCTGCCAGACGAGCTTGATCTCCTCAATGCGAATCAGGCTGATGGCGGCGACGATCAGATGCCCGGCCAGGGCGGCCAGTGCGATGTATTCGACCGCGCCGCCGAGTGCCAGCAGAATCAGGCCGATGCTCAACCCGGCGATCAGATTCGCCAGCTTGGTGCGCGCCCCGGCACTGACGTTCACCGCCGTGCGCGAGAGCGATCCGCTGGACGGCAGGCATTGAAACAGGCTGCCGACCAGGTTGGCAAGACCCTGAGCGACAAAATCGCGATTGGTGTTGGCAATCGAGCCATCCGGCTCGCGCACGGCCTGCGTCAGTGCGGCGCTTTGTACCAGTGCCAGCATCGCCAGCGCCAGCGCATCGAACAGCAGATCCGGCGCAAGCTGCACCTGCGGCAAGATCGGCGACGGCCATCCCTGCGGCACGTTCTCGACAATGGCGACGTCCGCCCAATTGGCGACCAGGATGAAGATGGCAGTGACGAGGATGGCGACCAGCGTCGCGATGTTCTTCAGGCGCGTGCGATGCAGACCGGCGATCATGATGATCGCGGCCACACCGATGATCAGCGTGTGCGGCTGGCTCTGCGGCAGATGCACCAGCCAATCGAGGAAACGCGGCAGCGCGGATGAAAACTGCTCCGGCCACCCGGCGATACCTTGCGGATCGTAGCCGGAGACGTGAGCGAGCTGGCCGAGGATGATCAGCAGTCCTGCGCCCGTGATGAAGCCGGTCATGACCGCATTCGAGACGAACCGGGTCAGATCGCCCAGCCGCAGCGCGCCGAACGCGACCTGTAAGACGCCGACCAGCAGCGAGAGCACCGCCATCTTTTCGATGCTGACGACGCCGTCGCTTTCCAGCGTGCTGAAGACGACCAGCGCTAACGCGTTCGTTGGCGCAATCGTCATGAAGGTCGAGTCGCTCGCGAGTGTGCCGACGATGGTCGAGACGAAAGCGGCATACAACCCGTAGACCGGGCTGACGCCCGCGATCAGGGCGAAGCCCATCGCTTGCGGCGCGCCCGCCACCGCCCCGGTCAACCCCGCGAGCAGGTCTTGTTGCAGCGTGTCACGACGAATGTGGTTCACGGATGAGGCCATTCACGATGACGATGAAGTGTGCTTGTCTGCCTTCATAATCAGATGATAGTGCGCAAGGCGCAATCGGCGCGAGCCTCAGACTTGCCGCCAGGGCATCGACTCATCGCGATTGTTCCACACCGCACGCCGCGCCAGCAGCTCGCGGAATTTGCGCAAGTCCGCTTCGCGGAAGGCTTCCGTGATCGGCTGGGCGAACTCGCGGTCGTTGGTTTTCTGCTGCCACTCGTGCAGCTTCTCGTAAAGATCGGCCACGATCTCGCGGTAGACCGGGTCGTCGTACAGATTCTTCAGCTCGTACGGATCGGCCTGGAGGTCATACAGCTCGGCCCCCTGATCCTGATAGACGACCAGCTTGAAGTGCCCGGCATACAGCGCGCGCCCCGGCTCGATCTGGCCGAAGCCGTGGCCATGTGTTTCGACCATCAGCGAATCGCGCGCTGCCGCTTGCGAACTCTTGGCGATGGGCAGCAGGCTTTCGCCGTCGACGCGATGGCTGAAGCGCAGCCCGGCAGCATCCAGAATCGTCGGTGCCAGATCTGTCCCGCAGGCGAACGCATCCGTGACCTGGCCGGGCGCGATCTGGCCGGGCAGGCGCATGGCCAGCGGCACGCGCATAACTTCCTCGGTCAGATATGAGCCTTTGTCGAAGCGACCGCCGTGGCTGGCAACCGCATCGCCGTGATCGGTCGTCCAGATGACGAGCGTATTCTCCGCCAGCCCCAACTGCTCCAGGCGATCAAGGATCAAGCCCCCAGCCGCATCGATCATGGTGATGTGAGCATAGACGCGCGCCAGGACTTTCTGCCACTCCGACCATGGCAGTGGACTTGGGGTCAGGAAATTGCCATGCGCGTCGGTCAGTGGGCGGTGCATGTCATGGCGGAAGATCTCGCTCTTGCCTTCGAGCGTGTCGCGGAAGCTGCCGTATTCCTGGATCTCTTCCGGATTGTACAGGTCGGCGAATTCCTGCGTCGGGAAGTACGGCTGGTGTGGCCCCCAGAAATCGACGCGCAGGTGGAAGGGGTGCTCGGAATCGGATGCGGCGATCCGCTCAAGCTGCTCGCAGGCGAGGTCGGCCAGGAAGAAGGCTTCATGTGTCTCTTTGGGCGTCGTCGTCAGCCCAACCGCCTGCTCACCGCACCAATGTCGGTCGCAGCGGTAGGTCGCGCCCACCTTGAGATGCGGAAACTCGCGGTCGGTCACCGGGCCATCGAAGATGCGCTCGACGAAGTGCTCGGCGGGCGGCAGCCCCTTCCGTTCCAGGTAGTCGTGATAGGCCTGGGACGTGTAGGGATTCCCGTAGTCGTTCATCGAGAACCCTTCGCAGCCGAAATCGAGCGCATTGCCCGCGCCCGCGTGCCATTTGCCGAAGTAGAAACAGCGGTAATTGTTGCGCACCAACACTTTTAGATAGACATCGTGGTCGTAGGGTGCGTGGCTGTAGTTGAAATGGTTGTTGTGGTTGTGCGGGTACAAACCGGTCACCAGCGTGCGCCGCGATGGCCCGCATAATGGCACGGCAGCGTAGGATCGATCAAAACGGATACCCTGCGCGGCCACCCGGTCGAAATTGGGCGTCTGCGGTTTGACGCCGCCATCCCACCCGTGGCGATAATAGGCCTGATGATCGTTGACGAGGACGAGGACATTGGGACGATCAGCCATGTAGTGACTCCTGATTGGCCGCTAAGTCGATCGGGGTTCCGTAAGCGATGGCGCTTTCACGCGCGATCAGGCGCGGTTGGAAGATGACCTGACGCTGAGGCAGGTTCTTATTCTCGATCCGTTCGAACAACATCTCCGCCGCGCGGGTGCCCATTTCGTATTGCGGTTGGCGCACGGTCGTCAGCCCCGGCGTCCAGAACTTCGAATCGGGCTCGTCGCCGTAGCCGACCACAGACAGCTCGTGCGGAATCGAGATCGACAGCTCATACGCCGCTCGTAACACGCCCAGCGCCAGCCGATCCGCGCGCGCGAAGATCGCGGTCGGGCGCTCAGCCTGGTTGAGCAGCTTCATCGCCGCCTGATAGCCGCCCTGGGGTGAAAATTCCGTCTCGACGATCTGATTGGCGTCCATCTCCAGCCCGAACTCTGCGTATGCGCGGCGGACACCGGCCAGTTGATCAGGTGGGGGCACACCGGCATTCGCCTTGTTGAAGATTACGCCGATGCGCCGGTGCCCCAGCTCCAGCAAATGCGAGGTCGCCTCGAATGTCCCCAGGCTCTGGTCGACCTGGAGCATGTCGAGCGTCAGGTCGGGCACGCGCCGGTTGATCAGCGCAATGGGGATGCCGTGCTTGTGCAGTTCGACAATGTGATCCTCGTGCTCCCAGGCCCAGATTCCGGCAAAAATGACGCCCTCGATCCCCGCGTGATAGGGCAGTTCGTTGACGTGAATAATTTCCTTTTCCTGGTCATTGTCGGAATCAAAAACCATGGTCGTGTAGCCATGATCGAAACTGACGCTCTGGATGCCGGCGATAATGTTGCTGAAGAACGGTGAGCGCAAACTCGTCACGATCACGGCAATGCTGGCGAGGTTGCCCTCGTCACTCGCGCTGCCCACCCGAATCGGCTCATAATTCAGCGCTTCCACAGCCTGAAGTACCTGACGGCGCAGATCGGTGCTGACGGCCATCGACTGGTTGATCACGCGGGAAACGGTCGAAATGGAGACACCCGCCCGCTGCGCGACGTCAGACATGGTCACGGATTTACGTGGCAATTTTCATCCACCTATCAACTGAAACTCGGAATAGTCCGCGAATCATATCATTTCTTTGCCCAAAGCGAGATTCTCAGGGTTTGATGCCATTTGTGCAAAACTTGCAAACTTTTCAGTCAATTTCTTGTGCAGATGAAAAGTAGGCATCCGACGCCAGTGATTCTACGCTCAGTCATACCGTCATGAGCGAGAATATCGTGATTTTGATCATCTTGCAAAATTTGCAAATGTCTGAAAAAGGGCGTTATAGTCTGCAATAGTCTCGCTTGTTCGATGTTCTTTTATGTCGGTGAATGCTGCTGCATCGTCCATGTCCCTAGAAAGGAGTCCCTCCTCATGAAAAAGACCGGCTTCACCTTTGTTCTGTATCTGGTGTTCGTCTTCTTGCTGGTCGCGCCTGTCGCGGCTCAGGATGCGACCACGATTGACTTCTGGATTCCCGCCGGTCGCGGACGGGATGAAAGTATGGCCGCCGTTGTAGAAGCCTTCGAGGCGCTGCATCCTGAAATCAACGTCGAAATCACGTCGATCCCATTCAACGAGTTCCTCAATGCCACCCAGGTGGCCTATGCCGGGAACAACCCGCCCGATGTCGCGCTGACCAACGGCGTCGCCATCCAGAATCTGGCCTACAATGGCGCCCTGCTGCCCATTGAAGATGCCTTCACCGAAGACGACCTGGCGGACTTCATGCCCGACCTGGTCGATATGGTCTCGCTCGACGGTCACATGTACGGCGCGCCCTGGGCACAGGCCGGTAACGTGATGTACTACAACGTCCCCTACTTCGAGGCTGCCGGAATCGAAGTCCCGCAGACGATGGAAGAGGCATGGACGTGGCCGGAATTCGTCGAGAACGTCAATCAGGTGCGCGCAGCCCAGGCCGAAGCTGGCAATGACATCTATGGCATGGTCGGCCTCAACAACCCGATGACCGGCGCCTATTTCACCTGGACGATCATCCGCAGCGCCAGCGCGCCGGGCGAGCCGCTCTGGGACTCGATTGCGTCGGACTGGACGACCGTCGACGGCTACATCAATACGCCTGAGGCGATGGAAGCCTACGCCTTCTATCAGAGCCTGTATACCGAAGGCTTCATGCCGTCCGCGGAAGTTCCGGATGCATTCGGCACGGGCCAGGCCGCAACCTACTTCGGCATCCCGCCCACCGGCACCGAAATCAGCCTGGCGTTTCCGGAGCTTGAATGGGCGACCATGCCGATCCCGTATCTGAAGACGCCGCTGGTGCACACCGGTTCGTTTGCCCCGACAGTCTCCGCCAAGAGCGACAATCCGGACGAGGCGAAACTGCTGGCCGCCTTCATCGCCAGCGGTGAGGGCTACCTGATCTCGCACGCCGTCACGCCGCAGCTTCCGGGGCGCATCTCGGTTCGCTCGGAAATCCCCGAACTGCAGGACGGCTATCTGGCCCGCGTCTTCGACGAGGTGCTCGCCTACGGCGTGGCGCGTCCCGGCGGCCCGGCCCACGCGATCTTCGACAGCCTGATCGCACAGGAGATGATGGTCAACATCGCGCTGGGCGGCAACATCGAGGAAGAAGTCGCCGCCGCCGTCCAGAAAACGGACGCACAGTTGATGCAGTTCCGCTAGCCACACCTTCGCTCAAGCAGTACTCTCCCCGGCAGTCGTTCGGCCGCTGGGGAGAGGTAGGTGCAGAACATGAAACAGTCTTTCTGGACGATGAATCGGCAGCGCTACCGGGCAGCTTTGCTGCTGTCGCTGCCTGCGTTGGTCGGCCTGGTGTTGTTTCACTACTGGCCCATTATCCAGACGGTCTATCTCAGCTTCACGGATTACAAAGTCTTCACCGGCGAATTCACCTGGGCCGGGCTCAAGAATTACTCGACCGCCCTGCAAGACCCGGTGTTCATCAATTCGCTCAAGACGACTGTAGTCTTCTTCCTGATCCGCGTCCCCGCGCAGATGGCGCTCGGGCTGGGCTTGGCACTCCTGATCGTCCGTCCCAGCAGAGGATCGACGCTCATGCGCGTCGTCATCCTGCTGCCGACCGTGACCTCGATGGTGGTGGTCTCCGTCGTCTGGGGCTACATGATGCATCCCGAAAACGGCCTCATCAACAGCCTCTTGCGCACGATCGGCCTGCCCGCCCAGGGTTTCCTGACCGATCGGGGCCAGGCGCTGCCCTCGGTGGCAGCGATCACGATCTGGAAAGAGGTTGGCCTGAGCATGATCTTCTACCTCGCCGGGCTGTTGGGCATTCCGTCGGAGTATTACGACGCGGCCAAGGTCGACGGCGCGGGCAAATGGGAGACCTTCCGCCACGTGACGCTGCCTCTGCTCCGCGGCACACACGTCTTCGTGCTGGTCACGACGACGATCGCGGCCTTCAAGGTCTTCGTCCCTGTGCGCGTACTCACCGACGGCGGGCCGTCAGACACGACCAACGTCATCGTCAACTACATTTACAACACGGCCTTTGTTTACAATCGCTTCAGCTATGCCGCGGCGCTCTCAGCCATCCTGGCGCTCATCCTGATCGTATTCAGCATCTTGCAGCTGAGATTGACGCGCGAACGTGACTGACATGAATGCATCCAAGTCCTTCCTGGGCATCAAGCGACGCGGCGCTGCTTCAGACGTGAGCGCGGCAAGCGGCTGGCGACGATTCTTCTCGCTGCGCCCGCTCATCTACGCCATCATCATCCTGCTGTTCGCCACGCCCTACGCCTGGATCATCGGCTCGACTTTCAAAGAGCGCTCCGAACTGTTCGCCGATCTGTACCCGCTCTCGATCAACACGTTCATCCCGCGGCAGCCGACACTGGACAACCTGATCACGCTGTTGAGCAGCACCAACTTCGCCCAGGCCATCCTCAATAGCGTGGTCGTCGCCGTGCTCGCCGTCGTCGTCTCGCTGCTGATCGACAGTATGCTGGCCTACGTGTTGGCCTGGCTCAAGTTCCCCGGTCGCAACATTCTCTTCATCGCCGTGCTGTCGACGCTGATGATCGCGTTCGAGGCGCGTCTCGTGCCGCTGTTCCTGACCATGCAGCAGCTCCACCTGGATAACACGCTCGTGGCGCTGTTTCTGCCCTGGGTGACGGACGCCTTCATCATCTTCCTGATGCGGCAGCACTTGAGGGAACTTCCGGCGGAATTGTTCGAAGCCGCGCTGATGGATGGCTGCTCCTACTTCCGTATCTACTGGAGCGTGATGCTGCCGAACATCACACCGGCCCTGGTCAGCGCTGCCTTCATCAAGTTCATCTATTCGTGGGATTCGTTCATCTGGCCCGCGATCATCAACACCGACGAGTCGAAGACCGTCATCACGGTCGCGCTCGCCAAACTGTTCAGCGACGAATCCGTTCGGTGGGAATTGGTCTTCGCCGGTTCCTTCATCTCGACCATCCCGATCATTATCCTGTTCCTGTTCCTACAACGATACTACGTGCAAGGTTTCGTTCGTTCGGGAATTAAGTAGCCGCTGTTGGTTCGGATGTGACAGGTTCACGTACTGGCGCATTTCATAGCTTAGAAGAGGTACTCGTTTATGAATGTCATCCTCATCGTCTCAGATACGTTCCGGCGCGATCACCTGGGCGTTTACGGCAACAAGACCGTGCGCACGCCCAACCTGGATCGCTTTGCCGAGCGAGCGGTGGTCTTCGAGTCGTGCTATCCGTCTTCATTTCCGACGGTGCCCGCGCGCGCGGACTTGATGACGGGGCGCTACACCTTCACTTATCTGTCCTGGGGGCCGCTGCCGCAGCAAGAAGTCACGCTCGCGCGGACGCTGGTGCAGGCCGGGATTGCGACCGCCGCCGTGGCGGATACGCCCTTCTTGACGCGCAATGGCTATGGACATGACCGCGGCTTTCAGGATTTCGTCTACGTGCGCGGCCAATTAAACGGCACCGAGCGCGATTATCGCCACGTCAACCGCCCGGCCTCCGAGATCGACGGCTACTGCGCACCCAAGACATTCAAGGAAGCGGGCGACTGGCTGGATCGCCATCACGAGAAGCCGTTCTTCCTCTACGTCGATACCTGGGACCCGCACGAACCCTGGGACCCGCCCAAGCATTACGTCAAGCCGTATCTGCCGGACTATAACGGCGAAGTCATTCAACCGGCTTATTGGGATTACGCTGAGGCGGGCATCTCTGAGAAAGACCTGGAGATCGCCCACGCCTGCTACATGGGCGAGATTTCGATGGTCGATCACTGGTTCGGCTATCTGATGGAGCGCATCCGCGTCCTCAACCTGCTGGAGAACACCTGCATCATCTTCGTCTCCGATCATGGTTTCTACTTCGGCGAACACGGCATCTTCGGTAAGCGCCGCTTCCGCTGGCCGGATAACAGCGGCTTCGAAGAAGGTTTCGCCAAGGGGATGACGATGGCACAGCAGACGGTGCACTGGTCGCCCCTGCACAACGAAGTGATTCAGGTGCCGTTGATGATCTACGTGCCCGGCCAGCAGGCGCATCGCGTCGAAGGTCTCGTCACTCTTCCCGACCTGATGCCGACCGTGCTTGACATGTTCGACGTCCCGGTGCCGGAGCGCGTACAGGCGAAATCGCTCATGCCGCTCGTCAACGGCTCGACCAAGTCGATCCACGACTTCATCATCACTTCCGCGCCGTTCGAAGAGATCGGGCAGATGTCGAAGACGGTTGACGACCGCACGCGCACCGTCGTCGAGATCTCGCCCAGCACGATTACCGACGGCGAATGGGATCTGCTCTACAGTGTCGAGAATCAGCGCGTCTGCCTGTATCGCACCAAGGAAGATCCCGGCCACAAGAACGACGTCGCCGCCGATCATCCAGAGGTGGTCGAGCGTTTGCACCGGAAGTTCGCCGAGTGGCTCAAGACGGTCGATACCCCGGCGACGCATCTCAACCCGCGCCTGCATCTATAGGCATGAGCCCGTGGCGCAGTGGGCACGGCTCACTGCGCCACGGGTTCCCTTCTTCGCTCAGATGACCTTATATTGGGGATACGGATACTCATCATCAGAGTGCGTGCTGTGCGGTGTCGAGATCGGCCTGCGCGCCTCGACCCGTGCCGTATACGTGCCGGACGTGACTCCGTCGGCGCTGGCGTAATCGATCTGCACGTCGGCCCACCCTGGCTGGTCGTGATCGCCATCCTGTGCGATCACCCGCCCCGTTTTGTCGTAGCCGAACCACGCCCAGCCGTGCGCCATCCACAGCTCGCGCTCTGCCGCCTGTAAGAAGCCGTCTTCCATGCCCGCCCAGCCGCGATAATGCCCATAGAGCGCGCGCACGTCGCCGGTCCGCTCGGCGATCTGTGCGGCCTGCGGCTCTTCGACGTAGGCCCAGTAATGCCCGGTCGGCATGTCCATCATCGTCGGTGCGAACACATGCCCGCCAAAGTGACTGACGCGCCACGTGCGCAGATGCTCGGTCGAATGGTGCTTGCGCAGGCTGTGGTAGAGGGGGTAGCCGAACTTGGCGCAGGCGGCGTCGATCGTGCCGTGGGTGCAGACCATCAGGTCGCGCGTCGTGTCGTGCTCCGGCTCGCGATAGATCTCGAACTGCGGCAGATCGTCGTTCGCCTCGTACAGCGCCCAGATCAGCGGCCCCAATTGGTCCCGCGGGACGAGATATTCGCGCTTGCTGTAGTGCGCGAAGGCGCCTTGAGGCTGCTGGTAGAACATCACCCGGCACATGCCCGGGCGGGAGTAAGCCTCGTCCGGCGCGATCATGAGCGGGCGATGCGGGTAGCCCTGCCCGGCCTGATAGCGCTGCATCCACAACGCCATCAGATCGATGACTTCCTGCGGCAGCACACCGGCTTCGTGATAGATGCTGTTCTTCCACGGCAGCGGGATCTCGACGGCCAGCGCATCTTCGAAATGATGCGCATAACCCACCGGATCAAGCCCTTTTTGCAGTGCCAGCACGTTACAGTAGAGCCTGGTCGTCGTCTTAACGGGCTGCATCGGCGACCTTCTCCACGTGGTTCGTATTCGGACGATGGCCGTTCTGGCGCACGACGTCCGTCGTGGGCGTCGCGTGTCGCCTGCGGCTCTCCGGCACGACCAGCGGCTTGCCCGTCACCGGGTCGGCGATCACGCGGCAGCCGATCTCGAACACCTCGTGCACCATCTTTTCGGTCACGACCTGATCGGGCGCGCCCTGGGCCATGATCTGCCCGCCGCGCATAGCGACGACCCTATCGGCATAGCGGCAGGCCTGATTGAGATCGTGGAGCACCATCACGATCGTCTTGCCGCGCTCCAGGTTGAGATCCTGAAGCAGATCCAGCACTTCGATCTGGTAGGCGAGGTCGAGGAAGGTCGTCGGCTCGTCGAGCAGGATCAGATCGCTGTCCTGCGCCAGCGTCATCGCGATCCATGCTCGCTGGCGCTGCCCGCCGGACAGCGTATCGACGGCGCGGTCGGCGAACTCAGCGATGTGCGTGATCTCCAGTGCCTCGCGCGTGATGCGTTCGTCCTCAGGCGACCACTGCTGAAACCAGCTTTGATGTGGGTAGCGCCCCTGGGCGACCAGTTCGTGCACGGTCAAGCCCTCCGGCGCGACCGGCCCCTGCGGTAGAATGCCGAGCCGCTTGGCCAGTGCCTTGGTCGGCAGCCGCCAGATGTCGTCACTATCGAGCACGACGCTGCCCGCCCGCGGTTTGAGCAGCCTCGAGATGCCGCGCAGCAGCGTCGACTTGCCGCATCCGTTGGGGCCGACCAGCGCGGTGATCTTGCCCGTGGGGATGGTCAGGCGCATCTTCTGGATGATGGTGGCATTCTCGTATGCCAGTGTGATGTCGTGGGCGTTCAGTTCGCTCATGATGTCCCTAACGATTGCGGCTGCGATACAGCAAGTACATGAAATACGGCGCGCCGATCATGGCCGTCACGATGCCAATCGGCAGTTCGCTCGGCGCGATGACCCAGCGCCCGATCAAGTCCGCCAGCACCAGCAGCGCCCCGCCGAAGAGCGCCGAGATCGGCACCAGCCCTTCGTGCGAGGGGCCGACCAGCCGCCGGGTGACGTGCGGCGCGACCAGCCCGACAAAACCGATCGTCCCGGCAACGGCGACCGCCGCCGCGGCCAGGGCGACGCTGATGATCAGCAGCAGACCGCGCTGCCACTCGATGCGCAGGCCCAGGCCTTTGGCCGTCGCATCGCCCAGGCCGAGCGTATTCAATTGGCGCGCCATCAGGATCGCCGCCGGCAGGAACACGAGCAGCCAGCCGCCGATGGCGTAGACGTGCTCCCAGTTGCGCCCGTAGACGCTGCCGGTCAGCCAGACGTAAGCCTGCTGCACGTCGTTGATCTGGCCGAAAAGGAGCATGATCGTCGTCACGGACGCGAGGACGGCTTCCAGCGCGATGCCGACCAGGATCAGGCGGATCGGGCTGCTGCCCTCGCCCTTCCATGCCAGGGCGTAGATCGCGACCGCCGTGATCAAAGCCCCGGCGAAGGCCGCCCACGGCAGCACGTAAGCGGGCACGTCCTTCAGCCACACGATCAGCGCGACGGCGGCCAGCCCGGCGCCGCTGCTGACGCCGAGCAGGTACGGATCGGCCAGGGCGTTGCGTGTGATCCCCTGCATGATCGTGCCGGAGACGGCCAGCGCCATGCCGACCAGGAAGGCCAGCACAATCCGCGGCAAGCGGAACGTATGCACGACCAGCGTGAAGTTGCGGTAGTCCGGGTGATCGCGGTTAAGGCCGAGCAGCGTTTGCACGACGTCGCCGACGCTCATGTTGTACTGGCCGTAGTTGATGCTGACGACGAGCACGACCAGCGTGAAGGCGATGATGCCCAGCGCGACCAGCGGTACCCGGCGATCCAGCTTGTACGAGAAGTTGAGACCGCGCGGGCGGATCGTGATCCAGCTCGGGCGGAGCTGTTTTTCAGCGGCCATCAGCGTTTCACCTTCCAGCGCGCCAGCCAGATGAAGAACGGCGCGCCGACGAACGCCATCATGACGCCGACCGGTAGCTCCTGCGGGCGAATCACGACCCGTGCGCCCACGTCCGCCACCGTGATCAGGATCGCGCCGAGCACGGCGGAGTATGGCAGTATCCAGCGGTAATCGACGCCGACGATGAAGCGCACGACGTGCGGGATCACCAACCCGACGAAGCCGATCGGCCCCGCCAGCGCCACCGCCCCGCCGCTCAGCAGCACCACGAGCAGCGCGGCGATGCCTTTGACCCAGCCCGTGCTCTGGCCCAGGCCTTTGGCGATGTCCTCGCCCAGGCTGATCGTCGTCAGTTGGCGACTGATGAGCAGCGCGCCGACGATCCCGGCGATCATGTAGGGCGCGGTCTGCAAGAGCAGCGGCATCTCGCGCCCGGCCAGCGACCCGGCTGTCCAGAAGCGGATCTTGTCGAGTGTCTCCTGGTCGCCGATCAGAATCGCCGTCGTGAACGACGACAAAAACGCCGACAGGATCACGCCCGCCAGCGTCAGTTTGAGCGGCGTCGCGCCCCCGCGGCCCATCGAACCGAGCGTATAGACGATCACTGCCGCCACCGCCGCGCCGATGAAGCCGAAGACCGCATAGGTCGAGAGCGACGGCGTACCGAGCAGGAAGACCGCCAGGACGACGGCGAAGGCCGCGCCGCTGTTGATGCCGAGGATGCCACTGTCCGCCAGCGGGTTGCGCGTTAAGCCTTGCATGATCGCCCCGCTGACTGCCAGCGACGCCCCGACGATCATGCCGGACAGCACGCGCGGCAGGCGCACCGTCTGGATGATCAGGTGATCGAAGTTGGTCGTGTCATAGTGGAACAACGACTCGTAGACTACGGTCGAATCGATGTCCGCCGCGCCGAGCGTGATGCTCCACAGCAGGCAGCCGATCAACAGCAGCAAACAAACAAATAGCCCCGGCAGCAGCAGGGAGCGGCTGCCGAGGATGCGACTAGAAGGTGTTACGGTTTGCGTTTGCGCAGTCACAGGCGTGCAATCATCCTTTACTCTCCGGTGATGATCGTCACCAGATCATCGAGGACGAGATTGGCGCCCTGCACACCCAGCCCGGCAATCCATATGTCGTCGTTCACGTCGTAGACGCGCGCGTTTTGCACAGCGCCCAGCGTCTGCCAGAGCGGGCTGTTCAGGAACGTGTCACGTTCGCTGTCTTCCACGTCGTAGCCGGTGACGAAAATGTAGTCGGCGTCGGCGTCTTGCATCTGCTCGATCGAAATCTCCGACGAGAACACGTCCTGATCTTGCGCGGGCGGGCGCTGGAGCCCGATGTCCTGCAGGATATAGCCGATGTAGGAACTCTTGAGATACAGGCGCACCTGGCCCGGACGGAAGCGGATGACCGAGACCGTCGTCGTATCGAGCGCGTCGCCGAGCGCTGCCTGCACCTCGACAATGTGCGCGTCGTATTCGGCCAGGACTTGCTCGGCTTTGGCGTTCATGTTCAGCGCTTCCGCATGGAGCAGGAAGTTATCCTGCCACGGGACGCGCAGTGATTCGGTCAGCACCGTCGGTGCGATCTGCGAGAGCTGATCGTAAATCGCCTCGTAGCGCTGTTTGCTGCCCAGGATCAGGTCGGGAGCCAGCGCCAGGATCGCCTCGAAGTTCGGCTCGCTGATGGTGCCTGTGTCGGCGATGCCCTCAAGCTGGCCGCTGAGGTAAGCCTGGTAGCGCAGGGTATCGCCGGTCGGTGCGCCGATCACGGGCGCGCCCAGCGCGAGCGCGTTATCGAGTTCGCCCGTATCCAGCACGACGACCCTCTGGGGATCTTCAACGACGCAGCTGGTGCCCATCGCATGGGCCACCGCGCGGAAGCCCGCTTCACACTCGATCGTCGCCTGGGCTGTTTCCAGCGCGGGCAGTTCGATGCCCATGGCCGTCAGCACCGTGTCGACGAGTAACTCCGCCGACAGCGGCCCGCCGAACAGCCAGACGTCGCCGCCCATCCAGTAGGCGCGCTCTTGCTGGACGAATGTCAGGCTGCTCCACAGCGGCGATTCGGCGAACAAGGCGTTATCGCTCTCCTGCGCCACGTAGAAGAAGTTGAAGGCCTCATCGCGCAAATCGGCAAAGCCTTCGATGCCGATCTCGGTGAAGCCGTACAACTGCGGCGCGGCATCCCAGGCGTTCTCCAGCCCGATCTGCTCCAGGATGTGGACGCCCATCGCGTTGTCCGTGAACAGGCGGAAGGTCGACAGGTTGTCAGTCGTCCAGCCCTGCGACAGGATGAACGGCTCGCCGCTGCGACCCACCGCTTCCAGCGCCGCTTCTGCCGCGTCGTAGGTGGCTTCCATGTGCGCCAGCACCTGGCTGCCCTCGTCGGCGCGGTTGACTGCCGCGCCAATCGTCGTGAACGTGCTCATCATCTCGTCGTATTGCGACACGCTCAGATCGTCCGGGTAGGGGTTGAAGACGAGCGTCGGCGCAATCGCGCTCAATTCGTCGTAGTTTTCGGTCAGGCGGAAGGCCACGCCGATGATCATGTCGGGGTTCAACCCGGCGATCACTTCCAGATTCGGCTCATTGCGCGTGCCGACGTCGGCAACGCTCGCGTCCAACGCGACCGGGATCTTGACCCACTCGCTGTAGCCGTCGATGTCGGCCATCCCGACCGGCTGAATGCCCAGCGCGAGCAGATCTTCCGTGTACGTCCATTCCAGCGTGACGATGCGCTGCGGATTCTCCGGCACACATTTTTCGCCCATCGCATCCGTCACCGGCTGGAACCCGGCGACGCAGGCGCTCGTATCCTGAGCCTGGACGCTGGCGAACGTCAGCAATATCAAAAGCGCTGCTAACGCGTAAAGACCTGGTCGGCGACGAAAGTCAAACATGCTTACCTCTTTGCGGCGTTATGCGGTTCGTTCAGGTTGAGGAAATTCACCTCGTTTGTCAGGCAATGGTAATCAGAGGCTTCGGGGAAAATCTACGAGCGCGATTAAGGCGCGGATTTCACCTGCACAGGGTCGGGAACGACCAGCGGCAAAAATAGAAATGAATCTTAAGAATTCTGTAGAAATCTGCGCGGAAAAAGGTTGTACGCCGGGTTAAATTGATTTCATGACGGCGACAAAACCGGTTTCGACATGGCGTGCATCTGCAACGCGGCCTGACAATGCATTCAGGAACGATTCAGTGCGCTGGGGATCGCCATAAACGACATGACGGCTCTACTGTTGAGAGCCGTCACGCCTGGAGGGAATGGGAAAGGGGCAACCTGGGCTGCAAAGAGACATCAGCGAATGGCGCCGGACGTCACCCCTTGTTCGAAGGATTTCTGCAGGAACAGATAGGCGATGATCACCGGCAGGCTGATCAGCACCAGCGAGGCAAAGACCTTGGTCACGTCGACCGAGAACTCGCCGGTGAAAAACTGCGGCACCTGAGTCACCGTGCGCATCGACGAGTCTTGCATGAAGACCAGGGCCAGGAAGTATTCGTTCCACGACTGGAGAAATGTCCACACGACGACCACGGCGGAGATCGCCTTGCTCACCGGCAGGACGATCCACATCAGCGCCGTCAACGAGCTGCAGCCGTCGATGCGTGCGGCGTCGAGCAGTTCGTCGGGCACGGTGTCGAGGAAGTTGCGCACGAGCAGCAGCGTGAACGGCGCGGTAAAGGCCGTGTAAGGCAGGATCAGCGCCAGGTAGCTGTTGAACAGTCCGAGCTGCCGGAACGTGATGTAAATCGGGACGATCAACGCGATACTGGGCAACAGCAGCCCCATGATCACCATGTTGAACAAGAGTGGCTTGCCACGAAACTTGAGCTTCGAAAAGGCATAGGCCGCCAGCCACGTCACCACGAACACCAGCACGATCGTGCCAGCGGTGACGACCGCGCTGTTGAGGAAGAAGCGCGGGAACAGCGGATGCGTCAGCACCGTGACGTAGTTCTGCAAGCCCTCACCGCGCAAAGAGACACCGATCACAGCGACCAGCGGCAGTGCAAAGATGATGGCCAGTAGGGTCAGGATGGCCTGGGCGATGAACGTGACGACGGGTCTGTTGTGGTCAAACATCGGTTACGCGCCTCACTGATCGCTATATGCACGAAGCTGGACGACGGTCAGCACGAGCGCGATCAATAACAGAATGATCGACAGCGCGGCAGAGTAGCCTGCGTCAAATTCCAGGATGCCTCGCTTGAAAATGTAGGTCGAGAGCATCTCGGTCGAGCGACCGGGGCCGCCGTTGGTCGTCAGGTAGACGATGTCGAACGTCTTCAGCGTGCCGATCATGCCGAGAATGATGAGCGAGAAGTGCGTCGGTCGCAGCAATGGGATCGTCACGTAGAAAACGCGCTGCCAGAAATTGGCGCCGTCGATGCGCGCCGCCTCATACAGGTGTTCGTCGATGACCGTCAGCGCCGCGAAGTACATCATGAAGCTGAAGCCCGTCCACTGCCAGATGTTGATCGCCGCCAGCGCCAGCAGTGCGGTCGCCGGGTCCGCCAGCCAGGGATGCGCCAGCGATTCCAGCCCCATCGCCGTCAGGGCAGCGTTCAGTTCACCGCCGTTGGCATTCAAAATCTGGCGGAAGATGTAGGAGACGACGGCGGACGCCAGCACCACAGGCACGAAGAAGATGATCTTGTAGATGGACTTCAGGCGCACCTGGGAGCGCAGCAGCACGGCGATAGTCAGCCCCAGCACCATCTGCGTCAGGATGGTGACGAACATGAAAAGGAACGTATTCTTGAGCGCCTGAAAGAAGACCGGGTCGCGCAAGATCGCCTGATAGTTATCCAGGCCGATGAATTTGCGGTTGAGGCTGATGCCGTTCCAATCGTACAGGCTGACGTCAGCCGTATAGATGATGCCGTAGTAGATGAATGCCACGACGAGGGACAGCATCGGCAGGATGTAGAGGTAATTCAGATTGAACCGGGGTTGCGGTCTGGTTGTCACGGATTGTGCCGGCTGTTCTTGTTCGCGTCTTAAAGAAAGCGTTCGATGGTTATTCATCAATAAGGCCCACTCACTACTGAGACATCCAATCGATCGCGGGTGAGCGCACGGCCCACCCGCGAGATCGTTCAAGGGTTATGATCCGCTGCGATCGACGGTTTGCGAGACGGCCTCGACCGCTGCCATCGCATCTTCAGGTGACTGAACGCCCGTTGCCACGTTTTGCAGGGCGTCGGCCAGCGCCGTGCGCAGGTCGAGATACAGGAATTCGCGTTTGCCGATGCTGTTTTCGAGGTCGCTCAGGATCTGCCCCAGCGCCGCACGCTCACTGTCGGTGTTGACGGCTTCTTCGTTGAGCGGAATGCCGACCAGCGCCGGAACGTTGAGGAAGCTGCCCTGCAGCGCCTGAGCCTCTTCGCTCGTCATCCAATTCAGGAACGTCCACGCCGCTTCGGGCACGTCAGTGCTGGTGTTGATCGCCAGGGCGACGTCCGGGCCGCCGAACAGCCGACCGGGCTCGCCATCCCCATTGATGTCCGGGAACAGGAACGGCAGGAACGAGTAGACTTCGTCGAAGCCGAGGCTTTCCTGCATGACGGCGTAAGCATTCTTTTCCATGCTGTCGGTGTTCCACGAACCCATCAGAATGCCGGCAGCCTTGCCCTGAATCCACAGCTCGCGCGCATCAGGATACTGAGCGACGCCGAGAGCGCCTTCCTGCATGATGCCGTTTTCGAACATCTGGCGCCAGTAATCCATCGCCATGACCAGATCGGGATCGGTCCACGGCACTTCGCCCGCCTCGGCCTGGTAAATCTTGCCGGGGGCAATTTCGTTGGCGAGGGCAATGTACATGTCGTAATTGACCCAGGCATCACGCGCGCCCTGAACGAAGCCGGTGATCCCGTTGTCGTTGAAGGTCTTCGTGACGTCGATCCATTCTTGCCAGGTGGTCGGTGCGCTCAGCCCGTACTGGTCGAGCAGATACTGGTTATACCAGAGGTAGCCCGCCGCCGAAAGATACCAGGGCAGCGCGTAGGTCACGTCGCCGGATGTCAGCGGGTCGATGCCGAGGGCGTAGAAACGGTCGCGCCAGCTATCGCCATAGGTTTCTTGCAGCAGGGGCGTCAGGTCGAGCAGGAAATCCTGGTATTCTGAGACCAACGCGCCCGCCTGCAGGCCGAACACGTCCGGATCGGAGCCGGAGGTCACGCCAAGGCGAAGGACGTTGAGATAATCGTTGTACTGGTTGAAGGTGTAGTTGACCTGGATGTCAGGATAGGTCACGTTGAAGGCGTCGATGAACGCCTGAGCGCGTTCAATGCTGGGGTTCCAACCCCACCACTCGACGGTAGCGGTCGGTTGAGCCTGCAATGGGGCTAAACCTACTAATAGTACGGCGGTCAAAACCACCAGGGTGAAAAGTGAACGTGAGATTTTGGAACGCATCAAAATATCTCCTGTATGAGCACGTTCGAGCAGACCAGAATAGTTGTCACACACGATGTGATTCGTGGCAATCTCCCAAAAAATGTGTAACCGATTACACATTAAGATACATACCCCATTTAGCTTTGTCAAGTAGATCGAATTGGTCAAAAAACACGAATCTGAGGGAAGACGCTGATTCTTCGGGCGGATGCAAGCGAGATGAAAGGAGCGAACATTTGACATGAATTAACAACAAAGCTATGCTATGTGAAAGCGGTTACAGATTCACTTATCTCTGAAAATAGGATTCAATGGCCACAATCTATGATGTCGCAGAGAAAGCAGGAGTCTCCGTCGGGACGGTCTCTCGCTATTTGAATGGCAGTGGTTACGTCGGTCGCAAATCTGCCGACCGGATTGCCGCCGCTATTGAAGAGCTCGGCTACTCCCCGAACCGCAATGCACGCAGTCTGACGACCAAACGCAGCGGCATGATCGGCTTTGTCGTGTCCGATCTGGCCAACCCGTTCACGGCGGAGATCGCGCGTGGCGTGCAGGATACGGCGGACGAATTCGGCTACTGCGCGCTCATCTACAACACCGACGGCAACGCGCATCGCGAGCTGCGTGCGCTCAACACCCTGCGCGAACACCAGGTCGACGGCATCATCATCACCCCACCGGAGATTCCGGAGGGCAATGCCTTTCTGGCGGAGTTGATCGCCCAGGGCATCCCCGTCGTCCTGCTGGGGCGCGACATGGAACCGCTTGTGACGGATTTCGTCTCGACCGATACCTACTTGGGCGCCGTCATCGCCGTCGATCACCTGCTCGAACTGGGCCACAACCGCATCGCCTGCATCTGCGCGCGGAATGCTGCTTTCAGCCGCCGCCGTGGCTACATGGACGCGCTCACCCAGGCCGGGCTGGACGTCGACGAACGCCTGATCGTCGAGACGGAACTGACGCGCCAGGGCGGCGTCGACGCCATGACGCAGCTGCTCAAACTTGAAGACCCACCATCGGCTGTTTTCGCCGTCAACGACGTCACCGCCCTGGGGGCGATGCACCACGCTATCAGGAGAGGAGTTTCGATACCGGGGGATATTTCATTTGTTGGCTTTGACGATATTGTGTTGGCGGAATACGCGCAACCGGCGTTGACCTCCGTTGCGCAGCCCAAGCTGCAATTGGGGCGAACGGCGTTTGAACTCCTTCATACGCGTCTGGAAACCTCCGATCCCATCGAACCGCGTCGAGTGATCCTTCCCTGTGAACTCGTGCGCCGCGAGTCGACGGCTGTGGCGCGCACGGTGACATCGCGCCTTCAACGTTCATCTTCAGACGAGTAAACATCGCTTTCATCCATAATCAGTGAGGTGATCTATGCGCCTTGAACTTAACAGTCCCTCGTTCCGCAATAAAATCTACGGCTGCTGGCTGGGCAAAAACAGCGGCGGTACGTTGGGGACTCCGCTCGAAGGAAAATGGGGCAGCCCGGAGATGTTCGACATCTGGTGGTACCCCGAAGTCAAAGAAGGCGGGATGCCCAACGATGACCTTGAGATGCAGCTCATCTGGCTCAAGGCGCTCGAAGAGGTCGGCACCGACCTGAAAGCCGCCGATCTGGCCGAGTACTGGCTGTCCCACATCGGCTACAACTGGGACGAGTACGGCATGAGCAAGACCAACCTGCGGCTGGGTCTCGTGCCGCCGGTGTCCGGGGCATATAACAACTATTTCAAAGACTGTATGGGCTGCCCGATCCGCTCCGAGATCTGGGCCTGCATCGCGCCCGGCGTGCCTCAGCTTGCCGTGCGCTATGCCGTTGAAGACGCCCTTTGCGATCATGCGGGCGGCGAGAGCGTGTACGGCGAATTGTTCAACACCGCGATTGAATCCGCCGCCTTCGTCATCTCGGATCCCAATCAACTGCTCGACATCGGTCTGTCCTACGTCCCGTCCGATAGTCAGACGGCCAAGGCCATCCGGGCGGCCCGCGAAGCCTATGCCAACGGGCTCGATTGGAAAGCTGCGCGCCAGGCCGTCTACGAGGCGACACCGCACGCCACCGCGCAGTACTCGCCGATCAACATGGGCTTCCAGGTCATCGGCTGGCTCTATGGCGACGACTTCGGCGACGCCATCTGCAAGGCCGTCAACTGCGGCTACGACACCGACTGCACCGGCGGCACGCTCGGCAGTTACCTTGGCATCATCCTGGGGCAATCCGGCCTGCCGGAGAATTGGATCGCGCCGTTGGGCGACGAAATCTCCACCAATGGCTCCTGGGGCGGCATCCGCAACGAGCAGACGCCGACTAACCCGCTGCCGACCAACCTGACCGAACTGACGGATCGCGTGATCGCGATGGCGCACAAGGTGCTGCGCGCGCATGGCTACATGGGCGACGACCCGGTGATCGACGTGACGCCCGAATCGCTTTACGCGCCGGACAGTATTGCCGCACTCTGGAAAGCCGACCCGATGATCGTGTCCTATCCGCAGGGTGTGATGGACGTCGCCATTCACTACGGCGACAGCCCGGCGGTCATCGCCAAGACGACCAAGCACGTCGAAACCGAACTGACCAACCGGACGCCCGATCCGCTGCTCGTGACTGGCTCGTTCGTCGTCCCGGATGGCTGGGCCAGCCCGGCGCCGCAGCAGATCGAAATCCCGCCTTACGAGACGGCCCGTCTCGGTTGGGATCTGGCGATCCCGGCGGAGACGACGCTCGATATCTCGAACCGGCTGCTCTTCTCGGTGCGCGTCGCCGAGCGTATGGCACAGCCCGCCGTCCCGGTGACCCTGATCGCTGCCAGCAAGTATCGCGTCGCCGGCCCTTACAAAGACGATGGCAGTGAAGAAGTGTGGATGACACAATCATTTGAACCGGAACAGGCCAGCGGGGACGACCCGGCCAGCCTGCGCCCTGGCAGTTGGGCGACGGTGCATGCGCCCGACAACGCTATTCCGGTCGAGTTCAACACAGCTGGCGTCATGTACGTGCAGCAGTGGCTCTGGAGTCCATCGGAGCAGGCCGTGCACTTCGCCATATCAGCGACCTGCCCGCTCAAGTTCTGGGTCAACGGTGACCTCAAGGCCGAATGCAAGCGCTATCTGCCGCTGCGCCCGGATTATCGCGGCGAAGAGGACACCAGCGCGACCGTCGACCTCAAGGCGGGCTGGAACGAACTCTTGATCAAGTATGTGCGCGGGCCGCAGGCGCCCGCCTTCGCGACGCATCTCGCTTTGAGTGACGGGCTACCGCTGACCAACGGCAACACCGATCTCCTGCGCATGCGTTTCCCGTGGGATTAGCCTTCCGCTGACGCCGCTGCAGGTTTGATGCTCTCCAAACCTGCCCGCGAAACCTGTGAGGCGATCCGGCAGCCGTACTCCCCTCTGCCGCTCGCCTCATAGGATCATGGCAACGGATGCCACAACATCGACAGCGCGATGCCAAACCCGGCCAACACAGCGCCAATCGCCGTGAAGATGACGCTGATCTCCGTCACCTCGTGCTTGAGGATGATGTTGGTCGGCAAATTCTGGAAGACGCTTTGCAGCTCACTGCCACTTTCGGCGGAGTAGTACGTCCCGCCGGTCATATCGGCGATCCGCTGGAGCGTTACCTCGTCAATCCCACGGCGGAATCTGCCGCCGCCTCCACCGCCTGGCGGTCCCCCGCCAAAGCCCGGCCCGCCGCCGAATGGCTCATTGCCCTGGAAGCGCGGACTACAACCGACGAACTCCGCCCCGAAAGCCGTGCCAAAACCGATCGTATACACGCGCACGCCGCGGTCGACCGCCTGCTGAGCAGCGATCAGAGGCTCCGGCCCGGCATTGCTGGCGCCGTCCGTCAGCAAGACGATGATGCTCGGCGCATAGGCACCGGCAGGCACCGGATCGGGCTGCACGGGCGACGAATCGGGGCCGACGCTCGGCCACACGTTCTCGTCGATCTCGGAAATGGCGTCGATCGACTTGAGCACCGCGCTGCCGATCGCCGTCCAGCGCCCGGTCAGCAGGCTGTCGATGGCGGATTCCAGTGCGCGCTGATCGGTCGTCGGCGGCTGGATGACTTCCGCGAACCCGGAGAAGGCGACCACGCCGATGTGCGTGCTGGCCTTCTGGCTGCGGATGAACGACACAGCCGCCGCCTCAGCCGCCTGCAGCCGATTCGGTTCGATGTCGCCGGAACACATGCTGCCGGAGACGTCTATCGCCAGGATGATCGTCGTCTGGTTGGTCGGCACGGCCACGACCGCGACCGGACGGCCAAAGGCGATGATCAGGCTGGCGAGCGCGGTCAGGAACAGGCCGAACGGCAGGTGACGACGCACGCGTGAGAAGCGAGGCAGTGCCGCCCTGACCAGCGCCAGGCTGGAATAGCGCACGGCCACCTTGCGCCGCCGCAACGCCCACAGATAGACCACAATCAGCAGCGGGATCAAACCTAAGAGCAGCAAAATGCCGGGCCATAGTAAGTCCATTGGCACACTCCCTCCGCCTCAGTCATCGATCACGGCACGCGACCGAACCAGAGCATCGACAGCACCCCGCCGGTCAGCAGCATGAGGATGCTCAGGCCTGCCAGCAGCGGCGTGATCTCCATCGGCTCTGGTGTGATCACGAACTCGCGGTCGAGATTGTCGTAAATGTCTAATAATTCCTCGGCGCTGGCGGCGTTGAAATACGTACCGCCCGTCCGCCCGGCGATCTCACGCAGCAGCGCTTCGTCAAGCTGCGTGAAGACGTTGAAGCCCTCGATGTTCAAGACCGTCCCCGTCGGGCTGCCGATGCCGATCGGGTAGATGCGCACGCCCCGGTCAGCGGCGGCCTGCGCCACTTCCAGCGGATCGGGCGCGTCGGTGTTCTCGCCATCCGTCAGCATGACGATGACGCCCGCCTGATAGGTTCCCGCCGGGACAGGCGTTGGCGATGGTGTCGGCTGCGGCGTCGGATTGCTGTAGAAGTTGGTCTCCGCGGGTCGCGCCTCGATCACGTCGAGCGAGACGATCATCCCGTTGCCGAGCGAGGTGCCGCGCGCCGGGTCGAGGCGGCGAATGGCGGCCAGGATGTCTTCCTGGTTGTAGGTCGGCTGCTGAATCGCCAATCCGCTGTCGCTGAAAGCGACCACGCCGATGCGCACACTCGGCGGCTGGCGCTCGACGAACGCCTGTGCCGCAGCCTTGGCCGCTTCCAGCCGCGTCGGCTCCAGGTCGTCCGCCGCCATGCTGCCCGATATATCGAACGCGAGGATGACCGTGCCTTCGATGCGCGGCACGCCGACGACCGTCTCTGGCCGCGCCAGCGCGAAGATCAGGATCGTGAGGCCGATCAGGAAGAACAACGGCGGGATGTGGCGACGATCGTTGGCGCCGCGCAGCTCGCGGCTGGGCTTGAGCATGCTGCCGCCGTAGCTCGCGATCAAGCGGCGGCGACGCTGCTGGACGCGGACGTAGAGCGCCACCAGTACCGGGACGAGCACGAGCAGGAGCAGCATCGGGGGCCAGATGAAAGTCATGCGCAGCCCTAAGACGATCGTCGCAGCCGCTGGCGCACGGCGGCAAAGCGGACGATGGCGGCGACGAGGTCATCTTCAGTTGATAGCGCAAGCTGGGCGACGCCCGTACGTTTGAAGGTCGCCTCCAACTCGGCCTCGCGCTGGCGAGCGGCTTCCGCGAAGCGGCTGCGGAAGCGCCGGTCGTGCGTATCGACGTAGATCTGCTCGCCCGTTTCCGAGTCTTCCATAATGACGAGGCCGATATCCGGGATTTCGACTTCGCGCGGGTCCCACAGGCGGATCGCCAGGACTTCGTGCCGCTGGTTGAGCAGTGATAGCGAGCGCTCCCAGCCGGGCTCGGCGATGAAATCCGAGATGAGGAACACGAGCGAGCGCTGCTTGATCGTGTGCAGCCCGCCACCGATCAGCGGTGCGAGATTGGTCAGCGGCGCGCGCGTCAGGCTCGGCTGCTTGAGCAGATCGTTGATCAGCCGCAGCACCTGAAGGCGCCCGCCGCGCGGCGGGATGATACGCTCAATCTTGCTGCCGTAGAAGATGGCGCCGACGCGATTGCCATGCCGGGTCAGCAGGCGCGCCAGCGTTGCGACGAAATCGATCAGCACCGTGCGCTTGAGCGCCTGCTCACCGCCAAAGTCGATCGACGGGCTGAGGTCGAGCAGGAACCAGGCCGTGACCTCGCGATCTTCCATGTATTTGCGCACGTAGGGATGATCCATGCGCGCGGTGACGTTCCAGTCGATATAGCGGATGTCATCTTCGGGCTGGTATTCGCGCAGGTCGGCAAAATCGATGCCGTAGCCGTAAAACAGGCTGCGGTAATCACCTTGCAGCAGACCATCCAGGCGGCGAATCACCTGCCAGTCGAGGCGCTGAAGAATGCGCTCAGGAAGTTGTGTGTTGGTCGCTGAATTCATTGGCGCTTACCGAAGGAACTGGAATGCGGGCGACGATCTTCTTCAACAGGTCAGCCGCGCTCACGTTGTCCGAGAGCGCCTCATAGGAGAGCACCAGCCGGTGCTGCATGACGTCCAGCGCCATATCCAGCACGTCCTGCGGCAGCGCGTAATTGCGCCCGCGGATCAGGGCCAGCGCTCGTGCCGTCAGGATCAGGTTGATCGAGGCGCGCGGGCTGGCGCCAAACATGATGTAGTGCCCCAGCTCTTTCAAACCGTAGTCCTGTGGTTTGCGCGTCGCCGTCACCATGCGCACGGCATATTCGATCAGCGCCGGGTCGACGTAGACGTTGTCCGTCTCGCTCTGGAGCGCCACCAACTGCTCGGTCGTCAGCACCTGCTGGACTTTCTGCAGCGCGCCCGTCATGCGCTCGACAATCACGAACTCCTCAGTCGGCGACGGGTAGCCGACCATGACCTTGAGCATGAAGCGGTCGACCTGCGCTTCCGGCAGCGGATATGTGCCTTCCGCTTCGATCGGGTTCTGCGTCGCCAGCACGAGGAACGGATTAGGCACGCGATACGTCTCGCGCCCGATCGTCACCTGGTGCTCCTGCATCACTTCCAGCAGCGCGCTCTGCACCTTGGCGGGCGCGCGGTTGATCTCATCCGCCAGCAGCAGATTGGTGAACACCGGGCCGAGCGAGGTGTTGAACTCGCCCGTCTTCTGGTTGTAGATGCGCGTGCCCACCAGATCGGCGGGCACCAGGTCGGGCGTGAACTGGATGCGCTTGAACTCGCCGCCAATCGCCCCGGCCAGCGTCTTGATCGCCATCGTCTTCGCCAGCCCCGGCACGCCCTCGACCAGGATGTGACCGCGCGCCAGCAGCGCGATGATGAGCCGCTCCAACAGATGATCCTGGCCGACGATCACCTTCTTGACCTCGTAGATCACCTGCTCGACGGGTGTGCTGTTCTCATGATTATTCATCGGCGCTTCCCTGGCTAAGTCGGTCGAATGCTCGCGGACTTCTGTCTCTTGCCTACTGAGGTGGCAGCCCGGCCGCGCCGCCCGCCGCGGTGATCGGCACGGCGAAGCCGATCCCAACAAACACGTCCTGCCCGGTCGGGTTGAGCAGCATGGTGACGATGCCGACCACCTGTCCGTAGCGATTCAGCAGCGGCCCGCCGGATGCGCCGGGATTGGTGGCGGCGTCGAACTGGATCAGATTCTCGACCGGTTCCGGGCTGGTCGGCGGCTGGTAAGTGCGGTTGAAGCCGGAGATGATCCCGGCGCTCATCGAGCCGTACAGCCCGAAAGGATGGCCGACGACGTAGGCTTCGTCGCCGACCCGCATCGCATTCGGGTTGCCCAATGTCGCCGGAACGATGACCTCCGGCAGTGTGGCGGCACGCAGCACCGCGATGTCGTTATCCGATAGCGTGCCGATGATCTCAGCCAGGGCGACCGTGCCGTCGGCGAACGTCACGCGGATGTTGTTGGCGCTATTGAGCACATGCAGACTGGTGAGGATGTCCCCGGCATCATTGACGATCACGCCGCTGCCGACGCCGTCATCCTGCACCTGCTGGAACGGGCTGGCGGGCGTGTCCGGCTGGTAGCGAATGAGATCGGCGCCGGGCGCCGTGACGTTGGTTTCGATCAGCACGAGCGAGGGGCGGATGATCTCGTAGACCTGCGCCGAAAGCGCCGGGCGCGGCGTCGCCGAGGCCATCGCCTGGGCAATCGCGTTGTTGACGTCATTAGTGGTGATCAGAGTGGGGACGGGAACCAGCAGGCCGTAGAGCAGCAGAATCACCAGTGTCGCGAAGGCCCCGGATGCAAACGGCGCCACACGCCGCCAGAAAGAACGAAGCGATCCGGCGCGGAGGTGCCACCTGTCAATGTCTGCAACTGGTGTTTCCGTCATTCGCTGCGGTACGAGTTTACTTTAACAACACAATCTTCAGGGATGGGTAGAGCATATAGCCCTTTTCTAAGAATTGCATGAGGTGACGCTCAAAAGATTACCGTCATTTCCACGAATCTGAGGGGAAAATTGCCCCATTTCGGCCTTCGGCAACCCTTCACAATATCGGAGTTTCGTAAGAAATCTCGGTAACGGCCTTTGCTTCATTGACTTCGCTGAAATACTCAACTAGACTGACAATCAGCTTTAATGACTATCATGGGAATTGATAAAGTCAATGGCACATAGTCCGACCCCATATGCCACAGCCAGCGCGCTGTTCAAGACCCTGCCCCTGCTCGGCAGAGTCATTGGCACACGCATGCGCGATTCGAGCGACGAGGATGGAACATTCGCTCAGATCATGGTGCTCATGCAGTACCGGGATCGTCCGTTTACCGTCAGTGAGCTGGCGAAGCGGCGCAAGGTAAGCCTGCAATCCGCCAGCACCCTTATTCAGAGATTGGTCGATCGCGGCTGGATCGTCCGCACGCCGGACCCCAATGATCGACGTCAGACCTTGCTGGAGCTCACACCTGAAGGCATGGAACATGCACAAGCGGTTCACGAGCAATTCATCAGCAATATGGCGGAAGTTCTGGAACCGCTCACATCCGAAGAGCTGGAGGCAGGCGAGATCTTCCTCGCTGCACTTCAGCGCATTCTGCAAGTCATGCCCGAAGAAACACTAGAGAGGTAAGCAGACAGATTCCCTATGGCACGCTTGGCGAAGTATCTCAAGCCATTTCTCCCCATTGTCCTCCTCGCCGTCGCCCTGCTTTTCGTCCAGGCAATGGCCGACCTGACCCTGCCCGACTACATGGGCCGCATCGTCAACGTCGGCATTCAGCAGGGCGGCGTCGAAGACGCGGTGCCCATGGCGCTGCGCCAGAGCACAATGGATAAACTGACGCTCTTCATGAGCGGTGACGCGCAAGCACAAGTGCTCGCCGCTTATACCCTGGTCGATTCGGACTCGGCGGACTACGACCAATATCTTGAGCAGTACCCTGTGCTCGCCGATGAGCCGATCTACGTGCTCAACGACAACGACGCAGCGGTCATCGAACAGCTCAACCCGATCATGGGCAAGGCCTTCCTGGCGGTCACCGGCATCGAGCAGGTGATGGCCGATCCGTCGAAGGCGGCGGAGCTCGGCGCGGGTTCGGGCTTTGACCTGTCCAGCCTGCCAGAAGGCACCGACGTGTTCGCCCTGCTCTCCGGGCTGCCGTCGATCGTTCGCACGCCGCTGCTCAACAACATCAACGAGCGCTTCGCGGCAATGGACGACAACATGATCGTCCAGTCGGCGGTCGGCGCCGTCAAAACGGAATACGCCGCACTGGGGATGGACACGGCCAATCTGCAGAACACCTACATCCTCGACACCGGCCTGATCATGCTGGGGCTGTCGCTCCTGTCGGCGGCGTCGACGGTCGCCGTCGGCTTCCTGGCGGCCCGTGTGGCCGCCGGGTCGGCGCGCAATTTGCGCCGGGATGTCTTCAAGAAGGTCGAGGGCTTCTCGAACACGGAGTTTGACAAGTTCTCCGTCGCCTCGTTGATCACGCGCACGACCAACGACATCACCCAGTTGCAGATGCTGATCGTCCTCATGGTGCGCCTGGTCATCTACGCGCCGATTCTGGGCGTCGGCGGCATCATCAAGGCGCTCAACACGGACGCCTCGATGTGGTGGATCATCGCGTTGGCGGTCGTCGTCCTCATGGGTCTGATCTTCGCCATCTTCACGACGGCGCTGCCCAAGTTCCGGCTGATCCAGAGCTTGATCGACCGGCTCAACCTGGTCACGCGCGAGAATCTGTCCGGCATGATGGTCGTCCGCGCCTTCAACACACAGGCATTCGAGGAGCAGCGGTTCGACAAGGCGAATCAGGACCTGACCAACAACAATCTGTTCGTCACCCGCATCATGGCCTTCATGATGCCGATGATGATGCTCATCATGAACGGCGTCACGCTGTTGATCGTCTGGGTCGGCGCGCATCAGGTCGCGCAGGCGTCGATGCAGGTCGGCGACATGATCGCCTTCATGCAGTATGCCATCCAGGTCGTCATGGGCTTCCTGATGATGTCGATCATGTTCATCATGCTGCCGAGGGCGTCCGTCTCCGCGGATCGTATCGCCGAGGTTCTGGACACCGGGACGGTCATCCACGACCCGAAACAGGCGAAACGCTTCCCCGAACCGTTCAGCGGCACGGTCGAGTTCCGCCACGTCTCATTCCGCTACCCCGGTGCGGAAGAGGACGTGCTGCACGACATCAACTTCACCGCGCAGCTCGGCCAGACGACCGCTTTCATCGGCTCGACCGGCTCCGGCAAGTCGACGGTTGTCAACCTGATCCCGCGCTTCTACGACGTGACCGATGGCGCCATTCTGGTCGATGGTGTCGACGTTCGCGACGTAACGCAGCATGACCTGCGCGAGAACATCGGCTACATCCCGCAGAAGGCGATGCTCTTCCAGGGCACCATCGAGAGCAATCTGCGCTATGGCGACGAGTACGCGGACGAGTCCGTCATCACCCAGGCGACCGACATCGCCCAGGCAACCGACTTCATCAGTGAGAAGCCGGACGGCCTGGAGACCGAGATCTCGCAAGGTGGGACGAATGTTTCCGGCGGCCAGCGCCAGCGCCTGTCGATTGCGCGTGCGCTGGTCAAACAGGCGCCGATCTACATCTTCGACGACAGTTTCTCAGCGCTCGATTTCAAAACCGACGCCGCCCTGCGCCGCGCGCTGAAAGCGCAGACCGATGCCAGCACCATCCTGATCGTGACGCAGCGCGTCTCCACAATCAGGAACGCCGAACAGATCATCGTGCTCGATGAGGGCAGGATCGTCGGCAAAGGCACACACGAAGAACTGATGGAGAGCTGTGAAATCTACAGGGAGATTGCCCTGTCACAATTGCGTATGGAGGAACTTGCATCATGATGATGGGGCACAATCGCGGCGACCAACAGCGAGGCCCGATGGGGGGCCGTCCGGGCGGGATGATGGGCGGCCCAGCGATGGGTGGCGGCGAAAAAGCACGCGACTTCAAAGGCACGATGCGCCAGTTGATCGGCTACCTGAGCGTCTACAAAGTATCGATCGGCATCGTCCTGATTTTCGCCATGGCCTCCACGCTCTTCTCGATCGTCGGGCCGAAGGTTCTGGGCCAGGCGACGACCAAGCTGTTCGAGGGCGTCATTGGCCAGATCTCTGGCACGGGCACCGGCATCGACTTCGAGTACATCGGCAACATTGTCCTTATCCTGGCGGGGTTGTACATCGTCTCGGCCCTGTTCGCCTACATCCAGGGCTGGATCATGGCTGGCGTCTCGATGAAGGTGACCTACAATCTGCGCAAGGACATCGCCGAGAAAATCAACCGGCTGCCGCTGCGTTACTTCGACGGCACCAATCAGGGTGAGGTGCTCTCGCGCATCACCAACGACGTCGATACCATCAGCCAGACGCTCAATCAGAGCCTGTCGCAAATCGTGACGTCCGTGACCATGATGATCGGCGTCATCATCATGATGCTGTCGATCAGCTGGATCATGACGCTCGCCTCGGCCCTGATCATCCCGCTGTCGCTTGGCATCATCGCGGTCGTGGTTGGCAAATCGCAGAAGTATTTCCGCGAGCAGCAGGATTACCTCGGCCACGTCAACGGCCACGTCGAGGAAATGTACAGCGGCCACAACGTCATGAAGGCGTTCAACGGCGAAGAGAAGAGCATCGAGAAGTTCGACGAGTACAACGAAACGCTCTATTCGTCGGCCTGGAAGTCGCAGTTCCTCTCCGGCATGATGATGCCGGTCATGTCCTTCGTCGGCAACCTGGGCTACGTCGCCGTGACGATCCTCGGCGGCTACCTGGCCGTCAACAACGCCATCACCGTCGGCGATATTCAGGCTTTCATCCAGTATTCGCGCTCGTTCACGCAGCCGATCGCGCAGATCGCGAACATCTCCAACGTGCTGCAGCAGACGGCTGCCGCCGCCGAGCGCGTCTTCGCCTTCCTGGCCGAGGCGGAAGAGATCGCCGATGCCGAAAGCCCGATCAAGCTGTCCGACGTCGAGGGCCATGTCGAATTCCAGCATGTGGAGTTCGGTTACTCGCCGGACAAAGTCATCATTCGCGACTTCTCGGCCAAGATCGAGCCAGGGCAGAAGATCGCCCTCGTCGGCCCGACCGGCGCCGGTAAGACGACCATGGTCAAGCTGCTGATGCGCTTCTACGACGTCAACAGCGGCGCCATCCTGGTCGACGGGCACGACATCCGCGACTTCAGCCGTCACGATCTGCGCAAGCTGTTCGGCATGGTTTTGCAGGATGCGTGGCTCTACAACGGCACCATCATGGAGAACATTCGCTATGGCCGTCTGGACGCGACCGACGACGAGGTCATCGAAGCGGCCATCGCCGCCCACGTCGATCACTTCGTGCGCACGCTGCCCGATGGCTACGACACGGTGCTCAATGAGGAAACCAGCAACGTCTCCCAGGGGCAGAAGCAGTTGTTGACCATCGCCCGCGCCATCCTGGCCGATCCGCAGATGCTGATCCTCGATGAGGCGACCAGCTCGGTCGACACGCGCACCGAGGTCTTGATCCAGCAGGCGATGGATCGGCTAATGCAGAATCGCACCAGCTTCATCATCGCGCATCGCCTGTCCACCATTCGCAACGCCGACCTGATCCTGGTCATGCGCGATGGCGACATCGTCGAGCAGGGGACGCACGAAGAACTGCTGATGCAGGGTGGCTTCTACGCCGAACTCTACAACAGCCAGTTCGAGAACGGCGCTGTCGTCCAGGCCGCCTGAGCCTGATCGAGCGCGGCGTAAACTGAATCTGTCTGATCGGGGTGCAGCATGCCTGCGCCCCGATTCATGTCTCGGCAGTGCCTACGCAAGGCGCATCTACCATCCACTTGACAGGCTTGCCGCTCGATCGCATCTGCGATACGCTGATGACAGCTTCTCGATCCGATGTCCAGTGAGCCGCCATGCTGCCGATTTCCGTCATCTTCCTGACCTACAACGACGAGCAGTTGATTGAGGACGGCCTGAAGAGCGTCTTTGGCTGGGTGGGCGAAATCATCGTCGTCGATTCGCACAGCACGGACGGCACGCTCGCCATCGCTCAGAAGTACGCTGACAAGATCGAGGTGCACCCATTCGAGAATTACGCCGCCCAGCGCAATTGGGCGCAGACACAGCTACCGCTTGCGCATGACTGGGTCTTCCACATCGACGCCGACGAGGTCGTTAGCCCGGAGCTGCGCCAATCCATCCACGAGTTTTTTGCTCAGTTGCCGCCGGACAATATCGATGGCTGCTTGATGGCGCGGCGCACCATGTTTATGGGGCGTTGGATTCGCCACGGCGGACATTACCCGGTCTTTCACCTGCGGCTCTTCCGGCGCGAGCGCGGCGCCTGTGAAGAGCGCCTCTACGATCAGCACTACGTCGTGCCGGGCGGTGTGGAGAAGCTCGATGGCGATCTGATCGACAGGATCAGCACGGATCTGGAAACGTGGACGCTGAGACATGTCCGCTGGGCCAAGCTGGAACTGGCCCAACAAGGCGATCGGCTGCCACAGCCCGACCAGCACGTCAGCGAGAACCTGTTCGGCTCGCCGATTGAGCAGCGACGTTGGGCCAAGACCAACCTGTTCTATCGGTTGCCGCTCTTCCTGCGCGTCTTTGCTTATTTCTGCTATCGCTATTTCTTGCGCCTGGGCTTTCTCGATGGTGTCGAGGGCCTCATCTTCCATTTTCTACAGGGATTCTGGTTCCGCTTCTACATCGACGCGTTGATCTGGGAGCAGCGGCAGCGCGCCAAGTCAGCACTCCCATACGACCAGATTCCGCAGCCGCCACCCGGTGCGTGAGGCGGCGCTACTTTCCGCTCCCATAGCGTTGATAGCAATCGAGCAAGGATCGCCCCATCTGCCCGGCGGCGAACTGCGCTTCGACAAGCTGGCGTCCGCGCGTACCCATCACGCGCCGGACATCCGCATCAGCCGCCAGCATCCAGATCGCCTGCGCCAACTGATGAACGTCACATGGCACGATCAGGCCCGCCTGTGCCTCCGCGATCACGTCGTGGATCGCCACCTGATCGGAGATGATAACCGGCTTTCCGGCAGCCATCGCCTCGACCGCCGACATGCTGAAGCTCTCCGTATACGATGGCGCGACCAGCATGTCGCAGCGCGAGAGGGCATCCCACTTGCCCGGATTGTCCAGAAAGCCCAGCAGGGATACATGCTCTTCCAACTCTAGACGCGCGATCTCTGAAACGATCCAATCCTTGTAGGCAGAATCGCCGCCACCCGCCAGCAGTAGCTTCATCTTGGGTATGTGCTGGCGCGCCTCGTCAAAGGCGGGCAGCAGCAGATCCAACCCTTTCACCGGGTCGAAACGGCCGAGGAACAAGACACGGATCGTGTCGTCAGGCTCTGCCCACGCCGCGCTTTGATCATCACGGATGCCATCCGCATCGCGCACCGCCAGATAGACGACCTCGATCGGGCGCGCTATGCCCATGGCGCGGATTTCGTCGGCTTCTACGTTGCTCGTCACCTGGATGAAGGCCGCGCCGTTGAGCATCTGGCGCTCGACCAGATTGAACGAGAGCTGCTTCATCCGGCTGCGCCGCTTCTGGATGCCCCACGGTCGAAGAATGCCATGCGGCGTGATCGCGTAGGGGACTTTGTGCCGCTGCGCCGCGAAGGCCGCCAGCGCGGGCGCGAACGAGAACAGTGCGTGGGCGTGCACGAAATCGAACTCGCGCAGATGGCGGGTCACCCATCCAATCATCGGCGCCGAAAACGTGTACTCCGCCGCGGTTCTGCGAAAATAGATGGTCGTGTAGCCATCCGCCACGAGCGGCTGATTCAGCGGCACCTCCTGATGGGCAGCCGGGCCATCGTCGTCCGAAGCAACGATCGTTACGTCCATCCCAAGCGCGGCCAGTTCGCGGCACATGGCCTTTGCGGCCTGGCTCGGCCCGCCGCGGCGCGGCCCCAGTGACGGTATGACGTGAAGGATGCGCACTAGGTGTAATTCCGAAGGCGATACCAGAGCGCGCGCAGAGTCGCCCGCGTCGTGCTGGTCAAGAAATCGCGCGCGTTCTCAAGGCGGCTGAAGTGCCCGTAACGTGAACGCACCACGAAGATCGCTTCATAATTCTGACCATAGGCGAGCGCAATCGATTTGCTGCGATTGTGCCAGCGAAAATTGGCAAGAGTCACGGGCAGCCTGCACACCTTGCCCTTCTGCGCCATCCGCAGCCACAAGTCCCAATCCATCGCATGATGCAAACGTCGATCCAACCCGCCGACGGCTTCCCAAAGCTGGCGTCGAAAAAAGGTGGCCGGTTGCGGCACATAACACCACTGCTTCAGCATCTCGGCGTCAAAGTCGGGCGCCTGCCTGCTGCTCAGCAAATGACCATCCGAGGCGATGTGATTGAGATCGCCATAGACTAGATCCACGTCCGGGTGTGCTTCAAAGAAGTCAGCGACGGAGGTAAATGTGTTCGAGAGATATGTGTCGTCCGAATTCAGCCAGGCATAGATGTCGCCGCTCGCCCTGGCAAAGCCCTTTTCAATCGCATCGGACTGCCCATCGTCAGCCTCGGAAACCCATTGGATACGATCGTCATAGCGCCGCAGGATGTCGACCGTGCCGTCGTTGGAGCCGCCGTCCATCACAATGTATTCGACCTGGGGATAGGCCTGATCAAGGACGCTGTCGATCGTCTCGCCGATGAATTGAGCCTGATTGTAGGAGGGAGTCACGATCGAGAATTTCAGCATGGACTCAAGATCTCACTTTGATTCTCGCGCCATCAGGGCCGGCGCGCCCGCTCAATCGGCTGCGGACTGCGATACAGGCTGACGGCGATCACGATGACCGCTGCCGCAAGCCCGACGACGACCATCAATCCCGGCACGCCTCCATAGTGCCAGATCAGCCTGGGGATGAAGACAAACTGATTATAGAGGACATCGGCCCACTGGAACCCTGCATCCCGCGGGATCAGCCCTATGCCATATTGCACGAACAACCCTAGATTCCACGCGCTAAAGCCGACGCATGCCACAGCCAGGACGTGCAGACTGACTCGGCGTTGAAGCTGTGCGATGAGCCAGCCCAATCCGAGTATGAAGACGGGCGCGAAATTCACGAAAAAGCGCTGGCCGAAGCTGACTGCGCCGTGCCACCAGCTCCAACTTCCCACGATGTAGACCTGCGCCAGCAAGGCCAAGAGCAAAGCGCCCGCCAGTAGTCGCTGCCGCCGCCAGAACAGGATCAAGCCCACGGTTGCCAGCAGCAGGATGGGATGCCACGCGAACAGACCTTTATTGGTCGACCACAAAACGTCGAACCAATGGGGCGAGGTCAAGTCGACGATGCCCGACTGTCCGCCGATCGCATCATAGGCAGGATAAAACGTGATCCAGGGCGCGCCGTAAATCACCCATCCGGTCACCAACTGCGGCAAGAGGCCGATGCCGAATCCGGCAGCGAAAGCGACGTAGCGCCACAGCCACGAAAGATCCAGAGAGCCGCCTTGGCGTCTGATCCAAATATCTTTCAAGAGTGCTGCGCCGACCAAAATGAGCAAGACGACTGATTCCAGTCGCACGATGATCATCAGGCCGGCTGCAACGCCCCACAGCAAAGAGCGAGGCCACGACTGGCCTTGCGTATTCGCTTCTGAGTCGAGAATGGGAACACTGAGATACAGGAAAAGCGCGACCGTGAATGCTGCTGGCCCATGGGCCGAGATCGGCGTCTGGATCGCATACACGATCAGCGGCGATGCGAGATAGATGGTGATGACGGCGAGTGCGGCTGCCGCAGCCGAAACGTAGCGAAGCAGGATTCGATAGGTGAGAAGCAAAGCGGCCAGCACCATACAGGCCGTGCCGAAGCCGACGGCAATCGTATAAGGGAGACTGAAGCCATCCAGCGGAACGGGCACGCCGACCATGTTCAACAGTCCGGCGGCAGCATGCCCCAACAGGAAGAATGGCAGCCACAACACGGCTGGCCCCACGGCATGTTGATTCGCAAAATGGCCGGTCGCCGTGCGCTCCATGAACAACGCCGACGGCAACCCGAAATTCGGATCAGTACGGCTATCAGGGTCTTTGTACGACGCCTGCTCCTGATCGACCGCCGTGATCAGATGATCGGTCCCCTGGTCGCGGATGAGGCCATAGAGACCCACCATCGGCCAGCGATAACGATACTCGTTTTCCAAATCGAGATCGCCATCCATGACCACTGAGCGCACGTAAGCATAGATCACCTGCCCATCGCCGCCCGCGACGTTCGTGCCTGGCCCCCAACTCAGCAGCGGGAGCGTGATCAGGAAGACGACGATGATGGAGAATTGTGCGTAGCCGATGCGCTTGACGAGCTTCGTGCCGGGTACAGTCATTCTTGAAGAATCTGTCTCAAGACTTGGTCTATTCCGGCAGCGTACTGCTCGTCACTAAAATTCGCATAAACGCGCGCTCTTGCGGCTTTGCCGAGTCGCCGTGCAAAGTCCGGCTGATCCAGCAGGTTCAGGATGCCCTCAGCGATCTCGTCTGGGTTGTTCGGCGCTGTGAGGAGCCCGGTTTCGCCGTGCAGGATGATTTCGGCGTGTGGCCCGATCCGCGAGGCAATGACGGGCACTTCCATCGCACCCGCTTCGACCATCGGGCGGCCAAAACCCTCCGGCACGATCGACGGAAACAGCAAGATGTCCGTATCGGCGAGGATCTGCGGGGTATCGGTGCGAAAGCCTGTGAAAATGAAGCGGCCGACTAGACCACTCTCTTCGACCAGACGGTGAAGCTTGAGTTCAGGGTCATATTCCTGGCCTAACAAACGACGCAGCCGACCCCGCCAGCTTTGAGCATAACCGCGCGGGATAGCCGAGCCGCCGACCACCACAAAGCGAGCATCAGGGTAAGTCTCGATCACCTTGGCGGCAACCTGCGGCAGCAAATAGTGCCCCTTGCCCGCGTCGATGACACTGATCATGGTGATGACGGGCGCCTCGTCCGGGATGGCGAATTCCCCTCGAAGGGCACCCCGTTCAACGCGCTGTGGATTGAAGCGCTCAAGATTGACGCCGTTGTAGATTGTGTGGAGTTTCGGCAGAGGGCCAAAACAGCCCGCGACGTAGTTGGAGTTGGCGATGATCTGTGATGCCAGCAGTCGTATAGCAGACTTGGTGAGGAACGGCAGCAGCCCTCGGTGTCCCGGAGGCTCGCGCACATGCCAGACGACCGGCAAGCCCATGAGCCTGGCGGCGATTGCTGGCCCTAACAAGACACTGGTGTTCAGATAGACCAGATCGGGTCTGATCGTCCTGGCATAAGCGATGAAGTGCCGCAGGCTGCGCGGCAGGGACACGAAGAAGCGGATCACGTCCGCCAATCGCAGCGGATTCGGCTCGTTATGACCGGCGGCTGCAATCACACCCGCACGGCAATCGACCCCGAGATCGCGCAGGGCTTCGCACAGCGGGCCTTCGCTCCCGATCAACGCTGCACAGTGATAGCCACTCGCCACAAGATGTTCAACCAACAGGCGCAGGCTTTCACCAGACCCAGAAACACCACCGCCCAATTGAACAAACAGGACTGTGTTCCCTTCGTGCTTTGCCTTGGGCGGTATCTGGTCTGTGATGGTGCTCATCTTAAGCCAGGGCGTGGCGCCGCACGGCCACTGACCATGCAAAGGATGGCTGCGCACACCCAGAAAAACGCGTTGAAGAATGGATCGCCAATGAACGAAGGTACCGCCATGTTGAACAGCAGGGATAACCAGACGCCGACAGCCATGCCCATGGTAACCAGTGGATGCGCCTGCTCGTCCAAATTCGCGAGCGCCCGAAAACTATTCAGCGTAATGATCACAAGCGCGATCGCGAGCATGAGGGCAAATGGGATGCCGAAGATGATCGCGAAATCCAGGTAGGCATTATGCGCAAAATACGCCTGCCCGGTCGCCACCGAATTGCCTGTGATCGGCGCCTGCAAGATACGATTGATCGCTTCAGGCCAGATATAGGTGCGGTTTAGAAAGCGGTCAGACGCAAACAATTCTCCAAGTCGAGACGAAATATGCACGGCGGCATCGGAATAGATGCTGATCAGGATCAATGCGATACCCGCTAACACGGCGGTTGCGACCAGCGTTCTGACCGTGGAAGACGTGTTCCGGGTCGATTTCATCCGGAATACAAACAAGAATGCGATCAGCAGCACCAGCCATCCGGCACGCGCATTCTGGAGCGTGGACAGGAGAAAGAAACTGGCGACCGTGTAATAAGCGAAGGCGCTGCGAACGAATGAACCTTCTCCGCGAAAGATGCGCACTACGGCGAATGCAACCGGGATGATCGCCACCGACATCCAGTTGCCAGAACCGCCATAAAACGGATTGAGTTCCCACGAGCGCAGGACCAGATAGGCGGAGTTCTCCACAATACTCGAATCCTGCAGACTCGCGAGTGTCGTGATCAAGACGCCGGTCATCAAGAGGACGCCGCTCACGTCGACTGCCAGGCCGAAGTGGCGTATCGAGTTCTTGTCGTGCGCTATCCACAACCCGATGATGAAAGCGGGCAAGGCCGATCCCATGTTGGTCAGTAGTTCAACTGATTCTCCGCCGTAGACAATTGCATGGACGACGACCACGCCGATGACCAGGCCTAGCGGAATAAGCAGCGGATGAAAGATGCTGTTCTTGGGGACGTCGCCGGTGACCGACTTGAGCAGAATCGCCATCAGAAGCAAACCAAGGACGAGCACGGTCGGATTGAGACCAAAGGGTAAATAGTCGCCGCGTGGCAGTGCCAGGGCAAGCGGCAGCGCGTAGACGAACAGGTCGGGGCGTGCGAGCGCAAGGATGGGCAGCGGCACCATCAGCAGCAGGATGACGTTTTGCGTCATCCCGCGTCCAATAAGCCAACCACTCGCAATGGTCGCCGCGAGGCAAATGAGGACTAATCCGGTCTTCGTCATGGTTTGGGCGGGACTCAATTGCCTCATGATGCTGCCTCTGAGGAATCACCACTGGGTAGATGATATATATACCACGTATATGAATAGCTGGACTTTGGGGCACGTTCGGGCAAGTGCATTGGCCCGTTGAGGAGGATACTCTCTATGAGCGTTGCCGGGGAGAACAGTCGATAAGCCGTGTAGTCATATTCCTGTTCAAGGCGGATGCTATTTCCCAATTCACCAACTGCCTGTTCAGGCGCTAGCGCTGCCCCATGATCCCATAGGATGATCCAATCCCCCGCCTCACAACACCCTGGAGACGAATCATCGCTCAGAGAGAGAATCGCGAGATCGTCGCGCTCGAAGAAAATACGCTGCACCCGCCCGATGCCCGATATGAGTTCCGCGTAGTCGCCTGAGCGTGACAGGTTCGTCCAGATGCGCGCGCCCGGTTCTGCATGTGCCGCGATGTACTGCATCGTCTGATAGCTCGAATTCTCGCGCTGGCGCACCCACTCGTAGTTGATAAGCCCCGTGGGCACGGTTTCCCAAAGCAGGAAAACACCGCCCATCACGAGCACGACGACCAGCCCCCGGCGTCGAAGGCCGTGCCATTGGTTGAGGTAGAGGATGATGTGGCGAGCCTCTAATCCCAGAAAGATCGCTAATCCCAGGACGTAGGGCAGAAGATAACGCTCAATAATGGCCCGAAACGGCGACTGGAAGATGACCCCGACTGCTGTCATCAGCAACAACACGAGCTGCCAATAATCCGTCGCACTCAGCGGCTGGCGTGTTTGCCAGTGGGTGCGCAACCGGCTCGCGAACGACGCCAAGCCGATCAGTAGGAACAGGTTGTAGTTTCGCAGGATCGCCCAGCAGTAAGCGACCAGATTGCGCAAAAAGATCGCGATTCCCCCGGAGCCATAGTTTGAGCCATAGCCCTGTTCGGTCGCATGATTGGCGAGGATGACCAACAGGTAAGCTGCATAGACGATCAACAGGATGACGGCAAGCGGCGTTATCCAGCGCAGCCAACGTTTGCGCTCCGGCGACCGCGCTGTGAGGAGAGCGCCAACCGGAAGTGCAACCAATACAGGCGCAAAGGCGACCGAGCTTTCCTTGGCGCCAAGGGCCAGTATCAAGGCGAAGAAGGCGACTCCAAACCCGATGGCGAGCGCGAGCGTGGATTGCCTGCCTGCGTAGACACGGCGAAACATGAAGGCCATGGCCGCCAGACCGCTTGCCAGCAGCATCGTCAGCGGGATCTCCCACGGGGAGAGGCGATAGTAGCCCTCCAGCGCTGGCGTATACAGGATCAGGAACAGGCCGCTGAGAAAGCCTACTGTGTTGGAACCGCTCAACCATAGACCGACGAGGAACGTGGCGCTGACCGTAACGGCCAGCAAGACGAAGCGAAAGGCATGATGATAGACCGGATTTTCGCCGAGGAGTGCGTACGTCGTCATGAAATAGAGCCAGCCGACGGGTCGAAAGCGACCGTCCGCGAACTCGGTCACGATGACGCCGGGCTGACCGGAGTTCAAACTGCCGATCCAATGGCCTTCGTGGAGTGCATCCAGCATCAGGCGCGGTCGCTCAATCGAATGCGTTGCGTCATCCACCAGCGACCAGGAGATATCCAGCGCAGGGATGGCGAGCAGCAATACGAGCGCAAGCAGCACGCCGAGACTCAGCAGAGTGTATCGGTTCAGCAGCATCTGGGAATCCTCAGCCAATGCCCGCTCGATTGCACACTATTCGCCAATCAGTTCCTTCAACCGCATCTCTAGCGCCGCGTGTGAAAAGTCACGTTCAACGCGGGCTCGCCCGGCCTGGCCCATCGCGTAGGCTCTCTCAGGATCGGATAGAATCGCACAGATCGCGTCGACCAGTGCCTGGTCGGATTGGGGGTCGATCGTCAGTCCGGTGACGCCGTCCTCGATGGCATCGGTCGCCCCGCCTGCATTGCCGCCAATGACGGGTTTGCCGCATGCGTTGGCTTCCAGATAAACGATCCCGAACCCTTCGCCGCGCCAGGCGCCGTCAGGCTGCTGCTCGACCCGACTGGGCATCACGAACAAATCGCACTGTTGGTATAAGGACAGGAGATCTGGATCAGAAACGCGCCCCCAGAAGTGAACCATCTGCTCAACACCGCACTCGCGCGCCAACGCCTTGAGCCAGGGTCGATCGTTGCCGTCGCCCGCGATCCAATATACCAGCTCTTGTCCCAGGCGTTCGCGGATTGCCACCAGATTCCGGATGACCACGTGAAACTGCTTGTGCCGTGCTTCGGCGGCGAGCCGCCCGACTGACAGGAGATGAAAAGGTGGCTCTGGCGGTTTTGTCTCGGCCAAAGGCTTGAAACGTGCGCTGTCGACGGCGGGATGCACAATCGACAGGGGGGCATCGGGCAATCGTGATCGAATGCTATCCGCCGTGAACCGGCTGATGGTTCCGACGCGTTCGGCGCCTGCCAGACCTGCCCTGACTTCAGGCGACCATTCGCCCCATATTTCCAGGCCATAGGTCCAGACCCAATAGCGCACTCCGGCGCGGCGAGCCGCCTGTGCAGCGTAGGGATGCATCACAAGAACCAGATCGCTCGGTTGCCTGCGGAGATACCGCGCCAGGACAAGATAGCGCAGGCGGAAGTAGAGCCGAAACAACAGCGGATTGCTTGGCGCCAGGGTCACGATCGGGATATCCCCCCAACCGGCGAAGACCTGCGGGCATTCGTGCACGCTGATCACTGTGATCTCGTGTCCCAGGCGCTGAAGGGCGAACGCCACGTCACGCGTGTACGTCTCCAGGCCGCCGAGCAGCGCCGCATTCAGCGTGACCACGTGGATACGCATCAGGCTAGCTCGGAGTCACTAACGACTGGCAGAAGCGATAGAAGCGCTCCGCCATTGCTGCTGCTGAGAACAATCTCCGCGCGCGCCTCAGCCCCTGCTCGGCCAGATTCACTCGCAAGGGGACATCGTCGCATAGTTTCTGTAGGCAATCGCTCAGCGCGACCGCATCTCCTTCAGGAAAGATCATGCCCGCGTCGCCGATCACCTCTGGGATCGCGCCGGAGTCCGAACCGATCACGGTTGTCCCGGCGAGCATCGCTTCGACCAGGACGACACCAAACTGCTCTTTCCAGATCGTTGTCGTTCGTGACGGCAGCACCAGGACGTGGAATGACTGCATGTGAGTGCTGATCGCAGTGCGAGGCTGCAAACCCAAGAACGCAACCCGATCACCGAGGTCGGCGGCCTGCGCTTCAAACCCGTGGCGATCCGGCCCATCGCCGATCAGCTTCAACCGCCAGTTTCCGCGCAGTCTTCGTCCGGCCTCAATCAGATCGGCCACACCTTTTTCGGATGAGAGCGTGCCCACAAACCCAATGGTGAACGGGGACTCTGGGCGTGATGCCATCGGAACTATCGCCGCTGGTTCCTCAACTGCCCCCAATGGATATTGCACGTCGACCTGCCCCTTGTAACCGTGCGCCTGCAAGATCCGTCTTGAATCGTGATCTGAAGCCAGGACGCCGTCCATGTGCCGGAAGAAATGCCACTCTTTCAAGAGATGATCGGGCCTGCGGAGCTGATATTCGATATTCATCAGGCTGAAGCCGACCATTTTCGCTTGCGGTGCAGCCCTTCGGCTCGCTCGCAAGGCGAAGAAGCAGGGCCATTCCTGGCGCTCATGCGTGATGCAGATCACGTCTGGGCTGCGTCTGCGCAAGAGTGCTTCCAATCCCACATAGTGATGCAACCGCCCTCCGGCGACACGCATTCCCTCGAAGCGCAACGGCTCGACGGCATAGTTCCCCGCCTGTTCAGCCACTGGCTCAAACTGCTGGATCTGACCATAGCGCTGTGTTGTCCACTGCGCAGGAGGCACAATCGTGACGTCAACGTCCTGCGGATGCATCTGCGCCAGGTGTCGCCAGGCCGTGCGATTGGCCGGCACGACGAACGGGTGCCCCACAACGACGAGCTTCATGAGCGTCAACATTTCTCCACTGTGGCGAGCCAGTGTTCATTGCCTATTTCTGACCCCCAGTCGATTGATAACGCTTGCCCATTGGCACTTCTTCGCTCAAATGAATATCCGGCAGCTTGTAGGCTTAGCAATCCTTCACGAGCAATTTCGCCGTGCGTTTCGATCAGGAGTATGGGATGAAATCGCTCAATTAGGCGCGCCATACCGTGTATCGCCCGTGATTCGGTTCCTTCAATGTCTAATTTTATGAAGTCGACCTGTGGCCAGTCCAAGAGTTCAAAATAGCTGTCAAGATCGCAGACGGGTACGATTAGGGTGCTTTCCAATCTTTCCGCTGTACTTTCACTGAGATGAGCTTGCATTGCTGTTCTGCCTCTTTGGAGCCGCATGAGCGCGACGCGATCTCCAACAGCCATGGGTTCAACGCGTACATCCGCATGATTCAAATCCAGGTTAAGCTGCAGAATTCGGCGGCTTTCCGGCGTCGGTTCGAAGCTAATCACCTTGCCGGTTGATCCAACGTGCTTCTTGAGCAGCAGACTGAAGTACCCGATATGTGCTCCAACATCCAGCGCTCGCATCCCTGTGGTCACATATTTCTCAATCACATCGCATACGAAGGTTTCATACTGCCCCCAGACCACATCATAAACAGACATCTCTAGCGGCAGAATCATGCGGTGGCCGGAAAGCGGCCCTTGCATCGGATGAATCTGATTGTCTACAGGTCGCAAGCGCCGGACTACCCTTTTCACCAGCGGGAGTTGCCTGAGGGCGTTGGCGAGATTCTGCGGTATATACCTGCGCAGACGAAGATACAAAGAGCGCATCACATCCCTTTTGATGACTAGAAGCAATGGCCTTCGTTACAATCGCTGACCCCTGAGTTAGGACTGCCGTGCCACCCGCTTGAGCAGTCGCTTGAACTGATCCAATCTCATCTCAAACGCGTTTGGCGGAAAAAGGGCTGCAAACACAATAAGCATAATTCGTGACAACAGATGTTCACGGTTATGAACAAATGACCTTGTTAGCTGTACAATCCCTTGACGCCGGTTCCCCTGTAGAAGAAGGTACTGCCCATAGCCTGCTTGCCACCGGGCTTGCACTTTGTCCAATTCAAGTGACCTGTAATCTGGACGATTCCTGAGCAGAGGCTTCAACTTCTCCAACGTCTGGATTCCGCTCAATTCATGGATCACACCGGACTCGATCGAATTCTGTCGACGCAGCCTGTATCTCGCGACCGGTGGCCCCTCCACATAAGCGAAGCGCCCGCCAGCCGCAGCGATCTTAAGCCAGAAGTGCCAATCCTCGTTACTCCGAAGCTGCTCATCCATTCCGCCCACCTTTTCCGCCCATTCACGACGCAGCAAAACCATAATCGGCAGCAGAAAGGGGGTCTGGATTTCGGCTTTCAGGATATCTCCGCTCACGAAGTAGGGCGACCGGTCATACTCAAGCAGATCGTCTTTCGCGTCATCCCAAAACATCCAGGGACGGCTGTAGGCAGCAGCGAACTCTGTGTGTTCCTGTAAGCACTCAAGACGAGCATCGAGCGCATTCGGCTCCATGATGTCATCCGCATCGAAGAAGTGAATAAAATCGCCGTGAGCGATTTTGACACCCGCGTTGCGAGCTGCCGCGCGTCCTCTATGTTGTTGAAAGTAATAACGAACACGATCTTTGTATTGCTCCTGGATCAAGGGGCCGGTGTCGTCAACAGATCCATCATCGATCACGATCACTTCGTAGGTCTCAGGATGCGGTTGCGCAAGAATGCTATCCAGGGTCTCGCATATCCAGTGCGCCGCATTATGGGATGGGATAATCACTGAGACCAAGATCGAATTCATGGGGCAGACACATCAGATTGTGAAATCGGAGCAGGGATTGTCGGCGCATTTGGAGCACTTTTGTAATCGTCCAGGAACTTGCGAATCAGTTGTTCGCTGATTTCACCATTGCGTTCCGAAAGACCTCGCCGCGCTTTCATGATGTCCGGAAGCTCGTACAACGCAAGCAGATAAGCCAAGAACAGAGTGTAGGCACGGCGGGGATGCCCCTGCATTAACCAGCTTCGAATTGAACGAAGCGCCCAAACCAACATCTTCATGTTTCGCTGAATATTCATCACCTTCATCGTAAATCGAAAACGATTGTGATTTGCACTCCGATAGCTGATTTCTTGCCAACTGGTCCAATTCTGATCTGCATTCATTGGGCGAGAGGCGCCCACCTTGTGGCAGCACGTGGCGAAAGGTACGTACCAGCTTGACCAGCCCTGCATCCATGCCCGCCAACCAAGATCCAGGTCTTCAAATTCCAGAAAGAACGTAGGGTCAAACCCACCCAAGCTTTCGAAGCGGTCACGCCGACAGAAATAGGTCGCTCCATTGGCACAAGGGATAGGCACTACAGAATCGACATCGAGTTGGGTGAGATGCAGGTAAGGTTGAAATGCCGAGCCAATTGACCCGGAACACATGTAAGTTGCGCCATGAATTATGAGATTCTTGTTCCAGTCATATTGCTTGCAGTCCAAAGCGAATAGACTTGGGATACTTTCAGCAACTTGCACAAGCTGCTCGATCATGTCCGGTGCAAAGCGCATGTCGGGATTTACGAAAAGTAGATAATCCCCCTTAGCTTCAGCGGCAGCCAGATTATTCCCTTTGCCGAAGCCATGATTTGCGCCAAGCGGTAACCATTTCACGTCGTCGTATTGCGCACAAATACTGGCGCTGTCGTCTTGGCTGGCGTTATCTGCGACGATAAGCTCAAGCTCAGTATACGTTTGCGCATGAAGAGATTCGATGCAGATGGGCAGATCATCGGCAGAGTTATAGGATAGTACGATAACAGAAACGCAGATAGACGGCATCGGCCTAGGTTCCTGTGACTGAGTATGGCGGTGCGTGTACTTGTTCCATCAGTTCCTGTGATTGATTGAGGAATATTCCGTCAGTCGATTTATAGACGCCCCAGGCGATGCAGTAAGGCGAGCGCACCCTTGTATCCGATCAGTCGCACCAAAATGGGCATGCGTCTTCCTGGCGGTGAAAAATCAGGACATAGGGCGCGCATCTTCTGGATGCATTGATCTGACTTCGTGCGGTCATGCGCCATCAAGCGCAAAGCAACATTGAAGTACTGTCTTGCGAGCAGGCACTTTCGCTTAGGTGTTAGCAGGCCTTTCTCTTTAAGGAGGTCTGAAAACTTGTCTAGCAAGAATTTGTGTGCATGAAAGCGCCTGACCAAATCGCGCCGGGCTAGACTCGGAACATTAACGATAACCCTGTTCCAGGACGCTACTTCAGGCGCTGTAGGCAAATATCCGAAGCGTGCTCCGTCAATCGATACATGTACAACGAAGTCAAAATCGTCCAGCGACCACGCGTTTAGATCCCATCGGATATTTGTGATACAACGATTACGATACAGGTAATTTGCCGGAGAACACCACCAATCAGAGAGCAACTCATCCAGGATTTCACCCTTTTCACCCGCAATGACAAGTTTCTTCTCATCGGCAACATCACGGTCAGTGTACTGAAACAATTGTCCCCAATCGGAGTAGCACACCTCAACATCTTGATTCTGATCGAGATATTTCATTTGCCTCTGCAACACTTGAGGATCAAGTAGATCATCATCATCAAGAAACTTCACATAACGGCCTCTCAATGCATTCATGCCCGTGTTACGTGCGGCGGCAGCACCTAGGTGGTCTTGAAGAATCGAGATGAACGGCGCTTCCAGAGTTTGCAGATACTCACGAGTTCCGTCTGTGCTTCCGTCATCAACTATGATTGCTTCGTAGGTGCAGTCCAGCTGGTTGTGAAAGGATGCAATCGCATTTTGAAGGAGCACTAAGCGATTATAGGTAGGTATGATGATTGAGAGGTCAATCTGATTTGACATAAGTGTTCGGCAGATTGATCTTATGTTTGATAGGATGCAACAAGATGTACTTCAGCGTACTGTTGATTCTGAGGATCGAGAATCTGCAAAGAATAACCCATGTCAGACAACATGCCTTGAATGACAAACATAGCACGAACGGTATGTACTTCGATCATCAATAATGGGTGATACTGAGATAAGAGCTCCTTTGAACCGGCAAGAAATTCGACTTCAGCTCCCTCTATGTCAACCTTTATCACATCAGGTCGAAGAAAACCCTCTTGGAGCAAACTATCGGCACGTCGTAGTGTGACCTCTGTAGATTGAAGTAGATTCTGATGTGATACTGCATAGCCGGTTGCTGGTCCAAGTGACTCCAGGTGTCCGATTGAGTTGACGCTTGAAGCTTGCCCAAGCATGAACCGCGCTTGCCCATCCTCATTACCCAGGGCGAGTTCTTGAAGATCTATTCGTTCTCGAAGTTCTTCATTCTTTAGAATGTTCTTTTTTGCCCACGCTGCATTATGAGGATTCGGCTCAAATGCCACGACCCTGCCTCTTTTACCTACCAGCGTACTGAGGGCCAGTGAGTGGTAGCCACAATGAGCACCCACGTCCCATATGACCTTACTCTCCAAATCAGGATAGACAACACGTAAAGTGTCATAGAGACCCGCATCGTACGTTCCGGCGCCCATTAGCGTCTGCGCTCCATCATTGGAGTCGAAATACAACCAGTGTCCTTTGAGCGGGCCACCTTGCACTCGAATCCAATCCCAGTTTGCGCGCGGCTTTTCCTGTAAATAATGCGATATTTTCCAGAATACCTTGTGCAATAACGTTCTTACCCCACTCATTGACGTTCATGCTCCGCAACACTCAAGCTCCAATGATGTGGCAGCAACATTGCACCGTGGGTTTGAATGTCTGGCGCCTTGCCTGTGCCATAGTAGTCTCCTGCGACTACATCGAATGACGCACAATCAGTTATCCAATCGATTTCGTCATGACCAAGTGCCGACCACAAACTCACTGTATATCTTCCCGGCGCAAGAGGAAGCTTGGGGACGTGGCAAACAAACACCCCGGCCTCTAGATTCCCCTCGAATGTGTCGCCGGAAAAGCCATTGTAAACCGTGAACAAGCGTTCTCCCCAAACACTTACAACCTTCATTGAAACCTGAACTGATTTCATGTTCAGAGGCCTCTCCCCCCGGAAGAACGCCAAAAATTCGGCGTCTTCGCCGGAGATCAAGGTTGGCACGAACTCCCCTGCGGTGTTGCGCATGGCGAACCGGTAGAAGCGGAACCGACCATTGCCTCGCCTATCCATCCGCGACTCAAGGTTCGAGCCGGGAACCTCATCACTCTGACTGACGTAAGCCTCGACGACATCTTTTGTGCTGCCGTAGTGCACGATTTGCCCGGCGCGGAGATGCAGAGATTTCTCGCATAGATTCATCACGGCAGCCATATTGTGGCTGACAAACAGCACCGTGCGCCCTTCCCCGGCGACCTCGCCCATTTTGCCCAGGCACTTCTTCTGAAACTCCGCATCGCCGACCGCCAGCACCTCGTCGACGATCAGGATCTCCGGCTCCAGATGGGCGGCGACGGAGAAGCCGAGGCGCAGCGCCATCCCGCTAGAGTAATGCTTGATCGGCGTGTCGATGAACTTCTCGACCCCGGCGAAATCCACAATCGCATCGAACTGGCGGTGGATGTCGGCCCGCGTCATGCCCAGGATTGCGCCGTTGAGGTAGATGTTCTCGCGCCCGGTCAGCTCCGGATGGAAGCCGGTGCCGACCTCCAGCATGGCTCCCACCCGGCCATAGATGTCGACGTAGCCTTCGGTCGGCTCGGTGATGCGCGACAGAATCTTGAGCAGTGTGCTCTTGCCCGCGCCGTTGTGGCCGATGATGCCGAGCGTTTCGCCGTGCTGCACCTCGAACGAGACGTCCTTGAGCGCCCAGAAAGTCTCGTCCAGTTCCGCCGCCCCCGTCGCCTGCCCCCGGATCAGGCTGCGTGCTCGCCGGACGGGCCCGGCGAACACATCGATCAGCGTCTCGCGGAAGGTCGTGTAGGACTGCCGGGAATGACCGATGTGATACTGCTTGCCCAACCCACAGACTTGAATGGCGAGATTGCTCATCAAACCGTCCTAAACCACGTCCGCAAACGTCTTTTCGAGGCGGCGGAAGACCAGAATGCCGCTCACGAGCAGCAGCACGGCGACCACCGACGAAAGCACCAGCATCGGGCCGGGCGCCGTATCGGTGTTCAGCAGTGCCCAGCGGAAGCCTTCGACCACGCCCGTCATCGGGTTGATGCCGTACAGCAGCCTGAGCGTGTCATTCTGGATCAGGCTGCTGGGGTAAGCAATCGGCGTGCAGAACATCCAGAACTGCGTCAGGAACGGGATCGTGTAGCGGATGTCGCGGAATTGGACGTTGAGCGCCGAAAGCCACAGGCCGACCCCGAGCGAGGTGATCAGCGCCAGCAGCAGGAGATACGGCAGCAGGATGATCTTCGCCGTCGGCAAAACGCCGAACACGAGCATCATCCCCAGCAGTACCAGGAACGCGAGCGCAAAATCCACCACGCCGGAGAGCACGCTCGCAACCGGCACGATCAAGCGCGGAAAGTAGATCTTCTTGATCATGTTGGCGCTGACGACCAGGCTGTTCGATGATTGCGTCAGGCCATAGGCAAAGAATGTCCATGGCACGAGCGCCGTATAACTGAAGATCGGGTAAGGCACGCCGTCCGAGGGAATGTCGGCAAGCCGCCCGAAGAAAAGCGAGAAGACAACCATCGTGAAGAACGGCTGCAAGATGGCCCAGGCCGCCCCCAGCACCGTCTGCTTATAGCGCACCTTGATGTCGCGCCAGGTCAGGAAGTAGAGCAGTTCGCGATACTCCCACACTTCGCCTAGCCGGAGCGCACTCCACCCGCGCGTGGGTTGGATGCGGAGATGATAGGCGTCTTTGGCGACGACCGGGGTCTGGGGCAGGGTTTCGACGGCTGGTTTCACGGCAATGACCCTCGACGAGAACTGCCGGCTGTCGATTCGACAAAAGCCGAGAGCCAGAATGCGGACAGCGCGAAAATCAAGTAGAACAAACCGTAACCGGCTTCGTTGAAGTCAGGCATTCCTGAGCGTAAGGTCGCCAGTGTGACGAGGGCGATTGCCGGAATGGCCTGTACGATGGCGCAGTTTCTGAAGAGTGCGGCAAGATCATGATTCCATCGCGGATGTGCACAGATGACAGCGGCAAGCCCCGCGAGCACGATGATCTTGAGGTTCGCCTGGGGCAGTATATTATCGAACTGGCCGAGCTTGTGGGCAGCGTGCAATGGTGAAAATTCCCCTGGGTCCGTCAGATAGTAAGGCAGTGTCACCAAAGTGGCGGCTGCCCCAACAATCAGGAAGTAACCAAAAGCCTCTTTCCAACCCCGTAGCTGCGCCATCAATGAAAAGACAAGCGGAAGAATCAGCAGAAAGTTGGCGCGTGATGACAGGCTCACGCCCAGGAAAAAGGCCGCACCGTAACTGTAGTTGTGCCACTTGTGATCGGGATCAGAGAGTATCACCAGACCCCAAATCGCCAAGGTTACATAAATACTGTTCGAGAGGGAATCGTTTCCGGTCAAGATGCTGTAAAGGACAACAGGTGACAGAGCCAGAAGCGTTACGATGTAGAACAGGCTCACGCGTGCATCCTGGAAAACGCGCGCTAGAAACCACCCCAGCGCAGCGAGCCAGAACAGATTTTGAAGCGCGCTGGCTCCCAACAGCACAAATGGCGCAGCAAGCCACAGGGCGCCGGGCATGGGGGAAATCCGATTTCCCAGGTAGGTTCTTTCGTAGTATGGGAAGTGCCCCCGCAGAAGTTCTGTGACGGCAATGTCGAGCGCGTCGTCGCTATCATTCCCACCGCCAATTTGACCCGAATCGAGATAGGGATACAGGATGAGGAATGCGCCGATCAGCACGGCCAGGATGACAATGAACGCAAGGGTTGCCTGGCGAGTGGTGAGCGAGGAGAAGTATTTCGGAATGAGATCCCAGCCCCAAATAGTGATTATCCCAACCCCCAAGACATAAGCCACGACACCGATGCTGCCGACAAAGCGTTGAATGATCCCAAGTGATGGCACGATCAGCACGAGCGCGAACACAAGGCGCCAGGGCCAGCGCTGGTCTGTATTGGAAACAAGAAGACCCTCTTGTCGAAGCCCGGTCACCTGCTCTCACCTTGTTGAGCTATCGCCGAATGGGTTTGTCAGCACGATAATGGTCACTACATGATAGACTGTAGCACAAGATGGAATGTCTGATCCAAGTGTGAATCAAGGCGTCATACAATGCGCCTGGTAATTTCTCAGGCAGATATGCCGGCGAGAATTTCAGACGCTCGACTTGCGCGGCGAATTGTCGATGAGTCTGGCATTTAGCAGTTGAACGGATAGCTACCGGCTTATGGAACTTGCGCACATCGTCCGCCTGATGCGTCGTTGGGGCTGGTTGATGATCGTCATGGCGATGATCGCCGGTGGCGTCGCCTACGTGACGCGCAGTGGTCTGCCGCCCACCTACCGCGCGGAGACCATCATCGTCATTGGCAGCTTCATGCAAGCCTCTAATCCGCAAGCGGGCGAGATCAGCGCGGGTGTCGAGCTTGTCGATACGTACGCAGAACTTGTCATCACGAATGGGGTTCTCGAATCGGCCTTGCAGTCGCTCGGCTTGAACATGTCTCCGCAAGGGCTGCGCGACTCTCTGGCGATTGATTCCGTGCCGAACACGCCGCTGCTCGTGCTGTCGATGTCCGGCGGAGATGCCGTCCAGATCACAGACATCCTGAATGCAGTCGCCGACCAACTCATCCTGTCCAGCCCCACCAACATTACGCCGGAACAACAGGAACAGATTGACCTCGCTAACGAGCAGATCATGCGGCTGCGAACGCAATTGGATACGGCCAGCACGGAGCAATTGCTGCTCGATCAGCGCCGCTCGCAAACGACTGATCCGGTTGAACTGGAGCAGATCGAACGCAACTACACTGACCTGACTGCGCAGATCAACTCGATTTCGGCCACGATTGCCCTCTTTAACGACACGGTGACGACCTTGCAGCGGCGCACAAACTCAGTCGAGATCGTGGAGCCTGCCCGCGTGCCCGCCGCCCCGGTCGATCAGAACCTGTTGACCACAACCCTGCTTGGCGCTGTCATCGGTGCGGTGTTGGCATTCTCGACCGGCGCATTCATCGATTACCTCGACGACACCCTGACCACGAGCGAACAACTGGCAAAAGTGCTTGGCTTGCCGGTGCTGGGTGTCATCGGATGGATCGGCAAGTCGGGCCAGGCGTATCGCGAGCAGCTGATTTCCGAGCTGCCCTTGATGGTCTCGCAGGTGGCGGAAGGCTACCGCACCATTCGGACGAATCTGCTGTTCTCCGCCGCTAGCGAACGACGCAAACTCTATTTGATCACGAGCGCCGGGCCGCAGGAAGGCAAGAGCCTGACGTCGGCCAACCTGGCGATCTCGATGGCGCTCGCCGGGCAGCGCGTCCTCTTGATCGACTGCGACCTGCGCCGCCCGCGCCTGCACGAGATCTTCGGTCTCAAGAACGACGTTGGCTTAACGACCTTACTCATGTCATCGCATCAGAATGGCAGTTCGGCGCACGGCGCGCAGTTGAGCCAGTGCGTGCAGAAGACGCACGTCGAAAAGCTCTATGCCATCACCAGCGGCTTCATCCCGCAGAACCCGAACGAGATCCTCGGCTCGGCGCTGATGCAGCACTGGATGCGTACGCTGCAAGAATCGCCGGACTTCGACGTCATCCTGCTGGATACGCCGCCCGCGCTCTTGCTCTCGGATAGTGTCGTTTTGTCCGCGTCGACCAACGCGGAAGTGGTGCTGATCGTGGAAGCGGGGCGGACGCGCCGGGCCGCCGCGCAGCGTGTGAAGGAGATGTTCGCGCACACCGGCTGTCACATCACAGGCGCCATTCTCAATGGCGTGAGCCTACGTGACGAAAGTTACACCTATGGCTACGGCTACGGGTATGGCAGCTACTATGACAATTCCAGCGCCAGCTAAGTAAGGTGCTCAATCGACATCGTTCGGAAGTGCGAGCGTATTCACACTCGCCCTGCTGAGCGGCACGCGTTTGGCTGGGCGCAATTCAGCGTCATAGAGCGTGTAGTTCGCATCCGTCAGCATCCGGGTCACGCTGTCCGCGTTGCGCCCGATGACCTCGCACAAGATCACCGGCCTGACCTCGCGTAAGAGTCGGGCTGCGCCAGACAAGACGTTCGCTTCAACGCCTTCCACGTCAATCTTCAACACCCGCGGTCGATCATAGTGGTCGAGCAGCCAGTCGAGGCTGATCGTCATCACGAGCTGCTTCTCTCTGGCATTGTCATCGGAGAGGGTGCCGCCTGCCAATGAATTCAGCGCGCGCAGACGCCGGGCGATGTAGAACGTCGACACCTCGACCGAGGCGGAGACGGCAACCGGGAGGATGTCGACCGGCAGTTCAGGATTCAGCCGGGCGGAACGGCGGAGCAGGTCAACCAGCCAGGTATCCGGCTCGACGGCCAGCACCTTCCCGCGATCGCCCGCCAGACCCGCCGCGGCAAACGCGAACAACCCGACGTTAGCCCCGATATCCCAGACCACGTCGCCGGGCTTGACCAATTCCTCGACCATGCCCAGCAGCCATGGATCGACTCGTTCCAGACTTGGCTGCCAATATCTGAGGGATGCTCCGGGCGTGCAGACCAGCCGCCCACCACCGAACCGCGATGGCAAGCGCCGCCGCACGATGACCCGTCGGCTCAGGCGCTCGATAAACGATCTCCACACCGTTGGCTACCTTGTGCGTATGAACATGCCAGACACGCAAAGATACATCATAGGTTGCCTATTTGGACAATAGAGACGGAAACACTTTGGATCTCCCCCTCTCAGTGACGACCCGACAGGCATGATTCTTGCGTTTGATCGGCCTCTCAAACGGTGAAACGCATTGGCTTTCACCATTTCTTGACAAGCGTCTTCAATCGCGTTACAGTGCTTATGAAATCGTTTTCAAAAGCCACGTGCCATGAAGCCGCGCAAGCAGCAAGCCGATGTTCCCACCATCCGTCAAGTTGCCGATAAGGTAGGGGTTTCGCCTGCGACTGTTTCCCGCGTTCTCAATGGTTACCCCCACATTCGGGATGAAGTCCGCCAGAACGTCCTCAACGCCATCGCCGAACTCGGCTACAAGCCCAACCGAGTCGCCCAGCGCCTGCGCGGCAATCACAGCCGCCTGATCGGCATCATGGTGACGGACATCACCAATCCCTTCTTCAACACCATCATGGCCGGGATTGAGAAGACCTTCTATGAGCATGGCTACAGCGTCCTCATGAGCAACACCTCGGCGGATGTCCGCAAGGAACTCGAATACCTCGAAATGATGCGCAAGGAAGAGATCGCCGGGTTGATCATTGCGCCCACCAGCGAGAACGTGGAACGCGTCGTCGAACTGGCGGAGGGTGGACTGCCTCTGGTGGTGATCGACCGCCGCATCAAGGGGAAGCAGGCGCGCCATCTCGACATGGTGTTGGCGGACAACACCGAGGGCGCTTACAACGCGGTCACGCATCTGATCAAGCTAGGGCACAAGCGCATCGGCCTCGTGGGTGGCCCGCAGCGTCTCACCAGCGGGCGCGAACGCCTCGAAGGCTACCGGCAGGCGATGCGCGACGCAGGCCTGCCAATATCCAAGCAATGGGTGTGCCTCGGCGATCATCGTTACGAGAGTGGTTTTGAACTCCAACTCCAACTCCTGGAATGCGATCCGCCCATCACTGCCGTTTTCACCAGCAACAACATGATGACCCTGGGCGCCCTCAACGCCCTGCATCTCAAAGGCAGGCGCATTCCGCAGGACATCGCCATTGTCGGTTTCGACGACACCGGCTGGTCAATCTCGCTCAATCCGCCGCTCACCGCCGTGAGCCAACCGACGGCTGAAATCGGCACCCTGGCGGCTCAGTTATTGCTCGAACGCATCGCCAAGCCTGATCTCCCGGTGCGGTTGATGACGTTGAAAACAGAGTTGAAAGTGCGGCAGTCCTGCGGAAGCAACCTGCCGCCATGAAAGGGGGCAAGCCTGAATACCTTACCAAACGTTCGCAAACCATCTCTGTCAACGGTTAGTAACTAGAAAGGACGAAGTCGCACATGAAGATCTCCGCCTTGCTCCGCACAATCCTGGTATTTTCAATCATCACCCTATTGGTCGGCAGCGTCGCGCTGACGCAGGCACAAGATGCGGAAAACGTCCTTGTGATCGCCATCGCCAGCGACATTGAAACGGTCGATCCGCCCTTCTCCACCTTCCAGCGGTCGAACGAAACCAACTACAACGTCTATGACCAGTTCTTCAAGTATGCCGTGGTCGATAGCGGCCAGGGCTATGCCGTCGCCGATACGGGCACCATCGAAGGCTCGTCGGTCGAGAGCTGGGAATGGGTCGACGATCTGACGCTCGTCATGCACATCCGCGAAGGGATGACGTTCACCGGGTCGGGCAATCCCGTCACGGCGGCGGACTTCATCTACTGGTACGAGCGCGCCCTGGGCACCGAAGCTGGGACGTTGTGGAACGTCAATACCGGCAGCATCGAGAGCTTCGAGCAGACCGGCGACTACGAGGTGACGGTGCACTTCACGCAGCCCAGCCCGTGGTTCTTCTTCCTGTTCCGCGATCAGTCGCAGGCGCCGCAGGATTCGCTCGTCGCTAAAGAACAGGCCACCGACGATGATCCCTGGGCCGCACAGTGGCTGGCGAAGAATGCCATCGGCTCTGGTGAGTTCTACATCGAAAGCTGGGAACCGGGCGTCGAGATGGTGCTGCGCGCCAATCCTGACTACTGGGCAGGCAAGGCCTTCTTCGACCAGGTCATCCTGCGCATCATTCCCAACTCGGCAGATCGCGCGCTGCTCCTGAGCGAAGGTGAAGTGGACATCGCCACGGACCTCAGCACCGAAGAACTGGCCGAACTGCGCGGCGCGGAAGGCGTCAAGGTGCTCTCCGTCCCCACGCGCAACCAGATGATCATGGGCTTCAATGTTCAGCAGGCGCCGTTTGATAACCCGCTCGTACGCCAGGCGCTGACCTACGCTGTGCCCTACGCCGACATCATCGCCGGTGTGTTCAACGGTAACGGTCTCGTCTCCGAAGGCCCGATCCCGGTCGGCGGTCAGTATCACGACAGCAGCCTGTGGACCTACAGCACCGATCTCGATCAGGCGCGCGCGCTGCTCGAACAGGCGGGCGTGGCGGATGGTTTCGAGTTCACGCTCGACATCGCGTCCGGCTCGCCGGTCACCGAGCAGATCGCGATCATCCTGCAGGATGCCTTCGCGCAAATCGGCGTGACCATGAACATCAATCCGCAGTCGTCCTCGGAATTCGCCGAGCAGTTGGGCACGCTCGAACATCAGGCCTGGATGCGCGACCTGCTGTGGTACGTCGACGATGCCGGTTACACGGGCAAGCTCTTCTTCGAGACCGGCGCCGTGGCCAACTGGATGGGTTACAGCAACCCGGACCTCGACGCAGTCATCGATGAGCTGTCTGTCACCCTCGACCCGGATCGCAAGGCGGAACTCGCCGCCCAGTACCAGAGCATTCTGATCGAAGATGCTCCGGCGCTCTACGTGGCCGAAATGCCGTTCGAGATCGCCATGCGCGACGACATTCAGGGCTATGTGCAGCTGCCCGACAATCTGCTGTGGTACTATCCGCTCTCCCGCGGGGAATAATCCGATCGAAGACTAATTGCACGTCCGATTGTGTAGGGGCTGCCATCCGGCGCCCTTACACAATCCTAGTAGAGGGTCGGAGCAATGCTCGACACCACGCGCGAATGGGGGTTCTTCCTGGCCCGGCGCCTGGGTTTCTTCGTCGTCTCCCTCATTCTCGTTTCGATGATCACGTTTGGCGTCACCAACATGCTGGGCAACCCGGTCTTCTTGCTGGTGGGCACACGCTACACGGAAGAACGCCTCGAAAACGTGACCCGCGAGCTTGGGCTGGATAAACCCATCACTGAACGTTACATCAACTACATCGGCAACCTGCTGCAAGGTGACTTCGGCATCTCGCGCTATACCTTCAACCCGGTCCTGGATGACATCCGTGGCCGCTTGCCCGCGACCCTCGAGCTTTCGACCTATGCGCTCATCCTCGGCGTCTTATGGGCGGTCCCGGCGGGCATCATCGCCGGGTTACGCCCCAACAGCCTGTTCGCTCGCTTCGTCGATTTCGTCGCCCGCGCCGGGGTCTCGATGCCGGGCTTCTGGTTCGGCCTGCTGTGTATCTTCTTCTTTTACGCCGAACTGCATTGGTTCCCTGCGCCACTGGGACGCATTCCTCGCCAGGTTGGTGCGCCGGACGTCATCACCGGCTGGTACACCATCGACTCGCTGCTGACCGGGGACGCGGAGAAATTCATCGCCAGCCTGCGGCAGTTGTTCTTGCCCGCCTTCACGCTTGCCATCACGACCAGCCCCAGCACGCTGCAAATCACGCGCAACAAGATGCAGGAAGTGCTCGGCAGCGATTACGTCCGCGCGGCCCGTGGCTTTGGCCTGCCCGCGCGCATCATCAACCGTTACTCGGTTAAGAACATCCTCGCGCCCGTCATCACCATGATCGCGATGACGTATGGCTTCCTGCTCAGCGGCACGGTGCTAGTCGAGGTCATCTTCAGTTGGCCCGGCCTGGGTTTGTACGCCGTCGATGCGATGAACCATTCCGATTATGAGCCGATCATGGGCGTCGTCTTGCTCAGCGCGGGCTTCTACCTGTTCATCTACTTCGTCGCCGATATCCTCAATGCGCTGCTCGATCCGCGCGTCAGGCTGCAGGAGTAGCTGATGAGCGCCATCCCTCAGTTGCAGGACGATTTCGTCGTTATCCGCCGCCCATCGCTCTATCGCCGTCTGGTCGAGGCGAATGGCGCCTGGCGCGTCAACCTCAACCTGGCGATCCTGATCTTCATCATTGTGCTCGGCGTTATCGCCCCGCTGCTGCCGCTGCAAAATCCCGTCAAGCCACTGCCGCTGGAACGGCTCAATCCACCCTCGGCGGAACACTGGTTTGGCACGGATACCAACGGCATGGACGTGTTCTCGCGCACGATCCACGCCATTCGCATCGACTTCACACTCGCGATTTCATCGGTGGTCATCGGCGTCGTCATCGGCGCGCCGCTGGGCGCCATCTCCGGTTATTACGGCGGACGGATCGATGACGTGCTGACGCGGATCACCGAGGTACTTCAAGGCTTCCCGCAAATCCTGTTCGCGATGGCCGTGCTGGCCGCGGCCGGAAACTCGCTGATCAATCTGATCCTGATCATCGCCTTCTACAACATCCCGGTCTACAGCAAGATGGTGCGCAGCGTCGTCGCGCCGCTGCGTGAGGTCGAGTTCGTCCAGGCGGCGAAAGTCGCCGGTAATCGTCCGATCGCGGTCGTCTTCCGCCACATCATCCCCAACGCGCTGGTGCCGGTCTTCTCACAGTTGCCGTTGAGCTGCGCCTACGCCGTTCAATTGATCGCGGGCTTGAGCTTCATCGGCCTGGGCGTCTCGATTCCGACGCCGGAATGGGGCGCCATGATTCAGAACGGCGCCAGCCAGATCGTGTTTGGCAAATGGTGGGTCTCCGTCTTCCCCGGGCTGGGCTTGTTCTTCTCAGTCTGGGTGCTCAATAACGTGAGCGACATCCTCAAGAGTCTCGTGGTTCGCAGGGCATAGCTGATGGTGCTGCTCGATATTCGCAATCTCTCAATCGACTTCCACGTCGGCAAAGACATCGTCCATGCGCTGCGCGACGTCAACATGCAGATCAAAGCCGGGTCGCGCACGGCCATCGTCGGCGAAAGCGGCTCCGGCAAGTCCGTCACGTCGCTGGCCGTCCTCCGGCTGCTGCCCACGACCGCGCACGTCGAGAGCGGCGCCATCGACTACGATGGTCGCGACCTGCTGACGTTGAACGAGTCCGAACTGCACACCGTGCGCGGCAGAAAAATCGCCATGATCTTTCAGCACGCCATGGCCTCGCTCAATCCGCTCTACCCCGTCGGCCAGCAGATCGCCGATATCTACCGCCATCACTTTGGCGGCAGCAAGCAGGATGCCTGGGCGCGGGCGGTCGAAGTCCTTGGCGAGACAGGCATCCCCAATCCCGAAGCGCGCGCTCGTGACTATCCGTACCAGTTTAGCGGTGGCATGGCGCAGCGCGTCCTCATCGCTATGGCGTTGGTGTGCAAGCCCGCCCTGCTCATCGCCGACGAGCCGACCTCCGGCCTCGACGTGACCATTCAGACGCAGGTGCTCGATCTGATCGAGCGCGTCGTCGCCGAACTCGATGCGACGCTCATGCTCATCACCCACGACATCGCCGTCGTCTACGCCACCTGTGATCGCGTCATCGTCATGTACGCGGGCAAAGTGATGGAGTCCGGCACGCTCGATCAGGTCTTCGGCAGGTCGGCCAATCCATACACGATCGAACTGCTCAAGTGCTTCGAAGAGACCGGCGTCGACCAGATGCCGTTCATCCCCGGCCGTGTGCCGGACATGCGCGACACGTGGCCGGGATGCAGCTTTGCCGTGCGCTGCCTGTTCGCCAAGGAAGTCTGCCACCAGCAGGAGCCGCCCGTGATCGAGCTTGAGCCGGATCATCTGTCGGCCTGCCACTTCGCGCGTGAGTTGCAGACGCAAGGCGTGCAGGTCGCGCCCGCAGCTGACGGTGGCGAGCATGGTGAGGAGATGTCCTCATGATGGCAGCACCCACGCCGTTGATCACCGTCGACGCCGCGACCAAGACCTACAAACTGCGCAGCCGCAGCCTGCGCCGCGTCAACATGACTGCGCTCGATCGCATTTCGCTCGTCATCAACCGCGGCGAAACCGTCGGTCTGGTCGGCGAGAGCGGGTCGGGAAAATCGACCCTGGGCCGCGCCATCCTGCACCTGACCGATCTCGACTCCGGCAAGATCGTCTATAACGGCAACGAGATTCAAAGCCTGAGCGAGAGCGAGTTTCGACCTTATCGACGCAAGCTGCAGATGGTGTTCCAGAATCCGCTGACGTCGTTCAACCCGATGATGACGATGGAATCCGCCCTGCTCGACTCGATGCGCCTCGTCAGCGAACTCGACCTGAATACCAAGCGCCGCCGCGTCCTCCAACTGCTCGATCAAGTTGAACTGAGCAGCCGCTTCGCCACGCTCTATCCGTACGAGATGAGCGGCGGCCAGCTTCAGCGCGCCGCCATTGCCCGCGCCCTGGCTCCCGACCCCGACTTCATCTTTCTGGATGAGCCGACCGCCGCGCTCGACATGTCCATCCGCGGGCAGATCATCAACCTGCTGCTGCGCTTGCAGCGGGAAACCAGCGTCAGCTTCATCTTCGTTTCGCACGACCTGCGCCTGATCCGCTACATCGCCGATCGCGTGCTCGTTATGTATCAGGGGCAGCTCGTCGAATCGGGCGACAAGGCGCAGATCTTCGATCATCCGCAGCACGCTTATACGCAAAAACTCTTATCCGCCACCTTTGTCGGGCAGGCAGAACGTGCGCAAGCCCGCTCGCGCACCGAAACGTGAGGACGAAACACCACGATCTGAATCGAAAGCCCAGACTCAACAAGACATTTCTTTGCGTCCACGATGAATCGCTATCAGCAGGAGTAAACTCATGGACCTCGTACTCGGCAGCGCCGATCTTGTCGCTATGTTTATTGAAGAACTGCGCCTGTGTAAGGTGAAGCCGGGCGAAACCGTCCTCATCTTCACCGACCCGCAGTACATTCGCCCGGACTATCCTCCAGCGGCCTTTGCCGCCGCCCGCGCGCTCGGCGCAGAAGCCTACATTCTGGTGTCGCAGGGCGACCAGAAGATGGAAGATGCGCTCGTGCGCGCGACCTGGCAGAATGCCAGCCTCATCCTCGGCATGAGCATGATTCCGCGCGGCATCGGCTCGTGGATGTACACCGAAACGCACAACGAAGCCCTGCGTGCTGGCGCACGCGTGCTCATGGTGCAGGAACCGCTCGAAGTGCTCAAGCGCATGCTGCCCAATGAGACGATCCGCCGCCGCGGCTTGCTCGGTGCCAAACGCTTGCAGGCAGCCAAAGAGATCCACGTGACCGACGATGTCGGCTCGGACTTCATCCTGCGCAAAGACGGGCGCAAAGCCATGTACCAGTGCGGCATCGCCGACGAACCCGGACGTTGGGATCACTTCCCGTCGGGCCTCGTCACCTGCGCGCCGCTGGAAGACAGCGCCGAGGGCATCTACGTCATTCGCCCCGGTGACTCTCTGCTCGGCGCCTGGCATCACGCCTCGGAGAAGGTCACGCTCACGCTCGAAAAAGGTCGCATCACCAGGGTCGAAGGCGGGCGCGATGCCTACGAACTGCAAGCTTACATGGATCGCATCAACGACGATGGCGCCTACCGCTTCTCGCACGCGGGCTGGGGCATCGACGACCGCTGCGATTGGAGCCACAACGGCATGGATACCGAATCGCTCTACGGCACGGTCATGGTCTCGATCGGGCGCAACATCTTCGATGCCCCGGCGGATTACAGCGGCATGAAAGGCGAGAATTACTCGAACGCGCACTTCGATATCTGCTGCCGCCGCAAGAACCTGTATCTGGATGGCGAACTGATCGTCCGCGACAATGAAACCTTCGCCGTGCCGGATCTGGATTTCTAGCTCCTGAGCGCCCTGCACACGCTCAGTTGCGAAAAGGGAAGGAGACCCCGCTCGGCGCCAGTCATTCCGCCGGGCGGGGTCTTCTGCTTTTGTCCGGCTCCCTCGGCTGCCACGAAGTTCCTCCCACGATAATCGCAGTTTCACCGCATGCAAATCCACTTTGTGTGAGGGTCAACTCTGCGTTGCGTGAGGCTCAAACTCCCTTTGTTTCCGCTGAAACTACACCGCGCAAGCCGTGAAATTCGTCGTTTTACACCCCTTGTGGACGCAGGCGGCGCGCATCCCCTATCATGACCCTAGTCCGCATCGATGCACTTATCGTCAAAACGAAGTCGAAGGAAGCCTTTCCGCATGAATCGTAAACTGGCACTTCTGGTGTTGATAATTTTGATCGTCCCCATGGCCGGGGCGTTTGCACAGGACGAGACAACGACGAGCGTCGACGCGATCAAGGAATATCTCGTCGAGCACGGCGGGGCGATGCTCGAACACGTCAACACCATTCAGGCCGACGCGCAAGCCTATTACGACCTGCTCGCCGCCGCCGATTTTGATTACGCCGCTGCCTGGGATGCGCAGGCGGACGCGATCACCGAGCTGGTCACGGATGCGCGCGCCGAATTCATCCTCGCGCACAACGATTACGAGCTGATCGAGGGCATCGTCGCCGGTGTACCCTCGCTGGCCGATTTCGACGTCTGGATCGACGCCGGGCCGACAGGCGAGGAAGACCCCGAAGAAGCCCACGACTGGACGCTCACACTGGATGATGGCCGCGAGTTCGTCCAGCCGGGCAACATCTTCCACTGGCTGCTGGAGCCGACCCTGTGGGGGACGATTGACGAGCGCACCGGCCTGCGCGTCGATTTCGACGGCAACGGCCAGGATGAACTCGGCGACGCGCTGCCCGACGCGCACTACTTCCTCGGCATCGCCGACGCGTTCGTCACGGCGACGACCGAGTTGAACGACGCCATCGGCGCCTGGACGCCCTCGCTTGAAGACAGCTTCACCGCCCTCGTGACCATGATCCCGACCATGGGCGACTATTTCCAGGAGTGGAAGAACTCGACTTTCGTCGCCGGTGACGATCCGCGCTTCGTCGCTCAGTCGCGCCTGGTCGACGTCAAGGGCATCGCGACCAGCCTCGACGTCATCTACGGCAATGTCGGCCCGCAGGTCGCCAGCCAGGATACGACGCTCGACGAGCAGATCAGCGCCGGGTTCGCAGACCTGCTCACCTTCCTCGACGACACGCGCGCGACCGAGCTTGAAGGCGATCGCTTCAGCGCCGAAGAAGCCGATCTGCTCGGCGAACAGGCGCAGGTCAAGGCGGACAGCCTGGCGGCGCTCGTCGGCCAGGGCGCGGCCCTGCTCGAACTCGATCTGCCGCTGGAATAGATGCTGCAGATTTGAATCTGGCATGAAGGTGCGGATGCAGTTACCATGCCGCGCCTTCGTGCGTATGCAACGATAGGGATGGTTTGGAGACAACGACGTGAATCAGGTATCGCTCACGCGCACACTCACCCTGATGCTAATCCTCTGCCTCGCGGTTCTCGCCTTTGCTCTGCCGGTCTCGGCGCAAGACGAAACCGCGCTGCCGATCTGGCAGGCGGCAAATGAAATTCAGAACCAGCTATTCGAAGCGCAGCAGACACTGCTGAGCGCGTCCTCGCAGGCGCAGCAGGCCATCGATGAAATCCGCGCTGCGCAGGCGATCTACGCCGCCAACGTCCAGCCCACGCTGGCGAGCATCGCCCCGGATGCTGAGACGAGCGTCAGCAGCGCCTTCGCCGATTCGCTCGCTGCCGCCGCCAGCGGCGATGCCGCGGCTTATGCCTTCAGCAGCAGCCTGATCTGGACGAATCTGCTCGACGCGAGCTATGCGGCGGTCTTGAACGCACTCACTGCGGGCGATCAAGCGGCAGCATCAGACTGGCTGCGCGTGCGCGAATATCGCCAGGCGACCAAATACACGCTGGTCGACGACCCGGCGGCCCAGGCCGTCGCGCGGCTGCAAGCGGGCGGCGGCAACCTCGACGACGTGATCGTGACTGTCTCCAACGATCTGCGCGCGACCTACACTTTCCGCCTGCGTGATGCGCTGAGCAAGCTCGGCGACGCGGTCGATCAAGACTTCACGACGCGCTCGGCCTCGTGGGCGGGGCGTATCAGCGGCTATGCCAGCATCCTGCACGATGACTTCGTCGCCAAGCGCGGCGAGGAAGAATCCGCGGCACTGACCGGTGCCCTGAGCGACCTCGAAACCGCTGCGCGCCAGGGCGATCTGGCGGCGCTGGGCGCGCTTGACGAACAGATCGGGACGCTGCTTGCCAACTATCAGCCGGTCGAACTGACTGCCGAGGAAATCGACCAGCGCGCGCAACTGCTCTACCTGTTCATCGATCTTGTCCAGGTGGAATATACGCGCGGTGTCCACAACGGTCAGATCACCATCCCGATCGAGATCCAGGAAGCGACCTCGTTCCGCAATCAGGCGGCGGCCCTGTTCGAAGAGCTGCGCCCGTCCATGGGCGCGAGTGATGCCGAGGCGACCGACCAGCTCGATGCGCATCTCGACAGCTTGAAGAGCGCTATCGCCGATGTCGATACGCCGGAACACGTCCAGACGCTGAGCGCCCAAGCGCTCGACCTCGCCAAGCAGGCGTTGAAGATTGAGGCCGACCTGACCGACGTGACCGCCTCGTTCACGATCATCGACAGCATGCTGAAAGATCTGCGCACGGCAGCGCTGGCGGGCGATTACGCCGCCGCCGAGCGCAAGCGCCTGGAAGCCTACGCTATCCTCGACGCCGGTATCGAGCAGCGGCTGCGCGGGTTCGCGCCGGAAGTCGCCGCCGAAGTCGAGAGCATGTTCTGGCAGGGCCTGAGCGACGATCGGCCGGGGCTGGCCGTCCTGCTGGCGAATCAGGCCTCAGCGGGCGAAGTCGAAGCCGGGCTCGATCATCTCAACCAGGCGATGGCGGATGGACAGGCGGCGCTCAACGTGGCCAGCAGCGCGCCGGAAGCCATCGTCGGCAACGCTGCTGTGATCGTCTTCCGCGAAGGGTTGGAAGCCGTGCTCATCCTCGCCTCGCTTCTGGCCGGGATGCGCACTGCCGAAAGCCTGCGCTACCGCCGCTCGCTTGTCCTTGGCGCCGGGCTGGCGCTGGTCGGCGCTGTGATCACGTGGCTGGTCTTCAGCAGCATCCTGGCCGCGCTCATCAGCCTGGGCGAGCGCCTTGAAGCGGTCGTCTCGCTGGTCGCGATCGCTGTCCTGCTCCTGATCACCAACTGGTTCTTCCACAAAACCTACTGGGTCGGCTGGATGGCAAACTTCCACACCCAGAAGAGCAAGATCCTCGGCGGCGCGGCCATCGTTGGGCCATCGGTCGGCCTGATCATCCTCGGCTTCACCAGCGTCTACCGCGAAGTATTCGAGACGGTCTTGTTCCTGCAATCGCTCGTGCTTGACGCCGGGGCGGCCGTCGTCATGGAGGGCGTCGTCATCGGCCTGGCCGCGACGGCAGTCGTCGGCTTCCTGACCTTCCGCCTGCAAGTCCGCCTGCCCTACAAACGCATGCTCGTCTTCACCGGCATCCTGATCGGCGCGGTGCTCGTCACCATGGTCGGCAATACGGTACACGTCTGGCAGGTTGTCGGCTGGCTGCCGATCACGCCGATCAGCGGGGTCTATCTGCCCTACTGGCTGGGGCGCTGGTTCGGCATCTTCGCCACCTGGCAGGGCATCCTCTTGCAGATCGCCTCGGCGGTGTTCGTGATCGGCAGTTACTTCTGGGCCGAGCGACTCAGCCAGAGCAAGCGCAAGGCGCACGCACAACCGCCCCAGCGCGATGTCGCTCTCAACGGCGCGGTTGCCAAGTCGGAGTCGTAGCCAGGAGCCAGAATAATCAGCAGGCAAAGACAATGGCGTCCATCAAGGGCGCCATTTTTCTAAGACGACATTTGCTGGCTGACTTCATAGCACATGAGGTCACAACCAACCATCTTGCGGAAGGCATCCAGACTCGGCTGTGCGCGAAAGTGGATCAGGTGCGCCGCGCAGGTGCAGTCGGATGCTCCGAAGCGCGGGACGGTCACTTCGGCGCCGGGCATGGACAGCCAGCCGCTGGCCCACCGGTGTTCGTAGGTCGTCTCGTTGACGATATACCAGACTTCCTGGACAGACGCTGCCATCCGCAGATAGTCAATGTGCCAACGTGGCCTCGGCGCAGGTGACAGATGGTGACCGAGCCGTGCGCGCAGCCCGCCGGAGCCGAGGGCACTGCCGACGTATACATACCAGCCGCCGCCGAATGCGAACGTGCCCAGCCTGCCAATCGTGAGCTGTGCTGGTTCACTCATGTGCACGATCAGACTGTAGGTGCCCTTGCTTGCGGGCAATGCCGCGTTTGTACCGTCCATGGCGTTGAACTCTCGAAACGAACCCATATGGCGGAAGATACCGCAAATTCTCGCTAACGTACGCGGTCGGTTCTTCGCTTAGCATGAACGCGAGCGCCCCGCAAAATGCACAATTTTCAGACCCTGAAATTGTTGTCAAATGCTCAAATTGTATCTACACTCTGGGGGGCTGAATCTCTCCAGAAGAGGATTTATATAATGAGAAAAGTCTGCTTGGCTTTGAGCTTCTTACTGATTGGTGTGCTGGCGCTGCCGGTACTCGCACAGGACATGGAAACCCCTCAGATGGGTTGGTGGGATGAGTGTGCAACCCCGGAGAACCTGCCAGATACGGTCACCATCGGCGTGGTCTTCGGACTGTCAGGTCCCATCTCCGTTTACGGTGGCCCTCAACAGCAGGCGGTTCAACTGGCAGTAGACGAAATCAATGAGTCCGGCTATCTGGGCGAAGGCACGACTCTGGTCGCCATGTTTGAAGATTCGGCTGGCGATGCCGAACAGGCGATTGCGGCCATGACCAAACTGGTCGAAGAAGACCAGGTGGTCGCCGTCATCGGCCCGACGCTCTCGACCGAAGCCTTCTCGGCTGATCCTGTGGCCCAGGAAAACGGTACCGTCGTCATGGGCGTCAGCAACACGGCCATCGGCCTCACGGACATGGGCGATTTCGTCTTCCGTGACAGCCTGCCGGAAAGCTCCGTCATCCCCGGCACCATTGCTCAGGCGACAGAAGTCCTCGGCCTGGAAAAAGTCGGCGTGCTCTATGGCAACGACGACGACTTCACACTCAGCGGCTATGATGTCTTCGTGCAGGCGCTGGAAGATAACAACGTCGCGATCACGAACGAGCAGACCTTCGCCCGCGGCGACGTCGACTTCAACCCGCAGTTGACCGCGCTCCTGGCCGATGAGCCCGATGCGCTGGTCGTCTCGGCGCTGGCTGCCGAAGCCGTGCAGATCATCACCCAGGCCCGTGACCTCGGCTACGAAGGCCCGATCATCGGCGGCAACGGCTTGAACTCTCCGTCCGTGTTGGAGCAGAGCGGCGATGCCTCGAACGGCGTGATTGTCGGCGCGGCGTGGAATATCGCCAGTCCTGACCCGCTGAGCGAAGTTTGGGTTAGCAACTATCAGGCCGCCTACGATGCGACGCCGGATCAGTTTGCAACCCAGGCCTACACCGGCGCGTGGCTGATGGCGACGGCGATCCGCTGCGGTGACTCCGCAGACCGCACTGCCGTGCGTGATGCATTGGCCGCCATTCAGGATTTCCCCACACCGCTTGGCACCTTCAGCTTCGATGAAGACCGCAACCCGGTTCACACGCCAGTGGTGCAAATCGCCCAGAATGGCGCCTTCGGTGTTCTCGGTGCCGAAGAATGATAGTATGTAGTAGACAGATATAGCAGCGTGGGAGAAGGGCCGCCGTGCCCTTCTCCGCCATTCAAAGACCGGCTCCACACACATGGATACACTTATCCAACAGGGCATCAATGCGATATCCCTGGGCGCGATTTACAGTCTCTTTGCCCTGGGCTACGCGATGGTGTTTAGCATCCTCGGCGTCCTGAATCTGGCGCACAGTGCCATCTTCATGCTTGGCGCGTTCTTCGGCCTGATTGCCATCGACCAATGGAGCCTGCCGCTCTGGTTGGCATTCCCAATCGCTATGCTCGGCGCAGGCCTGGTGAGCGTGGGGCTGGAACTGGTGGCTTTCCGCCCACTGCGCAGACGCAATGCCGCTCGCATCTCGCAGTTGATCAGCAGCATCGGCGCGGCCATCCTGATCGTCAACATCACGCAGTTGATCTTCAGACAGATCTACAACAGCACCGAAGCCTATCTCCCGCGCGACCTCATCCCATCCGATCCCATCGTCATCGAGAGCCTGGGGCTGCGCGTGCAGCCCGTACGCATGTTGATTGTGGTCATCGCCCTGGTGCTCATGGTGCTGCTGCAGTATCTGGTGAACAGGGTTCGCATCGGCCAACATATGCGGGCTGTCGCTTTCAACCAGCGCATCGCGGCCCTGTTCGGCATCAACGTCAGCCGCATCTTCATCTTCACCTTCTTCCTGGCCGGGGTGTTGGGCGGCGCGGCGGGCATGTTCTACGGTGTGGTCTTCCTGAACGTCACGCCGTTCATTGGCGAGGATGTCGCGCTGATCGGCCTGACCGCCATCGTGTTGGGCGGCATGGGCAGCATTCCGGGAGCCGTGTTGGGCGGCTTTCTGGTGGCCGGGTTACAGATCTTCAGCATCGTGATCGGCGGCAGCAGCTTCCGCAATGCGGTCGTCTTCCTGCTGCTGTTCATCATCTTGCTGATCCGCCCGCAGGGCCTGCTGGGCCAGCCAGAAAGCACGAGAGCCTGATCTATGGATGCTGTGCTTACTCCGCTGCTGGACATTCTGCGGCCCATCGGCATTACTGAGCCGGTTTTACAGTTCATGCTGGTCAACGCGATCCTGGGTGTCAGCATCTATCTGACGCTGCACGCCGGGATGTTCTCGCTGGCAAGCGCCGGATTCATGGCGATAGGGGCTTACGTCGGCGCGCTCCTGACTCAGCAGTCAGATTGGCCCCTGTGGGCCGCGCTGCTGGGCGGCATGGCCGCCGCCGGTGTGATCGCCGTCCCGATTGGCCTGCCGACTCTGCGCTTGCGTGATATTTACCTTGCCATTGCGACGATTGGCTTTGGCGAAGTCGTCCGTGTGCTGATCCTGAACTTCGACGACATTGCGGCTTCCGTCCTGACCACCCTGCAAGGCGAGCGCGTGCGCTTTCGTTTGATCGAGGGCGCGCGCGGCATCAAGGGCATCCCGACCCTGACCGAAACGTGGCACCTGATCCTGTTCCTGATCGTCCTGGGCTATCTGTTGACCCGCCTGCACCGGTCACGCTTCGGTCGTGCGATGGCAGCCATCCGCCAGGATGAAACCGTCGCCGCCAACATGGGCATCAACGTGGTCTACGTCAAGAACATGGTCTTCATTCTGAGCGCCGTGCTGGCCGGGGCTGCCGGGGTCTTCAGCGCGCATTTGACGCGCATCATCACACCCGCCGCCTTTGGCTTCGACAAAGCGGTCGATATTCTGGCTTTTGCCGTGTTGGGTGGTACCTCAACCTGGATTGGGCCGATCGTCGGCGCTATGGTGCTGACGGCAATGCCCGAAGTGCTGCGCTTCCTCAAGGAATTCCGCGGCGTGTTCAACGGCCTCGTGCTGCTGGTCGTCATCGTTTATCTGCCGGGCGGCCTGGTCAATCCAGCAGGCTGGTCGCGCTTGTGGCAGCGGTTGGGCCGTGCGCAAACTGCCAGTCCCTCGCCATCCACCGGGGTTGACTGAGTATGCTGGAGCTAAACGGCATTTCACAGAGTTTCGGCGGTTTGAAAGCTCTGTCGGATGTGACACTGTCCGTCCCGGAGCAGCGCATCGTCGGTCTGATCGGGCCCAATGGTGCGGGCAAGACGACGCTGATCAATATCATCAGCGGTCTCAGCCATCCGACCAGTGGCAGTATCACCTTTGCTGGCGAGCACCTGCACCGCACCGCGCCGCACCATATCACGCGCCTGGGCATCGCGCGCACCTACCAGAACATCCGCTTGTTCGGCGACATGACGGCCCTGCAAAATCTGATCATCGCCCAACATGCGCGCGGCCATGCCAGCCTGCTGGATGCGGTGGTCTTCGCGCCGCGCTATCGCCGAGAAGAGCGCGATCTGTATCAACACGCGGAGATGCTGCTGGAGCGCTTCGGCCTCTCAGGTGTGGCACAGATTGCCGCCGGGAATCTGCCCTACGGCGATCAGCGCCGCCTGGAAATCGCGCGCGCATTGGCGACTCGGCCCAAGCTCCTGCTGCTGGATGAGCCGACGGCGGGCATGAATCCGGCGGAGACCCGCGCCCTGGGCGAGCAGATCCTCAGACTGCGCGAGGACGGCATCGCCATTCTGGTGATCGAGCATGATATGTCGCTCATTCATCAGGTTTGCGACGAGGTCTACGTGCTCAACTTTGGCCAGATCATCTCGCACGGCACGCCGAATGAGATCAAGGCCGATCCGGCGGTGATTGAAGCCTACCTGGGAAGTGACGATGACGCATCAGCTTGATATCCAGGATCTGCACGTCAGCTATGGCTCGATTCGAGCCCTGCGCGGCGTCACCTTTCACATCGACGAGGGGCAGACGGTCAGCCTGATCGGGGCCAACGGCGCCGGGAAAAGCACCACCCTCAACGCCGTCAGCGGCCTGCTCAAGCCGGTCGGCGGGCGCATTCGCTTCCGTGGGCAGGACATCACCGGCTGGCGAGCGGATCGCGTCTCGGCGCTGGGCCTGGTCCAGGTGCCGGAGGGGCGCCAGATCATCGCCACGATGACCGTGCACGAGAATCTCATCATCGGCGCGCATCTGCAGCGCACCGCCAACACCGAAACCCTGCTCGATCAGATCTATGGGCGTTTCCCGCGCCTGAGCGAGCGCCACAACCAACGGGCCGGGCTGCTCAGCGGCGGCGAACAGCAGATGCTGGCCGTCGGGCGCGCGCTGATGATGCAGCCGGATCTGCTGATGCTGGACGAACCGAGCATGGGCCTGTCGCCGATGCTGGTCAACGAGGTGTTCGACCTGCTCAGGGACATCAAGGGTCAGGGCATCTCGATTCTGGTGGTCGAGCAAAATGCTCGCAAGGCGCTCCAGATCGCCGACTATGCTTACGTCCTGGAACGCGGCGTGATCGCGCGCGAAGGCTCCGCTGCCCAGCTCCGAGAAGATCCCCACATCCTCGCCGCCTATCTGGGGTGAGATTCAAGAGTCCAGCGCGGATTTCGGTTGGCATGAGCGCGCTGGGTCATGATCTGGCGGAAACAAAAAACGACCATCAACTTGATGATCGTCGTATGACCCCAACGAGACTCGAACTCATACAGATTGAATACCTTATTGTCCATCTAGGACGCACATCTGCCCCCGTCTTGATGTTTTCCTGATCCGTTCCCGCGCATCCCTGACGCACAATTGACCTCATTTTCGAGACAATTGCATCGAGTAAATCCTTCAGATGTGAGGTGGATTCTCGATGGATTGGGAATTGATCGTGGCGGGCGGCGCTGCGCTGCTCGTGCTTCTCTACCTTGTCTACGCCATGCTGCGCCCGGAGAAGTTCTGATGACGACACTGGAGCTTGTGCAAATCGCGCTCTATCTGGGCCTGCTGATCGTGTGTACGCCGCTGCTCGGCGGCTATATGGCGCGCGTGTTCGGCGGCGAACGCACGTGGCTGACTCCCATGCTGCGCCCGGCCGAGAACGCCATCTATCGCCTGGTGGGTGTACGCGCAGATGAAGAGCAGTCGTGGAAGCAGTATGCGTGGTCGCTGGTGCTGTTCAACGTCGCGGGCTTCGTGCTGCTGTTTGTGCTGCAAGTGGCGCAGCATGGGCTGCCGCTCAACCCTGCCGGTCTGCCGAATGTGGAGCCGTTACTCGCGTTCAACACTGCGACCAGCTTCGTGACCAACACGAACTGGCAGGCCTATGGCGGCGAGACGACGATGAGCTATCTGACACAGATGATCGGGCTGAACGTGCAGAACTTCGTCAGTGCGGCCAGCGGCGTGGCTGTCGTCATCGCGATGACGCGCGGGTTGGCACGCAGGCAGGCGAGCGCCATCGGCAGCTTCTGGGTCGATCTTGTGCGCTGCGTGCTCTATGTGTTCCTGCCGCTGTGCCTCATTTTCGCGCTCGTACTGGTGAGCCAGGGCGTCATTCAGAACTTCAACGCCTATACGCAGGCGACAACGCTAACGGGCGAATCGCAGCTGCTGCCGCAGGGGCCTGCCGCCTCGCAGATCGCCATCAAGCAGTTGGGTACCAATGGCGGCGGCTTCTTCAACGTCAACAGCGCGCATCCGTTTGAGAACCCGACGCCGCTGACGAACTTCCTCGAGATGCTGACGATCCTGCTGATACCGGCGGCGCTGACCTACACCTATGGGATGATGGTCGGCAGCAAGCGGCAGGGCTGGGTCATTTTCACGGCCATGCTGGCGCTGTTTCTCATCGGCTTAGTCGTGATGCTCGCCAGCGAGTACGGCGCAATGGGTGCGATGGAGGGTAAGGAAACGCGCTTCGGCATCGCCAACAGCATCCTGTGGGGCGCGGCGACCACCTCCGCGTCGAACGGTTCGGTCAACGCGATGCACAGCAGTTTCAGCCCATTGGCGGGCGGCATCGCGCTACTCAACATCATGCTGGGCGAGGTTATCTTTGGCGGCGTTGGCGCCGGTCTGTACGGCATGCTGATCTTCGCCATCCTGACGGTCTTCATCGCCGGGCTGATGGTTGGGCGCACGCCGGAATACCTGGGCAAGAAGGTCGAGTCGTGGGAGATCAAGATGGCGATCCTGGCGGTGCTGCTGCCGAGCGCCTGCATCTTGCTCTTCGCCGCCCTGGCGTCGGTGACGGACGCTGGCTTATCCAGCCGGGCGAACGCCGGACCCCACGGCCTGAGCGAGATCCTGTACGCCTTTGCCTCCGGCGCGGGCAATAACGGCAGCGCCTTTGCCGGGCTGAACGCGAACACGCCCTTCTACAACGGCTTGCTCGGTATCGCCATGTGGATTGGCCGCTTTGGTGTGATCGTGCCCGCACTGGCGATTGCCGGGAGCATGGCGCGCAAGAAGGTTGCACCACCCTCGTCAGGCACCTTCCCGACCGATGGCGGCATGTTCGTCGCCCTCTTGATGGCGGTGATTGTGATTGTGGGCGCGCTGACGTTCTTCCCGGCCCTGTCGCTGGGGCCGATTGTCGAGCAACTGCTGCTGAACAGTGGTCGTGTATTTTGAGGTTGAGAGGATAGCAACGTGCAAACTCAGATGAAATCTCGTCCTCTGTTTGACGGCCCGATCGTGCGGCGCGCCGCCATCGACGCCGTGCGCAAGCTCGATCCGCGCCAGCAGTTGAAGAACCCGGTCATGTTCGTCGTACTCGTCGGCGCGCTGATGACGACCGGCATCATCATTCGCGATCTATTCAGCGGGAACGGCGGCGAGCTGGGCTTCAATACGCAGATCGCGCTCTGGCTGTGGTTCACAGTGTTGTTCGCCAATTTCGCGGAAGCGATGGCCGAAGGCCGCGGCAAAGCCCAGGCCGAAGCGCTGCGCAAGACGCGCACACAAATGACGGCCCGCCGTCTTGCCAACGGTAAGGAGGAGCGCATCACGGCGCCGCAGCTCAAGAAGGGCGATCTGGTCGTGTGCGAGGCGGGCGACCAGATTCCGGGCGATGGCGAGGTGATCGAAGGCATCGCCAGCGTCGACGAGAGCGCGATCACCGGCGAGTCCGCGCCGGTCATCCGCGAGAGCGGCGGTGACCGCAGCGCCGTGACCGGTGGCACGCGCGTCCTCAGCGATCGCATCGTCGTCCGCATCACATCCGAGCAGGGCAGCACTTTCCTTGACCGCATGATTGCGCTGGTGGAAGGGGCCAAACGCCAGAAGACTCCGAACGAGATCGCGCTGACGATCTTGCTCTCCGGTCTGACGATCATTTTCCTGCTGGCCGTCGTGACGCTGCGCGCCTTCACGGAGTACAGCGAGGTTGAGTCCGGCATCACGCAGACGAGCGCGACCGTGCCGGTGCTGATTGCATTGCTCGTCTGCCTGATCCCGACGACCATCGGCGGCTTGCTGAGCGCCATCGGTATCAGCGGCATGGATCGCATGATCCAGCGCAACGTGCTGGCGACCAGCGGGCGCGCAGTCGAGGCGGCGGGCGATGTCGACGTGCTGCTGCTGGATAAGACCGGCACGATCACGCTGGGCAACCGCATGGCGACACGGTTCGTGCCTGCTCTGCAGGTGGAGCCGCAGCGCCTGGCCGACGCCGCACAGTTGTCATCGCTGGCGGATGAAACCCCGGAAGGACGCTCGATTGTCGTGCTGGCGAAGGAAGCGTTTGGCTTGCGCGGGCGCGAGCTGGGCGAACTCAACGCGGAGTTCATCCCGTTCAGCGCGCAGACGCGCATGAGTGGCGTCGATTTTGCAGCGCTCGATGGACATCCGGCGCGCAGCATTCGCAAGGGCGCTGCCGATGCGATCCGATCGTACGTCGAGACGTGTGGCGGGACATATCCGGCTGAGGTGCAGACGACGGTCGATGACATTGCCAAGAACGGCGCGACACCGCTGGTCGTGGCGGAAGGCAACGACGTGCTCGGCGTGATCGAACTCAAGGATGTCGTCAAAGGCGGCATTCGCGAGCGCTTCGCCCAACTGCGCGCGATGGGCATCCGCACCGTCATGATCACAGGCGATAACGCGTTGACCGCCGCGGCCATCGCGGCAGAAGCAGGCGTCGACGACTTCATGGCGCAGGCGACTCCGGAGGATAAGCTGCGTCGCATCCGCGCGGAACAGACGGATGGGCACCTGGTCGCGATGACGGGCGACGGCACCAATGACGCGCCTGCGCTGGCGCAGGCCGACGTCGGCGTCGCCATGAACACCGGGACACAGGCCGCGCGCGAGGCGGGCAACATGGTCGATCTCGACAGCGACCCGACCAAGCTGATCGAAGTGGTCGAGATCGGCAAGCAGCTGCTGATGACGCGCGGCGCGCTGACCACGTTCAGCATCAGCAATGACGTCGCCAAATACTTCGCCATTCTGCCTGCGCTGTTCGGCGCGCTCTATGCAGCGACGCCGGGTCAACCCGGCCCGCTGGCCGCGCTCAACATCATGCAGTTGACGTCGCCGCAAAGCGCAATCCTGAGCGCGATCATCTTCAACGCCACTATCATCGTCGCCCTGATTCCGCTGGCGCTGCGCGGCGTGGGTTACAAGCCGATGGGCGCGGCGGCCATTCTGCAGCGCAATCTGTTGATCTACGGCCTTGGCGGGCTGATCACACCGTTCATCGGCATCAAGCTGATCGACGTGATCATCACGGCCGTCGGCCTGGCTTAGTGGGGAGGACTCATCATGTTGAAAGGACATCAGGCGCATTGGTCGACGCTGATCGTCATCGGCATCGTCGCCGGAATCGGGCTGGTGCTGGAAGCCAACCTGAAGGTTTCGACCACGACTCATCACGTGCTGCTGCTGGTCTGGTGCGCGATCACTTACGTGACGCTCGCGGGCTGGGTCAGCAACAACCAATCCAGGCTGCTCAGACAGCCCGTCGATCCGGACGACGATCTGGATAACCGGAGCGAAAGGGAGGTGGCATGATGCTCAGTCTTATCTTCATGTGCGGGTTCATGACGCTGCTCGTAATTGCCGAGCTGCCCGTCTCCAGGAACGTCCAGAGTTTGCTGCTGATCGTCTGGGCGCTGTCGACGTTCGTCGCGCTCATCCATCTGCTGCGAACAGACCGGCAGCACACGTCGATTCCCGTGCGAACCGAGCAGGTCGCATTTCCGGCGCAAGTATGGGGCCTAGAGCCCACGATCGACGAATTCTACGATTCGGATCGCCTGGCGCTGGAGCAGGATGGGTTCAAGTGGGATAACGAAGACACCCCCGGTGTTTACAGGGTGATCTAGGTTCAGGGAGTACATCAGCTATGCTCAGGCAACTAAGGATCAGCATCGTGATGTTGATCGTGCTCACGCTCGTGACCGGGGTGCTGTATCCGCTGACCGTCACCCTGGCCGCTCAGGTCGCGTTTCCCGAAAGTGCGAACGGTAGCCTTGTGCAGCGCGGTGCCGATGTCGTCGGCTCGGCGTTGATCGGCCAGGTGACCTATGCGCTGACCGAGGACGGCGACATCAACAACCTCGACGCGATCGCTCCTTACTTCTGGGGGCGGCCCTCGGCGGTCAATGATATGCTCGGCTCGTCCGCGGATGCGCCTGGCTCCTCTGGCGCGAGCAACTACGCCAGCACCAACGCAAGGCTCGCACAGTTGGTGACGCAGCGCGAGGCGGCTTTCCGGGCGGCGAACGACGTTCCGGACACTATCGCCATCCCAAGCGAGATGATCTACGCTTCCGGCAGCGGCCTCGACCCGCACATCAGCCCGGAGGCCGCGCGCCTGCAAATCGACCGTGTGGCGGCGGTGCGCGGGCTGGAGCGCACGACCGTTGTGCGGTTGGTCGAGCAATATGTGGAAGCGCCGCAGTGGGGCATCTTCGGGCAGCCGCGCGTCAATGTGCTGCTGCTCAATCTGGCGCTGGATCAACTACAATGAAGGCAGCAGCGGCATGAACGCAAGCCAGATGAGCCGGACTATGCAAACGCCGTGATGTTATGAACGATTACCGCCCAGACCCCGACGTCCTGCTGGCCGCCATCCAGAAGGGCGAAGCGCGTGAGCGGCGCGGCAAGCTCAAGATATTCTTCGGCATGGCGGCAGGCGTCGGCAAGACCTACGCCATGCTCGATGCGGCTCGACAGCGCCGCAGTGAAGGTGTCGACGTCGTCGTCGGCTACATCGAAACGCACAAGCGCGCCGAGACCGAAACACTGCTCGAAGGCCTGGAAGTCGTGCCACGCCAGCAGGTCGAATATCGCGACACGAAACTGGCAGAGATGGACGTCGATGCCATCATCGCGCGCCATCCTCAACTGGCGCTGGTCGACGAACTGGCGCACACGAACGCGCCAGGTTTACGCCACGCCAAGCGTTATCAGGACGTGATCGAACTCCTCGAAGCCGGGATCGACGTCTACACGACCGTCAACGTCCAGCACTTCGAGAGCCGTGCGGATGCCGTCCGTCAGATCACGGGCATTCAGGTGCACGAAACAGTGCCAGATTCGATCCTCGACTACGCCGACGAGATCGAGCTGATCGATCTTTCGCCGGATGATCTGCGCAAGCGGCTGGCGGAGGGCAAGGTCTACACGCCCGAACGGATCGACGTCGCCGCCAATAACTTCTTCCGCGTCGGCAACCTGACGGCGCTGCGCGAGATGGCGCTGCGCCTGACCGCCGAGCAGGTCGATCATCAACTGCAGGATTACATGCAGGTCAAGCAGATTGCCGGGCCGTGGAAATCCGGCGATCGGCTGATGGTCGCGGTCAGCGCCAGCCCGTTCTCGGAGAAACTGATCCGCTGGACGCGGCGGATGGCTTACAACCTGGAAGCGGCCTGGCTGGCTGTGTTCATCGAGACGTCGGAAACACTCGCGCCGGAAGCCAAGGCGCAGCTTGCGCACAATCTGACGCTGGCGCGCGGGCTTGGCGCCGAAGTGATCACCGCGGCGGGGGACGACGTGGCCGATGCCTTGCTGCGCGTCGCCCGACAGCGCAATGTGACGCAGATTGTCGTCGGCAAGCCGCTGCATTCGCGCTTCGGTGAGTTTGTGCGCGGTGGCTCGATGGTCAACCGGCTGGTGAGCGTCAGCGGCGACGTCGATATCTACGTGGTCAAAGGTGATGATCCCGAACACCAATCGAGCAGTTGGACGGTGGGGCGCTACATCCCACAGCCGCAGGTCCATTCGAGCCTGCGCCAGTACTTACTGGCTGTATCGATCGTGGCGGCCTTTACTGCCGTCGATCTGGTTCTGTTCTCGCAGATCTCCTGGGTCGGCTATCAGGTCGTCGGGCTGACGGAGCTGCTGGCCGTGCTCCTGATCGCGGTCTACATCGGGCGTGGGCCGGCGCTGGCTGCCGCCTTTGCCAGTGCGATCTCGTGGAACTTCCTGTTCATCAATCCGCGCTTCACGTTTCGCGTCTCCGAGGCGCACGACGTCATTCTGCTCCTGCTCTACTTCTTGATCGCCATTTTTGCGGGCAACCTGACGGCACGCCTGCGCACACGTGAGCGCCAGGCTCGTTACAACGCGGATCGCTCGATGGCGCTCTACGCGTTGGCGCACGAGACTGCGACCGCCATCAACATGAACGATGTGCTGCGCACGGCGGTCACGCAGATTGCGAGCGTATTCGACGCGGACCTGGGTATCCTGCTGCTGGAGGGCGACCGGCTGGCACAGGACTATCATCCCTCCAGCACGCTGAAGATGGACGCCAAGGATCGGAGCGTGGCGCAGTGGGTGTTCGAACACGGCAAGCCTGCCGGGCGCTTCACAGATACGCTGCCGCAGTCGCCGGTGCATTACATTCCGCTGCGCACGCCCAACCGAATCGTTGGGGTGATCGGGGTGCGCCTGCGCGGCGATAGCCATCTGTCGTACGACCAGGAGGTACTGCTCGAAACCTTCACCAGCCAGATCGCGCTGGTGATCGAGCGCGAACTGCTCGACGAAGCAGCAGAGCAGGCGGCCATGCTCCGCGAGTCCGAGCGCTTGTTTGCGACTCTGCTCAACTCGATTTCGCACGAGCTGCGCACGCCGATTGCGGCGATCACCGGCGCGGCGAGCAGCCTGCGCAACCCGCAAACGGTCAATAACGAACCTGCGCGCGGCGAACTCCTCGCGAATATTGAGGATGCGTCCGAACGTTTGAACCGTCTGGTCGAGAACCTGCTCGATATGTCGCGTCTGGAGAGTGGGCGGCTCAAGCTCAAGCTCGATTGGTGTGATGTGGGCGAGATCATCGGCGTCGCGGTCAAACGGCTGGAAGGCTCGCTTGGGGAGCGGCCCGTGAACATTGCTATCGATCCGGATCTCCCGCTGATTCGCGCCGATTTCGTCCTGCTGGAGCAGGTTTTGATCAATCTGCTGGACAACGCGTGCAATTACACGCCAATCGGGACGCCGATCGAGATCGAGGCGCATCAGCGAGCTCGCCAACTGGAAGTCTCAATTCGCGATCATGGTCCCGGCATCCCGGAAGCGGATATCGAGCGCGTCTTCGACAAGTTTTACCGTGCACCGGGCACAGCGGCTGGCGGGACGGGCCTCGGCCTATCGATTTGCCGCGGAATCGTCGAGGCCCATGAAGGTAAGTTGACCGCCGACAATGCTCGCGATGGCGGCGCACGCTTCACCATCCTTTTGCCGCTCAACGGAGAACCGCCACCGGTGCAAGAGGTCAATCATGGCTGAGGGCTTGAGCGTGTTGATCGTCGACGACGAGATCCAGATTCGCCGCTTCTTGCGCATCAGCCTGGAAGCGGTGGGGTATCAGGTGCACGAGGCGGAAACCGGCCAGCAGGCGCTGGCACGGACGGCCCAACTGCGCCCCGACCTGATCATCCTCGACATTGGCCTGCCGGACATCGACGGCTTTGACGTCCTGGTGCGGCTGCGGGAATGGACGACGACGCCCGTGATCGTCCTTTCCGTGCGCGACAGCGATCGCGACAAGGTGGAGGCGCTCGACGCCGGGGCGGATGACTACCTGACCAAGCCCTTCAGCGTCGACGAACTGATGGCGCGCATCCGCGTCGCACAGCGCCATGCGCAGCCCGAACCGGAGACGCCAATCTTCACCGCCGGGGATCTGCAGGTCGATTTCACGCACCGGCTTGTGCGGCTCAAAGGCCGTCCGGTCAAGATGACGCCAACCGAATATGCGCTGCTGCGGCTGATGGTGCAGAATGCGGGCAAAGTGCTGACGCACCAGCAAATCCTGCGCGCGGTCTGGGGGCCGGAGTACATCCAGGAAACGCACTATCTGCGCGTGTACTTCGCGCAGCTCCGGCAGAAGATCGAAGAGAATCCCGCGGTGCCCAGGCTGATCGTGACCGAGCCAGGCGTAGGCTATCGCTTTGTCGTGACCTGATGATGAACTGGGAGAGGGGCTGGCATTTCAAGTCAAGGTGCTGCGCCATACGACCGTGTGGAATCTTGATAAAGCGGGAAGAGACTATAAGTTCAATGCTAGAAACACTTACCGCCAGACGACGAAGTGGAAGACTAACTTGCGTAAGTGCAGGAACAGGAGCAAGATCGTGAGAAAGGTCGAGAGAGTGTTTCTTGTTTTTAGAGCAGCAGGCGATAAATATATGTGAGGCATTGCCGAGTGAATATTGGCAGATTAACGCAGACGGCACCATGATCGTCGTTTGACCCAAACGAGGTTCGACATCTCTGCTATAGACTCGTTCGACTACCCAACCCCTGTCGATCCTCGTCGTCGATCATTTCCCATAACTTCGACAACTTGCGACCGCTTCGAGGCAGTCTGCCAACTCAAGGCCAAGCTTCTTTGCCTCCGTGGTTCTCGCTTCCCAGTGGGCAACTTCACGCTTATTGAGCGAGATCCGTCGCTGGTATTCGCTCTCAACATAGCATGAAAGACCGGATAGGCGCCCTCATCAGGAGTAGTTGACGGATACCAGAATGGCAACTGATGAATGAAATCAAGCACCGCCGCGAGCAAGGTCTCAGGATGACGGGGCTCAAATGACTTCCAAGGGGTGATCCTCGCGCCCAGGCGAACGATCCTCACCATGCCTATTATCCAGGACCAGCGTGATTAACGAGGACTAGGCAGTTTATTGGACTACAGTGGAACCGTGACTCTAGGTACGACGGTCTCTACGCTTCAATGAATCGTGTGGACACGGCGAGTGTGACGGGGAACTCGGCTTTGGGAGACCAGCACCGGGCGGAAGCTAGAGACACAGCGGGGCCACACCTGTGTAGTCCGGAGCCTGGCTCTTTCCTCGTAACTCAAGTAGCCCCGACATGACACCCAGATACATACGCGAGTGCACCAGCATTTTAGGGCCTTAGCGCAGCCTCTCTAATCTTACGGGCCCCGTGCTTTCCCGGATCACCAAGTGCGGCTTGAGGAGTTCCTGTTCCGGTTCATATTGCTCGTTTTGCAGCATCCGTATGAGCATTTGAGCTGCGCGTTCACCCATCTGGTATGCGGGCAGGCTGATCGCAGTTAAGGGGGGAGAAATGAGATTCGCGATTCGATCGGCGACGATGCTGACAAGAGAAAGGTCTCGCGGGATGTGCAAGCCTCGATCTTGCGCTGCGCGCACAATGCCAACTGACGAGTCGGTGTGCATAGTGACGACAGCCGTCATCTGCGGATAATCATCCAGCATCCGCTGCGTGGCGAGATACGTTTCCTCAATCGTGCTCATCGCCTCATAGATGATGGGCGTCAGATTGTAGAGCGCACAGGCACGTTGGTAGCCCAACACCGATCGTACCAAAGGGCCATAACTGTTTTCGCGACTTCGTCCGGCAAGGTTGAATATGCCAATCTGACGGTGCCCGAGCTTGTAGAGATACTCGACGGACATCAAGACCGCCGTTTCGAAGTCGAGGTCGATAAAGGACAGACCTGTGTTGTCTTCACAGTGGCCAATCAGTACGAATGGAAACCCATTC
>JADLAY010000006.1 GCA_020849765.1 Anaerolineae bacterium
TCCACGTCCGGGCTGTTGGCGACGATCTCGGCGGCCAGCCGCGACTTGCCGAGGCCGCCGACGCCTTCGACGGTCGTCGGGGCGTCACGGAGGCAGGCGAGCGCCTCGTCGTAGGACGTTTCGCGCCCGTGCATCGGGATCGCGATCAGTTCGCGCGGGATCGGCGGGCGGGCGGTGATCTTGCGGCGGGTGAAGTGCGGCGCGGGGCTGCCATCCGGCGCGGGCGTACCGGTGATGGCGCTGGCAAGCTGGCCGATGCCCCTGGCCCAATCGGCGTGCAGGTTGACCGGCTGGATCAGGCGCAGGCGCGCGGGGATGTCGAGCAGCGGCACGTCGTCGATGATGGCCGGCAGCACGGGCACACCGCGCAGCAGGGCATCGCGCCACTCGGCCATGACCTCCTCACGCGTCACCGACGCCCGCGAGACGACGAGGATCATGTGACTGGCGTCGGCGAGCGCGCGGTCGATGGCCCGCTGCCAGTTGGCGCCGGTCGCGATGTCCTCGTGATCGACCCAGAGCGCCGCTCTGGTGGCGGCTTCGACCTCGTCGTGGATGCGCGTGACGATGGTGTCATCGGCGGAAGCATGGCTGACGAAGATGTGGCTCACGGGCATCCTCCGAGAGGGCGGGGTGTGTTACCGGAAATTGTACGCCCATACGAACGGGGAGGCAAAGAGATGGACGCCAACGCCGAGCGGGCGCCAGATGCTCAAAGCATCTGGCTGGTGACAGAAGCCTCGTGAACGAGGCTGCGTTGTTTGCCCCAAGGGTGCGAGTCTGTGCAGCCGCCTTTCAGGCGGCTTCCAAATATGCCAGCCAGACCGTTCGACGGTCTGGCGAAGCCTGCAATCCACCAGGGCATCTATCCCCGTCATCCGGCCAGGCGGAAGATACACCTTCGGCGACGTAGAAATGCAACTTTTGATGGATCACAGCGAATAGGGAGTGTCATATAGTGGTGATGCTCACGAAAGTCGTGACAACGCAAAAGGAAGGGGGGACGCCATGATGTGGTCATTCGATGGCTCAGCACCACGCCGCAATCTGGCGGACGGAGTTCGCCTGTACATCGACGAGGCGCGCACGCTGTTCGAGCGTTCGCACTGGCAGGGCGGCATGTGGCGCATGTTCGCGCCGCTCCGAGGGCAGACGACGCAGCTCAACGTGTGCAGCGCGCCGGTTATCACGCACGAGAGGGCGGAGACCGTGCCGCTGGCGCGCATCCAGGGGACGCTCAACCGCGCGCGCGACTTCGACGCGCACTTCCACCCGATCCACAACTCGATGGAAGAGCGCTGGGTCAACGTGGCGATGCGGATGCTGGCGGGGGCTCCGATGCCTGCCGTCCGCCTGATCGCGCACGGCGACATCTACTACGTGGTCGACGGCCATCACCGCGTCTCGGTGGCGCGCATGCTCGGCGCGGTCGAAATCGATGCGGTCGTCTCACACGCCTAGACGGCACGACAATCCTCAAGAGGCCGCCCTGGTCGATACGCCGGGCGGCCTCGGTTTTCCACCTTAAGACACACAATTGAAGCGATAAATCGATCTGTAGGGACGCGATTCATTGCGTCCGGCGTGGCGGACGGCAAGAATGCCGTCCCTACAGCGTGGCAACCATTCTGTCGGATCTCCGCGTCTTTGGGGTTCCTATTTTCGTTTGATAACCACACAGAATAGCATAGGGCGCGCGCGGGCAGCTTGCCATCGCGCCAAAGCCGCCTAAACTATAAGGTTGGTAATGGTGGCGATGCGGCCTGCGTACGGCCGCGCATGGCACACAAAGAGCGTGCGAGACATGGATGCAGTTCCCGCCAATCTGCTGGTCGGTCAAGAGGTTCGCGGCTATCGCTTTGAAAGCCTGATCGCGCAGGGCGGTTTCGGGCAGGTCTACCGGGCGTTCCAGCCGGTGGTCGAGCGGCACGTGGCGATCAAGGTCATCCTGCCGCAGTATGCCAACCAGCCGAACTTCGTGCGCCGTTTCGAACTGGAAGCGCAGCTGGTCGCCCAGTTGGAGCACCCTTACATCGTGCCGATGTACGACTACTGGCGCGATGCCTCCGGCGCGTATCTGATCATGCGCTTGCTGCGCGGCAGCCTGACGCAGCTGCTCGACCGCATCGGCGGGCCGCTGCCGCTGGATACCGCCGCGCGCATGCTCGACCAGATCGCCGCCGCGCTGACGGCTGCGCATCGCAACGGCATCATCCACCGCGATCTCAAGCCCGCCAACGTGCTGCTCGACCACGAAGAGAACGCCTACCTGGCCGACTTCGGCATCGCCAAACGTCTGTTCATGATGGAAGAGGACGGCGATTTCGAAAACTTCGGCTCGCCCGCCTACGTCGCGCCGGAGCAGGTCAGCGGGGACGTGATCAGCGCGCAGGCGGATATCTACAGCCTGGGCATCATCGTCTACGAGATGCTGACCGGCGCGCTGCCCTACGACGCCCCGAGCCAGTCCGCCATCCTCGAAAAGCACCTGACCGACGAAGTGCCGTCGATTGCACCGCTGCGCCCGGATCTGCCGCGCGAGGTCAACTACGTGATCCGCCGGGCGACGCAGCGCCAGCCGAAAGATCGCTACGCCAACGCGCTGGAGATGGCCGCCGACTTCCGCCGTTTGATCAGCGGGGCGACCAGCGCGTCCGAGCAGCCGGTCTCCCGCCGCATGCGTGGCGCGCGCCCGGAGGAGCCGTCGACGCCCGTGCGCACGGTCATCCTCAATATCGCGGCGGTCGCGCAGAAGAACCCGTACAAAGGGCTGCGCGCCTTCCAGGAGGCCGACGCGGTCGACTTCCACGGGCGCGAGTCGTTGATCAGCCGCCTGGTGACGCGCCTGCGCGGCCATGGCGAGCCGTCGCGCTTGCTGGCCTTGATCGGGCCGAGCGGCAGCGGCAAATCGAGCCTGGTGCGGGCCGGTCTGCTGCCCGCGCTGCGCCGTGGAGCGGTGCCGGGGTCGAACAAGTGGTTCTTCGCGACGATGACGCCGGGCACCTCGCCGCTGACGGAGTTCGAGCAGAGCATCGGCCGCATCGCCATCGAGCAGCCGCAGGGGCTGGCGCAAATGCTGCGCGAAGACCCGGAGCGGGTGATGCCGTTGATCGAGCGGCTGCTGGCGCCGGGTGTCGAGTTCATGCTGTTTGTCGACCAGTTCGAAGAAGTCTTCAGCCTGACCCGGAGTGACGCCGACCGCAACGCGTTCCTGCAACTGCTGGTCGCGCTGGCGCGGAGTTCGCGGGCGCGCGTGATCGTGACGCTGCGCGCGGATTTCTACGACCGCCCGCTGCTGCACCCGATCTTCGGCGATCTCCTGCGCGATTGCACCGAGGTCGTGCTGCCGCTCAACGTGGCGGAGATGGAAGCGGCGATCGTCAAACCGGCGGAGCGGCTCGGCGTGTCGTTCGAGGCAGGGCTGACGGCGCGCATCATCCAGGACGTGCGCCAGCAGCCGGGCGCGCTGCCGCTCTTGCAGTACGTGCTCTACGAGCTGTTCGAGAATCGTACCGGTGAGGTGCTGACTCTGCGCGGTTATGATCTGGAAGGCGGCGCTTACGGTGCTCTGGCGCGGCGGGCGGAAGCGGTCTACAACGATCTGGAAGACCCGGGGCGTGCGCTGGTGCAAAAGCTCTTCTTGCGGTTGGTCGTCGTCGGCGAGACGAGCGACGACACGCGGCGGCGCGCCAGCCAGAGCGAGCTGATGTCCGTGCATCCGGATCGCGCGCTGGTCAACAAGACGCTAGAGGCGTTTGGCCGCCACCGGCTGCTGACCTTCGACCGCGACTCGGTCACGCGTGAGCCGACCGTCGAGATCGCGCACGAGGCGCTGATCCAGCACTGGTCGCGGCTGCGCAACTGGATCGACGCCAACCGCGCGCTGCTGCGCCTGCGCCAGCAGCTTCACGCCAGCGCTGCCGAGTGGGAAGCGGGCGGGCGCGATCCGGGCTATCTGGCGCGCGGCGGGCGGCTGGCAAGCTTCGAGAGCGTCGGCGGGGCGGAAGCCTTCAGCCTGGACGAGCGCGAGCGCGGGTTCCTGGAAGCAAGCCTGGAGGAACGCCAGCGCGAGGTGCGCGGCGGCCAGCGGCGGCTGGCGCTGCTCGGCTTGATCGCTGCGGTAGCGGTCGGTGCGGCCATCATCGCCATCGTCTTGCAGAGCGTGGCCGCGCAGGAACGCGACCGGGCGGATCGGCAGGCGCGCATCGCCCGCGCCAACGAGCTTTCGATCACCGCCGTCACCAACCTGAACGATCTCGACCGTGCGCTGCTGCTGAGCGTGGAAGCCTTCAATAGCGCGGATACCTTCCAGGCGCGCAGCGGCTTGCTGACAGCGCTGCAATACAGCCCGCATCTGCGCGGATTTCTGCACGGTGTGACGTCAAGCCTGCGCACGCTGGCCGTCAGCCCGGACGGGCAGTTCGCCGCCGCCGGGGATGCCGACGGTCTGATCTCCATCTGGGATTTGGGGACACATGGCGAACCGCGCCAATGGCAGGCGCACGACGGCGCCGTCTACAGCATCGCCTTCAGCCCGGACGGCAGCCGCATCGTCAGCGGCGGCAACGATCAAACCGTGCGCCAGTGGGACTTCGCGACCGGGGCGCCGATTGGTGCGCCGATGGTCGGGCACGCGGACGTCGTGCGCGACGTGGCCTACAGCCCGGACGGCAGCCTGATCGCAAGCGCGAGCGCGGACACGAGCGTGCGCCTGTGGGATGCGGAGAGCGGTCTGCTGCGCGGCACGCCGCTGCTCGGGCATCGCGATCTGGTATTCGCCATCGCCTTCAGCCCGGACGGAGGCACGCTCGCGAGTGCGAGTGCGGATTTCAGCGTGCAATTGTGGGACGTGGCGACCGGCGCTCCGGCGCACGATCCGCTGCAACTGCATCGCAACTGGGTGTGGGACGTGACCTTCAGCCCCGATGGCCGTTTGCTGGCGAGCGCGGGCGGCGACGGCATGGTCTACCTGTACGACGTGCAGGGTGATTACGTCGTGTCCGGCAACCCGATCAGCGCGCATCAGGACGCCGTGCGAGCGCTCGCTTTCAGTCGTGACGGCTCGCTGCTGGCGACCGGCAGCCAGGACGATCACGTACGGGTGTGGAACGTCGAGACGCGCGAACCGATGGGCGCGCCGTTCCTGGGCCACGACGGCGACGTGTGGAACGTGGCCTTCGCCCAGGGTAACGAGCTGCTCTCGGCGGGTGGCGACGGGCGTCTGATGATCTGGGATGCGGCTGTGCGCTCAGTCGTCGGCAGGATCGTCGATACGAGTGCCGATCCGCCGCAGGGCACCCATGGCAGCCCGTGGGCGCGGCTGCTGGCCGAGCGCAACTACACCGACGAAGTGCTCGACGGGCGCGTCAGCCAGGCGGTCTTCAGCGCGGACGGCTCGCGGCTGGTCAGCGTGGACAGCATGGGCACCGTCTATCGTTGGGATATGAACGCGCCGGAGCCGGAAGGACAGGTCGTGACCGCGCTCGGCTTCCCACTCTATGCGCTGGCGGTCAGTGGGGAAGGCGCGCGCGTCGCCGTCGGCGGTGATGACCCGGCGGCCTACGTCGCCGACCTGGACGACGGCAGCGCGCTGCTGCCGCCGCTCGATAGCGAATCGCCCGCGGACGAGGTCTACGCGCTGACCTTCAGCGGCGATACGCTGCTGGCAGGCGACGGCGATGGGCAGATCCAGATCTGGGATACGACGAGCGGCGACCTGCGCGGCACGATCGAAACGGCCAACGGCAGCCCGATCTCAGCGCTGGCCGTCAGCTCGGACGGACGCCTGATCGCTGCCGGGACGCGCGCGGGCACCATCTACCTGTACGACATGACGACGCTGGAACAGGTGCGCGGCGCGCTCGAGGGCCACATCGATTGGGTGGTCGGCCTGTCGTTCGACTCGCGTGGGCAAACGCTGGCCTCGGCCAGCCACGACGAGACCGTGCGCGTGTGGGACGTGGCGACCGGGCAGCATTACACGCTGGAAGGCCACGTCAGCGAGCAGCCGAATCAGTGGGTGACGGATGTCGCCTACGAGACGGGCGACACGCTCTATTCGTTGGGGCGTGACGGCAGCCTGATCGCGTGGGAACTGGACGTGGAGACGTGGCGGGAGCAGGCTTGTGCCCTGGCGAGCCGCAACCTGACGCCGGACGAATGGGCGCGTTATTTTCCGGGGGAGACTTATCACGAGACATGCACGCTCGAATGACGAGCGCGCAGAAAGGGGCGGAATGGCACATCTGTTTTTCGTGACGATCGATAGTGAGCGACACGGTCGGCTGAAAGGCGACGCGACCATCCGGGGCTACGAGGACAAGCTGACCGGATACGGCTACGAATACAGCATCGACGTGCCGAATGCGCAAGACGGCGAACGGGGCGCCGGGCGGGCCAGGGGACGCCCGCAGCGTTCGCTGGTCAGCTTCGTCACCCGCTGGCACCAATCCTCGCCGCTGCTGCTCGAGGCTCTGCTGCGCGGGGATCGTCTTGACGTCAGCTTTGAGTTTTGCCGCCCGGATACCAATCGCGGCGGATTGATCCCGTTCTACACAATACGGCTCGAACACGCCCGTGTGGCGCACCTGCGCGACGTGCTCGAAGCCGTGGGCGGCGCGCAAGGCTCACAGCCGGAGTATCAAGAGGTCGGGCTGACGTTCGAGCAGATGGAAGTCACCTGGATGGAGGATGGCACCACCGCCATTGATGATGCCCGTGCGGGTGTCTAGTGTCTAGCCTCAGAGCACATGAAAGGCGAGCGACATGCGGCATGTAGATGTAGGCGGCGCGGACATTGCTTATGAGGACATCGGGCTGGGCGACCCGCTGCTGCTGATCCACGGCGGGCTGGTCTCGCACAAGGAGTGGCAGCCGCAGATCGAAGCGCTCAGCGACGATTACCGCTTGATCCTGCCCGACGTGCGCGGGCACGGCGCGTCGAGCCGGACGACCGAGGCTTACAGCGTCAAGCAGTGGGCGGCGGACATGATCGGCGTGCTGGATGGCCTCAGCATCGAGCAGGCGGTCGTTTGCGGGCATTCGATGGGCGGCACGGTCGCCCAGCAGATCGCGGTCGATTACCCATCGCGCGTGCGCGGGTTGATCCTGGCGGAGACGAACGTCGGCGTCGGCAACGACGGTATGATGCGTTTCACTGCCAATGCGATGACGGCGATCTTCCGGGTGATCGGCGTCGGGCTGGGGGCGAAGATCGCCTCGGCTGCGCTGCGCGGGTCCGATCCTAAACTGGCGGCCATTGTCGCGGACGAGATCGGCGGGCATAAAGACAACCCGCAGAACTTCTTCAACATCATCGATGCGATGAACGCTTTCGATGGCCTGGCTCAACTCAATCAGATCAGTGCGCCGACCCTGATCATGGTCGGCGGGCGCAACAAGCTCTCACACAAACAGGCGCAGCAAATGTTGGCGACGATCCCGGGGTCGAAACTGGTCGAGATCGCCGGGGCCGGGCACGGCGTCAACTGGGATAACGCGCCGGACTTCAACGCGGCCGTGCGCGCCTTCATGAGCGAACTGCCGCCGGTCTAAATCAGATTGCTGGCGTATTCGGCAGGGTGAACCAGAAGGTCGTGCCCTGGCCCCTGCCCGCCGATTCGACCCAGATCTTGCCGCCGTGCACCTCGATGATGCGTTTGACCAGCGCCAGCCCGACGCCGGTGCCCTCGCTGTCGTTATCCAGCTTGTCGAACAGGCCGAAGACCTTATCGTGATACTGCGACTCGATGCCGATGCCGTTGTCCCTGACGTAGGTGACGGTGTTGGCGCCCTCGACGCGCGCGCCAACCTCGATCAGCGGATTGGGCTGGTCACCAAGGAACTTGGCCGCGTTGTCGATCAAATTCTGAATCACTTCGATCAGGCGAACCCGGTCACCGTAAAGCGGCGGAGAGTTCGGCACGATCTCGACCGTGACGCTGCGCGCCTTCAGGCGGCCCTGCGCCATTTCCATGCCCTCGTGCACAATATGCTCGAACGGCGTGAACTCCGGCGGGTTGGTCTTGCGCCCGATGCGTGACAGTTCGAGCAGTTCGTTGAGCAGGCGCTCCATCTTGACGGTCGCGTTGCCGATGCGCTCGATGTCAGCGGACATGCGCTCGAAGTTACCGTTGCGCGCATCGCTCTCCAGGTAGCCGAGGAAGCCGCGGATCGTGATCAGCGGGCTTTTGAGGTCATGCGAGACCGTGTAGGTGAAGCGCTCCAGTTCGGCGTTCTTGGCTTCGAGTTCCACAATCAGGCTCTCACGTTCGCTCTCGGCGCGTTTGCGCGGCGTGATGTCGATGCCAATCGATTGGTAGCCCGTGATGGCGCCTTTTTCGTCACACAAGGCGCGATCTGTCCACTGCTGCCAGCGTGCGCTGCCATCGGGCGCGAAGACGTGCTCCTCGTAGGACGTCGTCGGGTTGTCGCAGGTCAGTGAAAGATATTGAGTCAGGGTATTCTGCCGCTGGAGGTCATCCGGCAGCATCTCCAGGAAGCGCTGCCCGATGAACTCTTCAGGATCGCCACCAAAGTAGGCTGCATAGGTGGAGTTGACGTAGGTCAGCGTACTATCCTGCAGGAATTTGCAGACGAAGGCTGGCGTGTCCTCGGCCAGGCGGCGGAAGTGATTTTCGCTATCGCGCAGGGCCTGTTCGGCCCGCCTTGATTCGGTGATGTCACGCTCGATAATCAGCATCATGTCTTCGCCGTCGACGTTCATAATCGAACTGATCGACTGAGCGGGATAGATTGAGCCGTCTTTGCGCTCTCGGTCGTCCTCTAGTGTGAAGAATCCCTGCTCGCGCACCTGATCCCAGAAGACACGGCGTACTTCCTCCCTGATTTCGGCACGATTCACCATCAGGACATCAATCGGCCGGCCGATCAATTCTTCCCGGCTGAAACCGTTCATGCGCGCGGCCGCATCGTTGCAGTCGACGATGATGGCTGCCTTGGTGTGCGGCGAGCGGGCCGCGGTCAGAAATGCGCCGAGCGGAAGCTGCTGGAACAGAGTTCGGAAGCGTTCTTCGCTCGCGCGCAGGGCATGTTCAGCGCGTTTCGCCTCGGTGACGTCGCGCTCGACGATCAGCATCATCTCCTGGCCCTGAATGCGCAAGATGGAGGCGGTGGCCTGAGCAGGATAGGTGCTGCCGCCTTTGCGCAGGTACTCGACATCGAGCGTGATGCTGCCCTGATCGCGGATCTTCTGCCACACGTGGCCGTGCTCCATCCCCTCGAACTGAGAGGTGTCCGCCAGAAGGTCGATAGCGCGTATGCCGATCAGTTCCTCGCGGGTGAAGCCGTTCATCTCCGCAGCAGCGTTATTGCAGTCAATCACCCTGGAATACGGCTCAGACTCCGAGCGGCCCCCGATGAGATAGGCGCCAAGCGGGAGCTGCTCGAACAGGGCGCGGAAGCGTGCCTCACTTTCGCGCAAGGCCTGCTGTGCCCGCTTGCGCTCGGAAATATCCCGAAGCAAGCCCATGGACGCGGGGCGACCATCCTGCATGACCAACGCCGCCGATATCTCGGCGTCGAAGATGGTGCCATCTACGCGCCGGAGCTTCGTTTCATACAGCGCGGGTGCCGCCTGGCCATGCATGCGTGCATCGATGTAGCCGAGCACTGTGTCCCTGAACTCCGGCGCGACGAAATTGGCATAGGGCTGTCCCTGCAAGTCTTCGACCGTGCCGCCGATGAGATCTGCCGCCGCTTTGTTGAGGAAGATCATGCGCATATCCTGGACGACGAGCACACCGTCGTGCGCGCGGTTGACGAGTGATGCGTAGCGGGCTTCGCTCTCGCGCAGGGCCTGCTCGGCTCGCTTGCGATCGGTGATGTCACGACAGATGGCGGCGATGCCATAGGCTTCACCCTCGGCGTCACGGACGGCGAACAGGGTTTGATCGACGTCGAACAGTGTGCCGTCTTTGCGCATCATCTTGCACTCGCCGCGCCAGGTGCCCTTGTTCATTGCTTCGGGCACAGCTTCGCCAAAGATGAAGGCCGCCGAGGTGGCATCGTGAAATATGCTGACCGAACGGTGCAGATACTCATCCGGGTCTTCGTACTGCAGCGCCTCCAATCCCGCGGGGTTGACGTAGAGCGCCTCACCATTGATATCGGCGACGACGATGACGTCGGAGGAGTTGCTGATGATGGCAGCCAGGCGTTCGCGTTCGGTCTCGACGCGCCTGCGCTCGGTGATGTCCTGGACGGCGCCGAAGACGCGCGACAGCTTGCCATGGACGTCTTCAAGCGGGCGGCTGTAGGCATACAGCGTCTTCTTCTCGCCGCTCGCGAATTCCATCTCGTATTCGACTTCGTAAGCTTCGCCGGTTTCCGTGGCATCGAAGGCGTATTCGGCCAGGCGCGAATAGTCGGCGCCGATTAGCCGGGCCAGGCTTTCCATGCTCACGTTGCTACCGGGCTCAAGCTCGAAGATGCGATAGAGTTCATCCGAGAAGTGGATGGTTTTGGTGGCCGTGTTGAACTCGAAGCTGCCCATCTTGGCGATTTCCTGGGCCATGTTGAGCGCTGCTTCGTTTTCGCGCAAGGCTTGTTCCATGTGCTTCTGTTCGGTGATGTCGTCGTACGTGCCGAGGACGCCGATGATTTCGCCCTGCTTGTTGCGCAGCGGCACCTTGCTCGACCGCACCCAGGTCTGGATGGTTGTCAGTTCTTCGGTGTTCAGGCGCGGCTCGCCTGTCTCGATGATGCGGCGATCGTCCGCCCGGTGACGGTCGGCATCCGCGGCCCAGGGCAGCTCGTAGTCGTATTTACCGACGACGTCCTTCCACAAGGGAATGCCCGCATCATCGGCCAGGGCTTGATTGCAGCCGAGATAGCGCAGGTCGAGATCTTTCCAGAAGACACGTTCCGGAATGGCGTCGAGGACGGCGCGCAGCAGATTTTGCTCGCGTTCCAGCTCGACGACCGTGTCGGTCAGCTCGTCGTTGAGGCGCTGCATCACCTTTTCGGTGACGGTGCGATCGCTGATGTCCTGGATGATGCCGATAAAGGGTTCGCCGTTCTCCACGGCGCGCGCCGAAAAATGGAGCGTCCTGACGCTGCCATCGGCCATGGTGATGTCGTGGTTGAAGTCGAGCGGGCGGCCTGTCGCGGTGATCCTCTCCATCCCTAGCGTGAGTCGTGTGACCAGGTCGATGCCAAAACGTTCCAGACTCAATTCCGGTGTGATTGGTTCCTTCGGCTCCAGGCCGAGGATCAGGTGGGCTTGCTCGGAAAAGGTGAGCGCCGCCGGTGCCGGTGCCAGGGAGAAGGTGCCGAGCTTGGCGATGCGCTTCGCTTCCTTCAGGATGCCCTGGCTGGCGCGCAGCGCTTGTTCAACGCGCTTGCGCTCCTCGATTTCGGTTTCCAACTGCTCGATCAACGTGCCGCGCTCGTACGCAATTGCGCGCGCTCGCCGCACCATCTGCGTCAGGCTGTCGCGCGCGTTGGTGAGCACGACCGTGATCACGAGCAGGCCTGCGGTCAGCATGGCGAATTCGCTGAGCGTGAGCGACGACGCGTCATAATCCGGCCACAAGCCAAGTTCGGTCGCCGCCAGCACCAGCGCACAGACGACGATATTGAGCAGCGACAGGGTGAGGCTCAGGCGCTTGGTCAGCAGCAGGGCAGACGTGATCATCGACACGGCGAAGGTGATGGTGGTCGCGGGTGTGATCGCGCGCCAGGCGAAGACCGCCGCCATACCCAGTACCCACAGCACGAGCGCAGCCAGCTTGGCCGCCAGGTCGGTCTGGCCGCGTCTGAGCAGGGCGAAGCTGAGCGTGATGGTCAGGAGAAACGCGAGCAGGAACGCCGACAGCATCGCATGCTCTGGAAACCAGAACAGGGACACGATGAAGGTGGCGGCATTCGCCAGCCAGAGCACCGCGATCATCGAGTGGAGCAAATGCGCTTGGATGTTAAACTCCGCACCGTCCTGCGGTGCGGGAGGTGTGAGCGCTTGCCGGATCGTTGCTAACATACGTTCAGAATCTCCCTGGCTGTCGATTGTGACCGGCCATGTGCGGCTGCTTCTGGGGTGACCAGCGAAAAGGCATCATTAACAGGGCCAAATACTGATCTATTGGCTTCATGTTCAGCTTACAACAGCTCAGGGTTTTCGTGAGTGAGGATATTATCCCAAACGGGTTTATCCCACGATTTCCCACGTGCTTGGGAAAAGTTGGGATAAAAATTGGGATTCTATGGGCATGCAACGCGCCTGGTTGGGCGCACGTATGAACATTGACGATTACAGCGATCAAGGAGCCAGTCATGTGGATACGACGGATCTTGTGGGGACTATTGGCCGTGACCGTGGCCGCGTGTACGGCGACGTCGATCTCGGTGCGCTGCAGCAACCCCGACGAGGGTGATGTGACGGTCTGTGACCTCGACATGCAGGGCCTGAACTCGACCTGGTCACAGACGGTCTCCTCACGTCTGGACGAGGCGACAGCAGGACGCCTGAGCCTGGCGGTGACGGTCGAGACGGGCGTCGTGCGCGTCTCGTTCGTGGATGCGGGCGGCGAGCGGATCGAGTACGAGGTCACTGCCGAGACGCCGCTCGACGTCGCGGAGACGGTGCAGATCGACGACGGGGGGGCACGCGTCGCCTTCGAGGCGCTCGGAGGCCCGGCGACGGGCATCATCGCGCGGCTCGAGTTGGGGCCGGGGAATTAGTACTGGGTGCTGAGTTCTGGGTACGGGAAGAGGGTGCTCGGTACTCGGTGCTCAGTTCGGTAGTTCTGAGTTCTGGGTACTGAGTTCTCAAGGATCGAACCAACAGGATGGGCTTGATCGGCGCTTTGATGGGCTGATTTCCAGCGCCTTCAGTGCGCTTGATTTCGGTTAGCCGGGCGTTTCAACGTCCGGCGAGCGCCGGCATGAATCATGTCAATCTGAACGGGTTTCGCCATCAGTGGTTAGTGACCGATTCACTGTGCTGGGACGCGTAGGGACGCCATTGATGGCGTGCGCGCGATGGGACACGGACGGCCCTATAGGCCCTGTCAGGACGCGTCGATGTCTTTGAGGCGCCGTTGCAGGCCGCTGTAACGGGCGGCGACCTTGTTGTTCTTGACCGCCATCGAGACGGCTTTGCGGCTGCCGACGAGCACGACCAACTGGCGCGCGCGCGTGACCGCCGTGTAGAGCAGGTTGCGCTGGAGCATCATGTAGTGCTGGGTCAGCAGCGGCATGACGACGACCGGGTACTCGCTGCCCTGGCTGCGATGCGTGCTAATGCAGTAGGCCAGGATCAATTCTTCCGCCGCCTCCGAGAAATCGTAGTAGACGTAGCGCCCGTCGATGACGACCTCGACTTCGCTGTCATCCAGGTTGAGGCCGTAGATGCGGCCAATGTCGCCGTTGAAGACCTCTTTGTCGTAGTTGTTGCGCGTCTGCATGACCTTATCGCCGACGCGGAACAGCTTGCCGCCAAGCTGCTTTTCGGCCATGCGGCGGCTGCCATTGAGCCGCTGCTGTAAGCGCTCGTTGAGCGCGTGCACGCCGACCGGGCCGCGATACATCGGCGCGATCACCTGGACGTCGTTCAGCGGGTCGACGCCGAACTTGTCCTGCAGGCGATTGGCGACCACGTCGATCAGAAGGTCGGCGGCGGCAGCCGGATCGTCTTCGCCGAAGAAGTAGAAATCGCTGCTCTTGTTATCGGTCACCGGCATCTCGCCGTGGTTGATGCGGTGGGCGTTGAGGACGATGTGGCTGTCCTCGCTCTGGCGGAAGATGGCATCCAGGCGCGTGACGTGGGCGACGCCGCTGTCGATGATATCGCGCAGGACGTTGCCCGCGCCGACGCTCGGCAGCTGATCGACATCGCCGACCAGCATCAGGTGCGTCTCCGGCTTGAGCGCGCGCAGCATGTCGTGCAGCAGCAGCAGGTCGATCATCGAGGCTTCGTCGACGATCAGCATCTCGACGCGCAGGGGGTTATCCTCGTCGTATTCGAAGCCTTCGCCGGGGATGTAGCCGAGCAGCCGGTGAATCGTCATGGCGGGCTGGCCTGTTGCTTCGCTCAGGCGTTTGGCGGCGCGCCCGGTCGGCGAGGCCAGCGCGAAACGCCGGTCGAGCGCGAGCAGCGCTTCGATGACCATGCGCAGCGTCGTCGTCTTGCCGGTGCCGGGGCCGCCGGTCAGCACGGAGACCTTGCCCTCCAGCGCGGCACGGACGGCGCCCTGCTGCTGCGGCGTCAGTGAGACCTCGATATCCTTGGCGAGTTTGGCCAGCAGCTCATCCCAATCGGTCTTGGCGGCCTGCTTCATGATGTCCGATTCGGTCTTGCGCAGGGCGCGCAGATGCTCGACCGCGCCGATCTCGGCCTCGTAGTATTCGGTCAGATAGACGGCTGTCTCGCCGCCGGGGTGGCCGCCCCCTTCGGCGATCAATTCGCCGAGCAGAATCTGCTCGTCCAGGCGCGCTTCGACGTTGGCCACATCGTCCACACGCAGCAGTTCCGACGCCGTCTTGATCAGCTCGGCGCGCGGGGCATAAACGTGGCCGTCGCGCGCGAGCTGGTTGAGCGCGTAGATCAGCCCGGCGCGCAGGCGGTTGGGATCGTCGACCTGGACGTCCATGCGCCGCGCGATCTCGTCGGCGCGGATGAAGCCGATGCCGTAAACTTCATCGGCCAGCGTGTACGGGTTGTCCTCGACGATCTTACTGGTGTTGAAGCCGTAGTGCTTGTAGATGCGCGAGGCCATCTTGGCGCTGACGCCATAGCCCTGCAAAAAGATCATCGTCTGGCGTACGGACTGGTTTTCGACCCAGGCTTTGCCGAGCTTGTTGGCGAGTTCAGTCTTGAGGCCGGGGACTTCGTGTAGTCTATCCGGCTCGTTGTCGAGGACGTCGAGCGTCCTGGCGCCGAAGTGATCAACGATGCGTTCTGCGGTGCGTGGGCCGATGCCGCTGACGATGCCGCTGGAGAGATAGGCGATGATGCCCGCCTCGGTCGTCGGCACGATCGGCGTGCAGGTTTCAGCGCGGAACTGGCGGCCATACTTGGCATCGTCGATCCAGAAGCCGGTGAAGCGGACGGTCTCGCCCGTGCCGAGTTCGGGCATGACGCCGACGACGGCGACGGTGCCATCGCGCGCCTCGGCATCCGGGATGCGCCTTTCGGGTGTGATCTTGACGACAGTGTAGCCGTTTTCTTCGTTGTAGAAGGTGACGCGTTCGACGACGCCGGTCAGCGCCTCGCTGCTGAGAAACGATGTCTGCACGCGTTGTGCTTTCAGGTCGGGTGACGATAGGTCTATTTTAACGCAAAGATGCCGATGGTGCGCGGGCAGCATGTCGCGACGTATGAACCATAGACATCAGATAGGGTGATTAGCGGGTATGTGTTGACACTAGAATCTTGATTGACGTATATGACGCGTGCTGGCAATGGCGATACTATTGGGCGGTAGTGAGCATTAAGCATCTAGAGATTCAATCAGGAGATTGAAGTGCGTTGGTTAATTGCGTTTTGGGTATCGATATGTTCTATGTTCACAATGTTGCAGAGCGCGGCACTGCCGGAGGAGCAGTCTTTGCGGCCTGAATGGTCGCAGTTGCTGCACATAGCTGATTGCGAACTACCATGTTGGATCAACATTATTCCCGGCTCAACGACATTGGAAGAAGCCCAGGCCCAAGTTGAAATGGTATACGCAGACGCGTTGCTGTATGACGTGCGCAAAGACGAGTGCTACTATTCTATCATTCACCGTTCTACATGACATCGAGTGCGGATCTGGTTTCGATCAGATGATGGAGCGTTCACCGATAACTCGCTGGTGAGAGCCGTATATTTAGAACTGAGCGTCGTTGCTGGACCTGAGGCGAAGCGTCCAACAATTGCTGACTTAGAAGCTTACCTTGGCGATCCAGAGATGATCCGCCTTGCCAGTGGTATAGAATCGCCCACGGTTGCGCTTATCTACAGAAATGATCGAGTCAATACATATGTTGACGATCTTGAATGTGACAAGGTGTTGCCGGATCAAGAGATATTGAGCATCGTCCTATTTGCAGAACCGCCTACTAATCAAGCGTGGCTCTCGCAACCGCATGAATGGGTTGACTATGGTTACTGCCACAACTTCGAACGGGATCTGTCGTGAGGTGGTTTTGACACGATCTCCGCCATGCGCTAGACTGGCGCCATGAACTGAAGGGTGGCTAGGGTTCCGGCGGCGAGGATGCCGCGTCTGGACCGAGCGCCACGGAAGGCCGGTTAGTCGGCTCGCACCTTGAGGACGGAAAAGGCCAGAGGGGGTAGGTTCATGCGATTTTCGCATACCTATCGGTCATCTGGAGGTGTTGTGTGTGGTCCTCACTTTCTCCTCGCGCACGCGCTGTCGCCGAAGCCGTGCTGGTGACGTTCCTCTGGTCGTCTTCCTTTGTGCTGATCAAAATTGGACTGCGCGATACGCTGCCGCCGCTGAGTTTTGCCGCGCTGCGCTACGGGCTGGCTTTCGTCTGCCTGCTCGTGATCTTCCTGGCGCGCGGTGAGCGGCACAACGTGCGCGGCATCACACGGATGGATGCCGGGCGGCTGGTCGCCCTGGGGCTGCTCTACTACGGCGTGACGATGGCGACGCAGTTCATCGGCCTGAGCCTGCTCCCGGCGATCAGCGTCAATCTGCTGTTGAGCTTCTCGACGATCGTCGTCATCGGCCTGGGGATGCTGTTCCTGAGCGAGCGACCGACCGGCTTGCAATGGGTCGGCGTGGCGATCTACCTGGGCGGCGTCGGCATCTACTACTATCCATTCAGCCTCCCGGCGGCGGAGCAGTTGGGCATCGTCGTCGTGCTGATCGGGATGCTGTCGAACGCGGCGTCGTCGGTCTTCGGGCGTGCGCTCAACCGGGCGGGGCGCCTATCGCCGCTCGCAATCACGACGATCAGCATGGGCATCGGTGCGGCGGTGCTGTTGGCCGTCTCGCTGGTGGTCGATGGCGTGCCGCATTTGCAGCCGCTGACCTGGGCGCTGATCGCGTGGATGGCGGTCGTCAACACGGCCTTCGCCTTCGTGCTCTGGAACCGATCGCTGCGCGTGCTGACGGCGATGGAGAGCAGCCTGATCAATAACCTGATGCTGGCGCAGATCCCGCTGCTGGCGTGGCTGTTCCTGGGCGAGAGCTTCAGCACGCAGGCGGGCATCGGCTTCACGATTGCGGCGCTCGGTGTCCTCGCCGTGCAGCTCAGAAGGCTGCCGGGACGGCGCAGAGATGTTCAAGGTGTCGAGATCTGAAGCATGATTGGTAGGGGCGACCCGCCGGGTCGCCCTCGGTGGGCGAGGCATGGGCTTGGCAGCGCCAAGCCCCTACACCGATACGCGGATTTATGGGTTGCTTCACGCCAGCACGGCGAGGGCCTCGATCTCGATCAGGAAGTCCGGCTCGGACAGGCTGCGCACGCCGATCCAACTGGCGGCGGGCGGCGAGGCGGGGAAGAACAGGCGCAGGGCGTCGCGGATGGCGGCCTGCTCGCTCATGGCTGACTCGACGATGTAGATGTGCAGCAGCAGAATGTCATCGAGCGAGCCGCCCGCGGCTTGCATCGCCAGGCGCACGTTGCTCATCGCCTTGACGGTCTGGCGCAGCAGTTCTGCGCCGCCGGACATGCGCCCGTCCGCATCCCAACCGACCTGGCCGGAGATGGTGACGAAGCGGCTGCCCTGGCCGGCGGCGATCTGTGAAAAACCGTACTGCAGGCTATCGAAAAGCCCTTCCGGGTTGATCGAATGTCTGGGCATCGGGCGTCTATCCTTCTCGTATGTCGTTGTGTGCCGGTGCACCCCCACTTATGCGGCGATACACCCCCTGAGTACACCCTACGGTGCACGACAGCGCATGCTCTCAGATGCGATAGTCAAGCCATAGGCAAGAAGATACTCTGGGAGCGTAACATCATGCAACAATCACTCTACCGGCAGGGGCGTTGGTGGGTCGGCCTGATGGCCGCGACGCGCTACGACCTGAACATCGACCGGCACGCCATCATCCCGACGGGCGCTAAGATCATCGCCGTCAATCACCCGACGACGACCGATCCCTTCCTGATCACACGGCTGATCGACGAGCCGATGAGCATCCTGGTGCACGACACGGTCTTCCGCGTGCCGGGGCTGGGGCAGTATCTGCGCGCGGCGGGGCACATCCGTGTGGTGCCGGGCGATGGCGTGCGCGCACTGTCCGCGGCCATGCGCAGGCTGGAGCAGGGCAAGACGGTCACGATCTTCCCTGAAGGTGGCATCAGCCCGGCGGACGGCTTGAAGGAGCCGCGCACCGGGGCAGCCCGGCTGGCATTGGCGAGCGGCGCGCCGGTCATCCCGGTCGGCATCCACCTGGATCGCAACCGCATCACCTACAAGGAGACGACGATCGACGGGCAGCCGGAATTGATCCGCTGGTATCCGAACGGGCCGTACTACATGACCGTGGGCAAGCCGATGGTCTTCCACGGCGACGTCAACGACCGGGTCTACGTCAACCGCGTCGCCACGCAGATCATGCAGAACATCAGCATGCTGGCGTGGGAGAGCGAGCGGCGCCTGGCGGAGCGTCCCGAACGCGTGCGGACGTTCGCACGCCGGTTGCAGTTCCAGCGGTAAAGCGCATGGACGCGGGGCTTCCGCTGCCGTCGGAGACGGGCGCGGTCTATCAGATCCGCGTGGCGGGGCGTCTGGATGCCCGGCGCTGGGCGGCCTGGTTCGAAGGCATGAGCATCAGTGCTGATGCCGACGGCTGCACAGTCTTGCAAGGCTGGGTGGCCGACCAGGCCGCGCTCTACGGGCTGCTGGCCCGCCTGCGCGACCTGGCACTGCCGTTGATGGCGGTGGTGCGTGTGGGGTGAGCGCGCCCCGTGCTTGCACGTCCTCATCCCATGAATAACCTTCCTGCATTCTATAGACTTGTAGAGTTTATGATTGAATATGATGAGGATGTGTTAGTGCTACTCCAAGGTAATGTGTGGAACCTTCTCCAATTCTCGACCTGACCTTCGGGTTGGGGCGTAACATCTCGTTCTTGTTCGCGCTTGCCTATGCATACAGCATCATTCGTCCACAACTCGATCGACTGCCGTCGCATCTGCGGCCGCTGGTAGAGGGGCTCCTGTTTGGCCTGTTTGCGCTGGCCGTCATGCTCTCCCCGATCGCGATTGCGCCCGGCGTGATCCTGGATGGGCGCACGATCATGCTGGCGATTGCCGCTGCTTTTGGGGGATTTGAAGCCGCGACCATCGCGACGGCCATGGTCATCCTGGCGCGGCTCAATATTGGCGGGCCGGGCATGGTGCCCGGCGTCGGGGGGGCCGTCATCAGTGCGCTGCTCGGCTCTATCCTCTACTGGCGCTACGGCAGGCGCGGCGTCGCGTATTCTGGCCGCCAATTCTTGCTGCTGGGGGGCGCGCTCGCCACGCAGTGGGTCGTGTGGACGCTGGTTTTACCTCCAGAGCTGGCTCTCAAGTCGATTCAGGTGACGACGGTGCCCAACTACATCATGTTTCCCGCGGGCACCTATCTGCTGGGGATGCTGCTGGTGCATGAACAGCGCAGGATCAAGGCGGAAACCGACCTGTCGGCCGAACGCAATCAACTGCGCACCTTGATCGACAGCCTGCCAGACTACGTGTTCATCAAAGATGTGGAGCAGCGTTTTGTGCTGACCAACAGCGCGCACGCGCACGCCGTCCGGGCGACTCCGGAGCAGTTGGTGGGCAAGACGGCGCTGGAATTGTTCCCGGCGGAAGTCGCGCCTCAATTTCATGCGGACGATGCGCAGGTGCTGCAATCGGGCAAGCCGCTCATCAATCTGGAGCGCGTCACGATCGGCGAGAGTGGGGAGATCAAGACCGTGCTGACGACCAAGATCCCACTGCGAGACGAGCAAGGCAACGTCACCGGCCTGATCGGGATCAGCCGCGACATCACCGCGCGCAAGCAATTCGAGGCGCAGACGATTGAACTGGCCGCCGAACGCCAGCGCATCCAGGTCTTGCAGCGCTTGATCAGCGACCTGTCGCATGATTTCCGCACGCCGCTGTCGATCATCAACAACAGCCTTTACCTGCTCGGAAAAGCCGACAATCCGCAGAAGCAGCAAGCCCAGATCGATAAGGTCGAACAGCAGGTGATGCGGCTGGACAAGCTCCTGGGCGACGTACTTCAGATGTCGCATCTCGACCGGCCCGACGCCGATCTCGCGCTCAAGCTGTACGCGACCAACCTCAATGCCTTCCTCAAACCGTTGATCCAGAAGGCCGAACCCGAGGCTGCCCACAAGCACATCACCCTCCAGTTCGTGCCGGACGCCAATCCCTGTTTTGCACGCATCGACGCAATCGCGTTTGAGCCTGCGGTGGTGAAGCTGCTCGACAATGCGCTCGCTTACACGCCGGATGGCGGCCAGATCACGATGCGCACCAAAGCGCAGGATCACCACGTCATGATTTCGGTGCAGGACACCGGTTTCGGCATTGCGGCGGTCGATCTGCCGCACATCTTCGAGCGCTTCTACCGTGCGGATCGGGCGCGCTCGATGGAGACGGGTGGCAACGGGTTGGGCCTGTCGATTGCGCGGCGGATCGTCGAGGCGCACGAGGGCAGCATCACGGTCGAGAGCGCGCCCGGTCAAGGCAGCACCTTTTCGATTCAACTGCCGACTGCCGACTCAATGGAAATCGCCTGAGTCGTCCCCCGCCACCGCGATGGCATGCCTGCATCAGGCGGGGGCTTCTGTTCGGCATTGGTTGGGGTGTTGTCAAAAGCCGTTTTAAGCTTTTGTTGTCCTTTTGCGCCCTCACCCTAAATCCCTCTCCCTAATGGAGAGGGACTTACAGATCTGAATCTTCTCCCTTTCTCCCAACCTTTCGTGTCATTGCGGTTACAGGGAGAAAGGGCCGAGGGTTGAGGGCAGGCAGCGGCAATCGTGAATGATGATCACCCCTCAATCCGTCATGTGATGGACGCTCACTCACCCCGCTGGCGGGTGTAGCGGGCGATGAAGTTGTAGGGCGAGGGCAGCGGAATCGCGCTGGCGGCGTTGAGCCTGCTCACCTCGTCTTCAGTCAACTGCCAGCCTGTGCTGGCGATATTGTCCTGCAACTGCTGCAACGTTCGTGCGCCAAAGATGGGGGCTGTCACGCCGGGCTGGCGCAGTACCCAGTTGATGGCGACCTGGGAGGGCGTTTTGGCGCGCGCCTGACCAATCTCGATCAAGGCGTCGATGATGTTCCAGGTGCGCTCGTCCACGCGCTGTTCGGGCAGGTCATCCCAACGATCCGCTCGTCCCACCCGGCTCTCCGCGGGCGGCGGCTGGTCGCGCCGGTACTTCCCCGTCAGCCAGCCACCGGCCAGCGGCGACCAGGCGATGACGCCGATGCCTTCGTCGCGGCAAACGGGTAGCAGCTCCCACTCGGTGCTGCGCACGAGCAGGCTGTACTCCGGTTGCAGGCAGTCGAAGCGCGCCCATCCATGCCTCTCGCTGAGCATGATGGCGCGCATGAGCTGTGAAGCGACGTAGTTGGAAGCGCCGATGTAACGCACCTTGCCCATGCGCACCAGATCGGTCAGGGCCTGAAGCGTCTCCTCCAGCGGCGTCGACGCATCCCAGCAGTGGGTCTGGTACAGGTCGACGTAGTCGGTCTGCAAGCGGCGCAGACTGGCATCAATCTGGTCAAAGATGTGTTTGCGCGAGAGGCCCGTGTCATTCGGCCCGTCGCCCGCCGGGAAGAAGATCTTCGTGGCGACAACCAGCTGAGATCGGTTGCCGCGACTCTTGATCCAGTTACCCAGGATGGTTTCGGACAGGCCCTTGTTATAGGTGTTCGACGAGTCAAAGAAGTTGCCACCGGCGTCGACAAAGGCGTCGGCCATCCGCTGCGCCTCGTCTTCTTCGGTCACCCAGCCAAACGTCTGCGTCCCCAGGCACAACTCGGATACCTTCAGCCCGGTGCGCCCTACAAAGCGGTAGTCCATTGGTCGGCTCTTTTTTGGAAAAAGAATAATGGGTCAATTATAGCAAGAGCGTCGAGCCGATACCGCGATGCGATGCGGGGGCGGGAAATATGACGCGTGGATATGGTAGACTACAAACCTTCATCTGCACCGAACCGATGTATTTAAGTGCGGGGTACTCCTGGAGCCAGCCCTGACGAGGTAAAAATGGGTAAGAGAAATTATCTTGTCGAGGGAGTCTCCGGCACAGGCAAAACCTCGGTTTGCCAGGAACTGTGCCGACGCGGTTACGCAGCCATACATGGGGATAGAGAACTGCGCTACCAGGGCGACCCAACGGTTGGTGAGAAATCCGAGGACGTTGGACAGAGGTTCCCAACAGTCTTATCCGCCGAAATCAGCCACGCACAGAATATTTGGGATGTCGAAAAAGTAAGGCGGCTGGCAGCAAATCAGGACGATGACGCCACTTTCTTCTGTGGCGGCTCCAGAAATTTCAACCAGTTCCTAGATCTTTTTGATGAAGTCTTCATCCTGGACGTTGATGTAGAGACACTCAATCAACGACTCGACAGCCGTGCTGATGATGACTGGGGCAAGCGCAAGAGCGAGCGGGAACTCATCCTACGGTTACACGCCACAAAAGAAGACATCCCCAGCAGCGGCATCGTCATCGATGCCACACAGCCGCTTGTCAGCGTCGTGGACGAAATCCTTAGCCATGTCCTGGCTTAAGCTTGATTCCGAAAGATCCTAACGCCTGGTGCATATTCGATTCTGGATCTGTTTCTCACGTTCTGAAGCCTACCCGTAACCGTCAAGATCGCCCCAAGCCTACCCGGATGATAATCTGAACTCTGCGAAGCAGCTCACGGTCGTGCCCCATCGACGAGCAGCGGATGAGCGCGGGCAGCCTGGCAAGCCCTGGCGAAAACTTCTTGATACAATCAGCGTATAAGGAAGTATAGGACTGGACTTTGCTGCGGGACGTGCGCCGATGAGCGTGATGCTACTGACGACCAAACTCACAATGCCGCCGCTGCGCCCGCGCCAGATCAGCCGCGAGCCGCTCGTCGCCCGGCTCAACCGCGCGCTGGAAGAAGGCGCGCGCCTGACGCTGATCTCGGCCCCGGCGGGCTTCGGCAAGACGACGCTTACGAGCGAGTGGGCGCACCAGGTCGAAGCGCCGGTCGTCTGGTTGTCGCTCGACGACGCCGATAACGACCCCGTCCAATTTCTGAGCTATTTGATTGCCGCCTTCCAGCAGGTGAACGACGATATCGGGCGCAGCGCTGAGCAGATCCTGCACGCGCCGCAGATGCCACCGCTGCTGCACCTGATGGGTTCGCTGATCAACGACATCGCCGCGCTGGGCCAGCCGCTGGTGCTGGTGCTGGACGATTTTCACCGCATCAGTCTGCGCGACGTCAACGAGATGATGCAGCTCCTGATCGACCGGCAGCCACCGACGCTGCATCTCGTCATCTGCACGCGAGAAGACCCGGCGCTGCCGCTGGCTCAACTGCGTGCGCGCGGCGAACTGACCGAGGTACGCCAGCGCGATCTGCGCCTGAGCGTCGAGGAGACGGATACCTTCCTGGCCGACGTCATGGGCCTGCACCTGACCGTGGCCGACGTGCAGGCGCTGGAGACGCGCACCGAAGGCTGGGTCAGCGGCCTGCAACTGGCGGCGCTCGCCATCCAGAAGAACCCCGACGAGACGAACGACTTCATCGCGGCCTTCACCGGCGGCGACCGCTACATCATGGATTACCTCGTCAGCGAGGTGCTTGAACGCCAGCCGGGGGATTTGCGCGATTTCCTGCGCCAGACGTCCGTGCTCGACCGGCTGACGGCCTCGCTGTGTGACGCGGTGACGGGGCGGACGGACAGCCAGGCGCTGCTCGAACACCTGGACGCGAGCAACATCTTCGTCGTGCCGCTCGATCATCAGCGCACGTGGTATCGCTATCATCACCTGTTCGTCGATGTGCTGCGGGCGACGCTCTCACGCGATGAACAGATCGCGCTCCATGCGCGGGCGATGGGCTGGTACGAGGCGCAGGCGGATCTGACGCAGGCGATCGGGCACGCGCAGGTCGTCTACCGGTTGACGGGCGACGACAAGCCGCTTACGCGCCTGATCTGTGCGGCGGCGGACGAGACGCTCAACCGGGGCGGCATTCAGACGCTGCGCGGCTGGCTCGATCTGCTGCCGGACGCGCGCATCCGGGCGCATGGTGAACTGGCGACCTACAACGCCTGGGTCGCGGCGCTCTCGGGGGCGATGAACCGCGCTGAGGATTTCGTCCGCGCGGCGGAAACACAGCTTGACGGGGGGCGCGAGGGGGCCTGGGGCCGCCTGTTCGTGCTGCGCGGTTTCCTGGCGCTGCTGATCGGGCAGGATTACGCGGCGGCGACGGCCAACGCGACCGATGCACTGGCGCGGCTCGATCCGGCGCACGAGCAGTGGCGCCTGATGGCGACCTGGGTGCTATCCGAGGCGCAGAAGCGCGCCGGAGATCTACGCCAGGCGATTGCGACGATGGAGGATGCCGAGCGGCGCGGCCTGATGGGCGATCACGCCTTCTTTGGCCTGCTGGTGCAGATCTCGCACGTCTCGTGCCTGTACTTCAACGGCCAGCGGCGCGCGGCCATCGAGCGCTGCGAACTGCTGATCGAGCGGCTGCGCGACCCGCACGGCGGTCTGTCGGCGCTGGCGGGGCTGATCTGGCTGTGGCTGGGGCGGCTGCACTACGAGGCGAACGACTTCGAGCAGGCGGCAGTCTGCTTCCGCACCGGGGCCGAATTGAACACGCGCCTGGGGTTGGAACTGTACACGATGTTCGAGCTGGCTTACGGGGCGCTGCTGCAGCATGCGCGGGGCGAGACCGACGCCGCACTCGACGCCTTGCGCGGCGCGCATCAACTGGCGCTGCAAACGCGTTTCGCCGACGCCGCCTGGTTCCCGGCCTGGGAGGCCAACATCCGCCTGCAGTGTGGCGACGTCGAGTGGGTCGAAAACTGGGCGCACGCGGAAGATCTCAGCATCGACGAGCCGGTCAGCTACATGCGCCAGGAAGCCCAGCTCGCTTACGCCCGGCTGCTGGTGATGCAGGGCGAGTTCGACGCTGCCGAGGACTGGCTGGCGCGCCAGGAAGCCTACGTGCGGGCCGGTGGCCTGGAGCGTCCGTTGATGACCATCAAGACGATCAAGGCGGTTGCGGCGCAGGCGCGCGGGCAGCGGCGGGTGGCGGTCGATCATCTGGCGGCGGCGGTGACGTTGGCCGCGCCGGAGCAGTACGCGCGCGTCATCCTGGACGAAGATCGGGCGCTGGTGGCGCTGCTGCCCCAGGTGCGCGATGCCGCGCCGCGCTTCGTCGATGGGCTGCTCAACAGCCTGCGCGAGACGCACGCTCAGCCGCTGCCGGACGGCCTGCTCGATGCGCTGAGCGAGCGTGAGCAGGAGATCTTGCAGTTGATCGCCGACGGGCTGACCAACGCCGACATTGGCGAGCGGCTGTTCATCGCCGTGAGCACGGTTAAGCGCCACATCAACCACATCTACGACAAGCTCGACGTCGAGACGCGCACACAGGCCGTCGCTAAGGCGCGCACGCTGGGGCTGGTCGAGGGGTAGAGTGTACAGGATGCAGGGGCGCATCACGATCAGTCTTCCGGCGAACTCATAAAATACCCTTGCGCCCTCATCCCCCGGCCCCTTCTCCCTTAGGGCGAAGGCGAGAAAACGCTCCGGAAGTCCCTCTCCATAAGGGAGAGGGATTTAGGGTGAGGGCATGTGACGAGAAAGCTTAATCCACCAACAGCATTATCACGATGCGCCCGACGCGGTCGACCCAGCAGGTCCCCCTTCGAATGGCGTCCGAATCCGGCGTTTATCCCGGTGACTGCCAGCGGCGGACGGTCGGCTGGCCATCGGTGTAGACATTCATGAAGGCGAACTCGACCGTGAAGACGAACAAGATGTATTGGTCCTGCGGTCGGTATGACGATGCGTTTATCGCCTGCTCGCGGACGCGCGGGTCGTCGGTCAACGTCGCGCGGCCACGGACGTAGAATTCGCCCTCGCCGCCGTTCGAACTCGCGACCGAGCAGTGCAGGGTATAGCGCGGGTCACGCAGCAGATCCTTGCCCTTGGGCGAGGTCGGCTCCATGAACAGATACAACTCCTCGCCGACGATCGGCGTCACGGGGTGCACGCGCGGCCCGCCATCGGCGCGCACAGTGCCGAGGTAGGCGACGCCGCTGGTGAAGCGCACCGCGCCAAAGGCGGCCAATTCCGGGGCTTGCTGTGTGAATTCCTGCCAACTGGTCATGATTGTTCCTTCTGAATCTCGTCCAGCCGCCGCTGGAGATACGCCTGCTCGGCGCGGTTGCCACACAGGGCGAGCGCCCGCGCGTAGGCGTCGGCGGCAGCCTCGCGCTGGTTCGTCCGCCGCAGAAGATCGGCGCGGGCGACGTGATAGGGGTAGAAGTCGTCGGCCTGATCTTCCAGGCGCAGCAGCAGATTCAGCCCGGCGTTGGCACCGTGCATCATGGCGATGGCGACCGCGCGATTGACCTCGACCACGATCGACGGCGTCATCTGCGCTAGAGTATCATAGAGCAGCACGATCTGCTGCCAGTCGGTCGCATCCGCCGTCGGCGCGTCGGCGTGGAGGGCGCTGATGGCCGCCTGCACCTGATACGGCCCCGGATCGTAGAGCGCGAGCGCTTCATCCAGGATCGCCGTGCCCTCGTCGATCTTGGCGCGATTCCAGCGCGAACGATCCTGCTCGTCGAGCAGCACGAGCTGGCCGGACGCATCCAGGCGCGTCTCGCGGCGCGAATCATGCAGCAGCATGAGTGCGAGCAGGCCGCGCGCCTCCGCGCTGTCCGGCAGCAGGGCGACGAGGACGCGGCACAGGCGGATCGCCTCGCCGCACAGGTGGCCGCGCGTCAGCCGGTCGCCGTCAGTCGCGACGTAGCCCTCGTTGAAGATCAGGTAGATGACCGCCAGCAGCGCATCGAGCCGCTCCGCCAGCTTGTCCGCAGGCGGCACGCGGTAGGGGATGCCCGCGTCACGGATCTTTCTGCGCGCCCGCGCCAGCCGCTGGGCCATCGTCGGCACCGGGACGAGGAACGCCCGCGCGATCTCCGGCGTGGACAGGCCGCCGAGCGTGTGCAGCGTGAGCGCGACCTGCGCCTCCAACGCCAGCGCCGGGTGGCAGCAGGTGAACATCAGCTTGAGGCGGTCGTCGGGCAGCGAAGCGTCCATCGTCTCTTCGTCTTCATCTTCCGTGTCGGGCAGGTCGAGCAGTGCCGTCTTGCGCTCGTGCGTGGCGGAGCGGCGCAGGCGGTCGATGGCGCGGTGCTTGGCGACAGTCAGCAGCCAGGCCGCCGGGTTGCGCGGTACGCCGTCGATCTCCCAGCGTTCGAGCGCGTTGACGAGCGCATCCTGCAGCGCATCCTCGGCCAGCGTGAAATCGCCCAACTGGCTGATGAGCGCCGCGAGGACACGCCCGTGCTCCTCGCGGAAGGTCGTTTCGATCTGTGCCTTCGCCGTCATCCGCGCTCCGTCGTCGCTTTCGTCATCGTCAGCCTTCCGACCACAGTGGGCGGATTTCGACCGATCCGTATCTGGCGTGCGGGATCTTCTCCGCCCAGCGGATCGCGTCGTCCAGGTCGGCGCATTCGAGGATGGCAAAGCCGCCGAGCTGCTCGTGCGTCTCGGCGAACGGGCCGTCGGTCGTCAGCGTCTTGCTCTCGCGGATGCGCACCGTCGTCGCGTTGGAGGTGGGCAGCAGACCGTTGGTGGTGATCATGGCCCCGGCGTCGTTCGCCTCCTTCATGAAGGCGTACCACTCGGCGGCAATGGCCTGGCCCTGTTCCTGCACCTGTTGCGCGGCAGCCTCACTGGCGTAAAACAGCAGCATGTACTTCATGATGTGTGCTCCTCTTGTGTCGATTATCGGCGATTTTTGCCGTTCTATACAAACGGCGAACGAGGATGCGTCAGGATGACAGGCGGGGCGGGGTTCTCATGGGGTGCTCATGTTTGGGGGAGGGGGAACGCTTGCAGGTTAGTTTCGCCGCTGGCGACCCTCATCCCCCGGCCCCTTCTCCCTCAGGGAGAAGGGGAGGAATATCGGCTCTGGAAGTCCCTCTCCATTAGGGAGAGGGATTTAGGGTGAGGGCACAAGGGGCAACCAGTCCCGTTTGTGGAGCGCAACCTTAACCAGGCGCTTGAGGCCCTGGCGATGATCCGAATCGTCCCAGGCGGAACTTGTCGATGCCGTGCGGAGTCCCACCGTCGAGGGCGAGATCGACCAGGATGCTGCCGATCAGCGTGCTGAACTTGAAACCGTGGCCGCTGCATGCGCTGGCGAAGACGATCTGCGGATGAGCCGGATGCGCGTCGAGGATGAAGTCCTCGTCTGGCGTCAGCGTGTAGAGGCACTGGCGCGAATAGACGAGCGGCGCATCCGCGGCGGGGATGTACCGCCGGCTGAAGGCGCGCGCCCGGTCGCTGACGGCGGCGTTCGGCTGCTGGCTGGCCGCGTCCGGGTGCGTGATCGGCGGGCCGCCATGCCAGGCGACCTTGACGCCCGATCCATCGACGCTGGGGATGCCATAAGTCGGCAGTCCCCACTCGTCCTGCACGTAGGCGATGAAGGCGGGGAAGCGCCCGACCTCGAACTCGGCGGCGGGTTCGGCGGCGAAGTAGTTCTCCTGGCAGTGGACGGTTTGCAGCGGCAGTTCGAGGCCGAGCGGGCGCAGCAGGTCGTTGAGCCAGCCATTGGTGGCCAGGATGACGCGCGCCGCGCTCAAGGTCTCACCACCCGTGAGTGTCACATCGACGCCGTCGCCCGTGGGCTGGATTGAGGCGACCTTCGTTTGCTCGCGGACTTCCGCGCCGTGGGCTTGCGCCAGCCGAACGTGCGCGCGGACGCAGGCCGAGGCGCGCAGGGCGCCGGTCTCCGCCTGATAGATGGCGACTTGATCCTCGTCGAGGCGGAACTGCGGGAAGCGATGCGCCAGCTCCTCGCGCGAGAGCATTTCGTAGGCGATGCCCTCGGCATCGAGCGCGGCGACGCGGCGCGTCATGTCGCCCATGTCCGGCCTGCCAATGTCGACGCCGCCGATGTTCTGGATCAGCAGCGATTCGCCCGCCTCGGCTTCGAGCGCCATCCACATGGGATAGACGGCCTTGGCGAAACGGATGTAGGCGACGTCGTCGTAGCTGTAGCGGATGATGCGCGAGAGGCCGTAGCTGCTGCCACGCTGGTGATCGATGGCGAATTGTTCGAGCAGGGCGACGCGCTGGCCGCGTTTGGCCGCGTGATAAGCGGCGGCGCTGCCGTGCGCGCCCGCGCCGATGACGATCAGGTCGTAGGTCGAAGTCATGATGGCCCGGTCGCTTTCGTCAGTCGGTCGGCTTGAGAGCCAGGCCAAGGGGCGTCGGCAGGCCGTCCTGGCTGGTGTGGTTGTTCTCTTGCTGGTAGGTCTCGACGTCGACCTTGTCGCAGAACTGGAAGTAGTAATCGCGCTCGCCCTGGTACTCGTAGAGCGGCACGCCATAGCCGCACGAGGTCTGCGCCTGCATGACGTCGACGACGATGATCTGGCGCGTGCCTTCGATCAGGTTGAAGTGCGGGCTGAGTTCGTCCCAGAGCGGCGAGCCGGGCAGAGCGGTCGTCCCGCGCCCGAACAGGCGCATGATGCGCGGCGTCCCTTCGAAGGCGCAGAACATGATCGTGACGCGGCCATTTTCGAGCAGATGCGCGCTGGTTTCGTTGCCGCTGCCGGTCAGATCGGCATAGGCGACGCGGTTGGGGCCGAGCACGCGGAAGGTGTCCATGCCTTTCGGCGACAGGTTGACGTGCCCATCGGCGGCCAGCGGCGCGGAGGCGACGAAGAACATGTGCTGCGCCTCGATGAACGCGCACCTTTCGTCATTGATGGTGTCGTAGAATTTTGCCATGAGAAGGCCTCCGGTGTTTCAGCGTGTGTGATGGATGGTCAAAGACGGCGGACGCCATCAGTGGCGTCCCTACAGATCCGTTATAGGGACGGGGCGCGCGACCGCAGGAAGTCCCTTTAGGGGCCGTGTCCGTCCCTTTGGCCATACCGAAGTGTATTATTGTGATGACGAAAGGGTTTGGCGTCGCCAAACCCCTATGATTTCGCCATGGCTATTCTAGCCCAGAAGCCAACCACCAAGACCCAACTGCCAGGAACCCTTAATCGACGCCCAGGTATTTCTTCTGGACTTCGGGGTTCTTCTTGAGCGTGGCGGCGTCGTCAGCCAGCACGATCTCGCCGGTTTGCAGCACGTAGCCGCGGTCGGCGATCTCCAGCGCGAGCAGCGCATTCTGCTCGACCAGCAGGACGGTCATGCCCTCTGTGTTGATGCGCTCGATCGTGTCAAAGACAGTATCGACCAGCACCGGCGCCAGGCCCATCGACGGCTCGTCCAGCAGCAGCAGCCGCGGCTTCGCCATCAACGCGCGGGCGATGGCAAGCATCTGCTGCTCGCCGCCGCTGAGCGTCCCTGCGACCTGCGTCCGCCGCTCTTTCAGGCGCGGGAACAGATCGAACGAGTTGCTCATGTCCTGGCGGATGCCGTCCGGATCATTGCGGTAGTAGGCGCCCAGTTCAAGGTTCTCTTCGACCGTCAGCTTGGAGAAAATACCGCGGCCTTCCGGCACCATCGCCACGCCCTGGCTCGGCAGCTTGTTGGCCGGGGTATAGGTGATGTCGTTGCCTTCGAACGTGATCTTGCCGTCGCGCGGGTGCATCAGGCTGGTGATCGTGCGCAGCGTCGTCGTTTTGCCCGCGCCGTTGGAGCCGATCAGCGTGACGATCTCACCCTGCTCGACGTGGAACGTCAGCCCCTTGAGCGCGTGGATGTTGCCGTAATAGGCGTGGATGTTTTCAACTTCCAGGAGTGCCATGCTGTTTACCCGTCCGATCAGGATGTCTTCTCAAGGTGGGCCGCCGCGCCGCGCCCAAGGTAAGCCTCGATGACGCGCGGGTTGCTCTGAATTTCTTCCGGCAGCCCTTCGGCGATTTTGGTGCCGAAGTCGAGCACGGTGATGTGCTCCGAAATCGTCATGACGACGCGCATGTCGTGCTCGATCAAGACGATCGTGATGCCGAGTTCGTCGCGCAGGCGGCGGATGAACTGCGTCGTCTGCGCCGTTTCGACCGGGTTCATCCCGGCGGTCGGCTCGTCCAGCAGCAGCAGCTTGGGCCTGCTGCCGAGCGCGCGCCCGATCTCCAGGCGGCGCTGGTCGCCGTAGGACAGGTTGCGCGCGAGCAAGTCGCCCTTCCCGGCCAGACCGACGAACTTGAGCAGTTCGTTGGCGCGCTTTTCGCTCTCGGCGTCTTCATTGCGCGTCGCCGGTAAGCCGAAGATGGCGCCGAGCCAACCGGCCTTGAGATGCGGCTCCTGGCCGACCATGATGTTCTCGATGGCGGTCATGTTGCTGAACAGGCGAATGTTCTGGAACGTGCGCGCGACGCCCAGGCGTGTGATCTGATCGGGCGTTTTGCCGTTCAGGCGCGTGCCGTCGAAGATGATGTCGCCGGAGTCGATCTGGTAAAAGCCGGTGATACAGTTGAAGAACGTCGTCTTACCCGCGCCGTTCGGGCCGATGATGCTGGCAATCGAGCCGCGCGGGATGAAGAAATCGAGGCTATCGACCGCGGTCAGGCCGCCAAAACGCTTCGTCATCGCGTTCGACGAAAGGATGGCGTCCTTCTTGCGATCGGCATAGGCAGTGCTCATGTGCGTGTCGTCCTTTCTGCTCGGTCTAGTCGCCGATCGCGGGTTGGGCTGCGCTGGTCGGGTTGGGCGTCGATTCAGGCGGTGATTCGGCGGCAAGCTCGCGCTGGCGCACCTTCGAAGGAATCAGACCTTCGGGACGATTGAGCATCATGAAGATCAAGAGCGCGCCGTAGATCAACCAGCGATACTCGGAGAACTCGCGCAGCAGTTCAGGCATGCCGACGAGCGCGATGGCGCCGACGACGATACCGGGATTGCTGCCCATGCCGCCGAGGATGATCAGGCTGAGCACGTTAATCGAGACGAAGACGGTGAAGCTGTTCGGGAAGACCGTGCCGACTTTGGCGGCGAAGATGGCACCGGCCACACCGCCGGTCGCCGCGCTGATGGTGAAGGCGAGCAGCTTGGCGCGGGCGGTATCGATGCCCATGGCCGCGGCCACGTCTTCATCCTCGCGGATCGCCATCCAGCGGCGGCCAACGCGCGAGTTGTTCAGGCGGATGGAGATAAACAAGGTGATGGCACAGGCGGCGAGCACGATGTAGTAAAGCTGTTCCGGGTTGACCAGTTCGGTGCCGAAGAAGTTCGGCTTGGGGATGAAGAGCACACCCTGGGCGCCGCCAATAACCGGGCGCAGCCAGTCGGAAATCGCCAGTGTGCCGAGGATCTCGCCGAAGCCAAGCGTCGCGATCGCCAGGTAGTCGCCGCGCATCTTGAGCACGGGCATGGCGAGCAGGAAACCGGTGATCATGGCGGCGACGAGCGCAATCGGGATGACGACCCAGAAGCTCATCTGGCCGCCGGTCAGGCCGAGCGTGCCGGTCGAGGTCAGCACGGCGCAGATGTAGGCGCCGACGGCATAGTTGGTCACGTAGCCGAGGTCGAGCAGACCGGCGAGGCCGATGGCGATGTTGAGGCCGAGGCCCATGAGGACGTACAAGCCCACGGTGACGAGAATGTCGCTCAGCGCGCGTCCGACGATCAAGGGCAGTGCCAGCAGCACAATGGCCAGGACGATGAAGACGATGATGCGCTGGGTGAGCGAGCGCGGCGTCACGTTAGCGGCGCGCGGCGCCGAGCGGCTGGCCGTCTCTTTTCGATAGGCCCAGAAGTAACTGCCGATGAAACCGAGGACGAAGATGATGACTGCCGGGCCAACGCGCAGCGACGTGCGCCGGTAGATCGAGTCGAGCGTCTCACGCGGGAGCAGCTGCTGCAGAATCTGGCGCACCGTTTCGCCGAACATGCCGACGAGCAGGACGAGCGCGCTGGTGAAGATCAGGGCACTGCGCAGCTTGCCCGGAAGCAGAGTCAGCAGGGCGCCGACGGCGGAGGCGACGGCGAGTACCACGAGCAGCAAAACCGCGCCGGCCAGCAGGTCGTCCCGGTTGCCGAAGGTGACGATGTCAACCCAATCGCGATTGATGTTGACCAGCACGTCGCGTACGTTTTCAACGTTGGCGTTGATGACGAGCATGATCAGGGTGGGGACAGCAGCGGCGATACCCGCCAGCACACTGCTCGCAATCGCGACGACGGGTGAGGCTCCGTGCGCTTGCACGCGCCGGGCGGCCATCCAGCCGCCGACGAGCGACGGGAAGACAATCAGGATTTGACCGAGGGAGACGATCTCGTAGATGACTTCACGTTCCTGGAAGGCTGCGAGCATGCCGATGGTGCCCAGGTAGAGCAGCACCACGCCAGCGACGAGACCAACCTGCAGAGCCGTGCGCCAATAGGGTTTGCGGTGTTTTTCCATGATCGACTCTTCCTAGGCTTTCTTTTCGGTCAAGCGTTCGCCGAGCAAGCCCTGCGGGCGGAAGATCAGCACGAGCACGAGCATCGTAAACGCGATCACATCTTTGAGCTGGTTCGAGCCGGGAATGCCCAACCCGTTGAAGATCAAGTTGGGGCCGACCGCCTCGATGACGCCCAGGAACAGGCCGCCGAGCATGGCGCCTCGAATGTTGCCGATGCCGCCGAGCACCGCCGCCGTGAAGGCCTTGATGCCAGGGACGAAGCCCATGAAGAAGTTGACGCCCTGAGGCCGGAACAGACCGTTGATGACGCCCGCCGCCCCGGCCAGCATACCGCCGATGGCGAAGGTGAACATGATGATCTGATCGATGTCGATGCCCATCAGGCGCGAGACTTCTTTGTCTTCGGAGACGGCGCGCATGGCCTTGCCCAGCTTCGTCCGCTCAACCAGCCAGTAGAGACCGCCCATCAGCACGAGCGCGGCGATGAAGACGACCGGCTGGACGATGGGAATGTTGATGGTGCCGATTTCGAGCGAGCCTTTGAGCGCGTCGACCGCCGGGTACGAGCGGAACTGCGAGCCGAAAAAGCCACGGAACGTATATTGCAGGAAGAACGACGCGCCGATGGCCGTGATCAACGGCACCAGACGCGGCGCACTTCGCAGGGGTCGATATGCCAGCCGCTCCAGCAGCAGCGCGACTGACATCGATACCAGACCGGCGAAGATGATTAAAATGATGATGGCGAGGAGTGGTTGAGAGTTGAGGAAGCCTGAGCGATCAAACGCGTGCGCCAGGAAAACTGTGGTCAAGGCGCCAGACATGAAGACTTCGCCGTGGGCGAAGTTGATCATGAGGAGGATGCCATAGACCAACGTATAGCCGAGCGCGATCAGCGCGTAGATACTGCCTTGCGCGAGCCCGGCGACGAACAGGCTGACCCACTGTTCGAACGTGAAACGTCCGGACAGCAGCGTGTTGGCCGATCCGATGATCACCAGAGCGATGATGATGAACCGGAGGGCGTTGATGATGAAATCAACCCACGAGAAATCCTCAAAGCGGCGTCTGCGAGCAACGGGTACTGATGCCATAGCCGAATACCAAACCTAGTGTCGTGCAATACGACAGCCGACTCAAATTTACGACTTCATCTTCGCTTCTGGGAAACGACGCACGGAAGGTTGCCGGATGTGGCAACAAAAGCTCTCGACTTTGAGCACCCCCACATATCAGAGCCGCTACCGGCGCCGTCCCCAATGTGACAAAGTCGACCACAAACAACGCTGTAATTTTTTCTGAAAAACTTTCCCCTTAAGTGATGAGCCAGAACAGGGCGTTCTGGCTCATCGATCGCATTATTCGTTCGCGTGAACCGGTGCTACGAGCCCGGCTCCATCATCGCGTCCATGCCGGGCAGCCAGACAACCGGAGGCGGCCAGTTGCCATCGACCTCGGCCTGCGTGACTTCGAAGACGGCCAGCGCTTCGCCAGTGGCGCAGTCGCCGGTCTCATTGCAGGTCAGGTTACCGGTCAGGCCGGGGTAATCGGTCAGGCCGCTGATGTAATCACGCAGGGCCTGACGACCGACGCTGATCGAGCCATCATCGGCGACGACTGCGACGGCTTCAATGGCGTTGAGCAGGATGTTGGTCGCGTCATAAGCATGAGCGTGGAAACCGCTCGGCGGCACGCCACCAACGACCTCGTCCCAGCGGGCGAGGAAAGCGTCATAGGCTTCGCTCTCGGCAACGTACGGGCCGGAGAGGAACTTGCCGACTGCCGGTTCGCCCGTGTTCTCCGGGAACGTATCGGCGAAGCTGGCATCCGCACCCATCAACGTGACTTCTTCGAGGCCGGGGGTCTCGCGGGCCTGGACGGTGAAGAATTCGGATTCAGGCTGGAAGATCGGGAAGTAGATGATTTCCGCACCGGAAGCCGAGATATCGGTCAGGATGGCGCTCATATCGGTGTCGCCAACGTTGACCGCACCCTGGAAGACAACTTCGCCACCGAGTTCGGTGAAGGTGTCCGCCATCACGGCCTGGAGGCTCTCAGCGTAGGGGCTGCCGTCATGGACGGTCGCCAGCTTGGTCTTGCCGAGGATGTTGTAGGCGAAGTCCGCCGCGATCGCGCCCTGGAACAGGTCGTTGTGCGCGGTGCGGTAGTAACCCGGTTCCCAAACGCCGCCCTTGTCAGGGTCGGTTTCGGTCAGACGCGGGGACGTGTTGGAGGGCGAAATCATCAACATGCCGGCTTCGCTGATGATCGGCAGGGCCGCGACTGCTTCACTGGAGCAGTTAGAGCCGATGATGCCGAGCACCTGCGGGTTGGCGGCAATACGCTGGCCTGCTGCCTGACCACCTTCGGCGGAGCAGAGGCTGTCTTCACCGACGAGTTCGATCTCATGGCCGAGCAATTCGCCGTCGCGATCATCAATCGCCACTTCGATTGCACCGAGCGAGTCTTCACCGAGGCTGGCCGTGCCGCCGGAAATCGTCAGCATGTAGGCGACGGTGATCGGATCATCGGGGCCGAGCTCGACGCAACCGATTTCATCGGTGCAGTCTTGCGCGCCCACCGGCATGACCGCCACGCCAAGCAGGGCGACCAGGGCAAACACGGACAACACAACAAGCAAACGTTTCATATCTCAATGCCTCCTAAAGCGTAGCGCGTACAGCAGACCGATAGGGGGTCCTATCCTCAATTTGGATGCGCGAAAAACGCATCGTCCATCACGTCTGGACGTTGGGATGGTTAATTCTATAGAGCCAATTCTAGGGATGCAAATTTTGGTCAGCTAACTTTCTTGAGGCGTCAAGCACCATATGAGACAACCGTATACCACGCTCCGGCAGCGGTCACGCCAGTCATGACGTTTTGCAGTGCGGGCACATGACCTCAGTCATACACCGTGGTGTTATGCTGATCGTAAGCTCGCAGCGTTGCCCGGCTTATTCGGGCTGATGTGGCGCTCATGAGCGTCTAGGCAGGTGAGACATGCAGATATTTGTGGACAGGCACATCGATGCGCTGACCCCGGAGCGTCTGGCACGACTGGTAAACGTGCACGGCGCTCTTTGTTTATCTTTGTATATGCCGACCGTGCGCAGCGGTGACCAGACCCGGCAAAACCCGATCCGCTACAAGAACCTGTGCAAGCGCGCGGCGGACATGCTGGCGGAGCGACAAACGCCCGGCGCTGTCGTCGACGCGCTGACGGCGCGGCTGGGAGAACTTGACGGAGGCGACCCGCGCTTCTGGGAGCATCAGAGCGATGGACTGGCTGTGTTCGTCAGCGAGGATGATTTCGATTCACTGCGCCTGCCGCAGACTTTCGCGGAGTGCGTCTGCATCGGCGCGACCTTCGACGTGCTGTCGCTGCTGCCCGCGCTGCGCCTGAACGCGCGCTTCGCCCTGCTCAACCTGGACTTGAACCGCGTGCGCCTGTACACGGGCAGCGCGCTGTCGTTGGACGTGATCGATCTGCCGGACGTGGCGGAGAGCCTGCGCGATCATCTCGGCAGCATCGAGCACGAGCGTCAACTGCGCATGCACAGTGTGGGCGGTGACGGCGGGAGCGTGGTTTTCCACGGCCATGGCCCGGATGATCGGACGCGCAAGGACGAGATGCGCGAATTCTTCCGTTTGCTGGATGCGGCGCTCTGCCGCGCGCTGGCGGCGGAGCATCTGCCGCTGGTGCTGGCGGGCACCCCGGCTAACCGCGGTTTGTATCGCGAGGTCAGCCGCTATCCGCATCTGATGGGGGCGGGCATCGAGATCGACCGCGAGGCGGACGACCCCGGCTCACTGCACGCAAGGGCGCTGCCGGTCGCGCGGGCACTGGCCGAATCCGAGGTGCAGGCGGCGCTGGCGCGGATGCAGACCGGCGCGCGTCGGGTGACGGGGATTGAGGCGGTGCTGCCCGCCGCCCAGGCCGGGCGCATCGACACGCTGTTCGTGCCGGAGGATCTGCGCATCCCCGGCCGCTTCGACGCCGACCAAGGCATCCTCCACGGCGAGGGCGATGGCGATGACCTGCTCAATCAGGCCGTCGTCTTCACACTGGTGCAGGGCGGGCAGGTCTACAGCGTCGCGCCGAGCGCCTCCCCGGCGGCCCTGCTGCGTTACTGAGCGGCGCCCGCCCTAAGCTGGATCGTCGAACGTCCAGCGGGTGGCGGTCTTCGGGAAGTCGTGCTCGAGCCAGGTCAGCCCGGTGCGCGGCCGGAAGCCCCAGAAGGTGGAGCCTTCCGGTGAGTCGTCGACCGGGTTGAGGCCGTATTTCGCTTCATAGAGCTTGCCGAAGCGCTCGACGATGCTCACATCCCGCATGACTTCGACGCGCCCTTCGAGGATGACCACGTCATCCCCGCTTTCGAGATGGACGACGACGTTGGCGTTGTGGCGGAAGTTGCGCTCTTTGCGCGTGCCTTCGCCGGTGCCGAAGACGAGCATACCGTCCATCCAGATCGCCCAGACGGGTGCGGCGTGCGGGTTGCCGTCGGCGCCCGCCGTGCTGATCCAGTAGTTGCGCGACCTGGTGAGCTGGTCGACCGCCCAATCCCAGGCCATCAGGCCGTCAGGCTCGGTCGAGATGCCGTAGTTCTTCATGCCGGGGCGGCTGGGGTGGGGGTTCGGCGTCATCAGGAACTCCTTCGGGTCTCATTTTTGGTGCTCAGTGCTCGGTACTCGGTGCTCAGTAAGGTGGTTCTGAGTTCTGGGTAATGAGTGCTCAGTTCTCGGTACCCCGTTCACAGCGCGAATTCATGTACTTGGGCAATCATCGTCGAATGTGTGCGCGGTTCCCGCCTCTCACTTTCGCTGTCCGGCAGCCCGCTTCCAGCGGGCTTTGCAACGTCAGCCGGTGGCTTGAGCCACCGGCGGCTGCGGCTGGGTGGGTTGAATCCGTGAACCTCCTATGACACGCGAGCGTCATTGTGTGACGTTGTCGAACAGGCGCGCGGCGAGGGCGACTTCGGTGCCCGCGAGGCCGGAGCTGATGAAGAGCGAGGGGCCATCGCCTGCCGGGCGCGCGATCTTGCCCGCGACCACGTCGGCCAGTTCGAGCAGCGTCTTGCCCGCGCCGTCGAGGATGGAGCCCTCGGCGTAGTTGTGCGTCTGTTCCGGGCTGTCGGTCACGATCCAGGCGGCGCTCGCGACCAGATCGTCGTCGACCTCGCGGAAGTTGCGACCCTTGGTGCCGAGCGTCGAAACGTGCGCGCCGGGCATCAGCCATTCGGCATGAAGGATCGTCTCGCGCGTGGTCGTCGCGGTCACGATCAGCGGCGCATTGTGCACGGCTTCCTCGATGCTGCCGACCGGCGCGATGTTGAGATCCGGCCATGTGGCTCGCGCCTTGTCGCAAAAGGCGGCGCGACGCTCCGGCGAGCGAGCGTAAACGCGCACCGCATCGAGCGTGCGCACGGCCAGGATCGCCTGCAACTGCGTCCACGCCTGGCGCCCTGCGCCGACCAGGGCGAGGACGGTCGCGCTCGGCGGCGTCATGTGCTTGATCGCCACGCCGCCGATGGCGCCCGTGCGCAGCGCGCCGACCGCACCCCCGACGACGAAGCCCTTGAGCGCGCCGCCGTCGCGATCCCAGACGACGACCACCTGATCGTCGTGGCTGAACGATCCGCGCAGGTAGACGCGAAAGCCGACGCCATCCGGCACCGCGCCGGGCGTGAAAACCATGCGGCCTTCGGGAAAGGGCATCTCCCAGCGGGCCGTCCCGGCGGTCTGGCCCTCGGCGCGGGCGCGGAAGACGGACTCCATGACGGCGACGGCCTCGGCGGGCGAGACATGCCGGTGCAGATCATCATCGTTCAATAGAAGGGGCATGGGCCGCAGCTCCTGAATCGCTCGTGTGAAGATGCCGCGATCATACCGCGACGGGATGAGAAGGGGAATCTGAACTACGGTGTCACGGCGGACACAGGGGGGAAGGTGAAAAGGGACATATGAACGGCAAAGGCGCAAAGGACGCAACGGGGAAAATACGGATAAACAGTTCCCTGGACTGTGAACTGAGTACCGTGAACTGTGAACCAGGTACCGAGAACTGAGAACTCTGTACCCAGAACTCAGAACTACCTAACTTATGGAGAAACCAGTTCAAATTGACATGATTCATGCTTGCGCTTGCCGGACGTTGAAACGCCCGGCTAACCGAAATCAAGCGCACTAAAGGCGCTGGAAAACAGCCCATCAATACGCTGATGATGCCCATCCTATTTGTTCGATCCATGAGAACTCGGTACCCAGAACTCAGAACTACCTAACTGAGCACTGAGCACCAATTTCCGAGGCTAACCCGCTTGATTTGCTCACGGGCTAATCTGCTAGAATAGTCGCACCTGCGCGGCAACGACACAAACATCGATCAACCCTATGACCTCACGACAACTCGGCATCGTCTATGGCCTGCTGGCGGCCGCCATCTGGGGCGGCATGTACGTCGTCTCCGACGTGGTATTGCAAGTGATCCCGCCGTTCACGCTGCTGACGATCCGGCTGCTGCTCGGCATCCTGGTGCTGGCGCTGATCCTGATCGCGCGCAGACCGGCGGGGCTGCCGAAGAACGTGCCCTCGCTGCTGGCGGTCGGCTTCCTCGGCTTTGGCGTCAGCGTCGGCTTGCAGTTCGTCGGCACGGATCTGTCGACGGCGGTCAACGGCGCGCTGATCACGAGTGCGGCGCCCGCCTTTATCCTGATCTTCGCGGCGCTGCTGCTGCGCGAGCAGATGACGATGCGGCGCGTACTCGCCGTGGCGCTGGCGAGCGTCGGCGTCCTCCTGATCGTCGATCTGACGAAGGTCGATTTGAGCAGCGATCTATTCCTGGGCAATGCAGCGCTGGTGGGCGCGGCGCTGACCTGGGGCCTGTACTCGGTGCTGGTGCGCCGCGTGAGCGAGACGACCGACACGCTGATGGTGACGCTGATCGCCTTCTGCGGCGGACTGCTGCTGACGATCCCGCTGGCGCTGATCGAGCTCCAATCGCGGCCCATCGGCACGATCGACGTGCCGGTCGTGCTCGGCATCCTCTATCTCGGCGTCGTTTCGACGGCGGGCGCGATGTGGTTCTGGAATCGCGCCTTTGCGCTGGTCGACGCGGGCACGGCCTCGCTGACGTTTTTCGCGCAGCCGCTGGTTGGGGCGCTGCTCGGCGCGCTGCTGCTGGGGCAGTCGCTGACCGGCGCGGCGGTGATCGGCGGGCTGCTGATCGCTGCGGGTGTGCTGCTGGCGATGCGGCGGGCGTGAGGGGCATCGACGTCGTAATGACACCAACGACGGGATGTGCAGTAAGTCGTTCGGAGTGATTTGAAATGCTTTTGCGTCCGCCGGACGTTGAAACGCCCGGCTAAGGTTAATCAAGCGCACTAAAGGCGCTCCTCAATCGGTTCTGATTTGTACCAAATAGCCCCTTCAGCGGGCTTGATTTTCTTTAGCCGTTCGGCTTAAGCCAACGGCGGCAAAAGATGAATCATCCGCAGCAGGCGCGTCGTGAAGCTTCTGTGGTATAAAACGCATTTGTTCGGAATGAACTTATCGTCTAGCCGGTTACGACGGGGTGCGGGCCGGGTTGACACGCTTTTCGGCGCGATGCTATACTGCCGCGTCATCGCTAGAAATGCTTGACGACATGCTGATCGAACGCACCGCCTGGACGGATCGCCTGCTGCATCAGCGCCCGCTGATCGCCGTCCTATCTATCGCAGCGGCGGCGCTGCTGGCGCTCTATCTGTTCAACCTCCAATCGACCGCCAAACCTACCGCCATTGAACTGACGCGCGGCGAAGCTTCGGTGGCCTTCTACGGCGACCGTCTGCTGCTGCCGGGCATCTGCGTGGGTGTGCGCTGGCAGGTCGATGGCATCCGCGAGGTCTATTTGAATGACGTGGGCGTGGTCGGCAGCGGGACGCGCGAAAGCTGCATCCCAGACGCGCCGAAGTTGACTGTCGTCTTCGGCGACGGCGTTCGCGAAGAGTACACCCTCGACGTGGCCCATCTGTCTGACGACCCGGCGGTGGCGCTGGTGCTGGCGGCGTGCGTCGTCCTGGTCGGCATCGGGGCGCTGCTGCTGCTTGGCGCGCCCGGCCTGATCGTCGTGCTGACGGTCGCCCTCTTCGCGCCGCTGCTGCGCTGGTATGCCAACACGGGCGGCGATTACATCACGCACCAGTTCTTCGCCCAGCAGGCGCTCGAAACCGGGCAGTGGAGCGCGCTGCCGCCGCATTTCGTCTACCACGGCTTCATCCTGGGCGTGTCCGCACTGACCGGCATCGACCTGGAGAACGCTAGCTTCTGGGTCGTGCTGGTGGCGCAGATCGCGACCGCGCTGGGCGTTTTCGTCCTGCTGCGGCTGATCGTCCGGCGCGAGGGCGATGGGCTGCGGGCACAGGTGATCGATGCCCTGCTGACGGTCGGGCTGCTGATCGTCGCCTCGCTCGCTATCGCTAATCCGTGGTTCCCGGTCGCGAGCCGACCGCTGCTGGCGCCGCCGAACACCTATCACAGCCCGACGATGGTCTTCTCGCGCGCGTTTTCGGTCTGGCTGTTCGTCGCCTTCATGGCGGCGCTCAGGCGCGAGGATCGGGCTGGCGGGCGCTGGCTCGCGAGCCTGGTCGTGATTGCGCTGCTGACGGTCGTCGGCACGCTGTCCAAGCCGAACTATACGCTGGCGCTGGCGCCGGTCTGCGCGCTGCTGATCGCTTACGGCATCTGGCGCAGGCAGTCGATCGCGCGGCTGGCGCTGCTGGCGGGCGTGATCGTCCCGGCGGCGCTGGTGCTGATCGGGCAGTACGCCTTCCTCTATGGGCCGGGCGCGCAGTCGACCGTCTACGGCCAACAGGCATCGATCACGTTAGCACCACTGGCATTGACCGAGACTTATCATCTGCCTGCCTGGTGGCTGCCGGTCGAGATCGCGCTGTCGGCGCTGTTCCCGGCGGCGGTCTACCTGCTGTTCCCGGAGTCGCGGCGCGACCTCAGCTTCAACATGGCATGGCTGGCTTTCGGCGTGGCGGTGGCGACCTCGCTGCTGTTCGTCGAGATGCCGCGCGCGACCGACGCCAATCTGACCTGGGGCAACCAGGCCACGCTGCTGATCGCCTTCGCGGTCGCCGCGGGATGGTGGCTGCGCGCGGCCCGGCGCATCGACTGGCGCTGGCTGTTGGCTGCGGGCATTCTGGCGGCGCATCTGCTGGCGGGCCTGACGTGGACGCTGCACCCATGAGCGGAATCGCATCACTGCGCACGTTCATCGCGCGCCAGGGCTTCTGGCTGCTGCTGATCGGCGTCGTCATCGTCGGCGCGCTGCCACGGCTGGAGATATACGACTTCAGCCTGCCCTACGTCGATTACCCGGACGAACCGGCCTACTACAACGGCGCGCACGAGATGCGCGGCCTGGTCGAGCCGACGGATTACTTCGAAGGCGTGCCGCCCGGCTATCTGTGGCTGAGCGTCGCCGGGCAGGTGGCGCTCGAACCGCTCGGCCTGACGGATCTGTCGCAAGTTCTGCCGATCATGCGCCTGCTGAGCGTGGTGACCAATCTGCTCGTGATCGTGTTGATCGCCGACACGGCGCGGCTGGCCTTTCCCGGCAAGGCGGGGCAGGCGGCCGGGCTGTTGGCCGGGCTGGCCTGGGCGCTGGCGCCGCACGTGATCGCCGCCGGGGTGCTCGCGCTGCCCGATCCGCCGCTGATCCTGGGCACCGCGGTCGCGCTGTGGGCAGCGGCGCGCGCCATCGTCATGCCAGAACATGCCCGCCGCTACGCCTTGATCTCGACCGTGGCCGGGCTGATCGCGGTCATCTTCAAGTATCCCGCCGTGCCCGCGCTGATCCCCGGCGCGCTGGCGGCGCTGATCGACCTGCGGCGCGACCGTTCGCGCGCACTCGTGACGCTGGCGATCCAGATCGTCCTAATCGCGGCGGTGGCGGCCTGGCTGATCTTCGGCTACGGCATCGCCTTCCAGCGCGAGGGCGCGACCGTGCGCGACAGCGGGCTGGCGAACATGCTCGACCCGGCGCGCATCTGGAACAACCTGCTGCAGACGTTCCGGCCGCTCGATCTGGCCGTGGTCGTCGTTCTGCTCGTGTTCGGCGGCGCCGCGTGGCGGCGGTCAGCGACGCGCGCGCGCCCGTGGGTGCTGCTCGCCTGCCTGTCGCTCGTGATCAGCGTGCCGTGGCTGACGGCGGCCTACAGCGACGTGACCGGCGAGAAGCTGCGTTACGTGCTGCCAGGGGCGCTGGCCTTCTACGTGCTGGCCGGTGTCGCCGTCGAGCAGATCGCGCTGGCGCTGCCGTCGCGCTGGGCGAGTCTGCACCCGCTGATCCCGGTCGGTGCGGCGCTCCTGCTCGCGATCACGACCTGGGGCGGCGTGGCGGCGCTGGTGGCGGATTACGAGCGGCCGGACAGCCGTGTCCTGCTGCACACGTGGTTCGATCAAAGCCTGGAGCCGGGCGACATCGTGCTGACGCGCGAGACGGAAAAGGTCTTCAACCCGGATTGGGGCGGGATGCGCCTGCGCGCTGGGCACTGGGTCAACTGGTGGATCGAGGACAACCTGCGCGTGCACACGGTGGATGAATGGCGCGCGGACGGCTACGCGTACGCCCTCATCCCGTTCGGCGCGTGGCAGGAATGGATGGCGACCGGCGACGGGAGTGCCTACCTGAGCGAGATGCTGTATCTGCGCGGCTTCAACGACGATGGCAGCCGCGGGCCATCGTTCGTCATCTACCGGCTGACGCGCCCTGAGCACGATCTCGACGTGAAGTTTGGCGACCGCATCCGCTTGATCGGCTACGACGGCGGCGCGGATGACCTGGCGCCGGGGGCCTCGCTGACCTATCGCTTCTACTGGCGGGCCGAGGCAATACCGGATGCGAATTACTCGCTGTTTTTGCATCTGACTGCGGAAGACGACGCTACGCCGATTGCCCAGACGGACGGCGCACCCGGCGCGCCCGACCGGCCGACGCTGACCTGGGATGCCGCCGACGAGACGCTGATCAGCCAGCCGTTCACGCTGACGCTGCCGGAGACGCTGCCGCCTGGGCGCTACGTGCTGCGCCTGGGGCTGTACGATTACACGAGCGGCGCGCGGCTGGCCGTGGACGGCGATCCTGCGCACGACTCCTATCCCCTGGCGACCCTCGACCTCGACTGACGCGGCGTAGAGCAAGCGTCAGGCAGCGACGCAGAACCCGCGCCCGGATTCGGTGTATTCTGATCTAGAAGAGATGCGCGCACGAATAGTTTGTCGTTGCCAACCCTCATCCCCCGTCCCCTTCTCCCTGATGGCGAAGGGGAGAAAACGGGTTCTGAAAGTCCCTCTCCATCAGGGAGAGGGATTTAGGGTGAGGGCGACCATCTCTCACCAGACAACGAATCGAGTCCGAGAGTACCCCGATCATGGTCGATCGCCGCCAAGTCCCGCCGCCGCCTCAACCACGGCAACTGCCAGGTCGCCCGCGCCCCCGCGCACGGACGCGTACCTCGTGGCGCCCATGGCTGCTGATGGGCGGCGCACTCACGTTCGGATCGGTGCTGGCGCTGGCCGCGGTGGCGGTCGTCTTTTTGCTGCTGGTCGTCAACACCGGGCACGTCGCCGCCGGGGTGACGGTCGCCGGGCAGGACATCGGCGGCAGCAGTGAGCGCGAGGCTGAAGCGACGATCTCCAACCTGGCCGCGCGCCCGATCGTGCTGGTCGATGGTCTACGCCAATGGCAGGTAACGCCGGGCGAGTTCGGCGTGCGCGTCGACGTGGATGGCACCTTGAGCGATGCCCTGAATGCGCAGCCGGGAAGCCCGGTCGCGCTACGCGTCGCCATCGACCTCAACCAGACGCAGACGTCACTGGTCAACCTCAGCCCGGAGATCAACATCCTGCCGGAGACGGAGCCGGTGGCACGCGATGGCTGGGTGATGGAGATCCCGGTCATGCTCGATCGCCTGTGGCGTGATGCGCCGGGCGAGCTGGCCGACGCCGAGGTCGAACTGAGCATGATGGCCGTCGAGCCACCGCGCCCGGTCGCCAGCAATGGCTATGACGGCGAGCCGACCAAGCACGTCGTCGAGGCTGGGCAGGAACTGGGCCTGATCGCGAAGCAGTACAACGTCTCGATTGACGATATCGTGGGGATGAACGAGCTGGCCGACCCGGATCTGCTCTACGTCGGTCAGGAACTGCTGATCCCTGCGGCGGGCGTCTACACGCCGACCGAGGAGAGCGCGCCGCCTGCGCCGAACAGCAGTGGTCGCTCGATCCTCGTCTCGACCGGCGACCAGCGCATCTACGCCTACGAAAATGGCGAACTGGTGCATTCGCATCTCGTCTCGACCGGGCGCTCAGAGACGCCAACGGTGCTCGGTGACTACCGCATCTACGTCAAGTACACGGCGGACGACATGAGCGGGCCGGATTACTTCCTGCCGCAGGTGCCGTTCACGATGTACTTCTACCAGGGCTACGCCATCCACGGCACGTACTGGCACAACGCTTTCGGCAGGCCGATGAGTCACGGCTGCGTCAACCTGCCGGTCGACGAGGCGCGCTGGTTCTTCGACTTCGCCGAGGTCGGGACGCTCGTGCGGGTGGTGTAGAGCTTTTAGCCGTTAGCCCATAGCTTTTAGCTATTTTGCCGACATCAATCTGCGTCTTGATGCTGAAGCTGATAGATGGTGATGTCAACGGTGGGAGGCACATTGCCATAAGGCTCCGGAGGACGTTGTACTCTGTATTCTGTTACATGAGGCGATTCTCTCTCAAACAATATCATTATCTCAAAGCTCGGAACAATCTCTATCATGCAGTAGATTTCTCCTGAGCACGTTTCGGGTGGAGGACAATACTCATAGCTGGCTACCTGACTTGGGGCCATGAAGCAGCTAGCTCTAGAATCAACGCTATGAATCAAAGGGAGCAGATCAGAGTATGTGGTCGTTCCAATTGGTAACCATCGCTCGATTGCGCTGCTCAAACTGAAAAAGTCCTGCGTTTCAGAATTAGCGCAGAAGTTGTCGTCATCATTGATCCTGAATTGCGCACAAATGCTCTCCACAAAGGCGGAAGAATAAAGGATCTTTCCGGGAATCATCGCACCGCGGATGAGCAAAACAACTGCTGCGAATATTATAATCACAATGAAAAGTAGCTTGGGAAAGGATGATCTTCGCCGAACTGGCTCCTCTAGTCCGTTGTTGCGCACGATTTTTCGGCCTTCCGGTTCGCGCCAGCATCTAGTGAATGCGCGCCAACGTCCCTTCGTGATAAGGGCGAGTTGATAGCATGATCTCAGCATACGCCGACTCTCAATCGCGTATACGTGAGAGCCTCACGACCTGTGGCGATGAAGCCGCATTCGGCGGAGCGTTTGTAGGCGAGGCGCGCTGGTTCTTCGACTTCGCCGAGGTCGGCACGCTCGTGCGGGTGATCTGAGGGCGAGACGTCATTGCTCTGATGATCGCCTCATCGATTCAGCCATGCGACCAGAACGGATGAAGAATACCGCTCCAGCGGTTGACGTATTTCTGCCAGTTGACAGCTTTCAGGGTTCAAGACGTTGATGGCAACGCCGCGTGTCGCTTCTCGAAATGCCAGCAGGTTCTCTTCGTGAGACCAATTGATCATCGTAGGAAATCGACCTTCAAGCTCCAGGCGTTTACCTGTCAGAAGATCATTGACAATCAAAGCGGAATGGTAGCGCGGCGGAGGGCTTTGAAGATCGAAGTAGGCAAGAAAGCGTCGATCAGCGGAAAGGGTTGCCGCATATGCTCTGCCGACGACATTCGCCAGGAAGACGAATTCCCCATCCTCTCGCAAAAGATACAGATCGCCATCACCCATCGGTAGAATGACAACTCTTCCATTCATGTCCCAGGAAGGGAGATGAAGTCCCTCATTGTCGTAGTCTTCGACCGACGGTAGAGAGACTGGCGGCGGTTCTGCAGCAAACGAGTCATAGGTGACGTGTTGAGTGTCCAGATTGGCCAATATCAATCTGGTTTGATTTGTGTGCGCATTGTGGAGGTATAGAAAAAGGCGATTCTCAGGACTGACCATGCCATACAGAAATGCGTCGCTCGACAGGCGATCCTGCGCTGCCAAGCGCACAAACTCCGGGTCGATGTCGAGAAACTCCAGCGGGTGTGTACTCTCCAGCAGCTGATCGGTACCCATCACGTTGAGTTGCAAGAAAGGCCCATCGTCTGCAAAAGTCACATAGGAGAATTGATCGTCCGATGTCCAGTTGCCTGGGCCAATGCCAGGCGCAGAGTAGGTGTCTTCGGAAACGCTTTCAACGCGCTGCTCGATCAGATCGTAGATAAACGTCGGGCCCACCACCTGAGCGATACGATCCACTGAACCAATGCTGGTGTGAACCCACATGAATCGCCCTCCGGTCGAAGTGCGATCTGTTGCTGCGATACTGGTGAGAGGGGGTAACGATCCTAAATTGAACTCACGAATCTCGTTTTGAGAAACCTGCAACGAAGTCGCGTCTATATTTGACGCGCTGACATAGACAATGAAGACTTCATCCTCGTGCCACGGATAGTCCGTGACGGCTACTCCTGACGGACAAAGATCCTGGATTGCGCTTGCTGCGTTCGAATCTTGAATCACGTTGACTTGCAGCAGCGCGATGAGCAACATCAGTAGAATCATCATGCGTCTTTCAGGGAGGGTCACCCTCGGAAGTTGAACTCAGCTTGTCCGCCGCCTCTTATCTCATTATCACCGATACTCCACAAATTCAGACGCCCCTGAATCGCGATAAATCTCTCTCTGGGGACGAGGCGCGCTGGTTCTTCGACTTTGCCGAGGTCGGGACGCTCGTGCGGGTGATCTGAGGGGCGGGTGGGGTATTAGGAATCGGGGCGGACGCGCAATTGCGCGTCCCTACAAGCGTCGTGTAGGGACGCCATTGATGGCGTCCGCCGACCTTCAGATTGTGACTGTGCCGCGTCTTACAACCCCGTGGCCGTCACGCCGTATTCGCCGGAGCTGTAGACGTAGACGTAGTTGGTGACGCTCTCGTCGCGGTAGTCCTTGCCGTCCAGGAACCACTCGAACAGCCAGCGGGCATCGCTGATGCTCAGGTTGACGCAGCCGTGACTGCGACGGTAGCCGAAGTAATCGTGCCAGTACGTCCCGTGCAGGCTGATGCCGCCGTCGAAGTACATGACCCAGGGCACGCTTTGCAAGGCATAGGCATCGGGCGCGCCGGTCGCCCCGGCCATGCGGTCGCGCGGCAGCCGCGCCCAGACCTCGAAGATGCCCTCGTTCGTGGAGAAGTTCGGCAGCCCGCTGGCGATCAGCGTCGCGTAGACGGGCGTGTCATTCTCATAGGCGACCAGCGTCTGCTCATAGAGATCGACCGCGACCCAGCGCCCGCTGACGCCTTCAGGCCGCTCGACCGGCTGGACTTTGGCGACGAAGGTCTGCTTGACCCACTGGTTGGGGCCGATCATGTACCAGCGCCAGCCCTCGTCATCGTAGGCGATGTCGAAGATGTTGACGCGCTCGTAGCGATGCAGCCAGCGCCCAGTCTCGGTCGATGCCGGGCCGCCGGGATATTCCGAGACGAAGATGCGGCTGAGGTCGAGAATCCAGGCGAAGGGATACTCAAGTTCGTTGGTCAGGCGCACGCCGTTGAAGATCGATGGTGCGACGTAGGTGGCGCGCTCACGCTGCACCCAGTGGCCGTCTTCGATCTGGAGCCAGTTCTCGTTGCTCAGGTCGATGGCGCGGACGAAGTTGAAGCCCGCCGGGATCTCGCTGACGACGTTGCCGCCAGGGCCGTCGAACAAGGGCAGCGCATCCGGGCCGACCTTCCAGAACGAGTACTCGCTCAGCGTGTAGCGATCCTGGTCGATGTCGATGACCGTCGGGCGCGGGAACGCCTCGATCATGGCCTGGCAGGCGTCGGTCAGTGTGCCGGTTTCGCCGGTGCCGGCGCATACCTCCGGATCGTAAACGCGCGGGATGTTCGTCCCTGTGGTTTGCGCAGCGGCGGGCGCGGCCAGAATGACGGTGGCGATCAGCACGGTGATCAACGAAAAGAGTCGTTTCATCGCGATTGGAAGCTCCCCTAATGCGACGTGCGGTCTGCGGCGAAATGTTAGCAGAGCGCGCGGCTCAGGCAAGGGTCAGCGGGGCAGACGTCGGGATCGCGGTGGGTGAGGGGGCGGACTGGCCACGGGCGGGGTACTGAATAAGCGGCGATATTGATAGGTTGTTCGCCGACGGGTCAACCCGTCGGCTAGACCTAATCAAGCATACTGAAGATGCTTTATCGAATCGGCAGAATGAGAGCGCTTTTTCGAGCACCTTTAGCGTGCATGATGTCCATTAGCCGACCGATTGAAACGAGGTCACCGAAGGTATCGGTCGGCGGCGCTTGCGAACATCCAGGGCGCATCGTGATGCGCCCCTACAGCGATGCGCGCACCGTTGTGACAGTGTGTTCACTGACCCCCATCTTCCGTACCCAGAACTCAGAACTCAGTACCCGGAACTGAATCTACAGAGCACCGAGTACCGAGCACTGAGAACCCTATTTCCTAAAACACCAACGACCAGCCGGAGCGGGCGGCGTCGCGCTTGAGATACGACACCTGATCGACCTGCGTGTCCGTCGCGTCGAACAGGGTGATCGTGCCGCCGTCGTTGGCGAGCAGCGCCGGGTTGACCGGGCCCAGGCGCAGCGTCGCGCCGGAGTCAAGGATGCCGGTCAGGATCAGCCGCCGGTTGTTGCGATCGGCAATCGACCAGCCGGTCAGATCGACGGCGTTGGGTGTTGTGTTGAGCAGGGTGACCGTCTCTTTGCGCAGGTCGCCGCCTTCGGGGTTGACCAGCGCCGCGATGATGCGCACATCGCCGCGGACGAGCGAGGGCGCGGGCGTCGTCGGCTGCGGGCGCGGGATGGCGATGGTAGCGCCGTCGGGCACGATCACGATGTCTTCGGGGCGATAGACCATGCGGATGGTATCGCCGACGATCTCGAAGATGTCGTGCATGTTGCCCAGCTCGCGGTCGGGCAGGATCAGGAAGTCGTCGCGATTGAGCGGGTCGGCGCGCAGCCAGGCGTCGAAGGCGTTGAGCGTCAGGTTGCCCGCCGCAAAGTACGAGATCAGGCGGCGGCCCGCCTTGGGCCACAGGATGAGCTGCTCGACATCGGCGATGGTGAGGATGGTCGCGGCTTTGGTCGGCGTCATCGTCTCCAGCGGCCAGAAGCCTTTGCCGGCCGCACGCGCCGCCACGGCGATCCCGGCGCAGACCTGGCGCAGAGAGACGGGCAGCGTGCTGTAGAAGACGGTGTAGGCGTGCCCCTCGCGCAGCAGGGCGGCGTTCAGACTTTGCTCGACCAGCGGGCCATCGACCCAGACGTCCGCGCCGTCGACGTCGAGCGTGGTGCCGGTGTAGGCAAAGCAGACGATGCGACCATTGCCCTCGATGCTGCTGGCGAGGATGTAGCCGGGGATCGGGTGGTGCTCGACCGTCTCGACCACCGCGGGCTTATCCGGGAAGTAGGTGACGAGGCCGAAGCCCATCTGCTCAAGCAGGAAGTCGCGCGAGGCCTCCGCCCACTCTATGTTTTGATGCGATCCGGCGAAATGGAGTTCAAGCGCGTCGATCGCCTCAAAGCGCAGGCTGATGATGCCCTTCTTGTTGAAGTCTGGACCGACGCCGGAATCGCGCGGCAGGGTTTCGACCAGCAGGCGATTATCCGGCAGAAATTTGACGGTGTCGCCGTCCGGCTGCGGCCCGTTGCGCGGCTGATCGTCATAATGAATGATGAACTGACCCTTGATGAGCTTGTATGGCATGGTGCGCCCCCTGTGGCTAGACGTGGCAGACTCGGCAACTGTACTATGTCGCCGGGCTGGACGCTGTCTACATTCTTTAATGGGGAGGGGCGGTTGGCGGTTGGGTATTGGCTGGAGAGGGCTGTCGGCTAAACGAGATCGGGCGAGCGGGCTTGGCAGCGCCAAGCCCCTACACGTAAATTGTGAATCGTAGGGACGCCATTTTTGGCGTCCACCTCCAGAAGCCGCGCGGCGAAATCGCGTTTCGCAGCTCGACTAAGAACTTGCCGATTAGTTCACCGGCTGGGCGAAGCGGTAGGCCGAAAGGTAGTGCCCTTCCGGATCTTGCGCCAGGAGATAGCGCCCGAACGGCAGATCGATCGGATCGGCGACGATGGTGACGCCGTTCGCCTTCCAGCGCTGCCAGGTGGCGTCCACGTCGTCGACCTCGAAGCTGAGTTCGACGCTGCCCGGTTGATCTTCACGACCGGGCGGCAGCCGGGAGGCGGCCTTGTCCTGCAAGCCGATCATGGCGCCGTGACCGGGATTCAGGGTGACGAAGGTCGGGCTGGACAGCGCCTCGACGTAGGTCATGCCCAGCGCTTCGATGTAGAACGCCTTGGCTTTGTCGATGTCCTGCACGTAGACGATCATGAAATTGAGGTTCATCCTCGGCTCTCCTTCTGTGGATGGTCACGCGTACATCCCCAGCATAGACGAGCCGTGTGACACCGTTATGGCAACAGCGTTTTCGATAAATGCTTGACACATTCCGGAATTGATGTTACTGTCACTAACATCAATTAAGTGATGCTAACATCAACTCGATACAATGACAAAACGGCAATATCGCGGCACTGCGCAAAAAGAGGTCGCTGCACGAACACACCAGCGCATTCTGGAGGCCACAATTGCGCTCGCCGCGGACCATTGGGTTGACGAAATCACGCTCGAGCAAATCGCGGGCAAGGCGGGGGTAACGGCGCAGACCATTTTGAGGCATTTTGGCTCCAAGGATGGTCTGGCGGCGGCGGCGGCCCGGCTGAGCAGCAATGCGGTCACGCAGCAGCGCAATGAAGCGGTCGCGGGTGATCTGGACAACATCGTGGCTAATCTTGTCGAGCACTATGAGCAGGTTGGGGATCGGGTGTTTCGGACTCTTGCCCAGGAAGAACTTATGCCTCAACTCAAGGAGTTCTTGCAGGAAGGGCGGAATTTCCACCGGCAGTGGGTGGAGCGGGTTTTTGAAACCTGGCTTCGTCCTCTAGATGCAGTGGAACGGGAACGCCGGACTGTCCAACTCATCGCCGCGTGCGACGTGTACGTTTGGAAACTGCTCCGGCGCGACCTGGCGCTCTCGATTGACGCGTATCGCCAGACGCTAACCGACATGTTGATGGCCCTACTGAACCGAGTTCCAGGAGAATAGCCGTGGATACGAACGCGCGCGCTCATTATCGCTTTCTGTTCGTCCTGTTCGAGGGCGGTGGCAACATTCCGCCGATGCTTGGCCTAGCTCGTCGATTGGTCGAGCGAGGTCACAGCGTTCGCGTGATCAGCGAACCCGCCAACGAAGCTGAGGCGAGGGCGGTCGGCTGCGAATTTACCGCCTACACGCGCGCCCCACACCGCTTCGACAAGTCTGCCGAGAGCACATTCATGGATGACTACACCGGCAAGACACCCATCCATGCTTTGTTTCGGTTCATTGATACGGTCATCGCCGGTCCTGCCCTTGAGTATGCCGAGGATGTGCTGGAAGAACTCGAACTCCGCCCGGTCGATCTTGTGGTGGTGAACGAGTTTCTCTTTGGGGGTCTGTTTGCTGCGGAGAAGCTGGGCATTGCCAACGTGATGGTGACTCCTGGCACGTATAATTTCTATGCGCCAGGCTTCCCTCCGCCGGGCCTGATGCCGCTGTCAGGCGTGCCCGGATGGTTTCGCGACAAGTTGTATGGACTGATGTTTGGGCGCCTGCTCGCTCGAGCCATCCCTGGGCTGAAACGCGCGCGGCGGGGTCTGGGGCTGCCGGAATCCATAAACGGGCTTGCTTACCTCGCACAATTGGAGCGCCTCTTCGTCCTGACCAGCCCGGCCTTCGAGTTCCCGGCAAAGTTCACGCCCAATGTTCGTTACGTCGGTCCGATCATCGACGATCCGGCGTTGGTCGAAGCCTGGCAGTCGCCCTGGCAGGCGGATGACGGGCGGCCGTTGGTGGTCGTCAGCTTTAGCACGACCTATCAGGGCCACGAACAAATCCTTCAGCGGGTTATCAACGCCTTTGACGGCTTGCCCGTGCGTGGTCTTGTCACCGTCGGTCCAGCCATTGATGAGAGTCGGTTGCAAGCGCCGCCGAATGTGATCTTACGCCAATATGTATCGCATACGCAGGTTTTTCCAGAAGCCTCCGCCGTCATCACGCATGCCGGACACGGGACGGTGATCCGCGCGCTGGCTCATGGCGTGCCGCTCATCTGTATGCCAGTCGGCCGCGATCAACCGAACAACGCCGCCAGAGTCGTGGCACGCGGCGCGGGCATACGCTTGTCGCCGTCGGCGGACAGCAATGCGATTAGTCAGGCGGTGCAGCAAATCCTGGACGTGCCCACCTACGCCGAGAACGCCCGGAAGCTGGCCGAGACGATCCGGCACGATGCGAATAACTCGACGGTGGTCGCCGAACTGGAAAGCATCGCCCGCGCGCACTCGCGCCAATCCGCTCCTCAAAAGGGGCAGCCACTCGTCGCGGTCAATGCATGAAGAGAACTGTGGACGGGAAATTCCGTCGGTGTTGCCGTAAGCCACAAATATGACGATAGGTGCGCCCGCTCGCGCTATAATCCGCCGCCGAACGACCGGCGAACACCCCTGAGAGCGGACAATGGCGCACCTGTTCTTCTCGTATGCTCACGACGACAAAGAGGCGATCTACCCGATCCACGCGCGGATGCAAGGAGCTGGCCGATGATCACACCCACTCCTGAACCTCTCACCCCCTGGAAAGACGTCCTCGTCTGCCCGCTGGATCGCACAGCGCTGGTCGCGGAGGGCGACGGATGGCGCTGCCCGGCCTGACTAATCCCCTGTGTGTCCTCCGCGCCCTCAGTGGTTCAAATCCTCTTCCTTTGCGTCTTTGCGGCATTGCGGTTCAAATGCCGTCCGCTCGCTTTCCCGGTTCAATTCTTAACGTTCCCCTGCTACAATGATCGTCATCATCCCGGTACGAGAGACAATTGAGGGGCACATTCGTGGCGCAGAGACGCTCCGACATCCGCAACATCGCGATTATCGCGCACGTCGATCACGGCAAGACAACGCTCGTGGACGGCATGCTGAAACAGGCGCACGTCTTCCGCAACGCGGCAGCGGCAGGCGAGCGCATCCTGGATAGCAATACGCTCGAACGTGAGCGCGGCATCACCATTCTGGCGAAGAACACCGCCATCCGCTGGCACGACACCAAGATCAACATCGTCGATACGCCCGGCCACGCCGATTTCGGCGGTGAGGTCGAGCGCGTGCTCAACATGGTCGACGGCGCGCTGCTCTTGATCGACGCCGTCGAAGGGCCGATGCCGCAGACGCGTTTCGTCCTGCGCAAGGCGCTCGAACTCGGTCTGCGCGTGATCGTCGTCGTCAACAAGGTCGATCGCCCTCAGTCTGCGCCGACGGAAGCTCTCAACGCCACCTTCGATCTGTTCATCGAGCTTGGTGCCAGTGACGAGCAGGCGGAGTTCCCGGTCATCTATGCCATCGGCATGGAAGGGAAAGCCGGCTATACGGCGGATACCCTGGCGGACGATCTGACGCCGCTGTTCGAGACGATCATCAAGGAAGTGCCGGGGCCGGAAGTCGACGACGACGAGCCCGCGCGCATGCTGGTGACGACGATCGATTACGACAACTACAAGGGCCAGATCGCGGTTGGCCGTCTCCGTTCTGGCGTGCTGCGTAAGAATATGCCGGTTGTGCGCCTGACGTCCGATGGCCGACGTGTCAACGGCAAGATCGAGTATCTGTTCACCTTCTCCAACCTGGCGCGCCAGGATGCCGCCGAAGTCCACGCGGGCGATATCGTCGCGCTGGCCGGGTTCGACGAGATCGGCATCAGCGATACGATTGCCGACCCCGCCGTGACCGAAGGGCTGCCGTCGATCAACGTCGAGCAGCCGACGGTGCGCATGACCTTCGGTGTCAACACGTCGCCGTTCGCCGGGCGCGAGGGCAAGACCGGCTGGGGCACGTCACGCCGCCTGCGCGAACGTCTGTTCAACGAGACGCGCTCGAATCTGGCGCTGCGCGTCGAAGATGGTGAGTCGCCGGAGAAGTTCGTCGTCAGCGGGCGCGGTGAGCTGCACCTCGGCATCCTGATCGAGACGATGCGGCGCGAGGGCTACGAGTTCGAAGTCAGCAAGCCGGAAGTCATCTACCGGCGCGAGCCGAACACGGGCGAGATGCTCGAACCGTTCGAAGACGTGCATATCGAAGTCGCGGATCATCTGACCGGCTCCGTCATCGAGATGCTTGGCGGGCGCCGCGGCCAGATGATCGACATGAGCAGCGAGAACGGCACGACCTACATGCACTACATCGTACCGACGCGTGGTCTGCTCGGTTTCCGCACGCAATTCCTTACCGCCACCAGCGGCATGGGCCAGATCCACAGCCTGTTCCACGGCTACGATCCAATGACCGGGTCGATCCCGGGGCGCCAATTCGGCAGCCTGGTGGCCTGGGAGCAGGGCCTGTCGACTCCCTACGCGATGGTCGCCGCTCAGGCGCGCGGCACCTTCTTCATCGAGACGGGCACCGAAGTCTACGAGGGCATGGTCGTCGGTGAGCATATCCGCACCGAAGACCTGGCCGTCAACGTGTGCAAGACGAAGAACCTGACCGCCGTGCGCACGATCGACCGCTCGGAAGATGAACGCCTGAAGGCACCACGCCAGATGACGCTCGACGACTACATTGAGTTCATCGCCGAAGACGAACTACTGGAAGTCACACCGAACAACCTGCGCGCGCGCAAACGCATCCTCAACAACGAGCTGCGCATGCGCGAACAGAAGCGCAAAGAGAAGCTGATGGAAGCGGCGGGGTAATTCCGCAGCGGATAGACTGAAACGAAAAACGGACGCCAACGAGGCGTCCGTTTTGATTCTGGCGCGTTATAATCGCGGCACTCTGCGCGACTCCTGAGGCAATGACTCACACCCTCACACACAATGGAAGATGACATCATGGCAGACATGAACGCTGTTCGTATACATCAATTCGGTGGGCCGGAGGTGCTCGTCTATGAGCGCGCGCCCATGCCGGAGATCGCCGCCGGTGAGGTGTTGGTGCGCGTGAGGGCGGTGGGCGTCAACCCGGTCGATTGGAAGACGCGCAGTGGGAGCGGCCGCGCCGCCGTGGGCAAGTCGCTGCCGATCATCCTCGGCTGGGACGTCTCCGGCATGGTCGAGGCGGTCGCGCCGGACGTGACGGCGTTCAAGCCGGGCGACGAGGTCTTCGGCATGGTGCGCTTCCCCGAACTCGGCAGCGCTTATGCGGAGTACGTCGCCGCTCCAGCGACGGATCTGACGCCGAAGCCGAGGTCGCTCACGCACGTCGAGGCGGCGGCTGTACCGCTGGTCGCGCTGACGGCCTGGCAGGCCCTGTTCGACACGCTCGATCTGCAGCCGGGGCAGCGGATTCTCGTCCACGCGGCGGCGGGCGGCGTCGGGCACGTCGGCGTGCAACTGGCGCGCTGGCGCGGCGCGGACGTGATTGGCACGGCCTCTGCGGCCAACGAGGCATTCGTGCGCGGGCTGGGCGCATCTCAGGTGATCGACTACACAACGACGCACTTCGAAGAGGTCGTCCACGATCTCGACTGCGTGCTCGATTGCGTCGGCACTCAAACGCAGACGCGCTCGCTGGCGGTCATCCGCCCCGGCGGCAAGCTGGTCGGCATCACCGGTCAGGTCGAACCGGCGCTGGCGGCGGCGCGCAACATCGACGTGCAGCGCATCCTCGTCCACACGAGCGGCGAGCAGCAGGCTCAGATCGCCGAACTGATCGACAGCGGCGAACTCAAGGTCGAGGTCGGCGAGGTCTTCCCGCTGCGTGAGGCACGCCAAGCGCACGAATTGAGCGAGACGCGCCACGCCCGCGGCAAGATCGTGCTGGAGGTGTAAGACTCGCCAGGGACTCAAGCCCCTGGCTACGGTGGCGCCCGATAAATCGGGCTGCAAATGTGTCTGTCGTGGCTCTTTGGAGCCTCGTTCACGAGGCGCAACTCTAGCCGGATGGTTGACCATCCGGCGGTTTTTGCGTGTTTTGCCAGTTCGCGGTTAAAAACAGGTATCGCGAGGAGAACATTCTGGGGCGCAGTTGCCCGCGCCCCAGGCGATTACGCTTACGGCGCTTGCAGGAAGGCCGTCAGGTTGAAGAAGTTGTTTTCCTCGTTGAGCTCGGCCACGGCGTTGTTCAGGTCGACGGCGCAGTTGGCGGTCACGTTGGCACCGCCGCCGCTGTCGATCTGCGCGGTGATGGCGACGTCGATCTGCGCGCCCGGATTCAGGCCGCCAATGGTGGCGCTGAAGAGCTGATTCATCGGCGTGAAGTTACAGGCCACGGACACGCCCGGCAGCGCCACGGCGCTCGGATTGAAGACGGTCACGATGATCTGGAACGGCTGGCCCTGTTTGATGTCGCGGTCGAAGCGCACGGCCGCGATCGTCGCATCCGGCAGGCCGCCAGGGGTCGAGGTGGCCGTCGCGGGCGGGGCGCTGGTCGGCACCTGCGGCTCCGGCGTGATGATGACGAGGTTGCTCAGGTCGCCGGACGTGTCGACGGTCGACGGGGCGATCCAACCCCGGCGCCCATTCGGCAGCGCGACGTAGAACCAACGATCGCCGCGATTGCTGCGTCCGACGATCGATGCGCGTTCGCCTGCCTGCAAAGCGCCGACGGTTTCGTAACTGGTGTCGTCACCGGCGCGGACGTTGGCGCTGAGGCGGGCGATGACTTCCGGGCCGCCGGTGCTGGTCGTCGGCGCGGTCGGCTGCGTTACGGCGATCGGTGTCGCGGTGGCGAAGAGCGGCTCATTTTCGATGCGCAGTGGGCTGACGCGCGCCGTCACATTGCTGCCACCATCGATGACGACGACGAGCTGCAACTCGTAGACGCCATCCTCCTCGACGGTTGTATCCCACGTGCCGAGCACGCCGTCGATGACGGGCTGGCGCTGCGTCAGCGTGGCGGGCGTCCAGGGGACGTCATCAGCTGCCGCGGTCAGATCGTCATTCAACTGGCGGTACTCCAGAATGTAGCCGCTCATTCCGGGCACGTTGGCCGTGCCCCGCACATCGAACTGGCCGCTGACCACGTAGACGATGGGCGGATAGCTGATGTTCGCGTTCGGATCGGGTTCGCTGGTGACCGTCGGATCGGGTTGGAAGGCGGCTGTCAGCAACAACGGCAACACCAAGAGCAGTGCATAGACTCGACGCATGAAAATCTCCATTTCACTTAACGTTACGTTTATTGTGCCTGAATGCTGGCCGTAACGCGAGTGACAAATGGGGGGCAGCCGCCTGGTCCTTTGTTCCTATCCGCCTCAGAGCGCGCCCATCTGGTGGAGCAGCAGCCAGCGGTCGAAGACGTGCCAGACGATGGCCATGATCTGGCCGTCGCGCAGGCGCATCTGCTGGGCCGCCTCGATGTCGACGTGGTTGCCGCTCGGCGCCACGCCGCGGTATTCGCCGCGATGCGTGCCCGTGATGCGCAGCTTGACGACCACGTCATCGCCTTCCGCCAGCAAATCTTCGATGTTGAAATGGATGTCCGGCAGCACCGAGCGCTCGTAGTCGACCACGTGCTGGGCCAGTTGCGGGCCGTGCAGGGGCGTGTGCCTGGCCGGTTCGTGGAAGTCCGGCGCGAACAGGGTCGGGATCAGCGCGTCCTGGCCTCCGTTGTAGACGTCCTCGAAATAGGCGCGCACGATGGCTTTGTTCCGTTCGGCAGATGGGGCAGACATGTTGGACTCCTTGTGATCAGGCAATAAAAAAAGCGGGACACCCCGCGCGGGATGTCCTGCTTCAAATTTCAGCGTATGCAAAATCGGGTGGATTGTCAAGCAAGTTCGCCAGGTTTGTCAGAAAGGGCATGGCAGCGCCATGCCCCTACAGAACCCCCGTGATTGGTAGAGACGCCATTATTGGCGTCCGCCGTTCATGGCAACGCGTATCGTGAGCGCCGCCGCCTACTCGTATTGCAGTGCGCGGATGATGTCGAGCCTGGCCGCGTTGCGCGCGGGTAGCACGGCGGCGAACAACGCCAGCAAGACGCCGACCACGACCGCCGCGATGATCCCGGCCAGCGGGAAGAAATAGGGCATGTCCCAGCCGACGGTGCCGAAGGCGGCGATGAAGCCGTAGCTCATGGCGACGCCGGAGAGGACACCCATGGCCGCGCCGAACAGACCGAGCAGCAGCGCCTCCGCTGTGACGATGCGGCGCACCTGCTTGCGGCTGCCGCCGACGGCACGCACGACGCCGATTTCACGGGTGCGTTCGAGGATGTTGATCGTGAGCGTGTTGAGCAACCCCAACGCCGCCGGGATCAGGATCAGGAAGGCAACCCCGTAGAAGGCAACCAACGCACCGGAAGTCACGTCCGCCAGCTCTTGTTTGTACTCGCCGGTCAGGTGCGCGGTGAACTGCGGATAATCCGTCAGGATGTTCTGCATGTTGGCCAGGGCGGCGTCTTTGTCGGCGCCGGGCACCAGGTTGATCAGCAGCATGACGTCCTCGGTCTTGTGGAAATCAGCTGCCAGATTGGCCTGCGAAATGAAGATCGCGGCGATCTTGAACGTGAACAGATCGTTGGCGACACCGGCGACGTGATAGGTCTGCGGGCCTTCGGCTGTTTGCAGCACGAAGTCATCGCCCACCTGCAAGCCGACCGTCGACAGCGCGATGGCGGTGAACAGGGCATTGCGATCGCTGCCGAGCGCCGCGAACGCCTCTTCCGGCGTCCCCTCGTTGACGGTGAACGAGGCCACTTTCGAGTAGTCGTCCGGGTTGATGCCCATGACCTGGAGCGCCTGCCCATCGGCGGTGACGGACGACGCGTAACGCATCGTTCCGACGTCCTGCACTTCCGGCAGCGCACGCACACGATTGGCGAGGTTCTCGTCCGCGCCGACGACCGTGTCGTAGACGGCGATCGACTGCGGCAGCAGGATCAGGTCGCTGCTGAAGTTAGCGTCGGCCAGCGAATTGATCAGCGCCGCAAACGAGAGCACCAGGGCGGCGATCATGACGAGCGTTGCCAGGCCGATCATGAGCGTACTGCCGGTGATGGCGGCGCGGCCCGGCTGGCGCACGAGATTGCCGCGCGCGATGTCGCCCTCACGGGCGAAGCCGAGGCTGAGCAGTGGGCTGATCAACCGCGCGACCGGGATCACCAGCCCAGGGGCAGCGACGACCATGCCCATCAGGAACAGGATTGCGCCACCGGCGGCGCCCTGTTTGCCGGTCAACAGGAGCAGGACGCCCAGGATCATGACGACCGCCCCGCCGATCAGGCTCCAGCGGGCGGCGTGCATCAGGTTGGCGGGCGTCGACGGGCGCAGCGCTTCCAGCGGCGCCGTTCGACCGGCGGTGCGCGCGGGCAGGTAACCCGCGATCAATGCGGTCGCCAGGCCGATGGCCGCTGCGCCGAGCAAGCCGGGCAGGCTGAACTGGAGCGAGAGATCACCGCGGTGGAAGAAGTTTGACGCGATCTGACCGAAGGCCGTGATCATGCCCAGCGCCATGAGGTAGCCGACCAGCAGCCCGATCGCGGTGCCGATCAGGCCCTGGATCAGGCTCTCAATTACGATCAAGAGCGTGATCTGCTGGCGGGTGGCGCCGACCGCGCGCAGCATGCCCAGGTCGTGACGCCGCTCGACGACGACCGTGCGGAAGGTGTTGAAGATCAGGAAGGCGCCCAGGAACAGCGCCAACAGACCGAGCACGTCGAACATGGCCAGGCCGACCTGCATCGCCGCCAGCGTATTCGAGCTGCTGTCGCCCTGATCGAGCGTGTAGCTGTCGCCGAGCGCCTGCTGGATGTTGGCAGCCACCGCATCGCGATCCGCACCGGGGGCCAGCGAGACTTCGACGGTGTTGATCAGGCCGGGCTGGTTGAAGGCCGCCTGCGCATCCGCCAGCGTGACGTAGATCTGCGGCGAGGACAGGTCGCCCTGTTCCGCCATCAAGCCGACGACGTTGTAGATCTTCAGGCCGCCCGCCGTGATCAGAGGGAAGGTGGTGCCGACGTGCAGCTCCGGCGCCAGCTCGGCGATGCCCGCCGGGAGCAGCGCCTTGCCGCTATCGCCCGGCTCCAGGAAGCGGCCATCACTGACGACGAACTGGTGCACGTCCTCGATCGTGGCCGGGTCGATGCCGACCAGGTCGATCTGCGCGGTGTCGCCCAGGCTGCTGTTGCCGAGCGTCGGCAGCGAGAACTGCCGGTGCAGAATGCCCGTCACGGCGCCCACCTGATCAATGCCGCTGACGGTTGGCAGCACCGCTTCCGGGTCGAACGATTCGCCGGAAACACTGGTGACGGTCAGATCCGCGCCGGTGACCGAGGTCATCGTTTGCGCGAAGGCTTCCTGCATCGAGGGCAGGATGAGATTGATGGCGAAGATCATGGCCACGCCAAAGACGATGGCGAGCGTCGTCAGGACGGTGCGCAGCTTGCGCCCGCGGAGATAACGCAGCCCCATGAGCGTCATTTGCCAGACGGTCGAGCCGAAATTCGAGGGATGGGCAGTCGTCATATTACACGTCCTAGCTCAGCACCATTTTGCTCAACTGCTCGCGGATCTGGTCGGCGTTGCCTTTGCCCTTGAGCCGGTTGTCGTCGACGATTTTGCCGTCTTTGAGGAAGACGATGCGATCGGCGAAGGCGGCCACGCGCGAATCGTGAGTGACCAGGACGAGCGTCTGCTTCCAGTCGTCGACGGCGCGGCGCAGCATCTGCACGACGTCGTCGCTCGAACGTGAGTCGAGGTTGCCGGTCGGCTCGTCGGCCAGGATGACCGACGGCTTGGTCACGAGCGCGCGGGCCAAAGCGACGCGCTGCTGCTGGCCGCCGGAAAGCTCGGTCGGTCGATGCGTGGCGCGGTCGGCCAGCCCGACGCGAGCCAGCGCTTCATCCGCCTGCTTGAGCGCCCGGGCGCGCGGCATGCCGTCGAGGATCAACGGGATGGCGACGTTTTCCTGCGCCGTCAGCACGGGAATCAGGTTGAAGAACTGGAAGACGAAGCCCACCTGATTGCGGCGCAGGCGCGAGAGCGCGTCGTCATCGAGCGCGTCGATGTCCGAATCGCGCAGCCAGACCTTGCCGCTGGTCGGCTTATCCAGCCCGCCGAGCAGGTAGAGCAGCGTGCTCTTGCCGGAGCCGCTCGGCCCCATGATGGCGACGAATTCGCCTTCGTCCACGGTCAGGTCGACGTCATGGACGGCGGGGATGGGTTGGCCGACATCCCCATAGACTTTCGTGAGCGATTCGGTACGTACGATGGACATTTCCTGGTTTCCCTTCACTGTTATGCTGCCGCTGTCCTGGAATGGCGCGGCGATCCTAAGTTTTCGACGAATGTGCCAGCTTGCGGCGTGGCCTGCCGCGCGGTTTCGGCGTGGGTAAAGGCGGTGTGTAGTGCTTCAGGTCATTCAGGCGCGCCTCGCACATTTCGATCCAGCGCAGGTCGGCGTCGAGATGCATGGTCGCGCTTTCGAGCAGCAGCACCCACGGCAGCTGCGTGCGCGGGTCCGCCTCGCGCAGCAGTTCGGTCACTTCGTGCAACTGCTGAAAGAGTTCGCGCCGCTGGGTGATCAAGACCTGCTCCGGGCTGACCGGCCCGCCGAGCAAACTCAGCACCAGCTTGACGTAGAACGCGTCGCCCAGGCGGTACTCGCGGACTTCGGGCGTCAGATACCAGCTTTCGAGTTCGCGGCGGCCCTCGTCGGTGATGAAGTAGACCTTGCGATCCGGCGCGTCGTCGGTCGCCTCGACCTCGTAATCGACCAGATGCGCATCTTTCAGGCGCGCGAGCGTGCTGGCGACCTGACCGAGCTTGACATCCCACTCGGTGTTGACGACGGCATTGATCTGCTTCCCCAGTTCGTAGCCATGTTGGGGATGCTGATAGAGCAGCGCGAGGAGGGTGTGTTTGACTGACATAGAACCTATACACTGCGATTCTAGATTATGGAAAACTATACATCCAGTGGATAATTTTCGTCAAGGGGAATCAGCCGAGAGGCGGGTGAGATGATCACGGAGGAGAGGGGGACTGCGCCAAAGGTGACGAGGAGCGAGGTGATGAGGTGACGTGGTAGGACAGCATGAGATGGCGCATCTGGACGTGGACGGAGCGGGAATCAAAGAGGGATGACGTGGCGGCCATCCCTCTGTTTGCGGGCGGTGAGCAACCGGTGACGACTGCTCATCCGCTTCCCTCGGTTGTCGATCGCATTGGCGTCAGGACGACTTTCTCTCGCGGATGTCGCTCACACGCAGGAGCGAGCCGCTGTTGGTGATCAGGTTGAGCGATGGCTGCGCCGTCGCCGTGGCCGCCGGCTGCTCACGATCCGTGATCAGCAGGGCGGAGCGCTTGCGCGTCAGATAGTTCCAGATCCACTGGATGAGGACGAGCAGGCGGTTCTCGACGTCGATCTGGTACATCAGGTGGACGACGGCCCAGATCTGCCAGGCGAACCAGCCGGTCAGCCGCAGCGGGCCGATTTCGGCGACGGCCTGCGCGCGGCCGATGGTCGCCATGTTGCCGCGATCGTGATAGCGGAACGGAGCGACTCGCTTGCCTGCCTGACGGCGCACGATCTGGTCGGCGACGTAGCTACCCTGCTGGATGGCGACCTGCGCGACTCCGGGCAGCGGTTCGCCGGTCTGGTGGGCGAAGTTCGCCAGATCACCAATCACGAACACGTCGGGATGGCCGGGCACGCTCATGTCCGGCTCGACGATGACGCGCCCGCCGCGGTCGACCTCCGCGCCGGTGGCGGCGGCCAATGCCTTGCCCAGCGGCGACGCCTGGACGCCGGCTGTCCACAGGATCGTGCGGCTCGGCAGGGTGGTCGCGCCCTCAGGCGTGGAGAGCGTCACACTGCGGTCGCCGACGTCGGTCACGCGCACGCCGGTCAGCACCTCGACGCCGAGCCGTTCGAGCGAGTCCGTCGCCCTGGCCGAGAGGCTCTCGGCATAGGTCGGCAGGATGCGCGCGCCGCTCTGCACCAGGATGATCCGCGCATCGGACGGGTTGATGCTGTGGAATTCATTGCGCAGCGTCTCGTGGGCGATCTCCGCCAGCGCCCCGGCCATCTCGACGCCGGTCGGGCCGCCGCCGATGACGACGAATGTCAGCCATTCGCGCACCTTGTCCGGGTCGCTCGTGCGTTCCGCCGCTTCGAAGGCGGTCAGGATGCGGCGGCGGATCTCCAGCGCGTCTTCAATCGTCTTCAGGCCGGGCGCTTTGGCGGCCCATTGATCGTTGCCGAAGTAGTTCTTGCCCGACCCGGCGGCGACGATCAGCTTGTCGTAGCTGACGACGCCATCGCTCAGGATGACCTGCTTGTTGGCGACGTCGAAAGCGACGACCTCGCCGAGCAGCACGCGTGCATTGCGCTGATCCTTGAGCAGGCGGCGCAGCGGGGTCGCGATATCCGCCGGGGAGAGCGCGCCGGTCGCTGCCTGGTAGAGTAAAGGCTGGAACAGGTGGTGATTGCGCCGGTCGATCAGCGTGACCTCGACCGGCGCCCGTTTCAGACGTTTGGCGGCGTACAAACCGCCGAAACCTCCCCCAATGATGACAATCTGCTCGCTCATATCGTTTATCCCCCTCGGACGTAGGTGTGTATGGTCGTTCGTGTCGTGGTGACCCACCCCGCGCGGGACGCCGGTGCTCCTGTGTTTCGGCGTCCCTCACGGGTCATGTCGTTATTCTGCGGCAGCGGCCAGCGCCTGCTCGATCTGGGCCGTGTCGACGATGTTGGTGCCATCCGGCTGCCACGCGTTGTCGAACACGGAGACGATGTAGCGCGACGGAAAGAACCCGGCGAACCTGACCGGCTCATCGCCGACGTTGCGCAGATTGTGCGGCGCCAGGGTCGGCACCAGCGCGACGGTCGGCGCTTCGACGATGCCCTTTTCATCGCCGACGGTGACTTCGACGCGACCCTGAAAGATGAGCAGGATCTCTTCGAAGCTGTCGGTGTGCGAGCCCAGCTCTTCGCCGGGCAGCAGTTCGGCATAGACGACCGACGTGTGCTCGTTTTCCTGCGCTCCCAGGAAGGCGAAGGTGAAGAACGCGTGCTGCTGCGGCACGCCATCGACCCAACCTTCTTTCAACGGCACGTTATTCAGATTTGCGGTGAGCATGTGATTTCTCCTCTTGTGTTCACCAGAGCGAGGCAAAGCGAAATGAAGCCGGGCGTCGTCCTCGCCGTGGCAAGGCGCGCTGAAGAGCGCGCAGCCTGCCCGATGCCCGGAGTGCGATATCTATCGCTTTGTAAAAAGCCTAAGTAGCGGTCTTTGAACCTCGGATCTTCACCTCACCCCCGGCCCCTCTCCGCACGCAGAGAGGGGAGTTGAAGCGGAGTGATGCCGGTGACGAGATTGCAGACAGAGTGTCTGGGGCTGTGTTCGCCGGTGGGTAGTTACCCTATGCTTCGATGTTGAGCACGCCTGCCAGCGCGAGCGCCATGTTATCGACCGACTGCTCGAAGCTCAGCCCGTTCTTGAGGCGGAGCGCACGATACGTCAGCGGGCTGAGCGCGGCGCGGACGAAGCGCCTGGCCGTGTCCTCGTCGCCGACCGCGTGCTCGTACGTGAGCGTGTCCGCCAGCGTGGCGATCAGGCCTTCGGTCTCCGCCATCGCCTGAGCCAGCACCGGCGACTCGTCTTCGAGCTTGTAGCCCGTCCACGATTGGCCGAAGCTCCGCTCGTTGAGGTGGTAGACCTCGTAAACGACGCGCCGCAGCCGCTCGCCGGGGTCGTCAATCGCCCTGAGCATGTCCGGCGCCTCAACTTCGAGGCTGGCCGCGAAATGGCTGGTGCAGGCGACGAACAGGTCTTCCCGCGTCGGGAAATACTTGTTGACCGTGGGCAGCGAGACGTCGGCTTCGTCGGCGACGGCGCTCAGGGTCGTGATGCCCTGGCCGTGCAGCTTGATCGCCGCCTCGACGATGGCGAGCCGGGTCTGGGCTGCGTTCTCTTCTCTGCGACGCGAGTTATATTTGCGAACCATGCTTCATGCGCTCCTTATATTGAATATAAGTATACTATAATCAATATGATATGTCAATACCCCAATTTGATAATTGGCCCGGATTGAGGGAAATTGAGGGGGAAATTGGGCGTTATTCAAGGGGGTGTGCGGGAGGGATATATCCCTACCGTACAATGCCTGCGCCTGCGGCACGGAAGCCAACCTGGGCACACGGCCAACCGGGCGACGTGATTGCTCAGGTCAAAGGCTTGAATGGCAACTAGCGTATTTAGGGGGAATAGCCGACGCAGAGGGCGATGCCAGCAGCGATTTCCTTAACCTGATCGTCGGTCAGGCTGCCCCAACGCTCTTGAAAGCGGTTCAGGGAGATCGATTTCACCTGGAATGAATCGGCGGCTGACGGCTTATCTAAACCATTTTCGGGTGTTGGATCAAGCCTGACCATCCAAAAGTAACGCTCGAATTGTGGCTGCCACCCCGTGATGGGAACGACGATTTGTAACCGCATCCGCCCGGCACCGCGAGTGGTCATGACGACAGCCGGGCGCACCTTGCGGATTTCGTCGCCCTCGCTTGGATCGAATCGCACAGCCCAGACGTCACCGCGAGCGGGGTTCGCGTCAGTCGTCAAGCGGTGTCTCCTCGCTGTATGCCTCAAAAACCTCGAAGTCTTCATCGGCGGACGCTTCAAGCGCAGCTTCGATCAGTCGTTCGCGTTCTTGCGTTGGCAGGTGCATCAAATCACTTGGCGACAATTGGTTTGACTTGCCGGTTTTCGTCAGGTTACGAGCGAACGCGAGAACGCGAGCTTGTTGTTCGTCGTCCAGCATTCGAATCACAGCCTGTAGCTGTTCAAGTGCAGACATTATTCTCGTCTCCCACAATCATTCCCATTATAGTCCGAAATCGTGACTGTTCATCTTGCCATGACAAGGCCTGGAGCGGACGCCAAGAATGGCGTCCCTACGAACAGATTCGTAGCGACGCGCAATGGGCGCCCGCCGTTTTCAAGAACGACATTCACAGGTAGGTGAACAGTTATCCGAAATCGTTGACCAAGGTTAGAATAGCTCAAGAGAGTTCAACGACCAAGGGGGCACGCATGAATCAGACGGACACACTGACAACCTTGTTCAGCCACAACCTGTGGGCGAATCTGCTGCTGGTCGAGCGCTGCGCAGCGCTGACGGATGAACAACTCGACTCGACCGCCGTCGGCACCTATGGATCGATCCGCGAGATTTTGCGGCATATCGCCGGGGCAGAGCGATCGTACTTTTCGCGCATCAGCACGGGCAAGCCCTACAGGAGGCCGTCGGATGCGCCGCCGCTGACGTTGGCCGAGGTACAGGAATCGCTGGAATTCTCCGGCAACGGTCTGATCGAGTGGGTCTCCAAAGTCGACGCCGCCGACACGGTGGTCGTTGATTGGGACGGTGAGCCGCGCGATGTGCCCAAGACGATCCTGCTGACGCAGGTGATCAACCACGTGACGGAGCACCGCGAGCAGATCAAGGCGATCATGACGGGGCTGGGCATCGAGCCGCCGGATCTGCAGGGCTGGGCGTATTTTGACGTGATGAGTAATGCATGATGAGGGGAAGGGGTTCTGAGTACTGGGTACGGAGTTCTGAGTTCGGGAAGATGGTGAGCAGTGCTCTTTGTGTGCTTGGGAGGCAGAGGGCGCATGCCAGTTCAATGCTAACCTTTGGTTGACGTCCAAGACCAGCCCCGTACACAGTAGACGGTGGCAATGGATGAGAAGTGTGCTGGCGTCCGCCGGACGTTGAAACGCCCGGCTAGGCGTTATCAAGCGCACTAAAGGCGCTTTAAAACCTCTTCTGGTCTCTTTTAGTCCCTTCAGTGGGCTTGATTATGGTTAGCCGTTCGGCTTAAGCCAACGGCGGCAAAGTACCAATCAAACAAAAACGACATATCGTCACTACTTCCGCAAAGCATTCTCATCTTGTGAATATACTGGGTGGGCGATCCTGACACCGATCTCCATCACTCGTGCTGTGCCCGATCGCATGGCCTGGCTGTGCGAGATTGAGCTACAATCGGGGCCACATCGGTACTGCATTACACACAAGGCTTCTTAAGATCATGTCTCTTGGAAAACAGGTTCGTCTCAGCCGGATCTTCGCGCATCCGTCCGGCAATCTGTGCTCGATCGCGGTCGATCACTTCACCATCTACAACATCGGCCTGCCGCAGGGCCTGCGCCAGATCGAGAAGACGCTCGACGCGGTCATGGCGGGCGAGCCGGATGCCGTGACCATGCACAAGGGCGTCGCCCGCGCGCTGTGGCACAAATACGCCGGGAAGAAGCCGCTCATCATCCAGAGCAGCGGCGTCCGCCCGGACGACAGTTCACACGTCAACTTCGCGACCGTCGAAGAAGCGCTGATGATGGGCGCGGACGCGACCGCAGTCGTCGCCTACGTCCATGGCGCGACCGAGTCGTACTACCTGGCCAATGTGGCCGAATACGTCCGTGAGGGCGACCGCCACGCCATGCCGATCATCTGCCACGTCTACCCGCGCGACAAGGACAACAACATCGTCTACAACCCGGAAGACATCGCCTGGGCCGTGCGCTGCATCGTCGAGATCGGCGCGGACGTGGTCAAGGTGCCCTACTGCGGTGATCCGGTCGCGCATGCGCAGATCGTGGCCGATTGCCCTGTGCCGGTTGTGGCGGCGGGCGGCCCGAAGACGGCGACTATGCGTGATGCGCTCAACGTCCTGCGGGAAGCCTGTGATGCGGGCGTGCGCGGTGGCACGGTCGGGCGCAACGTCTGGGGCAGCGACGACGTGACCGGCGCCGTGCGCGCGTACAAGGCGGTCATCCACGACGGCAAGAGCGCCGACGAAGCGCTGGCCTGAGATGGGCTGACGCGCGACGATTTTTCCACTTCATGAGGCGGGCGGCGGCTCGCCTCGAAAATTCCCCCCAACCTTTGCCCATGTTCATGGATATACCCCTACGAGCGCTCAATTCGTCATGAGAGGATGCCTGTGGAGGAACGCCATGCCATCGCTCGGCTGCGGCGTGGGGACATCAGCGGGCTAGAGCCGCTCGTGCGCCAGTACCAGATCAAGGCGCTGCGCACGGTGGTTTTGATCACCCGCGACCACGCCGCCGCCGAAGACATCGTGCAGGCGGCATTTGTCCGCGTGCATGAGCGCATTCACCAATACGATCCTGAGCGGCCGTTTGCGCCGTGGTTCTTCAAGAGCTTGATCCACGACGCGCTCAAGGCCGATTCGAAGCAGCGGCGCTACGTGTCGCTGGAGGCGGAACGCAGCCCGGCGCAGATGTCGTTCGAAGACGTGCTGCCCGCGGCGAGCGCCGACCCGGCGGAGGAATTCGAGCGGGAAGAGCTGCGCCAGCAGATCTGGGATGCGATCGGCAAGCTGACGCCGAAGCAGCGCGCCGCCATCGTCATGCGCTACTACCTCGCCTTCAGCGAAGCCGAAATCGCCGAGGCGCTGGACGTGGCCTCTGGGACGGTCAAGTGGCGGCTGCACGGCGCACGCGAACGGCTGCGCGGTCTGCTCTGGCGCGTGCGCCCGGCAGAGACGCCCGCCCATGGGACGGAGGTGAAACGCGATGGATGAACGCGAATTCTCCCAGCTCCTGCTCGAAATCGCAGAACGAGAGGTGCCGGATACCATGGACATTTACCCCGAAGTGCAGGAACGCCTGCGTCACAGCGTCAGGCGCGCCGCGCGCTCACGAGTCAGTTGGACGTTGATCGCTGCCATTCTCATGTTGGTGATGGTCGTCGCCGTCTACGCGGTCGATCAACTGCTGCAAGCGGGCGACCCCGGCCTTGAGGGCGCGGACGCCGTCAACCTGATCACACGCCTGGATCTGTCGCAGACGATCGACGGTGTGACGGTTTCGCTCGACTACGCCTACGCCGATGCCAATCGCGTGACGGTCGGCTACACCATCCGCGGCATGACCGATGCGTTCACCAGCTATGTCGTCACGCAGACGGGTCTCAAGGATGGGCTTGGGCGCGGCTTCAACCCGTTGTTCGGCCAGTCGGACGCATTGCCCAACATCGACGTCAGCCAGGGGGACGGCCAGACGCCGTTCGAGGTCAGCGGCAGCGCCACCTACGACGGCTGTCTGATCGAGGGCGAGCCAGAGACGGTGCGTTTGCAGTTCCAGCTCAACATGGAGCGCTGGATCTACAACCGCGAGCAGGTGATCGAAGGCGCGACGATGGCGGCGGTCACGCCGATTGCGACCGAATCGCAAGCGGAGATCGATGCGACGGCGACGGCCTTCTTCGCCACGATCGCGCCGACACAGACGGCTTATGCCGCGAGCATTCCGGCCACGCTGACGCAGAGCGCGGTCGAGATCGTCACGCTGGCGCCGACGCTGACGGCCGTTGCTGCGCAGCCGCCGACTAACTGCGGTGGCTACGGCGGCGGCGGTGGCGGTGGCGGCGGCCCGATCGAACGAATCGAGCCGGTGGGGCCGTTCGTGTTCGATTTCAGCGTGCCGTTCATCCCGGCGCAGGTCTACGAGCAGCCGCTGACCGCCGAGGCCAACGGCCTGCCGATCCGCATCGAGCGCGTGACGATCACGCCCTCGTTCACGCGCCTGCGCTACTGCTTCACGCCGCCGGATGACAACTTCTCGTATTATGAGAACGCGAACGTCCATCTCACGATTGGCGATCAGGCGTTCGACTTCTCACCGACCGATACGGGCAACAGCACGGGCATGGGCAGCTATTCGGGGTTCGGCAACACGAGCATCACGGTGCTGCCCGCGCCGGCTGATGCGCCGCCCGATTGCCGCGAAATGCTGCTCAACGAGTCGCTCTACGACCTGGAGGGCGAGTGGACGCTCAGCCTCGAGTCGATGTCGACGCAGATCGGTGGCATGGGCTACGGTGTGGAAGGAGAAACGGCGATTGTCGATCTGTATCCCTCCCCGCAGATCTTCGGCGTCGTCGCGGCGCGCCTGGCCGAACGGCTGCCGGAGTATCCCGCCGAGGACGTGACCGATGCGCGATCCGGGAGCCGCAGCCTGCGCATCGACGTCCCGCTGGATGAGATCGAGGCGCTGCAGCCCGTGTTCGACGAGATCCTGACGCAGCGGCTGGATGGGCCGTGGGTGTTCACTTTCACGCCGAGGTAGGGAGATAAGCACAAGCGTCGATTTTAGACATGATCTTGTAGGGGCGACCCGCCGGGTCGCCCAATCCTGGAGGGCGAGGCAGCGCCTCGCCCCTACACCATACGTGTGATAGGGTCGCCCTTGTGGCGTCCGGCCGTATGGCAAACCGTACGACGATCTGGGGAATGCCGCGCGTTTGTGGTATTTGTCTATAGCGCTTATTTCGAAAAATGAGGCATCCCATGGCGGACGACATCCATCACCCCTTTATTCGTGAAGCGATAGTGCTGTCGCAGGCGGCGGTCGATCATGGCAACGAGCCGTTCGGCGCCGTGCTGGTCAAGGATGGCGCGGTCATCCTGCGCGCCGAGAACACGATCTTTACCGAAAGCGACCCGACCGGCCACGCCGAAACCAATCTCGTGCGGCTGGCGGGCGCGGCGTTCACGCCGGAGTTCCTCGCCGATTGTACGCTCTACACGAGCACCGAGCCGTGCGCGATGTGCGCGGGCGCCATCTACTGGTCGGGCATCGGGCGCATGGTCTATGCCTGCTCGGAAAAGCGCCTCAAGGAGATCATCGGCGGCGGCGGGCTGAATCTGCCGAGCCGCGAGGTGTTCGCGCGCGGGGTGCGCCCGGTCGAGGTGATCGGCCCCGTCCTGGAAGCCGAGGCGGTTGCAGTGCACGAGGCGTACTGGCCAAAATGAACGCGCAGCGCCAGATCATCGGCATCGGCAGTGCGACCGTCGACGACCTGCTGATCGTCGATCGCTTCCCCGTGCCGGATAGTAAACAGGAAGTCGTCCATGCGGATCGGCAGGGCGGCGGTCTATCCGCGACCGCCTGCGTCGCTTCGGCGCGGCTGGGCGTGCCGACGGCCTACGTCGACGTGCTCGGTCACGACGATCTCTCACAGTGGGTGATCGCCGATTTCGAGCGCGAGGGCATCGACACGTCGCTGATCGTGCGCAACCCGGATGCACGCCCGATCCACGCCATCATCATCGTCGAGGAAGGCGTCGGCAGCCGAACGATCCTCTACAGCAAGGCCGGGCATATGGCGCCCGTCGCCGACGAAACGCTGCTTGCTGCGGTGCGCCAGGCGCGCGTGCTCATGATCGACGACGTCAGCAACGAATTGACGGCATCAATCCGCGCGATGGAATCCGCGCGCGAGGCCGGTGTCGCCGTCGTGGCGGACATCGAGCAGCGCTCGGATGCGCCGCTGCTGGCGCTGCCGGATCATCTGATCGTGTCGTCGGGGTTTGCGCTGCGGGCGCTCGGCGAGAGCGATCCGGCGGCGGCGGCGCGCGCTTTCTGGCACGACGATCGCGCGGCGGTCGTCATCACCTGCGGCGCGCAGGGCAGTTGGTACCTGGATGCGAGCGGCGAGGTGCAGCATCAACCCGCGCACGAAGTGCAGGCCGTCGATACGACCGGCTGTGGCGACGTCTTTCACGGGGCCTATGCGGCGGGTCTGGTCTGGGGCTTGAGCCTGGCCGAGCGCGTCCGCTTCGCCTCGGTCGTGGCGGCGCTCAAAGCGACCAAGCTGGGTGGGCGGCGCGGCATCCCGACGCGGGCGCAGGTCGAGGCGCTGCTGGCCGGGTGATCCGGGCCCACAATCACATGTCAATTTGTGCGATCGTCAGATGGCGGGCGGCAAGTGAACTGTCTCTGGTGCGCCATTCCTGGCGCGCAGAATTCGCTTCGTTGGTAGACAAATTCAGAATCGTAACGTATTCTGTAACGGGCGTATGTTTAGGGAAGCAGTGCGCATGACTCAATCCCTTGAGCCGCAGCATTCCGCCGATGCCGACCTGACCGTATCGATCATCATCCCCACTTACGACAGACCCGACGATCTTCGCGAATGTCTGGACAGCCTGACACAACAACATAGCCGCCAGCCAGTCGAGATCGTCATCGCCGACAATCATCCTGAGTCGGGGCAGACCGCTGCCGTCGTGGCGGCGTATCCCGACGTCAAGCTGGTCGACGAGCCGCGCATGGGCATTTCTTACGCGCGCAATGCCGCCATCCTGGCCAGCAGCGGCGCCATCCTGATCGCGACCGACGACGACGTGATCGCGCCGCCGGACTACGTCGACACTGTGCTGGCGCAGTTTGCCAATCCGGCGGTCGACGTCGTCACCGGCAACGTGCTCCCGCATAAGCTTGAAACCGATGCTGAGAAGCTATTTGAGAAGTACACCCCGTTGGGACGCGGCTATGACCCGGCGACCTTTGACGCCGACTGGTTCCGGTCGTTTCACCTGCGCTCAGTGCCCGCGCACTACACCGGAGTCGGGGCGAACTGGGCCTGCCGTCGAGCGGTGTTGGCAGACCCGCGCGTCGGGCTTTTCAACGAGGTGCTCGGCTCTGGCTCGCCGACCGGCACGGCGGATGACACCTACATGTTCTATCGTATCCTGCGTGCGGGCTACACGATCCATTATGAGCCGTCGGTCTGGGTCTGGCATAAGCATCGCAGTACCTGGGACACCCTGCGTCACCAACTTCACAACCACAGCAAAGGCATGATCGCGTTCGAGATCGAGACCTTTCTCAACGATGGCGATTGGCGTGGCTTGTGGCAGGTGCTGGTGCGGCTGCCGGTCTGGCGCGCGCGCGAGGTCATCGGCGAACTGGCGCGGATGCTGCGCGGGCACAAGAGTGATTACTGGTGGCTGTTGTGGACGTTCATCACCGCGGAGTCGGCCGGGTTTGGTGCCTGGTGGCATTCGCGGCGGCGGGTTGCCAAACTGGGGCGGAGTGGTCATCTCCAACCCCAGCCAGGGCCAGAGCGATCGGCAGAGATTGTGTAGGACTGTTCAGCGCCGGCCGCCTAGGCCGCCTCTGGTCTTGGTAAGCGGGGTAAAGGGCGGCTGGTGATGTAGATGGCGTCGTTGTGGCCGCCCGCCAGGCGCAGGACGCGCTTGTGCTGGCGTTCGGCTTCTTCGAGCGTCGGCCAGAAGCTGAGACGCCGTTTCTTGCGGGCCGCCAGCGTGTGGAGCACCGCCATCACGTGGACACAGCCGAAACCGCCGTGATGCGACCATGGGCAGGTGCAGCGGCCACGGATGGCGCCGTCCGGGCCCATTGTGACGGTGACGATATGCTGCAGATCGGGCTGCGACTTGCTGGCCACGGCGTAAGTGTCGCGCGTGACTCGGCGGACGGTCAGCCCGCGGCTGCGGTTCTGGAGTTTCTTGATGTTCGCCGGTTTCATGGCGTGAATCGCTCCATCGTTTGCTTCGTTTGACGCCCTAAGTATAGCATATTTGTTCTAATAATGGAAGCCCAACCCCGCATGTTTGGGGGGCTTGCTCTTGACCGCACAAGGGGATGCGACTATGCTGCCGTCATTGTGCAAGAATGCCTTTGAATCAGGACGAAAGCATCATCATGACAATGAAACAGTCGCTGCTGGATAAGCTGACATCGCGACAGGCGCGTATCGGCATCGTCGGGTTAGGCTACGTCGGGCTGCCGCTGGCGGTCGAATTTGCGGAGACGGGTTTCGACGTGATCGGCCTGGATGTGAGCGTGACCAAGGTCGATAGCATCAACAAGGGCGAGAGCTATATCCCGGACGTGCCGACCGCGCGCATGAAGCCGCTGGTCGAGGCGGGCAAACTGTGCGCGACCACCAACTACGCCGATCTGCGCGATGTCGACGCACTGAGCATCTGTGTGCCGACGCCGCTGCGCAAGACCAAAGACCCGGACATGTCCTACGTCCTGGAGTCGATCGCGGGAGTGGCCGGGATCGCGCGGGCGGGCATGCTGATCGTGCTCGAAAGCACGACCTACCCCGGCACGACCGAGGAATTGATCGTGCCGCGTCTGACGGAGAAGGGCTTCACGCCGGGCGAGGACATCTTCATCGCCTTCTCGCCGGAACGGATCGACCCCGGCAACCCGATCTACGGCGTGCGCAATACGCCCAAGGTCGTCGGCGGGGTGACGCCGAACTGCACGGACGTGGTCGCGGCTTATTACGGCGCGGCGGTCGACCAGGTGGTCAAAGTGTCGTCGCCGACGACGGCTGAGATGGTCAAGCTGTTGGAGAATACCTTCCGCGCGGTCAACATCGGCCTCGTCAACGAGGTGGCGCTGATGTGCGACAAGCTCGGCATCGACACCTGGGAAGTGATCGACGGCGCCAAGAGCAAGCCGTTTGGTTTCATGCCGTTCTACCCCGGCCCCGGCCTCGGCGGCCACTGCATCCCGATTGATCCACTGTATCTGAGCTGGAAGCTGAAGACGCTCAACTACAACGCCCGCTTCATCGAGCTGGCGAGTGAGATCAACACGTCGATGCCGGTGCACGTCATCAACAAGGTGGCGGATGCGCTCAACGACGACGGCAAGGCCGTGCGCGGGTCGCGCGTGCTGGTGCTCGGCGCGGCCTACAAGCGCGACGTGGACGACGTGCGCGAAAGCCCGGCGCTGGACGTGATCCAGCTCTTGCAGCAGAAGGGCGCGAACGTGGCCTATCACGATCCGTACGTGCCGTCGGTCAAGCTGCACAACGGTGCCCGGATGAACTCGGCCGCCTATTCGGATGATTTGATCGCCAACGCGGACTGCGTGGTCGTGGTCACGGATCACACGAGCTACGACTGGGTGGCGATCTCGGAGCAGGCGAAGCTGATCGTGGACACGCGTCATGCCGTGCCGCGCAACGGCTCTAGCGCGAGGATTGTGAGTATCTAGGGTTGTTGGGTATTGGCGGTTGGCTGGTGGCTTTTAGCTGTTAGCATTTGGCCTTTAGCTCTTAGCTGGATGTCGGTGGTTGTCGATGTGGCAATATTTCGGCAATCGCCGCCAACAAATCAATCAGCATCAGCCGCACTTTGACAGCGCGGACGGGAGATTATGGGATTGGCGGCTTAATCCGTCGCCGGGGAACTGCGGGTTGGAGATGCCTAATGAATTACGCACATGAACTTATCTACGAATGAGCCCGGCGGTTTGCGGGTAATCCATAGCGAGAAAATCATGCTTGCGGAGACTCGCAAAGCATTCTCGCTGCATCTGGTCAGCCGGAGAGATTCAGGTACATGAAGTTGAGCATATGGAGGTGTAGTCATGAGCGATACCACTTTTGAAACACTCTTCGAGCAGGTACAGAAACTCTCGACAACCCAGCGGTTGCGCATGATGGAACTGCTGGCAGTATCCTTGCAAACCGATTTCGTCCGAGAATCCGACTGGCACACGGCACTCAGAGCAACCTATGGCATTCTGGCAGACGATCCAATCGAGCGTCCACCGCAGTTGCCAATGGAAGAACGTGAGCCGATTGAATGAAATATCTGTTGGATACCAACACCTGTATTCGCTATATCAACGGACGCTCTCAGAACGTTGCTGATAAGCTCAATGCGCTGGATGAAGGAGAAGCGGTTGTCTGCTCAGTGGTCAAAGGAGAATTGTTCTTCGGTGCCTTGCGCAGCCAAAATCCGGTAAAGACAATGGCGGGACAAAAACAGTTTTTGTCGCTGTTCATCTCTCTGCCGTTTGACGATGCGGCAGCCGAACACTACGGGCAAATTCGAGCCGATTTGACCACTAAAGGCACACCCATTGGGGGTAACGATTTGCTCATCGCCGCAATTGCGTTGGCAAATAACCTAACGTTGATTACGCATAATACCCGCGAATTCGAGCGCATTGCCGGGCTGAAAATTGAAGACTGGGAAGTCGGTGATAAGCCATAATCATGGTGAAAATAAAGTCAAACTTGGCGTCATTGATTGGCCGGATGAAATTGGTGAAACCCTCTGTGCCAGAATGAGTGAAACAACCTCGGTCTCGAGGTTAGGGTAGGCTCGAGGGCGCAGAACGATGGAAGCAGATGGGACTGATTCCGCCGCCGAGAGGTATTCGCTTAACGCATCCTTGATGTGAAGGATGTTACAATCAAGGCGACAAGCGGCGGAGAACCCCATGCAAAACGCACCGGCACGCAACGTATTTGATGTGTACACGGAATTTCTGGCGACCGAGCCATCCCCACAGGCGATCGTCGCCTATCATCTGCCGGATGATTTGCAGTCACGACTGGATGATCTGCTGAACAAAAATGGCGAAGACCTGTTGACTCCGAGTGAGCGCGAAGAACTCGACGAGTTTCTCCAGGCGGATCGCATGTTCATGCGACTCAAATCCAAGATGGAGCTCATACTGAAGCGGCAATCAGAAATGATTGACGTTTAGCCTGTGGCTTTCAGTAAGTCCCAAGGGGATAGTGAGTCAGTTCGTTCGTCGCCGACGGGTCAACCCATCGGCCAGGCAAAATCAAGCGCACTCAAGGCGCTGAGGATTTCTGCATCAGATGAGCATCTTCAGTATGCTTGATTGCCTTTAGCCGATCAGTCGGCAAACTGGTTGACGTGGTAAATCGGAATCAGGGATTTCTTGGCCATGCCAGTGATCGTTGTGTCGGGCGATCTGTTCCAATCGCAAGCACAGACCCTGACAAATGCAGTCAACTGCGCTGGCGTGATGGGCAAGGGGATCGCACTCGAATTCAAGCGACGCTTTCCCGCCATGGTCGAGGATTACGTTCGGCGCTGCGAAATGAACGAGATCAGGCTGGGTGTGCCGTATGTCTATAGCTCGACCGATCACCCCTGGATTTTGAACTTCCCGACCAAGCAGCATTGGCGCTCGAAATCGAAGCTCGACGCGATTGTCGCCGGGCTGGACTATCTCACGCAGCATTATCAGACGTGGGGGGTATCGTCATTGGCCGTGCCCGCCCTGGGCTGCGGACTAGGGCAGCTTGATTGGGATACCGTCAAACCGATCATGCTCGACTACCTCGGTCGAATGTCGATCCCGATCGAGCTTTACGCGCCACTCTGAAAGCAAATTGGCGTGTTAGCAGATTAACACATCAACCAATCTAGTCATGCACGCTTTGTACATGCGAAAGCCCCAAAGCCCAAAGCTAACAGCCAACTGCTAAAGGCTAACATCCAACACCCAATAGCCCTAAACCACCCTCGCCGTGACGGACAGCACGCCGATGTCGTCGGTAGTGACGCGGATGGCATCGCCGGGCTGGAGCGCGAACTCCGGCGGCGGGACGATGCCGGTGCCGGTGAGCAGCACGACGCCGTCCTCGTGGACGCCGCAGCGCCCCAGGTGATCGATCAGGTTGGGGAGCGTGCGCTGGATGGCGCTGGTGTTGGCCTCGTCCTCGTAGATGAGCTCGCCGTCGCGCGTGATCTTGAGCTGGATGGTCAGTTCGGGGAAGGCGCGCAGCTTGCCCAGGCGCCAGCCGGGGCCAAGGACGCAGGCGCCGTTGTAGACCGTCGCTTGCGTGAAGTAGAGCGGATTCTCCCGTGCGATGTCGCGCGCGGTCATGGCGAGGGCCAGGCTGGCGCCGACGACCTCGAGCGCGGGGTTGAGCAGCAGGGCGAGTTCCGGCGTGGCGATGGTGTTCTGCGAATCGCGGCGGATGCCCGCCGCCCCATACGGCGGCACAACGCGATGCGCGGCGGCCCGGTAAAACAGGGCCGGGCGGTCGGCATGCTGCGCCTGGGCGTAGAGCACCGGATCACTGAGGACGAAGCCATTGCTGTTGGCGGCGCGCCGGTAATTGAGTGCCGCGCCCCACACCTCTTGCAGATCGACCGGCGGCAGCAAGGCGGGCAGATTCTCCATCGGCGGGGCGTCGACGACGGAGGCGAGATAAGCGCGGCTGCTCTCTCGTGCGCAGTGGGCCAGCTCGTCGATGGCCGTCTGCGGGCGCCCGGCGCTGGCGCGCAGCCATGCCGCCAGATCGCCGACCGTCTCGGTGACGTCATAGAGCGTGTCGTCCAGGCGCACGCCAATACGCGCGCCGCGCACGGGATCGAGAAAGCGCATGAGCATGGGCACTGTGGTTGGCTCCGGGTTTTGTGCGCGTTTGGTATTGTGTGCATTGAACCACAAACGCGCCTCGCTTGGCAAGATGGGGGGAAGGCCAAGTGGGAGAGGGGTACTCGGTGCTCAGTGCTCGGTACTCGGTCAAGACGGTTCCGAGTTCTGGGTACGGGGTTCACAGTTCATGCTGCGAGGGCAGGTGACGAGGCGTGAGGTGATGAGGGGATAGAGCTTTCGGCGGTCGGCGGTCAGCTTTCGGCTAATTGAGGCGTGGTTATTCGTCATGAACACTTGTTGCCCTTTTTGCCTTCACCCTAAATCCCTCTCCCTTATGGAGAGGGACTTTCAGATCGATTTCTCTCCCCTTCTCCTAGCCTTCGGTAACCTTAGATTACAGGGAGAAGAGGCTGGGGATTGAGGGTAGGCAGCGGCGAAACTGAATTATGACCACCTCTCCGCTAATTCGCTCCTAATTTGCTAACGCGCTAATCTGCTCTTTTCCCCGTCAGCAGCAGGGGTTCCACGGCGTCGAGCGAGACGTTGATGCGGGATTCGACCAGCAGTTCATCACCATCGAAGGTGAAGACGAGCGAATGATAGAACGGCGTCTCGTAGAGGCGGGCGATCATGGTGTAGGTGTCGTCGGCGGTCCAGGCGCCGCTGGTGGCGATCGGCGTGCGACCGGACACCCATTGCGAATCGAACAGGCTCGTGTGTCCGTGCTGCCAATGACCGTGACCGCAGGCAATGATGTGCTCCTCGGTCGCCGTTTGGACGGTGAGCGTGCAGCCGGACTCGGCGACGCTCAGCGTGAGGGCCCGGATGTTCAGTTCGTTCGCGTCCAGGGCGTAGGTTCGACCGGAGATGCGCGAGGCGATGGGCGACGACGCGCGACCTCGCACCGGGGGGAGGGCCAGGTTGGCGAGCTTGCTGGTCAATGCCGCCTGGGCTGCGGGGTCGTCAGGCAGTGGATCGGCGCCCATTGCAGGGAGCAGGATGTCCCAGACGAGATCGAGCGGCCCCTGGCTATCAAAGATGTCGATCCCCGCCGTCATGACCACGACGGCATCCTGGTCGGGCATGACGACGCAGAACTGGCCAAAGACGCCGTCGCCGCGAAAGGCGCCGTGACGACAGCGCCAGAACTGATAGCCGTAGCCTTGAAACCAATCGCTTTGCCCACCCTCGCTCGCCGGCCCTTGAGCAGCGGTTGCTGCTTCAACCCAGGTCTCAGGCAGAATTTGCTCGCCCTGCCACAGCCCAAGCTGCAGATAGAGCTGGCCGAAGCGGGCGACATCCTCCGTCGTCATACTCAAGCCGATGCCGCCGAGCGCGATCCCCTGCGGCGACTCCTGCCAGGTGGCGTTCGTGATGCCGAGCGGCTGAAACAGGCGCGGCGCCAGATAGTCGACCAGCTTCATGCCGGTCACCTGCTGCACAATCGCCGCCAGCATGTACGACGCCCCGGTGTTGTAAAGGAAGTGCGTCCCCGGCGGGTGCTCAACCGGCACACTGAAGAAGCGCTTGATCCAGTTGGCATCCGGCTGGCGATCCATCTGCGACCAGGCATCAATCGCGTGGCCGGTCGTCATCGACAGCAGATGGCGCACGCGCATCGCGGCCAGCATGTCGTTCGGTTCGGTGGGCGCATCTTGCGGGAAGAAGGCGAGCACCGGATCGTCAATCGAGAAGCGACCTTCGGCCAGGGCCAAGCCGACGGCGGTCGAGGTGAAGCTCTTGCTCAGTGAGAACAGCATGTGCGGATGCTCCGCCGCATACGGCGACCACCAGCCCTCGGCAATGACGCTGCCGTGGCGCAGCAGCATGACGCTGTGGATTTCGGGGTGCTGGCGTTCGAGCGCCTCGATGAATTGCAGGATGGCGTGCGAGGCGATACCCTGGCTCTCAGGCGATGCGCGCTGCAAGACTTGGCGGGCGGTGGCGGCCACTGAGCGAACTCCAGATTGGATGCGGAATAAGGCGCCGGTGATTATAGGCCCGTCTCGAACCTTTGTGACCGGTCGGATTTCAGCCGCGATGGTGGTCGGACATTGGGCGGCAGGGGGCGAGGGGATCGCCAGCCGGGGACTCGACACCCCCGGCTGGCTTCATGCGTTATGCATGAGGACGGTTACCCGCAGTCGTCACCGCCGGGGCCGCCGAAGAAGATGTAGGTGCCCCAACTGCCGCCGCGGCTGGCCGGGGTGATGTCAATCGTGTAGCAATCCGGGTTCGGCTCGATCTCGAACAGATCCGCCCAGACGCCGACGCCGTCATCTTCGTCGCGCGGGATGTAGAAGATCGTGTGTTGGAAGGCCGCGCGCTGCCAACCCTGATCGCTGAAGGCACCGCTGCCCATGGCGGGCATAGTGTCGCGGCCGGTCACTTCGCCGCCGTAGGTGATCTCGCTGGCCGAGCGCGAAAGCTGGCCGCTGCCATAGAGCGTGCCCGGATAGTAGCCAACGGCTTCATAGGCGCCCGGCCCGCGCAGGAACAGCCACCAGTTGCCGCGGAAGTACTTCCACTGCATCTCGAAGCCCCACTGCGTGCCGCCGGTGCTGCTGTAGTTGGTCCACGGCCCGCCGAGATACCAGTGATTGTTGGTCTGGACGAAGGCGGCGCAGTCCAGGTTGTAGCACTTCTTCTTGTCGTAGTTATCGGCCGTGTAGAAGATGAACAGCCGGGCGCGGTCATCGCCGTACTTCTTGTGGTAAAGCTGCCAGCCGCCCTCGACCGTTTGCAGGCCGTCGCCTTCGCCGCCCGCATACCACTGCTGCGAGAGCGAGAAGTCACGGTCGCCGGGCACGTTCGGGTTCCACAGGTTGAGCCAGGAGTTGCCTCCGAAGTTGCGCACATTCTGGCGCGCGGCGGCATACATGTGATCCGGGTTATCGCCTTCCGGGAGCTGCTCTTCCTGCGGATACTCGCCGCTGCCATCGACATCCTTGCCGAAGAAAGCGTCGAGCGTCGCGAAACGGGTCATGACTTCGAGGGTGATGCGCGCCATCGGGATCGTGCCGTCGTCGCAGCTGATCGGATTGCCGTACGGATCGGTCTGGCCGAGCAGCAGCGGCGATTCGAGCGCTTCAGGCTCGCCGGGCGCTTCGCCTTCGACACCCTCGTCGCTGAAGATGGTGTTTTGCGGGGCGTCGCGGACGAGCTCAAGATCCTGCAAGCGCAGGGACGGCTGCGACTCGACGGTGATGCAGTCAAAGTACTGGCCGTCGACAACGAAGGTGCTGACCTGCTCGACGCCATCGTACATGGTCAGGATGTGCTGTCGCATCTCCTCGAAGGCGTCTGCGTCGCGCACCTCGGCACCGTCGCGCTGCGCATAGTCATCGAACGAAGCGTCGCGCACACTCTGCAGGAATTCGTCGAACGGGATGAAGTCGCTTTGCGTGTCCGTCGGCTCCAGCGTCTCAGTCGGCGGCACTGCCGTGTCCGTCGGGGGCACCGGGGTGTCGCTGGGCGGCACGGGGGTCTCAGTCGGCGGGACGGCGGTTTCCGTTGGGGGCACGGGCGTCTCGGTTGGTGGGACGGCCGTGTCGGTCGGGAGCGGTGTCTCGGTCGCGGGGACGGGGGTTTCGGTGGGTGGGACGGGTGTTGGAGTCGGGGTCGTCGGGGTACAGGCGACGATCAGCAACAAGAGGGACGTGACGAACAGAATGCGCAGCCGCATCGTGATCCTCCCTACTGCATAGTTGGGGCGACGGCTCAGCGCGGGTAACTGCCTGCGCCTTTGCCGAGGAAATCCCCAAGAGTCTGAAAGCGCGTCAATTCCTCCAGCGTGATCCGCCGCATGGGGATGCTGCCGTCGGGGCAGCCATCCGCGTCGGCGGGCGCCGGAATCTGCACTTCCATCTCTATAATGCAGTCGAAGACGTTACTGTCTACGAAGATAGTCCGAATGGCCCTCAGCCCGGCGTAGCGGCGCAAGATGTGCTGCTGCATGGCGCTGAAACTTGCCTCATCCGCGACCTGCACGCCGGGGCGCTGCGCATAGTCAGCAAAGCGCGCCGCACGCGTTTGCGCCAGGAAATCTTCGAAGGGGAGAGGTGTGTTCATTATGCGACCACTTCGCTGATGCGTGGTCAGGAATCGTCATGAAGCTTTGCTGCCCTTTTTGCCCTCACCCTAAATCCCTCTCCCTGATGGAGAGGGACTTTCAGAACCAACTCTTCTCCCCTTCTCCCTGTAACCGCAAGGTCGACGAAGGTTAGAAGAAGGGCCGGGGTGGAGGGCAGGCAGCGGCGAAGCTGGATTATGACCACGCCTCACTTAGCTGTCAATCCGCCGCTCGGCCAGGGTGCGCGTCATCTGCTCGATGTGGAGCGAGTCGTGCTGCGTCAACAGGAACAACTGATCGAGCAGAGTCAGGCGCCCGCGCTTGGGATGCATGCCTGGACGATCCCAGTCGCCCTCCGTACGCGCCTGCAGATAGGCAAGATGCGCCGCGCGCTCGGCCCGCCACTCGGTGAGCAGCGTCCGCCAGGACAGATGGTTGTAGTCTCGCTGGCGCGCGAGTTCGTCCGGATTGGGGAACGGGAGGGTGGGCAGATCTTGCTCGACGGTCACGCGCGTGCGCTCGAAGAGGACGCCCTCGAAATCGCGCAGGTGGCCGAGGACTTCGAGCGCCGTCCAGCCGTCGCCGCTGTCGCGGTATTTGGTCAGCGCGTCCGGGTCAGCCGCGGTGAAGATCGACTCGACGGTCTTGAGCGTGTAGCCCATGATGTTGTACTGCCAACTGCGCACGGTTTCGATCAGCATGATGGTGCTCCTGCCTGTGTTTGCCCCGATTATGCGGCATCCGCCCGCGTGTGCAAGCGCCTGGTAGTGCCAATGATTGTAGGGACGCGATTAATCGCGTCCGGGAGGGCGGACGGCAAGAATGCCGTCCCTACATTCGGATAGAGACGACTATACACAATGAGCGCAGTGTGGCGGCAGCGGGCAAATCTGGTAGACTGCGGCTCCCACAAGTCGAGAGGCATCGACATGACTCCGCGACGTGTCATCCGCAGCTACATGATCATCGCCGCCATCTACACGTTATCCGCATCGCTGATCTGGGGCGTCAACACGCTGTTCTTGCTCGACGCAGGGCTGACGATTGCCGAGGTCTTCATCGCCAACGCGGCCTTCACCGCCGGGATGGTCATCTTCGAGATCCCGACCGGCGTGCTGGCCGATACGGCGGGCAGGCGCGTGTCATTCCTGCTCAGCGTGCTCGTGCTGTCGGCGTCGACGCTGGCCTATCTGGCGGCGGCGGAGACCGGCGGCGGTGTGCTCGTCTTCAGCCTGATCTCGATCTTCCTCGGCCTCGGCTTCACCTTCTATTCGGGCGCGGTCGAGGCATGGCTGGTCGATGCGCTGCACGCGACGGGCTACCAGGGCGAGCTGGACGCCGTGTTTTCGCGCGGGGCAATGGTGACGGGCGCGGCCATGCTGATCGGCTCGGTCGGCGGCGGCTTCCTGGGCAACGTCGATCTGGCATGGCCGTTCATCGGGCGGGCGGTGCTGCTGCTGCTGGCCTTCGTCGTCGCCTACTTCACGATGCACGACCTGGGCTACACGCCGCGCTCGCTGACGCTGGCACGCATCCCGGCGGAGATGCGAGCGGTGGCCGAGGTCAGTATCGCCTACGGCTGGCGCCAGCCGAATCTGCGCCTGCTGATGCTGGCCGGGGCGATCCAGAGCGGCTTCATCATGTGGGCTTTCTATGCCTGGCAGCCGTACTTCCTGCAACTGTTTGGCGACCCGAACGCCGTCTACATCGCCGGGATCATCACGGCGCTGCTGTCGCTGTCGACCATCGGCGGCAACTGGCTGGTCGAGCGCTTGACCCAGCGCCGCGGCAGGCGGACGAGCATCATCATCGGGTCGGTGATCGTGTTCGTCGTCTGCATGATCGGCGTCGGGCTGACGAGCTCGTTCTACGTGGCGGTGGCGCTGTTCCTGGTCGCGATGGGCACGACCGGCGTCAGCCAGCCCGTGCGCCAGAGCTACATCCACCACATCGCGCCATCGGAGCAGCGGGCGACGATCGTCTCGGTCGACTCGATGTTCGCCAGCGGCGGCGGCGTCGTCAGCCAGGTGGCGCTGGGTCAGTTGGCGGAGACGGGCGGCATCGCGCAGGGCTACGTGATCGGCGGCATCTTCTCCGCGCTCAGTCTGCCGCTGCTGTGGCTGCTGCGCCGTCTGCCGAGCGATGCGGACACCATCGTCGGGCGCGCTTCGGTTCAGGGCGGTCAGGCCGGGCAGGGCATCCCGGCCAATTCGCAGGTCGATTGCACGCCGCAGCATCCGGCGACGGAGGCGGGAGACTGAGGGTGCTCAGTGCTCAGTGCTCAGTTCTGGGGTTCACGGTGCCCGGTTCACAGTTCACGGTTCGAATGAATTGGATTGCTTGAGCAGCCCGGTTCACCGGGCGCGACCTTAGCCGGATGGTTGACCATCCGGCGGGCTGGCGTGGCGCATCCCTACGTCGTGGTCGGGAGTTCGCCGAGGGCCAGCGGATTGGTCGTCGGCTGGTCGCTGCCGGAGGCCGGTTCGACCGAGATGCCGACGGCCTGATAGGCATCCATGTCCTCCCTCGGCGCGAAGGCGTGGAAGCTGGTACCGGATGCGCTGGTGTGGAAGATGCCCGCGCTGACCGGGCCTTGGGCACCAATCACCCACAGTTGGTACGCGTGATCGCTGTCGAGCGCGGGCAGCGCATCCGTGTAGAGGATGGCCTCGTTGTTGTGCGGGTTCCAGAGCACGGTCGCCAGCGGCGTCGTCTGGTCGGCGGTCGAGTGCAGGGCGATGCGCGCGACGTCGGGGTCGGCGAGGACGGTCAGCAGCTCCTGCTGCTCCTGCTGGAGCGTCGTCAATTGGCTCTGCACGTCGCCGACGCGCGCCAGCCACAGAGCATTGGTTGCAAGGAGCAGGACGACCGCGGCAGCGGCAGCGATCCACCACCATGATGACGATCGCCTTCCGCGCTTTGGCTTGATGGCCTTCGTGACCAGCGTCGGTGCGGCGGGCGCCTGGGGCTGTGCCGGATAGGCGGCCGCCTCCTCCTCGGCCAGGCGGGCGAGCAGGCCACCCCGCACGTGCGCCGCGGGCTGGATCGCCTGCACGTCGGCGGCGAAGCCTTCGCTCAGCCCGGCGTAGGTCGCGATGTCGCTCTCAAGCTCCGGGCAGATCGCCAACAGCTCATGCACGCGCGCCGCTTCCTCCGCCGTGGTCGCGCCGATCACGTAGGCGGGCAGCAGGTCGCGCAGCTCATCGCAGGCGGCGTTATGGGGGGTGGTGGGCTGTCGGCTCTGATCGTCGTTCATCATCTTCACTCAGTGCAGTCTCGTCTGCGTCCCTCCGTCTTCATTCCTGGCTTTGCAGCCAGAGCGCTTTTAAATCGAACAGCCCCTGGCGGATGCGGCTCTTGACCGTGCCCAGCGGCTCCTGCAGGAATTCGGCGATCTCGCTGTGCGACATCCCGCGGAAAAACGCCAGTTCTATCACCTTGATTCGATCATCCGGCAGCTGGCGGATGAGACGCTGCAATACCTGCGCATCAAAAAAGCGCTCACTATCGACCGGGCCGCTGCTGCTGAGCGCGTTGAGCAGGTCGTCCAGGCCGATGGCCGTCCACGGCGATTGGCGCTGCTCTTTGCGCAGACGGTCGATGGCCGTGTAGCGCGCGATCGTCAGCACCCAGGTGACAAGTTTACCGCGTTCGGCGTCCCAATCTTCGGCGCGTTTCCAGATCTTCATGAACGTGTCTTGTGTGGCTTCTTCGGCCAGCGTCGTGTTCTGCAGCACGCGCATGGTGATGCCGTAGACGATGCCCGCGTACTGATCGTACAGCGCTGCCAGCGCGCTCTGGTCGCGGGCGCAGATACGCCGCATGAGGGCGATTTCTTCGGGCGGGGTGGCGTCTGGCATCGCAGGTCAACTGCTCTTTGACAACGATAGTGCGGCTGGCGAAGGGGTGTCGATGTCGGGGGTCAGGTTCGCCACGCTGTCGACTATACCAAACCCGCGCGCTCTGACGAAATAGGCAAATTCGGCAGCATTACGTTCGAGATTGCGATAGGGATTCGACTTGAAACAGAGTATCGAAGAGACTCCCATTAACCTCACCCCCAGCCCCCTCTCCGCGCGCGGAGAGGGGGAGTCGAAGCGCAGCGAGACGGGGTGAGGTGAAAACGGGTCGAATGACGCCCCCACTTTTGAATGAATTATTCGCAGATAAGCAATCGATGAGAGACTCGGCGATTTTCATCCGGCGCGCCCGAACGCCGCGAAAGGTAGCGCGGAGAGGGTGCAGAAATGCTTACACTAAAGGGAGTTGGATCATGAGCACTATTTCACGACGCAGCTTTTTGAGAGGGAGCGCCTTCGTGGCCGGTTCCGCCGCGCTCGGCCTCAACGGTCTGTTCGGCATCAGCCGCGCGTTCGCCCAGGACATGAGCGGCGAGAATGACGACTTGCAGACGATCATCAACCTGGCGGCGACGGCGGAATTGTTCGCCTCGACGCATTATCTGGCCGCGATCAACGGCGATCTCGGCCTGGCGCAGACGCAGGTCGATTATCTGAAGGCGGCCTTCATCTCCGAGCGCGATCATTACGATCTGCTCGTGTCGTTGGGCGCGGAACCGGTCGTGACCGAATTCTACGTGCCGGATGGCCTGTTCGCGGATCAGGCGCTGTTCTCGCAGATCACCGAGGTAGCCGAGACGACCTTCGTCGCCGCCTACCTGGCCGCGACGCGCATCTTCGCCGAGATGGGCGAAACCGCCTTTGCCGTGACGACGGCGCAGATCAGCGGGGTCGAAGCCGAGCACCGCGCGCTCGTGCGCCAGATCGGCATGCGGCTGCCGAACGACCGCTCGTACCAGGCGTTCCAGTTCGCCAACGTGTCCGGCGCGGTGCCGGTCTTGCAGCCGTTCCTGGACGGATCGGGCGAGGGCTTCGTCGGGCCGGTCGCGCCGCCGACCGATGCCGAAGTCACCGCCATTCGTGCCGAAGCGTCCGCGCTCGGTTACAACAGCGAGACCCTGCCCTACGCGGCCATGATGTAAGGAGCCAGACCCGATGACTCAAACGTCAGCGAAATTCATGCTTTCACGGCGCGACGTGCTCAAGGGCGCTGCCCTCGGCGCGGGCGCGGGGCTGCTCGGCTGGAAGACGTTGTTCGGCATCAGCCGCGCGTTCGCCCAGGAGATGAGCGGCGAGAACGACGACCTGCAGACGATCGTCAACCTGGCGGCGACGGCGGAACTGTTCGCCTCGACGCACTACCTGGCCGCGATCAACGCCGCGGAGAACGGGGATCTCGACCTGGATCAGACGCAGGTCGACTATCTGAAGACGGCCTTCATCTCTGAGCGCGACCATTACGATCTGCTGCTGTCGCTCGGCGCGCAGCCGGTCGTGACCGAGTTCTACGTGCCGGATGGCCTGTTCAGTGACAAGGCGATGTTCGCGCAGATCACTGAGGTGGCGGAGACGACGTTCGTCTCGGCCTATCTGGCGGCGGCGCGCATCTTCACCGAGATGGGCGAGACGGCCTTTGCGGTGACCGCCGCGCAGATCAGCGGCGTCGAGGCGGAGCACCGCGCGCTCGTGCGCCAGATCGGCATGCAGCTGCCGAACGACCGCTCGTATCAGGCGTTCCAGTTTGCGAACGTGTCCGGCGCAGTGCCGGTCTTGCGGCCGTTTCTGGACGGATCGGGCGATGGCTTCGTCGGGCCGGTCGCGCCGCCGACGGACGACGAAGTCGCCGCCATCCGCGCGCAATCGAGTGCACTCGGCTACGATGGGAGCATTCAGCCTTACGCGGCCATGGCCCCGGCGATGGCGTCGAGCGGCGGCAGTGAGAGCGACATGTCGGGCGCGGTCATGGTGACGGCGTTCGGCCAGAACGTCAACATCCGCTCGATGCCGAGCACGACATCCAGCCCGGTCGGCGTGCTGGCAGCCAACACGGCGACCGCCATCGACGGCCAGCGCATGGGCGACGACGGCTACACCTGGTGGCGCGTCACCGGCGGCGGCTGGGTGCGCGAGGACACGGTCGACGAACAGGCCGGAGCGGCGGATCTGCCGATGGTTTGATGTGAGAGGGGGCTTGGCATGAGGGCTTGGCAGCGCCAATTGTCCCTCACCCTAAATCCCTCTCCCAACCGCCGCTTCGCGTCTGGGAGAGGGACTTGCCCTCCTGCTTCCAATGAAGAGGGAGACAAAAAAGGGTCTTTGCACGGCTGTGCGCCGTCAAAGACCCTTTCGCTGTCCCGCCGCGACCGCTAGTCGTCATCGTCGGCCAGCCAGTAATCGCCGCCGCCGCGCTCACGGCGCATGTAGCCGAAGTCGATCAGATTGCGCCGCAGTTGGGCGTAATCGGGATTGACCGGGGTCAGGATGGCGTTGACTTCCTTCTCGTTGTAGCGGACGCCGGGCTCGAACAGGGTCGCCACCCAGCGCAGGACGACGTTCCACTTCTTGTCCTTGTTTGGAAGCTGGATCAGCTTGCCTTCTTCGGTGTAACCGCGCAGAACTTTCTTATCCTCCTCGTCCCAATCGAGCGCCTCGATCCATGCGTCAGGCGTACGCGGCGGCGCGGCTTCAACCGGCTGTTCGATCTCCGCGACGTAGCGACGAAAGCGATTGAGCGTTTGCGTCGCTGTGCGATAAAAGCGCTGGTTGCCCGCCATGCGCAGGTTGACCAGCCCGACTTTGCGCAGCTTCGACAGATGATGCGAGACGGTCGGCTCGGATAGACCGAGCGCTTCCGCCAGGTCGCCGACGTTGCGTTCCTGTGCGCCGAGCAGCCCGATCATGGTCAGACGCTGCTCATCCGCCAGCGCCTTGAGCATCTCCAGAAGATCGCGCTGCTGCAATGTATCCATGGGCTTGCACCTCCTTGTGCAGCAGATGATTGATTATTTGATGTACATCAAATTAGATAGTAATCAAAATATGTGTGATGTCAAGATGGCGTTTGCGGGGAACCACCGAGGCGCATTGTGCAGAGAGAAGGCCGGAGGAGAACGGAAGCAGTGTTATAATGCGGAGTAGCCGATCACACGGATGTGGAAGCGCCACGATGATCACGTTTCCCCTGTCAACCGATGCTCCCGTGCGCGGCCCTCGCCAGGGCGAGTGGACGCGCGCCGATTGGGAGACGCTGCCACATGGCGATGGCAATCGCTACGAAATCCTCGGAGGCTACCTCTACGTGAGCACGTCGCCCAGCCTGTTCCACCAGTACATCCTGAAACGCTGCTACCGGTTGATCGGTTTGGCGGCGGAAGATGCGGGATTGGGGCAAGCGTTCTTCGCGCCGGTCGGCGTCTTCATGCCCGGTTGTGATCCAGTGCAGCCGGATTTCGTCTTCGTCGGCAATGCGAGCGCGGACATCCTGCGTGAACGGCACATCTACGGCGTGCCGGACGTGATCGTGGAGATCGTCTCGCCGAGCAACACGGCCTATGACGAAGAGACCAAGCTGGCGGCCTACCAACAGGCGGGCGTCCCTGAGTATGCGATCATCTACCCGGCGGCGCGCGAAGTGCGGCTGTTCAGTTTGAACGCTGCCGGGCGCTACGATGCGCCACGGGTTTTCGATGAGCGTGCAACGCTCAGCTTCACAGGCTTGCCGGGGATCACCGTCCTCATTGGCGATCTGTTCGCGGGCGCGCCGGACACGACGCCCTGACCCTCACCCCATTACAATTGCACACGGCGCTAGCGATTCCTGAGCGCCCACGAGCCGAGGGCAGCGGCCAGCGCAAGCAGAGCCAGCAGGGCCGTCACGCCGATGGCCGTCTGGATGCCGATCACGTCCGCCAGCGAGCCGAGCACGATCGGCGCGATCAGGATGGCGCTGCCGGAGGCGAGCGACATGCGCGCGCTGGCGAGATCCGAATGGCGGGGCGCGGTATTGACGCCAATGACGAGCGCCAGCGGGTAGAGATTGGCGATGCCCAACCCGGCCAGCAGGTAGCCGCTGAGCGTCAGTTCGCGGACGGGGCCGAGCCAGAAGATCGTCAGGCCGAAGATGGCGAGCGCCTGGCTGAGCACGATCAGCCGGATCGGCTCGGCGCGCTCTGACAGGCGACTGCCGGCGAAGCGCCCGATCATCATCATGATCAGGAAGAGGCCGAGCAGGGCGGACGCATCCGCCGCCGTGATGTTGACCGATCGTTCGAGGAACTCGCCGCTCCAGAAGATGGTCGACCACTCGGTGCCGACGCCGAAGAAGGCCGCCAGCCAGATCAGCCAGAAGGTGCGCGGGAGGCGGGTCGTCCGCGGGGCTTGTGCATCCGGCGTCGCATCCTGCGCGACGGGGAAGGGCAGCGCACGGCCAAACAGGTAGAGGCCGGCGAAGACGATCACGCCCGCGACCATGCCCGCGCGCCAGCCGAGGCCGAGCGACTCACCGGCACCTGCGGCGAACGGCGCCAGCGCGGCGAAGAAGACGGCGGCGACGTTGCTCTCGGTCAGGGCGACGGCGCGCTTCTCGCCGTGATGATCGGCGAGGGCGGACTGGACGACGACGAGCATGAACGAGCCGATCAGGCCCATGATCAGCGTCGCGCCGAGCGTGACGAGCGCCGTGCGCCCGGCGATCAGGACGAACGAGCCGATGGCCATGCCGACCCCGCCGATCCAGAGCACGCGGCGGCGACCCCAGCGGGCAGTCGCGCGTTCGCCGAGCAGCCCTGCGCTGACCATCCCGGCGGCGAAGGCGGTCACGTGCAGGCCGCGCACAGAGAACGACAGGTCGATCTCATCGCCCAGGAAGTTGAGCGCCGGGCTGATGAGCGCCTGCATGTAGGCATAATAGGAGAGCAGGGCATAAAGGAGCCAGGTCAGGCGGTCGCGGCGGAATACAATGGTGTCCATGGTCGGGTTCGTTCGGGTGAGCCAGGATGCTGCGGACAGCTCTATTGTCGCGCTGCATCGCCAGGGACTCAAGCCCCTGGCTAGGGGTGTGCCCGCTGAAGCTGACTGCCAAAGCGGACTCGTATTGAATTCAAACCTCGTTCACGAGGCACAACTTCAGCCGTGCTTAGGGGGTCGGCTTGCCGACTGAAGGCAGCGAAGCTGCCCCCGCGCAGGTTGACCATCCGGCGGTCGTTGGATTTCCCAACGGCTACGTCATTTCCCCCTCATTACCCATCTCGTGCATCCTCAGAACCGTCTGCGCGGCGGCGACAACCGCCTCACGCAGCGAGTCCGGCGCGACGACCTCCGCCTGAGCACCCAGCCCGAAGACGAGCATCTTCGCCAGATCGATTGATTCCAGCTTGAACTCGACCGTCGACCAGCCAGCGCTGGCGGCGACGATCTCGAAGCGGCCCGGCGTCAGCCAGCGGATGAAGCCCAGGCGGCCCTCCTCGATGCGCAGGGTGAAGGTGTAATACTCAGCCGATTGCAAGAACCGCTGCCCCTGCTCATGCCAATAGCGTTCGAGGTCGAAATCGGGCTGGCGGGTGAAGTGCGTGTCGAGCAGCGTCACACGGTGAAAGCGCGACAGGCGATACATCTTGAACGCGCCGTCGTGCCGGGCGATCAGATACCACAGGCTCGACTTGGCGACCAGGCTGTACGGTTCCAGCGTGCGCTCGGTCACTTCGCCTTCGTGATTTTCATAGACGACCGCGGCCAGCCGATCCTCGTAGACGGCGCGCTGGAGTTCGGCGATGTACGGCGTCGGCTGCGTATCGTGCCACCACCAGAGCGGGTCGATCAGGATGCGCTGGCGGATGTAGTCGATCGACGGCTGGTGCTGCGCGGGCACCGAGGCGAGCAGCTTGAGCAGGCCGCCCTCTGCCGCATCGCCCAGGCCGACATCGCGCAGGAGCTGAGCATGATTGCCGACGAACAGGCTTTGCACCTCGGCCTGATTCAGACCGGTCAGCGTCGTGCGGTAGCCCTCGTCGAGCGCGATGCCCCCCTCGTGACCGCCTTGCGCGTAGATCGGGATGCCCGCGAACGAGAGCGCTTCAACATCGCGCAGGATCGTGCGCCGAGAGACGCCGAGTTCGCGCGCGAGCAGGGCGGCGGTCAGGCGACCGCGCGCTTGCAGCAGCATGACGATAGAAACCAGGCGATCTGCGCGCATAGCACAACTCGTGAATCTTGGGTGACAAAAGGTGTCACCCGACCGAGTCTACCATGAGATCATGACCATCGAGAAGCGGTGGTAGTGGACATGGGTTGTTGTGAAGCCCTCACCCTAAGTCCCTCTCCCTTATGGAGAGGGACTTTCAAGAGCTGTTCTTGCCCCTTTCGCCATTAGGGAGAAGGGGCCGGGGGATGAGGGCCATAGGCGGACACAGACTTTGCAGCCGCGCGTTCGCTGAATCAATTGGCTGTTATCAACACCAGGAGCATACGATGACGCAGACGACGACCGGCACTATCGAAAGCGGCAGTGGCAAACTCTATTACGAGATGGCGGGGCAGGGCGAGACGCTCGTGCTGATTCACGCGGGCTTTGTCGACAGCCGCATGTGGGACGATCAGTGGGTGGCGCTGGCCGAGCACAATCGCGTCGTCCGCTTCGACATGCGCGGCTTCGGGCGATCCGACGCGGCGACGGCGGCGGTGCCACGACGACAGGATCTGTTGTGTTTGCTCGACGAGCTGGACATCGCGCGGGCGACGCTGATCGGCTGTTCGCTCGGCGGCGAGGTCGCGCTCGACTTCGCGCTGGAGCATCCACAGCGGGTCGCGGGGCTGGTGCTGGTATCGGCGGTGCCGAGCGGCTTTGAATTGCAGGGCGCGCCGCCACCAGACATGATGGACATGATCGCGGCGGTACAGGCAGAAGATCTTGAACGGGCGGCGGATTTGCAGGTGCGCATCTGGGTTGACGGCATGTTTCGCCAGCCGGAGCAGGTCGATCCGGCGGTGCGGGCGCGGGCGCGCGAGATGTGCATGATCCCGCTCCGGCAGCACACGTGGCAGATCGTGGATATGCAGTCCGCTCAGCCGCTCGATCCACCGGCCATCGAACGACTCGAAGCGCTCGATCTGCCAGTCTTGATCGTCGTCGGCGCGCTCGATCACCCGGAACTGCTGCGCGCGGCGGACGTGATGGCCGAGCGCATCCCCGGCGCGCAGAAGGTCGTGATCCCTGGCGGCGCGCACGTCGTCAGCATGGAGCAGCCGGAGGCGTTCAACGAGGCGCTGCTGGATTTCCTGGGGGCGTAGACGCCCGCCGGATGGTCAGCTCGTGGTGGGCTGGGCAACAACAGTTCTTAAAAGTCCCTCTCCTACGGGAGAGGGATTTAGGGTGAGGGCACAAGCAACCCCTCACTTCACCGTGATGTAGCGCCAGACCACGAAGATGGCGACGAGGTTCAGCCCGGCGGCGACCAGGCAGTTCGCCAGCAGTCCGGAGGCAAACAGCACCGGAGCCACCGGGGTCAGCAGCGCTCGTCCCAGCGTCACGGCAGTCATCAGCATGGTCAGATACATCGCACGGGAATCCGGGCTGAGTTCGGTGGCCAGGGGAATGGTGGCGACGACACTCAGTTCAAAGGTCAGGTAGAAGAAAAACAGCCCGCCGAGCGCCAGATTCACGTCGACGCCGGTCATGGGCAGGATGATGCAGGCGAGGATGTTCGCGCTCACGCCGACCAGCACCAGGCGGCGCTTGCCGAACTTGTCGGCGAAGAACGTGACGATCCCCTCGCCGGTCAGTTCAGACAGCCCGATGACCGCCGCAGCGACAGCCAGCGTTGCCAGTTGAATGCCGAACGAGGCTTCAATCCAGGTGCCGAAGACGACGCTGACCAGTTGATTGGCCGCGCTGATGCTGAAGCCCAGGCACAACCCGGCCAGCGCCATCGGGCTGCTGGCGGCGGCGCGCAAGGCTGGCAAGAACGCCACCTGACGCACCACCGGGGCATCTGGCTCGACTCGCAGCGTGACCATCACGAAGCTGACCGCGGCGAGAATCGCCAGCGCCAGGAACGGCGCCTGCCAGTTGTATTGCGCAATCAGCCAGGTCATCGCCGGAACCCCGAACAAGAACGCGCCTGACCAAGCAAGCTCGACAAAGCCCAGATACAAGCCGCGGCGCTGATACGGCACCTTGTCGCCGATGTAGGCCTGGATGGCCGGGCCGAGCGCTATTCTGCCAAGCGTGCCGACCAGGAGGGCAATCGCCAACCCGGTAAAATCCGGCAAGATGAAGACGCTGACCATGCCGGCCATATAGAGCAGCAGGCCCAGCAGGATGGTGAATTTGCGTCCGCGCTGTTCGGCAATTCTGCCGATGAACGGCGCAACCAGGCCCATGAGCTGCATCAACGTCAGGATGCTGACGATAGCGCTGATTTCGACCTGAACCCCGCGCGCGAAGACCGGCAGCAGCGGGTAGATCATGCGCGATCCCGTGTCGATGATCGTACGCGTCCCGGTCAGCAGGGCGACCACCGGCAGCATGGGCCGAACCTTCCGCTTTTCGAGCCAAGACGACATCATGAGCGCTGTCCTGTTTCCCTGGAAATGGGGTGGATGCCTAGTATCCCACAGGGGCAGGTGGTTTGCCTAGTGTCTTTTATGGCCCTTTATGACACGTCTTGCCCCTCGCGCTTCAAGACGCCATTGAGTTGGCGCTCCGCCAGGAAAGAGGGTGAGGGGCAAGAATACCCGACAGCCTCTAGTTCGGTGGCGCCACCAGGCGATAGGTGAAGCGGAACATGTTGGCCGGGTCGTATTTCGCCTTGAGTTCGAGCAAACGCGCGTAGCTCTCCGGCAGATAGGCGTCCTGCGCGCGCTGCGCCGCCTCGTCCGCGCGGATGAAGTTCAGGTAGACACCGCCCGGCAGGTATGGACTCAACGCCTCTTTGAAGCGGCGGATGTAGGCCTCAAGGTTGGCGCGGCTTTCCTGCGAGGGCACGGCGCCGACCAGGATCAGGTAGAACTGCGCGTCTCGATGGCCGATGGCGTTGGCGTCGGGGGCGACACGGGCAATCGCACCGCCCGCGTGCCGGATCTCGTTGATCGTCAATGGTGAAGCGCTGTCGGTGGCAAAACGCGTGATGATGTCGATCGCGTCGTCGCTCAGATCGTCGAGCAGTTCGCTGCTGTAGTGCAGCGGTCGCGGCTCGACCGGGTCGTTGCTGACGGTGGCGATGTTCGCGAACGGCATCTCGGCGAAGGTGTTGACCATCGGCGTTTGCCAATCGAGCCACTGCCGGATCAAATCCGCGCCCTGGGCCGCATCGCCCACTTGAACGGCGCGCAGGGCGAACACGGTCTTGCCGCGCAGGGGTTCCGGCACTTCCGGCAGCGGCGGCACCCTGACGATCGAGATCGACGACGTCAGCTCGTCGGGCACGGACTGCACCCAATCGCGGTAGAAGTGCAGTGCGTCGGCGATGCGTTCCGCCGGATAGATCAGGTTGCCGCCGTAGATGGTCGCCACCGGATACAGGTTGAATTCGAGCGCGGTGACGACGCCGAAATTGCCGCCGCCGCCTCGCACGCCCCAGAAGAGATCGCTGTGCTCCGTCGAGCTGGCATGACGCAGGACGCCGTCCGCCGTCACCAGTTCGACCCGGCGCACGCTGTCCGCCGCCAGCCCGTAGCGGCGTGCCAGCCAGCCAATGCCGCCGCCGAGCGAATAACCGACCACGCCGACGTGCGGCGACGAGCCGAGCAGTGGCGCCAGGCCGAGCGGTGTCGTCACGTCGAGCACCTGCTGCCAGATGACGCCCGCGCCGACCCGTGCCGTGCGCGCCTCGGCATCCACCTCGACCGACGCTATCTCCGTCGTGACGATGAGCAGGCTGTCGTCCCCGGCGTAGTGGATGCCGTGGCCGGTCGATTGGACGGCGACACCAAGACCGTACTCGCGGGCGAAGTTGACTCCCGCCACGACATCCTCGGCATCTGCCGCGATGAGGATGAGCGCCGGGTATTGATTGACTGCCAGATTCCAGCCGCGCCGTCTTTGCTCGTAATCGGGGTCGCCCGGCGTGAGGACGCGGCCCGTGACTCCCTGCCGCAGCGTTTGAACGTCAATCGACGCGAAGTGTTGATTGATCGCCATCGCGTGTGCTCCATTCTGTCCAATTCGTTTACAATATGCATCACAGTGTTGCGTAACAAACATACTGTTGGATAGAATCAGGTGCAATCATCAAAGGATGGCAGAGTGCTGCATATGCAACACAGGAGGGGATCCTGGTGGAAAAAACGGCGCAAAACGAAGACCTGCGCGTCAGGCGCACGCGCAAGCTGCTCCAGGAGGCGCTGATCGAACTCACGGTCGAGAAAGGCTTTGCGGCCATCACCGTGCGCGACATCACTGAGCGGGCGATGGTCAACCGCTCGACCTTCTATCGGCATTACCTGGATAAATATGACCTGCTCGATCAATACATGGACGAGGTCTACACGCTGATCGCCGATGCACCGATCCAGCCGGGGCGCGCGGCGCGCGGCGAGCCGGAAGTCCCGGCCGGGCTGCTCAGTCTGCTCCGGCACATCCAGCAGTACAGCGATTTCTATCGCGTCATGCTCGGCGGCGAGGGCGATGCGCGATTCATCGAGCGCTACCGCCAGAATGCCGAGCGGCGCTATCGCTATTTGCTCAATTTACTCTACGGGCCGTCGGCGGGGGATAATCCCGACCTGCCGCCGCTCGATCTCCGCTTGAGCTACGCCTCGGCGGCGAGCACAGGCGCCATCCTGTGGTGGCTAGAGCATGGGCAGGCATGGTCGCCCGAACGGCTGGCGATCTGGATCGGCCAATTGGTCAGCGCCAGTGTGGGGTTACCGTTAAGGATCGGCGCGGAGGTTGATCCCCAACCCTCACGCGCAGCCGCATTCAATCGATAGCCGTTCGCCCTCACGCAAAGGCCGGGAAGACCTCGTTCGCCAGCATCGGGATCGTATCTTGCGCGTGTTGGCCCTGAACCTGGATCATGAAGTAATCGACGCCGAGTTCGATCAAGGCGTGGATCTGCGCGATGACCGCAGCAGGATCGCCACAGAGCGAGTTGCGACGCGTCCACTTGCCATCGCTGAAGGCCTCGGCCTCGGCTTCGGTCTTGGCGACGGCAATCCGCCCGAACCACGTCTTGCGGATTTCGCTGTAATCGCGCTGGATCGTGTTGCAGTGCGCACGCAGCACGGCCAGCCGGTCGGCGTAGACCTCGACCGGTGAATCGGGCAGGCTCCACCAATCGGCGTAGCGCGCCGCCAGCATCATCGTCTTGTTGCCACCGCCGCCGACCATGATCGGCGGCGCAGGATCTGGCTGCGGCGCACAGTAGGCATTCTCGACGTGGTAGTGCTTGCCGTGATACGTGACCGGGCCGTCCTCGTTCCACAGCCGGGTCATGATTTCCAGCGTATCTTCAAGCTGCTCGATGCGGACGCCTGCGCTTGGGAACTCGTAACCGTAGGCGAGGTACTCGTCCTCTTTCCAGCCCGCGCCGATGCCCATGACGAAGCGCCCGCCGCTCAAGTGCTGAAGCGTCGCGCCCATCTTGGCCGTCAGCGCCGGGTTGCGGTAGCTCTGGCCGAGCACGATTGGCCCGACCTGATATTCGTGATAGCGTGCGGCGAGGGTGGTCACCATCGTCCAACACTCGTGCACCGGGTCCGCGTTGCGCATGAAATGATCCGTCACCCACAGGCCGCGGATGTGCGGCGCGAGATGCAGCAGCAGAATATCCAGGTCGGCCATGTAGCTGCTGATGCTGGGATCTTTTTCGGGGACTCTGGGGAGAACGATGCCAAACTCAACCGCCATGGCGGACTCCTGGAAACGCAAATTAGCAAGAAAGCAGATTAGCAAATAGGCAAATCAGCACGCGAGTGCTCATAGTCGGGCGCTAAGGATAACGTGTCGGGCGGCGGTTGGCGAGCGAAAAAGACCTCCTGATGTCGGTCTCCTGATTAAGAATCCACATCACCTGCTGCTTCGGCGGCGAGATTCACGTCGAAATCAGCCTGGATGAGTCGATTGCGCATGCCCGTAATCCTTGTAACCAGGACACTATCGTCGTGATGAGTTGCAGCAGGATGAGCACGACACCGGGATCGTCGTCCAAAGAGCACCAGCATGCAGTAGAAAGCTCGAACATGGGTCTGACGTAAGCACAATCGCCTCAGTTCCCGAATCATGCGGCGCATTTCGCCTGGCCGATCATGGGGACTCAGCGGGCAGTACTTCAACGACCGATGCGCAGTAGGCCAGCGCCTGTGCGCGACCCTCCGGCGGCTCGTAGCCGGGACGCAGCCAGACCTGAACCGGAAACCGATCGCCGAGGAACCGAATGACTTCATCGTAACGATATTGCTCGATGTAAGCGGCGATCCGAGGCGACAGTTCCGGGGAGCCGGGCGTGTCGGTGTAAAACACCACGTCCGGCCGCGCGCGATCCCATGGCTCCAATGGCGACGTCAACACCTTGTACTTCCTCAATTCGTATTCGCCAATCGTCGACACGAAGCTGGAATAATCGAGGAAAGCCCAGTAGGCGGTGGTATCCCCGGCGACGACTGCGCGCGGATCAGACAGGCGGCGCAGGCACAACTCGCCGCCATCGAACGTCTCGCCGGGATAGGGATCGCTCAGCGAGGCATTTTGCAGCGAGGTGGCGACGAATGGCATTGTGAGCGCCGTCAGCATGACGCCGGCGGCCAGTTGGTGTAATGCGTCCGGGGTGGGCAGCGTATCCAGCCCGAAACGGACGAGGGCCGCGATCGCGAGGACAACGTAGGGCAGGAAGATGATGTAGTAGACCTGCTGATAGGGTACGAGCAACAGATAGGCGAGCAGCGTGAGTGCGAATAAACTCAAGATCGTGCGGTCGCTGCCCCTGTTGCGTCGCCAGATGAGGGCGATTGCCAGTGCGAAGGCGATCAATTCGAGCGGCGCGGCCATCCAGTAGTCGACCAGGACGCTCCACCATCGCTCGGCCATGTTGATCAACGTCATGAATTCGCGCCCCGAACGCAGATTCTCGAAGTAGTAGCCCGGCTCCGGCAGAATCAGGACGTGCGCAATCAGGTAGACGATGCCGCCGACCAGGCCGCCCACGACGAACGGGATCAGGCTCACACGCAAGAACGGCTCGCCCCGGCGCAAGCTGCGGGCGGCATCCCAAATGAAGGCGATCCCCAGGCCAACAATGTAGGCAATGCCTGAAGCGTGGATTTCGAGCGTCAACACGCAAAGGATGGCGCAAACGAACGCCCAACGCGGATGGCGACGGCGTGTGTAAGCCAGGATGATCAGGGTGGCGGGGATTGTGAGTGCGAGTTCGGGACGCAGCAGGCGGCTGCTCAGCATCAGCATGCTCGACGCGGCGACGACTGCAGCAATGGCGCCTGTCGTCCGGTCGTAGAGACGCGCGCCGACAAAGCCGATGGTCAGGGCGATGACGGCGGAGACCAACCAGACGAGCGCACGCAGAGCGGCGAAGCTGATGCCGAACAGGTTGAGCCAGCCCGCGAGGCCGACGACCCAGTAGCCGACGCCAGGTGTCATCGGGATCGGATCGACCATCATCATTTGAGCGTAGGCCTGTCCTGTGCGCAGCCAGGTGACGGCGTAATTCATCCAACCTTCTTCGTCGCCGCCGGGGTGAGGCGGCGGCGTGCGGTAAGCGGAGAAGAAGCCGAGGATGATCAGGCCGACGGTGACGACGATCAAGACGGAAGTGACCGCTTTCGCCGGATTCTGGCGCCCACGCCCGCGGTCGCCGCTGAGCCAGAGACCGAGCAGGAATGTATTCACGCCGACGATCAGCTTGATCTGATCCGCGTCGCCCGGCAGCAGCCACAGCGCGAGATTGGCGACGACGATGGCGATCAGCGCTGGCAGACTGAGCCGACCGCGCATGCTTTGTCGCACAGCCTCTTGCAGCCGAGGCGCCAAGCTGAATACTGCGATGGCGGCAGCCAGCAAAACAGCAATGGTCGCTCCAATGGCGTAGAAGCGGGTATACCGGCCCAGAACGACCGGTTCGGCGCTGACATGGTTCAGGATGTAGACGAGGAGGGCAATATTGATGACGTTCCAGACAAGCAAGAGTCTTCGTTGATCAAGGATGGGCTGCATATATTTGTTTCGTCAGTTGTCGGCCTGGTGACCAGCCAAGGACAGGATTTTAGCCAGACGCGTGCAGGTTGTCACAAATCCTCAACGAAGATCGGGAATCAAAACACCGGGCCCTGAGCGTCACGCGCGTTTGCGGTGAACCCAGCACCCGGTGCCTATCGATCAGCGTCGCCCTCAGACTTCAGCCGTGGTCGGGTCGATGATGGTGTGGATCTCGGAGACCTTGTCGGCGGGGAAGCCGCCGCGCCGGGCGTGCTCGCGGATCATGGCTTCGTTGGGGGCGATGTAGGTGCAGTAGATGCGGTCGTCGGTGACGTAGCTCTGCACCCACTGGATGCTCGGGCCCATGTCCTGCAGGACGCTGCACGACTTCTGCGAGATGCCGACCAGCTCGTCCGGCGATAGCTTGCCTGCATCCGGGATGACGCGTTCGATGATGTAGCGGGGCATGTCTCATTCTCCTCGTGTGTTCAAAGTGCAACGGTCAAAGTGCGGTGTTGTGCGGAAACGACGGTTTCAAAGCTGTTGGCGGATTCATCTTTCTCGCCACAAGCCCTCTCCCTAAATCCCTCTCCCTCATGGAGACGGACTTTCACGAGCCGTTCTGATTCCCCTTCTTCCCGATGGCGAAAGGAGCGGGGGATCAGGGCACATGGGCATTGCATGAGTTGGCCAACAGCACCTGTTATTGCGCGGCCATGTCGACGGATGGCGCATCCGATGGGCAGACGACGAGCGGGTTGTAATCGGCGAACATGCCCGCAGGATTGTGCGTCCACAGCCAGATATGCAGCGCCCAGATCGGCGGCGTGTCCGGGATGTTCGTCTTCAGGCTGAAGGTTTGGCCGAAGAGCGTCGGCGCCTCACGGCCGGTGTCGTTCGGGTCCCAGACAGCGGCGGGCACGATGTACTCGAAGGCGACCAGCGTCATTGCGCCATCGCCCAGCGGCTCGTAGACGAGCGCTTCCGGCTTCAGCGGGTCGAGCACGTCGTCGCCGAGCAGATCGCCATTGACGTAATGCTGGCCCATGCCCATATCCTCACCGTGCCTGAAGCATTCGAGGAACTTGCCGTAGCCGCCGTCGAGGGCGGTATCCAGGTCGTGATACTGCGTCGTGGCGATGCGCACATCGTGGATGAGCGCGACCATCTCGCCATCCGGCATGTCCGCCATCCCGTCATCCTCTTGTGCCCAGGCCAGCGTCGCGCTCATGAGCAGCAGTGCGCCGAGGCCGATCCCCAGGGCGCGGTTGCGAAAACGGTTCATCAATCTCCCTCCCAATGTCTCACTCGATCGATGGCCTCAGCCTAGCGAGCTTCGGAAAGGAGTGTCACCTGTCGAAAGACGGGAATCAGGACGGGCTTGACCGCGCACGCTATCTCGAATCTTTGCTATCATGATCCTGAGTCGGATGGCAGGGTTGGGGACGTGACTCGTGGCGCGTATCATGCTGACAGATCGTGAACAGGAGATCTTGCGGCTGCTCGAACAAGGGCTGAGCGACCGCGAGATCGCCGATGCGTTGGTGCTGTCCGTCGGCACAGTCAAGTGGTACAACCGCGAGATCTACAGCAAGCTCGGCGCGCGTAACCGCACGGAGGCCGTCAACGAGGCATATCGCCTGCATCTGCTCGGCGCGGCTCCCTCAGTCCCCAGCGAGCCTTCGGCAAACTACAGCCTCCCGGCACAGATCACATCGTTCGTCGGGCGCGAGCGTGAGCTGGCACAGATCGCTCAACTGCTGCGGCAGTCGCGCCTGATCACGCTGAGCGGGCCGCCCGGCACCGGCAAGACGCGCCTGGCCCTGGAAGCTGCGCGCACCGTGGCCGGGGCGTTCCGCGATGGCGCGTGCTTCGTCTCCCTGGCGCCGCTGCAAGAGCCGGGCATGGTCGCGCGCGCGATTGCCCAGGCGCTCGACGTCAAGGAAGCGGGCAGCAACCCGGCGCCGGTTGCGCTGCAGAACGCCCTGCGCGACCGCGATTTGCTGCTGGTGCTGGATAACTTCGAACATCTGCTGGCCGCCGCGCCGCTCGTCTCGGATCTGCTGGCCGCGGCGCCGGATCTGCACGTGCTGGTCACGAGCCGCGAGACTCTGCGTCTGTATGGCGAGACCGAGTATCCGATCCCGCCGCTGGAACTGCCCACGCACGGCCCGGAAGCGTCGCTCGAAGCCATGCGGGCGAACGAGGCGGTGCGATTGTTCGTCCAACGCGCGCAGGCGGCGAGTCCGGGTTTCAGGCTGGATGAGAGCAATGCAAGTGCAGTCGCCATGATCTGCGTACATCTCGACGGCCTGCCCCTGGCGTTGGAACTGGCCGCGGCGCGTGTCAAGTTTTATGCGCCGCCGTCGCTGCTGCTGCGCCTGAGCAGCCGCCTGGAAGCGCTCAGCCTCGGCCCGCGCGATCTGCCTGCGCGGCAGCAGACGCTGCGCGCGACGCTCGCCTGGAGTTACGACCTGCTCGATGCTGGGGAGCAGGCGCTGTTCGCGCGATTGGGCATCTTCGCGGGCGGCTGGACGCTGGACGATGCGGCGGCGGTCTGCGACCTGGGGCTGGGTGTCGCCGACGGGTTGGAGTCGCTCGTCAATAAGAATCTGCTGCGCCAGGAACGCGCCGCGGAAGGCGAGCCGCGTTTCATGATGCTGGAGACGATGCGCGAGTATGCGCTGGAAAAGTTGGCGCAGCGGGGCGAGCTGGCGACGATCGGCACGGCGCACGCCGATCACTTTGCGCGGATGGCCGAAATTGCAGCGCCCGCATTCTACACGTCCGACGAACGCCTGTGGATGAGCCGCCTGGAAGCGCAGCATGACAATCTGCGCGCGGCGCTGCGCTGGTATCTGGCAGCGGGCGAGGCTGAAACGTGTCTGCGCCTCGGCGGCAATCTGGCGCGCTTCTGGCGGATGCGAGGGTATCTGAGCGAGGGGCGCGAATGGCTGGAGAAGGCGCTCGAACTGGATGGCGCTGCCGGGGCGACGGCGGCACGAGCGCGTGCGCTGCAGGGCGCGGGCGGCATCACCTACATCCAGAGCGATTACCGCGCGACGCGCACGTTCTTCGAAGAAGCGCTGCCGATCTTTCAGGCGTTGGGCGACCAGACGAACAGCGCTCACATGCTGATCGGGCTGGGCGAGGTCGACACGGAGATCGGCAACTACGAGTCCGCCTTGCCGCTGCTCGAACAGGCCTGTGGGCTGATGCGCCAGAGCGGTGACGTGCTCGGTTATGCCACCGCGGTGACGCAACTGGGCTGGGCGGCGATGCGCATCGGCGACTATGAGCGGGCGCGCGCCTGCCTCAACGAGGGGCTGCCGCTGTTCGAGCAGTTGCACGACCGAGTCAGCGCGTCGCTGGTGTACTCCGGGTTGGGCGAGATCGCGGTGCGCACCGGCGAATATGCGGAGGCAACCCAGCTCCTGGAGCAGAGTTTGAGCGTGCGCCGCGCCATGGCGGATCGATGGGGGGCGGCGGCCTCGTTGGGCAGCCTGGCCTGGGTGGCGCTGCGCCAGCAGGACTTCGGGCGGGCGCGGGCGCTCTTGAGCGAGAGCATCAGCCTGCGCAAATCGATCGGCGAGCGCGGCGGCATCGCCTGGTGCATGGAGAAGCTGGCTGAGATCGCCGCGCTTGAACATCAGCTGGCTGAGGCGACCCGCTTGCTCGGCGCAGCGGCGGCCATCCGCGCCAGTGTGCAGTCGATCGTCGACCCAACCGATCAGCCCGCCTACGACGCGCTGATCGACCGTCTGCGCGCCGGGGTGGGCGACGATGCCTTCACCGTAGCCTGGGCGGCGGGCTATCGGCTGCCGCTCGACGAGGCGATCCAGATGGCGCTGCGTGCGGGCGACTAGCGCAGATCCGCGTTCGGCGCGAGATGATTCACGCTCGCGCTCGCCGGATGTTGAAACGCCCGGCTAGACATAATCGAGCGCACTGAAGGCGCTGGAAAAACTGGGCCGCGAAGCGATGCCAGGGTCAACCCCGTCTGTTTTGTGCTTGACCTCATCACTCGTTACTCATCCCTTCCCAGGCTTCACTAGCCAGATTGTCGGGATGCCGCACGATTCGTTTCGCGCTAAGATCGTGCCCATCACACAGCGGAGACAAACCCCATGCGCCCGATGCCCCGGATCACCCGCGTGGTTTCGCAGCAGGAAAGCGAAGCCCTGATCGCGCGGTTGACCTCGTGCCTGCCCGCCGCCACCTTCGAGATGGAGACGTTCTGCCGCCTGGCGGGCGTCACCGCCAGCCGCACGATTCCTTCGGCTGCCGTCGAGGTCAAATACCGCCCGCAGATGCTGATCAACCCGGATTTCGTCAACAAGTACTGCCGCCGCGACGAGCACCTGTTCCTGCTCGTCATGCACGAGCTGTGGCACGTGATACTGGCGCACACGCGGCTGTATCCACGGGCGACGCTGGCGCACAACATCGCCTTCGACGCCATCATCAACGCCGGGCTGTCGAGGCAGTTCATGGGGCCGGAGTATCGCGGCTTCTTCGACGCGCTCAATCCCGCGGATCAGTTTCCCGGCGTGCTGCTGCGCCCACCGGTCGGCTGGCCGGAGAACCCGGTCTATCCCGACGTCGGCCCGCCCGGCACCCGCAAAGTGCTCGAACGGCTGTACCCGCCCAAGGGCAAGGGGCGCATCGCCGCGCCGCTCTACGAGGAGATCCTGCGCCTGCTTAAGGACGACATCCAGCAGAAGATCGAGCGCGGCGAGCTGGTGCTGGAGCCGGTCTTGATCGGGGATCATCGTCCGGATGATGGCGAGGGCGATCCGCTTGACGATCCGTTCATGAGCGACGTGATGCGGCGCGTCGTCTCGTCGTGGCCCGCGCCGCCATTCGCCACCCGCAAGCGCGGCGAGGGTGCGCAGTTCACCGATTGGTTCAGCGCCATCGGTCCCTCGACCGAAGAAGCACGGCGGGCCTTCTCACGCGTGCTGCAGCGGACGCTTGGCCCGCGCGCCGGACGCCAACGACGCAAAGCCCGTGTCCTCATCCCCAGCATGAGCGGCCTCAACGTCATGCCGAACGCGCGCGACCGCATGATCCCGGCTCGGCGGCGGCTCGGCGTGCAGGGCGTGCTCTACGGTCAGCCAGGGCTTATCCGCGCCCGCGCGCCGGAGATGCCCGCCAGGGCACACGTCTACCTCGACGTGAGCGGCTCGATGAACAACCTGCTGCCGCATCTGCTCGGCCTGCTGATCCCCTACGCTGTGCGCGGGGATGCCATCGTCTACCAGTTCTCGAACAAGGTCGAATCGGTGCCGCTGGATCAACTGCGCAAGGGGCAGATCCGCTCGACCATGGGCACCGACATCAACTGCGTGGTGCGTCACCTGTTGGAGACGAAGCCGATCGCGCGCAAGGCGCTGATCCTGACGGACGGCTATACCGGCAGGGCGCACCCGGAATACGTGCGCGAACTCAACGCGCGGGGCATCCGTGTGCACGTCGTCATGCCCGCCGAGAGCGCCAGCCGCGCCGACCTGGAAGAGATCGCGCGCAGCTTCACGATCCTGCCGCGCTACACGGCGGCCCCGTCGCCCTGGCGCGTCGGGCGGTGAGGATGGGTGCGCGGTGGTCGCCGGACTGACACGGGAAAGCCCACTGAAGGGGCTGCCGGAAAGCTCATTGGCGGTCGTCTGGGAGCGAAAAATTAGCGCCTTTAGTGCGCTTGATGATGTCAGCCGGTTTGCTTTGGCATCCGGCTAGAGATGAATTGCGCTGGGTGGTCGCCGGACGATGAATCGCCCGGCTGACATGAGGAAAGCCCACTGAAGGGGCTGCCAGAAAGCTCATTGGCGGTCGTCTCGGAGCGAAAAATTAGCGCCTTTAGTGCGCTTGACGATGTCAGCCGGTATGCTTCAGCATCCGGCACGAGATGAATTGCGCTTGGCGGTCGCCGGAAGATGAATCGCCCGGCTGACATGAGGAAAGCCCACTGAAGGGGCTATTTGGAGATATGCCAAGCGGTCGTCTGCGAGTGAAGAATTAGCGCCTTTAGTGCGCTTAATGATGTCAGCCGGTTTGCTTCAGCATCCGGCGGTGCCTCCGAGGAAATCCGATGCCGTTTGTGCGCTGCTTCTACCACGTGATCTGGGCGACAAAATATCGTGAGCCGCTGATCACGCCGGAGATTGAGCGCATCCTACGACAGGCCGTTGACGAAAAGTCGGCTGCATTGGGCTGCCCGATCCATGCCATTGGCGTTGTCGAAGATCATGTCCACGTGGCAGTGACAATCGTGCCCAGAGTCTCGGTTGCGGAGTGGGTACGCCAGGTCAAAGGCCTGTCCGCTCGTCACATCAATGCTCTGTTTCCGAATCTGGAGCCCCACTTTTCCTGGCAGGAGAGTTATGGTGTGCTTACGTATGGGGCCAAAAACCTCAGATTCGTCGTGGGGTATGTGCAGAATCAGAAGGAACATCACGCCGCAAATTCGCTACAGGACTACCTTGAGCAGACCGAGTGAGTTCGCCGGACGATGAATCGCCCGGCTGACACGAGGAAAGCCCACTGAAGGGGCTATTTGGGAGTGTGCCGAGCCGCAGGCGGTCGCGCAAATCTATTAGCGCCTTTAGTGCGCTTCGTTCCGTCAGCCGGTATGCTTCAGCATCCGGCGGTGCCTCGCCGACGCGAAACAAGGGGGAATAGCACTCATGGCTGAATCTCCGCCCTACACCATCACCCGAACGTTGGAGCGCGGCATCGAGCGCATCACCTACACGCCGGAGGAGCGCCGCTTCGAGACGCCGATCCTGATGCAGCACGGCATGTGGCACGCCGCCTGGTGCTGGGCAGGCTGGCAGGCGCTGTTCGCCTCGTGGGGCTGGCAGACGATCAGCATCAGCCTGCCGGGGCACGGCGGCTCGCCGATCCAGCGGTCGATACGCTGGTGCACACTCGATTACTACCTGCGCTTCCTGCGCGCGGAGATCGAGGCGACGCAGCCCGCGCCGGTGCTGATGGGCCACAGCATGGGCGGCGCGCTCATCCAGTGGTATCTGAAGGACGCGGGCGACAATCTGCCCGCCTACGTGCTGGTCGCACCGTGGGTCTCGCACAATGCCTTTGCCGACGGCCTGCCGCTGTTCCTCAAGCTCGATCTGCCGGGCGTGATGCAGTGCTTCCTGACGCTCGATGCGACGCCGTACATCCGCACGCCGGAGCGCGCCGCCAGAATGCTGCTCGGCGACGATGCCATCCTGACACCGGAAGCCTTTCAGGCGCAGCTTGGCCGCGAATCGGCGTTGGTGATGATCCAGCACAACTTTCCGTACTGGCAGCCGGTCGCGGCGGGGACGGTGCGCGGGCCGATGCTGTGGCTGGCGGGTGAGAAGGACGCCGTGATCTCGGTCGAGGGGCTGCGCAAGTCCGCCGAATACTACGGCAAGGACTTCGTCGTCATCCCCGGCGCGGCGCATAACCTGATGCACCAGCACAGCCAGGGCGACACCGCAAAGGCGATCCACGACTGGCTGGTCGCGCAGGGGATCGGCTGACGTGATCACGCCTTACGTCGCGCTCGAACAGCGGATCGCAGCCTGGGCGCGCTCGCAGGACGACGTGCGGGCGGTCGTCGTGATCGGCTCACGGGCGCGCGATGACGGGACGGCGGACGCGTACTCTGACCTCGACCTGTGCCTGTTCACGATGGCGCCCGACGATTATGCGAGTTCTGATGCGTGGCTGGCGACGTTCGGCACGCCCTGGCTGACGGTACTGGAAACGACCGGCCACGGTGACCCGGAGTGGCTCGTCATCTACGAGAGCGACCTCAAGGCCGATTTCGCACTGCTGCCGGTCGATCCGCACGCGCGCTCGCTGACTGAACAGATCCGGCGCGCGCCGCATCACAACGTGTTTGCGCGCGGACTGCGCGTCCTGGTGGATAAGTATCCGCAGCGTGAGCGGCTCGAACTCGTCATCCGGCATGAGCCGCTTCCGGACGGCGGGCGCTTCGATGCGCAGGTGCGCGCGTTTCTGCTCGCCTGTGTGCGCGTCGCCAAGTTCGTCCAGCGCGGCGATCTGTGGCGGGCGCAGGCGCTCCTCAGCCAGGCCATGCGCGGGCAAATCATGACGATGCTGACGTGGCATGCGCGCAGCCTGCGCGGCGACGATTACGACACGTCGTATGGCGGGCGGGACGTCGAAAAGTGGGCCGACCAGCGCGCGGTCGCGGCCCTGCCACGGCTGTTCCCCGCTTACGATCGCGATGCGATCCGCGCGGCGCTGATGGCGCATCTGGCGCTGATGCGCTGGCTGGCGGAAGAGACGGCGGCGCGCCTGAGCTACGCCTTCCCGGAGGCGACCTACACGCGCACCGCTGCCTGGATCGTCAAGCTGAACGACGGACGCTGATGCTGCGACGACTTTTGTTTTACGGCGCGCGTTCGCGGCTGGCCGGTTGGATAGTCGGATGGGTGTTTGCGCATATGAGCTGGATTTTGCCCGTCGACCGATTACACGAGACCGAAACGCTGGTCGCGTTCTACCATCCCGCGCCGTCCTACCCGCTGCACATCCTGATCGTGCCCAAGCGCGCACGCCCGTCGCTGCTCGACCTGAGCGATGCCGACAGCGCCTTCATGATCGACCTGTTCGCGACGGTGCGCCTGCTGGTCGAGCGGCTGGATCTGGCGGCGGGCGGCTACCGGCTGATCGCCAACGGCGGCAGCTTTCAGGACGTGCCGCAGCTGCATTTTCATCTCGTGGGGGACGGTTCGCGCAATCCTTGACGCGCCAATGTGCAACAATTGGCAATCTGGGCGGACAAGGCCCCTAAAGGGACTTCCTTCGGTCGCGCGCCCTGTCCCTACGAAAGGCGCTGGAAGACGGTGGGGGTGATCTCATGCAACGATCACCCTCATTACTCGTTCCTCATCCCTCATCACCTATTTTCGCACCGTGAACCCCAAACTGAGCACTGAGCACCGAGCACCGAGCACTATCTTCACTAGGCCAACTCGGCCTGGAACGATTCGATCTCGGCGATCTCGTCGGCGGTCAGGCGGAAGTCCATCGCGCCGATGATGCCGTCGACCTGAGCTGGATTGCGGAAGCCGACGATGGCGGCGGTCACCTCCGGTCGACGCAGCGTCCAGGCGACGGCGGCCTCGCCCGCGCTGCGCCCGTGACGCGTGGCGATCTCGACCAGCTTGCCCGCCAGCTTGAGGTTGCGCGCAAGCTGCGGTCCCTGGAATTCGTACTCGCGGCGGCGCCAGTCATCGGGAGCGAGGCTGTCCATGCGCGCCTGCGTGAACCTACCGGTCAGCAGGCCGGACTGCATCGGCGAGTAGACGATCACGCCGATGTTGTGCTGGCCGCAGTAGGGCAGGATCGACTCTTCGACGCCGCGCTTGATCAGCGAGTAGGGCGGCTGCAGCGACGTGATCGGCGCGATCTGGCTGACGCGCTCCATCTGGCTGACGCTGAAGTTGGAGACGCCGATCCAGCGCACTTTGCCTTCTTGCTTGAGCTTCGCCATCTCCGTCCAGGCTTCCACGATATCCTCGTCGGGGTCGGGCCAGTGCATCTGGTAGAGGTCGATCACGTCGATCTGCAGGCGACGGAGGCTGGCGTCGATCTCGGCGCGGATTGACTCTTTCTTGAGGCGGCCAAACGGATTGCCGTTCTCGTCCCACACGGTCTGGCACTTGGTGAAGACGTAGGGACGCTGGCTCAGGCCCTTGAGTGCACGGGCGACGACCTCTTCCGAGTGGCCGAGGCCATATGCGGCGGCGGTATCGATCCAGTTGATGCCGAGGTCGAGCGCGTGGTGGATGGCGGCGATCGACTCGTCGTCTTCCTGCTTGCCCCAGCCGAACTTCCACGGGCCGCCGACGGCCCATGCGCCGAAGCCGACGGGGGTGATGTGCATATCGGAGTTGCCGAGCTGCCGGGTTTCCACGATGGTTCTCCTTGCGTGATTTACGGGTATGAAGCGGATTTTAACGCACGGTTATGGCAGGGTGTAGGTTAAGATGTGTCAGAGTCCGCGCGCCACATCTCAACGGCATCTTCCGGATTGTTACAGATGCAAAACGATTTGTTTACGAAGCCTAAAGATTGCTTGTGCGTTTGAGGCACACAACCTATACTGAAGCGACATGCGCCATCACGAAATAGACCTATATGACACGTTCGCCGAAATTCCACGTCTACTGGCTGTTTGTGTGTCTTATGATTGTCATCCTCATGCCTGGCTTTGGCGCGTTGGCACAGCCGCAGGGATTGGCGGCGACGCTCGAAGTGCTCGCCGCGGGCGTCGAGGTGCGCCGTGTCGATACGTCGAATTGGATTTCCGTCGCGGTCGAATCGATCGTCGGCGCCGGCGACACGATCCGCACGGACGACACCGGTCGGGCGCGCATCACCTTCTTTGCCGACGGCACCGATGTCGAACTCAGCCCGAACACCGAATTCGAGGTGACGCATTTCCAGGGCACCGACGACGCCTTCACGATTGAACTCGAAGTTTTCGCGGGCGAAACCTTGCAGCGGATCGGCCGGGCGCTGGGCGCGGACTCGCGCTACGAGGTACAGACGCCGGTCATGACGCTGGCCGCGCGCGGGACGGTCTTCGCCATTCGTTCCGAGGGCGCCGAACGCACGGGGATGCTCGTGCTCGAAGGCACGGTCGGCGCCAGCCACGCGGACGAGTCCGAACAGGTGCCGGAAGCCCACGGCGTTCGCGCCGACGACGAGACCGGCCTGAGCGACGTCGTGCGCGCGAGCAGCTTCGCCGAACTGGACGCCGCGCTCGATGGCTGCGCCGTCAGCGTCGCCTATGACGACGACGTGAGCTTCAACGTGCGCGTGCAGCCATCCGGCGATGCGCCGCGGGTGGGCACGCTGCTGCCGAGCGAGATTGAGCGCGTCTACGGCGTGACGGCGAGCGGCGGCTGGTACCGCGTCGGCTTCCGCGACGCCTACGGCTGGATACGGTCGTCCGCGCTGGCGGTCGAGGGCGGCTGCGCCGGGCTGCGCGTGTTCGACGACGACACGCCGCCGGAGGACGCCGCGCTCTATTCGTCGCTGGGTGATGCGGTCACGCTCGACGATTTGCTGACGCCGCCGACGCCCATCGCCACGCCAGCTTCTTCCGGGTAAGACCTTGGAACGAGTCGCGAAGCTATCGCCTTTCGTCCTCCGAGGGTTATTCGGCGGCACGGTTGTGGGACTGCTGCTGCTGCTGGCCTATGGTCTCAGCCTGTTTCAGGGTCTGAGGTTACGCTCGTCCGACACGCTGTTTGTGAGCAGCAACGTTTCAGACTCCGTCGTGGTCGTCGCCATCGACGACGCCAGCCTGCAGGCCTACGGCAGGACGCCCGCCGAGTGGCCGCGGACGCTGCATGCGCGCGCCATCCAGCGGCTGGCGGAGGCCGGGGCGCGCGTGATCGCCTACGAGCTGCTAATGCCGGAATCGACCCCGGACGACGACGACATGCGCGATGCCATCGAAGCTGCGCGCGCCTCTGATGCGCGGACGCGCTTCGTGATCGCAGCCGCCGGAACCGGCCTGCCGCACGTTGCCACCAGCGCCAGCGGCGTCCGCGTGATCGCGTTTCCGGCGCAGTTGGGGCCGGTGCGCGCGCTGGCCCAGGCCGTCGATTACGTCGGCGGCGTCAGCCTGCTGCCGGATGCGGATGGCGTCGTGCGGCGCCAGCCCTCGTTCAGCCTGATCAACTCACGTTTGTATCCGTCATTCAGCGTCGCCGCTTACCTGGCCTACCTGCGCATCCCGCTGACGGAAGTCGAGCAGGTGCTGGATGCTGACGGCGACACGCTCTACATCACAGGCGACCGCGCACTGACGGTCGACAGTTACGGCCAGTGGGGGCAGGACTTCGCCAACACGCCGGGCAAGGGCTTCCCGGTCGTCTCGTTTCGCGACCTGATCGACGAGCGCGTCGACCCGGAGGCGCTGCGTGACCGCGTCGTCGTCGTCGGCCTGCTCAACGCGACCGGAGTGCTCGACACGTACCAGACGCCGGTCACGCTCAGCGGCCAGGAGATGGCCGGGGTCGAGATCCAGGCGCATGCCATCGACAGCCTGATCCACAACACGGCGCGGACGGCGCAGACACCGGGCGCGATCGTGATCATGATCGTCGTGCTGTCATACGGCTCAGCGCTCCTCTACGAGCACCTGCGCACGTTCTGGAAGCCCGCCGCCATGATCGGGCTGCTGATCTTGTTCGCCGTTGTTGCCTCGTACGTGTTCACGCGCGACCGGATCGTGGTCGACGTGTTTGACGGCGTGCTCGCGCTGGTGCTGACGACCATCGTCAGCGTGGCCGCCGCCGTCCGCCGCCAGTATTACCGGCGGCGCGACGCCGAGGTGACGGCGCTCATGTCCAACCGCGAGAAGGAGCGGCTCGAAAAGCTGCTCTTTGGCCTGCCGGTCAGCGTCGCCATCCTGGACAAGGACGGCATCGCCCTGCGCATCAACGAGGCGTTCGCATCGCTGCTGACACCGTTGGCGCTGCGCAATCAATGGTCACATCTGGCGGAGCGGTTGGAGCAATCCGGCATGGATACGGAGACGGCGGCCAAGCTGCGCGCCTCGCTCGACGACGGCAAGCGCTATACCGGCGAGATCATCCTGGATGCCAAGACCTACAACCTGACGACGACCTGGCTTGACGATCTCAAGGAATGGATCGTCGTGCTGACGGACATCACGACGCTGGCCGAACTCAACCGGGTCAAGCGCGAAATGCTGCTCATGATCGCGCACGATCTGCGCAACCCGCTGTCAACCGTCAACGTCTACGTGTACCAACTGCGCAAATTCCTGTTCGCCGAAGACGAGAAGGTGAGTAAGGTCATCGACCACATCGAGAAGGCGTCGCACGTGATGCAGGCGATTCTGAGTGACGTGATCGACCTGGAGCAGATCCGCTCGCTCGAATTCCCGCGCTCCCCGGTCGACATGCGCCAGGTGATCCGCAGCGTAGCCGAGCGCTACGAACCTGACTGCACCGCCAAGAGCCAGACGATGACGCTCGACCTGAACGACGAGGCGCCGCCCGCCTTCGCCCACGAGGGGCAGATCAGCCAGGTGATCGCCAACCTGGTCAGCAACGCGGTCAAGTACACGCCAGCAAAAGGCACGATCACGCTGCGCCTGTACTCGGAGACGCCGACTCACCTGCGCATCGCCGTGCAGGATACCGGCATCGGCATTCCGGCGGATGAGCAGAGCAAACTGTTCGCCGAGTTCTATCGCGTGCGCACGCGCGCGACCAGCGACATCTCCGGCACCGGCCTCGGCCTGAGCATCGTCAAGTCGGTGGTCGAGCGGCATCAAGGCCGCGTCTGGTTCGAGAGCGTCGAGGGTAAGGGCACCACGTTCTATGTCGAGTTACCGGTGCGCGTCACCGATGCCGCCGCGAATTAGCCTGCTGCTGTGCGGGCTGCTCCTGCTCACGGGTGGGCGGGCGGCGCGCGCACAGGACGGTTACGCGGCGGCGGCGCGCATCGTCAACCCCGGCGTGGCCTATCATCTGGATGGCACGGCGGGCACCGTCGCGCCGCGCGAGGATGCGGTGCTGGCCGTCTCGGCAGGGGACAGCCTGGAGACGGATCGCTCCGGGCGCGTCCTGCTCACCTTCGCCGAAGATCTCCAGATTCTGCTGCTGCCGAGCAGCCGCCTGGAAGTGCTCGGCAACCGGCTGGCCGACGACGGGACGTATCAACTGCGGCTGCGCGTCGAGGGGCACACCGTCCAGCGCTTCGATTCAGCGGGCGCGCAGAAAATCGCGCTCAACATCGAGACCGAGCGCGGTGAAGTGCGGGCCGTGCGCGGCTGGTTCGCACTGTGGAGCGACCTGGAGCGCTCGACGGTGATCACGGTGGCTGAAGGCAACGTCGACTTCGTGCCCACCTGGGGGCCGCCGCTCTATTCCGCGCAGGCCGCCGAGGGCATCGTCGCCGAACTCAACACGGCGCGCATCATCGACGTCACCGAACCCTATAACGGCGCACGCATGATCGGCCTGGCATCCGACTGCGTGGGGCACGTGCAGGTGGCGGGTGGCGTGCTCAACATCCGCGCGGGCACCAGCGTCGGCTATGCCATTATCGGCGACGTCCTCGACGGTGCGACGGTGCGCATCATGGGCATTACCGAGGACGGTGATTGGTATCGCATCCAGCGCTACAGCGGCTTCGGCTGGCTGCTGACATCCGGCGTGCAGGCCGAGTGTCCGAATCTGCCGATCTACCCCAATCTCTCCGGCGAGAACAACCGCGAGCTGTTCGACGTCGAGCAGACGGAGATCGATCTGCTGGCCCCGTTCTACGGCCAGTTCGACGATGACGTCTGGTTCTACCGCTGGCGCGAACAGGCGGAGCCGGGCTGATCCTCGTGTCGCGGATGGCCGTCAGTAGCATACAATGAGGTTGTCGGTCACAGAGAGACCATCGCTATGCAGGAGCTACCGGGCACCTGGCTGCTGACCCAACGCGATAACACGCCGGATGCCTGGGCGGCGAATCGCCAGCACATGCTGACCGAGGCGCAGGCTGAGCGCATACGGACGCTGCACGAGAAGGCTCTGCTCGACCACTTGTTCCCACCCGGCCACTACACGCGCTGGAAGCTGGGTGAGCAGGCGCTGATCGGACTGTTGGCGTTCCTGGCCTTGAACGCCGCGCCCGCCCAACCGACGCTTTTCACTATCCTCTTCTTCGCCCTGGGTTTCGTGTTTGCCGTTGCCTGGCGCAGCGCGCGCCCGCTCTCCTTGCCGCTGTTCAAGCCGCTGATCCTGCGTCCGTTGCAGCCGCTGCTGGCGACGATCAAGGCGGACGTGGTGCGCGACGACATCGCCTTGATTGTGGCTGAACCGGCGTATCGTGAGATCCGGGGAGATGACGGCGTCACGATCGAATTGAAGGTGCCGGGGCGTCGCTTCGGGGTCGATTTGGCGCTGGGGAACAGCCTGCGCGAAGTGGGCGGGCGCGTCGCCTGCGCCATACTGACGAGCTACACGCCGCCGCTGCTGCTCTCGGCGGCACCGCTGGCGGTCGCGAATGTGCCGTCTGACTCACAACTGGCGCAGGCCGTCGGCGTCAGCGACGATGGAGAGATCATCTATGAGGCGGATCTGCACGACGACATCCCCGACGGGGACATGCGCACGCTAGGAGATGGGTGATCAGTCCGCGGCAAGGCGCACCGCAACCGCCCGATCGACCTTGCCGTTGGACGTGAGCGGCAGCGCCTCGACGAAGCGCCAGGTACGCGGGACTTTGTAACCCGCCAGCCGCTCGCGCGCGAAGGCATCCAGGGTTTTGATCAACGTCTCATGTTCCCCCTCTCTGTTTACGGAGAGGGGGCCAGGGGGTGAGGTGGTCACGATTAGCGCCGCGACCTGCTGGCCCCACTCGGCGCTCGGCAGGCCGACGACGCAGACTTCCGCCACGGCGGGATGCGCGCGCAGGACGGTCTCGACCTCCGCGGGGTAGACGTTCTCACCGCCGGTCACGATCAGGTCGCTGCGGCGGCTGACGACGAACAGGTCGCCGTCGGCGTCCAGGTAGCCGAGGTCGCCAGTGTGGAAGCCGTCCTGATAGGGCAGGCGCTCCGGCGTGCCCCACTTGGACAGTGGGATGTCCGGCGCAGGGTCGCCCAGGTAGCCGAGCATGACGTTCAAGCCCTGAACGACGATCTCGCCAACTTCGCCCGGCGGCACTCCCTTCCCCTCGCTATCGACAATCCGCACGCGCATGAAGGGCAGCGGGCGCCCGACGGTGCCGGGCTTAGCGCGCGCCTGATCCGGCAGGGCGGTGCAGACCTGCGACGCCGCCTCGGTCAAGCCGTAGGTCGTTGCCACGGGGAGTCCGCGTGCGTGGGCATCCGCCAGCAGATCCGCCGAGGCCGCCGCACCGCCGAGCAGAATCAGGCGGACGGAGGGGGGGAAAGGCGTGCTCAGTGCTCGGTGCTCGGTGCTCGGAATGGGGTACTCAGTACTCGGTACTGGGTGCTGGGTACGGGGTTCTGGGTGGGGAGTGCTCGGTGCTCGGTGCTTGGTGCTCGGAATGGGATACTCAGTACTCGGTACTGGGTGCTGGGTACTCGGTACTGGGTGCTGGGTACGGGGTTCTGGGTGGGGAGTGCTCGGTGCTCGGTGCTCAGTGCTCGGAATGGGGTACTGGGTACTCGATACTCGGTACTCGGATTGTAGTTCTGAGTTCTGTGCACTGAGTTCTGGGTGGGCGGGGCGCTGTTCTGCGGAGTCGTCGGTGTTTTCAGTTGACTGAGCACTGAGCACTGAGTACTGAGCACCAAGAATCCGATACAGCATCGTCGGGACGAGCGAGATGAGCGTGGCGTGGTGCTGAGTCGCGGCGGCGATCAGCGCGTCCGGCGTGAAGTGATCCATGACGATGACGGGGACGCGGCAGAGGCAGGCGCGCACGAGCATCGACAGCCCGCCGACGTGATAGAGCGGCAGCGTCAGCAGCCAGCGGTCGCCCGGCGGATTGCCGATGCGCAGCGTCGAGGCCATGGCCGCGTAGTAGAAGTTGTTGAAGGTCAACTGTGCGCCCTTGGGTTGGCCGCTCGTCCCGCTGGTGAAGAGGATGACGGCGACATCCAGGCGGGTGAATTCGGGGCTGGGATCGTCGGCGTTTGGGTGCGGGTCGGCGACGGGCAGCGATCCCATGTCGATGAAGTCGATGCGCTCTGTATTGCGATCCGGCGGCTCGATGGTGTAGGCCTTGGCGGGCTGACTGGTGAAATAATCAGCCGGGAGCGAGGCATCCGCCAGCACGACTTTGCACGCCGCCCGCCGCACCTGATCGGCGACTTCGCCCGCGGTCAGGCGCAGGTTGAGCGGCACGACCGTCGCCCCGCGCCGCCAGATGCCCCAGACGAGGGCGGCGTATTCGAAGCAGTTCGGCAGCAGCACGCCGACGCGGTCGCCGCGCTCGACCCCGGCCAGCGCCAGGCTGTCCGCCATCATCCCCGCGTAAGCGCTGAGGTCGGCGTAGGTCCAGGCGTTATCACCCTGGAGCAGGGCGGGTAAGCCCGGCGCATCGTGTGCGGTGGTCAGCAGCCAATCCGGTTGGGTAAAGCCTTTGGGCATCGTCAGTCCTCGTGCAAACGTGGGTATAATATACCCAGGCACAGAGTGCAGGGATGGCAGATATGTCGGCACCATCGCAAGAGCGCATCTCCCAGGCGGAATTCAACCGCCTCGTGGCGCTGCCTGAAAACCAGGATCGCCATCTTGAGCTGTGGAACGGGGAGATTGTCGAAACCATGCCGAGACGTTTTCACGCCATCATCCAGAATCTGTTCGCGGCATTGTTCTTCAACTACCTTCAGCAGAACCCGATTGGAACCTCGTACACCGAATTTCAGATCCAGCTCGAAAACGAAGATTACGCGCCGATCCCGGACGTCTGCATCGTCCTGAAGGAACGCGACGAACCTGCGGAAAACGACTACTTGCGCATCATGCCGGATCTGGTCGTCGAAATCCAATCCCCCGGCCAGTCCGACCAGTTCATGCGCGACAAGGCCGATTACTATCTCCAGCGCGGCTGCCGGATGGTCATCCTGGTCTACGAAAAGCCGGTGGTCGAAGCGCTGACGCCGACGACGCGCGCTTTGCTCCTGCCCGGGGAGACGCTGACCGGCGGTGACGTGCTGCCAGACTTCAGCCTGGAGATCGCCCGCATCTTCCCCGCTCGAGAGTGACGCGTGCCTACAGCCGTCCATCCGGCAGTTGATCCGCCTTGATCGCCGCGATTTGGGCGGCGGTGAAGGGCGGCTCGAACAGATCGACAGCCTCATGATAACAGCGGAACAGATCGATGATGAAGTGCAGCCGGTCGGGTAGACGCGCCCAATCGACCGCGCCGCTGCCCTTGGTGCTGTCGCGCGTCGGGTCGATCCGGTCGAGGAATGCGAGCAGATCGGGCAGGGCGATCTGTCGGAGTGAAGGCGGGAACTCGGCGGGCACGTCCGCACCGAGGCGCAGGCGTACGCCATGCGGGAAGCCGATCGTCATCACGTACTCGGTGATGAGCAGATGCGCCCGGCGGCGCGCTTCCTCCAGCAGCGAGTCGATGGCGGCGTCGAGCGGGCTGGGGCGGTCGAACAGCCTGAGCAAGAACAGCCGCACGTGCGCCAGCCACGTCCGGCGCGGAAATAGCGCTTTGATCAGGCGCACGCGGAAAGGCCCGCGATTGACGAAGGCCGCATCGAGTGCCTCGGCGATTTCCGGTTGCAAGCGCGTCTGCTCGTGGAAGCCGATCTCGATGTTGGCGAGCAGCATCAGCTCGGCGCGCGTTTTGGCATCGCTCTCGAACATGGCCGCATAGTAGCGGGTGAAGGCGCGGCGCAAATAGTCCTGGCCGTCCGGCGGCTCTCCCGGATGGAGATCCGCACAGAAGCGCGCCAGGTTATCCACATCGAATACAGCATCTTGGGCGCAGGCGGCGACGAAGCGCGCGAACTCGCGGCCAATCTCCTCGTAGACCTTCTTGTTACCGCGCCCGACGGCCTCACTGGCGCGGTCGAAGGCGGCCAGCGGATTAAGCAGGTCGGCGAGCGTCTCCTGCACCTCGGCCTCATCCGCATGCGCGCCAAACGCCTGCGCGGAGGCGACCACGTCCCCCGCTGCCTGGGCGCTGGCGGGTGCCGACAGGATGATCCGTTCGAGCGCCCGTGCCAGATCTTCCTTGCGGATCGTCTGCCCGGCCTGCTTCGAGGCCCAGGTCGCGAACGTGCACCAATTGGCGCCGATGCCGGTGCGCGCCGTCATGACGACCGCCAGCTCGTGATAGCACTGCGTGATCCGCAGGTTACGGATCACCGCGTCGGGCAGGGCGGCGATCCGCTCGACATCGGCGACCGTCGGGATGGGATCGATTGCGGGCAGTCCGTTCATAGGCAGCTATTACCGGCGCCTGTAATTCACAAATTTAAGGTCAGTTTCATCCTACAATAATAACTGTTACACGTGTTTTGCGCTGTGCGGGTCGTTGAGGGAACAGAGTGGCCAAACGCAAGGAGCAGGATAGGCGTCGTGATCGACGCAGAGCTGACGAGCGAACTTACTTTGGCCCGGCCTATCGCGATGATATCGCGCACAATCAGCAGGGCCGAATGTCGCCTCGTCAATATGCAAGGGTCGTTCGCTGGGATTATGAGATGCCCTATGACGAGGCGCAGCGGTTGCGTGCAGCGTTGAAACTGGAACGCGTTCGCCAACCTGTGCTGGCAGTGCTCCATGGGGCACTGGGCTTCTTATTACTTGCAGCGGCACTATTGTTCGTTCTTGATGATCTTGGTCAGTTGCTTATGCTGCTTTTTTGTGCTGTTATTCTTTTGGCGAGGGCGCACTTCTACTACATACCACAACCACTCTCTCTTACCGCGCAAGCTCAGCGCTTCGGAGAAGAAAAAAGACTCCGCCGTGAACGCATGATTTATCAGAGTCGCACACGCAAGATTATTCGGGTGGAAGGCACGCCGAACTACGTCACGCTCAATCAGATGCGGGTTGATGGCGTAATGTTTGACGTCGATACGTGGTTGTATCGCTGGCTGAGCGAGAACAGTCACCACGTGGCGGTCTATGCCATCGAAGGCTGGAGTCCGGAGCACGCGCTGTCGGTCGAGCCGCTCGACGTGCCGATCCCAATGACGCCGGAGGAACGCCTGCAGACGGTCGTTGGCGTCAGCAGCGAGGGCGAACTCGTCTATGCGGACGATCCGCAGCAAGACGACGCACGCCGGATTGAGAACACGTGACCATTGTATGGATTATGGCCTCGCAGCGCTCAAGGGAGACGACATGGCAGAAGAAGTGACGCAGGCCGAGACGATTTCCTATTTTGACCCGGCTTACCGCGAGGACATCGCCGAGAACAAGGCAGGCCGACTATCGGAGCGGCAGCACAGGCTTGTCGCCAATTGGGGCTACGAGATTCCGCCGGAGGAAAAGGACGCGGTGCTGGGCGCCATCAAGCGCCGGAAGCCGGATCGAAGTCACCGCGCCTTGGTCTTCTTTCTCCTGGGGCTTGTCATCCTGGTGACCATGTTGATCGGTCTCGATTGCGTACCTGGATATATGGTCCTCATGATGTGGTTTTTAGCACTCTGGGAGGTCATCCCCATGCCGCTGTCGGACAAGGAAGTGCAGGAGCTTTACGAAGCGGAGACGACCGCACGGCGCAAGCGGTTTCGCACTAAAGAGGACGCGCGCAAGATCATCCGGCTGGAGGGAAGGCCGAACTACGAGACGCCGTCCGCGGTCACGATGGACGGGGTCGCCTACAGCGTTGAAGGCCCGCTGTGGCAGTGGCTGCGCGAGAACAGCCAGCATGTGGCCGTCTACGCGATCGAGGGCTGGTATCCGCGTCACGCGCTGGCGGTGGAGCCGCTCGACGTGCCGATCCCGGTCGAGTCTGATGTCTAGGTGACGGGTGCCTGGTGTTGAGATGGCGATTGAGGGAATGGGGTGACAGAACGCAAGAAGCACGAAGACGATCCGGATGCCTGGCTGAAGGATTATCCCGCCTACTTCGATCCCGCGTATCGAGATGACATTGCGGAGAACAAGGAAGGCCGCCTATCTGCACGTCAGAAGCCGCAGGTCCTCACGTGGGAGTACCGATTGTCGCCCGACGAGGAACGCAAGATTCTTCAATCGCTGGAGCAAGTGCGAGTCCCAAATTCGGGCCAATCTGTGATCCTGTTCGTCTTTGCAGGTTTACTGCTGTTGATTGCGCTGGCCGCCCCGTTCAATGTCGTCTATTACGGCGCAGCGCTGCTCGCCTGGGTTGCGGCGTTGGGGTCGATTGGGCCTCAGCCGCTCGCGAGCGATGAAATCCGCAGCCGCTATCTGGCGGAGAAGGCGCGCCGCCATGACAACCTCGCGTGGATGGCATCTCAACGCAAGGTCATTCGGGTCGAAGGCACGCCGACCTATGACCATCTGTATGCGGTGACGGTGGACGGTGTCGCCTACAGTGTCGAGCCGCCCCTGTACCGTTGGCTGCGCACCTACTGCAGCCGGGTTGCCGTCTACGCCATTGAAGGCTGGTACCCGCAGCATGCGCTGTCGGTGGAGCCGCTCGACGTGCCGATCCCACTGACGCCGGAGGAACGGCTGCAACGGGTGGTCGGCGTCAACAGCGAGGGCGAACTCGTCTACGCGGACGATCCGCCGAGCGAAGACGCGCGGCGGATCGATCGTCCGTGAGCGGTGATTGGCGGCAATGGGCCGCCATCCGCACGGACAAGTGCTAAATATCACGTGATCTCCTGTCATTGGTAAATACCCAGCCGCGGCCCAGCGTCTTAAGATTGTCGTCAAACTGTGAAAACAGGGGGTGATGCACTACGCGTATTCGATGCCGTAGAAGGAGGAGAACATGGCGACCGTTCGCCCACCATCTGTGAGCGCCCTCAATGTGGCGCGCTGCCGCGCCATCGCCGCCCACGAGCCTCGTGAAGACGTTCGCGGGCCTGACACTCTGGCCGAGATTTTCCTCGACGAAGCCGGGCGCCAATCGCTTCAAAATCCCGCCATCCATCCCGTGATCCTGCAAAAGCTGGACGCTGCCTCGCCCGGCGGTTACGAGTACTTCATTGCGCGCACCGCTTACCTGGATGCTGTGGTTGAAGATGCGCTGCGCAGCCATGTGCCGCAGCTCGTGTTCCTGGGCGCGGGCTATGACACGCGCGCCTATCGCTTTGCCGATTTGCTCGGCGACACGCGCGTGTTCGAGCTGGACGAAGCGCCCACGCAGACGCATAAGCGTGCGATGCTCGAAGCGGCCAAGGTCGCCATCCCGCCGGGCTTGACCTACGTCCCGATTGACTTCACGAGCGAGAGCCTGGGGGACAAACTGACCGCAGCCGGCTACCGCGAGGACGTGGAGACGCTGTTCATCTGGGAAGGCGTGACGTACTACCTGCCGCCGCGCACGGTCGACGAGACGATGGCCTACGTCCGCCGTCACTCGGCGCCGGGCAGCCGCATCGCCTTCGACTACATGCTGCCGGAAGATCAGCTTGAGGGTCGCCACGGGGCGGAGCAATCCCGCGCCGCCATGCAGGCGATGTACACCGACGAACCGCTGCACTTCGATATGTATGAACTTCAGGTGTTCGGTTACCTGGCGACGCGTGGCTTCGAACTGGTCGAGCACATGACGGCGGAGGATATGCAGGCGCGCTATCTAACGCTCAAGGATGGCAAGCCCGCCGGGCAGATCCTGGATCTGTTCCGGTTGGTGCTGGCGCAGGTGAAGCCTGGGTAGCCGGTTAGCGGGTTAGCTGACGGGTGGTCATAAATCGTTATGAACCTTTGTTGCCGTTTTTGCCCTCACCCTAAATCCCTCTCCCTTATGGAGAGGGACTTACAGAGCCGATTTTTCTCCCCTTCTCCATGAGGGAGAAGGGGCCGGGGGTTGAGGGTAGGCAGCGGCGAAACTGAGTAATGACCACCTCTCAATTAGCTTGGAGAGCCAGCAGAGCAGAGGTTGTCGGCGCTGCTGGCTTGCGCAAGTGAGTTGGGACGGGAAGAACCTGGGACTTAGGACGCAGTATAATGGTAAGGTGTCCACTTGGCTGAGGTAGACTCATGAGCGCGCCGACAAAAGAGCGTATTACCCAGGAAGAATTCAATCGCATTCTGGCGTTGCCCGAAAACCAGAATCGGAGATTGGAACTCTGGAATGGAGAGATTATCGAAACCATGCCGAAGACGCGTCATGCCTTCATCCAGAGCCTTCTTGCGAAACTCTTTGGTAACTATTTCGACAACATGCCCGTGGGAGCGGTCTTTACGGAGCTTCAGGTTGAACTGGAGGGCGAAGATTATTCCCCTGTGCCGGATGTCGCAGTCATTTTGAACGAGCAAGGCGCATTTGATTGGAATGAAGCGCTTCCGTTCGTGCCCGCGCTGATTGTCGAAATTCAGTCTCCTGGCGAATCCGACCGATTCATGCGAGAGAAGTCCGATTACTATCTTCAACGGGGTTGCCAGATGGTGATTACCATCTTCCTCAAGCCAGTCGTCGAGGTCGTCACAGTCACGGCCAGAGAGATTCTTGTTCCCGGCGACATGCTCACTGGCGGCGATGTCCTGCCCGGTTTCAGCGTCGAAGTGCGCGCGCTGTTTCCGAAGCAGGAAGGGGAATAGCAAGCGAGCGGATTAGCAGATTAGCAATGGGGCCAGTGCGGGAGTGCGTTACGCCGGTGCTGGCTCAGATCATATTTACCCGATGATCGGGTCTTATCATCATGTTGTGTTTGTTCGACAGGGGGAATTGAGATGTATTTGCCGACGCAGGGACGGATGACGCGGACGGATTTCCACCGGCTGGTGACGTCCGCCGAGAACCAGGATCAGGCGCTTGAACTGTTTGACGGCACCATCTGTCGCCGCAAGGTCAGCCCAGGGCGCACGTATGCCGCGGCGGTGGCGTGCGCGGTCGTCGGCAGGTACGTCGAAGAGCGTGCGCTGGGCTGCGTCTTCTCCCGGCTCGGCATCGAGATCCCTGGCGAACCCTATTTCATGTTCGCGCCCGACGTCAGCTTCGTCAGTTATGAGCGGGGCGCCGTTTTCGGCTGGGACATGCCGCTGCTCTACATGCCGGATCTGGTCGTGGAGATCCAATCGCCGGAACAATCCGACAAGCTGATGCGCGACAAGGGCGATTACTACCTCAAGCACGGCTGCCGCCAGGCCGTCCTCGTCTACGCCAAGCGCATCGTCGAAGTGCTGACGCCGGACGATCGCCATCTGCTGACGGTCGACGACACGCTCAGCGGCGGCGACGTGCTGCCGGGATTCGCCGTTGAGGTGGCGAAGCTGTTTGCGGGGTAGGGAGCGTGAATAGCGCGAGCTACGTGTTCGCTGCCTCCAGATGCAGTGCTGCCAGCCGACCCCAACCGCTCTCCGGCGCAGTCTCGAACACGGCAATGTAATCCGCAAGCGCCTCGTCGGGGCGATTTAGCTGCTCAAGTACGAGTGCGCGCAAATAGCGGGCGTAGTGCTGGATATCCGATGGCAGCACATCAGCATAAATGAGCAGTTCGTCCAACTGCGTCAACGCTCTGTCGTAGTCTTTACTCGCATAGGCGTAGATGGTTGATGTGACATCCGATTCGGGATAGGATGGCGGCTCACTGGTCGGCGTGGGTTCAGGAGTCATGGGTGGCAGCGCTGACGCCACATAGGCGTGGCTGGCGGCATCCCATGTGTAGGTGGTTGGAACCAGCAGCCAGAAGGTATTCGGGCGTTCAAGCACGTGTGTGCCACGAATGCCATTCCGCGTAATCAGATCGTCGATGTCGGCGTCGTCGCAGACGCTCGTCATGAAGAAACGGGACAGCGTTTCTCCGTCCAGATGCCAGAGGGAAAGTTCGCCAACGCGGTGGGCTTCCTCACACACTGGGCCGCCTCCGATTTGTTCCAGCCTTGTAGCCAGCGGGGCGATAAGGATGTAATCAAGCCCCGCCAATGCGACCGTCTGATCGGGGAGTGTTATCGACTGAAGGTGGAAATTCTCGTCGGGCGGATAAGTGCCACGGAATCCAGGTGCGTCTCTCCATAGGGTAGCCCGGTATCCGCTCTCCGTTGAGACGAAGAGCGCTGGCGGAATGGTCTCCGCATCGATCCAGATCAGCCACTCGTCAATACCATCCGCATTGAGGTCAGCATGAAAACTTGCTTCTACTGGCCAACCCTTTGCCACTAATGCGGTGGCTGGGGATGTGTCTATCGGGACATGGATTTGCTCCAGAGCAGATCGGAATACTGGCGCGAGATCACAGCCCATTTCCATGACTTCGCTCAGGAACACGGGCGGATAACCACGGTACTCGTCCGCAGAGGTCAGCGTCCCGGCCAGCAGACCGAGTTGGTCGAAGATGTAGACCGGCTGTTGGGTGACGAACTGATGCGCGGCCAGGCACAGATTCTCCAGCGTGGGCTGTTCCCCGTAGGCATCGAGCAAAGCAGTCACTAATTCCGGGATGGTGTTGTCGCCAGAGCGCTCCCCAGGGAGTTCGTCAGCGATGCGCGGTAGTCTGTTGACCTGTTCGAACATATCGTGCGCATCCTTCAGCCGTCCCATGTGAGCATAGGCCAGCGCCAGGCGCACGCGCGTATATGCTGAATAGTCTTCCTGCGGGTCGAGTGCAAGTGCGGCGTCATATAGCGGGATGGCTGCGTCTGCCCGTCCATCGATCATGGCCTGCTCGGCTGCACGCACCAGACACGCGAACGTATGAGGCAATCGGGTTTCGGCCTCACCAGGCACAAAGAACGCACCGTCCCATGTGAAGCGAGTCACGGTTTCGTAGTTGCAGTCCCAGTTGTCTCTGACCGGTACGGTCTGTACGATGGTTGTGGGCTGCCCGGCCACTTCTTCAAAGTGCCAGACATTCATGTCTTCCAGCGTATAGGCATTGCCTGTCACGTCGAGCCACTGGGCGGATGCATGATCGCGAAAGAGATCGACAATTTCATCATCACGCCAGGCGAGTATGTGGAGCTGGATGCGATAGCCGCTATACCGCGCGACATAGTCCCACTCAATCCATAACCACTCGTCAAAACCATCTCCCGTGACATCTCGGAAGCCCAATGGATACAGATCACCATACTGGCTGCTGTACACGTTATATCCGACACCAAGCCAGGGCAGTGGCACTGAGATCAAGCGATAGTTTCGCGAGTCTGTCCCCTGAATAACGACGTAGTCTGCATAACCCGCGTCCGTGCGATTGCGCGACTCCCCCTGGCAGGTGGCGGATTGACAATCACGCAAGACATCAAGGATGTGTTCCGGGATGCCATCGCCATCAAAATCATGTCGGCTGACGTCGATGTTGTAGTCTTCGAGAACCAGATGGGATGAAGTCGCCAGATTGACATCGCTTTCCCTCAGCCAGGCGATGAGCAGGGCATGTTCCCAGTGTTGGCGGATAATCGGGAGCGTATCAGCGCTGCCAAAATAAGAGTTGAGCGAATCTATGGCCGTGCGGAGTGTCTGATGTGCTTCGGCACTGAGTTGCTCACCGAAACGCAACTCGATTTCGAGGAAGACGATCTTTGCCAGATCTCCGCTTAGCTCCTCTGGATGAGCAAATATCGAAGGAATAGCCCTAAGATAATCATCCAGGTCTGGTTGAGCGAGCGCAATGTCCAGCGGTTGCTCCTGCGCATTGGCAGGCGCCGTAAGCAGAAAGAGCAAGACCGACAGCACAAAGATGAGGATACGCATCGACAGATTCCCCGCAGAAGGGCGCGCTACTTCTATCCTATGCTCGTTTTCACGAGCGAAGGGAATGCGTGAGGCAAGCGCCTGCTGCCGGGGAATGAAATCCCCCGTCAAACAATTGCGCCCTCTCCGAGGGCTTGATGCATAGTTGCGCTTGAATTCTAAGCTCCCGTAGGGAGCGCATCGGTAGCCCATCCCATTACATGGGTGGGCGAACGCATTGCTATAATCAGATCACGCGCGATGTTACGAAAGAGCGGTGCGCTGTGGCTCATTGGGTGTGTTTGTATCACGTGGTGTGGGCGACGAAGTATCGCCAGCCGATCCTGACACCGACTATTGAGCAAATCGTCTATCCGTCTATTCGGCAGACCTCCGATCGCATGGGATGTCAGATTCTGGCGCTCAATGGCGTTACTGATCATGTGCATGTCGCGGCGTCTGTCCCTCCGACCGTCCTGCTCACCAAGTGGATCGGCGACATGAAGGCTATTGCCTCACGCGATGTCAATTTGGCATTCCCGGATGCGGAGGAACGGTTCTTCTGGCAAGAAGGCTACTCAATCCATACCTTTGGCCAGCGCAGCCGCGATATCGTCATCCGCTACATTGAGAACCAGAAACAACATCACGCCACCAACACGCTGTACGCAGGGCTTGAGCATATTGCCGGGGAATGAAATCCCCCGGCTAGCGCTGACGCCCTCTGCGAGGGCTGGAAGCCGACTACGGCATGATATCAAGCTCCCGCAGGGAGCGCAGTCTGTAGCCCATTCGATTTCATGGATGGGCGACCACCGCCAGGGAATGAAATCCTCTGGCTAGCGCTGGCGCCCTCTGCGAGGGCTTGATGCATAGTTGCGCTTGAATTCTAAGCTCCCGCAGGGAGCGCAAGCTGTAGCCCGTCCCATTACATGGGTGGGCGCCCTCTCACGGTCGCCACGGATACTTGCGGTAGTTCGGCTTGCGCTTCTGGACGTAGGCGTTGCGGCCTTCCTGGCCCTCCTCTGTCATGTAGAAGAGCAGCGTCGCATCGCCCGCAAGCTGCTGAATGCCGGTCTGGCCGTCGACGTCGGCGTTCATCGACGCCTTGAGGATGCGGATCGCGAGCGGCGAGTGCTGCATGATCTCGTGCGCCCACTGCACGCCTTCGACCTCCAGCTCTTCCAGCGGCACGACGGTGTTGACCAGCCCCATGTCGAGCGCCTGCTGCGCATCGTACTGGCGGCACAGATACCAGATCTCGCGCGCTTTCTTCTGGCCGACGATCCGGCTCAGGTAGCTGCTGCCATAGCCGCCGTCGAAGCTGCCGACGCGCGGGCCGGTCTGGCCGAAGACCGCCGTATCCGCCGCAATCGTCAGGTCGCAGATCACGTGCAGGACGTGGCCGCCGCCGATGGCATAGCCCGGCACGAGCGCGATCACGACCTTGGGGATGGTGCGGATGATGCGCTGAAGCGGCAGCACGTTGAGCCGCGCGACCTTATCGCTGCCGACGTAGCCGGCGTCACCGCGCACCTTCTGATCGCCGCCGCTGCAAAAGGCCCACTTGCCATCCTTGGCCGGGCCGTTGCCGGTCAGCAGGATGACGCCGATGTCCGGGTCGTCCCAGACGTCCATGAACGCTTCGGTCATCTGCTGGATCGTGTCCGGCGTGAAGGCGTTGCGCACGTCGGGGCGATTGAAGGCGATGCGCGCGATGCCCTCGGTCTTGTGGTAGGTGATTTCGCTGTACGGCTTGATCTCCTGCCATTCCGCGCCGGATTTGACGTAGCGGGGGGTGATGGTTTCGCTCATAACAATGTGCTCCTTTGGTCGATGTCAATCAAGTACTGCGTGCTCGGTACTCAGTGCTCAGTGCTCGGTGCCTGGTGATGGGTTCACGGTTCACAGTTACCTTTGGTGACTTCGTTTCAAGGTGCCGTGAGAGCGTATCGGATCATCTACCAGACCTCCGGTATTCAAGCTCCGTTTACGGAGCGCAACCTTAGCCAGGGACTTCAGTCCCTGGCGGATCAAGAGTTTTCAGCGCTGTCGCCACGTGATCCATGATCGCCTGGCGGCGGCGGGCGTCTTCCTCGGCGTCGGTGATGACCTCGACAATGCTCGGTCTGCCGCTCGCCAGTGCCGCCTCGAAAGCCGCGCGGAAATCGTCGCGCTCGCGCGTTTGCGCATAGTCAAAGCCGAATTGGGCGGCCGTGTGCTCGAAGGTCATCCCGTGTGGCGTCACGAACAGATCGGTGAAGGTTGGCTCGAACGCCTCGTCATGGATCGGCAGGCGGCGGAAGATCTGCCCGCCGTCGTTGTTGAGCAGGACGATCACGAGGTTGTGGATGCCGTTGCGCTTCGCGGCGAGCAGGGCGTTCATGTCGTGGTAGAAGGCGAGGTCGCCGGTGATGAGCACGGTCGGCCTGTTCGGATCGGATACCGCGACGCCAAGCGCGCTGCTGATCGTGCCGTCGATACCGCTCGCGCCACGGTTGCAGAAGACGCGAAAGTCTTTCTTGAGATGTGCAAAGCCGAATTGGTCGAGGTGCCTCACTGCCAGACTGTTCGCGACGAACACATTGCCCGTTTCCAAAAGCGTCACTGTGTCCGAGACGGCTGCGCCATCAAACCAGGCGACCTCTTTCACAGCCCGATTGAACGCCCGCTCACTGGTCATATCGGCGCTTGCGAATAGATCATACCACGCCACATCTCGGCGACGATTCGTGTACCAGACGTTGAGAAGCTTCTCGACCACCACAACAGGGTCAGCCTGAATGAACCAGTCAATCCGATGATCGAAATCCGTCCAGGTGCCATCGCCGCTGATGACGATGCGGTGTTCGGGCTGAATCGCGCTTAGATAATCGAGCAGCGTTTGCGAGGTCGGCATCGCGCCAAAGTGCAGGACGACCTGAGGATGCGGCCATTGGCGCGCCATCGGCAAGAAAAAGTCATAGTCGGCGATCACGTTCGATTGGTCAGGATAGTAATGTGGACTTGCCTGCCCATCTGCCAGGAGGACTGCTCCGCCCATCGCAAGATTATCCACCAGACTGCCAAACTCGCCCCACGGTGTGCGCGGCCCGCACACGATCAAGACGCGCTGGCTGCGTTTCACCAGCGCCTTGAGCCGATTCATCTGATCGCGAGTGGGCAGCAGTGCTCCACGTTCGATTTGCGTGTGCGGAGCGGGGGCATCGGCGGGCGGCATATATGCCGCCCGTACAGAATCATTCGATTCTGCCTCCCCCTCTCCGTGCACGGAGAGGGGGACGGGGGGTGAGGTGTCCCACCCCCATGCAATCTCGCGGCCTTCGCCGTCGACCTCGGTCGGTTCGAGCGGCTTGCGGAACGGGAAATTGAGATGCACCGCGCCCTTGGGCGATCCATTCGCCAGCGCGTAGGCGCGGTCGGCCAGCGTGCGCAGATTGCGCAGCACGACGTCCGGCGGGTTGGCTTCCGGCAGCGCCACGTCGACCGACCAGAGGGCGTGATCGCCGTAGAGCTTGACCTGATCGACCGTCTGGTTAGCGCCGCTGTCGCGCAGCTCGTGCGGACGATCCGCCGTCAGGACGAGCAGCGGCACGTGGGCGTAATGCGCCTCGACGACGGCCGGGTAAAAGTTGGCCGCCGCCGTGCCCGACGAGCAGACGACCGCCGCCGGGGCGTCGTGCGCCAGGCCGAGGCCGAGCGCCATGAAGGCCGCGCCGCGCTCGTCGATGTGCGACCAGACGCGGATGGCCGGGTGCTGCGCGAAGGCCATCGTCAGCGGCGTGCTGCGGCTGCCGGGCGCGATCACGACGTCGCGCAGGCCCGCGCGCGCCAGCTCGTCGACGATGGTGTACGTCCAGACGTAGTTGCGGTTGGGCGCGTAAATCGTGCTCGGTGCTCGGTGCTCAGTGCTCGGATTGGGTTCGCGGTTCATAGTTCACAGTTCTGGAAAAGAGTGCTCAGTACTCGGTGCTCAGTGCTCGGTACTTTCCGACTTTCGATAGTGAACGGCCCGTAATTGGCGTCGGCAAGGCGAACGCTACGCGGGCGGCAAGTGACGAAGCATCTTCAGTATGCTTGATTTGGGCGAGCCGACGAGTTGACTCGTCGGCGGACGGTGCGCTGGATAGGTTGCTCAAGTTCACCCTCTCGGATCTCATCGAATGCATCTTGAACTCATCCCTCAGAACTCGGAACTCAGCACTGTCTTGGCCGACTGAGCACCGAGCACTGAGAACTGAGCACCATTCAGCCCCAGCGCGCCGAGCAGCGGCTTGAACTTGAGCGCCGTCTCGTCCCACTCCCTGGCTGGGATGCTGTCGCCGACGATGCCCGCGCCCGCGTACAGGCGCACGCGCGCATCCTTTGCCACGGCCGAGCGAATGGCGACCGCGAACTCGCCGTTGCCGTCGCCGTCGAGCCAGCCGACCGGCGCGCCATACCAGCCGCGCGCCAGCGGTTCGATGCGGGCGATGGCCTCGCGCGCCGCCGCCTGCGGATCGCCGCCGAGGGCGGGTGTCGGGTGCATGCGCTCGACGAACTGCAGGATGTGCGCCCTGGTCTTGAGCGTCGCGCGCACGGGCGTGTAAAGGTGCTGGATGTTCTGCAACTGGATCACCTGCGGCGCCTCGCCGACGGTGAGCGCGCGCGTGACCGGCGCCAGCGTCTCGCGCAGCCAGTTGACGACCAGCGCGTGCTCGTGGCGATCCTTCTTGCTGGCGAGCAGCTCGGCGGCGAAGCGATCGTCTTCCTCAGGCGTGGCGCCGCGCGGAGCGGAACCCGCCAGCGCGCCCGTGTGCAGCTCGCCCTCGTCCATGCGCACGAGCCGTTCGGGCGTCGCGCCGAAGAAGGCCGCGCGCGCTTCCGGCTCGAACAGAAAGCGATAAGCCGTCGGGTAGCTGTGTTCGAGCTGAGCCAGCGCCGCCAGCGGATCAAGCGGGCCGTCGAACTCCGCTTCGAGCGCACGCGCCAGCACAACCTTGCGCAGGGCGCCATCCTGGATCATCTCGACCGCGCCTTCGACCTGCCGCATCCACGTCTCGCGGTCGGTGCGCTCGGTCAGGCCATGTGCAGGCGATGACGGGGCGGTCGTCTGTGCCGCGGCGCCGAAGCCGGGGCCAAAGCGCTCGAACTCGGCCTTGAGCGCCGCCAGCCGGGCCTCCCGGTCGCCGCCCGCGTAGTCGCTGATCGTCAGCCAGTGGAAGCCGCCGACGCGCGTCAGCAGGTAGCGCGGCAGAATGAAGCGCGCGGCGCCGAAGGCAGCCCACAACGGATCATCGCTGCCATCCGGCGTGAAGCTGAAGCCGCCGAACCAGCGCGGGCGCACCTCGCCGGACGCATCCGAGACGATGAGCGCGCGCGCGGCGACCTCGGTGATGGCGCGGCGCACCTGCGTGAAGCGATCTTTGCCCGCCGCCCGGATGTCCATGGCGATGCCCGCGCCTGCGAAGGCACTGGCGTAGGTTCCGCGCTGCCAGAACAGGCGCGGCAGGCCGTCGAAGGCGCGCAGGAAGGACTCCGGCGAGTCAAGCTCGACCTCGCGCGTGATCGCGATCAGTTGAGGGCTGTGGCCGTTGCTGTGGGCGTGTCCGTTTTGCATCGTCGTTGTATCAGTGATCCTGGTCATTGCGGATTGGTGGATGCGGTGTCGGACAGGGCGCGCCCTGTCCCTACATCGTTTTGTTGCGTGTCCGGTTCGTCCTCGAAGCCGACGCTGCGCAGCAGGAAAGGCAGCAGGCTCGACAGGATGCGGTCGGGGTGCGGCTGGCCGGTGTAGACCCAGCGGATCACGATCTCGTAGATGGCGCCCATCCAGGCGAAGGCGACCATCTCGGTATCGACCGGCTCGATGTCGCCGACCTCGACCGCCTGATCGAGATAGTGCTTGATCAGCAGGGCGAAACGCTGCTGAACTTCCATGCGCTTCTCTTCAAAGGTGCTGCCCAGCCCGACGGCCTGCACAAGCAGCACCTTGGCCGGGGCGCGGTATTTGCCGAACGTGTTCATGACCGCTTCCAGCGCCAGGCGCACGCGCTGAATACCGGCGGCTTCGTCGGCGACGGCTTCGTGCACGTGGCGTTCGAGCACGTCGGCGAACTTATCGACCAGGGCCAGGAACAGGCGCTGCTTGTTCGGGAAGTGGAAGTAGACCGAGCCTTTCGACGAGCCGGACGACTCGACGATCTCGTCGACGCTGGCGTCGTGGTAGCCCTTGCGGGCGAAGATGTCGAGCGCGGCGTCAAGGATGCGTCCGCGCGTCTGTTCCGGGTCTCGTGGGGTGGGGGTCGGGTCGGGCATGGGTATTTAGTGCTCGGTACTCAGTGCTCAGTGCTCGGTAAGAAATCTCTCTTCAGGTCGGTCATGGGCGAGGCACCGCCTCGCCCCTACATTGCCTGCCATAATCGCTGATCTGTGCACTGACTGTCGTATCAAGAAGGGCGAAAAGCCAATCGCCAAAGGCCAACCGCCAATAGTCGCTCGATCAAACCGACTGGTCAGTCTACTGTGAAGTTTATCACAAGATCGGCGAATGTCCATGAACGTTTGATAAATTCAGAATGCATTGAACGTTGTTCGGGCAGTTAGCGCATGAGGATTCGGCGGGCAAACGGACGTGGCAGGTCGAGCGCAACTTTCGTATCCCGACGCCGAAATACCGGGCGACGTTCGTGATCGCCCGGTCGTCTGCTGCTCAGACGTTGTGCGCTATTCGCCTGCCAATTGCTCCGCGCGGCGCTTGATGCCGAGCATCGACTTGCGCATCATCATGATGTCCGTGAACTCGATCAGCACGGCGAACACGATCGCCGGTGAGAGCCAGCGATACTTGAGGCGCACGCGCGTGATCAGGCGGGTGTGCCGCTCGTCCACAGGGTACAGCCCCCAGATCCAGGTCATGTCGCCGACCTGGTCGCCCCACAGCATCCATTGATCAGGCACGAAATCCTTGACGTAAGGCCCGTTCTTGCCGTCCGGGCTCATCGGGATCACGTCGCCGACGTGCGGCTGCTGCAGCTCTGGCCGGATGACCTCGGCGCTCGGCTGGCCGAGATTGTCGAGCAGATCGTACGAGTACCAGCCCGCCCTCGGCGAGACGCCCATCTGCACAATCCAGGGATAGATGTGCTCTGGTCGCGCCTGAATGGTCAGCGCACGTGTGGCGTCGAACGTCGGCCCTTTGACCACGTCGTCGCCGGGCATGGCGCGGGCGATCTCGTCGTCGGTCGCGCCCCAGCGCAACTGCCATGGGCGGACGAATCGCAGGTAGATGATGAACAGAAGCAATGTCAGAAAGGGGAGTTTGCGAAGCATGGTATCGGTGCCCATTCGCGCTCGCGCGCCGTGTCTTTGTCTCCTCACGAGTCTACAGGCGTGCAGGCCGATTTGCACGGCCTCGTCGCGCCTCGTCGCAGGGCAAATTTACGCATTTCGCGGTGTCTCGCTGCGCGCTCACCAGGGTATCCCATAGGATAAGGTCAAAGGTGATTGCTTCTTGCGCGTTGTGTGAATTGGAGGTCTTATGTCTCGCACACGGTTGCGTTGGTTTGTCGTGATCGCTCTCATCCTCGTCCTGGCGTTGACGCTGGTCACGGCGCACGCCGGAACGTCGACCATCAGCGCCGTCATCCCGGCGACGGGACCGATTTACCATGCTCAGGGGATTGCCGGGACGTCCTGTATTCCGGCGAGCTTCCCCACCATCTATGTCGCCATTCCCTTCCAGGTGGACACGGCGGGGACGTATTCGTTCTCCCTGGTCAGCTACACCGGTGTCAGACACTACAGCTACATTTACGTCGACTTCAATCCGGCTGATCCTGGCACCGGCTGCCTCGGCGCCGTGTCGAGCGAGCTGCTGTCCACCGTGTCCGTCGCACTGACGCCGGGCGCGCACTACTATCTGGTTTCTGATAACGACAGCACCGGCGAGTCGACGTTCGCGGTCGAGGTCAGCGGCCCCGGCAGCGTCATCGGCGGCGGGCAGCCCGTCTTTACGGATGGACGCCTGAACAGCAGCGATCAGTGGGCGACGTTCGCCGTTTACTGTGACGCCAGCAACATCGAGGTCTACGCCATCGGCAGCGACGGCAAAGGCCAGCTCGCCTTCACGACGACGCCGGACGAGGTCGACGCGCTCGGCGTGCCGGAGACGAACACCGTGATCGAAGATGGACACGGCATTCGTATCTTCCGTCTGAGCAGCGGCGAGTTCCAGGTCGTCGGCGCGGCGGACGCGGAGGGCAAGATCTACAACGTCCGCTTCAACGGCTGCCCGGCTGCGCCCGGCGCGGCGGACACCTTCATGACCCCATAGCCGCTCTCTTCACTTCAACGATCATGCGACAGGGCGGACGATCTCCGCCCTGTTCGTTTTCTCCGCCGGAGTCATGGCCGCACAGCGATTCGATGCGCCCGTCCGAGTCGTTTCTATGAGGCGGAAATTGGTGCGCCATCGGCTGCCGAAAAAACGAATCTTAACGCGACTCGGCTATATACAGCATGGGTGAAGCCTGTTAAAGTCAAAGGTGTACGAACACCTCTTTTCGGAGCATTCTCGACGTGTCTTCATTAACCCATGCGCTGCGCGAACGTAGTGCCCATGTGCACTTGCCGTTGCCGCTGCCTGTCATCGTTGCGCTGGGCTCCATCTACATCATCTGGGGCACCACCTATCTCGGCATCAAGATTGGGCTGGAGTCGTTCCCGCCGCTGATGATGGCCGGGGGACGGTTCATGTTCGCCGGAACCGCCTTGATGGTGTTCCTGCGCGCACGGGGCAACCCGATGCCGACGCTGGCGCAGTGGCGGCTGGCGGCGTTCTTCGGCTTCCTGCTGATCGCGCTGGGCAACGGCGGCGTCACCTTCGCCGAGCAGTACGTCGAGACGAGCGCTGCCGCGATGACGTCGGCGACCGTGCCGCTGTGGGCGACGCTGTGGATGCGCCTGCGCGGTGTGCACCCGACGCGGCGTGAATGGCTGGGCGTCATGATCGGTTTCGTCGGCATCATCCTGCTCAATCTGAATGGCAAACTGGCCGCCGAGCCGATTGGCCTGGTGGCGCTGCTGCTGGCGGCGTTCGGGACGTCGTTCGGCGCGGTCTCGAAGGGCGACGCACAGACGGCGCCGGGGCTGGTCGGCGCGGCGGCGGAAATGATGTGCGCCGGGGTCTTCCTGCTGACGGCGAGCGCCATCCGCGGCGAGCAGATCACGCACATGCCGTCGCTGAGTTCGACCATCGCCGTCATCTACCTGCTGATCTTCGGCTCGTTCATCGGCTACGGGCGCTTCTCGTACCTGATCAAGCACGTCAAGCCAACGCTGGCCACCAGCCACACCTACGTCAACCCCCTTGTCGCCGTGCTGATCGGCGTGACGATCGCGGGCGAATCGCTGGGGCAGTTCGGCCTGCCCGCCATGATTTGCATCATCGGCGGTGTCGTGCTGATCGTGACCGGGCGGTTGGCTGTTAGCCATTAGCGATTAGCTGTTGGCTGTTGGCGATTGGCTGTTGGCCGGAAGGGGATGGCAATCGGCGGTCGGCTTTCGGCTTATGGCTATCCGTTATCCGCTAAAGCTAATTCGCTAATGTGCTAATCCGCTAATGCGCTAATCCGCGTCGTGGTGCTATACACGCGCGAGCGGCCCTGCTAGAGTAGATCGATAGCCTTGCACTGTTCGGAGAATCGATCGTGACTTCGGTTGCGCAAACCCTGCGGAAGCGCCGCGCCGCGCTTGCTCTTTCCACGCCTGTCTTACTCGCTTTGCTTGCGGTTTACCTGATCTGGGGATCGACCTACTTCGCGATTCGCATCGGCCTGGAGTCACTCCCGCCGCTGCTGATGGGCGGCATTCGCTTCTCATCCGCAGGCGCCATCATGCTGATCGTGCTGCGGCTGCGCGGCGCGCGGATGCCGACCTGGCGCGAGTGGCGCTGGGGCCTCGTCTTCGGCGTCCTGATCCCCGGCATAGGCAACGGCGCGGTGACCGTGGCCGAGCAGACCGTCTCGTCGAGCACGGCGGCGCTCATGATCGCGACCGTGCCGCTGTGGGCGTCGATCTGGGGCAGCCTGCGCGGCACACGCCCGACCGCTCGCGAATGGATCGGCGTCGTGCTGGGCTTCATCGGCATCGTCTTCCTCAACGTCGGCAGCGAAATCTCGGCCAATCCGCTCGGCTTTGTGCTGCTGCTCGTCTCGGCCATGAGCTGGGCCTACGGCTCCGTGTGGAAGCGCGATGTGCGCACCGCGCCAGGGCTGGTGGCTGTCGGCGCGGAGATGCTGTGCGCGGGGCTGTTCCTGACCCTGGCGGGCCTGCTGCATGGCGAACAGATCACGCACGTGCCCTCGGTCGAATCGGTGCTCGCGCTGCTTTACCTGTTGTTCGTCGGCGCGCTGATCGGTTATTCGGCCTACAGCTATCTGCTGCGCACGGTCTCGCCCTCGCTGGCGACGAGCTACGCTTACGTCAACCCGGTGATCGCCGTCCTGATCGGCCTGGGGTTGGGCGGCGAGTCGCTCGGTCGCTTCGGCCTGCCGGCGATGTTGTGCATCATCGGCGGCGTGGTGCTGATCCTGACGGGCAGGAAGTGAGAGGGACAAGAGGGTGCTCGGTTGGGATCGGTTCACGGTGCCCGGTTCACAGTACACGGTGCGGCAAGAGGGTGCTCAGTACTCGGTGCTCGGTGCTCGGTTGGGATCGGTTCACGGTGCCCGGTTCACAGTACACGGTGCGGCAAGAGGGTGCTCAGTACTCGGTGCTCAGTGCTCAGTTGGGATCGGTTCACGGTGCGATTTTGTAGGGACGAGGCGTGCCTCGTACGCGAGGATTGACCGCCGATCGCCGGTAGCCCGCTGCCACCCGGCCAAGAGCCAAAGCAAATTAGCGAATTAGCATTTAGCGGTTAGCGGATAGCCTTTGGCCGAAAGCTGACCGCCGACAGCCAACCAGCGCACCAGATGCTCCGGACGAGGCACGCCTCGTCCCTACGAGGAACGGGTGACCTGAGACAGACAGCCGCAAGCCGACCGCCGATAGCTCTCTCCCATCCGGCTAAAAGCCAAAAGCTAAAAGCTAAAGGCTCACTCGCCAATTTGCTTATCCGCTTTCTCGAAAACTCACCCTTGGCAGGCAGCGTAAGGTGTGTCATAATGTATTCTGATAGGGTGCGACCCTCAAGGTCTTCAGCTTAAGTTCACTCGCAAATTTTGTTCTGTCTTCGACTCCCACACAGTTTGCCGCGTCAACTGACCTCCTCTATCATTCGAACGCCTCTATCTTTCAGGAGTTTGCCAAGATGGCAAAGAAATTGTACGTGGGCAACCTGTCGTATAACACGACCAAGGAACAGCTGCACACTGTGTTCTCGAAAATGGGCGACGTCACCGACATCGCCATCATCACCGACCGCGACACTGGCCGTTCGAAGGGCTTTGCCTTCGTCGAAATGGCGAGTGAAGATGCTGCTCAGGAGGCGATCAAGCGCCTCAACGGCTCGCAGCTTGACGATCGCACGTTGACCGTCAACGAAGCGCGCCCGCGCGAAGAGCGCTCGAACAGCTACGGCGGTGGCCGCCGCGACCGCTACTAAACGGTCGATAATCTGAAAATGAATGCCGCCTGTGCCTTGTGCCTGGCGGCATTTTTGATTCTGTCAATGTGCTGTGGCTGGGGTCGGTGTGAAGTCGCTCACGCATGTGTTAGTCGCCGTAATAGGATGTAATACTTATCAATTCGCGTCGACCTATGAGGAATATGTACTAAACTTCGGGTTTCGAGCACCCTAAATGGTGTTTTTACGGCGGATTGCTAGTAGACAATTGTAAAAAATTATGCGATGATGTCTGCGATAGAGTGTGACCCCCTGGGCACAGGTTATCTGCAAATTCGGCCCCGATGAGGACTCCGCACAGTTTGCCACGTTAACTTACACCTCTCTATCAATTTGCAAGTCACGTTTTGGGGAGTTTGCCAAGATGGCAAAGAAACTGTACGTCGGCAACCTGTCTTACGGTACCACGCAGGAGCAGGTGCAGGAACTGTTTTCACAGGTGGGCGAAGTCGTTGACGTCGCGATCATCATTGACCGTGACAGCGGTCGTTCCAAGGGGTTCGGATTTGTGGAAATGGCATCTGACGAGGATGCGCAGGAAGCGATCCGGCGTTATAACGGCACGGCACTCGATGGCCGCACGTTGACTGTCAACGAGGCGCGTCCACGGGAAGAGCGCCCGCGCAGCAACTATGGTGGTGGCCGCGGCGACCGCTACTAGTTCGGGAACGTCCGGTTAAATCGGGCAACCAGACACCGCACGAGCATCGCTCGTGCGGTTTTTTGTTGTCTGTTTCAGGCTGAGGGCTGGGTTATTGTTCGAGCGGGTTGACGAGCAGTTCAACCTGGAGCGTCATCATGCCGAGCATCAGCTCGTCGCCGTGACGCAGGGTGTAGGGCTGGCCCGGCTCGCAGAAGCGCCCGTTGAGATGGGTCGCGTTCATGCTGTGGTTATCGATGACGACGACCGTGTTGCCTTCCAGGCTCATCGTCAGGTGGCCGCGCGAGACGCCGAGTTCTTCCGCGCGGAAGGGCGACAGGTCGATGTTCGGCAGCAGGTTGTTCTCCGGGTCGCGCCGACCAAGCAGTACCTGGCCGCTGAGATCGAAGATCAACTGCATGTCGACCTGCTTGATGTTGAGGGAGATACGCCAGGGGCGCATGGCGCCCAGATCGAGCGTATCGGTATCGCGCTTCTTGCGCGGCTTGGGCAGCAGCTTATCGGTCGGAAGCTTGCCTGTCTGCGTCAACTGGTCGTTATGATTTCCAGCCGCGTTGTCATTCAACTGCTTGAGCATGAATCGATCCTCACGGAACTCGCCCCGTGGCAATGTTTCTAGCATAACACAAAGCTCGCGCATTACGATGTGCATTCTTGGTTGATACACCCAATCTTGCGGCAGCGTTTGTTTTCGGTAGTGAGCGAAAACGGCCGTCCAGGTGGGATTGGCATGGATTTTGTAATGCCATGCTAAGGCTTGCGCCGAATTGAAAAAAACTGTATTACACTTAAGGTGTACGATCCCGATTATTGTCGTCAGGCTATTGAACTCATGGTCGATATGGCGGTTGCACAGAGCACTAAACCTGCGCCTGTTATGCTTGTCAGTTCGCGCGGGGATCACTGGATAACCGGAGTCGCGGCTGAACAATTCGATTACTATCCGATCAACAACGCTGCCGAGGCGGTGCGTTCGCTGCAGAATATTCGCTACGATTTGATCGTCATCGACGACACGATTTTCCGTAAAGAGGCGGTCAAACTCGTCACGGAGATCAAGCGGCGCAATCCGAGCATCCCGGTGATCGTCGTCAGCGATGCGCTCGACGAGTCACGGCGTGAGCAGATTTTCAAGGCGGGCGCGGACGACTTCTTCATCCAGGCGATGACACCGGTCGAACTGGAACACCGCCTGAACCTGATGGTCAAACAGCACCGGCAGAGCCGTGCGCTGGCGCATCGCACGCAGAATCTGCACGCGATCGCCTCGCTCTCGCGCCTGCTCTACAACGCATCGGACGATCAGACGCTGATGCTGGACGCCGTCCATCTGCTGGTGACGACGTACCGGCTGTACGGCGTGGCCTTCGCGCTGCGCGGCGGCGACGTCGTGCATCTGTACGCGGGCGGCGAGCCGACCTTCGACCGCGGCAAGCTCTATGAGAGCATCGTCCGCTTCGACCGCTACGATCCATTCTGCTGGACGATTGAGAACGGCATCACGCAGATCTATCACAACGTGCGCGAGAACCCGAATTACGCGCAAATCCCGGTGCTGCCCGCCGCCGAATCGGTCATGATCCTGCCGCTCGTCTATCAGGATCAGCTGATGGGTGCGATGGGCATCTATGCTATGCCGGACGTGGCGCTGACGCACGAAGACCTGATCGTGTTCGAGCCATTCGCGGCGCAGCTCGCCGTCGCGCTGCAGAAGGTCGCGCAGTATCAACAGCAGTACGTCAACGTGCAGTCAAGCCGCCATCTGCTGCGCGGCTGGGAACGCTTCGCCAACCTGAACGCCACCCACGAGGTGGCGACGGCGCTGCGCGAACTGGTCGAAGAAGTGCCGCACGCCGGGCAGTCGCTGGTCTGGTTCTACGATAACCCGGCAGCGCCCACGGAGACCGTCTTCGTCGACTGCAACAACGACGAGGCGATCCAGGCTTTCGACAAGCTGCTCAAGAACGGCGTCATCGCGCAGGTGGTGGAGCAGACGGACGCGGCGTCCAAGCCCGCCGTCTTCGATGGCCGCGCGGTCGAGACAGGGCCGCTGCTGCCGCTGTTCCACACGCTGCTGTCGCCGCAGGTGTTGTTCGTGCCGATCGCCGTCTCGAACATCTTCATCGGTGGCCTGTTCGCCGGAGCGGGCGCGGGCAAGAGCTTCACTCAGGAAGACGTCAACCTGATCGAGAACCTGGTGCGCACTGCCGGGCAGATGTTCTACCGCATCACGCTGACGGCGACGATCTGGGAGAAGACGGGGCGCCTGGAGGCGATCCTGCGCTCGATCTCTGAGGGTATCTTCTTCGTCGACGAAAGCGACCAGATCGCCTTCTGCAACCCGCAGTTCGGCGAGATGACGGGCATCCAGCCGTCGGAAGTGCTCAACCAACCGGCGGATGTGCTGCTTCGCCTGCTCGCCAACGGGGCGGAAGATCCGTCCTATGTGGCGTCGCAGCTGCAGAATGCGCAGACGGTCGTCTCGCGGCCGAACGTCCACAGCGAAGAGTACCCGATCGTCGACCTGCAGCTGGCCGAGCAGGAGCGCGCCATCTCGATTGAGTTCGTGCGCATCGAGGGCCTGGACAGCGGCAAGCTCAACTGGGCCGGTCTGATCCGCGACAGTGCGCAGTCCCCACGCGACGAGGCGACGCGCGCGCTGCTGCAAGAGATCATCGCCGATCACATTCGCATGCCGTACGCGCAGGTGCGCACTCAGATCGGCATGCTGGCCGAGCAGCACGGCGGCTTCAGCCACCGTGAGCGCGACCGGCTGCTGCACGAACTGGAGACGAATTTCGACAGCTTCGGCCAGCTATGGCTCAACTTCCTGGACATGGTCAACCTGGAGCTGGGTGGCGTCATCCTCAACCGCGAACTGGTCGATATCGCCGGGATCGTGCAGCGCGTGGTCAACAGCCGCGCGTTCTACCCGTATCACCGGATGCTGCGCGTCGACGTCGGGCCGCAGCTCGCGCAGATCAAGGGTGACGAGTACCGGCTGGAGCGCGCGATTGCCAACGTGCTCTACGTGCTCGTCAACCTGATGTCGCAAGAGGTCGTCATCAGCGTGCGCTGCGAACAGCGCGGCAACGAGACGGCGCTCATCTTCGACGATCTGCCGGGCAAGGTCGCGGTCGAAATGCAGGATCTGCTCGGCGGGCTGCGCCAGGCCAACGGCCAGATCAGCCCGTACAGCTTCGCCCTCTACATGAGCCGCGAACTGATCAACCGGCACGGCGGGCACATCTACGTCGACCAGAGCGGCAGCTCCTATTACGCGGTCATCAGTCTGCCGACGACGGGCGTCTCGCTGCCGCAGCCGACGCAAATGAAGGTCACGGCGGCGCTGATGGAACAACAGCCGCCTGCCGCCGCTGCGGAAGCGCCGACACAATCGCGCGGCCCGGCTGCGGGCGCGCGCGCGCCGTCACGCGGGTTGAACAGCATCATGGTCATCGAGGGCCGTTCGACGCTCGCGCGCGAGCTGAGCGAGAACCTGGCGACGATGGATTACGAACTGCTGACCTATCGCTCGCCGGAGGACGCCATCCGCGACGTCAACGCGACGCGGCTCGACCTGATCATCGTCGACACGTCCCTGCGCGACATGAACGGCGTCGACGTGACCGGCAAGCTGCGCACGCGCACGGAAACACCGATCATCCTGGTGGCGGACAAAGCCTCCGAGACGGAGAAGGTGCGCGGGCTGAATGCCGGGGCGGATGACTACATCGCCCGCCCGATCAGCAGCGAAGAGATGATGGCGCGCGTCAACACGATCTTCAAACGCCTGCACATCACCGACCGGGCGCGCGAACCGCTGCAAGTCGGCGATCTGTACGTCGATTTCGCCCGGCGCGAAGTCTTCCTAGCCAACAAGCCGCTCGAACTGACGCGTATCGAGTACGATCTGCTGCACATCCTGGTCACCAACCGCGGGCAGGTGCTGACGCATAAGCAGCTGCTGGAGAAGGTGTGGGGGCCGGAGTACGAGAACGAAACGCAGTATCTGTGGGTGAATATCAGCCGCCTGCGCAAGAAGCTGGAGCCGCGCCCGGACAGCCCGCGCTTCATCCAGAATCAGCTCGGCATCGGTTACATGTTCGTGGAGCCGTAGGGCGGTTAGCTTTTTGGCGGCCGGACAATTTGGTCTACGATGGGACGCGCAACGGCGCGTCCTTTTTGTTTTGGGGCATCTGTCTGTCTTCGGTGGGCGAGGCATCGCCTCGCCCCTACATGCGGCCCATCATCCTTGTTCGTCCGGCCCGCCCCCGACCTGATGTCGCATCCGAATATCCTTGATTCCTGATTGCGGCCCTGCTACAATTGAATAAAATGTCAGATTTTGTTCAATATGTTCAATATGCGAGGCGGGGGCGAACGGATGACGGACGGCGACGAGCGGCAGCAGCAGATCCTGAGCGCGGCTGAGGCGGTGATCATCCGCCAGGGCTACGACAAGACGACTATGAGCGACATCGCCGACGAGGCGGGCGTCAGCCGTGGCACGGTCTATCTCTATTTCGAGAACAAGGACAGCCTGTTCGAGGCGCTGATCGCGCGCGAGCTGCGCCAGTACGTGGCGACCTGGCTGGAGCACATCGAGGCTGACCCGCGCGGCGGTACGATCGGCGGCATCTATCGCGCGGTGCTGTATGCGATCGACAGCCGACCACTGATGGCGGCCATGATGCGGCGCGACCGGCGCGTGGTGGGCAGTTACCTGCGCAGGCCGGATAACGCCTTCGCGGCGATGGAGTCGAACGCCGTCGGCGCGGGCTTCCTGCGCGCACTGCAGGCGGCGGGCGCAGTGCGAGCGGACGTCGATCCCGACGTGGCCTCGCACGTGCTGGACATGCTGTCCTATGGGCTGGTGACGATCGGCGACTTCAAGAGCGCTGATCAACTACCGCCGTTCGACGCCGTGATGGAGATGGTCGCCGACATGCTCGATCGGCTGCTGACGCCGCCCGATGGTGGCGACAACGAGGCGGGCAAGGCCGTCATCCGCCAATTGGCCGCCGCATCCCGCGCCCAGCTTGACCAGACACTCAAGCAGACCAAAGCGTAGACCTCATCATGAAGATCCTGATCACCACATTCGGCACACGCGGCGACATCCAGCCATTCATCGCGCTCGGCAAAGGGCTGACAGCGGCAGGCCACGAGGTCGGGCTGTGCACGTCCGAAGGCTACCGGGCGTCAATTGAAGAGTACGGTCTGCGTTACCTGCATATGGATAACGACCTGCTGCGGCTATCGCAGGCGGCGCTGGGCGAGGTGAGCGGCATCGGCGACTCGATGAGCGTCGCCCGGCAGATGATGCCCGCGCTCCGCCGCTCGATGGACGACGAATGGCGAGCCGCGCAGGCATTCGAGCCGGACGCGATCGTCTACCATCCGAAGTGCCTGGGCAGCCTGCACATCGCCGACAAGCTGGGCATTCCGGCGTTTATGTCGCTGCCGCTGCCGTTCTACACGCCGACGTCGGAATTCCCGGTGCCGTTCATGTCCGGGCTGGCGCTGGGCGGCTGGTTCAACCGCCTGTCTTATGGGCTGATGTCGCTGCCGTCGCTCATGTACAGAGGGCTGATCAACGACCTGCGGAAGAAGGCGCTGGGGCTGCGACCTCTGCGCGGTATACCCGACTTGCTCACGCGCGGCGATGGCAGTCCGGTGCCCGCGCTGTATTCGTACAGTGCGCATCTGCTGCCGGTGCCGAAGGACTTTCCGCCGCACGCGCACGTGACCGGCTACTGGTTTCTCGATCATCAGGGCGACTGGCAGCCAGAGCCGGGGCTTATGCGCTTCCTGGAGTCAGGCGCGCCGCCGATCTACATCGGCTTCGGCAGCATGGGCGCCCGCAAGGGTGCGGAGCGCGCGCGGATCGTGCTGGAGGCGCTCGAAAAGTGCGACCAACGCGCGATACTCATCCGCGGCTGGGGCGGGTTGACGGCGGACAGTTTGCCGGAGAACGTCTACATGGTCGAGTCCGTGCCGCATGACTGGCTGTTCCCGCGCGTGGCGGCGGTCGTCCATCACGGTGGGGCGGGCACGACGGCGGCAGGTTTGCGCGCGGGCAAGCCGAGCGTCATCTGCCCGTTCATTGCCGATCAGCCGTTCTGGGGCAAGCTGGTCTACGAGCGCGGCGTCGGCCCCAGGCCGGTCCCACAGCGGAATCTGAGCGCAGGCACGTTGGCCGAGGCGATCGCGACGGCTGTCGAAGACGAAGCGATGGGGCGCTGCGCCGCCGAACTCGGCGACCTGATCCGCGCGGAGGATGGCGTCGGTCGCGCCGTCGACATCATCGGTGCCGTTTCGCGCTAAGGTTGATCCCATGCACAAAAAAACACGCCACTCGGACTGAGTGACGTGTTCCTTATTGCGGTTCGTGCGCTCGATCGGCCTCAGGCCATCGGTGTCGCGTCGGACGGCGCTGCGTCCGTCACACCCGCATCGGCCGGAAGAGCGGTGGGGGCGGCGGTCGGCACTTCTTGCGGCGACTGCGCCAGCGCCGTTTCGGTCGGCGGCAGCACATCCGGCGGGCCGGGCGGTGTATTCGTCACCGAGAGCGGGACGACCGTGCTGGTCGCCGGTGGCAGCGGTGTGTTGGTCGGCACCGGCGTATTCGACGGTGGTGGTACTGCCGTGTCAGGTGGCACCGGCGTATTCGACGGTGGTGGTACTGCCGTGTCAGGCGGCACCGGCGTGTTGGTTGGCGGCGGCAGCGGCGTATTCGACGGCACCGGCGTGCTGGTCGGCGGTGGCAGCGGCGTATTCGACGGCGCGGGTGTGCTCGTGGGCGCAGGGGTGCTGGTCGGCACAGGGCTGGGTGTACGCGTCGCGGTCGGCGGCACGGGTGTCGGAGTCGGCAGGGGCGTGCGCGTCGCCGTGGGCGGCGGCAGCGGTGTGCGCGTCGCGGTCGGTACCGGCGTGTTGGTCGGAGCGGGCGTGGACGTGCGCACCATCGTCGGCGTGTTGGTCGGCGACGGCGGGGCAGGCGTCTCCATGTCGGCCAGGTTGACGCGGTTGAGCGAGTCGACCTGATCCTGCGGCAGCGGCGGCGCCACTTCAATCGGGCGCTCCAGCACTTCGACCGGGATGCTTTGCACCGACGAGGCGTCGTAGGCCTGCGGCAGGCTCGGAGGGGCCGCCGGTTGCAGGCTCTGGCTCATCGGCACTTCAAGCTGCGTGCCCGCGACGCTGAACTGGTCAACGCCGAGCGCCTCGACCTGCGACGAGCCTTCGATCATCTTGATCGTCATCTTGTCACCGGCGTTGGCCTGGACGAACGCCGTCGAGCCGAGCCGGATCTTGACTTCATTGACCCACAGGTCCACCGTAGCGACGCCGTCGGGCGTCTGAATGAGGACGCCGTTTTCCGGCACGCCCTCGCAGTTGGTCGCGTTATCGCCCGTTTCGAGGTAAAGCGCCTGCATCGGGCCGAACTCGGCGCTCTGAATGTCGACGACGTTCAGTTCCGACGCGGTGCCGATGACGTCGACCGTGTTGGCCGCGACCCAGCCCTTGCGCCCGGATTCGAGCAGTTGGACGTGGAACCAGGAGTTGTCTTCGAGCCGCCCGTCGGCCAGCGCGATCTGCGTCTGGTCGAGCGTGCCGATGACGTAGCCATCGCGCTGCGGGTAGCGGCGGATGTTGACGTTGGCCAGTGTGCGCGGGCGCACGGCCGCCAGATGCGGCGCGGAGACTTCGTTCTGGATCTGCACATCACCGAAGAGCACGAGCGTGACGTTGCGCGTCACCAACTGGTGCGGGATGTTCGCCTGCAGGCGCATGAGTGCGACGCCCCACAACCCGGCGTCGAGATCCATCGCGCTCAAGCGCAGGCTCTCCAGGCCGGTGATGTCGATCACATCGCCGATGTCGTCAAAATTGAAATCGCGGAAACCCGCTTGCGGTTCCGCTTCGAGGAGGTGGTTGCCGTAACAGGCTTGATTGCGTCCGAGGCCGGAGCATGCTGTTTCCGACGCAAATAACGCCGTCTCGATGACCTGTTCGCAGACCGTACTCGCTAGGCCGGTCTGGACTGTGACGAAGAGCAACGCTAAGGGAATCCAGAAAAACAGACGGAAACGACTGGGCACGTTTACAGGTCTCCGGCACACTTCAGTTCCATAATATCATACACGAAAAACATAAATCTCACAAACGAGAAGCCTAGTCGTAGGTAAAAAGTTGAGTACAACTTTGTCGTAAATTCCTAACAGTCTGACCGTGAAACCGGGAAACAGATGATGGCGCAGGCGTTTGGCGCGTAAAGAACGCGTAATCGCCTTGCGTCCTTTCGGATTGTTGGCCCGTCTCTATGGTGGGAATCAACAAACAGGAGGGGTTACGATGTTCGGGAACGACTACACACAAATGCTCTACAGCCAGCAGCATCAGCGGGCACTGCTGCGCGGGGCCGAGCGCGACCGTCTGGTGCAGATCGCCATGGGCGAGCGGGTGGCCCCGCGCCCCCGGCTGCGCCTGGCATGGGGCGCGCTGTTCGCAACGGTGCGCGCGGGGGCGGCGGTCAAGCCCGTCACGCCCGCGACTGAATGGTGCTGCACCCCCGCTTGCTGCTGAGCACGAGACATCCATGGGGATAGGGCATGCCCTGTCCCCGTGAATCATCCGCGCCGACCAAGACCATCAATCCCTACCACGCTTGTCCAAAGGCCCACCGCCAATCCCCAATAGCTAACCGCCAAATGCCTCGACTGCCGCTCGGAACGCGTTCGGCTGTTCGAGATGCGCCGTGTGCCCGGAGTCGGCAATGACGACGTGCTGCGCATTCGGCATCGCGTCCGCCATGCGGGTGGCGATGGCCGTGTATTTCGCGTCGTCCGCGCCGCTGATGAGCAGAACCGGCAGGGCGCAGGTCGGCAGCGCGTCCCAGAGCGACGGCTGGCTGCCTGTCCCCATCCCGCGCAGGCTGTGCGCCAGTCCTTGCGCGTCATTGCTGAGGCGCGCCGTGCGCTGGGCGGCCTGGACTTCGGCGGGCAGGCGGGCGTGGCTGGCAAAGAGTGGCACCCGCTCCCAGGCGTCGACGAAGGCGCGCAGGCCATCGTCGAGGAGGTGCTGGGCCAGGGCGTCGTCGCTGGCGCGGCGGGCGGCCCGCTCGGCCTCGGTCACCAGGCCGGGCGAGGCGCTTTCGAGGATCAGTGCGGCTATGTGCTGCGGATGGTGCAGGGCGACGTAGAGTGCCAGCCGTCCGCCCATCGAGTAGCCGAGCAGTGTTGCGGGTGCGTCGGCTTGCTGTGCGATCAGGTCGGCGATATCCCGCGCGACGAGCGCCATCGTGCAGCGCGCGTCCGACGGCGCGGGCGTGCGGCCATGTCCCGGCAGATCCGGGCGAATGACGCGGTAGCGCCGGGCGAACGACTCGACGTGCGCGCTCCAACTGGCGCTGCTGCCGGTGAATCCGTGCAGCAGGACGAGCGGCGGGCCGTCGCCGTCGATCTGGACGTGGTAAGTCAGGTCGTTGAGCGTGATTGTGTGGCTGGTCATAGGGGGGAGTATAACGGGTACTCGGTACTGGGTGCTCGGTTCTCAGTGCTCGGTGCTCAGGAAGGATTCACGGTGTGGGAAAACGGGTTCCGGGTTGTGAGTTCAGAATGCGATGCATGGTAGGGACACCCCAGGGGACGTCCGGTATGGAACCGTTGGTGCTCAGGAAGGGGTTCACGGTGCCCGTTTCACAGTTCAGCGTGCGGGAAAACGGGTACTGGGTAATGAGTCAATGTCGACGTTGGGTAAAACGTGACGTAGGGACGAGGCGTGCCTCGTCCGTGAGATGGACGACATGGCGCTGTTGACCCTAGTTGGCCCGTGGCCCTGTATCGTGCTCGCGTGATCGACGGGCACATCCCCATCCGCCAAGAAAACGTCCACCCGACCAGCGCAAAATAGTCTGAGTGACGGATGTCGTCGGTTCGGGAGCCTGTTACGGTTGGCACATCACAAGTAAGCATCCTCAATGAACACGGGAGACCTGGCGCAAAACAGGTCTCATTTCACATTTCCAGCGGTCATTCACTTCCGAACTGCGATGCTCGATCACGTAGGCCTCGGCAAGTCGGACACACCTGCGCGCACGCTCAACCGCATTTTGTACTGAGGAGGACATGATGACTTTGACGTATACCATCGGCACGCTGGTGCTCGTCGAGGGAATCGTCTTCTGGATTGCCGCGCTCTTGCATATGGGCGTGACCTTCGCCGGGCTGCGCGAGCCGCGCATCATGCCTTCCGCCGCGATCGAAAGCCTGATCGGGCTGTTCTTCTTCGTCAGCGCCTACGCCATCTTCACCCAGAATCCGCTGGCCTGGCTGGTGACGGTCGGTGCGCACGACTTCGCCGTGGCGGCGACGCTGGTCGATATCTTCGCGGTGACTGATGAACCCGGCGTGCGCACCCCGGCCAACTGGGCCTACCAGCGCGTCATGCTGACCATCGCCATCACGAGCGTGGTCGTGCTGCTGACGCCGGTCGGGCGCATCGCGCTCAACGCGTGAGGCATTCGATCCGACGCTAAACCTTGGGTCGGCGTGTCAGCGGCGGGACCGTATCCTGCTGAGCCGAAGACTCGATCAACTGCGCCAGCCGTCGCTGGCGTGTCGTTTCCTGCTTGGCGCTCATGACCCAGTGGATGGCCGCCTTCTGATACCAGGCCGCCTGCGATTGGAAGTAGGCCCAGGCCCGCGCATTGGCCTTGAACTGCGCGATAAAGGCGTCTTCCAGCTCGACAGTGCCGCGCTGTTCGTGCGAGTAGATGCCGGAGTTGTCGTCCGTCCGCGCTTCGAATGCTTTCAATCCGGCGGGATGCATCAGCCCCCGTGCGCCCAGCTCCTGGACGCGGGCGATGTTGACGGCGCTCCACGTGCTGCGCGCGCGGCGCGGCGTGAAGCGGATCTTGTAGCTGTCGCCGTCGTGGCTCTTGCGGATGCCGTCGATCCAGCCGAAGCAGAGTGCCTGATCGACCGACTCCGGCCAGGTGATGCTCGGCCTACCGGTGCCTTTCTTGTAGAAGCCCACCCACAGATCCGCCGCGCTGTCGTGATTGGCCTCCAGCCAGGCGCGGAAATCCGCCGGAGTCTCGAAAAAGATCGGTTCGTTGGGCGTCGACATGCGCTGACCTCAGGCGGACGCACGGGCGGCGCGCATGCGGTTGGTGCCGAGCGCCATGGCGATGGCGACGACGACCACGACGATGAACAGGCTGTAGGCGTTCAGAATACCGAACCGATCTGCCAGCACGCCGACGATCTGGAGCATGCTGACGTTGGCGATGCTCGGAAAAATGCCGAAGCGCGCGCTGGCTCGCTTGCGCGACTGGCTGGCGGCGGCCATCGCGCCGGACATGCTCAGCGGCGCCAGGTTGCCGACGCCAAGGCCGATCAGGAACAGGCCGAGCACGTTGAGTTCCGGCACTGTGCCCAGCCAGTAGAGCGGGAACGAGAACAGAATCCAGACGAGCGAGGCGACCATCAGCCGCTGCTCGGACATCAGATCGAGCAGGCGCCGCCCGACGAGGCGGCCCAGCACGATCGCCAGGGCATAGACGCTGACGAGCAGGGCCGACGTGCTCGGCAGGTAGCCGACGACGTTGGTCAGGAAGCTGGGGCCCCAGGACGTGATCAGCCACTCGATGGCGACGGCCAGGATCATGAGCACGCCGAAGATCCAGTACATGAGCGGGAGCGGCGGCTCTTTGGCCGCGGGCGTCGCGCTGGATGTGGCAGGCTGGCGATGAGAGGGCAGCGGCAGTCCGCGGAAAATCGCCAGCACGGGGATGAGTGCAATCAGCGGCATGAAGGCGCTTGCCTGCCAGCCGAGCGACGTCTTGGCGATGAGGCCGATCAGAATTGGGCCGACGATCATGGCCGCGCCGCCGCCGATGTTGGCTTCGGTGTAGGCCTTGGTCGCGAACTGCGGCTTGGCGTCGGCGATCGCTTCAATCGAGAGCAGCGCCAGGATGCCGATGCCAACCCCATAGAGGAACGTGAACGTGAGCGTCATCAGCAGGCTGGTGCCGAAAACGACGCCGATGAAGGTCAGCGCGATCAGCAGGACGCCGATCCAGGCCAGGTTGCCGCTGCCGATGCGCCGCGCGACGCGGTCGCCGATCAGGCTGCTGACGAGGTTGCCGACGGCCAGGAGCGTGAAGTGATAGCCCATCTCGGGGTAGGTCAGGCCGACGCGTTCGGCGATGAAGGGCATGGCCGGGCCGAGCAGGGACAGCGCAAAGCCGAAGTAGGCCATCAGCGCGTACCCGAGCAGGGTCGTGCGCGAGCGAACAAACGTCGTTTCGGAGGCGGTGGCCGTAGCCGTCATGCTGGATCTCCTGCGTGAGGATGGGCGGCGCGGGTAGGGTTAATCGTGTCGATGGTAATCGTAATGGGTCGGCGGGTAAATCGCCAGAGTCGTGCTGGGTGGTGGGTACTCGGTACTCAGTGCTGAGTGCTGAGTTCAGAGTGCTGGGTTCAGAAGGCGGGTGCTCGGTGCTCAGTTCTCAGAGCTTGGTTTTGGTTCACAGTATCCGGTTGGGAGGCATTTGCTGTTGATAGCTCGATGTGTGTAGGCAGGTGCGATGTAGGGACGACGCGTGCGTCGTCCGGCATGGAAGACAAACGAGTAATGAGTGATGAGTTGACAGGTGATGACGGCAAATGGCTTGAGCTTTGGGCCAACGGCCAAACGCCAATAGCTAACGGCCAATAGCCAAAAAGCTATCCGCTTTTTCCGCCACCGCCAGGTTTCCATACATTCGCGGCGGCGAAATTTTAATCCGAGGGTTATCTAGACTGCTGCTTCCCGCCAAAACCCCGCTTGTAGCGGCGTAGGTTGGCTTGTGAGGGGCTTTGAATTTACTGGCCGGGGCCGTGTCGCCGCATTTCCGAAAAGCTGCGGGAAATCAGCGGTTTTTGGCCTTGTGCCAGAGAATTAAGCCTGCGCTAACGAGTTTATGTCGCTTACCGTCGCAATAGCGACTTACAAAACTGTTTCGCGCTGCCCCATTCGCCAGGGCGAACCATTTCCAAAAGCGAGGGGTCTTGTGGGTTTAGCCCAAAACCCCAAGTGAGGGGTAAAGGGCGAAAAACCCAGGGTGAAAATCTGCCGCAAAAAGCGGAAAATTCCGAGGAAGCCTGGGCGAGGGGAAACCTGTCGAATGCCCCGCCCAGGCGCCCCCAAACTCTGCTAACCGGCCAGTGCGAACTGCACTGACTGTCGTAACTGGCGTAAGCCGAGGCTCTTTTCTTTGCGAACCAGAGCTTCGCCGATGCCAAGCTGCGTTGCGATCTCTGCCGTCGTGTAGCCGCGCTCGTACATGATGACGATGTGCGACCGGCGGGGAGGAAGCTTGCGCAGCGCCGTTTGCAGCGCCTCCTGCTCTTTCCAGGTGTCGGCTGCGTCGTGAGAACTGCTTTCATCCGCGAATAGATCATCCGGCAGGGCGTCGAGTGAGACGTGTTTGCCGTGCCGCCTTGCTGCTTCGAGGATCTTGAACCGGGCGATGGTCTTCAGAAAAGCACTGAAGGGCACGTCGCGCGGTGTGTAGGCCCCTTGCTCAACTTTGATGTAAGCAGTGATGAGCGTCTCCTGGAGGATCTCGTCGTCTTCGGCTGACGTGCCGTTGGCCCAGCGGATGAACTTGCACAGGGGCGTGCATCCGCCGGCGGCTATCCAGTCGTTCCAGGCGTGTGCGCGTTCGGCGGGATCGGGATTATGTGCCGGGAGTAACCGGCGCACGAGCGGCTCGATGAGTATTGCACCAGACATGCTTCAACCTCATGGGGGTGAGTGGTCGAATAAAGTGCGGCTCGCCGTTTGAGGGAACGGGAAGTATGCAGTTGGTAAGGTGCAGCCAGCATCTACACGCGTGTGTGCAGCCTATCTATATGATGTTATACGCAGAAAGTGTGAAACTCGTTGCGTACCGCACAACTGTTCGATAGTATACGACGGATTGGGGGCGAATGCAAGGATTTTCTGGTTATAATTTCGGAACATTTGTGCGAGTTTTGGGTGGGCGCGGAAGCGTCTTCTTTGCCACTAATATCGCGTAAAAATGCATGGGAGTCGTACCCTGTTCGCGAGGCTCGACAAGGGTTTGTTTCGTCAATGATCCTAAGAGTGTAAATAAAGACAGTTGGGACGATTCGGTAGGTGACAATGCAGAATTTCAGGTATAGGATATGCGCAGTTCGATTTTGAACTCGAACCATTGTTGAATTCCCGTTACCACACGATTTGTCAGGTGGATTTGGCCTATGAGTGGTGTGAAGATTTGCCCCAAATGTCAGCACTCCAACCCACTAGAATCAACCGTCTGCGAAAAATGTGAATCTCCGCTGGTCGCGCTGCTCCCGGCGCGCTCGACGGTGCCGGTGCCGCCGAACATCCGCGAGAACCTGCGCCGGTTAGCCGAAGCGCCCAGGCCGCCGCAGCTTTTTGACGATGCCCTGCGCATCTTCGTCGTCGGGCATGACGAGCCGGTGCTGACCGAGACCGAGGTCAAGCAGATCACGCTCGGCCGTGTGTCGCCCGGCGAATCCGAACCGTCGCTTGACTTGACGGAGTTCGACGCGGTCGTGCTCGGCGTTTCGCGCCTGCACGCGATTTTGCATCGCTCGAATGCGGGCTATTACATCCAGGATCTCAACAGCACCAACGGCACCTATCTCAACGATCGGCGCCTGGTGCCGCATAAGCTGTTCCAGATCAACAGCGGCGACACGATCGCGCTGGGGCAGTTGGGGCTGCGCATCTTCTTCGAGACGGCGCAATCCGAATACACGATCGACCTGATCGACGAGACGGCGCCCGGCCAATCGCTGACGCCCGCCTATCTCGAGACGCGCGTCGGGCAGTATCTGCTGGCGCTGGCCAAGGCGCAGCAGTTGATCGACGCCATGCTCGCACGGCCGATTTCCGGCGTCACCATCCGCTCAATTGTCAATCGCGAGGACGGCGTCCTGTCGATTACCCTGGTCGGCGCGCGCGACGTGCTGCGGCTGATCGAGACGCGCTTCACCGAATGGCGCCAGGCGCGCCTGATCGTGGTCGAGCGGCTGCGCGAACTCAATCAGCAGGCCAAGGGCAAGGTCAAGACCGCCGAGCGCAACGAGATCAAGGCGCAGAGCGATCCGCTGGTCAAGGAAGTGCGCGTCCAGTTGGCGGCCTTTGCCGAGAGCTGGATCGAAGCGTCGGCGACCACGCTGGCTCCCGATAAGCATCGGGAACACCGCGAGAAGCTCGTTCCGGTCTTGCAGACGCTGCTCTTCAGCCCGCTGCAGCCGGTCGTCTCCTTGCGCCTGTCCGAGACGGATACCGTCCCATCCTCCGAATAAGCCGCAGTCCACAACCGAGATCACGATGACGCAGCGCCAGCTTAAGCCTGGCGCTGTTCGCGTATGTAGGCATGGACGATGCGCCGGTAGGCATCGTTGATCTGCTGCATGTGCAGATGCGCGCCGGGGTCGCGGTTGACGTCCGGGTGAAAGCGGCGCGCCAGCCGTCGATACGCCAGCTTGATCGTCTTGAGATCGGCGGCGGGGGTGATGCCCAGGCGCGCATACTCCGCAGTCAGGGGATGCGGCGGCGGCGCGGGCGGTGCATGCGGATCGCCAAAGTCGGCCACGTAGTAGAGACCATCCAGCCCGCCGCGCGACAGCCGCTCCCGGCGGCAGGTGAGGCGGCTGACGTCGAGATAGGGGCCGTAGCGCGTCCGCCGCAGGCTGGAGGTGCCGTCGAAATAGACGGGGAAGACGTGCATCTGGCGCCCGTGGACTTCGTAGCCGTAGAGCCGGTCGCCATAGACCGCGAGCAGGGGCTGCATCCACGCTTCGAGGGCGTGCGTCTCGCCCGGCGGCGGCAGCAGACGATCCGCCCAGAAGAGGAAGAGCGTGTAGTAGCGATGGTCGCGGTTGGCGTCGAGCGTGCCGAGCACTTCCGGCAGCGGGATCGAGCTCTCGATCAGGTGGATGAGGACGTGCTCGCCGCCGACCAGTTCGATGTGGATGATGTCGCCGCCATCGTGATGGACGTGAGCGACCGCGCCCGTCCCTTCGAGCTGAGTCACGAGCGCAGCGCTGGCGAAGTAGGTTTCGGTGCGCACCGGTTGCTGTCAATCATCAAGAGGCAATGGCGACGACTCTACACCCGCAAGATGAGGTGATGCTGAAAGCGCTTTTGGCTATTGGCTATTGGCTTTTGGCTAAAACGAGTCATCGGATAGGGACAATCTCGCGTAGCGGTGATTTGCTAACATGCTAATTTGCTAATCCGCTAATTTGCTGTGAAACGTCAGAGTTGTGTCAGAAAACGCGTGATCGGGTAGGAGACGTAAGTTTCGACGCGTCTAAATAGCGTCGTCATGAAAGAAAGCCATCAGGAGCACACACGATGGAAGACACAATGGCGAAGATCCAGGCGTTAGCCAAAGAACGCTTCAATCTTTACCTCCTGGCCGGGCACCAACACCTGACGCAAGATCAACAGGAGCGCGTCCAGCGCATCACCGCCGACCTCGACGTCCTCTGGGATCAACACCGCCGTGAGCACGCGGCAGAGGTCTGGTCGCGGCCACAGCTGCAGCGCGCCCCAGGCAGACGCGCCGCGTAGATGTCTCATTCGTCGGTAACGCCCGGTTTTACTTCGACCAAGTGGCGGTCGATCTTCCGGGCGTATCCCCAGATTCTGGACCTGATATTCGCAACTCGGCGTATACTGAACATCACGAATCCACGAAAACGCTACAATATTGAGGGCTAGTATGGTGTGACGATGAGATCGGCGTGGACTTATATGCAAGGACACACTGCCCATTGACTCTGACGCAGATAGTGTTCGATGGTACTAAGTTTATGAATCCTTGATAAGACTGATTAGCTCTGAAAACTCATCTTTCTTAGAATAATCCGCTCGTCGAAGATCGTAAAGCAAAATTGGTATATCATCATCGGACAAGTTTTCTAGATAGAGGGGTAACACTCGCTTATTTGTTGTTCCGGTAAAATATCGGTGGAGAATAACACCATATTCTGCGCGACACCAATTCGAGACTCCAAGATTCGTACTTAAGCAGACTAATACATGCTTACTGTCTCGGATGCCTTCCTCGATTTTCTTAATGACACTTTCACCGATCCCTACCTGTTCATGATCTACCCAGTAGCGCACGCCAGCCTCTCGGAAGACACGGGTAATTTCTTGGACGATGGGCTTATCGGCCGAGGAGTGACTAATAAATACATCATACTTATATATACTATTCTTAATGGGCTTGTATGGGTCTGTCATTGGTGTAACCTCAAAATTAGTTGCCAACACTTTTGTTCTGTATAGCTTCATTAAACCAGCGTAACCCGGAAAAGCTATATGCGGGATGTTACCTTCTAAAATGGCGCTGCCTTTTGGATTTTCGATTATTCCAGTAACGCTACTTGAGGAAAATGTTAAACTGAGGCTATTATGAACTGCATCGAGTTCAATGCTCTCGCTAGATACACGTAAGGGGGTGAATGTCCCGCGATCGCACACTCCAAAAGCTAACAATGAAACTTGTTCAGTAGGGTCATGAAACATGTAAAAAGTCACAAATGTCCAACTACTATTGGCTCGGCACACTAGTCCCATCGCAGTTGGGCTGCTTGAAACGTGATGTGCAAAAACTGCTCTTACAACTCCATTCAAAATTACTGAAGTCGACGTGTGTATGAAATAATTAACTCCATACGAACCGATTCCCTTCCCAACACCGACAAGGCTATCCCCAAAAGACGACCAAACTTTGCGGCTTGGATCAATCCAATTTCTTGAGCGCATTGGTGAGTTCATTCCGTAGTGCAACAAGCTCCGTATCTTCCGGGTTCCCTTGAATAAGAAGATCCACTAACCGTAATGCATCATCTGCAGTATCTATCAAGTACTCATTCAGGAGCTTACCGTCAATGTTATATTCATTTCGGCCAGATGTCATTTGTTGATCTTGACGCAAAGCGATCACTATGCGCTGAGTGAAATCAGCAACATCCCGGTTGTATGACTCTTGTGCAATATTCCTTAGGTGCCGCACGATTCTGATGAGCGGTAAGAATACTTTTCTTCGCTTCGATTTTCTCTCCATCAATTCGGCTTCTCTTAGCGTTGCTTCGAGAAAAAAGAGTGACTGTGAGGTTTTATCATCAATCTGTGACGTGGCTCTCCTTGTAACTTGTGATGCATAGTCAAGACCATCGGTGTGTATTTCGAAAAACCCAGACAAGTTCGTTAAGTTGCCAGATTCTATATGCTTAATAGTTTCATTCTCAGATTCTGATATCTTGTACTGTTCAACTATGCTAAGCACTAAGGGATTTGATTCCATTGTAACATATTCCTCGTCGCTCCCAAGTCGGATTGAATGCTCATTCTCCAGCATTATTCCGTTTCCATCATACAAAGTGCAAACAATCTTTATAGCCTTTTCCGGGATCGAAGCTGGTGTGATTCGAAGGCGGAGAGCAAAGTTAAACACGTCGTTATCTAGGATTGGTCGGATACGATATTTGTCATCACTGCGCTTGAGATTGTGAAATTCCTCGACGATTTCGACGCCCGCGGGCAATTGAAGTTTTATTCCGGGGCGTTCGATCTGAGTAGCTAGTGATCCTTTGAACTCAAGGTTGATAATATCTTCGATCTGTGTATCACGAACGGCGTAAAATCGCCCTCCGGATTCGTAGGAGATAAGTGCCAGAATCTCGTCATTAAAAGAGGTACCAATTCCTATCGCGGAAGTAGTAATATTATGTTCGTCTCTGTGTCGAGCCGATTCTTCACCTAAAACACTGGCCTTCGTTTCTCCTCTGTTTGCTTGTCCATCTGAAAGCAAAATCAACCGATTGACGAGTGATGAATTTGAATACGTTTGTAATTCCAGCGTACCCTGACGCCAGCCATTCGCCAGATTGGTTGTTCCACCAGTTGAAATATTGTCTATGTTTTGCTCAATTTGGTCTCGTGAAGTGATAGGGCTGATTACTGTCTCACATTCATCATCGAACGTAACTAAGGTAAAACGATCTTCTGAAGACAATCTTTGAACGATGCTCTTGCAACACTCCTTTGCCACATAGAGTTTGGTACCTGACATGCTGCCACTACGATCGAGGACAACACACAGATTGAGGTTTTGTGGTTCCATCTGGGTCTTGACCTTCTTTTGCTGCTGCGTGTTGATTTCAATTGCCAAATCGAGTTCCGTAACTCTGCTGTTTGGTACAACGTTTTTTTCAGGAACTATCCGCAAAATTCTCCTGTTACTCATATTCTCACCTCATCCGCTAATATGTTGTCGCAACTATTCTTATACGAATACACAAGTATCATTATCATTCTGGAATGGATAATAGCGCAAATGCATTCGCCAATCAAACTTGATGAACACAAGGGTGTGGTTTGTTTCCGGGATGAATCGCTTCGACTCCGGCCTCATCTGTACAAGTATTCGAATTGCGCATAACATTTTGTGTTTCGTAACGCAGATCCAGCAGAGCAGCATTGTCAATGCTCGCGAACGGGCGTTTGGGAATCTTATTGTAAGCTATTCTATCTATTCCACTATCCTTCTGAGAGTCAACTGATACACCGCCGACCTCGACGTCCTCTGGGATCAGCACCGCCGTGAGCACGCGGCAGAGGTCTGGTCGCGGCCACAGCTGCAGCGCGCCCCAGGCAGACGCGCCGCGTAAGCGCGGTTTTACCCACGCAAAGGCACTCATCGCTTGGAAACGAAAGCAGCAGGTCAAACGGCCTGCTGCTTTTGTGATTCTGCCCGCGAGACGAAGCGCCCGTTATCGTGATCTAGAGGATTTCTTCCAGGGCGCGCGAGAATGCGGTTGCGTCGAGCGGCTTGGCGAAATAGGCGTTGAAGCCATGGGTGAGCGCTTGTTCGCGCAGCTTCGACGTGTGGTAGGCGGTGACGGCCACACAGGGGACATGCGCAAACTTCGCATCCTCGCGGATCTCCGACAAAAGCTGCCAACCGTCTTTGCCCGGCAGCGCAAGATCGATGATGACGCCATCGTAGGCCTGATTCGAGCCGAAGAGCTGGCTTTCTGCCTCTTCCGCCGTTGCTGTGACATCAATTGAGATGTTCAGATGTGTGAGGATGGTGGCGACCACCTCTTGCCCGTCCGGGTCATCCTCCACAACCAGAAGATGCCATCGATTATTGCTCATGGAATGTCGTCCTTACACCTGAAGTTCTGCGGCGAAATTAGGGATTGCGACCAGCAAGGTCACGAGATCATGGATGAACGTGGACGCGGTCAGCGGTTTCGTCAGGTAGTTATGAAAACCTGCGCTGATAGCCCGTTCGCGGTCGCCCATCATGGCGTGAGCCGTGAGGGCAATCGTCGGGATTTCACTGAGCGAGCGGTCATTCTTCATTTCGAAAATGAGACCCCAGCCATCCATAACAGGCATGGAGATGTCAGAGATCACCAGCTTGGGATGGCTGCTGCGAATGAGTTCCAGTCCTTCCCGCCCATTGATGGCGGTCAAGACATTTGCACCATATTCTTCCAGGATGATTTGTGCGACTTCCAGGCTGTCGTCCTCGTCGTCGATGACGACCACGTCCCAATCTTTGAGCAGGTCTTTTGAAAGCGGGATCATGCGCTGACCTCCGCCACGAGTTCGGTTTTCCCGCTGACAGGAAGGCTGACTGTGAAAGTGCTCCCCGCACCGACTTCGCTTTTGACGGTGATGGTGCCTCCCATACTGCGGACAAAGCGCTGCGCAATCGCCAGCCCCAAGCCGGTACCGCCATATTTGCGTTTGGAGCTTTGATCGACCTGGCGGAACTCCTCGAAGATGAATTCGCGGGCGTGCAAGGGGATGCCGATGCCGGTGTCAGTGACCACGATCGACCACGTCTGGTCACCCCCTTCCATCTTCAACGAGACTTCGCCCGTCTCTGTGAACTTGATGGCGTTGCTGAGCAGGTTGAGGGCGACCTTCGAGATGGCCTCTTCGTCGCCATAGACCGTCTCTGGCACGTTCGGATCGATCTCGATGTCGAACTTGAGATTCTTCTTCTGCGCGAGGACGTCGATCTCCTCTTTCCAGCGCGTGGCCGCGTGCTGCGGCGAAAATGGCATGTTGGCCAGTTCCATGCGACCGGACTCGATGCGTGACAGGTCAAGGAAATCATTGATCAGCGCCAGCAAACGTTTGCTGTTGGCGTTGACGCGTTGGACGTAGCGCGCGGTCTTGTCGTTGTACTCTACGCCACCCATCTTGGACAGCATGATGCTGGTGAAGCCTTCAATCGCGTTCATGGGCGTGCGCAGTTCGTGCGACATGGTGGCCAGGAATTCGGATTTCAGGCGGGCGTTCTCATTGGCGATGCGCGTCGCCACTTGCAGATCGGCCACCGTCTTTTCGAGTTTGACCAGCAGCTCTTCACGCTCTTCTTCGATGAGCTTGCGCGGGGTGATGTCTGCGTAAGTTCCCAGCACACCAATGATCTTGCCGTCCGTATTGACCAGCGGGATCTTGCTGGTTTCCAACCACATTTTGGAGCCATCCGGTGTGGTTTGCGGCTCCTCGTAGTTGATCTTCGGAATCCCGCTATCGATCACGGCCTGGTCATCACTGCGATATTGTTCGGCCTGGTCATGCCAGCCCATCTCGTAGTCGGACTTGCCGACGATCTCCTCAGGCGATTCGAAGCCCGCATCCTGCGCAAAAACGCGGTTCGAGCCGAGATAGACGAGGTTGTGATCTTTCCAGAAGATACGCGCCGGGATGGTGTCGAGCACGCTTTGCAGCAGCTGCGACGCATCCAGGTATTCGATCCCGCTTTGCTGGGTTGGCCGTTCCTGGGACGACGCGCTGGCGGTTTCGCCATTCTGCTGCGCTCCGCGCCTGGCGCTTGCCGTCAGCAGGGCAACGGTTTGCTCCAGTTCAAGGATGCGCTTGTTCGCCTCGTCCAGCTTCCCGGCCAGATCTACAATCGTTGGTTCTCCGTTCATTCCTTACCTTAATTCAGGGCCCCACACCTTGTGGGGAGTGCCAACCGACCTAAATTGCTCTTGCGAGCCTTTGCCCGATGCCAACTTTCTGCTCAGGCTCCTTGAAATTCACCCCATGCCTCGCTCCATCACGTCGTGCATTACTATGTATTGCGATAATTGTAGATCGTTGAATCGTTCGTACGATATTAGGCTTTGTAAATTATTCGTGCATATCATCACAATGTATCGCCTTGATAAGTGCACGCTTAGAAGACGGCTGTGGATCGCATCGTCAGGGGGAACGTCGTGCGCTCCGGCTGAAGCATACGCAGATGTTGTGACTGGCTCTTTGATCGGCAGATCAGAGGTGCGAATGGCTCATGCCGAAGGGATGCCGGGCCGGTCAACACGGATAGCCGCCGGGCCAAACTGTGTTATGACCGCCTCTCATCGGTCGTTCTATTGACATGTAACTAAAAGGTCACATATGTGGGTGTGTATGGACGATGACAAGGTCTTCAAGGCGCTCGCAGACCCCAGCCGCAGGCGGCTGCTCGACGCGTTATTCGAACGCGACGGGCAAACGCTGACCGAGCTTTACGCACCGCTCGCCCAGGCGATGACCCGCTTTGGCTGCATGAAGCACTTGCAGCTTCTGGAAGAGGCGGGCCTGCTTACGACGCGCAAGAGCGGACGCGAAAAGCATCACCATCTGAACCCGGTACCGATCCAGATGGTGTATGACCGCTGGGTGAGCAAGTTCTCGCAGCCGTGGACCGAGCGAATGACCGCGCTCAAGCACATCCTAGAGGAGACTGACATGCCCGCAAATTCTGCCCGTGTGTTCCAGATCTTCATTTGCACGACGCCGGAAAAGCTCTGGCAGGCGCTGACCGAAGGCGCGCTGACGCAGCAGTATTATTTCAACACACGAGTCGAATCGAGCTGGCAGCCCGGTGCCGAGTATCGCTATCTCAATGGCGATGGCAGCACGCTGCTCTCCGGCGAGGTCGTCGAGGCGCAGCCACCGACGCGGTTGGTGACGACGTTCCTGCCCGTCTGGAACGAGGATGCGGCCAAAGGCCCGGCCTCGAAGGTCACCTACGAGATCGCGGCGCTCGGCCCGGTCTGCAAGCTGACGCTCACGCATGAGGATCTGGAAGTCCATCACATGAGCGACGGCATCCGCGAAGGCTGGGCGCAGATCCTGTCCGGCCTGAAGACGCTGCTGGAAACCGGCGAGCCGATGCCCGCGACGGTCATGGCGTGAGGGATTGAGCGACGGACGCCAGCTTATCGATTGAGTGAATTACCATAGCGAAAGTGCTCTCCATGGTCGCCGGATGGTCAACCATCCGGCTAGGGTTGCGCCCCGTGAACGGGACTGATGCCCTGGGGGGCGTTCCTTTATTGTGAATCCACATTGTGGTGTCCCCATGGAGAGCATCGAATATGATGGGACAGGGCGGGTGCTCTGTCGCTTTTTGATTCACGCCTGCGCTCGATCCGCCTGCCAGGCGTGCAGGCCCTGGACGAAGATGCGGACGATGTGACGGTAGCTCTCGTCGCGGTCGAGCGCCATGCCGAAGCCGCCCGCCATCTCCAGATTGGCGAAGCCGTGCATGAGGCTGCGCAGGCCGCGCGTCACGTGCAGTTTCTCTTCCTGATCCAGACCGTAGGGTTCCAGGATCGCAAGGATGGTGTCGAGAACTTCCTGGCTGGCGGCGATCAACGCTTCCTCCTCCGGCGCTGGGGCGCGCAGCGTGGCCGCATAGACGCCCGGATGGGCATGGACAAAGGCGCGGTAGGCATCCGCCACGCTGAAGATGGCGTCGTCGCCGGATTTGCCGACGGCGGCGCGGCGGATCGCATCCCCAAGTTGGTGCACACCCCAGACCGCCATTTCATAGCGCAGCCCCGGCAGGCCAGAGACGTGGTTGTAGAGTGACGGCACGCGGATGCCGAGCTGATCGGCGACGCCAGCCAACGTCACGGCGTCGAAGCCGTGCGCGTCGGCCAGCGCGATACTCACTTCCAGCACCCGCTGTCGATCAATATGCTTTCTGGGTGGCATGGGGATCGTTTTCCAGGTGACGTTTGGCTTCGGCAATCGCGCGGTTCATGGCCGGGACGGGATCTTCCAGCGTGCGGCCATGGCCGACGGCCAGGCGCGTCGGTCGCAGATCGCGCAGGACTTCGGCGCTGTGCAGCGTCGTCGGCTTGTGCCAGGTCGCCAGCGCATGGAAGGGGAACAGCAGCCGCAGCGAGCCGCCGGTGACGATACCGGCTTGCGTGCTGTAGGCATCCCCGGCGATCAGGGTGCCGTCACGGCGATCGAAGTAGGCGACGTGACCGGGCGTGTGGCCGGGGCTGGCGATGACTTCGAGCGATCCGACGGTGTCACCGCCGTTGAGCAGGCGCGTCGGCACGGTCGTGCACTCCGTGTAGCCGCCGCGCAGAGGCACCTGCGGCTCATCCGGGTCGAGGCTGCGGTCACCCTTGAGGAAGCGGGCGTCGCGCGCAGAGATGGCGACCTCGGCTTCCGGCAGCAGGGCGTGGAGCGCGTCGAGCGAGCCGACGTGATCGACGTGGGCATGCGTTATCACAATGCGGCGGATCGGGGCGTTGAGCGCCTGCGCCGCTTGCAGGATGCCCTTCGCACTGCCGCTCATATTGGTGTCAATCAGGGTGAAGCCGTCGGCCTCACGCACGAGGAAGCAGTTGAACGCGATGTAGCGCGTCAGTTGGACCAGATAGTCACCGTGAGTCGTCACCTGCATCGGGTATTTCCCTCCAAAACTAAGATACTTAGACTATAAACTAATGTCATTAGTTTGTCAAGTGGGAAAGGCGAATCTGTGCTCAGTGCTCGGTACTCGGTGCTCAGTTGGGATGGGTTTACGGTGCGCATGCAGATCTCGATGTAGGGATGCCCCCCGGGGCGTCCGGCATGGCTGATCACACACCGCATCGACCTTCAGGCAGCCCGCGTCGTCTATTCAGGTGAACGGTTGGCGGACGCGCAATTGCGCGTCCCTACGAACGATCCCACAGGCCGAAAGCCGACCGCTGATAGCCAACGGCCAATACCCAACACCCAACAGCCAACCTCACCCAGACACGCTACAATGAGCCGCTGAGCTATCACCGATCCAACAGACTGCGAGCAGGTGTCCATGTCCATGATCGACCGCAAGCGATCATCGCCCTACATCATGCAGGGCCGCGTCATCTACGTGCTGGCGATCGCCGCGCTGATCCAGACGCTCTACCCGATCACCGAGAACGCGTCGACGCCGGTGCTGATCGGCTTCCAGTTCCTGTACGTGCTGCTGATCGTGGCGGGCATCCTGGTCGTGCGCGATTCGCCAGTCAACTTCTGGATCTTGGTCGCGCTCGGCTTGTTCTGGATCGTTGCCGGGATCAACTTCGCGTTCAATCTGACTGAACCGAGCGCGCTGCTGTGGGCCTACGTCACGATCGGGCTGTATCAGGCGATGGTGGTGCAGGTGCTGCTGCGCTACATCTTCACGACGCGCCAGGTCAACCGCGATGTCATCTACGCCGCCTGCGCCATCTACCTGCTGATCGGCGCGGTCTTCGTCGGCATCTTCGGCACGGTCGAGATCCTGACGATGGTGCAGACGGGGCAGCACGCATTTCGCGACAGCGTGCTCGCGGCCAGCGATCCGGTGCCGTGGCAGCATCTGGCCTACTACAGCTTTGTCACGCTGACGACGATGGGCTACGGCGACGTGCTGCCGGTGACGCCGTGGGCGCGCTCGTTCGCGACGATGGAAGCGGTCATCGGCGTGCTCTACATGACGGTCGTCGTAGCACGATTGGTCGGGCTGTACGCATCCAGGGAGGTGGAGGACGAGTTGGCGGAGGACCTGGATGATGCTCGGTGAGCTCTCGCGCGGCGATTTCCCACCCAATCCGCTGGACAAGCCGGGCTACCAGCTCGAATTCCACGACGAGTTCGACGAGCCGGAACTCGACACGACCAAGTGGTTGCCGTTCTATCTGCCGCATTGGAGTTCGCGGGTACTGTCCACGCCCCGCTACACGATCGCGGATAGCAATCTCGTGCTGGAGATCGCGCAGGATCAGGGACCGTGGTGCCCCGAGTTCGACGGCGAAGTGCGCTGCTCGTCGATCCAGACGGGGTCATATTCCGGGGCGGTCGGCAGCAAGCTGGGGCAGCATCGCTTCAGTGACGCGCTGATAGTGCGCGAGGCTCAGGCGAATACGCAGCTCTACACCCCTCAGTACGGCTTCTTCGAGACGCGCGTCAAAGGCCTGCGCACGAATGCCAACCATGCCTCGCTGTGGATGATCGGCTACGAGGATGCGCCGGAGCGCTCCGGGGAGATTGCGCTGTTCGAGCTGCTGGGCGCGCAGCGCAGCCCGACGCGATCCGGCGTGCGTTATGGTCTGCATCCGTGGGGCGATCCGACGATCACGGACGGGTTCTACGAGGACTATTTCGACATCGACACGGCGCAGTTCCACATTTACGCCGTGGAATGGACGCCGACGCGGGTCGACTTCACTCTCGACAACGTGAAGATCCGCACCATCGCGCAGTCACCGGGGTATCCGATGCAGTTTATGCTCAGCCTCTACGAGCTGCCGTTCGCCGATGCCTGGACGGGCGCCTACAACCCGGACGATCCGTATCCGAAGACGTTCACGGTCGATTACGTGCGTGGGTATCAGCCGATGGGGGGGTATGCTATGACGCGATGACTTTGTTATGCCTCAAGCCTTGGCGTGTGTGTTCATGTGGTCAAATAAAGTAGTATGTTGACGCGCAACCCTATAGACGTTGCTCCGATTATCAGCTTCATACGATTGTGCACCCTGAGTCATGACGATTAAGACAACCAACACCAATGAAAGTAAACATCAGACTCAGAATCCGCTGCTGCGTTTTGCCCTGAGGCGGTTCTTCGAGACGATCAACGAGATGATGCCGGAAGTCGACCAACTGCTGGATGCAGGCTGCGGCGAAGGCTATGGCGTGCGCGAAATGCTGGACCAGCATCCGCGCATGAAATCGTTCGGCGTGGATATTGCTTACCCTGCGGTGATGAAGGTCGCCGAAATCAGCCCGACGACGGCCGTCAGTGTGGCGGACGTGACGCGGCTGCCGCTGCGCGATAACTGCGTCGACCTGGTCACCTCGTTCGAAGTGCTTGAGCATCTGGCCCAGCCCGATGCTGCTGTCAGGGACTACAGGCGGGTGAGCCGCCGCTACGTCCTGATCAGCACGCCGAACGAGCCGATGTTTCGTCTGCTGCGCATGGTACGTGGCGACAACTTCCGGCAGTGGGGCAATCATCCCGAACATGTCAATCACTGGAATTCATACACTCTGGCACGCTTCTTATCCCGACAGGGCCTGAAGGTGCTGCGTGTGGCGTCGCCTCCGCCGTTCATCTGGACGATCGTTCTGTGCGAAGTTCTCAAGTAGAGCAGCCGAACTTGATGCGAAAACTCCGTCCAGTGCTGGAATGGGGATGGTTCCTTCTTCTGCTTGTGGGCATTGCCGCCTACCTGGCCAATAACGTCGCGACCATCAGCGATCAACTAAGCAGCGTTTCGGTTGCGAGACTGGCGCTCTCAGGCTCTGTCTTGGCTGTCGGATACCTGTGGGTCGTGGAGCTCCTGCGCTGTTCGACGAACTATGTCGGCTGGAAACCCACCTACCGCCATATGTTTTATATCAATGCCATGTCACAACTTGCCAAGTATCTGCCTGGGAGCATCTGGCAGTATGTGAGTCGCGCCGGGTTTTATCGGGCGGGTGGCGTCAGTCTGGCGAACGCCACACGGGCCATCATCCTGGAGAGCATCTGGATCGTCTCTTCTTCCGTACTCGTCGGCCTTGTTGCGTGCGCCCTCTACTTCACGCAAGCGCAACTGATGACGGTGGTTTTGGCCCTGGTCGTCGTGTTTATCGCCTGGACTGGCATTTTGTTTCAGGTGACCCGGATCTATTTTCGGCAAGCGTTCTGGCGCCTGACGCTGCGGGTGCAGGTCGTGCAATTGCTCACCTGGTTGACACTTGGGCTGAGCTTCTGGTTATTGATCCCGGACGAGGGCGCTGTAAAGACCCTCCCGTTGGTCATTGGCGCCTTTGGGCTGGCCTTTGGGGCAGGGTACGTGGTCTTCTTTGCACCCGGTGGCATCGGGGTGCGGGAGATCGTGCTAATCGCTATTTTGACACTCGTGATACCCTCAGAGAAAGTCATTGTTTATGCTGCTATCCATCGTTTCATCTGGGTTGTGGTCGAACTTCTCAATGGCCTGATTGCGCGCTTCCTATTGCGTCCTGGTGGCATGATACAGGTTGATACGTCGATGACCCCCGATAAATGATTGGGTTCTGTTTACTTCTTTCCGTTCAGCCGCATCATGCCAATTCGGGGATGAGATACGCAGGCGGCGATGAAATGGGCAAGCTGATGTGAGGGGCTGTGCGATGAACGACGCAAACATGATGAATGACGATCTGATCCAGTTTCATCGACAAAGTCTCGAGCAAGACTTTCGAAGAGCGGCTCTGTGGGCGTGGATTGAGCGCCAACTCAGCGCCGGACGCGCGCTCGACGTCGGCGGCGGCAGTGGATACATGACCCAACGGTTGTTACTGTCGGGTTACGACACGACATTGGCAGAACCGGATGCCGAACTGGTCGATTTCAGTCGCACCAGACTAAGGACACAGGCGCATCTTCAGATTGTCCGGCAGCGCGCAGAAGAACTTGCCCCCGAAGAGCTTGGCGTTTTCGAGAACATTCTGTGCCTTGATGTCCTGGAGCATATCGAGGATGACGTGGCGGCCATCCGAAACATCGCGCGCCTGATTTCCCCGAATGGCAGGCTGGTCATTTCAGTCCCAGCGATGCCCCAGTTGTATGGCCAACGAGACGTCGCCTATGGGCACTTTCGTCGTCATACCCGAGCAACACTCAGACAGCTTATCGAGAGTGCCGACCTGGAACTTGAGAAGCTGCGCTATTGGAATCTCCTCGGCGTGCTTCCCTACTTCATCTACGAGAAGATTTTGCAGCGCCCGATCAATGACGATTTGAGGCGCAAACAGGGCGGCCCTGTGAGCAATGTCCTCCGCAACATCATCTATGAATGGCTGCGCGTGGAGACTCATTTACCGCTGCCTTTTGGGTTGTCGCTCCTGGCTGTGACGCGTCGGTGTAGTGTGTGATTTTCGCTCGCAGACCCGCAGTAAGATCGAGGTTACAAGCATGGACTCTGCCGTGATTCGGACAAGGGGGTGGAGGTTGAGCGGTACAGATACGAACCAGCCAGGCAGTGTCTTTCTTTCGGTTGTGATACCCGTCTACAACGAGGAACAGAGTCTTCAGCTTCTTTTTGAGCGATTGACGGAAAGCCTCGCTCCACTTGGACTGGCGTATGAGATTGTTTTCGTCGATGACGGTAGCAGCGATTCTTCGCTGCAGATCCTGCGACAACTCGTCGCTGAGCATGCGACCGTCGTATTGCTTGAACAACGGCGCAATTTCGGAAAGAGCGCGGCGTTGAATGCGGGTTTCAGCCTCGCGCGCGGTGATGCCATCATCACGATGGATGCCGATCTACAGGATGATCCAGAAGGAATCCGGACGCTGCTCGAGCGGTTGGGCGAAGGCTACGATCTCGTGACGGGCTGGCGCGTGAACCGCTGGAAAAATGATCCGCTCACCAAGACTATTCCTTCACGTATTGCCAATTCGACCACCCGCATCATGAGCGGCATCCCCCTGCACGATATGAACAGCGGGTTCAAGTGCTATCGTGCGGAGGTTGTCCGCAATATCCATCTCCACAGTGACCTGCATCGTTACATTCCAGTCCTGGCGCACTATCGGGGCTTCAAAGTCACTGAAGTTCCCATCGAGCACTTCCCGCGGCAATATGGACAGTCGAAGTATGGCGCCGGGCGATTTCTGCGCAGCATGTTCGATTTGATCACGGTACTGTTCCTTAGCCGTTTTCGCTATCGTCCGCTCCATTTGTTTGGCCTGGCGGGCGCCATCTCGGCCGGCGTGGGGCTGATCATCTCCTTCTATTTGAGCCTCGTCTGGCTGTTTACGGATGACCCCATTGGCGATAGGCCCTTACTGCTGCTGGGTGTTCTGCTGATCATCGTGGGAGTGCAGTTTGTGTCGATTGGCTTGATTGCCGATTTGGTCGTATCAATCGAACGCCATTATGAAGATCCTCAATCCACAGTGAGGAAGATCTATCGTCACGATTCGGACGATTAGCGAGGTGAGGGAGTCTGAACCGCACTTCCGGCGCAGGGAATCAGGAATAGGCCGATGGCGTTATTTCGTCTGGTTGATCATTTCTTGCGGCGTGTGATCGGGGAGTGGCGCGAAGACGTCTTCGCTGGAGCGGCGGTGCTCACCGCGGATTAGCAGCCACTCGAACCAGACGGTCAGCAGCGTGTAGAGGTAGCGGCTGCCCTGTTCCTGCAGCTTGAGCTGCGAGACGCCGACACGCCGGTTGCGCCAGGAGATCGGCGTGATCTTGTACGAGTAACCGCGGACGATCGCCTTGAGCGGGATCTCGATCGTCAGGTTGAAGTGCGGCGAGACAAACGGGCGGCAGCCTTCGATCACGTTGGCGCGGTAGCCTTTGAAGGCGTTGGTCACGTCGTTGAAGCGGAGGCCGAACAGCATGCGGATGACAAAGTTCGCCAGCCGGTTGATGATGAGCTTGAACAGCGGGTAATCAATCACCTTCGAGCCACGCACGAAGCGCGAGCCAAAGGCGCACTCCGCCTCATCGCGGAGGATCGCGTAGTAGCGGGCGACATCCTCCGGCGCGTCGGACGCATCGGCCATGCAGACGACGACCGCATCCCCGGTGAAGGAATCGAGGCCCAGGGCGACGGCGCGCCCATAGCCATGTTTGCCGCTCGTGTTGCGGATGATGCGTACGCGCTGGTCCTCGCGACCCATCTCGACGACGATGGCATACGTCTCGTCCTGGCTGCCGTCGTCGACGACCAGGATCTCCAGGTCGGAGATGCCCTGGCTGTCGAGATAGCTGAGCAGTCCATGCAGCGTGTCGGCGATGTTGCCTGCTTCGTTGCGCGCCGGGATGACAATCGAGAGCTTCATGCCGATGGCTTTCGTGCAACCACCCAGGCCTGCTTGCCCATCAGCCAGTGCGCGAGCGGGATCATGAGGTAGAGACGTACCAGGAGCGGCGTCTGCGGCAGGCCGCTGCGGGTCGTGTACGGCAGAAAACGCGGCTTGACCTCGACCGGCGTCATGCCGATCAGGCCCAGCGCTTCGACCAGCGTGCGGTCAGTCAGCGGCAGATAGTGATCGATGAAATCCCAATAGGCCCCGCCGAGAACGCGGATGTTCGGCTGCAGGATCAGCAGCTTGCCGCCAGGTCGCAGCACGCGCTTGATCTCGGCCAGCGTGTCGAGAAAGGCCTGCTTATCCGGCAGGTGCTCGAAGAAGTTGCTCACGAAGACGACGTCGACGGAGGCATCCGCCACGCCCTGCATGTCGTGGCTCCAGGCGATGATCGTCTTGACGTCTGGCGCGGCGTAGTGACGCACGTCTTCGTTGAGATCGACGGCAATCTTCTCGCCGCAGCGGATCTGGTTGATGAACTCACAGCGGCCTGCCGCCAGATCGAGCACGGTGTCATCCGCAGAGACGTAACGCTGGAACCAGTGTTCGCAGAGGACACGCCACAACTGTACGCGCGGGTAGTTGTCCTTGGTGCCGAAACGCTGGTTGTAGATGGCGCCGAGATGGGCAGGCTGAATGTGTTCCATGGCTCGCCAGACACTCGATAGACGATACTGTGAACATCATAACTTACGCGGGGACAGTGTCAACCTTAACGAGGGCTTGTCGCTTGCGGAAAAAAGCGCAGCCCCACTCAACGAGCGGGGCCGCGTGTAACAAATCATTCTGGAGGCGTGAGCGCTTAGTCCAGGAAGGACTGCACCCAATCGAGTGACCACTCGCGATCCATGCGGAAGACGCCGCCGGTGCCGGCGCAGTTGCCGTTGACGCCGAACGAGGTCACGCCGCCAACGACGTTCGACGTGCCGATGAAGTTCGGGCCGCCGGAATCGCCGAAGCAGGTGCCGCCCGTGTTCGCGTTGTTCGAGAGCAGCAGCGAGAAATCACCCGTGAAGCCGGGGACGTTGATCTGGATCAGGCGCGGGTGGGCGACCATACGCACACGCACGTTATGTTCTTTCCAGGCGGCGGCATCCGGGAAGCTTTCCTGCAAACCATAGCCGACGGCGGTGAAGGTGCGGTCTTGCTGGCCACGACGGTTCGCCAGCGCGTCAAGCTGATTGAGCTCCGGCAGGGCGCCGTATTCGGACATGAAGATGGGCGCGTCGAGGACGACGACGCCGACGTCACGGACAAAGAAGGCCGCCGGGTTGTAATCGGGATGGGTGAACGTGGTGCCATGCGCGTCACCGGTGAACGGGTAGCCATTGGCCGGGATGCCGGATTCGACATCCGCATCAAACCAGATCGCCGCCTGTGCGGCTGGGGCTTCCGTGCAATGGCCCGCGGTCAGGTAGACGGTGGGCGAAATGAGCGTGCCGCTGCAGCGCCAGAGCGGGTTGCCAGCCGCATCTTGCGCAACCATGAGACCGACGTAGGGATGCCCATTGCCATCCGGCTGGCCATCCGAGACCGCCAGCACTGAGGTAGCTCCTACCAGAAGCAGCACCAGCATCAGCAACGAAATGACTCTTTTGCTCACGATGTTTAACTCCATTGTGCATGATGAAACGATTGCACCCATGCGCCGGTCGCCACCAGACCACTGGCACACAGGCGCGCAAAGGTAGCGCATTCAACTATTAAATGCAATAGTTTGCTCATATTTTCAATGTTAGGAGATCATTGCACTCGATCGCCCGCGTACCAGGCCAGATTCATGATCGTGAGCTGCGGGTTGACCGTCAGCGCCGAGGGGAAGACGCTCGCGTCGCAGACGTACAGATTGCGATAGCCACGGACGCGGAAGTCCGGGTCGAGCACCGTGCCGAGCGGATTGCCGCCCTGCGGATGCGACGAGTTGAGCAGCAGATCGTCGTCGTCGTGGACGAGCTGGCGCAGGTAGCGCACGAGATCTTCCTCGCTGCGGTAGACGGCCATGGCGCGGGCATTGGCGGCGCTTTCCTCGTAGCCGGTGAAGCTGTGATATTTACGCGTCGAGGCGTAGACCTCCTCGGCGCCGCTCGCCAGCAGGATCTTACCGAGCAGGATCAGCGCATCGACCAACGTATCCAGGTCGCGCCGGGTCGGCTCGTAATCGAGTTCGGGTGAGCCGCGGAAGAGCACCGATTCGCGGATGTGCGTCTTGTCCTGGCCCTCGGTGCCGACCAGGATGCCCATCGACGCGAACTGGTGATAGCTTTGCATGTTGGCGAAGTGCGTATCAAGCCAGCCGGGCATGACCAGCGCCTGGGCGACCGGCGGGTTGAACCACGTCTCGAAGATGTAGTCGCGCGCGTCTTTGACCTGGAGATAGTGCGACATCTGCAAGCCGTCGTAGGCGTTGATCGTCTTGGGGAAGCGGGCGTGCAGCGGGCTGCCCATGTTGAAGGCGATGCGCCGCCCGATCGGCAGTGACTTGCCGATGCCGCTGCGCAGCATGAGCCAGCTCGAGGCGATGACGCCGCCGCTGACGACGACCGTCTTCGGTTTGCGGATGGTGACCGTGCGCCGCCCGCCGAGCTTGACCTCGATCTCGCGGATGACGCCGTTCTCCTCATGCAGGCCGACGGCTTCCGCCTCGCTCAGGATCGTCAGCGCGCCGGGGTAATCGGCCTGGGCTTTGGGCAGCACCTCGTCCGCCATCGACAGCTTGCGCCCATACTTGCAGCCCATGTTGCAGTAGCCGCAGCCGAGGCAGTCGTCGATGTTGGTCGCCATGGTGGCGAAGGTGTAGGTCTGATTGTGCAGCACCTGGGCGATGCCGCGCTCCAATTCGCGGCTGATCGGGTTGGCGACCTCCGCGATCTGCCGCGTGCGCACGTTCTTATCCCATGTGTCGATCTTCAGGCGTTCCATGACCGCCGTTTGCGCGGCCCAGTAGGCATTGGTGTCGATGCCCGCGCCGAACTCGTCGTTCCAGCGCGCCAGGATGTGGCCGGGAGTCTTGAAGCTGATGCAGTTGTTGGCGACGGTCGTGCCGCCGACGACGCTGCCCTGGAGGATGCTGAAGCGCATCGACGACGTGACCTGGAGCGCGTTATCGCCGTAGAGCTTGCCGATCATGTCGATCTCGTCTTCGGTGTAATCCTCCGGCTTGAGATAGCGGCCCTTTTCGAGCATGAGCACGCGCCGCCCGCGCGCCAGCAGGCGTTCGGCCAGGATGGCACCGCCCGCGCCGCTGCCGATGATGACCACGTCGGCGTCTTCGATCACGTCGACGCCCTCGCTGTCGAGATCGCCCGGCGTCTGCACGTCGAGCGGGTCGTGGCGGCGGATGGGCGCGGTGTTGATGTTGCGCGCGCGCGCCCGGTGGCTGAACGGCTGGTAGCCGATCGATTCCTGCACCTGCTTATCGCCGTAGTAGCCCAGGTAGGCGAACTGCATGACGAAGCGCATCACGCCTTCGACCAGGTCGATCACGGGTTGCAGGCGCAGCGCATGCAGCAGGCCGATGATGCCTTTGGTCTCGACGAAGTTGACCTTGAACTGCTGGTTGATGAAGTCGCGCCGTTCGCTCAGGTGCATGAAGCTGAGCGGCGGGCGCAGGGCGAAGACGAACGGGATCAGCAGGTCGAGCGCGGCAATCGCCAGCTTGGACAGGGCCAGCTTGGGCGCCGGGAACGACGACAGGTGATTATCGACGCGCAGGGCGATTTCGTGCGGCTTGAGCAGTTCGCGTTCGCCGCCCTCGATCAGGCCGTCGCTGATGGCCGCCAGCGCCCAGAACTGGCCGGGCGTGAAGAAGCGCAGGTAATCGATCAGCGAGCGGTTGAGCCAGCCGCGCGCCCACCAGAAGCACAGGATCAGCAGCAGATCGAGCAGCGGCGATGCCTCGATCGCGCGGACGAGTTCGGGCGAGACGGCAGGACGGCTGAGTTCGGTGATCACGGTCGGGTCGAGCGAGCCGCCGAGCAGGGCCAACAGATGCGCCAGCAGCGCCAATATCCCGCCGATGATGGCGAGCGTCAGCAGTTCGCCGTGCGCGCGCAGATTGAACGCAGCGAGCAGGGCGCAGGCCGCAATGCCGCCGAAGAAGGTCGCTGCGAAACCGACCATCATCGCGCCGTTGAGCGCGGACAGTACGACCGGCGTGCCGCTCAAGCGCCCGAAGACGAGGGTGAGGCTGATGGCCGCCGCCAGCATGCCGACGACGAACAGCGCCGGAGTCAGTGCACGTTCCGCCGCCGTCTGCGGCTTGGTCGTCTTCCAGGGCAGCAGGATGTCCTGCGCGGGCGGCGTGCTGGCGAGCATCGCCAGCAGGAGGGCGCCGATGACGGCGTCGACCACGGCGCTGACGACGGCCAGCGTGTGCGGCGTACCTTCCGCTGCGGTCTCGCTCGCGATCAGGCCGACGAAGCCGCCGTAGATCAGAAGCACGCTGACGGTGACGATCATCCAGCGGAAGCGGCGCACGTCCCCGGAGGCGAACCAGGCCATGAAGGCGACGAGGCCCCAGGCGGCGCAGCCATAGGCCGCGAAGACCGGCGCACCGAAGATGGGATCACCCGCGCTGGCGGGTGCGCGCAGCAGCAGAAACAGGCTGAACAGCCCATAGCCGACGGCGACGACTTGCAGCAGCATGCGCAGGCGCTTTTCTTGCGCGCTGAGTTGACTCATCATGCATATCCCTATCTGGCGAGCCGTTCCCCCACACTCTGATCGAGTATAGGGGATTTTTCGCGCGGTGGGTAATGGGGGAGGGGAGAGAGTGCTCGGTGTTCGGTGCTCAGATGGGGTTCACGCCGCTGTCACACCAGTGGGCACTTCGGCGTTCTGGGTGCGCCTGGACTCAAGCCGAGCGCGCACAGCGGAAACCATCTTGCTCAGTTTCGTAGTCGAGCGTGTTGTCATTTCGATAGGTGCTTGTCATTGACGAGATCTCGATCTGGTCCCACGCTCCGCCGCGGAGGCCTCGATAAACCTCCATGTCGTTGGAATTCTGCTCGCGGCCATCGTCCGCGGCGTAGGGATAGGGCATATAGATGCTGCTCACCCATTCCCAGACGTTGCCGCTCATATCCAAAGCGCCGACCCAGGAGGCTCCCGCTGGAATGCTCCCGACATCGGCAGACTGTTCGTTCGCATTGTCCCACCAGATCGCCTTATCCGCGTCCCACCGATCTCCCCACGGAAAGAGGAGGCTATCCGGACCACGGGCGGCGTATTCCCACTCGCGTTCGGTCGGCAGCCGTGCCCCGCGCAACGTGCAAAAGTCGCGCGCTTCCAGCCAGGTGATGCGCTCGCGAGGTTGATCGTCTCCGCTCCATTCGCTGGATCGATCTGCGCGGCCATTGAAGCGCGCAAACTGTGCATTGGTCACCTCAACCTCGTCGATCCAGAATGGTTCATCAAAGCATTGCTCGTGGGCCGGGATCTGGTCGATCTCGCCTTCGGGGTTACCCATCGTGAAACACCCCACCGGCACGAGCATCATCGTCACGCCGTTGAAATCTTCGGCGATGGGCGTCCAGTCGGCGTTGCGGGTGACCGGCTCGTAGCCGGGTTCGCGCGTCGCGCTTGGCGCGTCCCCAAGGAGGCTGCTCAGTTGTGGCAGGCCGATGACCAGCGCAACTGCCAACACGATCAGCACTGCCACGATCATCAGCGGTTTCGCCAACCGTAGGCGCGGCTGCGGCACCGACTTCTTGATCATGTCCGCAACCGCGGCAATTGCCTGATCGACGTAGACATTCCTCACATCGAGAATTTGCACGCCGTCGGATTGAAGCAGCGCTTCGACGTGAGCGTTTGGGGGCGGCTTCGGCGCGCTATAGCGTTCCTGGAAGACGGGGATCATCGTCTTGCGGAGGTTGTAGGCATGTTCGATTTCTTCGAGCACCCAGGCTGATTCGAGCGAAGTCTCGCCGAGAAGGCAGATGAAGACGTCGCTCTCGGCAATGGCACGGCGCAGGCGGTCGGGAAAGGCTCCGCCGCCGTCGGTGTTGCGGGTATCGACATAGGTCTCGATACCATGCTGCTTGCTCAGCGTCATGGCGATCAACGTCGCCAGCGCTGCGCTATCCACCCTTCGATAGGAGATGAATGCTCGCGCCATCGCTGACTGCAATTCGAATATGGTGATTCAATTGCCGCAATTATGTGCTGGATTCCGAGAGGTGCGCAAGCAACTGGCTGCGCCCGGCTGAGCGAGCTGGGAAGTCTGAAGGGTAACGATGAAAAGCATCTCTGAGATGAGGGCAAGCCACCGGCTTGCCCCTACACCCGCAACGATTATCGGAGGGCGTGAAGTGGATACGTCTTGGGTCAATCGAACTCAATATATAACCGGGCAGGACTCGATTACAACCATAATTCTCTATCTATCTTGTCATGGATAGATGCATTCGTTTGCGCCATTGCGATTCAGGATTGTCTGCCCCTACTTCGCGCGCATGCGGTTGTTACGCGGGTTGTGCTCAAGCTCGGCCAGGCCGAGCGCTTCGAGCAGCGGCGGGATGTACATGCCGAAGCGCCCGCGCAGACCCTTCTTGAGTCCGTACCAGCCGCCGACAGGATTCTCCGGCGAGCGGCCCCAGGCTTCGACCGTGCCCGGCTTCGCCTCTTTCTGCTCGTCGGCGCTGCCGAGTTCCATCCAGTCGCCGTGCGCCTTGAGCATCGCGTGCAGATCGTCGATGCAGCGCAGGTCGTAGAGCAGCACCGTCTTGCCGACCGTGCAGACGAGGGCAGGTGGGTCGTGCGCCTCGTCCTTGTAGAGCGTGTACTCGGATGTGCCCGGCGGTGTTTGCAGCACCCATGGATCGTCTTTCGTGCCTGTGCCCTGTGCCATCGCTCACCTCCTCGTGTGTATTCGTGCAATCAATACTCGGCAGCGGACGGTGTAAGTTCAGGATTGGAGGCTGCCGTGCGCAATTCATCGTATGAAGAATTCACCAGCAGGGCAAGCGGCGCGGACCGGGCACTACTCAATAAGGCCGCGGCGGTGGATACTCCTCGCTCGCGAACGACCCGAGTGAGGAGACAGCGACATGACACCCCCTGTGCTTGAACTGCGCGTGGCGCTCGTCAGCGCCGATTACGAACGGCTGGCGGCATTCTATCGCGATGGGCTGGGACTCGATCCGGCGGAGTTGTGGAAGAACGCGGACGAGGGCGCGGTCATCTTCGAGCTGGGACGCGCGACGCTCGAAGTCTTTGACGAGGCGCACGGCGATACCGTCGACGAGATCGAGACGGGGCAGCGACTGGGCGCGCGCATCCGCTTCGCCCTCCGCGTGCCGGATCTCGACGCGGCGCTGAGTCGCGCGCTCGCCTGGGGCGCGACGCAGGTGCACGAGCCGGTCATCACGCCGTGGCGGCACTACAACGTCCGTCTGCAAGCGCCGGACGGCATGCAGATCACGCTGTTTCAGGTGTTGGATTCGGATACGGAAGGCGACTAGGTGAGGGAAGGGGTGCTCAGTGCTCAGTACTCGGTGCTCGGTTAGGGAGGCTGCATGGTGCGAGGACGTGTGCTGTGTAGCGACGTCCCGCGGGGCGTGCGGCATGGAATATTCAGCACTTTGCCACAACTCACCAGGACCGCAGCGCGTATAAGATCAACAGTAGCGCTCACCTCTCACCAAGCGAGTAACCCCGATGATCCCCGCATCCCATCTCGATCTGATCGACGGCCCATACACCGCCGTGCTAACGACCGTCATGCCCGACGGCCAGCCGCAGACGACGCCCGTCTGGTGCAACCGCGACGGCGACGACGTGCTCATTAACACCATGCGCGAGTTCCGCAAGGCGGCCAACATGCGCGCCAACCCGCGCGTGACGCTGCTGATCTATGACCCGGCCAATCCGCTGCGCCACGTCGAGATCCGCGGCACGGTCGCCGAGATGAGCGAGCATGGCGCGGTCGAGCATCTCGACCAACTGACGCAGCTCTACATGGGCAATCCGAACGTCCATTTCTTTGGCGACTGCGTCCCGGCCAGCGAGGCAGCGACGCACACGCCCGTGCGCATCCGTATCGCGCCGCACCGCGTGCGCGTGGAAGGGTGATCGCCATGACCATCGTCACGATCCCCAACTCTCACATTGACCTGCTGTGCGATCCGGTTCACGCGGTGCTGACGACGATGCTGCCGGATGGGCAGCCGCAGTCGAGCATCGTCTGGGCGGACTACGACGGTGAGCACGTGCTGATCAACACGACACTCGAACGGCAGAAGGGGCGCAACATGCGCATCAACCCGCGCGTGACGCTGCTTGTGATCGACCCGCGCAACAGCAGCCGCTGGGTCGAGATCCGCGGGCGCGTCGTCGAGATCACGACCGAAGGCGCGGAGGCGCACGCCGACAAGCTGACGCAACAGTACACCGGCAAGGCGCGCTTCTACGGCGACATCTACCCGCCGGAGCGGCGCATCCTGGAAACGCGCGTGCTCGTCCGCATCGCGCCGGTCAGGGTCGCGTTCGACGCGGTGTTCAAGTAGAGACGTGCAATGGCACGTCCGTTTCCACTAACCCGACTCTTCGACTAGCTCATGCTCGTCGGCGTAGATCGGCTCGGCCTCCACGGCGAGCGGCCGTTTGGACGGCAGGATCAGGCGCACGGAGCGGTCGTAGGTCAGGTAATTCCAGACCCAGTTCATGAGCACGCTCAGCCGGTTTCGGAAGCCGAGCAGCCAGAGCAGATGCAGGAACAGCCAGGCGACCCAGGCCAGATAGCCCGTCAGCGAGATGCGGTTGAAGATCCAGGCGACGGCGCGGCTGCGTCCGATGGTCGCCATGATGCCGCGGTCGTGATAGGTGAACGTCTCCTGATCTTGACCGGCGATGCGGCGCAGGATGTTGTGTGCGGCTAGCTTGCCCTCCTGCTGAGCGACGGGGATCAACATCGGGTAGGGCTGGCCCTTGTCATCTTCGAGATAGGCCATGTCGCCGACGACGTAGATGGCCTCACGTTCGACGACCTCCATCGTCGGGCGCAAGGGCACGCGTCCGCCGCGCTGCAGCGGCAGATTGAGCCGTTCGGACAGCGGCGCGCCTTTGGTGCCCGCCGCCCAGATCAGCGTGTGGGTCGCGATCTCCTGGCCGTCGGCCAGCTTGACGTAGCTCTCGCCAACATCCGTGACCGACGTGTTCAGGATCACGCGCACGCCGAGCGATGCCAGTTGGTCGCGCGCGGAATCCTGGAGCTTTTCCGGGTAGGGCGTCAGCAGCGTTTTCGTCGCTTCGATCAGGATGACCTGGGCGCGTTCGAGTTCGGGGAAGTCGTTCTTGAGCACGTCGTTGTAGAGTTCGTGCAGCGCCCCGGCGGTTTCCAGGCCGGTCGGCCCGCCGCCGACGACCACCAGCGTCGTCAACGCACGCCGTTCGGCTTCGTCCTCGCGGCGGACGGCGGTCTCGAACTGCTGCAGGATGTGATTGCGCAGGAAGATGGCGTCGTTCAAGTCCTTGAGCGGGAAGCCGTTGGCCTCGACCGCCTCGTTGCCGAAGTAATTGGTCACGCTGCCCGCCGCGACGATCAGGTAGTCGTACGGCTCCTGGATGGCGCGGTCTTCAAGCTGGATGGTCAGCGTCCTGGCATCGCTGTCGATCTGCTCGACCTCGCCCATCAGGACGTGGATGTTGCGCTTCCTGGAGAAGATCTGGCGGATGGGGTAGGCGATGTCGCTGGGATCGAGGGCGCAGGTCGCCACCTGATAGAGCAGGGGCGTGAAGGTGTGATAGTTCTGGCGGTCGATCAGCAGGACGTCGACGTCTTTGCCCGCCAGCGCCTGCGCGGCATGGAGGCCGCCAAAGCCAGCGCCGACGATGACGATGCGCGGTCGTTGGGTCATGGTCATGAGATCCTTCGGGTGGTAAGTCTGCCGATTGGAAACAACGCATCAGCACGGGAAAAAAGGGATCTCGTTATTACACGATCCATTATCGTGCAAATCGCCGGTCGGGCAAGGCGCGGCGTCGCTTATCAGGCGAGAAGTGGGGGCTCTGGGGCTTGGCGTCGCTGGGGCTTGGCAGCGCCAAGCCCCTACACCTGTCTGTGCGTAATTACTCGTCCACGCGCGCCAGCGTGATCTCCTGCGGCTCGCCGAGGTAGGGGCCGAGGATGTTGGTCAGCGTGACGGAATCGTCGGTGAAGACGAACTTCGTCCCGGCGTCGATGCCGATCGACGTGTAGGTGTTCGGTTCGCCGCGCAGCGGGAAGAGCGGCATCGGGCCATAGTCCACGCGCGCGACCAGTTCGCCGTCTTCGACCGCGATCGTCAGCCCGCGCTCGTAAGTGCCGAGGATGGCCTGCGCCGCCTCAAGATCGACCGGGTCGGTCTGCACGGTCGCCAGCACCTGCGCCAGGATCAGGCGGATTTGTTCCTCCGCCGTCTGGTAGTAGGGGGTCGACGAATGCTCCAGGTCGAACACCTCTTCGTAGACGTACTCGGAGATGGCGCTGCCGAACGTGTTGTCGAGCGTGCGGTTGGCCAGCACGACCACGCCGATGCCCGCATCCGGCAGGAAGCCGAACGTGCTGGTAAAGCCGCCGGTGTTGCCGCCGTGCTCGATGTGACGCAAGCCCTTGTAGTCCTGGATCATCCAGCCCATGCCGTAGCTGCCGTCACCGGGGATGCCGATCTCCGGCACCTGCGTCTCGGCCAGGCTTTCTTCGCTGACGATGCGCGTGCCATCCGGCGCGACGCCGCCGTTCAGCTCCATGATCATGTACTGCGCCATGTCGTTGGCGCTCGACCAGACGCCGCCCGCCGGCAGCACCGGCTGCGTGAAGCGCTCATACTCAAGATGCAGCGGTGAGAAGCCGCCCGTATCGCCGTTGTAGGCGTAGGGCAGGGCGAAGTCATCGCTGGTCGTCGCGGTTTCGAAGCTGGCAGTCGTGTTTGCCATGCCAAGCGGCTCGAAGACCTGCGCTGTGAGCATGTCCACGTAAGCGGCATGCAGATCGCCGAATTCGCCGCCCGCCGCCAGCGCTGCCAGATAACCGCCCGCGGCGACCATCTGATTGCTGTACTGGAACGCCTCGCCTGGCGCGGCGGTGATCGGGATGTTGACCATATCGGCCAGGATTTCCTCGGCGCTCATCTCCTGCAGGAACAACGGGAAGTCGTAGCGCGGGATGCCGCTGCTCATGTTGAACAGATCGCGCACGCGCAGGCTGCCTGCCACGTCCATATCCGACAGTTCGAAGTCCGGGTAGACGTCGACCACGAGGTCGTCCCAATCCCAGATACCCTCGTCGACCAGCATGGCCGCCAGCAGCGTCGTCATCGACTTGGTGGTCGAGCCGATCATGAACAACGTGTCCGCCGTAACCGGCTGGCCGTCGCGCTGGGCGGTTTCGCCGAAGCCCTGCGCATAGACGACCTCGCCATCCTGGACGACGGCCACGCTGATGCCGTGGGTCGCGTAGTCGTCGAGGTGGCTATCGACGAAGCGCGTCAGGGCCGCGGCCATGTCGTCGTCGAATTGCGCCGGGCTGACGCCGCTCAGGTCAAGCGTATCGCTCGTCGTGATGCTGAGGAGCACGCTGTTGACGTCGGGCGTGACCGGCTGGAGTGCGGCTGGCGTGGGCGCGTGGATGGTCATGACGTAGGACGTGTCGCTGGCCGCCTGCACGATGATGACGTCGAGGGCGCCGGCCCGAACGTAGACGTACTGCGTCCAGATGACGCCGCCCGGCAGCGGGAGGTCGGTGGTCTGCAGCGGTTCGCCGTCGAACGACGGATCGATCAGCGCCCAGGTTTGTTCGAGGGCCGCGTCTTTGTCGCCGGTCGGCAGCGCCAGCAGGCCGATCGTGACGCCGGAGTCTGCGTTTTCGAACAGGGCGTAGCCTTCAGCCTCGACCTGCGTCCAACCGGCGGGGATTTCGGCAGTGAACAGGCCATCAGGATCGGCGTACGGCGTCGTATCCTGCGCGGATACGGGTAAAGCCACCAGCACGATCAGTGTCGTGCAGAGGAGTAAGAAGCGCTTCATGGTGTCCTTCCTGGTTCGGCGGTGATGGGTGAATTGTGGTGGGCCATGTCCCTGCATGACCCTGCGCCAGGCTGTGCGCGGCGCGCTGACATGTCACTCTGCGTGTGCAGAGCATCTATAGTTATTACGGGAAAGGCGGCCTTCAGGTTGCACTGTGTACGGCTTTTTTGACGCTGATCATGGGATGGGCCGCCAGCCCGCGCGCAGCAGATAGCGGCGCAGCGTCACCGACGGTGGGTAGTTGAGATGCAGCGCCTCGATCGTCGCGCGCCCGCAGGTCGTGCGGCCCGTGATGACGCCGTCGCTTTCCATGCGGAAATGGCGCTCCCACTGCTGGCGGCGCGGGTTGAACAGCCGGATGCGTCGTGTGGTGATCGGGTCGATGCCGTGCGTTTGATCGCGCTTGAAGCCGTTGCAGCGCGGGCACGACAGCCACAGGTTGGATTCGTCATCGCTGCCGCCTTTGGCCTGCGGCAGGATGTGATCGATTTGCATCTGGGCGTAGATATAGCGGGCGGGCACGCGGCAGTAGCCGCAGCGTTCAGCCGACGCGGCACGGACGCGCGCACGAGTCGCGTCGGAGACGGTCATGCATCCAGCGGCGGGTGCAGGCCCCGGCGGACGGCCTCGGCCAGCGCTTCGGCCTTACGCAGCGCGCCTTCCTGGTAGCGATAAAGCAGCAGCGACAGCTCGAAGGCTTCGGCCTCGTCGAGCGAGTCCGCCTGCTGGCGTTCGAGCAGGGTGCTCATGCGCGTTTCCAGGCGTTCGTCCATACGGCTGGCGCTCAGTTCGAGGATGTCCGCGTTACTCAGGTCGCTGACCTGCCTGGGCGGCTCGCTGACGCCGTTGGGCAGCGTCGCGGCCAGGGTCGTCGTCAGGATGTCCGCGACCTCACGCCCGGAGCGCGCGGCCAGTTGCTGTGCCCGTCGGTACAGTTCGTCTGGGAGGTTGAGGGTGATCTGCGCGCTCATCGTCGTTTCAATCTCAGCTTGATCGTCACGCTCATTATACAACGCAATTGGGGGGAACGGGTGCTCGGTGCTCGGTGATCAGATGGGATGGGTTCACAGTGCGAGTACTGGGTGCCGAGTTCTGGGTTCTGGGTTCAAATGCAGGTGCTCAGTGCTCGGTGCTCGGTGCTCAGTTGGGGTTCAGGATGCAATGGCGTTGTAGGGACGACGCGTGCGTCGTCCGGCATGGAACACACTGGTGTCTGCCATCGCGGACGCGCCATGGCACGTCCCTGCGAACGGCCATCCCTGACCGCTGGTCGATCTCCGCCGCCTGCCTGATTAAGAATGCCGGGTGCCTCACTAAGAGCCATCCGCCACTTAAAAACGCCCAGATGCCGCAGACTCAACCGAACTCGTACCCGATCCACACCAGATTCTATGCGTCGTAATACGAACAGGTGTGCTATGATTCCTGGCCATTAAGTTATTGATTCGTTACATCACTAACTGGTTTCTAATGGCCAGTCTTGCCGGGAGGTCGCGTGTCCATGACATTCAACTACGCAGAATTCCGCGCCGAATTTATCCGCCTGAAACAGGCACAGCGCGAGCGAGAGATCGCCGAGGATAAGCGCCGGGCCAGCCGGGAGGTCGTCGAGCGCCCGACCGAGTTCGCCGCCAGCCTGCGCCTGCGGGCGGCTCAGCAGCGGCTGTCGCTGACCGAGCTGGAGAAGCGCGTGCTCTACCACGACAAACGGTATCTGCGCCGCGAGCCGAACGCGCGCAGCGATTACGTGACCGAACAGCGCGCGCAGTACATCGCGACGCAGGCGCGCTGCCAGGCGAGCAGCGTCCCGCGGCTGCTGGCGAACATCGAGTGGGTGCACTGGCGCTGCGCCCTGCTCGGCATCGCGCCGGACGACGTCTACCGCGTGCACGTCTGCCGCATCCGCCGCCGGGATCGTGGGCGCTGGCGCGTCCACGAGTTCGAGTAGGGTTGGCGTCCGGGACGGGCAAATAGCATTTCAAAAGAAATCAGTGTACGCTCAAGGGTGCATTACAGGTGCCTTCGTCTGATCCTGGGTACGCGACAGAGGAGAGAGCACATGAACGAGAAGGTTTCATCTGCGACGCTCGATGAAACGCCGCCGACGTCACAGGGGGGCGACACGGTTGCCGAGGAGCATTGGACGTGGTGGAACGCCCTGCCCAAGCTGGACTTCAAACCACACAAGCCCAATCCGAACTACCAACTGATCGACCCTGAACGCCTCACGGATCTGTTCAAGGCCAATGGCATCGCGCCGGACTCGCTGGAAGCGATGCGGATCAAGGCCGACATCAACTTCATGAACGAGGAACTGCTCCGCCTGTACCGCGAGCGCGATCACAATGCGGCGCTGCAGCAGAACCGCTACCGGCTGTACCAGATCGGCTTCACCTTCCTGGCGATGCTGGCTGCAGTGCTCGGTTCGCTGCAATCGCTGGCGCTGGCCAGCTACCCGCGGCTGATGCCGTTCGTCGCCCTGCTGGAGACGATCGTCGCGCTCGGCGCCGTCTACCTGGCGACGATCAGCGGGCGCGAGCCGCCACTGCCGCTGTGGCTGCGTGACCGGCGGCGCGCCGAACAGATGCGCCGCGAATACTTCCGTTATTTGCTCAATCTGGCGCCCTATGAGGGGCTGGACGTCGTCAAACGCCAGCAGACGCTGTCGTCCCGTGCGGCGGACATCAATCGCGGCGATTTTCCCGAAGAACCGGGCATCTGGTAGAAGGGGCATGACATGGCGATCAAGAATTATGTCCTCGACCGCGCGGATCTCGAAGCGCGCTACCGGCTGTTTCACGAGTTCGCCCTGATTGACCAGCGGCGCTACTATCAACGCACCCTCGACCGCAACCGGAAGGCCAGCGCCCAGATCAACAGCATCCGCGCGTTCATGGCGCTGATCACCGGGCTGGCGTCCGCGCTCGCGATCTTCGTCGTCACGATTCAGCCGTCGTGCGCTACGTCCGCCTTCGGCACCGCCTTTGCCGCCGCGGCATCCGCCCAGACGGCGGAGGCGCCCGCCGCACCGGCCGATCAGGATGCGACCGCTGAAGCCTCGCCGCTGGAGAACTGCGGCGGATGGAGCTTCGTGCTGGTCATCCTGCTGATCACGTCGGTGGTCGCGCCGGCGATGGGCGGTGCCTTCAGCACGCTGGCCGATCTTTACCAGTGGGATCGGCTGATCAACGTCTACGAGTCGGCGCTGGAAAACATCGAGGTGGCGGACGCGAAATCGCCAATCGCCGACATGGATCTCAAAGAATATCGCGCCAGCTTGCAGGCCTATTCGCTGGGCACGCTGTCGGTCATGCGTGACGAGACGGCGCAGTGGGGTCAGATCATCAAGACGCCGGATCAGTTGGATGCGTTCATCGCCCGTTCGATGGCGGAGTCACAAGCGACCGCCGCGAGCGTGCCGTCCGTCAGCCAGTTGAAGACCTACAACGAGGACGAACTGCGCCGCCTGCAGGAGCGTCTGGATGAGGCCAAGGCGCTGGTCGAGGCGCAGCGCGTCTCGCCGCCGCCATCCCCTGTCAGCCCGCCGCCTTCGCCCGCCAGTCCGCCACCCGCGGAGCCGACGCTGCCGATCGACGACGACACCGGCGGCGGCTGATCGTCCCACGACGACACGCAAAAAGGCCCCTTGTGCAGCCGCTGCCGAGGGGTCTTTTCGATCGCGGCACAGGCATCAACTCAGGGATTGAGATCGCTAGCGAGGGCGGCGCGCACGCCCGGCATCACCAGGCGTAGAAACAGCGCGTTCATTTCTTCCGGCGTCTGACGCATGTCCTGTTCTGACCACCACTGCGCCAACATCAGAAAGGTGCGCGCCACAAAGCGCGCCGTAAGCGGGATCGGCATCTGCGCGTTCGCCTGGCCGCCCGCGAGCGCCAGCAGGTTGTGCTCGGCCAGCTTGCTCAACTGTGCTTCCATTTCGTGGGTCAGGTACTCCGCGCCACGGCCAATCAAGAACGTATGCAGCAGGCGCTGCTGTTCGCGGATGTGGCGGAAGAACTCCAGACTTGGGATCAACCCTTCTGCCTCAGCCTCCGGCGTGGTCGAGTGCGCTTGCAAGGCATGGAGCACACGGAAGATCTCGCTCATGAGCAGGTCTTCTTTGTCGGTATAGTGCTCGTAGAAGGTCGAGCGTCCGACGTTGGCGCGCTCCAGGATGTCCTGCACGGTGATCGTGTCGAAGCGCTGCTCCAGCATCAGTTCGACCAGCGCGCTGCCCAGCAGTTGGCGCGTGCGCTGCGAGCGGCGATCTTGCTTCGCGGTTTTCATGACGGCCTGCGCCTTTCCGTACAATCTCGTCGTTTTGTTCGCTAGCGAACATCCAGCGATTTCTGGTTGTTGACGCCTGGATGCAGTTTCCACATGATGAAGATAACGCACATTATGTTCGCTAGCGAATAGGCTATTCGATAAGGAGCAGGCTATGAGCGCTTCACACCATCACGCAGCGGCGGATCAAGCGGGCCCGGTGACCGATGGCAAGCTGATCCGTTGGGCACATCGTTACGATATGGTCGTCAAGCTGCTGACGCTGGGCCTCGATCGTACCCTCCGTGAGCGAACAGCTGACCTGGCGCAGATCCGGCCGGGCGACAGCGTGCTCGACGTGGGCTGCGGGACGGGCGATCTGACGTTGGTGGCCAAGGCGCGCGCGGGGTCTGACGGCTGGGTCTGCGGCATCGACGCCGCGCCGGAGATGATCGAGGTGGCACGGGCCAAGGCGCTCAAGCAGGGCAGGGAGATCGACTTTCGCGTGGAAGCCATCGAGCGGCTGCCGTTCGACGACGACAGCTTCGACGTCGCCCTGAGCAGCATGATGATGCATCACTTGCCGGACGACCTGAAGCGCGCGGGGCTGCGCGAAGTCTACCGCGTGCTCAAGCCGGGCGGGCGCCTGCTGGTGGTCGATTTCCGGCGCGGGACGACGCTGCACGATCACCTCTCGCCGGTGAATCTGATTCATCCGCACGTCAGCGCGGGGATCGACGGCTTGCCGACTCTGGTCAAGGCGGCGGGTTTCAGCCAGGTCGAGACCGGCAGCACCGGGTTCTTCCCGATGGTGGGCTACGTCCGCGGCGAAGTCAGCCGGTAGCCAGAAGCAAAATAGGGCGTCAGCAGGGCCGAGCGCCGACCGCCCAAACTGTATCCGCAGCCCATGTCCTCCGGGCGACTACCCCTGCGAGATGGGTGTATTCCAGAATGGGGCAGATGCTCAAGTTGAATCTGAGATGGAGAACCTATCCATAAACCTCACCCCCAGCCCCTCTCCGCCCCATAGGGACTTCCTTCGGTCGCGCGCGGAGAGGGGAGTCGAAGCGCAGCGAGACGGGGTGAGGTGAACTGCGTGGCCGCGAAAACGATACACATCGCGCCCTAAACAAGGTCTTGCCCCAAAACCCGAACGCACCCAGCGAGACTGAATATGTGCCTGATCTTCCCCCATGTGAGTAGAATGTAGGTGCGGCGAAGCTGTGGGCAATTTCGCCTGAGCACCAGCTTCAAATTTGGGGGAGAAACACGTGTCCAGCAAGACGATTGTTCTCGTGCACGGGTTATCGGTCAGCAAGCACAGTTGGGATGCGTGGGTCACGCATCTGGAAGGGCAGGGGTACACGGTCATTACCCCTGTCTATCACCCCGATCTGGACAAGCCGCTTGACGTTCTCAAGCAGAACCCGAACGATCCGCTGTTGAGCAGCATCACGCTGCCGCAGGTGATCGACCACCTGAGCAAGACGATCGCGGCGCTGGACGAGAAGCCGATCATCATCGGGCATTCGTTCGGCGGGCTGCTGACGCAGATGCTGCTGGCGCGTGGGCTGGGCGTCGCCGGGGTCGCCATCGACGGCGTGCCGCCAATGGGCATCCTGCCGATGCAGTTGTCGCTCTTCCGCGCGTCCTGGCCCGCCATCAACCCGTTGATCCCGGCGAGCAAGCCATGGTTCATGACCTTCGAGCAGTTCCAGTATGCCTGGGCGCACACGCTGCCGCTGGATAAGCAGCGGGCCGCTTACGAGGTGATCGTGCCGGAGTCGCGCAGGCTCTACCGCAGCGCGCTGACGAGCGACGCACGCGTCGACTTCGCCGCCCCACGAGCGCCGCTGCTGATCATCGCGGGCGGCGCGGATCACATCGTCCCGGCGCCGCTCAACAAGGCGAACTACGAGCGCTACGCCAGGTCGCCGTCGATCACGGCCTTCAAGCTGTTTCCGGGGCGGACGCACTACACGATCGTCGCCGGGGATGGCTGGCAGGAGGTCGCGGACTACGCGGTCCACTGGGCCGAGGGCGTGCTGGCGGAGAAGGTCGCCGCCGCCGTATAGCCGAACGAATTGAGCAGGTCGCCCGATCGTCCCACGGTCGGGCGGGCCGGTTGGCATGAGAGGGCTTGACACGACTCGTACAATGAAAATTGTAGAACGCGTGTGCGAAAAGCGAATTAGCACATTAGCAGATTAGCATTTAGCCGGATGCTGAAGGTTAAGCGCCGATAGCTCCCTATGGCGTGGCTGTTGGTGCGGGAGTTGGGGCTGCCGTCGCGGTTGGCAGTGCCTGGCGCTGCGGGCTGGCGTCGATGATCGCGCGGATGATGTCCGCCTTGACGATCACGGGCACCCGATTCTGCGGGTCGCGCACGAGCACGCCGTCGGTCAACTGCATCAGCATCTCGATCGGCTCCGTTTGCCGCGGATATGCCGGGTTGATGCGGAACGGCCAGTCTACGTCCTCCTGCGGCTCGTCGAAAACGAGGACGACGGTGCTTGGCTCGCCGCCGCCGCGAATTCGTGGGATTTCCCCATAGACATTCGATCCATAGACTGATGAAACAAATACAATCGTGAAGAACAAGATGATTGGAATCATCACTCGCAAAGCCCCATTGATATGGGGAACTATCCTGGCCCTGAGACGTCTGACGGCGCGTCTCAATCCAGTAGCTGAATCTGCGTTTCTCACATGCCAAGGTGTAAACGCTGTCCATGCGTACAGAAAGTTCATTCCAGCCGCAATGAATATCGAGAGCAGCATTAGAGGAGAGTTTGTGATGTTGGTGAAAAAGACAAAGGGGTGCGCACCTGCCACAAGATACTGACGGATATCAATGTTCACAATTATCAAATTCGTTTCCTTAATTAGGTAACTCTGAGTAACGACGAATCCAATTAACGTCAGTATTGCCACAAGTGTCGCAATGTTCTTTGCTGCAACTCCAAATAGCTGGGTGTAATAGACTATGGCATCAGACGTCCACGAGTTGGACTTCTGCGTAACTGAACGTGTCTCGGCCATTGTGTTTTTCGTGAGCCTCAAGCCTTAAAACCCGGCAACATGACAATCCCAGTCGCCCGGTTGTGCTTTGACGCGTCCGACCAGCTTGACCATGCCCTTAGCCGAATGCATCTGGATCTGCGCACCGCCGAGCATTTAGGTGTGCCCGAACGCATGATCTTGTAATGATGACTACTATAGCAGATTTGTACGCCAGGCAGGAGCCTTCCGACGCACAAATTCGCCCGATCCGGGGGACTTGACACGACTCGTATAATGAAAATGAATCGAACGCACGTTCTAAGTCGACTGCTTCTCGGCCAGATGCGCTTTGAGGAACCGCGCGATGTCAGCCAGCGATTGCCGCGCCTGCGGCAGCGACAGATTGATCTGCCAGACGTGCCACATGCGCGGGTAGATCTCCAGGTGGACGTCGACGCCCGCGGCTCTGGCTGAGGCCTCGCTCTGCTCCGCATCCTGGCGCAGGATCTCATCTTCCCCTGCGTGGATCAGCAGCGGCGGCAGGCCGCGCCAATCGCCAAAGGCGGGCGAGATCAACGGGTTGCGCGCGTCGCCGCCCGCCACGTAAGCATGATTGAAGGTGCGCGCCGCTCGCGGATGCAGCACCGGATCGTAGACGGTCTCAAACTGGCCGTCTCTTTCGGTCATGTCCGTCACCGGTGAAAGACAGGCCGCCGCCGCGGGCAGCGGATCGCCGCTGTCGCGCAGCTTCATCAGCGTCGCGATCGTCAGGTTGCCGCCCGCCGAGTCTCCCGCGATGACGATGTCTTGTGCGGCAAAGCCCTGCTTCAGCAGCCAGCGATAGGCGCTGACGCAGTCATCCAATGCCGCCGGGAAGGGATGCTCCGGCGCGAGGCGATAATCGACCAGCAGCGTGCTGATGCCCGTCGCTTGGGCCAGGTGGGCCACCATTTGGCGGTGCACGACCGTCAAGCCATAGACGAAGCCGCCCCCATGCAGGTAGAGCAGGACGCGATCCTTGTGGTAGTCCTCAGGCAGCAGCCATTCACAACGCACGCCGTAAGCGCTCACGACTTCGTGGCGCACGCCTTGGGGCAGGCTTACGCGCACGGCGCTTCGTTTCTCGACCCAGCGCGCCAGCCTCAGCGGCAGATACGCGCTCAACACGCGCGTGATGCGCAGTCCGGCGCGGAGATTGTGTTCGGCAGGCGGTATGGTCACGGGGCAGCCCTTCTACGACGATGCAGCGCATGGATTATAGATCGTTCATGCACGGTTGCAGAGCGAATTGGTTTATCCGCAATACCTTTGCCACGCCGGACGCGCAATTGCGCGTCCCTACGAATGATCGTCAGGCCGACCGCCCGTCCGGCTAAAAGCTAACCGCTAATCGCTAATCGCTAACAGCCAAAAGCCAACCGCCAACCGCCAATAGCCCACAGCCACCGGAGGCATGACGGATCAAACGCAGCATGCACGTCTGGCTGCACCAGACGCATTCGAGCCTATCCAATATGCCGATCTGCACATCCTTGATAAGGAGAGCCGCCTTCAGCCGCTGACGTTCAACCGCGCGCAGGCTCGCCTGATCGCCGCGCTGACCGGGCGCGATCTGGTGCTCAAGGCGCGGCAGATGGGCATCAGCACCGCGATCCAGGCGTGGCTGTTCGTCAATGCGATGAACCAGACGGCGCGCGCCGGGACGCTCGCTCACGACAAAGAGACGACGCAGAAGCTGCGCGACATGACGCAGCTCTTCTACGACGAACTGCCGGACGACCGGCGGCCCGCACGCGGGGCCAACAGCGCCACGCGCAGCTACTTTCCCGATACGCACAGCTGGCTCTTCTACGGCACGGCGGGCAACGCACGCGCCGGGCGCGGCGGCACCTATTCGCACGTCCACGGCAGTGAGGTGGCCTACTGGCGCAATGCCGAGCGCATCCTGGCCGGGCTGCTGCAAGGCGTGCCCGTCGGCGGCCACATCGTGCTGGAGAGCACGGCCAACGGCGCGCAGGGCTGGTTCTACGAGCAGGTCATGCGCGCGCTCGAAGGCAAGAGCATCTGGGCGCTGCATTTCTTCCCCTGGTGGTGGGACGATCACTACCGGCTGCCGGTCGTCGAGCCGCTCGTCATGGACGACGAGGAGCGGCGGCTGGCGGCAGCGCACAAGCTCGACGCGGGGCAGATCGCCTGGCGCAGGCACAAGCGGCTCGAACTCGGCCCACTGTTCGCGCAAGAGTATCCGGAGGATGCCTACTCCGCCTTCCTGAGCAGCGGCGACGGCTACTTCCGGCTGTCCGAGGCAACCTTCAGCGCCAACCCCGCGCCGCTCTACCTGGCCGGGCATCGCTACGTGGCCGGGCTGGATTTCGGCCAGACGAACGACTACACCGTCTGTTCTGTGATCGACGCGACGACGCGCGAGCAGGTCGCGCTGCTGCGCATCAACCGCCGCTCGTGGGCGGAGATGCGGCGGGCGGTGCTCGATCTGTGCCGCGCGTGGGGGGTGCATACGCTCGTCGCCGAGACGAACGCCATGGGCAGCACCAACATCGAGTCGTTGATCGAAGAGTTCGACGCCGCCGAATGCGACACGACGATTGCGCCGTTCACCACTTCCTACGCCAGCAAGACGACGCTGATCGAATCGCTGCGGCTGGCGCTGGAGGAGACAGGGCTGACCCTGCTGCCCGATCCGGCGCAGCGCCACGAGCTGGAGATCTATACCCGCAGTCAGACGTCGAGCGGCGGCTGGCAGCTCAGCGCGCCGCCCGGCGAACACGACGACTGCGTGATCGCGCTGGCGCTGGCCTGGCATGCCGCCGGTGCCGGGCCGTTGGTTCTTTTCGGCGGTTAGGCGGTTGGGTATTGGCGGTTGGCTTTTGGCGGTCGACAAAAGGCCGTTCGTAGGGACGACGCCTGCGTCGTCCGAAAGCGGCGGACGCGAATAATCGCATCCCTACCATGCGCGACACGAATCACCGCTGCATCGCCGGACGGCGAATGTTGTTGGAAGGGACGCGCAACGGCGCGTCCGCGACGGCGGGCGCCCACGTATTCCATGCCGGACGACGCACGCGTCGTCCCTACAGGATATTGCCGAATGTAAGCATCGTGCAGCCGCCAGTGGCTCAAGCCACCGGCTGACGTTGCAAAGCCCGCTGGAAGCGGGCTGCCGGACAACGCGCATGGCAACCAGTGCCGTGACGCTATCCGAGCACCTTTTCGATCTCCCATTCCCAGACCTGAGCACTGAGCACCTGCATTTGAACCCAGAACTCAGAACTCGGCACCCAGTACTCGCACTGTGAACCGGACACCGTGAACCCATCCCAACTGAGCACCGAGCACCGAGCACTGAGCACCCGTTTTTCCGAACTCACAACCCAGAACCGAGAACTCAGAACCCCCTATGCATAAACACTATCTCGTCACCGCCGCGAATGGCGGCCTCACCGTCAAGAGCGTCGGGCTGGACGCGCTGCCCGCTGCGGCCTGGACGCCGATCCTGGGCGCGGACGAGGGCGGCGGCAGCGCGCTCGATCTGTACGAGCGCATCCCGTGGCTCTACCGCGGCGTCAACCTGCGCGCAGACGCCATCGCCGGGCTGCCGACATCGTGGGAGACGCTCGACGGCGCGCCGCTCGATACACCGCCGAAGCTGCCCTTCGCGCTCGACCTGGCGCACCTGCTCAACCTGATCGAGGGCTGGCTGGCGCTGTATGGCGCGGCCTATCTGTTCAAAGGGATGAACGCCGCGCGCCGCGTGAAGCAAGTGCATCCACTGCACCCGCGCACGGTCACGCCGGTCTACGAGGGCGAGCGCGGGCTGGTCGGCTACGAGCGGCAGGTCGGCGGCGAACGGATCGCGCTTGGCCTGGACGAGGTGATCGCCATCTGGCTGCCCGCGCGCCGTGCCGAGTTGGGCTACGGCGTGCCGCCCGTCCGTGCGGCGCTGTCCGCGGCGGGCATGCTCCAGGCGGCGGATCTTTTCGGCGAGCAGTACTTCCAGCACGGCGCGGTCATGCCGACGCTGATCAGCATCGAGGGGATGCCCTCACCCGCCGACATGGAGAAGCTGGAAAGCTGGGCTGGGCGCGCGATGAGCGGCCTGCGCAACGCCTTCCGCCCGCTGGCGCTGCGGGCGCCGGTCAAGGTGCAGCCGCTGGCGGGTAATGTCGAACTGGGCAAGCTCGCCCTGCCGGAACTGACCGACAAGAAGCGCGAGGACATCGCGACGGCGCTCGGCGTGCCGCATTCGCTGCTCTTCAGCAACGCCGCCAACTACGCGACCGCGCGCCAGGATGATCTGCACTTCTACGACAAGACGATCGTGCCGGAGGCGCGCCGCATCGAAGCCGCGCTCAACGCCGGGCTGTTCGAGCGCCACGGCGTTCGCCTGCGCTTTCGCCCGGATCGGCTGGAGATCTACCAATCGCTCGAAGCGCAGAAGGCCGACCGCGTGACCGCGCTCTTCAGCGCGAAGATCATCAGCAAAGACGAGGCGCGCCAGTTGATGGGGATATAGGCCATGGCTGGCCCATGACGATCATCACCTCTGCCTCGAACTCGCTTGATCTGGGGGATCGGGCTGCCTAAGATTCGATCGACGACACGGATCGAGACAAAGTGCGGCAGCATTGCATAGAACCCCATGATGCAAAACACGTTCAGCAGACGCATCTTCACCATCGGCAGCTTCAGCGCCGCCATCGACGACCTGTTCGACCATCTGATCGGTCGCCGAAGTGCCAGCCGCCCACAGCGCATCAGCAAAGCCTTCGCCGAGCGGATCATGCTGGCGGTGACGCAGGTCAACGGCTGCCGCTACTGTGACTTCGGCCATGCGCGCATGGCGCTGCACGTCGGCGTGACTCAGGCCGAGATCGACGCCTTGCGCCAGGGCGATCTGAAAGCGCTGCCTCAAGAAGAAGCCGTTGCGATCCTGTTCGCGCAGTACTATGCCGAAAGCCAGGGCAAGCCGGATCGCTCGGCCTATCAGCAGCTCGTGGAGACTTACGGTGCCGACCGTGCGCACGACATCATGGCCCACATCCGCATGATCACGATCGGCAACCTGTACGGCAACACCTTCGACGCGCTGCTCAGCCGCCTGCGCGGGCGTCCGGCTCCGGGCAGCAGTCTGCTGCAGGAACTCGGCGTGCTGCTCGGCGGCCTCGTGATCGTGCCCTACAGCGCGCTCAAGCACTGGCTGCGGCGGTAGCCTCGCCGCAGGAGGCCACGTAAGCACCGAGCGCGCCGGAGGCTGACGGACGACGAATGTGATAGGTAGGGACGCGTCCTGGCGCGTCCGCTATCGCAACCGCCGACGTGTTCCATGCCGGACGACCCACGGGTCGTCCCTACAACGGCCTGTATTCGCACCGTGAACCTCAACCGAGCACCGAGCGCTGAGCACCGTATCTCTTGAACCCAGAACTCAGAACTCGGTACCCAGTACCAACATCCCAACCGAGCACAGAGCACAAAGAAATGCACATCCTAATTGACGCGATCGCTGCCCGCGCGGGCTTGCAACGGCTCGAACGCCTCGACGGCGCACGGCGCGGCTTGACGACTGCCGCCGAATACATCGAGACCAAAATCAGCAAGGCGCCGCCGCAGCGTAGCTGGCGCGCGGTCTTCGCGTCGGATCGGCAGCGGCGCGGCTTCTTCGCCCGCCTGCGCCGTGGCGACATCCGCGTGCCCTACATCCGTACAGGGCAGAGCTGGCAGATCGACGCGACCGAAGCGCAAGCCGGGCAGCGGATCGCTATCACCGTCGGCACGCCGAAACCCGGCGCTCGCTACGTCTGGGGCGCGCAGCAGACCGCTCTCCACCGCGCGACCGGCTGGCGCACTGCCGAGCAGATCGCGCACGACGAAGGCGCGCGTGTGGCACATCTCGTCGTTGAAGCGATGAGCGAAGAAGCAGATTAGCGAATTAGCACATTAGCTTTTAGCGGTTAGCTCTTGGCTTCTGGCCGATCTCCCACGAACGAAGGCTGAAAGCCATCTTCCGGCTAACAGCTAATGGCTAACAGCCAACAGCTTATTGGCATTCGCCAATACCCGCACTACAATCCCGCGCGCTCGGATCGTTATCGGAGCAGGAGGGAAACGCATGTACGGGACCGTCGCTCGCTTACGTGTGAAGCCGGGAATGGAAGCGCAGTTTCTCGACTACGGCAATCAGATTGATGCCGACCCGCCGCCAGGGCATGTTCAGGGCTATGTCTTCCAGATGGATCGCAACAGCCGTGAGTTCTTCCTCGTCGTCATGTTCGAAAGCCGAGAGGCTTACCGGGCGAATGCCGAAAGCCCTGAGCAGCACCAGCAATTTCTGAAGATGATGGAGATGCTTGAAGCCGAGCCGGAATGGAACGATGGTGAAGTCGTCCAGTCGTTCTAGGATTGGCGAGCAGGCAGCGGCAACAATCTATAGACTCATCCTCAGCGGCAGCCGGACGTAGAAGCGTGTGCCCGTCTCGGGCGATGAGGTGAAGCCCACCTGACCATGCAGATACTGCTCGGTCAGCAGTTTCATGCTGTAGGTGCCAAGGCCGCGGTGCGAGCCTTTGGTCGAAAACGAGCGGCGGAAAATCTGCGGCTTAAGCGCCTTGGGGATGGCGCCGGGATTGTGGACGGCAAGCTCGACGCCATCCGACGTGGCCACGCACGAGAGCGTGATCGTCTCGCCGGGGCTGCAGGCTTCGATTGCGTTCTTGACCATGTTGCCAATGACGCGCCGCAGTTGTGTTTCATCGGTGGTCAGGTCGACCGGCTCCGCGTCGATCACGATTCGGATCTGGGACTCGTCGAGCGCTAACAGCGCATCATACGAGGTCTTGATCCCCTCAAGCAGGTTGCGCGAATTCACCGGCCTGGGGTGCACGGAGAGTTCGTGTATCTCCGCGCTGGAGAGGTCGCGCTGTGTCTGGATCTCCTCGATCAGCCGGTCGCAGACCATGCGCAGCGAGTTGCGCACCATGGCCATGTCCATGTGATAGTCGTCGTCCATCAGGGCGACGTAACCCGAAACCAGCCCGGCACTGTTCAAGATGTCGTGATAAAAGATGCGCTCCAGCGCGTGCTTGCGTTTTTCGCTGCTGATGTCCTTGAGCGAAACGACCGCGTAGTGCTCGTCGGCAAAATCGAGAGGCCGAGCGCGCACGCAGAATTCCAGGGCCGTGCCGTCACGTTGTTTGATGCTGCACTCTTTGATCGCTTCGTGGCCCTGCAGGCCGGAGATGATCGCCAGGGCCAGGCCACACGTGCGGCAGAAGACGCTCGTGCCGCAACCACCTGTGTTTTCGTCGACATCCGTGCAACCCAGAATCTCACCCGGACGCTGTCCAAGTCCTAAAGAGTCGCCGCCCATGCCGAGTGCGCGGTGCAGCGTCTGGTTCGCATAGATGATCTGGCGCTGCTCGTTCAACACCAACAGGATGTCGCCCACGGTATCGAGGAGGAGCGGCATCACCGATGCGACCTCTGATTGAAAACGCGTCGCCTGTTCGGAAACGTGTTCCGGCTCGGCGCGTTCTGCCGGTGCAAAGGCTGTGGGGAGTCGTAACTGAGCCGCCATACATCCTCCAGGGTCAACAGTGGTGTGCAGCGAATGTAATTTCCAGGCGCATAGATTCACCACAAAAATCTTACGCTCAGCGAATGTCTAGAAGTATAGAGATTTCATATGACATCAATCTGGCATTCGGGAGTTGGCAGCAGTACCCAGGGAGCAGTCATGGACAATACGATGATCGCGTTCGGTGGGGCGATCAAAGCCCTGGCCGATGGGCGGCTGGGCGGCTATCTCGTCGTCTACGGCGACGACGGCCACGCCGACCTGGAGGGCGAGTTCTTCACGCCGCAGACCGACTTCGACTTCGAAGATGGCCACCAGGTCGGCGTTTACTATCTGCACGGCCTCGACCCGGTGCTCAAGAAGCGGCGCCTTGGGCGCGGGATGCTGCGCCACGACGACGTCGGCGTCTGGCTGGAGGCCCAGCTCGACCTGCGCGACGCCTACGAGCAGGCCGTCTACGACCTGGCGCGCGAGGGCAAGCTCGGCTGGTCGAGTGGGGCGGCGGCGCACCTGGTCGAACGGCAACCGGTGGGCAAGGCGCAGCGCATCACCCGCTGGACGATTGCCGAGGCGTCGCTGACGCCCGCGCCCGCCGAACCGCGCGCCCGCGTCGTCCCGCTCAAATCTCTGGCACGCAGCCCAACGGAGGATCATCAGATAGAACCAAGACGATCCGGTAGGATGCAGCCTGCCGCATCCCGTGCCTCATCACCTCGTCACCTCGTTACTCGTCACCAGAAAGAGACCCCCATGCAGGAACAAGCGCAGACACAGCCCGGCCCTCTCGACGCCCTCCAGGCCCAGATGGCCGGGGTCGGCGAGCAGCTCGACCGCGTGCTCCACTACATCGAGGATGCGCCCAGCGTCAAAGGCGCGGGCTACTTCACCGTCGACGGCGGCACGGCGGATCGGCACATCAAGACCTTCGGCGACTGGCTGCTGGCGCTCGTGCGCGGCGATGAGACTCGCCTTCGCAGCGTCTACAAGAGCACCAAAGCGCTCACGACCGAGAGCGGCTCCGGCGGCGGCTACACCGTCCCGACCGAGTTCAGCGCGCAGCTTTTGCAGGTCGCGGCGGGCAGTTCGCCGGTGCTCGCGCGCGTGCGTCGCATCCCGGTTAGCGCGCCCGTCGGCGAATACCCGGCGCTCGATCAGTATCTGACGCCGGTGGCGGGCGGCGGTGACAGTGCCACGGCAGGCGGGACGAAAGCCAGCAAGCGCGCGGAAGGCGCCGCCTACACCGAGACCGAGCCGCAGTTCGAGATGATCCGCTACCGCATCACCGACGCGGCCAGCGGCATAGTCAAGGTGACGAAGGAACTGCGCGCGGACAGCATCACCGGCATCGAAGCCTTCCTGCGCAACGTGATCGGCGTGGCGGTCGCCAGCAAGCTCGAATACTACATCCTGCGCGGCAGCGGCGCGGGCGAACCGCTCGGCATCCTCAACGCCCCGGCGCTGATCGACCTCGAACCGGACAGCGCAGGCGTGTTCGCCTATCCCGACGCGGTCGAGATGGTCTCGCGCTTCAAGGCCGTCGGCGGCGCGCCGACCTGGGTCTATCACCCCGGCATGATCAACGACATTGCCCAGTTCGAGATCGGCACGGGCGGCGCGGTGCTCGTCAACAACCTGAGCGCCAACATGAGCATGTCGCTGCTGGGCCACCCGCTGGTCGCGAGTGAGCATCTGCCGCAGCCGGATAACGACGGCTCGGTCGCGCTGGTCGATCTCGGCGCCTACGTGCTGTTCGAGAAGGGCGGTCTTTACGTCGAGTTCAGCGAGCACGCCGCCTTCGCCGAGGGCAAGGACACGTGGCGCTTCGGCATGCGCTGCGACGGCCAGCCGTGGATGAAATCCGCCATCACGCTGGCCGATCCGCAGGGCAGCTACACCGTCAGCCCGTTCGTCAGCCTGAATGGGTAAAGAAGCAGGTTAGCGGAATAGCACATTGGCAAATTAGCACGGCAGTGCAACGAACAGCCGATGTGATCAAATGTCGTCCGTAGGGGTTTGGCGCCGCCAAACCCCTACATCGCCCGCGCCTGTTCGTCGTTACTGTGCAACCTCACCGTATTCTCGCTAATCCGCTAAGCTCCTAATCCGCTAATTTGCTTCCGGCGCATTTGTTCCGCTTTCTGTTTGACACACCTGGAGCCAACCCCCACATGACCCAAGCACTCTCCGATCAACTCGCCGTGATCGCGACCATCGATCCGGCTAGCATCTCGACCGGCACGGTCAGCACCGACGTGATCGACCTCCGCCTCGTGCGCAACGTCATCTTCGTCGTCGCCGCCGGGACGCTCGGTTCGAGCGCGACGCTCGATTTCGCCGTCAAGGGTGACAGCGCCAGCGGCGGCAGCTTTACGACCACCGTCACCGGCAAGTCGATCACGCAGTTGACCAAGGCGGGCAGCGACGACAACAAGCAGGTCATCGTCGAGGTCAGCGCCGAGGAGGCCGCCGCCCAGGGCTTCCGCTACGTGCGCGGCGCGCTGACCATCGGCACGGCGGCCTCGCAAGCCTGCGTCGTCGCGCTCGCAGGCGGCCTGCGCTACAGCCCTGCCTCGGATGTCGATCTGGCGACCGTCGACGAGATTGTGAATTGACGGACGAGCAGATTAGCAGGTTAGCGGATGAGCACATTAGCCGGGGAATGGATCGTCGAACCATCCAACGCAGCATTCAGATGCCATCAGGCATCCACCGGCTCAGTTCCGGCACGCGCTCATCCGCTAAGTTCCTAATTCGCTAATTTGCCTGGGCGAAGCCTATGTACACGACTCTCGAAGACCTCAAGACCTACCTGAACATTACGACCGACGACGATGACGACCTGCTGACGGATCTGATCGAGCGGGCGACGCAGATCATCGACACGGCGACCGGACGCACGTTCGCTGCCGACTCCGACAGCACGCGTAAGTTCGACGCCCTGCGCGACGTGGGCGGCGAAGGCCGCGTGCTGTTCCTGGACGAAGATCTGTGCCAGTTGACGTCGGTCGTCAATGGCGACAGCGCGAGCGTCTCGCTGGCGTCCCTCGTCACCGAGCCGCGCAACCGAGCGCCGTGGTATGCGCTGCGGCTCAAGCTCAACAGCGATCTCGCCTGGACGTACGGCGACGACCCGCACGACGCGATCCAGGTGACAGGGCGCTGGGCCTTCAGCACGACGCCGCCTGCCGACATTGCCCACGCCTGCATCCGGCTGGCGGCGTCTCTCTACCGCCAGAAGGACACGCAGACGGAGATCGGCGATCTGGCGCGCGCGACGCTCGATGGGGTGCTGCTGCTGCCGCCGCGTCTCCCGCGTGACGTCATGGATCTGCTGGCACCGTACCGGCGGATCACACCGTAGTCGGATAGGCTGTGGTCGTTACCGTCGGTGACTTCGTTTCGTAGGGACGCGATCATTCGCGTCCGCGCGATCAGGGTGATGGGCGTCTCGGACGAGGCACGCCTCGTCCCTACAACACGCACGATCGGTTGTGCGGATGGCGTCTGTCTTCCACGCCGGACGCCTCACGAGGCGTCCCTACATCGAGATCTGCCTCGTGACGAATCCTCCTTTCCACAACCGACCATTCCCGCACTATGAACCCTACATCGCGAACCGATCCCAACTGAGCACTGAGAGGGTAACTGTTAAAAGGAAGATAACGATGATAGACTGAAGGGATGAACGCACGAAAAGCCTACCCAAGTGACCTGAGTGAACAAGAGTGGGCGTGGATCGAGCCGTTGTTGCCGAAACGA
>JADLAY010000007.1 GCA_020849765.1 Anaerolineae bacterium
ATCTTCTCGGCGCTGACGTTCTGGAAGGCGGAGACCAGCCGCACGCCCTCGCCGAGCAGCGCCGCCGCTTCCTGCGCCGCCGATTTGCCGGGCGGGATGTGGACGGTGCGCACCTTGGGCGGCTGCATCGGCACGGTCACGTCGACGACGATCTTGCCCGCGAGCTGATCTTTGACGCCGTTGAGTGTGTCTTCATGCGCGCTGTAGGGCACGCTGACGACGACAAACTGCGCTTCAGCCGCGGCGTCGGCGTTGGCCTTGCCGATCAGGTAATTGCCGCCCAGCTTCTCGTTGAATTCAGCCGCTTTTTGTGCCGCGCGCTCGGCATCGCGCGAGCCGATGATGACCCGGTAGCCGTTGAGCGCCCAGCGCATCGCCAGGCCGCTGCCTTCTTTGCCGGTGCCGCCCAATACGGCGACGGTGACGAGTGTGGGTGCGTCTGTCATGAGGTTGTCCTGTGTCGTTTCACCGCGTTGTGGGGAGGATTGTAACCGCAGAGCCGCCGCGCAGACAGTGATAGTTTTGCGGATCAGGTGCCAGCGCGGAGGACGACGTGCAGCGTATCATCGTCCATGAAGGTGAGATCGATGTTCTCGAAGCACAGGTCGTCGAGGCCGTGCACCTCCAACTGCGGCGGCAGCGTGCGCCGGATGATGTCGTTCGGGTCGCGCAGTTCGCGCAGGGCGATGGCGCGCACGTTGAGCATCCGCAGCGCCGCCTTGGCCGCCAGGTCGAGCCGCCGCGTCGTCTCCGTCACCTTGATCGTGCCGCCCTTGAGGCGCAGTTGACCATCCTGGTGTGGATCGTTTTCGAGCTGGTACTGGAACTGGATGAAGGCGATGATCGGCTCGTGGACGTGGACTTCGCACATCACGTCAGCGTACATGCGCTGGATGGTGACCTGCATGCGCGAGATGTTGTGCGTGATCGGTACGTCGATCCCGGCGAAGCGCTGGCTCGCCACCAGCGTGAAGACGACGTTGCTCAGGATCGGCTCCAACTCGGTCGCCGTCAGCGCGCCCTTGAAGGTGCGGCTCGTGCGCAGGGCCGCCGCGATGCGTTCCTCGACCGAGCGGGTTTCTTGTTCGATGTGGGCCGCGACCTGCTCGCGCACCGTGTGTTTTGGTTTGGGCATCAAAATCTAACTGCTTCTAAATAAGATAGTGCGGGCATACCGCTGCCCTTTTGATAGCGGCACAAGCGCTGCTCCGCAGACGAGTTGAGCCAAAATGCGAAATCGGCTCTGCTGGTCGCAATGTCAGAGCGCCAGAGTTTGAAACGATTTTATCATCCTCCAACGCGGCTACAAATATTGCGTTGTTCCCAGGTAGCCTTGGACACAAGCTAATCTTTCTCGCAGGGATATTCACCGATGCTCATGGCGAACAGACGATATTCGACGCGAGTCTCTTCATTCATCTTCATCACGTCGATTGTGACCCGCCCTTCTGGTGTCTTCCCGCTCAGGGTGGCATCTGCATTGATCTGAAAGTGGTCATTCCACGTCTGTTGGCGAGGGTTGAACAAAAACTCCGCCTTCCCCGTTGCGGGGTCTGCCGCCGCCATATTCGGACCTTTGTAGGAGTTACACTGATAGCAGGACAAGCACAGATTGCCCAAGTCATCCGCGCCATGATGCTTGAGCGGGATGATATGGTCAACGTGGAAAGGGGAGGTTTCGTCGGTGTTCACTACACGGCAGTATTCACAACATCTGCCGGCGCGTTGAATGACAGCCTGCCGCTGTGCGGACGTGATGGTCATTCATTCGTCTTCTGGAGCTTGATACGCATCTTGATTTTGAGCAGGGACAACATCTGGTCGATGCGCACAAAATCCATCATTTCTTCGTGCTCTTCGGAGGTTAGCTCCCCTTCGCCATTCTTTTCCGCCAATTCGACGGCGCGCGTCTGCAAGTATTCCGGCAGCATATAGGCGACAATCGCTTCCGGCGTCGGGTTGGTTGCCAGAAACTCCGTGATTTCGAGAATGGCGGAGCGTACAGGCGCATTTTGCATAGCGCTCTCCGTTACTTTGCTGTCCTGATTCTACCATCATTCGCGCGATGGGATGCGCGGGCTGCGCATCCTCCGGCGGCAGCTTCAGCATTGTGATTTACTGGTTCATTCAGCAATCACTCGTCTTACGAGGTCAAAGCCGCCATCTGATACATTGTTCCGTGTGATCCATACTCCCTGTGGCGATTTCAGCCCGAAGCAGGCATAGGACTTCAATTCCGGCACTGTGCTTTCCCACAAACGCCTCGCGCGCATAATGAGGATGACTTTTCGCTCAGCAATAGCGCTTCGCACCAATGCAAAGCTATAGCGCTGTGATTCTAGAATCAGGTTCCCAGCCCCAAATTTCGGAGAATGATACGGAAAATACTCGATGCAGCACAACTTCCTGGCGACTTGCTCCAAACTTGTTTCGGCAATGAGTTGTTTGAGTTTCGCGCGCCACCATTTCGGACCCGAGAACATCGCGTAGTCTGGGTTCAGCAGAAAGAATGGATACGCAGCTCGCCTGTGCTCCAGATTGTCCCGGCACGCGCGGCGGCGTGATGCATCAACATAGAACCTACAATCTTCTACGCTGTAGCCGGGATTGAGATTGAGCAGGATAACAGAGGCATTGAACGGATCGCCCAGATAGGGTTCAGGCATTAACTCCGCATGGATGTTGTGGGATTGGTCGGGTTGGCACACTTCAGCCGCACTGAACCTAGCGACAGCTTTTCGATCAACGTTCAGCACAAACGGTGGTTCCGTTGGCAATGCAAGCCAGGGATTGTCGCGTAACTCCATCACAGGGAAAAGTTTCCAATTAGCGTCGATACGTAATCCTGAGCGTTTCTCTATCAAAGATACTGAGGTCTTTGCCGTCTTCAATACGCTCATACCCAGCGTCCTGTGCCATTTGTTTGAGGCGCTTGCCAACTTGCTGTTGCGCCGCATCAAATGGATCTTCCCGATGACGGTTGGCATAGAGAAGATCGATATAGGCGTGTTTTTGATGATCCATCAAGGCGCGCAGAAACTGATGATAAGTGAATTCGTTTCCTAGCGATGCCATGACAGTTGGAGCGGCTGCGAATAACTCATCCAGAGCCTGTATGATCTTCGATTCTGTCATCTTATCAGTTTCCTCTCGCGCACATATTCGTGCTCCCTGTGCGCCACCCTGACATTCTCTGGCGGCAGATTCAGCCACGTGACCTACTGACTCATATCTGGCACGGCATACATCGCGTACTCACCCCTCGGTGTGGAGAGGCTGCCAGATTATCACGTAGGCCGAAGACATCCATCAAAACTTAACCTCAATGAATAGAGGCATGTAACAAGCATAGCAGGCAATCCGATATTTCCCACGCGAGTCACGGAGCGCAGCAGGCAAACACACCGAGATCAAGACGGATCGTAAGAAATCGATTTGAACCACAAAAGGGCAAAATTTGCAGAGGAGGAGTTTCCAGATGGGTTTCTCTTTGCGTTCTTTGAGACTTTGCGGTTCACATTCCCAAAATCGGGGATGCGGCGAAGGTCAATCAAATTGACCCCCGCCGCATTTGGCGTTCTTGCTGCGTCCTAATAATCGCGGTTGCGGCGGATGCGACCGCGATTCTGGTACGCGCCGCCGGACGTGCTGCCGATGTCGATCAGGAACGCGATCGCCAGCCACAGCCAGTCGGTGCCGCCGACGCCGCCGGGCGCGACCAGCACGTAGGCGAGTGTCGTCCACGGCACGACGATGATGCCGATGCAGGGCAGCAGCAGATTGTCGAACGTCACCTGCCAGCGCGCGGGATCAATCAGCGACCAGACGATCGCTGCGGCGCGCGGGCCAATCACGAGCAGGATGGTGATGATGCAACACATGGTTCCCTCCGTGTTTTCTGTCGCCAGCCAGGATCCAGAGTGTTGTATCCACATCAACCTGGCTGGAGTTCTTAATTCACCCCTGCATGGATATACGTGCGATTGGCGCAAAAGTGTCAGGTTTTCGGGGATTTCGCCCCGGCGGCCAACCTGAATCGAGCTGGCCGCCGGTTGTGAGGGGACAGGTTCCATCGCTGGGGATGTTACGTCAGCGCCGCGCCCATGAAGCCCGTGATGTCCTCTTTGAGCTTGGCGAGCTGCGATATGTCGAGGTAGAGCATATGCCCGGCCTCGTACTTGGCCCAATGCAGGTGATCGCGCATGTCGGCGTCGAAATCCATGTGATCGAGCGTGTAGAAGGTGGCGAAGTGCGGCGTCGCCAGGTCGTAGAGGCCCATCGCCAGGAAGGCGTGCATGAACGGATTGCGGGCGAAGGCGCTGCGCAGCGACTCGCTCGTATCCGGGTACTTGCCGCGATCCCACTCCCAGCCCCCGTTGACCTGGTAGCTGAGCGTTTCGTAGGCGACGTCGGTCTCGTAGCCGAGTTCGCCGCGCACGTAGTCGTTGATCATGGCCGTGTAGGGCGGCGTGATCGCCGTCATCGACGGGTCGAACTCCGGGAATTCGCCGACGGCCTGCGCATCGCGGCCCTTGAAGCGGCTGTCCAGGCGGCCCACCGTCCGGTGCTCATCACGCAGCAGCTCTTTGAAGAAACGGAACGGTTGGATGCGCAGCTTGCTCTGCTCGACGTAATACGGTGTCAGTCCGGTGTAGAGCGCCAGCTTCTCGACGATTGACGTGCGGCCCTCGTCGGTCAGGCCATCGCCCTTGGCCAGCGCCGTCGTGTAGACATTCTCCGCCCATGCTTCGACCTCGGACAGCACTTCGTGCAGCGGGCGCTGCTGCAAGGTATCTGCCAGTTTGTGATGATACCAGGCGGTCGCAGCGTAGGTCGGCAGGAACAGCGCGTAGGGCAGATCGTTGCCGCGCTCGAATTCGATGGTCTGGAAGTTGAGCACGGTCGAGATCAGGATCAGGCCGTTGAGGGCGATGCCCTTGTCGAACAGGTGCGCGGACAGCCCGGCGGCGCGCGTCGTGCCGTAGCTTTCGCCCGCTAACATCAGCGGCGACGACCAGCGCCCGTAGCGCGTCAGGTACAGGCGGATGAACTCGCCAACCGAGTCGAAATCAGATTTCAGGTTCCAGTACTTCTTGTTGTCGTCAGCTTTGACCGCGCGGCTGAAGCCGGTGCCGACCGGGTCGATGAAGACGAGATCGGTCAGGTCGAGCCAGGTGTATTCGTTGGGTACCAGCCGGTAGGGCGGCGCGGGCATCCAGCCCTCATCCTGCATCTTGACGCGATACGGCCCCAGCGCGCCCAGATGCAGCCAGACCGAGGCTGACCCCGGCCCGCCGTTGAAGACGAACGTCAGCGGGCGGCTGCCGACGGCCTGATCGTCGAGCGTGTAGGCGGTGAAGAAGATGTTGGCTTCCGTCTCGCCGCTGTCGGCGTTCTTGAGCGGCATCATGCCGGTGACGGCGGTGTATTGCAGCTTGCGGTCGGCCAGCACCAACTCGTGATGCGTCTCGACCGGGGGGACTTCCGGCTTAGCGGCAGGCTTGTCCGTGGGCGTCGATTCTCGGTTGGCGGGGGTCTTCTCAGGTTCGTCGGGCATGGCAATCTCCCTTTGCGGGTGCGCGATTGATCGTGAATTGCCGCCAATGATAACGCGTTTCCATCCCGCGCGTCGTGGCGCGGGACGATTCGTAGGGACGCGCACCGGCGCGTCCGTGGCATGTGATGAGGACGCAGAGAGAATGAAAATATGAATGCCGGACAGGGCGCACCCTGTCTCTACGAAATACGAAGTGATTGTAGGGGCGCCATTGTTGGCGTCCGCCCCAAAATGCGGGCCGCGTTGGGGTTCGCCGCTGATGCCCGCCGGGTCTCATCTGCAAACGGGCGAGAACGACGGTATACTGTGAAGATCAGGGACCAGGGGCCTGCGATCCGCTGCCCGCGAGGAGCCTGATTTGCGCCGCACTTCGGATGGTAGACGCGAGTTATGGATGGATTTGCGAGTCGGATGCACGCGCGCCCCGTGCTCAAATGGGCGGGGGGCAAGGGCAGGCTGCTGCCGGAACTGCTCGGACGCCTGCCGTCGGCGTTTGGAGCGTATCATGAGCCATTCGTCGGCGGAGGCGCGCTCTTCTTCAAGCTCGCCAGCCAGGAACGCCTGGACGACGCCTTCTTCTCGGACATCAACCCGGCACTGATCGAGGTCTACATCGCGCTGCGCGACTGCGTGCAGGATGTGATCGACATCCTGGGGCAGCACTACTACGACGAGGATTACTACTACGAAATCCGCGCCCTCGACCCGGCGACCCTGAGCCTGGCCGAGCGCGCCGCCCGCATCATCTTCCTGAACAAGACCTGCTACAACGGCCTCTATCGCGAAAACAGTTCCGGCCAGTTCAATGTGCCGTTCGGACGCTACAAGAACCCGAAGATCTGCGACGAGCCGAACCTGCGCGCGGCTTCGTCGGCGTTGCAGCGCGTCGATCTGGAGCGGCGCCACTTCTCGACCGTTCTGGACAGCGCGCAGCCCGGCGATTTCGTCTACTTTGACCCGCCATACCAACCGCTGTCGAGCACGTCCAACTTCACGGCGTACTCAAAGGATGGATTTAGCGAGCAGGATCAGGTAAAACTGCGGGATGTCTTCGCGGAACTGACCCGGCGCGGCGTTCGCGCAATGCTCTCGAATTCCAGCGCGCCGCTGATTTACGAGTTGTACAGCCCATATGCCGTGCACACGGTCTATGCGGCGCGAGCGATCAACTCCAGGGCGGCTGCGCGAGGGAAAATTGCCGAAGTGATCGTCTGTAATTATGACGAAAACGGTACGTTATTGTCCGACTGACGAGCGGCGGATGGCGAGTTCGCCGTCTGGTGGGCCTGAGTGTGGTCAAAATACTCTGTGTAAGCGATACGATCGTATCGCAGCTTGAAAACGCGGCGAACCTGAGGCGGCGTTATAACGACATCGATCTCGTCGTGAGTTGTGGAGATCTCTCTGCTGCGTATCTCGAATTCATCACCAGCGTCCTGAATGTGCCCCTCTTTTACGTGCGCGGCAATCACGACCTGGGTTATGACGACCGCCCGCCCGGCGGCGAAAATCTGCACGGAAAGGTGCGCAAGTTCCGCGGGTTGACCTTCTTCGGGCTGGAAGGCTCGATGCGCTACAACAACGCGGACATCCAGTACAGCGATGGCGAGATGACGACCATGGTCATGCGCATGGCGCCGCGGCTTGGCTACCGGCGCTGGCGCTACGGGCACGCCATCGACATCTTCGTGGCCCATTCGCCGCCGTTCGGCATTCACGACGCCAAAGATCTACCGCATCACGGCTTCAAGTCGTTCCTGAATTTTCTCGACTGGTATCGTCCGCGCTACATGGTGCATGGGCATATCCATACCTATGACCGGCGCGTGACGACCGTGACGGACTATCTCGATACCCGCATCATGAATATCAACCCGTATACGATCCTGGAGATCGAGCCGGAAGTCTGAAGCGTCAGCCCGCTCGCTGCCCTGGCAGCGCGGCCAATCCCAGCCCGGCGGCCAGCACCGCCAGCCCGACGATCCAGATGACGAACAGCGGCGCCAGAGCCATCTGCGTATCGAGGAAGCCGACCGTCAGCACGCGCTCGACGTAGACCTGGACGATACCCGCCAGCAGCGCCGCGACACCGGAGACGACCGCACCGACCGCCACCCAGACGAGCGCCGCCCCGGACGGCGGCGAGGCCGCCCACGCCAGCAGGACGACGCCGAGCGCCGTCAGGAAGATGACAAGTTCGCTCAGGCCGGTGCCCGCCATGGTGGCGCCGACCTGCGGGATGGCTGCCGCCGTGCTGAGGACTCCGCCCGCGGCGATCATGCCCAGCCCCAGCGTGATCCAGCCGGGGGCGCGCGCGCCGCGCAGGGCGATGACGACGAAGAACGGATAGGCCGCCGCGCCGATCAACCCCAACAGCAGCCCTGCCGAGCCTTCGCCGACTGCCGCCAATGGGCTGATGGCCGCCAGCGCCCCGGCGACCGCCAGCCCTGCGGGCAGCGCGAGCGACGTGCGCGGGCGCAGCTTGCTCAGGACGGCGATGGCGATGGCGCTGCCCGCGACGGCGTAGGCGATGTGGAACTTTGCACCGACGGCCAAGGCGCGCAGCACACGATCCTGCGCCGGGTTCGCCGGCGGGATCATACCCGCGATCACGCACACGATCGCCAGCGCCATGCCCAGCCACCAGACGCTGCCCGTGGTCGTGCGCGCGACCTCGACCGTCCCGGCCAGCGCCAGCGCCGCCAGCACGATCAGGACGAGGTCGAGGATGACCGGCAGTTCGAGCAGGTAGCGGCCTTCGAGCAAATCAAGTATGGCGGCTAACAGGCTGAGGACGAGCAGCGCCGTCCAACCGCGATAGACCCACGTCAGCAGCGGCGAGCGCGCGCTGCCCGCGGCCTCGCTCAGCAGCGTCAGGCCGCCCGCCAGCAGCCCGGTCCAGATGGCGAGGTCGAGCAGGACGTTGCGTACGCCCACGATCTGGTTGTAGGGCAGCGAAACCGCCAGCGCGTCGCCGGGCAGGAACTTGACGGCGGCGAACAGGGCCGCTGCGCCATAGAGCACGAGCAGGATCGTCATCTGGGCGAACAATCGGTTGGCAAGCTGTCGTGTCGTCATGAGCTAGCTACTCGCTTCCCCGAACTGCATCAGATAGGCGATCAAGGCGTCGATGTCCGAGCTGCTGAGCAGGTCTGCGAAGTTCTTCTGCATCACGTCGGCGAAGCCTTCGACGACGTAATCGCTCGGATGCAGGATCGAGTTGCGGATGTATTCCTGCGCGCCGAGGCCGATTACGCGGTGCCATGCGCGGTCGGCGATGCCCGCCAGCGATGGGCCGGTCAGGACGACGCCGGGCTCGATCGAGTGGCAACTGGCGCAGCGCTGGCCGAAGACGGCGCGCCCGCGCGTCAGCACCGGATCTTCACCGGGGACGGCCTGGGCGACACTGGTATTGAACAGCGCGCCGCCACCCGCGACCTGCAACGGGCGCGGCGGCCAATCCGCGGCGAAGCGGGCGCTGCTCGTCCAATCGAGCAGGGCGATCAGTTGGTCGACTTCGGTTTCGGTCAGTGTGAAGCGCGGCATCTGGCGTTGATTGGGGTGGAAGGCGCCGGGGTTGACCATGAAGGCGCGCAGGTAATCCGCGCCGCGCTGGTGGATGATGCGCGTCAGATCGGGCGCGTAGCCGCCGCCCTGGCCGTAGAGTGTGTGGCAGCCCTCGCAGCCCTGCGTCCCCCAGACAGCGAACCCGGCGCTGACGTCCTCCGGCACGGGGTCGGCCGTGGCGTTCTGCCAGGCCGCGACGACATTGACGACCACCGCCGCCAGCCCCAGCAGCAGGACGATGACGAAGATCAGCCGTCCATTCATACCGCGCCCGCCCCGATCAGGCTGAGGACGACCACGGCCACCGTGTAGACGAGGGCGATCAGCAGCAGCGCAAGCGCGATCCAAACCGCCAGACGCCAGTGCCAGCGGCGCAGAAATAAGTCCATTCCACAAGCCTTTTTCGCAACAACCCTAAGCGCCGCAGATTATAGGGGATGGCCCGTCCATCGGCAAAAACGCGAGGGAGTGTGCTTGTGATCGACCGATGCATTCGCCCATTGCGATGGGGTGCATTTCAAAGTTACGGAAAGGCAGTTGATTCCCTGCCCGTTAACCTCACCCCCCAGCCCCCTCTCCGCGCGCGGAGGGGGAGTCACAGTTTGCGGTGTGCCAGGTCTGCGCGGGGGTGAGGTGAAAAGGCCCTGGTCGAATAAATGCCAAGAACTTGAAATGCACCCATTACGATGTAGAACACTTGTGCAATTCGGCAATTCTAAGCTAGACTCGCTCAAGACGACTCAAGCCCGCTCTCGCAAATCCTCAATGTCAAGGGAGACATGCCCATGGATAGCCGGTTGAAGACCAGTGTCTGGCAGCAGTTCGGGGCCGCCATTGATACGCTCGACGACGCGATCAAGATGTGCCCCGATCATCTCTGGAGTGCTGTGCTGTGGGACGATGCCGAAGATGCGCGCTACGGACACTTCTGGTTCGTCGCCTATCACGCCGTCTTCTGGCTCGACCTGTTCCTGACCGGCACCTCGGAAGGCTTTGCGCCGCCTGCCCCGTTTGTCCGCGGGCGGCTGCCGGATCAGCCGTACACCAAAGACGATGTGCTCGCCTACCTCAAGGCGTGCCGCCAGAAAGCGAAGGACACGATCTTCAATCTGACCGACGAGCAGGCCTACAAAGTCTGCGTGTTCGAGTGGATGGAGCCGATGTATCTGGAGCTGCAGCTCTACTGTATGCGCCATCTGCAGGAACATGCCGCCGAGTTGTCGCTGGTGCTGGGGCAGCATGGCATCACCGGCCAGGACTGGATTCCCAAGGCCAAGGATTAAACCCGGCGAAGGCGGGACTGTTTTGCACTCGCCGGGGAATCAAATCCCCCGGCTCAACTTGCGCCTCCTGCGGAGGCTTATGGGCTAGCGGCGCTGGTGACTCAGTCCCCGTAGGGGACGCTTCCGTAGTCCGCCCCATTTCATGGGCGGGCGGTTCCCAAAACCGGAACACCCTCTTTCACTTATTGCTTGCTGGCGCGGGCGGGCGGTCGCTACAATACGCCGCCAAGATTGAATAGAGGTTCTTGCTCATGCGTGACGAAAAGAAACGCCCGGCGCGCGGCTGTTTACGGATTGCCGCCTGGGCTTTTGGCTTGCTCGGATTGCTGCTGTGCACGGTGGCGACGGCCTTCGCCTTCCTGCCCGTGCCGCAGGATACGCCGATCCCGGTGGCGGCGCAGGGCGGCGGCGCGCGCCAGGGCGACGCGGCCACGACCGGCCTGCAGCTTGAGTGGCCGCCGCTGCCGCCCGTCAATGCCGACCGGGCCGCGCTCGGACGGCTGCTGTTTTACGATCCGGCCCTGAGCGCGAACGACGACATGTCGTGCGCGACCTGCCATCATCCCGATCTCGGCTTCTCCGATGGGCGTCAGGTGGCGGTCGGCTCGCATGGCGATCTGCGCCGCAACGCGCCGTCGCTGTGGAACGTCGCCTACGCCACGTCGCTGTTCTGGGATGGGCGGGCGGCCTCGCTCGAAGAGCAGATGCTGACTCCGCTGACGGCAGAGAACGAGATGGCCGCCGATATGGCCGGTCTCGTCGCCGAGCTGGAAGACATCGACGAGTATCGCCAGCGCTTCGACGCCGCCTTCAGCGACGGCATCACCGAGCAAAACATCGCATCCGCCATCGCCGAATTCGAGCGCACGCTGATCAGCAAAAACTCGCCGTTCGACCGCTACGCCGCGGGCGATTTCAACGCGCTGACCCCGGCGCAGCGGCGCGGCTTCGACATCTTCCGCAGCGCCGAAACGCGCTGCTTCGAATGTCACGCCTGGCCGACCTTCACCCACAACACCTTCCACGCCCTCGGCGTGCCTGATCTCGACCCGGACAACCCCGACCTCGGCCAGATCGAAGTGCGCAACGCCGCCGATGCCGAGCGCGGCTTCCGCACGCCCGGCCTGCGCAACGTCGCGCTCAGCGGGCCGTACATGCACAACGGGCGCTTCGCCACGCTCGAAGATGTGATCGATTTCTATGCCGATGGTGGCGGCACCGCCTTTGGCCTGGATGCGGTGGACGTCGATGAGAAGGTCGCCGGGTTCGACATCACGCCGCAGGAAATCTCGGATCTGATCGCGTATCTCTACGCGCTTACCGACGAGCCATCCGACCTGATCGCGATCCCGGACAGTGTGCCGTCGGGGCTGCCGATCGTCCAGCACATGGAAAACCCGGCGCGAGCGCAGGTCGAGCTGGCCGTCGCCGAGCCTTACAGCCCGGAGTCGCGCGAGCCACAGACGCTGACCGTCCACGCGGGCGAGTCGATTCAAGCGGTCGTCGATCAGGCTTTACCGGGCGATACGGTGCTGGTCGAGCCGGACGTCTACACCCAGTCGGTCTACATCGACACGCCGGGGCTGACTGTGCGCGGCATCGTCGATGGCGATGAGCGCCCGTGGCTCGACGGTGAGAACACCCGCAGCGACGGCTTCAACACCACGGGCGATGACTTTGTGCTCGAAGGCTTCGGCTTCCGCGGCTACATCGGCAACGCCGTGCTGACGACCGGCGCGGAGCGCGTCACCTACCGCGACCTGATCGTCGAGGGCACCTATGGCGACACCGACAAGAACACGATCTATGGCATCTACCCGGTCGAGTGCACCGACGTGCTGGTCGAGAATTCGACGCTGACCGGCATCGCCGACGCGGCCATCTACGTCGGCCAGAGCCACGGGCCGATCGTCGTCCGCAGCAACACCGTCTACGGCAACGTGACCGGCATCGAGATCGAGAACAGTACCGACGCCGAGGTCTACGACAACCACGTCTACGAGAACACGGGCGGCATCCTCGTCTTCCTACTGCCGAATAACCCGTCCAAGGTCGGCTACCGGACGCGCGTCTACAACAATCTGATCGAGAACAACAACAATCCGAACTTCGCCAAGGAGGGCGCCATCGTCGGCCTCGTCCCGCCCGGCACCGGCATCATGATCATGACGGCGGATAACACCGAGGTCTTCGGCAACACCATTCGCGATAACCAGACGGTCGGCGTGGCGCTGACCAGCCTGTACATGGTCTACGACCGGGATACCGAGTTCGATCTCGGCCCACTGCCGGAGAACAACTACGTCTACGGCAACACCTGGGAGAATAACGGCTATGCTCCAGCGGGTGTGGTCGTAGACTTGGGCATCCCCGGCGCGGACATCCTGTGGACGGGCGAGGGCTGGAATAACGCCTTCGACGAGCCAAGTGCGAGCAAGTTCCCGCCGCTGCTGCCCGAACGAGGCTGGCCCGATCCACTCAAGCGCTTGACCTGGCGCGTCTACGACATTGTGATCGGCCTGCTGCTCTGATTACGGAATGAGCAGGACTTTGCCCTTGGTGGCGCCGGACTCGATGATCTGGTGCGCCTCGGCGGCCTCGCTCAGCGGCAGTTCGCGGTCGATGCGCACCTTGAGCTGTCCGCTGGCGGCCCAGCCGAGCACGGCATTGGCGCGGTAGAGCAGTTCTTCGCGCGTCTGCAGATAGCTCCCCAACGACGGGCGCGTCAGGAACAGCGAGCCTTTCGCGTTGAGCGTCTGTGGGTCGAGCGGGGCGACGGCGCCGCTCGACTGGCCGAACAAGACCAGATAACCGCGCTTGCGCAGGACGTTGAGACTCTTGTCAAAGGTGTTCTTGCCGACCGAGTCGTAGACGACGTCGACGCCTTTGCCGCCGGTCAGGCGCATGGTCTCCGCCTCGAAATCCTGATCGCTGTAGCGGATGACTTCGTCGGCGCCAGCCTCACGGGCGATGGCGACTTTCTCCTCAGTCGATGCGGTGCCGATCACGCGGGCGCCGCGCAGCTTGGCGATCTGCACGACCAACTGGCCGGTGCCGCCCGCTGCCGCGTGGATCAGGCAGGTCTGGCCTGGCTGGAGCGGGAAGGTGTCGTGCGTCAGATATTGGGCGGTCATGCCCTGCAGCATCAGCGCCGCCGCCAGCTTCAGATCGAGCGCGTCCGGCACGGGGACGAGCTGGGCTTCCGGAACAATCGCGTACTCGGCATAGGCGCCCTGGGTGAAGCCATAGGCCACGCGCTCGCCCGGCTTGACCAGTGTCACGCCCTCGCCGATCGCATCGACCGTGCCCGACGCTTCCTCGCCGGGGGTGAACGGCAGCGCTGGCTTGTAGACGCCCGCCCGTTTGTAGGTGTCGATCATGTTCAGCCCGGCGGCGGCCACCTTGACGCGCACCTGGCCTGCGCCCGGTTCCGGCAGCGGCCCGTCCTCGAGCTTCATCACGTCCGTATCGCCATATTCGCGAACCACAATGTGCTTCATGTGATTACTCCTGTGTGGTATTCGCCGCGCAGAGTTTACCGCAAGACGGTGGCTGCAGGAGCGAGGAATGGACTGGTATGGGCTTGTTTGCGGGGGTGTCTCAGGGCGATATGTGTACGGGCGGGATTTATCCCGCCCGTACAGAATGATCGTTGTGTAGGGACGGCATTCTTGCCGTCCGCCCTCTAGATCCTACACCCGCAGCACGTGTGTGATCGCGGTGCTCGCCATGCCGCCCAGGTTCTGGATCAGCGCCGTGCGCGCGCCCGCCACCTGATTATTCGCCGCCTGGCCGCGCAGTTGCAGCGTCGCCTCGACCGCCTGATAGACGCCCGTCGCGCCGACCGGATTGCCGCGTGCCTTCAGCCCGCCAAACGTGCTGATCGGCGTCGCGCCCGCCAGCCCAATCTGCGCGTCGGTCGCCAGCTTCCAGCCCTGCCCACGCTCGGCGAAGCCCATCGCTTCGAGCGCCAGCGCGGTCAGCACGGTGAAGGCGTCGTGCAGTTCGTAGACGTTGGCCGCCTGCGCGCTGATGCCCGCCTGCTGGCAGGCTTTCTGCGCGGACAGGGCGACCGCCTTCAGATAGAGCAGGTCGTCGCGGTCATGAAGGGCCAGCGCATCGGTCGCCACGGCGCTCCCGGCAATCCTGACCGGCAGCGGGGCCATGTCCGGCGCACGCTCGCCGCTGACGAGGATGACCGCCGCTGCGCCGTCGCCATCCGGGGCGCTGTCGAACAGGTTGACCGGATCGGCCACCAGCGGCGCTTTGCCGAAGGCGCCCGGCTTGAGCAGATTGCGATACATGGCGTTGGGATTCTTGGCGCCGTTGGCATGCGCATTCAGGCTGAAGCCCTCGAAGGCGCTTACGTCGAGGCCGTAGTCGTGCATGTAGCGGCGCATGAGCAGCGCGGCCTGCGCCGTCGCCGTCGCGCCCTGGATCGCTTCATAGTCGGCGTCAAGGCTGATGCTGCGCGCCAGGGTGCGTGGTTCCGCCACCATGTCGGTCGACTTCTCGACGCCGAGCACCATGGCCACGTCGACCGCACCGCTCGCCACCGCCAGATAACCCGTGCGCAGGGCCGCCGCGCCGCTCGCTTCCGCGGCTTCGACGGTGAATGCCTCCAGGTTGCCCATCCCGGCATAGTCGGCGATCAGCGCGCCGAGCTGGGACTGATTGCTGATCGACGCGGCGTAGGCGCTGCCGACGTAAAGCGCGTCGACCGTTTGCACGCCGGCGTCGTCGAGCGCTGCCTGAACGGCTTCCGCCCCCAGCGCGCGCAGGCCGGTCTCCCAGTGCTCGCCGACCTTGGTTTGTCCGATCCCGATAATGCTCACATCGCGCATACGATGAACTCCATTTAGTAGGTTAGCGGGGAAGCAAATTAGCGGATTAGCTTGTGGTATTCGGCAGTCGGTCGTCGGCCTGATGCGGTTGCAGGGTGATCGCGTCATACCCCTGACCGCCTGTAGGTACGGCATTCTTGCCGTCCGTCGTCCCGGACGCGAATAATCGCGTCTCTACGAACCGCCCCTAATCTGCTAACACGCTAATGTGCTTCTGCCTTCATCAATCTCTCAACAGACCACGGTAGCGCGCGTAGGTCGCGTAATCGACCTCGGTGCGCCGGGCGATGTAATCACGCGTCGTCGGGGCGCGCCCGCGCATCTTGTGGATGCGATCCGTCACCAGGATGTCGAACGCATCAGAGCCTGCGCCGCTGCCGTAGCTGACCATCAACACACGATCGCCGGGCTTGGCCTCGTCGAGGATCGCCGTCAGGCCGATCATGCACGAGCCGGAGTAGGTGTTGCCGATCTCACCCGCGAGCAGGCCGGTCTTGAACTGCTCCGGCTTGAAGCCGAGCATCTTGGCGGCGCGCTCCGGGAACTTGACGTTCGGCTGGTGGAAGACGGCGTAGGTGTAGTCTTCCGGCGTGCTGCTCATCATCTCCATCAGCGTGCTGGCCGCACTGAGGACGTGATTGAAATAGGCCGGTTCGCCGGTGAAACGCTCACCATGCGACGGATAGCTCTCGTCGGCGCGGCGCCAGAAGTCCGGCGTATCGGTGACGAAGCTGTAGCTGCCGCTGTAGATGGCGCAGGCCTCTTCTGCCGGGCCAAGGATGAAGGCCGCGCCGCCGCTGGCCGCCGTGTATTCGAGCGCGTCGCCGGGGCGGGATTGCGCCGTGTCCATGCCGATGCTCATGGCGTATTTGCCCATGCCGCTGCCGATGATGCCGATGCTGGCCTGAACGGCCTCGGTGCCCGCCTTGCAGGCGAACTCCCAGTCGGCGGCCTGAATGTTGACCGATGCGCCGATGCTCTCGGCGACGATCGTGCTGGTCGGCTTGACGGCGTAGGGATGGCTTTCGCTGCCGACCCAGATCGCGCGCAGTTCCTGCGGGTCGATGGCCGCACGGGCGAGCGCATTGCGCGCCGCTTCGATCGACATCGTCGTCACGTCCTCATCGGGACCGGCGACGGCCTTCTCGGTGACTGGGCTGCCGCCGAGATTGTGCGTCCACACGCGGCTGACCTCCGCGCCCGGCAGCCGGTAGCGCGGCACGTACGCGCCATAGCCGACGATGCCGACTTCGCGATCCGGCCGCATCAACAGGGGATTCGTCTTCGGGCTGGGGGTATTTCCGTTCAACGACATCTGGTTTCTTGCCTTCCGTATATTTCCGTGTTCCACAGGGGCGCCACGGACGAGGCACGCCTCGTCCCTACAGCATCACGACCCTGCGGATTTCATTCCTTGCACGATTTGTTGGGCGCGTTCGAGGCGGATGTTGTCCTCGTCGATCATCTGCTGGACGACCTGCGCCACTTGCGCACCGCTCGCGCCCGCCGCCACGGCAAACTGGCGCGCGTGCATGCGCATGTGGCCGTGCTGGATGCCTTCGGTCGCCAGTGCGCGGATCGCGGCCAGATTCTGCGCCAGCCCGACCGCCGCCATGATCTCGCTCAGTTGGCGCGCGCTGCTGATGCCCATGATCTTGAGCGCGATCTGCGCGGCGGGATGCACGCGCGTCGCCCCGCCGACGATGCCGACCGCCAGCGGCAGTTCGATGCTGCCGATCAGGTCGCCCGCCGGGGACATCGTCCAGTGCGTCAGGCTGCGATACATGCCGTCGCGGGCGGCGTAGGCATGCGCCCCGGCCTCGACCGCGCGCCAGTCATTGCCGGTCGCGATCACGACCGCGTCGATGCCGTTCATGATGCCTTTGTTGTGGGTCGTCGCACGGTAGGGATCGGCCTCGGCGAAGGCGCCCGCCTCGACGATGGCGCGCACGGCATCCTCGCCGCTGATGTCCGCCGTCGCCAGTTCAGACGCCGGGATCATGCCCTCGGCGCGGGCTTTGCGGCGGTCGCTCAGATTGCTCAGGATGCGCAGGTTGACGCGCCCGCCCGTGATCTCCTCGATCATCGGCGCGAGATACTCGACCGTCGTGTTGATCGTGTTGGCGCCCATGGCGTCGCGTGTGTCGTAGAGCAGGTGGACGATCAGCATCGGGCCGACCGAGGTATCCGTCAGCGGGCGCACTTCGAGGCCGCGCGCGCCGCCGCCATATTGCAGGATGCTGCTGCTGATCGCGTTGGCCTCCGCCAGCAGACGCTCGCGCTGGGCCATGACCGCGCCCGCCGCTACGTAGACATCCTGCAAATCGAGCACCTGAATCTGCCCGATCATGATCGGGTCGTCGCTCGACGCCCGGAAGCCGCCGTTGGCCCGGAACAGCTTGGCGGCGTTGCTGATCGCCGCCACGACCGACGGTTCTTCGATCACCATCGGGATCAGCACGTCGACGTCGTTGATGAGGAAATTGGTGGCTATGCCGATCGGCAGGCCGTAGACGCCGACCACGTTCTCGATCATGAGGTCGGCCTGGGTCGCGTTCAGCCCGGCCACGCCGAGCAGTGCGGCCTGCTCTTGCGGGTTCAGCCCTGCCCACTGCGCGACCAGCGCCGCGCGTTCAGTCAGCGGGCGCTTGTAAAAGCCGGGGATGCGTGATGTATGTTCTTGTGCCATGCCTGCTCTGATGAAGCCTGATTCCAGCACGATCTATGAATAACTGCCCCGAATCTAGTCGCAACTTGCTATCAAAACCTATCGTTTGTGAACATGGGAGCAATCAAAAGCTATCGGGCGGGGCGTTTAACGAAACCCGCGCGATGTTCACCCAACACAGGAACATCGTCACTCACCGTTGGCCTGCAATCCGCAGGCAGCTGGTTTTTTTCGCCACCATATGCCTATGGCGGGGATGGCGCGTGACTCTGAAGGATGGACCAGACTGCTTCCGCGTTGGCGGGCGACAGAGCGATGTCCGTTGCCTGCATCACGCCCCCGCAGCCATGCTGAAGTTTTAACCGGGATGCATCCTCTGTGACTTCGACATCCATGTGTTGAATGTGAGCGAGAGGATAAAAACAACAAACCGTCGAGTAGTTTACTTCGACGGAAAATCGGTCTTTCCGATCTTCGACCAGGATGATCTGGCGCTCGGTGATCCCCACCGCCCGGTTCGGAGAAAGACACTGGCGCAGCACGCCAGTCCTCTGCCAGATCGCAGGTTGAAAGATGGCGGCGAGAAGCTGTTCATCGGGCAGCAGGCTGCCGCGTAAATAATTGTGGAATTTGAGCGGCAGTCGAGCCGGAGTCTTTTCTCGATCGTCGACCTGGGCCGCAGGTAAACACGGGGAATAGGCTGCACGGAGCCGGTCGATTCCTTGCAGAATTAACGCCTCACCAACGGTGTTGTACTCGAATTTTCTCGTTTCGATGGCGTTTCCGTCCACCCAGACCAGTTCGATGTAGGCATAGAGCAGTTCCACAAAGACGTGGATCTTGAGCAAAGCTGTGCGCAAAACCGTGGTGGTTGTCACCTGACCCGCAGGATCGCTCTCGATGATCGTGATCGCATCCGGCTCAAAGACCATGATTCGCTCAGGCGTCCGACGCCAGCCAAACGGTAGTTCAAGCCGCCCCCACATGCGGCGAAATGGATAATATCCAGGTGGAATCCGGACGATGTGGGTTTCGCCAGAGCAGTACGGCTGCACTGCCTGCTGCAGCGAGGCGGATAATTTTCCAATGGACGTAACGAGTATCGGGAATCGGTCGCGGGGTTCTATCGTCGCCACTTTGCCTTGACGGAGATTCGGTTTCATCGTTAACCACCTATCAGGCGCATATTTCCCAAATTTTTCCCAAGTATAGATCCGTGGTGCTAATTCAGACAGGTCAAGGAGAGCAGTCTTCTCATGAAAAGACACGACCGAGAATTTTCGCTCATGATGCTCTGCAAGTTCAGTCGATGGGCCTGGAGCATCTGGTGGCGCGACGAGCAGTTACGAGGCTTACGAACGAATTCGAGAGCAGTTGGCCCTCAAGCTCCCGGTTGAATAAAGTCGTGCGCCCTACTCATCACCCATTACTCATTACTCACACGCCCAAAATGTGCGTCACAATCGTCGAGCCGGTGCCACCGATGTTCTGCGCCATGCCGATGGTCGCATCCCGCACCTGATTGGCGCCCGCCTCGCCGCGCAGCTGCGTGATCACGTCGATCAGCTCGTAGACGCCGGTCGCGCCGACCGGATGGCCGCGCCCCTTCAGCCCGCCCATCGTGCAGATCGGGATGCGCCCGCCGAGCGCAATGTCACCTGACCCCGCCAGATCGACGCCTTTGCCGTAGTCGGCGAAGCCCGCGGCTTCCAGGCTGAGCGCCGCCATGATCGAGAAGGCGTCGTGCAGCTCGAACACGTCGATGTCTTCTGGCGCGAGGCTCGCTTGAGCGTAGGCCTTCTGCGCACTCATGCGCCCGGCCTCCAGCGCCAGCAGATTGCGCCGGTCGGCGATGCCGATGGTGTCCGTCGCCGATGCGCTCGCCAGCACCCGGATCGGCGTACGGGGACTCAGATCCGCCGCCATCTCCAGCGGGCAGAGCAGGATCGCGCCCGCGCCGTCGCAGATCGGGGAGCTATCGAGCAGGTTGATCGGGTCGGCGATCATCGGCGCGCGGTTGTAGGATTCCTGCGTAACATTCGTCTTGAACATGGCGTTGGGGTTGTTGCGCGCGTTGGCGTGGGCATTGATGCTGAATGGCCCGAACGCCGCGTGCGGGATGCCGTACTCGTGCATGTAGCGGCGCATGACCAGCGCGTTGAGGGCGACAAACGTGGCGCCGTGGATGCCCTCGAACTCGGCATCAGCGGCGGTCGCCAGCGCGGCAGTCGTCACGTCCGGGGTGGCATCGGTCATCTTCTCGACGCCGCAAACGGCCACCAGGTCGACCATGCCGCTGGCGATGGCGCGCACGCCCGCCTGGAAGGCCGCGCCGCCGGAAGCGCAGGCCGCCTCGACCGTCGTCGCTTCGATGCCCGGCCAGCCCATGTAGTCCGCGATCAGCGCGCCCAGGTGCGCCTGGCTGCTCACGCGCGAGGCGAGCATGTTGGCGACGAACAGGGCGTCCGGCTGGCGGTCGATGCCCGCGTCTGCGCAGGCGCTCTTCAGCGCCTGGCTGGCGAGCTCTCGGAGACCGAACTGCCACAACTCGCCAATCGACGTCTGCCCGATGCCAATCGCTGCTACCTGGCGCATGGTGCCTCCTGTTGTTCGTGCCATTCTTCACAAATACAGGTCGCATCTTAGCAGAGACGGACTCTCAATCTCTACCAGATTTACAGCGCGATAGGTTTTGATAGCCGCGCCGGACGGATCAGCCGCTGCTGCCGTCCGGGGTCGCGGTGCTGGTCGCCGTCGGCGTGGCGGTCGGCGTCTCGGTGGCTGCCGACGCCGGACGCTCGACGAGGAACGACTGCGGCAGCGTCCAGGCGCCGCCGACGCCGTACTCGTTGAGCGAGCGCACCCGCCAGACGTAGATGCCGCGCGCAATCGGGTCGGCCATCGTGAAGGTCGGCTCGTTCGACGAGAACATGAACGGCGCGTCGAACTCGAACGACTGGTCGATCTCGATCTCGTAGCTGGCAGCGCCGTCGACCGGTGCCCAGGCGAAGGTCGCGTCCAGTTCGCCGATCGTGCTGCCCGGCTCCGGCGCTTCGACACGATTCGGCGGTGGCGGCGGCGGCGGGCTGACGGCCAGCGTGCGATGGACGTTGGCAAACGGCGGATCGCCGAGCGGGAAGACGCGCCAGTAGTAGATGCCATACGGCAGCTCATCCGGCGCGGCGAAGGCGGTCGCCGGGCCGACGTTGGCGTCAATCACCAGGTCAGTGAAGTTGGTGTTGCGGCTCAACTGGAAGATGAACTCGCTCACGTTGGGCACGTATGCCCAGGTGAAGCGCGGCGTTTGATCCGGGGTGTAGCTCTCGTCGGCGGGGCGCTTGCCGATGAAGACCGTGAACGAGAGGACGTCCGTCCAGGCTTCGCTGCCCTCCGGGGCGACGCGCCAGAAGTAGATGCCCTGCGGCAGGCCGTCTTCGCGATTCGGGATCGTGTAAAGGCCGCCTTCGACCACGCGCTCGATCACCGGCGACAGGAAAGTGCGGTCGTTATCGACTTGCAGGCGATAGGTACGCTCGCCGGTCGCCAGCCGCCATTCGAAAGTCGGGCGGATCGTGTCGACGATGCTCTCGTCGGCGGGGCGCACGGCGCGCAAAGGCTGCGGCGTGCCGATCAGGACGGATTCCGGCACGGCCGTCTCGAATCTGAGCCGTGCATCAGGCGTCGCGGTCGCGGTCGGCGTGGGGGTGTTGGTCGGCAGCGGCGTGGCGGTGGGGCTGGGCGTGAGCGTCAGAGTCGGCGTCAGGAAGGGCGTCAACGTCGGCAGATCGGGTAATACAGTGGTGAGCGCATCGTACCAATTCACTGCCAGCCACGCTTCGCCGTAGTCATTCGGAAGCGTGCCGTCAAGCGTAAAACCGAGCGAGAAGCCAGTGGCCTGATCGACCAGGACGATGGGCGACTGCGCCGTCGTCTTGGTCACGGCCAGCGCGGCAATCGAAGCATTGAACGCATCCAACGTGGCGTCGTCGATTCCCTGCTTGGGGATGATCTGCGCCAGCAGGATCTTGACGTCCGGGCGCGCGACGCGCAAGGCGTCGATGATCTGGCTGATCTCGTTGATGGTGCTGTCGACAGTTTCCCCGGCGGCCAGGTCAAGCGAGCCGATGTGGAGCAGCACGATATCCGGCTGCGCCGCGCTGGCCCAGGTCGGGATGCCCGCCAGGATGTCATTGGCTTTGGCGGTGAAGTGCCCCTCGTGATCGAGATCGAAATCCGGGTTGGGCGGTGGCAGCGTTTCCGGCGGCGGCGCGAGATTGTAGTTGCCATTCTGGCTGCCGACGAAATCGACCGCGTAGCCGTCATAGTCCAGCAGATACCAGAGCGTTCGCCGGTAGCTGTTTTGCTCCGTCGTGCCCTGCGTGATCAGGTCGCCGAGCGGCATGATCTTGATCGGCGTCTGCCCGGAGACGCCGCCGCTCAACGACAATAATATCACCAGGCACGCCAGCACGGCGGTGATGGGCAGGACGCGGCGAAAAGATGCAAAAGTCATGGCCGTTTTCCCTTCGCTCCGGTGCAGTCGGCGCGCCAGTCCGCGCAGCGTCGCGCCTTACGAGGCGCATTGCGCGAGCAATCATATCGAATCTGATTATAGCGTGCGCCTCCGCCCACTAGCCTATAAGTTCCATTCGGCCTGTATTTGTGAACCGGAATACGAACCGTAAAGTCTCAAAGGACACCAAGAGGGATGGTGATAATTCGCTTTTCTTTGCGGACTTTGCGTCTTCGCGGTTCAAAACGAATGCTGCATTTCGACATCTTCTTTGCGGCGTTTAGGTGTCCACCGCTCGCCCGTAGACGCGCAAATAGGTCCACTCCACGTTGGCAGCGCGGTAGAGCGCCGGGCCGCCGCCCGCGATCGTGGCGCCGGGGAAGCGGCCCGCCTCGACGATCTCGTCGTTCAGACGCAGCGTCAGGTCGCCGGTCTCGCCCAGGTGCGCGTAGACAGTGTTGTCGCCTGCGTTCGCATGGAGAAATGCGTGCAGCGCCAGCCCGTCCTGCCCCGGCGCGCGGATCGGCGTCGAGACCTCGCCCTCGTGGTTGACGATCAGGAGCACGTCCTGCGCCGTCCCGTCCGCCAGCGCCAGCGTCAGCCACAGGCCCCAGCCGGAGCCGCCCTCGCCATCGTTGCGGGCGCGCAGTTCCAGCGTCAGCGGCGGCTGATCCGGCAGCGGCAGGGCGAACAAGCGCGCGCCGTCGAGATCGCCCACCTGCGCCAGCCCGTCGGCATCCGTCCGTTCGAGCAGCAAATCGGGCGCGTGCGGCGGGTCGAACAGGCCGAGCGCGACGACGGCGATCACGGCCACGCCGCCGATCACGATCAGCCAGAAGACACCGACGACGGCCCGCCAGAGCCAGCGCGGGATCTCGGTTGACTCGGACGGCGAAGCTCCATATGCTGAGGACATGCGTCACTCCGCGTGAACCTGTGGTCACAGACGTTATGCGCCCTATTGTATGCCTGTTCCTGATCGCCTGCGCGCTCGCCGTTGTTCCCGTCGCCGCGCAGACCGAGCCTTCGCCCGCAGCGCCGGCGGACTCGCCGCCCGCCTGGGATGGCACGCTGCGCCGCATCCACGCGCCGATCCTGATGTATCACTACGTCGGCCAACTGCCGCCCGATTGGGACGCCACGCGCCAGGATCTGACGGTGCTGCCGGAACTCTTCAGCGCGCATCTGGAGTATCTCTTCTACGAGGGCTACACGCCGATCAGCCTCTACGACCTGAACGAGGCGCTGCTCGATGGCCGCCCGCTGCCCGCCAAGCCGGTCGTCCTCACCTTCGACGATGGCTACCAGGATCACTACGACAACGTCTTCCCACTGCTGCAGCAGTTCGGCTTCACTGGCACGTTCTTCATCATCACCGGCGCTGCCGACGATAACCGCCCCGGCTACCTGAGCTGGGACGAGATCCGCGAGATGTCCGACGCCGGGATGAGCATGGAAGCGCACACCAAGAACCACGTCGAACTCGACGAGCGCACCTACGACGAACTGGTCTACGAGATGTTGGGCAGCATGGAGAGCCTGGGCCATTACACCGGGCGTCCGGCGCACATGTTCAGCTTCCCGGTCGGGCGCTATGACGATCTGACCTTGCAAGTGGCGGCGCAGCTCCCGATCTGGCGCGCGGTGACGACTCAGCCGGGCACCCTGCAGACGACCGACAACGCTTACGAACTACCGCGTGTGCGAATTCATTGGGATACGGATGTCGACCAGTTGGCGGCGATCCTGCGCTCGCGCTAGCCGGGCAGTCGTCCGCTGCGTCCTAGCCGTGCGCGTGGGCGCATCCAGGCGAGATACGTCCCCACCAGCGCGCAGCCAACGATGATGCCGACGCCGAGGATGCGCGTCACCAGCGCGAACAGCCAGTCGTAATCGAGCAGGCCGGTCATGCTGAAGATGTTCCACCAGTCGTGGTGCGAACTGCTCATGCCGAACAGCAGCGGCAGGCTGCGCGCCTGCGCGTCGCCGATGTAGACGGCGGCGTTGAGCAGGCTGTGCCCGGCCAGCGCCCACAACAGCAGCGGCGACGTGATCCGGTGGCGACCGAAATACTCCCACGCGCCGACCAGCACCCAGATCAGCACCTGCCAGATCGTCCCGCCGAGGAACATGATCAGCGCCCCAAACGGGTTGCAGATGAAGTGGCCGAGTTCGTGGAAGCCAATCGTCATCATCCAGACGATGGTGCCGATGGTGCCGTTCGGGTCGTGCAGGTGATCGACAATCGTGAGCAGGATCAGCGCCCAGAGCGCGGTTTCGAGGATGCCATAGGCGGGCGCCGGATGCAGGCGAATGGCCGTCCGCAGCCGTTCGAGCGGGGAGGCAGTCGTTTCGTCGCCGACCAGCATGTCGACGCTGGGCATCTCGTCGCCAGGGTAAAAGGACACGATCGCGCTTTCTCGCACACTGACTACATACGATCTATTGTGCCGGAGAACAGCGGGCCGAACGTGGGTGATTTTGCCGGTGCAAAGGGCCGGAAATAAAGGACGCCCAGTGGCAGGGGAACCACCGGGCGCCGTAAAGGGGATGGGAGATTTGCGATTTTAGCGGCGACGGTCGCCCAGGCTCATGAAGTAGAGCAGTTGGAGCACCGCGCCGATGGCGGCTGCGAAGTAGGTCAGCGCTGCCGCGGTCAGCATCTGTTTGGCACCGCTGGCATCCTGTTCGGATGCGAGCAGGCCGCTCTCGCGCAGCAGTCTCATGCCGCGCATGCTGGCGTCGATCTCGACCGGCAGGGTCAGGATCATGAAGACGACCATCACACCGAAGAGCAGAATGCCGAGTTGGAACAGGCCCGTCAGATTCAACATCAGGCCCAGGATGATCATGAAGTAGCCGATGGTCGGGCTGAACTGCACCGCCGGGACGAGGAAGCCGCGCGCCTGGATCAGGAGCGAGCCTTCTTTGTACTGCTGGGCATGCCCAAGCTCGTGGGCGACGACGGCCATGCCCGCCACGGACGGCACGGTCGCGTTGCTCTGCGAGATGCGGATCGTGTTGTCGCGCGGATCATAGTGATCGGTCAGCTTGCCGGGAGTGCCCTCGACCTGCACGCCGTTGACGTTGGTCCGGCTCATGATTTGCCGGGCGACCTCGAGGCCAGTCAGACCCATGGCATTGCGGGTGTTGCCCCACTTGTTATAGGCGCTGCTCACGAACAATTGGGCCAGCCCCGATAAGACGAGCGAAGGGATGAGCACCCAGAGCAGATAACCCGTATTGAAGAACATCGCGCTTACGACTCCTGCGAATTACGATGATTTACATCGTCCAAATGTACGGCGGGATCATTAGAATCAGAATAGAGCGAGGTTTGGATCTGCCCCCCAGTAAGTGGGGGTGATCGCCATCACGGCCCTGCGTGGTAGATGCCGATGCGGAAGACGTCCGCCTGCACGTCCTCGGCATGGGTAGCCTCCGAGTCGAGCGCGTGGCGCACGGTTTGATCCCAACTCGGCTGGTCGATCAGGTAGAGCGTAGCGTGCTCGCGGGCAAGTGCGGCGATCTCAGCGGGGATGTCGGCATCCGCGCGCGGCAGGACGACGAAGGCGCCGTCGTAGTAATACTGGAAGGTCGGGTCGAAGCTGCCGTTGGTGTCGGCTGCGGTGACGATCAGCGCGTCGTCCGGGCCGACGTTCGCCTCCAGATAGGCCGCCAGCGCGCGCCAATCCGGCGCCTTGCGATAGTCACCGCCGAAGTATTCAAGCAGCGCGTCGGCGCTCAGGATCACGGTCACGATCAGGAGCAGCGCACCGGCCAGCCGTGCCGCCGGGGCCAGAATCCGCAGCGGGCCGGCATACTTCGATAATCGCCATGGCGCCAGCGACCAGGCCAGCGCCAGAGCAAGACCGGGTGTGATCGCCAGGATGTAGCGCGGGCGGAAGACGTCCAGCCGCGTCCCGGCCAGATAGAGCAGGATCGACGGCACGATCAACAGCAGGAGGACGTTGCTCGCCGCTCGTCGCCGCGTCAACAGTCCCCAGAGCGTGGCGTAGATCAGCAGCCAGCCGGTCACGAAGGCGCCGGGCAGCGCCGCGGCCAGGCGGCTCAGGTCCTCGCCGAAGAGCAGTGTCGGGATGAAGACGGTCGCCATGACGACCAGATCGCTGCCTTCGCCGGTGCCGCCGTAACCGCTGCCCGCCAGCCGGAAGGCTTGGTACAGCCACGGGATCAGCAGCAGGCCGATGACGGCGAACGACGCCAGCACCTGCCCGCGCAGTCTGCGCCGTGCGATCAGGATGACGTAGAGCAGGTGGACGATCAGCATGAAGGCTTCGAGGAAGAAGGTGTAGAGCGCGATCGTCTCGACGACGACGTAGAGCCACCAGTCGATGCGCCGGTTCTTATCCGCCGCACGCATGAGCAGCCATAAGGCCAGCGCGCTCAGCCCGGCCCACGGCGCGTAATTGCGCACGTCCTGGCTGTGCCAGATCAGGTCGGGATTGATCGCCCACAAGAACGCGGCGACCAGGCCGATAACGCGCGCAGGCGTGCCGGGAGTGCGTCTCGCCAGCCGCCGCGCCAGCGCATAAATGGCCGCCGCGCCGACCAGATTGAGCAGCGCGGGCAGCAGGCGCATAGCGAACTCGGTCTGCCCGGCGAGCGACTTCCAGGCCCAGAAGCCGAAGAAGGCGCCGAACGGATGTGGCTCGACCCAGGCCAGATGGCTGAGCACGTCCGCCGGGGGCGCGGCCCAATAGCGCACGGTGAAAGCTTCGTCGCCGCGCAGCGGTTGGGCATCCAGCGCATGGATGCGCAGCCAGAAGGCCAGCAGCAGCACCAGCAGTTGGATCGCGATCAGCAGGGAGGATGGGCGTCGCACGGGGCGTCCTCGGTCAGGTGGCGTGTCCGCGGGTTGTTGTATGGCTTCAATACACCCACGGAATCAGCTTCTTGACGCGCGTCTGGTAGTCGGCGTAGTCGGGGTATTTGGCGGCCAGCATCTTCTCTTCGAAGGCGGATTTGCGATCGAAGAAGAAGGCCAGCAGGACGGTGAAAGCGATCGCCAGCCAGCTCCAGTTGACGATGCTGTAGCCAAGCGCGGTCAGGATGACGCCGGTGTAGATCGGGTGGCGCGCCAGGCCGTAGATACCATCGCGCTTGAGCTTGCCATTTTCGACCGGGCGCGGGAAGATGCTCAGGCTCGTGCCCAGGCCGAGCACGCCGAGCAGCGCGAACAGCAGGCCGACGGCGCCCACGACCAGGCCGAGCGGCACCGCCAGCAGCGTCGGCGGAATGCCGGGATCGAAGAACGGCGCGACCAAAATCGCCAGGAAGAGCACCAACTGAGCGATCACCCAGCTGACGCCGAGCGGCTGCGGGTATTGCGTTTGCATGGGGCACATCTCCGGCAAGCATCGTTACCGTTCACGCGCGGAATTGTACACGCGTCCCCGCCTCGCCTGCCAGTCGGGACGCGCCGCGGCCTGTCCGCCATCTGTGGCAATTATCAAGGTCGACATCGACGCGAAACTGGCGTAAAAAATCATAGAGCATATGTTTCCGTCCTCGCGGCAAAAGGACTCTCATGGCGATAAATGCTTCCGGCACCATCTACCCCCTATCTGCTCTGCGCGCGCTGGTGCTGCATTGCCAGCGCCTGACGACGCCGAACGAGACGGCCGTCGCGCCCACGCCGGATGCCATCGCCGATCTGGTGGCGACGCTCGGCTACGTGCAGATCGATACGCTGAACGTCGTCAACCGCGCGCATTACGTCACGCTGTGGGCGCGCTTTGGTGTCTACGATCCCGCCGACTTCGACCGGTTGATCTATGCGCCCGGCCAGCGCAGGCTGTACGAGGGTTGGGGCCATGCCGCCAGCATCATCCCGCTGGAGCACTATCGCTATCACCGTTGGCGGACGGACAAGACCTTCAGCTTCAACCCCGGTTTTCGCGACTGGTTGAGCAAAGGCGACAACCGCGCGCTGGTCGAGCAGACGCTGGCGCGCGTTCGCGCCGAGGGCGGGCTGCGCGTCGGCGATCTGGACTACGATGGCCCACAGCGCGGCGTCTGGTACGACTGGAAGCCGCCCAAGATGGCGCTCGAAGCCCTGTTCGCCTGGGGCGATCTGATGGTGGCGGATCGCGTCAACTTCCAGCGCGTCTACGACGTCAAGGAGCGCGTGCTGCCCGATTGGGTCGATACGACGCCGGTCGCCGACGAGGCCGCCCGCCGCTTCTGCCTGGAGCAGGCCGCCAGGGCGCTCGGCGTGTTCGACCTGCGCAATCTGACCTTCTACGCCTACATGCGGGCGACGCCCGTCCGCGCCGAGGTCAAGGCGCTGGTGCAGGATGGCACGCTGATCGAGATTCGCGGCGAGTCGATGGACGGCGTCCGCAAGTGGCTGCTGCATCGCGATCATCTGCCGCTGCTCCAGCGCGCCGCCGACGGCGAGATCAGGGCAGCACGCACGACCTTCATCGCGCCGTTCGACTCGCTGTTGTGGGCGCCGAAGCGCGACGAGGTGTTGTGGGGCTTCAATCAACTGCTGGAGTGCTACAAGCCCGCCAAAGACCGGATCTACGGCTACTTCAGCTTCCCGATCCTGCACAAAGATCGGCTGGTAGGGCGCTTCGACCCGAAGCTGGATCGCAAATCGGGCGTCCTGACGCTGAATGCGCTCTATCTTGAGCCGGGCGTCGAGCCGGACGACGAACTGATCGCCGGAGTCGCCACCGCCATGCGCGATTTCCTCGCCTGGCACCGGGCGACCGGCCTCCGCATCGCGAAGAGCGATCCGCCCGCGTTTGGCGAAAAGCTGCTGCGCACGTTGTAGGCCGGTGCAGCAGAGAGCCTGCAACCACAATGGTGCAGAGACGGTGTCTTGGGTAGGGACGCGATTATTCGCGTCCGGTATTTTTCGGACGGCAAGAATGCCGTCCCTACATAATCCTGTAATTTGTGATTGATTCGGATCGCATGATCCCAATTTGACCCTCTTCCCTTGGGCCCTTTGCGTCTTTGCGGTTCGAAATCCTCCCTCTGTGTCCTCCGTGACTCGGTGGTCTACACGAATTCCTCCCCTCGGACTGGTGGCAGGCGGGCGTGGCAAGTTTTACACTAGGGGGCGTTTCATCATGGTGATAGGACTTGGCGGGATGTGGGAACGCTACTATAACGTCACAACGCTGCAAGAAGCGCTCGAACGGCTGGCAGAATATCGCGAACACGCGCGGATCATCGCCGGTGGTACAGACATCATCCTGGAGCTTGAACGCGGCGTGCGGCCCGGCGTCGACACGCTGATCGATCTGTCGCGTGTGCCGGGGCTGGATACGATCACGCGCTACGGCGACGAGGTGCGCATGGGCGCGCTGGTGACGCACAATCAGGTCGTCGCCAGCGATCTGCTCAAGGCGCGGGCGCTGCCGCTGGCCCAGGCCTGCTGGGAGGTCGGTGCGCCGCAGATCCGCAACCGCGCGACCGTCGCCGGCAACCTGATCACCGCCTCACCCGCCAACGACACGATTGCGCCGCTGATGGCGCTCGGCGCCTCCGTCACGCTGACGTCGCTCGAAGGCGAGCGTGACGTCGCCCTGGCCGATTTCTACACCGGCGTGCGTCGCACGGTCATGCGTCCCGACGAACTGCTGACGGCGATCCGCTTCCCGCTGCTGCGCGCCAATGAGCGAGGCATCTTCCTCAAGCTCGGTTTGCGCCGCGCCCAGGCAATCTCGGTCGTCAATGCGGCGGTTGTGCTGTCGTTCGACGGCGATGTCGTCACCGGTGCACGGATCACGCTCGGCAGCGTCGCGCCGACGATCATCCGCACGCCGACCGCCGAGGCCTATCTGGCCGGGAAGTCGTTGACGCCGGACGTGATCGCCGAGGCCGCGCGGCTGGCCGCGGCGACGCCCTCGCCGATCGACGACGTACGCGGCACGGCCGCCTACCGCACCGAGATGGTGCGCGTGCTGGTCGCGCGTTCGCTGCGCGCGCTGGCCGCCGGGGCCGAGGGCGCGGGCTATCCCGAAGACCCGGCTATGCTCTGGGGCGATCAGCACGGCCACGCCGCGCTCGACCAGCACACCGAGCACCAGACGGGCGATCCGATTGTGACGACCATCAACGGCCAGCCGTACACCGTGGCGACCGGTCACGACAAGACGCTGCTGCGCTTCCTGCGCGAAGATTGCCATCTGCCCGGTACGAAAGAGGGCTGCGCCGAGGGCGAATGCGGCGCCTGCACCGTCTTCCTCGACGGCGCGGCGGTCATGAGCTGCATGGTGCCTGCTCCACGCGCCCATGGCGCGGACATCGTCACCGTCGAAGGGCTGGCCGAGAATGGCGATCTGCATCCGATCCAGTCGGCGTTTGTCGAGCACGGCGCGGTGCAGTGTGGTTACTGCACACCCGGCTTCCTGATGGCGGGTGCCAAGCTGATGGAGGAGCATCCGCAGCCGAGCGAAGCGCAGATCCAGCAGAGCATCACCGGCAACCTGTGCCGCTGCACCGGCTATTACAAGATCGTCGAGGCGTTCAAGGCGGCGGGCGAGAAGTCGTAAGGCACAGTGTCGAAATCGCACACCTACGGGGCAGCGGATTGCGGTAAGCTGAAAACGACTGTCGATGGCGACCGTAAGCGGAAAAAGGAGCGATCAGCATGAGCCAGGCACGCATAGCACAAAAGAGAACCCGGCGCGCATTGTGGCCCGTTATGGGGTTGATCCTGGCGATTGCCCTGGGCGCGATTGCCTGGTTGGCCAAGGACCCGGTCATGGCCGCCTTGCCCGCCAACGTGCGCACCCAGCTTGGCCGTCTGCCCGGCGTTCAGGGTGAAGTCGCCGTCGCGGCCTTTCTGTTTCTGATCATGCTCGGCATCGTCGCCATCGTCGTCGCGCTGGCCGCGCCGAGGAAGCGCATCAACGTCAAAGATCAGGACATGCTTAAAGAGCGCGACAATATGCTGCGCGACAAGGCAGCGCGTGAACGGCTGGCGAAGAAGATGGCCCAGGAAAACCGCAAGTCCATGCGCGAAGACGCCAAGCGCAAGTCCAACTTCGAAGATCGATAGCTCAAACCCACCGGGAAACAAAAATCGCTCGCGCAGATGCTGCCGTTGATGGCTTGACATCTGCACGAGCGATTTTGCTCGAAGACGATGTGTGCGAGGCTAGCGCACGACCTCGATCACGATTTTGTGCTGGCCAACAGACGAGATGACCGGTTCGTCACCGCCCGACTGAAAGCGGTACTCCTGCCCCTGATTGAGGACGATGTCCTTGCCCTTCCAACTCAGCCAGGCGCGACCGGACAGGATGCGGATGCCGGGCGGCAGCGGGTTGAGCCGCCGCGCTTCGCCCGCTTCCAACGTGAGCTGCGTGCCCCAATCAATCAGACGCTGCCCGACCGCGGCCAGGGCTCGGCTGACGATCCCAGTTTGCGTTTTGCGGTAGGCGATGCGCGCCTCTTGCAACAAGCGCAGGCGTTCCGCCTCGCGTGCCATGTCCTTCTGACGCTGTTCCACTAGCAGGGCGATTGGGTCGTACATGTCTCGTGTCCTTTACAGCGCTCACATAACCTGCTATAGTCTTAATACTGGTTATAGTGTAGCATAGTTCGCCTAACCTGTCAATCTCGTTTTAGGGGTTATAATGGAGGCTTAACGTGATGTTCGACGCCTTCGACTTCAGCAGCATCTCGCAGCTTCGCGAGCGCCTGTGTCTCGATTTCACCAACACCACGCCCTATCACTTCAGCCTGGATGAGGATCACATGCACGGCTACGCCGACCTGCTCGCGTGGGGCGTCGACGAGGCGCTCTTGAGCGCGGACGAGGCCGAACGCCTGTGGGCGATTGCCGAGCGTAAGCCTCAGGCAGCGTCGGCTATCTTCCGCAAGGCGATCACGCTGCGTGAGGCGTTATTCCGCATCTTCGCCAGCAGCGAGCACGACGAACAGCCGGACGCGCGCGACCTGGATACGTTCAACAGCGCACTCGCGGAAGCGATGACGCACATGCGCCTGATGCCACAGGACGGCGGTTACGGTTGGGAATGGATCGGTGACGCGGATGATCTGGCGCAGATGTTGTGGCCGGTCGCCTGGTCAGCGAGCGAGCTGCTCATGTCCGACGAGCGCGAGCGTGTGCGCGTCTGCGGCGGCGAGGACTGCGAGTGGCTGTTCGTCGATACGAGCCGCAATCACAGCCGCCGCTGGTGCGATATGACCGTTTGCGGCAACCGGGCCAAGGCCAAGCGCCACTATCACCGCAGCCGCAGCGACAGCGAGGCCTGACGACTTCCAAGCTGTTGACGCGCTTTCGGGCGAATCAGCCTACAATGATCATGACGCGCATGCCTCATGCAGCAAGCTCGTTTGCTCTTGAAGGAGGTCGCCATGGAAGCGCCGGCCCATCTCGCCGTCCTGTCAGTCAATGCTCAGGATGCGCAACAAGCGGTAGAACCTCTGCGCCGCAGACAGGCGCTGGAGATGAAGCGGATGCAGATCGCTGCCGCCTGGAGTTTGATCGCATTCGCGTTCGCCTTCATCGTCTCGCTGATCTTCTTCCGCGGCGAGGCGAACATCCCCATGTTTGTCAGCTTCCCCGAATGGGAGCCGCTCACAACAGAGACGTCGGCGTTGGCGGTCGGCGTGCCAACCCAGGTCGGTATCTCGCTGGAGCGACTGCGCGACGCCTTCACCGCCTTCCTGCGCTCCGGCAGCAGCTACCAGATCGCGGCGGCGGCGCGCCTGCTCTCGTGCTTCGTGATCTTTGCGATCATCGTGATCACCTATCGCAAGCTGCTGCTCGAACACTACGAAGTCCACGAGCGCTACGCCCAGTACGACGAATTCAAGCGCGCCTCGCAGACGATGTTCCATCGCTTCAGTCGCTTCTTCGTCGCGCTGGCCTCGATGATCACGAATTACGTCCTTTTCTCGGTCATGTGGATCATCCTGTCGGTCATCTTCAAGGAGTTCACCGCGCTTTATTTCGCCGCGGCAGCCTTTTCGGCGCTGGCGGTCGCCGTCTCGACCTTCGTCTTCGTCTACTGGTCGCTGGTGGTGACGACGCGCCACCTGGTCGCGCTCGGCGTCTTCACGCTGATCATCGGCCTGGCGGCGACCTTCGCCCTCGCCAACCCGGAGAACGGCCAGCAGTGGTGGCAGGCCGCCATCAGCCGCGCGGGTGCCGACCCACGCGTGAGCTGGCTGTTTACAGCCACGCTCGGCAGCGTCTTCGTTATCTTCGTCCTGCTCTGGGTCGACGTCGATAACTTCGTCCGCCTGATCACGGCACAGGCCGAGGCCTATCACGCGGAAGCGCTGGCGGCGGATTCTCGCACCGGCCTGTGGGCGCGCATCCAACGCTGGGCCAAAGGACACACGTATCACATTTTCCGCGCGCTCTACTTCATCGCCCTGTTTGGCCTGCTCGGCACTGGTTTCGTGCGCACAGACCCGCGCAACATCGACACGATCATTGCGCACACGGGCGGCGCGACGTCAGCCATCATCATCTTCAACGTGGTCGGCCTCTTCTTCGCGTCGTGGTACCCCGACCCGATCCTGGGCCAGCCGTTCAAGCGCATCTCGCTGATCCTGGTCGGTACAGGCATCATTTCGGTCGTCCTGTTCGCCATCGGCGTCCTCAACCTGACCGGCATTGAGCTGATCTGTCTGCTGATCATCGGCTTCTGGTTGTATTTGGCGCTGGAGAATTTGTTGATCTATGTCAACACGCTGGCTGTGAGTGCCCGCGCCGCGGCGGCGCAGACCGTTGCAGGCGCGGAGGTCGCCGCAACACCTTAGTTTGCGCTGCCATGCAGAAATAGGCCAACTGCCGCAAGCATTCAAAGGCACTTTTCGCTTAAGGTGATGCGGCATACTGCGCGCTGACCCTGCCACATGTCGACCTCGTCCGCGCAGAAGACCACACTTCGAAAATCGGTCTCGATGTATAATGTTCAGAGTTCGTTGTGGGATGTGGGGTCAGGTCTATTACCAGCACGGCCTATTTCAGGCAGCAGAGTTTCGGAGCACACTATGTCACGGCGGCGGTTTCTCCTTCTGCTCATCCTCAGTGCGATCTTCATTCCGTTAGCAGTTGCCCCGGTTCAGGCTCAAGGCAACGTGCTGCGCTTCGGCGGACGTCTGGTGGCTCTGGAACACGGCAGGCCGCTACAAACGGGCGACCAGTACATTGACCTGGTTACGGCGTATGACACGAGCTTCAAGCCGGGCGAAGATCCAACGGTTAACAGCCATTTTGCGCTACGGATGTTGGGGCCGGGTGGTGCAACCGATGGCGTCCTGATCGCCGAGAACTTCATACCCATGCCTGGCGATCCCGACTGGATCGCAGTCAGTGACGATCTTGGCTGGGCGGGCATTGATACGACCGTGTCGCTGCTCGATCGCAACTCCGGTGAGATGGTCGACGTCGAGCTGCACATTTACTGGTGGGCCTACTCGTCGTATTTCGCACGGAACCCATCCACACAGGCCCGTCAGGCCACTGTCGAAGGTTCGATCACGGTGCACGGGCCTCGCGGGTTCACGATTGAACTGCCTAACGCTTACGGCACGGTGGCGGATGTGTTCACTTTTCGCCAATTTGAAGGATGAGCGACCTGCGAGCATATCTCAGCTCTTGCACGGAATAGGCGCATATGGGGGCGAGGCAGCGCCTCGCCCCTACACTGGCACGTCCCATATCTTCTTCCGAGTCTTCTGTGGTTCAGATCCTGTCGCGTCACTTTTGTGCGTCATTCGGCGTCTGAAGGTGTATAACGAACTGGATCGAACACACACCTCAGGATGAAGGCATGAAACTTGCGCTGAACTACTCGCCGCCGGCCGCGGCCCTGCTTGATGCCGGGCAGATCGCCATCGACGTCTACAAAACCACCGAGTGGCCGAGCATGATCGCCGATGCGCAGCGCCAGCGTCCCGCCTACGCACACTTCCCGTTCCTGGCCGGGCGCGACGACATCGGCAAGGTCGGCTTTGAGCGGGTTGAGGCGGCGCTGGCGGAGACGGGCACACCGTACGTCAACACCCATCTGGCACCGCGCGCGGCGGATTTCGGCGTCGACATGTTCGCGGACGACGCGGCCCTGACCGGACGCTACACCGACGCGATGCTGCGCGACATCGCTGCCCTGACCGATCACTTCGGCGCGGACAAAGTCATCCTCGAAAACGCCAACTACGACCCCAACTACGACATCCCGATCGCCGTCATTCGCCCGGCGCTGATCGCGCAGATGGTGCGCGAGACGGGCTGCGGCTTCCTGCTCGACCTCGGTCACGCCAAGATGTCCGCGACCTACTTCGGCATGGACGTGTTCGAGTATTTCGATCAGCTTCCGCTCGACATGCTGCGCGAGCTGCACGTAGCGGGCACGCGATACAGCGAGGAAGAGCAGCGGCTGGTCGATCACTTCCCGATGACCGACCACGATTGGACGCTGGTCGAATGGGCATTGGGCAAGATCGCGGCGGGCGACATGCCGCAGCCGTGGGCGGTCGCGCTCGAATACGGCGGTGCGGGGCCGACGTTCGTCTGGCGCAGCGACCCGGTCGTGATCGAGCGGGATACCAACGGCCTGGCCGCGCTGCTCACCCAGGCGCATCTGGTGGATGCGTAGGACGAGATACGGCATCCACTTCTTGACACATCGCACTTCCACAATCTCGCCGATCCGGCACACTTTGCGCGCTTGCCCGCATCTTAGTGATGAGCACGTGCATCATCCACCGGAAGCCTGAACGAGTCATGGAGTGTACCCATGTTAAGTGACCTGACGATCCCGCAGCCGACGCTGCCGCTGATCCCGCCGGAGTATCCGCAGCCAAAGACGGCGGATGTGCTTTTGCCGTGGGACTTCGTCGTCCAGCAGATGAGCGCCGCCGAGTATTACTGGTTGGCGACCTCCGGCGCGGACGGCGTCACCCACACGATGCCCGTCTGGGGCTACTGGTTCCGCGACCGGATTCACTTCGACGGCAGCCCGGACACGCGCTGGGCGCGCAACCTGCTGCAGAACCCGCAGATCGCCGTCCATCTGCCGAGCGCCGAGCAGGTCGTCATCATCGAGGGGCGGGCGGCCATGCTCGACGAGGCAGACCTGGGCGCGGACGTGTGGGCGGCACTCGATGCAGCCTTCCAGCAGAAGTACCACGTCAAGCAGGGATCGCCGTTCTGGGTCGTGCATCCGCGCAAGGTGCTGGCCTGGGATACGCCCGGTCTCGAACGCATGACGCGCTGGGTGTTCGGGTAGGGGCGCAAATTACAGGGCACGGGTGCATCTCCATGATGTGCCCGTTTGGTGGAGGTTGTGTGGCAGCCTAGGGTTGGTCGGTCGAGCGGAGGAACTGTATCAAATCGCCGGGGGTGCAAATCTTCAGACCGGATTTCTCGGCTACGATCGGCGGATCGAGAAGGTCAGCGCGGTCAAATGTCAGCAGATACTCGCAGCGGGCGGCGATAGCGCCTGCGACGACTGGCGCATCCTTCAACACGACATACTGTTCTGCCTCGTTGATCAGCGACGGGGCAACTTCCACAACTTCGAATGCCAGCAAATCCAGGGCGAGCACGAACGCATTCAGATGGGCAGATGCATCTTGCCGAATGTTTCGTTCGACTTCATCGATGACATAACTTGAGACGACAAGGGCAATTTGACCGCGTCGGTAACGCTTGAGCAGTTCGCGACCTGCTCCCGTTGGAGACACAACTGCAGAATACAGAGCGCTTGAGTCCAGAAACGCTCGTATCATGCTTCCGGGTCGATGTCGTAATGATCTTTAAGCAGTTCTTTGCGGATCTCCGGGCTGCGCGCCATCATCACCTCTAGCGTAATGCCTTTGTCCAGCATTGCCGCGCCAACCTGATCGAGCAGCTTGTCAATCAGATCGTCTTTCGAGCCGACCAGGAGGCCCGCTTCAGTCTCGACAATTGCGACTTCATCGCCTGCCTTGAGGCCATACTTCGCCAGGAGTTCTGGTGAGAGATTGACATCACCTGAAACAGAGATCGTTGCAGAGCGTGCACGTTCCATGAGGGGAAAACCTCAACCATGTGATTGCGCCCTTAGTATACCAGAAAGAGATGCTACCCTCATCTCGTTCACCGGCATATCGGCATTGGCGTTGTAGCCAAAAGCTAATCCGCGAATTCGCTAACCTGCTGCAAGCCCCATCCCCATCCGCGCAAACGGCGTTATGCTTGACGGCACAATCCACTATGCACTCACGCTAAGGCAAGCGCGCATGTCAAACACGGCAGACGTCATCATTATCGGGGGTGGAGTCCAGGGCGCGAGCCTGGCCTTTCATCTGGCGCAACGCGGCCTGGATGTCATCACACTCGAAAAGCAGTTTGTCGGCGCCGGAGCGACGGGACGTTCCAGCGGCCTCGTGCGCATGCACTACGACAACGAGGTCAACTCACGCCTGGCGTGGGAGTCGTTCAAGTACTTCACCAACTGGGAAGAGCGGGTCGGCGGCGACTGCGGATTCACGCGCACCGGCTTCATCCAGATCGTCGCCAGGGATCAGCAGGATAAGCTGCGCGCCAACGTCGCCATGCACCAGCGGATCGGCATTCCGTCGCTCGTGATCGGGGCGGACGACGTCAAACGGCTGGCGCCCAGCTTCGCGACCGATGACTTCGACGTGGCCGCCTACGAGCCGGAATCCGGCTACGCCATGCCGAGCGACACGGCGAGCGCGTTGATGACGGCGGCCCGCGAAAAAGGGGCACGGCTGGTGCAGGGCTGCGCCGTCACCGGCATCAAGGTGGCGGGTGGCAAGGTCGAGGGCGTCGAGACGACGCAGGGCGACTTCTTCGCGCCGGTGGTGGTCAATGCAGCGGGCGCCTGGGCGGGGCAGATCAACAAGCTGGCGGACGTGGAGATTCCGTTCGACACCTGGCGTCACGACACCATGTTCGTCGTCCGCCCGCCGGAGATCGGCCCCTCGCACCCGACCGTCATCGACTTCCCGAAAGAACTCTATTTCCGCCCTGAAGGTGGGCTGACCCTGGTCGGCCTGGAAGATGGCAACCCGCTGGGCGAATCGCCGGATAGCGACAGCGATCATGCGAAGAGCGGCTTCGTCGACCGCGCGATTGACCGCATCTGCCTGCGCGTGCCGGTGATGGATCAGGGCGGGCTGCACAGCGCGCACGGAGGCTACGATGGCATCACGCCGGATCAGCATCCGCTGCTCGGCACTGCCGGGCCGGACGGCTTCTACCTGGACTGCGGCCACAGCGGAACCGGCTTCAAGACCGCTCCGGCAGTCGGGCGCTGCATGGCGGAACTGATCGTGGACGGCGCGGCGCAGACGGTCGACATCTCGTCGTTCGCGCCGGATCGGTTCGCCAGGGGCAAGGCCATCAAAGGCAACTACGAAACCATCTGGCATTGATCGTGCGCACTTCGGTTAAGTACACAGTGCGTATGCGAATCTAGTTCTCGGTTTTCTTCTGCGCAATTTCTTGGCGGCGAAGTTCTGTTGCTTCGCGGATTTTCGCGCTGCGGATGAATAATTGGTAAAGGACGTCTTTCATAAGTTCTAGAAGGATAACGGCGCGCTCTATGTTTACTTTTGGAAGATGAGGATGCGCTCCATCGTGCCCAGACAAGATAATTTGCTTCAACATTTGATACGTTTCTTCGTCAATTCCCGCAGGTTCTTTTACCTCGTCCAGTTGTGCTTCTACACGGGTTTTGCCTTCTGCCCCGAGTTCAACAAACATGCTTTGTGCTGTCCGGCGGCACATTGCGGCAAAGGCGTTGTAGCACTGATTGGAGTAACAGGTAAGTGCTTCGTCGAAAGCTTCTGCTACCTCCAGAGGGAGATAGTTGAGTTCGAAAGTTACTTTCGGGAGTTCGACTTCTTCAACAGTGTTTTCCACAATTTGAATGTTCGAGGGGTCTACTCTAGCTGCTTCGAATCGCAAGAAGACGGGCTCTTTACAATTATTGCACATATAACAAACACCAACTTTTCGAAGTTCGAAACGAGATACTAGCTCGTAGCGCGGTATCGAAACTGCTGTGATGTTTGTAGAAGTTAGGCAATGTGGACAAGTGATCTTGAAATGTCGATCGAAGACACTAGTGGGATGGTTGTCAGAGTTTATCCTCATTCTGATTTGGGCCTTCTACACCAACACTCAAGTGAAGACATTGCTTGGTCAAATATCGCCGATCAAGGTATCTTAGCTGATTCTACCAGAAAACAATAAACAAAGTGGTCTTCTTTGTGTCACGAGGACCATGTGGATCGCAAACAAACAATTGACGAGCCTGCTGAGATATGGGCATTTGGAGATCATCTTTTTAGCTTGATTGACAACGGTTGCCTATCGGGGGAAGGTCAAGTTACCACTATGAATTGATTGATGGGGAAGGTGTGCGGCGGTGTCCTCATCCCATTCACTGGCGCAGCGCCCTCGCACAGCGTTAAAATCCCGCACATAGTGGTGCGAAAGAGCTAATCTGCTAATTCGCTAACCTGCTCATCTGCTAACCTGCTATCGAGGATCGTCATCGTGGCTGAGGAAAAATCACGCAACATCGCCATCGGGCAGAGCATGCTCCGCATCGACGCACAGGGGAAAGTCACAGGCGAAACGCCTTATCCGGGCGACTTCGACATGGACGGCCAGCTGTGGATGAAGATCCGCTTCAGCGACCGGCCGCACGCGCGCGTGCTCAGCATCGACACGACCCAGGCGAAAGCGCTGCGCGGCGTCCACGGTGTATTCACGGCGGCGGATGTGCCGGTCAATGAGTATGGCCTCGTCTACAAGGATCAGCCGGTGCTGTGTGGCCCCGGCAGCTCAGTGGCGGGCGGTGATGTCGTCCGCTGCTACATGGACATGGTCGCAGTCGTCGTCGCCGAGAGCGAGGCGATTGCCGCGCAGGCCGCCAGGCTGATCGAGATCGAGTATGAAGATCTGCCGCCGGTGTTCGACGTGCACGAGGCGATGGCATCCTCCGCGCCGCAGATCCACCCGAAATACGAGCACAACACGCTGTGTCACTTCCGCATCCGCAAGGGGGATATGGACGCGGGCTGGGCCGATGCCGACGTGGTCGTCGAGGGTGAGTTCAGCACCGGCTACCAGGAGCATGCCTACTTACAGCCGGAGGCCGGGCTCGGCTATGTCGACGAGCAGGGCCGGGTGACGGTCGTCGTCGCCGGGCAGTGGACGCACGAGGATCAGGACTTGATCTGCCACGCGCTCGGTCTGCCGCCGGAGCAGGTGCGCGTGATCTACCCGGCCATCGGCGGGGCGTTCGGCGGGCGCGAGGACATGAGCATCCAGATCGTGCTGGCACTGGCCGTGTGGAAGCTGGGCCGCCCGATCAAGACGATCTGGAGCCGCGAGGAGTCGATCAAGTATCACCACAAGCGCCATCCGATCTACATCAAACTCAAGTGGGGCGCGCGCAAAGACGGCACGATCACGGCTATGCTCGGCGAGGTGATCGGCGACGCCGGGCCGTACAACTACACCTCGACCAAAGTGCTCGGCAACGCCAACCTGATGATCACCGGGCCGTACGAGTGCGAGAACGTCCACACGGATACCTACGGCGTGATCACGAACAACATCGCGACCGGCGCCTTCCGCGGTTTCGGCGCACCGCAGGCCTGCTTCGCCGCCGAATCGATCATGAATCAACTGGCCGAGAAACTCGGCATCGACCCGATCGCGATCCGGCTCAAGAACTGCGTCCGCGAGGGCAGCTATATCTCGGTCGGGACGCCGCTGCCGCCCGGCGTGACGATGGATCGTGTGATCGAATCCGGGGCGCGTGAAAGCGGCTGGGTAGCGAACGGCTCACAATGGCAGCGGCCAGCCGTGCCGACCGATCTACCGCCGCATCTGCGCCGGGGCATCGGCTTCGCCTGCGGCTTCAAGAACGTCGGCTACAGCTTCGGTTTCCCGGAGCAGAGCTGGGCCACGGTCGAGATCTACGGCGCGTCCGAGATCGAGCGCGTCGTCGTGCGCCACGGCGGCGCGGAGGTCGGCCAGGGCACGCATACGGTCATGGTGCAGATGGCCGCCGAGGGTGCGGGCGTGCCGGTCGAGAAAGTCCAGTTGATCGGCCACGACACCGCCGAGACGCAGAGCGCCGGGAGCGCCAGCGCCTCACGCCTGACCTTCATGGCCGGGAATGCGATCAAGGGCGCGGCAGAGAAGGCGCTGGCGCAGTGGAAGAACGAGGAGCGCCCGGCCATCGCCACCTACCAGTATCGCCCGCCCAAGACGACGCCTTACGACCCGGAGACGGGCCGCGCCGATCCGAATTTCGCCTACGGCTACGTGGCGCAGGCGGTCGAAGTGCTGGTCGATATCGAGACGGGGCACGTCCAGGTGCTGCGCGTGATCAGCGCCAACGACGTCGGACGCGCGATCAACCCCAAGCTGGTGCAGGGCCAGATCGAGGGTGCGGTCGTCCAGGCGCTCGGCTACACGCTGATGGAACATCTCGTCTCGAAAGACGGGCGCATCGTCAACCCTTACCTGTCGACCTACCTGATCCCGACCGTGCTCGACGTGCCGCTGGAGGTCAAGTCCGTCATCCTCGAATATGCCGACCCGATTGGGCCGTGGGGCGCGCGCGGCATGGCGGAGATGCCGTTCATCCCGCTGGCGCCCGCGATTGCCGCCGCCATTCACGACGCGACCGGCGTCTGGCTGCACGACCTGCCGCTGATCCCGGAGCGGATCGTCGCCGGGCTGCGCGCGGAAGGCATCGGCGTGCTATGAGGGGCTGTCGGCGCGTGTTATCATGCGGGTTATGGGCGGACGCCAAGAATGGCGTCCCTACAGGTTTCAACGGATCTGTAGGGACGCGCAACGGCGCGTCCGCTGATATCTGTCAATTGATCAGACCAGCGCATAAATGCCGTATCCATTCTTCGACCAAATCCTGATCTTCGTCCGTGGGGGCGGCGACCTGGGCAGCGGTGTGATTTACCGGCTGCACAAGGCGGGCTTCCCGGTCGTGCTGCTCGAACAGCCGACGCCGACCTTCGTGCGGCGGACGGTCAGCTTCGGCGAGGCGGTCTATAGCGATGCGATCGCCATCGAGGGCGTCACGTCGCGGCTCGTCCGCGGGCTGGATGGCATCAGCATGGCGATGCATGCGGGCGAGGTGCCCGTGGTGGTCGATCCTGAAGGCGAGACGCTGCAAATGCTGACGGCGACGGTCGTGATCGACGCGCGGATGGAGAAGCGCAACGCCGGCACCACGCTCGACGACGCGCCGCTCGTGATCGCGCTCGGCCCCGGTTACACGGCGGGCGTCGACTGCCACGCCGTGATTGAGACGAATCGCGGCCACGACCTGGGCCGTGTCATCTGGCAGGGCACCGCCGCCGCCGATACGGGCGAGCCGGGCACGATGGCCGGTCAGACGCATTCGCGCGTGCTGCGGGCGCCCGCAGCCGGGCACGTGCGCGCCCACGCCGCCATTGGCGACACGATCCAGGAAGGCCATGCCATCGCCGAGGTCGCCGGTCAACCGGTGCGCGCGGCTTTCACCGGCGTGCTCCGTGGGCTGATCCACCGCCAGGTGACCGTCACGCCCGGCATGAAGATCGGCGATCTCGACCCGCGCTGTGAACGGCGCGCCTGCTTCACCATCTCGGATAAGTCGCTCGCCATCGGCGGCGGCGCGCTGGAGGCGGTGCTCAGCGCGGAGGCCGTTCGGAGGCAGTTGGGGTGACGCCAGCGGGCGGCAAGAATGCCGCCCCTACACACTCTTGCTTACGCACCTCGCAGTCGGCATAATCCCCGGCATTCCACGAAATGAGGCGGCATGATCGACGCGTCTTCGCAGGTGTTGGCGCCGACTGATCGCGAACCCATCTACCGGCGTAACTTCCTCGCCTTCTTGATCGACGGCATTCTGTTCACCGTGGCGATGAACATCATTGGCCCGACGACGGTAATTCCCGATTTCGTCCGGCGTCTGACCAGCTCCGAGATCCTGATCGGCCTGTCCGGCAGCCTGTTCGAGGTCGGCTGGACGCTGCCGCAGTTGTTCATCGCGCGTTACATCGTCCACTTCGAGCGCAAAAAGTGGTGGTTCGTCGGGCCGAGCATCCCCGTGCGCTTCGTCATGCTGATCTTCGCCGGGATCACCGTGCTGCTCGGCAAAGATCAGCCGGGCGCCATCCTGGTCGCCTTCTTGATCAGCTATGGGATCGCAGGCGTCGGCGATGGCATCGTTGGCGTGCCGTGGGCGGATCTGACCGGCACCAGCCTGGACGAGCGCTGGCGTGCGCGCATGTTCGGCTTCATGACGGCCCTGGTCGGCGTGATCATGCTCCTGATTGCGCCCATCATCGGCGTCATCCTGAGCGATGCCGGGCCGGACTTTCCGAACAACTACGCACTGCTGTTCGCGGTGGCTGGGGTTTGTTTCGCCACGTCGATCTTCTCGATCATGTTCATTCACGAGCTGCCGGGCGGCAAGCGGGTCGACAAGATCCCGTCGTTTGGCGAGTATCTGCCGCAGTTGGGGCACGTTTTGCGGACGGATATCTCGTTCCGCTCAGTCATCGTCGTGCGCATGTTGACCAGCCTGTTTGCGATGGCCGGGCCGTTCTACATCGGCTTCGCGACGGTCGAGCTGGGTCTATCGAGCGAGGTCGCCGTGCCGACGCTGCTGGCGATGCAAACGATCGGCAGCGTGAGCGGCGCGCTCGTCTATACCTGGCTGGGTGCGCGCAGCAATCTGCTTTTCATCCGGCTGGCGCTGGCCGGGGCCGCCCTGGTGCCGATCAGCGCGCTGCTGGCAGGCGTGATCGGGCCGCTGCCGCTCTACATCGGCTTCCTCATCTCCGGGCTGACGGTCAGCAACCTTTTCGTCAGCTACCAGAACTGGGTCGTGACCTACGCCAGCCCCGATCAGCGCCCGATTTATGCCGGGCTGTTCAACACGATCGCGGCGGTCATCTCGCTGCTGTCGCCGATCATCGGCGGCACGGTCGTCCAGCGCCTGGGCTACCAGCCGTTGTTCGCGCTGTCTGTAACGATGGCGCTGGCCGCGCTGTTCGTCATGGTGCGTTACGTCCGACGCTAGGGTATTCGATTGTGGCTGCGATGTCAGGCTCGGGCTGAGTGCCCCTTGAGAACGATGGGACTACGAAGGCGTGGATTCGACGACGGTGAAGACATCCAGATCGGTGACCACGCCATACGGTTCAACCAGGCCGCTGATATACGGCACGTGCCCGGCGAAGCCGTAGGGCACTTCCGTGACCAGATCGACGCTCACCTGCAAGACATAATGCGGATTGAAGCTGTCGTCCGCGACTTTGAGCAGGCGATGGTCGATGGCGCGGGTGATACGGGTCGAAAAGCCGACGGTCGAGAATTCTTTGGCGACGTGCCCGGCAAAATCGGCTTCGCTCGCCTCCGGCATGAGGACAATGTGATAGTTCCCATCCATCTTCATCGAAATATCCTCCTTCAAGAATTTCGATGCGCATAATATCAGGGTACTTTGATTGCGACTCCCTGTCAAAACTGGCACATTATGCAATCGGTACGAAAGAGCAAAGTCATCGCAACCATTTTGCGCGAAGCGAAAAGGAGCACTCATCATGCACATCAGCGCAGAAGTCAGGAACGAGCAGGGCAAGCACGACGTGACGCTGAGCACCAACCAGCGCGCGCACAGCATCACGATTCCGCCGAAGAGCGAAGGCTCCGGCTCCAGCGCCAATGGCGGCGAACTGCTGTTCCTGGCGCTTGCGACCTGCTATTGCAACGACATCTATCGTGAGGCGGCGCGCGCGGGCATCACCGTCTACAGCGTGCAGGTCGAGGTCAGCGGCGAGTTTGATTCTGCCCCCGGCAGCGTCGCGACGAATGTCGTCTACAACGCTACAGTCGAGGCGGACGCCGACGAAGAGGCTATCCAGGCGTTGATGCGGCATACGGACACCGTCGCCGAGATTCAGAACACGCTGCGCCAGGGAATGCCGGTCGCACTGGGCGAAACAATAGCCGTCACTCGCAATGGGTGACGGCTATTGTGGGGTAACGTGGCGGGGAGGACCAATCCTCCCCATTGAAGATCGCTACTCGCCGAGCACTTCGATCATCAGGCCGTAGTGGCCGGGGAATGACGAGGTGCTGCTCATCGTGCTGTTGGCGACGCGGAACAGGTAGATGCCGCTGGTCGGCAGCACCATCTCGAAGGTGGCCGTGCCGGACACGCTGCTGTTGATGTTCATGTTGTAGTTGCCCGGATTCGGCTGGCCCGGTGCGCTCGGCTCGACCGCCGGGCCGTTGACGTAGAGGCCAGGCGAGTACTGGTTATCCAGTGAGCGCAGGGTGATGCGTACGCGCTGGCCCTGGACGCCGTCGAAGCGGTAGACCTGCTCATAGACGTTGTTCGGCAGCGGCACCTCACCGGTGACTTCCTGGCCAGAGACGAGCGTCGCCGTCCCGGAGACATCGAGCGTGAAGCTGTAGCTGCCGCTCGTGCCATCGACCGGTGTCTGGCCGTTGTCGGAGCGGCGCGCAACCACCACATAACGCCCATCGAGCGTGATCTGCATCGGATCGAACTGGAAGGCGTCATTGGTCGTCGTGTTGTACAGGATCTGAATGCCGTTCGGGTCGTAGAGCAGCGCATCAAAAGGCGCACTGCCCGCCTCTGTGCTGCCGCTCAGGCTCAGCAGTTGATCCTTCGTCGCGTCGAACGTGTAGACGTCGAACGGCTGGCTGTCGTCGAGCGTGCCGCTCACGGTGTCGCCGATCGCCATCGGCATCGTGGGCAGTTCAACAGCGCTGAGCGTGCCGCTGATCGACGGGGCTGGCGGCGTTGGGTCTTCAAATGAAGCTGCCTGAATGCGCACCGTGATCAGATAGCTGCCCGGCTGGCTGAAGTAGACCGGTGCAGGCTGCGGCGCTGGCGGCTGCACGTCCATCATCCGGCTGTCGTAGAGCACGATGTCGCCGTTCAGATTGAGCACGTTGAGGATGACCTGGCCGACGCCTGCCAGATCCGACAGGTGGATCCAGGCGACGAGCGGCTCCGTCACCGCGTAGGTGTAGATCAGAGTCTGCTGTGCATCGACCAGGTCGAAGGTAATCGGTTGGTCAGTCGTCAGTGGCTGGGCCGTCGTCTGCTCGAGCGTGACGACGAAGCTGCCTTCGCCCGTGTTCGGGGCACTGCCGGGGCAGCAGCGCGTCGCCACCAGCGTGTAGGTGCCATCGACGGGCAGCGCGAACGGGCCGACCATCGAGTTGAGGCTGCCGCCGTCGTCGTCGTCGTAGGCGACCTGCGTGCCGGATGGATCGCGCAGGATCAGGTAGCTATCGAGCGGCGAGGTGTTCGCGGTCATGCGCGCGACGATCAGGTCGCCCGCACTGCCGGTGAAGGTGTACAGCACCTCCGTAACGCCGTCGGTGAACTGGCCCTCGGCGCTGCCGCCGTAGGCCAGCTCGGTGCCCCCCTGCGCGAGCGCCGTCATCGGGACGATCAACAGCAAGCAGAGGCTCGCCAGCAACATCAAGAGTTTGGTTGAACGCATATGGCTATGGCTCCATGTGGGGTAATGTGGCTGTTCCCTGGCGCGAGGCTGCGCCTAATATCAGCCTCAAGTGTCACTATATCATAATACGCTTGTTCATAATCTCTCGTTGCAGACTGCCGCCCTACGCCCGCCCGACGTGAGGCCAACGGCGAACCCGGTGCTGGGATGTTCACCAATCATAACCAGTAGGGTATAACGTCCCATGTCCCCACGCTTGTGTCGATGTGTCCCCGGTTGTATACTGCCCACTGGGGGATCGAACGTAAATTTCACCTTCCCGGAGCAGATTCATTGGGCATTTTTCGCAGCGGAATGACGAAAACCCGCACTTCCTTCTTCGGCCGCATCGCCCAGATGTTGGGCGGCACGGACATCGACGAAGAGACGTGGGATGACATCGAAGCACTGCTGATTCAGGCCGATGTGGGCGTCGAAACGACCCAGGTCGTGCTCGAAGATATGAAGCAGCGCGTGCGCAAAGAGGGCATCACGCGCACGGATCAGATCAACACGGCGCTCAAGGCCTCCCTGGCGAGTTTGCTCGTCCCACCGCCACAGCCGAACATCAGCGGGCGCCCGCTCTCGATCATCCTGATCGTCGGCGTCAACGGCAGTGGCAAGACGACGACCATCGGCAAGCTGGCGCATCGCCTGAACAACATCAACAGCCGCAAGGTGATCCTGGCGGCGGGCGATACCTTCCGCGCGGCGGCCATCGAGCAGCTCCAGAAGTGGGGCGAGCGCGCCAACGTGCCCGTGATCGCCGGGCGGCCCGGCGGAGATGCGGCGGCAGTCGTCTATGACGCGACCGAGGCCGCTAAGGCCCGTGGCCGCGACATCCTGATCGTGGACACGGCGGGACGGCTGCACACCAACTACAACCTGATGGAAGAACTGGCGAAGATCAAGTCCGTGTCGGCCAAGGTGGTGCCGGATGCGCCGCACGAAGTCTGGCTGGTGCTCGACGGCACGACCGGGCAGAACGCCTTGCAGCAGGCGGACAAGTTCCGCGAAATGGTCGACGTGACCGGGCTGATCGTGACCAAGCTCGATGGCACGGCCAAGGGCGGCATGATCTTCGCGATTCAGCAGACACTGGGGCTGCCGGTGCATTACGTGGGGCTGGGTGAACGCATCGACGACCTGGTGCCGTTCCGCCCGGATTTCTTCGTCGACAGCTTGTTTGAGGAGGCATAAGGTTTCGCCGCCGGCCCACGCCGGACGCAAACCGTTGGACTATGGAAACACACGTCATCGCCCTGCGCGACATGAAGAAACGTCTCGATACGCTGATGCAGCAGCTCGATATCGCAGGTAAGGCCGAGCGGATTGCCGCGCTGGAGCAAGAATCGAGCGCGACCGAATTCTGGTCGAATGCCGAGGCTGCGCAGAAGACGATGCAGGAGATGTCGTCGCTGCGCGCGGAAGTCGATCGCTGGCGCTCCGCGGCGCAGCGTATCGACGAAACGATCGAACTGGCGCAGATCGACGACGACAGCCTCGATAGCGAGCTGAACGACGAAGTCCAGATCCTGGAAGAGCTGGTCGAGCGCCTGTCACTGGAAGCGATGCTCTCCGGCCCGTACGACCGCGACAACGCCATCCTCGCCATTCATGCGGGCGCGGGCGGCACCGATTCGCAGGATTGGGGCCAGATGCTTGAGCGCATGTATCTGCGCTGGGCGGAACAGAACGGCTACAAGGTCGAGGTGCTGGAGCGGAGCGAAGGCGAAGAAGCGGGCATCAAGAGCGTCCTGATGAGCATCAAGGGCGAGTTCGCCTACGGCTACCTGCAGAGCGAGGCGGGCGTTCACCGGCTGGTGCGCATCAGCCCGTTCGATGCGGCGGCGCGGCGGCATACCTCGTTCGTCAAGGTCGAGGTCTGGCCGGACATCCAGGGCAACATCGACATCGACATCAACGAAAAAGACCTCAGGGTCGAAACCTACCGCTCGAGCGGCGCAGGCGGCCAGAACGTGCAGAAGAACGAGACGGCCATCCGCATCACCCACATCCCGACCAGCGTCGTCGTCGCCGTGCAGGATCAGCGCAGCCAGGCGCAGAATCGTGAGCGCGCCATGCAGGTGCTGCGTTCGCGCCTGTTCGAATTAGAGCGGCGCAAGCGCGAGGCGGAACTGGCCTCGCTCAAGGGCGAGAACATCGACGCCGCCTGGGGCAACCAGATCCGCTCCTACGTGCTGCATCCCTACCAGATGGTCAAAGATCACCGCACTGATTACGAGGTCGGCAACCCGCAGGCCGTTCTCGATGGGCGGCTGAACGATTTTATGGAACATTATTTGCGCGGCAAAATCAACGGATTCAGTCCATCGCCGCAGGGTATCGCCGAGGCATAACAAGGCAGGGCGGCTTATGGCGTTTTTGAATCTCATACTGGAGATCACTGCGCTGCCGGAGGATCGCTACCGGATCAGTATGAACTCGCCGGTAGGCAGTGTCAGCGCCGAAGCGCCCGCCCCTTTTTCCGCCGCCGAACTGCTCGACTTCACCGCCATCTTCAGCCGCCAGCGTGAGGGCATCACGCGCGCGCAGGAAGCCCAGGCGGCGCGCATCTTCGGCACGCGCCTGTTCGACTTCCTCATCCGCAAGAATCAAGATCTGAACGCCGCCTATTTCGCCAGCCTGGAACGCGCCGGGCTGGATGGCCTGCGCATCCGGCTTGTGCTGCAGAATGCTGGGCCGCTGGCGGATTTGCCGTGGGAGTTCATGCGCGACCCGGCGCGGGATTTTCTCGCCCTGTCGCGCCTGACGCCGGTCGTGCGCTATTCGCCGCTGCTGAGCGTGCGCCCGCCGGTGCCGGTCACGCTGCCGATGCGCGCGCTGGTCGTCATCGCTACGCCGGAGGGCTACGCGCCGCTCGACACCGAGGGCGAATGGAACCGGCTGCAAGAGGCGACCGCCGACCTGCAGAAGCGTGGGCTGCTCGTGCTCGAACGGATGGAAGACGCCACGCTGATCAGCTTGCAGCGGCGGCTGCGCGCGCGCGACTTCCACATCTTCCACTACATCGGCCACAGCGTTTTCGACGAGCCAACCTCGCAGGGCCTGCTCGTCTTCGAGCAGGAGCAAACCAACCGTGCGCAGTTGGTCAGCGCGGCCTCGCTGGCACTCGAACTGGGCGACGAGAGCAGCATCCGGCTGGTCGTGCTCAATTCTTGCCGCAGCGCCGAGGGATCGCCGAGCGATGCTTTTTCCGGCGTCGCCAGCAGCCTGGTGCAGCGCGGCCTGCCGGCGGTCGTCGCCATGCAGCAGGAGATCACGGACGCGGCGGCCAAGGCGTTTGCCGAGGAGTTCTACCGCGCCATCGCTGAGCAGCTCCCGATTGACAGCGCGCTCAGCGAGGGGCGGCGCGCCATCGCCAACCGCGTGCAGAACATCGAATGGGCGACGCCCGTGCTCTACATGCGCACGGATGACGGCGTGCTCTTCCGCGTCGAATCGCCGAAGACGACGCGCACGTCGCGCCCGGTCGTGCCGGACTCGGCCGCGCAGCCGCGACCGAAGCCTGCTCCTAAGCGCAATCGGACCGGGCTGTGGGTGCTGGCCGGGTTGCTCGCGTTGGCGCTGCTGGTCGTCTTCGTCGTGGCATTGGTCAATCCACCGACGCCGCCCGTGACCCCGACGCCGACGATCACACTATCGCCATTTCCGATCGCGCTGCCCGATCTCGAAGTGACGACCTTCCGCATCTTCCCGCAGCGTCCGGGGCCGGGGCAGATCTTCCGCCTGAGCATCGGCATCCTCAACAGCGGCGAGAGCGATTCCGGCGCCTTCGAATACGCCTGGGATGCCAGCCCGCGGCTGCTCAACGCCATCAATGGGCGCGTCGACAACGTGCCGCCCGGCGCATCACGTAACTTCACCGTCACCTACGCCTATGGCTGGTGGGGCGATTACGACTCGCTGATCACAGTCGACGACGTCAACAGCGTCGAAGAGGTGGACGACCGCAACAACCGGCGCAGCTTCACGATCGAGGTCGACGAGAGCTCGCCGTTCATCATCGACTTCTCACTGCTGCCGACGCTCGACTTCACCGAGCCGGACATGCTGCTGGCCGCTGATTCCTACGTGCCGTGGAATATGTCGTTTGGCGTGAGCAGGCGCGAACGAAGCGACTGCGCCGACACGCCGATCCTGTTCCGCCAGTTGAGCGGCGGCGACATGGCGCTGGAGGCCAACGCGTCCGGCGTGGCTGCGGACTGCCCGTTCCAGCCGCTGACGATCGAGCTGGCGCAGCCGGTCGGCAACGCCTTCGTGACGATTGTCCCCGCCAGCAGCACGTCTGCGGAGATCGTGCTCTTCAGCGACCGCGCAGGCTCTCAGGAGTTGTTCCGCTTCGCCGCGCCGCTGGTCGCCGGGCAGCCGGTCGAACTGGGCGAGCCGGTCGGTGCGGGCGCGCGCATCCGCCGCATCGAGATCCGCGCCGAGGGCCAGCCCGTCACGCTGACGACGCTGCGCCTGCTGCCACCGGAGTAGACGGGCCTGCGATGTGTAGGGGGCGATATGGGATGCCACTCATCGCACGAGGCTCAAAGCCTCGTGCTGGCTGTAAGGGTAAGCCCCATGGAATGGGGCTGGGTCATCTGTACCAACGTATCTGAAGAATCTCAATAACAGCCATCTTCCAGATGGCTTCCAAGACTGCCAGCCCGACCGTTCGACGGTCGGGCGTAGATGCGGGCAGCTCGACACCCATGAGCTTGCCCCATTTATGGCACCGCATGGCGTTTCGGGGCAGAATTAGATCCTTAGTGACTTGGGATCAGATTAAGGATCTGGGTTATGGCTTCAACTGATGCGCCAGTAACGCGCCCTGACATTGACATCCTGGATGAAATCCACCTGTGGATGACCGGCTATCCGCCGCTCGTCAACGACCGGAATCACATCAGCGTGGAAGTGGAGGACGGTCTTGTCCGCCTGCGCGGCAACGTCAAGACGCCGATCACACGCGGGTATCTGCTCAGCAATATCAAGAAGTTTGACGGCGTACAGGCGGTGGACGACAGCGCGCTCTACGACGACGAGACGATCCGGCTGCACGTGGGCCGCGTCCTGACCGAGGGCGCTATCGGACAGGTGGAGTGGGGCATCGTCATCCTGGCCGGGAAGCTGCCCGAAGGCGACGCGCTTGAGGCGCTGGTCGCGGCCATCGGCAAAATCCCCGGCGTGACGCGGGTGTTGATCCCCGGCTAGGACAGGAACGACAGAAATTAGTGCCTTAGGGATCGTTGTACGAGATGGCGTGATTGGATACAGGGTGCACTGGTGGTCGCCGGATTATTGAAAAGCCCGGCAGCAGGTCACCAGGGGGCACAAACGGCGTATCGTAATTGGTCTTGTTGTTGAACCCCTCGCCGTGCAGTTTGATCGCCATCGCCAGCCATGCAAAGTGAATCGACACCACGTGCCGGTCAGTCCGTGTTGCGCGCCTGATGTGGGCTGTCAGCCGACGACGACAAAGCCTGCATCCACCAGGGCCGGATGCCTCAGCGCCTCTATGCTCGTGTGATGGTCAATCTAGACGTGCTTGACGACGGCCTTGCGCTCCTCGGCAAAGCTGTACATTTCCGTACGACGTTTGCGCGGGTTGAGGCCGCGATGGCGTACGATCATCTGCCAGACGCGGATGGCCGCCTCCAGCGGGATGCGCACGTCCATCTTCGATTCGCCATGTTCGCGATCCGGGAAGTAGATCGGGATCTCGGTCACTTTGAAGCCGAGGCGGCAGGCGACGTAGGCCATTTCGACCTGGAAGGCGTAGCCGTTCGAGCGGATGCGGTCAAGGTTGAGGCCGATCAACGTCTGGCGCCGCCAGATGCGATAACCGGCGGTCGCATCATTGACCGGGATGCCGAGCAAGAAGCGGACGTAGATGCGATTGGCGAACCAGCTCAGCAGCTTGCGCCGCCAACTCCAGTTTTCGTCGACGCTGCCGCCCGCCGTGAAGCGCGAGGCGATCACCAGGTCGAACCCCTCTTCGAGCCGTGCGATCAGCTGCGGGATGTACGACGGCTGGTGCGAGAAATCCGCATCCATCTGGATGATATAATCCGCATTCAGGCGCAGGGCCTGTTTGAATCCGGCAATGTAGGCGGGGCCAAGACCGGCTTTTTCTGTGCGGTCGATCACGTCGATGCGGCCTGGGTAGCCTTCCGCGAGCGCGTGAGCGATTTTGCCGGTGCCATCGGGCGAGTTATCGTCAACGATCAGCAGGTTCAGCGAGAGGTTAGGGAGCGCGAACAAGGCTTCAACCAGGCGAGGCAGGTTCTCGGCTTCGTTATACGTAGGGATGACGACTGTGGTTTTGAACATCACGTATGTTCCTGCACACCTCAGCGGGCGCACTTGTTGTCGAGATAGATCATCGATCTTAGGGTAACCCGATCTGCAGCGCAAGATGAAAAAGATTTAAGGGCGTCCATGACCCCGAACATAAGTTTAATATGCCAAGATCACCTACAAAGTTGCATCTTTATGACGAACAAGTTACGATTGTGTAAGGGTTACGACAGAATAAGCGATACTATTACAAAATGCACCCAGAAGACCGAGTCCTCGTAGGTGTGATCAACCGCGTGCGCGACCTGCACTACGCGCAAGACGAGCATTGGTATCGTCTGCCGCAGGCGCGTTTGCCGCATGGCGTTCACGCCGAATACATCGCTTTCTTCCTGAGCCGTGCGTTCAAAGAGCGCAACGGCGCCATCCACTATTTTGCCACGCGCGGGGGTGTCGAGCTGCTCTATCGTCGCGACATCCTGCCGGACGAGGCGGATCACAAGCGGGCGAACGACGCCTACTACAAGGTGACGCTGCAAGACTGGCGCGAGAAGAACCCGCCCGTCCTCAACCCGACGCACCGCCCGATCTCGTTCATCTACACGACCTGGGATCGCTTTGTCGGCGCGACGTCGATCGTCGACCTGTACAGCACGGCGGATTATTACGTCGACCGCATCTACCACGCCCTGCGCGACCGCAAGATCTACGCCGAGCGCTACTGGGAAGCCGAGCGCCCGGCGACGCAGCACGCGGCGGGCGTCCGCGTCCTCTGCGATAGCGGCGTGGTCAGCGCGAACATCGACCCGGAAGGCGACGACCTGGGGCTCGATCTGGAGCAGCCGACTGACGCCATCCTGCAGCAGATCTTACAGCGGATTGCCAACAACGGGGGGCCGGTCGCCGTCGCCCCACCCTACGACCTTTGAAGCGTTCTAAGCCCCGAATTCCGGTCTCAGAATTCACAATTACGGTTCACGAGGCGTGGTTCAGCGTGCGCAATGCCTCTGAGCGCGGTGACTCTGGCGTGCGAGTCGGGGCGGCGTCCGGCGCGGGTGACTGCCGTTCGAACAGCGCCAGCGCCAGCCACAGGCCGATGAATGACGGCAGATTCGTCAGCAAGCCAAACAGTAGGCCATAAACGACGTTATCGAGCGGGTTGGCTGCGCGGAAGAAGTGCGGCTCGACCACGAGATCCAGCAGCGGCAGCAGCAGACTGACGATCGCGAGCAGCGCCGCCCACGAGCGCAGCAGACCGCGCTTCTTCTGGAGCCAATCCGGCGCGAACAACAGCCACGCCGGGCCAATCACGAGCGGGATCAGGTAGGCGAGCGCCAGCGTGATCTGGCCGTAGGGCGTCTTGCCCTGCGCCACATCCGCCGAGAGCAGCACCAGCGCATTGACGCTGCCGAGCGCGACGATCACGGCCAGCAGCGCCGCGAGCCCCATGCGCCAGGCCAGCGCGCGCCCAAGGACGACGACACCCAGGATCGCGGCTGTGTAGCTCAGCGTCCACTGGGCGCTATCCAGCAGCGTCGCCTGCCCGCTTCGTCCGCCGTAGACGAACAGCGCGAGCGCAGCACTGCCGAGGACGATCCCGGCGACGCCCAGCGCAAGCCAACGCGCGGGCAGCCCGCGACCCAGCGCGCCGATCAGCACGACGCAGATCGCCAGGGCGGCGACGACGCGGACGATCGGCCACAGCCCTGCCCGCAAAGCCGGGAAGAGGCCGTCGATCAGCGGCGACAGCGGCACGATCAGGCACAGGCCGAGGCCGACACCGAGCGCGAACGATTGCCACATGCGCAGGCGGCGCAGTGGTTTGATCAGGCCGAGGGCAAAGCCGACGCCGCCGACGAGCGCGGCCACGCCATAGCCCGTGCCCTCGCCGTTGTCGATCGTGATCAGATAGAACAGGCTCAGGAGGATGCCGGGCAGCAGGAAGAGCAGACCCGCGAGCCGATCCGGTTGATTCTTGAACAGCACGGTTTGCATTATGCGCACCTTTCGTGAGGCAGAGGCGAGGTGTTCGATGGCGAGCGTGAGCGCCAGGTCGTTGACCGTGCGCCACCAGAGGCCGACCCAGGCGGTGTTCCCCTGTGCGGCGGTCGCCCGGCATTGATCGCCGAAGGCCTGGGCCATCAGCGCGCCATAGTCGTCCCGGTGCGCCGCCGGGTAGAGCGCCAGCAGCACGCGGTAGATGGTCAGGCTGAGCATGGCGAGCCGGGTACTTTCCATCGTCATGTGCTCCCCAGGACGTTCTTGCGCTGTGCGGCATTGAGCAGCAGCGCCAGCCGGGCGGCTTCAGCGCGCATCACGCGGCTGCCAAAGTCGGTCAGCCGGTAGTAGCGGCGGCGCTGATCGTCCATCTCCGGGTCGGGGCGTTCGTCGCTTTCCTCGATCAGCCCGGCGTCCAACATGCGTTTGATCGTGCCGTAGAGCGTGCCCGGCCCCATCCTGGTCGCGCCGTCGGTGATGTGCTCGATCTCCTGCATGATGCTGTAGCCATGCCGTTCGCCATCCGCCAGCGCGAGCAGGATGTGCAGCACGGCCGGGGTCAGCGGCAGCAGGTCGTGAGGATCGGGCTGGGTCATGGCACTCCGTCCGGGAATACTATAGCGTGAGCGGATATATCTATTACGGATATAGTATGCGATTTGGAGGCGCTTGTCAAGTCACCTGCCGCCTGTCGGGCTGGCTGAAAATGCGTTAAGCTGATGGCCTTTTCGGGACGCGGAAGCCAGAGGCACACTTATGCTCATCACCAACGCAACACTGATCACGTGGGACGACCCCAACGCGATCGTCACCGGCGGCGCGCTCTACGTCGAGGACGGCGCCATCGTCGAACTCGGCAGCGCGAGCGCCCTGGAGGCGAAATATCCGGACGCCGAACGGATTGATGCGCGCGGCCAGCTCGTCATGCCGGGTTTGATCTGCGCGCACACGCATTTCTACGGCGCCTACGCCCGCGGCATGGCCATCCCCGGCGACCCGCCGCGCGACTTCCCGGAGATCCTGCACCGGCTGTGGTGGAACCTCGACAAAGCGCTCGACATGGACGCCGTGCGTGCGAGCGCGCTCGTCTGCCTGGTCGACGCGATCAAGCATGGCACGACGACGCTGTTCGATCACCACGCCAGCCCGAACGCGATCGAGGGCAGCCTGGACGCAATCGCGGGCGAGGTCGAACGTGCAGGCCTGCGCGCCGTCCTCTGCTACGAAGTCTCGGATCGTGATGGGCTGGACAAGGCGCGGGCAGGCATCGACGAGAACGTCCGTTTCCTGAATGCGCACACGGATCACCCGACCGTGCGCGCGACCTTCGGCCTACACGCCAGCCTGAGCCTGAGCACGGAGACGCTGCGCGAGTGCGCGTCGAGCGTCGGGCGCGAGACCGGCTTTCACATCCACGTCGCCGAGCACGAGGCCGACGAGGAAGACAGCCTTAAGCAGCATGGCAAGCGCGTCATCCACCGCCTGAACGACCTGGACATCCTGCGCCCGAAAACGATTGTCGCGCACTGTGTTCACATCGACGACGCCGAACGCGCGGTGCTGCACCACAACCGCACGTGGGTGACGCATCAGCCGCGCTCGAACATGAACAACGCCGTCGGTGCGATGGCGTTCGACACGATGATGGCCGAAGGGCTGCCTGTCCTGCTGGGCAACGACGGCTTCAGCAATGCGATGTGGCAGGAATGGAAGGCGGCCTATCTGCTGCACAAGGTCGCGCATCGCGATCCGCGGCTGGCGAACGGGGCGGACATCGCGCAGATGGCGATCACGAACAATTCGGCGCTGGCCACGCAGTTCTTCGGGGCGCCGGTGGGTATGCTCAGGCCGGGCGCGCGGGCGGACATCATCTTCGTCGATTACCAGCCGTTCACGCCGCTGACGGCGGGCAATCTACCGTGGCACATCCTGTTCGGTTTTGAGCCGTCGATGGTGACGACGACCATCGTCGAGGGGCGCGTGCTCATGCGCGACCGGCAGTTGACGACGCTCGACGAGGCGCAGATCGCGCGCGATGCACTGGCGCTGGCGCCCGGCGTCTGGGAGCGCTACGAGCGTTACGCGACAGGGCGTTAGGGCTTTCGGCGGTCGGCTATCGGCTTTGGGTAGAGAATCAACGAGGCGCATCGCATGATGCGCCTCATCAGTAGTTGTCTTGTAGCGACGTGCCATGGCGCGTCCGCATCAGATGAGTGCGTTGTGCTAGGCCAGGCTGGAATTGACCGTCATCTCGATGTCCGGGCTGAGCGCGCGGCTGATGATGCAGGTCTTCTTGGTCTCCTCGGCCTCGGCGTTGAAGGTCTCGGCATCGACGCCCTCGACATCGCCGACGATGTTGAGCACGATGCGCGTGATCGCCAGCCCATCACCGACCTTGTCCAGGTAGACCTCGGCGTTGGTCGTGATGTCGTTGACCGTGTAGCCCGCTTTGCCCAGGCGTGAGCCGAGCGCCATCGTGAAGCAGCCCGCGTGCGCCGCGCCGAGCAGTTCTTCCGGGTTCGTCCCCGCGCCATCTTCGAAGCGCGACGACCAGGTGTAGGGGCCTTCGTAGCCGCTCGCCATCTTGAGCGTGCCGCTGCCTTCTTTTAACGTCCCGCGCCAGATGGCCGTCACCTTACGTACAGGCATGTGTACCTCCTCCTAGGGGATTGCAGACTGTATGCCAGTGTGATTCTAGCACGGCTGACCGCGGGGCTGGCGCGCGCTCATCGGTTACTCATGAGGGGGTGTTGGCGGTTGGGTATTGGCCTTTGGCTTTTAGCGGTTAGCCATCAGCTAACTGCGGTTGGCATTCAGCTTTCGGCTTCATCACTTAATCACCCATTGTGCACGACTGATTTCCGTACTGTGAACCGGGCACGGTGAACCCCAACTGAGCACTGAGCACCGAGTACTGAGCACCGAGCACCAAATCCCAGAACTCAGCACTCGGTACCCAGCACTCCCTGTTCCGCCCTAATTCTCCCAACTCCAGCCCGCGCCCAGATCGTAATCGTCGCGGTCGGCGACAGCATCGTCGTCGTAGGCGGCGGTCAGCCAGATCATGGCCTTGTAAGCGCCGCGGCGCAGTCCCGCATTCGTGTCGTGCAGATACTCCAGGATGCGCAGAAAGCCCGGCTCTTCGAGCGTCCACAGCGCTTCGGCGGTCGCATGCCAGACGTGTGTGTTATGCGTATGCAGCGCCCACAGCAGCGACGGAATCGCGTCCAGATCGGCGATCTCGCCAAGTGCGCGGGCGGCCGCGTAACGGACGTAGGCGTTCTCGTCGTAGAGCAGCGCTTCTTCGAGCGCGTCGAGTGCGGTGGCGTCGCCCAGTTCGCCGAGCGTCTCCGCAGCGGCGTAACGGACATAGCTATTCTCGTCGGCGATCAGCGCCTCCACCAGCGCTGGCAAGGCGCGCGTATCGCCCAAAAGCTGCAATGCGCGGGCGGCCTCCCAACGGACGAAACTGTCGCTATCCCCCAGCAGCGTGCCCACCAGCGGCGGCAGCGCTGCCGACCCGCCGACGCGCCCCAAAGCCAGGGCGGCGGCGCGGCGGACGTCGCGCGTCGAGTCGTCGAGCGCGCTGAGGAGATGAGGGATGGTATCGTCGTCACCGACGCTGCCGAGTGCCTGCACCGCCAGCGCGCGAATGCTCTTATCCGGGTCGTGGAGCTTCTCCACGATGGCCGGGAGCGCGCGCGAATCTTTGATCTGCGCCAGTTTCTGCAGCGCCATGCGCTGTTTGAATCGGTCTGTCCCGCGCAGGTCATCAATCAAGCGCGACACCAGCGGATGATCGTTCATGGCCTGCTCCTGATCTTTACTTTCAATTCTAGAGTGTACGTCTGTTCGCCTTTATGAGCAATGGGTGGAAAGGTAAAAATAGGGGTTCCGGAGAGTGCTCAGTGCTCGATACTCGGTGCTCAGTTTTGGGGTTAACGGTGCCCGGTTCACGGAGCAAAGATGGGTTCGAAGTTCTGAGTTCTGGGTTCAGGAGGAGGGCAATTCAGCGTTCTCTGAGGTGTTTCGAGGTGCCGGTTTTTTGAGTGCCTTCAGTGCACTTGATTTCGTCTAGACGGGCGTTTCAACGTCCAGCGGGCGCCCGTGTCATACATGTCGATGTGCTTTCTCGCTAACCCTCGTTCCTCGCTCCTCGCCACTCCTCCCTCACACCCGCTTCGCCATGAAGATGTCCGGCTTGCCGTCGCCGTTCGCGTCCGGGAGCACGCCGACGATCTGGTAGCCGAGGCGCTGGTAGAACGCGAACGGATGGCGTTTGAGATCGCGGATCGCCTGAATCTGTGCCCACGGATCGCGCCACAGATCCGCGCCCGCCAGCGTCGTCATGCCGTCCTCGTCGTCCGTGCCCAGGTAGACGACCGATCCACCGCGTGCGCGCACCTGCGCCTCGAGATCGGCGACCAGCGCACGCCCGATGCCGCGCCCCTGCTGCGCCGGATCGACCGCCAGCGGGTGCAGTTCCCAGACGCGCCCGTCGTAGCCCAGCTCGATGCCGCCGATCCAGCCGAGCACGCGGCCCTTGTCATCGAGCGCGGCGCGGCAGATGCGATCCGGCGTGCCCATGGCGCGGACTTCCTCGCGCGCGTCGTCGAGCGTCGGCCAGGCGTCCGGCCAATGGTCGCGGAAGGCCTCGGTCAGGATGCGCGCGGCGCCCTCGCAGGCGGCCTCCTGATCGAGCGTCAGATCGATCATGCGGAATGGTTGTTGGTCTGGCGCTGCGGATGTGGACATCGGCGTCTCACTCATCACTCTATGGACGAACGGCCCGCACCCGCAGCGCCGTTGAGCCGCCTCAGGGGTGGGCGAAGATCATCGGTAGCAGACGGTCGATGCAGCTCGCATCCGGCGCTTTCGACGGGTCAGCCAGGAAGTGATCGTACATGTTCAGCGTGCACGGCGTGGAATAGACGCCGTGTGCATCGAGCGGGAACGTGTAGTTGTAACCGTGCGACAGCGTTTCCGCCGCCAGCGCACCCCAGACCGCCGGTGTCACCGGGTCGTACGCGCCGTTCATGATCAGCGTCGGGATGTCGCTGGTGACCGGCGTGTTCTCGACCGGGTCGAGCTGGCGCGCGCCCCAGTTCGGGCACAGCGCTGCCCATTGTACGATATCGCTGCGAAAAGCCGCTTGCAAGGCCGGATTGATGCTGCTCACGGCGGCTTCCCAGGTCGCCTCGGTCGTCGTCATGACGTCGTCCATGCAGCGCATGGCGTAGAGTGCACCGTCGGTGCCGCTCGACGCACTGCGCAGATACTCGACCAGCATCTGCTCCAGCGCGCTGTAGTCCCCGGCGTAGGTGACCGCGACGACGAGCGGGAACTGCGGCAGGAAGCCGGAACTGTAGATGGCGCTCTGCATGCCGCGGATGAAGGTGTCGCCGTCGATGATGAAGCGGGTCGGCGCGTTGCTGAGCGGATTGTCGATGGTGAGGTGCAGCGGTTCCTGCTTGAAGCGGTCGACCACGGCGTAGAACATCGACTCCAACTGCGGGAATGCTTCGTTGCAGGTCTCGTCACCGGCGCAGGCCTCGAACAGCATGTTCAGAGAGTGCTCGTAGTCCGGCGCGAACGAGGCCATCAGATCGACCTGCGGCGGCGTGATGCCCTGGAGCATGACGCTGCGCACGATCGCGCCATGATTGCGCATGACCGTCATCGCCAGCGTCGAGCCATAGGAACCGCCGTAGATGTTGATCTGCTCGTAGCCGAGCGCGGCGGCGACATCAGCGACGTCCGCCGCGCTTTCAACTGTGTTGAAGGCGGCCAGATTGACGCCGTCTGCGGTCAGCCGTTCGAAGCAGCGCTGCGCCGCATCGAGGCTGAGGCTAACGTCCTCGCTCATCGGGCCGATCACCGCACGGGTATACAACTCGTCGACTTCGGGGCAGTTGAGCGATGGCTCGGAGAAGCCCATGCCGCGCTGATCGAGCAGGATGACGTCGCGATCCGGCAGCGCGCGATCCAGGTAGCCGCCGAGGCCGGTGGCGAAAACTTGCAGCGTATAGCTCCCTGGCCCTCCGGCGAGGTAGATGACCGGGTCAGGCTGGCGATCGTGTTCGCCGGTGTGAAAGATCGCCACCATGACGCGGAGGGTGTCGCCGTCGGGGTTGGCGTGCTCTTCCGGCACGATCACGTAGCCGCACGAGACGTCATAGCGCGCCGGATAGCTGACCGGGCATGGCGCTGGCTCGAAACGGGGCACGACCCCACCTTGCGCCTGGGCGCTCGCGATGCCAAGGCTCGACAGCAGGACGAGGGCAAACGCGGATAAGATCTTCATGCATTCGTCTTTCGGATGCGGGTGAAATGTTATGGCCACATAGTAACGAAAAGAATTGCGCAGGGTGCATGTCGTTCATCATGAAAAGTTCATGATGGGCATTATCGAAGCATGCGGCGCGCCGGAATCACCACAATGGAGGCTCACGTAAATAAGCCTGACGACGGTCACATAATAAACCTTTCGCCTGATTGATCCGTTTTCGGGATCGCCGTAGGCTGGATTCTGTTCGCGACGCATGGCCAGGGAGTGGAATGAAACGTCGTCAACTGCATCGTTTCGTCGTCCTCGGCGGGCTGCTGTTCGCACTGAGCGCCTGCACGTTGACGATGGCGACACCGGCGGCGACGCTCGCGCCCGATCTGGCGGGCGAGCCGACACTGGCGGGCGACACCTCCGCCTTCGACCCGGCAGGCTGCGTCAGCGACAACCCCGGCCCGAACGTGGTCGGTGTCAGCCCTGTGCTCGGTGGCGATGGCACCTGCTACCGCTTGCCGATGGAGACCGAGGTTGCCGTATTGGCACCGGCGGATATGCCGTTCATGCCGGTGATGGTCGAGTTCTACTACCTGGGCGTTGGTCTGGAGCCGGACGTGATCGGCGTCGATCATGACGCGACGGATGGCATCGCCATCACATGGCGGACGCCACCCACGCCATTTCAGGGTCAGCTTTACGCCATCGTCTACAGTGACGACAAAGGCGAGACCAACGTCAATACGCTGGGCGTCTACGGCGAGTGAAAGGGACTTCTTATGTTGGATATTCTTCCTGAACCGGCGACCCGCGTCTGGACGATCCGCGCGGCGGAGGTCGAGGACGCGCCGCGCCTGGTCGCCTATTACGAAGCGCTCGCCAACGAGCCGTTCAACAACACGAGCGTGCGCCAGGGCTATACCTCACTTGAAGTGGCCGATACCCAGCGCATGATCGCCCATCACCGCGACGATCCGCAGTCGTGCATTCTGGTGGCCGAGGTCGACGAGGAGATCGTCGGCTACGTCCGCTGCACGGGCGGCAGCAATCCGTTCAATCGCCACACGGCCGACCTGAGCATCAACGTGCGCGTCGATTTTCGCGGCATCGGCATTGGCAGCGCCTTGATGAGCGCAGCGTTGGCCTGGGCGCGTGCGCACGAGACGATCAGCCGCGTGCAGCTCACCGTGCTGGCGCGCAACACGGGCGCGATCAAACTCTACGAGCGCATGGGCTTCGAGATGGAGGGTCGCCTGCGCAATGCCTATCGCCTGCCTGACGAGGGCGACATCTTCGTCGACATGATGGCGATGGCGTATCACTGCTGAAAACAGGTGATGAGTGACGAGGGATGAGTGATGAGTCTTAGGCTCATCACTCCGCAGATTATCTCACGAACGCACGCATCGACATCATTTTCGCGGGCCGTAGGGGCGCATCACGATGCGCCCATGAATTCCACGATTGCGCCCAAAGAGCATTGGATCATTTTCAATGGCCGTAGTACGGGCGGGATATATCCCGCCCCTACGGGCACGCCGTTGGTTATCCCGCGAACGAACACATCTACATCATCTTTGCGGGCCGTAGGGGCGCATCACGATGCGCCCAAAAACGTCATGAGTAGACTCCGCTGTACGGGCGGGATATATCCCGCCCCTACGGACACGCCGTTGGTTATCCCGCGAACGAACACTGCTGCATCATCTTCGCGGACTGTAGGGGCGCATCACGATGCGCCCAAAAACGTCATGAGTAGACTCCGCTGTACGGGCGGGATATATCCCGCCCCTACGGACACCTCGCATGAATTGCCGATTACTCTCATGAACAGCAAAGCGCGGACGGGCATATCGTCCCCATCAGCGATGGGTCACGAGCTTTTGGCCGTCGCCGCGCGCAGATCCGGCAACGCGAACAGCACGCAAGTGCAGGCCACGATCAGGAAGATGACGCTGGCGGCGTAGGGCATCGTCGCGCCAAACTGGGCATAGGCGTAGCCACCGAGGGTCGGGCCGATGACGCGCGCGAACGCCTGGACTGACTGGCTGCCGCCCTGAACGCGCCCCTGCTCGCGCGGGCCGACGGCCTGCGACGTCAGGCTGGCGATCGTCGGCGTGATCAGCGCGTTGCCGACCGGGAAGATCAGCGTCGCCAGCAGCAGCGTGCCGTTGCTGCGCGTGGTCGGAACGAGCGCATAGAAGAAGAAACCGATCGCGAACAGCACCATGCCGATCAGCGTCAGCCGCGACTCGCTGAAGATACGCAGCAGCGGGCGGATCAAGCCGCCCTGCACGATGACGATGATCAAGCCGATGATGGCGAAGACGAGCGAGATATCCTGCTCGCGTGCGCCCAGCCAATCGCTGCCGAGCACGGCGAGATTCGATTGCATCATGGCGAACGGCGTCATCCACAGGAAGGTCGCCACCAGCAGCCAGCGCAGCTGCGGGATCTTGAACACGTCGCGCAGCTGCCAGAACGGATTGAGCTTGATCAGGCTGATCTTCTCCATGCGCTGTTCCGGGCGCAGGCTCTCCGGCATGGCGAAGTAGCCCCAGACCACGTTGATGAAGGTGACCAGCGCCGCGAAGAAGACGGGCGCAGCCGTGCCGCCGACTCTGGCCAGAATTCCGCCGATGGCCGGGCCAGCGACGAAGCCGAGGCCGCCGACCGCGCCGATCAGGCCGTAATAGCGTGCCCGCTCTTTAGGCTCGGTCAGGTCGGCGACGTAGGCGTAGATGGTGCCGATGTTGCCCCCGGTGACGCCGTCGATGATGCGGCCCAGGAACAGCACCCACAGCGCGCCGCCAATACCGAAGATCAGGTAGCCGACCGCTGAGCCGAACAGCGACAGCAGCAGGATCAGGCGCCGTCCATAGCGGTCGCTGAGCGCGCCGAGCGTCGGCACGGCCAGGAACTGGAAGAACGAATAGCTGGTGAAGAGCAGCCCGTTGGCGATGGCGATCTGCCCCGGATCGCTGACGTAGCGCTGCACCAGGAAGTTCGTCACCGGCGCCACCAGCCCGATGCCCGCCAGATTGAGGAAGGCAGTGATCAGGATGAAGATCAGCGAGCGACGATCAATCGACGCGGATGTGTCTTTCGAGGCGGGAGCCATGGCGACCTTCTCGCTAGCGTGCGAGCACGCGGGTTGGAATCGATTGGGCAAGAGCCAGACAATTCAACCACAAGAGCCGTATGTGAGCAAGCGGTGATGCGGTGGCGGGTGCATTTCAAAGTTTTGGAAAGGCAATTGATTCCCTGCCCGTTAACCTCACCCTCCAGCCCCCTCTCCGCGCGCGGAGAGGGGGAGTCACAGTTTGCGGTGTGCCAGGTCTGCGCGGGGGTGAGGTGAGAAGGCACTGAGTCGAATAAATGCCAAGAACTTGAAACGCACCCATCATCTTCAACCACGGCGGCACGGGCGTCGGCACGCCCGGCGCGAGGGTGACAATGCCAGCGCTGAGCATCTTGCGCTACAATCACGAACAAAGGCGGTGATGTCATCGTTCCATCCGCGCCGCGCCGCCCGGCGAGCACAGGATGACGACATCCTTTGAAGGAGCTTGCGAGATTATGCAGACCGATTTGCGCGGGCGCGATTCTATCGCCCCGGAACTGGAATGGACGCGCGATGAGATCGACACGCTGCTCGACGTGGCGTGGGATCTCAAGCGCAAGCGGGCGGTCGGTGAATCGCACGCCTACCTGCGCGACAAAGTCCTGGGGCTGTTGTTCTTCTTCACCAGCACGCGGACGCGCGCCAGCTTCGAATCCGGCATGGCGCAGCTGGGCGGCCACGCGATGTTCATCGACAGCGAGACGACGCAGATCAGCCATGGTGACACGGCCAAAGAGATCGGCGAGATCATCGGGCGCTATACTGACGGCATCGCCATTCGCCAGTGCGATTGGAAGTTCGGCAACCAGTACATCCGCGAAGTGGCGGCGGCCAGCCGGGTGCCCGTGCTCAACATGCAGTGCGATGTTTACCATCCGTTCCAGATCCTGGCCGACATGATGACGATCCAGGAGAAGTTCGGGCGCGACCTGCGCGGCAAGACGATCAACGTTAGCTATGCCTACGCCAGCAGCTATCAGAAGCCGCTCAGCGTGCCGCAGAGCCTGATCCTGCTGATGACGCGCTACGGCATGAACGTGCGCCTGACGCATCCGCCGGAATTTGGGCTGATGCCGGAGATCGTCGAGCAGGCGCGCGAGAATGCCAAGCAGTCGCGCGGGTCGTTCGAGGTGCTGCACGACTTTGACGAGGGCTTCAAGGGCGCGGACATCGTCTATCCGAAGTCATGGGGCTGCTGGATGACGACCGAGGACAAACAAGAATCGGCCAAGATCGGCGGTCAGTACACCGATTGGATCACGGACAGCCGCCGCATGGCGCTGGCGCACGAGGACGCTATCTACATGCACTGCCTGCCCGCAGATCGCAACATCGAAGTCACCGACGAGGTGATCGACGGCCCACAGAGCGTCGTCTACGACGAGGCGGAGAATCGCCTGCATGTGCAGAAGGCCGCCATGGCGCTCACGATGCGGTAGATGGGCTGTTGGGTATTGGGTATTGGCGGTTGGGAATGAAGAGGGGCGCGGCACGATGCTGCGCCCCTTAGTTATCTGCACGCAGGCCATCGAATCTGTCATGAATCCTGAGTATTACATGTCTCCAGAATTCTTTTGTGGCATATCTCAAGAATATCACGATTGCGCGGCGACGATAGCATTGTCTCAATCTGCTTCATGAGAATCGGCTGATGCTTCTTCAATACCTCGTGGTTCTTAAGAAACCGTCGAATGTCGCTACCAATAGCTTCGTATACTTTTGAGTCACCGAAGTATCTTTCCAGGATGTCATCAGTAAGATACAGAAGTTTCTCGTTCAGCTCGCTGTCCGAAAAGATCATTTCCCATATTTCCACGTGCATTCTTTCCGGAGAATTCTCTAGCGGATCTACAAGGATACTGTCAACGTCAACTCGCTTTATTAATTCCAGACAAATCAGGAAATACGCGCTTACAAACATGAAGGCTGAATGTGCTCTCCAACCACCGTCCGCTCGTCGCCCGTAGCCATTTTGAGTTGTCCAGTTCTTGACCAGGGTTGGATAGAGGAATAACCGCGGTTCCGCAGGGAGCTCCTGATGGAATATTCTCTCATACCAGTCGCCGTCAGGCGCAAGTTCATATGGTACACCATATGCAATTGCAGGTAATTGCTGAAAACCTGCTGTATATGCCTGCGCTGCCTCCATTGCAGAAATCACATTGTTGTATTTTGGGCCCACAAGATATTTGAAATGAGATATGCCGGAGTACTTTGCTTTATCACTTGGCCTAAGCGATGCAAAGGAACCTCGCTGAATCTCGTAGAAATAGCCAAGGCGCTTGAACTCTTTTTGGAGCTTCTGGTGGAACTTCTCCAACGAGTAGAAGTCCTTACCTCGAACCGCATTTTGTGTGTTCGTATACTTTGTGATGTCTTCTCGTTCCTTCTCATCAGCCCCCTTCATAATACGTACTAATACATGCCCCTCAATAGCTTTTCTTTCATTCTCTGTTTTGCGGCTTAGCACCTCGTATATGGATTTAGCTGTTTGACATCCATTCACGATTTGGGGCGTTACAATACAAATTGCGCCATTATTCTCATAAAAGTCATCACAAACTATTGTGATGCCGTTGTTATACAACCAGAAGAGTTCTGGAGAGTTCTGAATAGTGTGTCGAATACCTGCGTTTACCTTGGTTCGTTGTAAGTACTGACGCACGTTCGACGCAAAGAGTTCATTGCCGCATTTCTTCGTAAATTCGTGGATCTCATTTAGGCTGACCGCAACAACAGCTGTTCTTGTTGCAAAGTTCAGCATATCTTTCGAGGCTAGCTTCAGCTCAAATTGCTGTCCTCTTATGGATTGTGGAATATCCTGATAACGACTTTCCATTTCTTTCGCAATTTCATCGAGATCATATATGTGAAACTCGCCTTGAAAACCACTTAAGCGTCCAATCTTCTCACGTTCAGACTTGCTAAATACCTCCGAAGTAAAGTAGTAGAATCTCACATCCCAGTCTTTATCGAGTGCCGTGTAGAGTACGGCAATTATCTGTTGAGCGACCTTGTTTCCGCCAGCAAACCGATCCTTCCGTGTCTGAAGCTGCGACATGTCATAGTGAAATTTCGTAATTTCACTATATTTGTGCGATGCTCCGTACTTGGTTTGCACTACAAAGACTGTCTGTTTTGATTCGCGCAGCACAAATGCGTCAATGCCGTTGTCACCACTACCGGATATTTCCATTGCATCAAGCGCCTCATCTTCAGAAAGGTTCAAGACATTCTGAAGACACCACTGGCAGAATGCTGCTCCAGTCTGTGTGGTGTTAGATGATGTTCCGAGTTGCAGCTTCATCCAATCATCTATGCGAGCGCGATAGTTTTCTAAGTCAGTTGTCATGCCTCAAGCATCTCTCATGAATACACTGTTAATCTTATTGCGAGTATAGCATTAAACAGTTAATACAAATGTTGACATTGATGAGCGGCCCCGGGAACGCTCAAAGAAGTTGAAGTGACGCATGCAATTCGCTAGGCAAAGATAAATACGGAATCCAAAGTTGAATGATGTACGCTATCCGTCCCCTCACGGCCCTTGCTCGGAGACGACGCGGCCCTCGCTGACGAACGACAGCCCCAGCGCGCCGGACGTGTTGATCATGATCGCCTCGATCACCGGCTCATAAACCGGCGATTCCGCGCCCCATTCGACCAGGAAGTTCGCGCCCCAACCGCCGACCGAGTCATCCGCAGAGACGACGAAGCCGGTCGTCGCCAGCGGATTCAAGCTCACCGGACTCTCGATAAACTCACGCACGAGCGCGCCGTCGGTGTCGTAATAGCGGGCAGAGCGGATGACGATCTCGTGGTCGGGGTCGGTGTTGTGGATGGCGAGCGTGGTCGTCAGGGCGATCGTGCGCGTGGAATCGTCGTAGAAGATCTCCGGGTAGGCCGGGACGAAGACCGTCTGCCCGCTCACGATCTGCAGGTCGGCGATGTCGACCGTCGACAGCGTCGGGGCCGCTTGCGGCGCATCGGTGGCGATCGGCTGGCAGCCCGACGCGATCGCGAACAGGGCGGCGATCACACAACAGGGGATGAGACGACCGGCGTTCATAAGCAATGTCCTCAGCCTGCGCGGTCCTAGCATACCTTAAACCGAGACGGCCTCGCCGCCCCCCTCCAGCGCCTGCCTGGCCGCCGGGCGCGCCTGATCGCTCGCCAGCAGCAGGATGCGGTCGGCGGGCTGGATCAGCGTGTCGCCGCGCGGGATGATCATATCGCCGCCGCGCCGGATCAGCACGATCAGCGCGTCCTTAGGCAGGTGCAGATCGAGGATCTGCTTGCCGACGGCATAGGCACCGGGCGCCACTTCCAGCTCGACCAGATCGTCCGCAATCTCGCCATCGTCGGTCACGAACGCCAGCGGCGATTTCGGCGGCTCGGCATCGGTGCTGTAAACGCCGAGCCACTTCGCCATCGGGATGATCAACGTGCCCTGCACCAGCACCGACGTCAGCACAATGAAGAAGACGAGGTGGAAGATCGTATCCGCCTTGCCGACGCCTGCGATCAGCGGGAAGGTCGCCAGCACGATCGGCGCTGCCCCGCGCAGCCCGACCCAGGAGATGTAGACCTTTTCGCGCAGTTGGAAGCGGCTGAAGGCGAGCGCCGCGAACACGCTGACGGGCCGCGCGACGACGATCAGGAACAGCGCGACGAGCAACCCCATGCCGATGACCGAAGGCAGCCGCGACGGGAACACCTGCAAGCCGAGCGCCAGGAACATGACGATCTGCATCAGCCAGGCCAGCCCGTCGTGGAAGCGCGTCAGGCTGCGCTTGTGCAGCAGATCCCGCTGGCCCAGGATCAGACCGGCGATGTAGACGGCCAGAAAGCCGCTGCCGCCCAGGAGCGCCGTCGCGCCATACGTCAGCAAGACGAGCGCGATCATGAGGACGGGATACAACCCCTCGTATTCCAGTCGCAGCCGGTTGACGAGCGTCGCGCCTACCCGCCCAAACACGATGCCGAGCGCCAGGCCGATGCTCATTTGCAGAATGAAGAGCAGGATCAGGCTGGTGATCGGCTGCTCCGGGTTGACGACGAGCTGGGTCATGCCGATGGTCAGGAAGACGGCCATCGGGTCGTTGCTGCCGGATTCGAGTTCGAGCAGCGGCTTGAGCTGGCCTTTGAGGCGTACGGATTTCCCACGGAGGACGGAGAAGACGGCTGCGGCATCGGTCGAGGCGATGATCGCGCCGAGCAGGATGCCCTCCGTCCACGAGAAGCCGAGGACGATGGCGGCGAACGCGCCGACCGCCAGCGCCGTGATCGTCACGCCGATGGTCGAAAGCAGCAGCGCCGGCCGCAGCACAGGCCGCACGTCGCCCCAGGCCGTATCCAGGCCGCCGGAAAACAGGATGAACACAAGCGCGACGACGCCGATCGCCTGGGATAGAAGAGGATTGTCGAAATAGATACCGCCGATGCCATCGGAACCCGCCAGCATCCCCAGCAGCAAGAACAGGAGCAGCGCCGGGACGCCAGATTTGACGGCGACCTTGCTGGCGACGATGCTCAAGAGGAGGAAGGCGGCGGCGGTAACGAAGATTTGCTCGATTGTGATCATCAGCCCTGTTCACGACTCTCTGTACAGAAGGCAGTGGGTCGCGCTTCGTCCCGTCTGTGCGCGCCATTTTAACATGGAGTTGCACATTGCATCATGAGCGCATGCATAGGATGCGACGGAATGGGGGCGGCGTTTTGTGATAGACTTCGAATTGACAACTGGGGCAGGCTCAGCGATGGTCCGCAGTGCCTGGATCGTCCGTGTCGACGAGACTTTTCCTCGTTTGACCAGTTGTTATGTGTTGCAGGGATAAGGTGTATGAACCTGTACGATGTGGTCGCACTATTGGAAGATTTACCTGACACTAAGCTCAAACGTGGACAGGTCGGCACGATTGTCGAAGAGTGGCAGCCAGGCGTCTACGAAGTGGAGTTTGCCGATACGGATGGCGTCACTTATGCGACAGTGGCGCTGAAGACATCGCAATTGATGACTCTTTACTGGCATCCCGCATCCTCCAGACAGTCTGCTTGAGTCGGAGGTCACGTGTGACAACATCTCCCACAACACCCGCCATCGATCTCCCGCTCGACTCCATCGCAACGTTCTGCGAGCGACATCACATCCGCAAAATGATGCTGTTCGGCAGCGTCCTGCGTGAGGATTTCCGCCCGGATAGCGACGTGGATGTGCTGGTGGAGTTCGAACCAGGAGCAGGCATCACCTATTTCGATCTGGTAGAGATGCAGCTTGAATTGCAGGACTTACTACATCGCGATGTCGATCTTGGTACGGTCAACATGTTGAGTATCCATATTAAGGATCAAGTTCTGGCTTCAGCACAGGTTGTCTATGAACGCGGATGACCGCCTACGCCTGCAGCATATGTTGGAAGCGGCGCGTGAAGTTCAGACATTTACGCAAGGCCGTAAACGAGAGGATCTGGATACAAATAAACTCCTTGTACGAGGCTTGTCGATGTCCACCGGCATTATTGGCGAGGCAGCGTCTCATCGGGCACCAGAACGTCGTGATGCACATCCAGAGATCCCTTGGCGTCTGATCATCGGTATGCGAAATGTTCTGATCCACGAGTATTTTCGGGTCGATCTTGATTTGCTTTGGGACACTTCGGTGAAGAGTATTCCGCCACTCGTGACACAACTTGAAGCAATCCTCGCTTCTATCCCGCCAGAGCCTAATTGATCTCGTTGGGGTTCGTTTGCCACGCCGCAATCCGATGATCCTCCCCGATCTGCTCGCGGCTGATCTGCACGTCGTCTTCTGCGGGACGGCGGCGAGCGACGTCTCCGCCCGCGCGGGCGCCTACTACGCCAACCCATCGAATCGCTTCTGGCCGACGCTGTATGCCATCGGCCTGACGCCACGCTTGCTCGCGCCGGGTGAGTTTCGGACACTGCTCAACTATCGCATCGGGCTGACGGACGTTGCCAAACATGTGCATGGCGTCGATCAACGCCTTCACCCCGGCGATTTCGATCCGATTGGATTGGAAGCCAAGATGCACGCGTTTCAGCCGGGCTTCATCGCCTTCACCAGCAAGAAGGCGGCCTCGGTCTATCTGCGGCGGGGGACAGCGCAGCTCGCTTATGGCTTGCAGGCGGATCGTATCGGGCGGACGCGGCTGTGGGTGCTGCCGTCGCCGAGCGGCGCGGCCCGCGGATCGTGGGACGTGCGTTGGTGGCACGCGCTGGCGGCAGCGTTGGAGGAGTCGTCAGGCCGGTAGGCGGCTGTGCCTACGACGCTTTCGGGATGGTGATGGTGAAGGTCGTCCCAATGCCGAGTTCGCTCTCGCAGGTGACCGTGCCGCCGTGCGCCTCGATCGAGCGCTTGACGATCGCCAGCCCCAGCCCGGATCCCTCAATCGTGCCGACGTTGGCCGCGCGATGGAACGTCTCGAACAGATAGGGTTGATCTTCTTCCGGAATGCCGATCCCCTGGTCGCTGACCCGCAGGACGACCCGATCCGGTTCCGCCGTCAGTTGCAGGCGGATCGTTGAGTTTTCAGGCGAATACTTGATCGCGTTCGTGATCAGATTGGTGATGGCCTGGTAGAGCAGCTTCTCGTCGGCGATCATGATGACGGGTTCGCCAGGCGACTCGTAGAGCAGCGTGTGAGAGATATCCGGGTTGGACTGAAATTCCTCCATCAAGTCGCAGCAATAGCGATCCAGATCGAGCGGGGCGCGGTTGAGCGGGATCGCCCCGGCGTCGGCCCGGCTGATCGTCAGCACATCGTTGAGCAGATCGACCATGCGCTCGACCTGCGAGCGGATCTTGATCAGGTGCCGTTCACGCTGGTCCGTATCCAGGCGCTCAGAATACTTCCGCAGGATGTCCGCGCTCGACCCGATGACCGAGAGCGGCGTGCGGATGTCGTGCGAAATCATCGAGACGAAGCGCGACTTGAGCGCGTTCAATTCGCGTTCCGCCTCCAGGGCTGCGCGCAGTTCACTTTCCATCCGTTTGCGGTCGCTGATGTCGCGGATGATGCAAACGACGCCGAGCAGACGCGCAATCTGGCTGACGACCGGCGACAGCGTCACGTCGGCGTCGAAAGCCACGCCGTCACGGCGCCGGACAGTGATTTCAAGCCGCTGTGACTCCAGCTTGTCCAGCACGGCCTTGAAGGCCTGCTCGATGACGGGGACGTGCTCCTGGCTGACCAGCTTGGTCAGCGGCTGGAACAGGGCTTCTTCGCCTTCATAGCCGAAGACCTCAACAAACACGGGGTTGGCACGGTCGATGGTACCGTTCGTTCGGCAGAAAATGATGACGTCGGTGCTGCTGTTGAGGATGGCTTCGACGCGCTCTTTCGTGCGGCTGAGTTGAGACGTGCGCTCGGCGACGCGGCGCTCCAGCTCTTCGTTGAGCGTGCGGATCGCTTCCTCGGATCGCTTGCGCTCGGTGATGTCGCGACCGATGCCGACCAACCCGATGACGGTGCCCCCCGCATCACGCAGCGGTACCTTGGTCGTCAGCATCCAGCGCGTGTTGCCATTCGGATCGACATTCGGCTCTTCCTTGTTGATCAACGGCTGGCCGGAATGAATGATCTGCTCGTCGTCCGCGTGGAAGCGCTCGGCCAGTTCTTCCGGGTAGTAGTCGAAGTCGGTCTTGCCGACGACTTCGTCCAGCGAGTGTGCGCCCATCACGTGGATATCCGCCTGATTCTTGACCAGGAAGCGGCCCTCGGTATCTTTGGCGTAGATAAAATCGGGCAGGATGTCGATCAGCGTGCGCAGCAGGTTGCGCTCCTGGGCCAACGCCTGCTGAGCATCTTTGTGTTGCTCACGCACGCGCAGCGCGGCGATGCCGTAAGCCAGATCGTTGGTCATCTCCTTCAGCAGGTCGACTTCCTGCTCGGCGAAGGCATCTGGCTCTGCCGCGTAGATATTCATCGCGCCGATGACCTGGCCGTCGATCAGCAGTGGCAGTGCAATGGCCGAAGCATAGCCGCGCTTGAGAGCATCCGCGCGCCAGGGCGCGAAGTCAGGATCGGTATGAATGTGGCGAACCGCCACCGGCTTACCCGAGCGAATGGCTCTGCCGGTGGGGCCACGCCCACGTTCGGCATCGGCCCACGTCACGCTAATGCTGTCGAGATACCCCTCTTCCAGCCCTGCATGCGCGATCGGTCGCACAGTCTTGGCCTCGTCATGTTCGACGTAACCGACCCAGACGAAGCGATATCCGCCCGCGCCGACGACCGCCTCGCACACTCGGCGCAGGAGATCCGTCTCAGTCTCAGCTCGTACCAGCGCCTGATTGCCATCGCTCAACGTCCTGAAGGCGCGGTTGGCGCGACGCAGTTCTTGCTCGGCTTTCCGGCGTTCGGTCACGTCGCGTCCGTACAGGTTGACATAGCCGTCATCCACGATCGGTGCCACCGTGAAGGCCCAGATATGGCCCGTTTGCCCTTCGAGATCGACTTCCTGACTTGAACCGGTGGAAAGTGCTTGTTTCACCAGGTCATGCAAGAAGGGCGGTACACTGGCGCCCACGTTTGCCTGCCACTCATCCAGGATAACCTGACTACCGGGATTGGCATACAGGATGACCCCATCCGCGCTCAGGCGCAGGACCGGGTTTGGATTCTGGGACGGGAATTTCGCCAGACTGTCGATTTCCGCCTCGCGCTGCTTGCGCTCGGTGATGTCGAGCGTGAGGACGAACAGACCTTCAGGCACCGGCTGAATCGAGAATTCGAACCACTTCCGCATGCCATCGGAATAGGTGAATTCCATATCCGTCTTTTCGGTCGTCCGGTCTTCCATGCAGCGATGGAGGACGTCGAACAACGACAAGGACTCCATGCCGGGATAGATCTCCATGAGCGACTTGCCGAGCAGAGCGCTCTTGGCTAGTCGGCTCTGTTCGATGGCGGCGGCATTGACGTAAATCAGGTGCCAGTCGAAGCCGACGATCTGGCAGCCTTCCAGCATGTTGTCGAACAGGAAGTGATAGCGCGCTTCGCTCTTGCGCAGGGCGTCTTCGGCGGCCCGCGCCTCGGTTTGATCGCGGAAATCGAGCACCACGCCGATGATGTCCCCGCTGCTATCGCGGATTGGCGCGCCGCTGTCCGCAATCGGGACTTCGTTGCCATCTCTGGCGATTAGCACCGTGTGATTGGCGAGACCGACGATCTGACCCTCACGCATGACCTGGCGAACAGGGTTTTCGACGGTGCTGCGTGTCTCTTCGTTGACGATGTTGAAGATCTCTTCGAGCGGTTTTCCGCGCGCCTCACTCAGCGACCAACCGGTGAGCTCCTCCGCCACCGGGTTGAGCACCTCGACGCGGCCGTCCGCGTCGGTTGCGATAATGCCATCGCCGATGCTCATCAGCGTGACCTGATGACGCAGTTCGGCTTCCTGGCGCGCCGTCTTGACCTGGAGCAGTCGCCGGAAGTAGCGCGTGCGCCTCCGCTGCCACAAGATCGTCGCGATGGCGCTCAGGCCCACCATCAAGCCCAGAACGAGCGCCCCAATCAGCGCGGCGCGTGTGCGCGAAGCGGCCAACACCTCCGCCGTATCGATCTTGGCGATCAAGAACCACGGGGTGTCCGGGATGGCTTGCAGCGCTGCAAGCACTTCGACACCGTCATAATCGGTGCCCATGACGACACCCTCCTGGCCCTCGATGGCCATGACAGAGGGGACTTTGGTTTCGGTCAGTGGAATGTGCAGGCTGAACGCAGTGCCCGCTTGATGTCGCAAGTCATTCAGGTAGAGTGCGGTGTCTCCGTCACGGCGAACGAGCACCGTCTCGGCACTGGATTCGAGCAGAGGCCACGACTGGATAAGCGGATAGAGATACTGTTCCGGGTCGACGCGCAGGACGATGACGCCGATAGGGGCGGCATCCGGCTCGGCACCGGCGAACAGCGGGGCGATCACGTCGAGTTGCACGGGCAATCTGGCGTCGCCCTGCTGCAAGTCGGTCATCGTCGGTTGGCCGTCGCTCAGGGCGGTGTGTATCGCCTGCAGGGTCGCTTCCGGCAGTGCGTTGACATCTTCGTTCAACTGCAACCGTATTCGGTCGTCAGCATCGACGAGCAAGACGTCGGCGTACTGGTAGTGCTGCTGCAGCGACAGAAAGCGGACGAGCAGTCTTTCGGACAGCTCGTCCGACGGATCGTCGAGCCAATTGAGGACGTTTTCGGTAAAGAATGGGCTTTCGGTCAGGACGGCGGCATCGCCCAGGCGCTCGTTGCGCCAGGCGCTGATCTGCGCGACTTTGAGTTGGGCGATGGCGCGGAGTTCGCCTTCGGCGTGCAGACGCAATTGCTGCTCCTGCGCGCTGAGGAACCAGTAGCCGCCGACGATCAGAATCAGCAGCGTGGAAGCGAAGGTCAAGATCAACCATCGTGGCGAAAGGCTTTCTCGCAACTGCTCGTCCGCCTTGGGGCGATCGCTCATGGCAGCCGCCGTTCATCTACTGAAGGTAGGCTGTCCCACACGTTCCTCTGCCGGTTGATCATGATGTCTGGTTGTTGATTTCCTGGGTGGCTCATCTCTATCCGATAAAAAGCAGACAACGTGCGTAAGGATGTTCTAACTAATCTTGCCCTGTCACGGCCTAAGAAATGATATAGATAGCATTGATATTATTTTGTTTCATTTAATCTGCTGGCATAAAGACAGTCTGTCAGGTCACAAAGAGGATTTTCAAAGAAGACTTGTCTGCCACGCGTTATCGTCAGTTGGTGTAATCCTACACCGATTAAGCCCGAGTATAACAGGTGAGATCCGCAATGATCCCGTCGACACAGGATCGAGCCGGACTATTCGATTCTTCCCCAGGAGTTCGCCAGCAATCTGACGCAAGATTGTGGTGAGCGTGGTATGCTCTGCCGCCTCGCATCAGCGAACGACTCAAATCTATGGAGGGGGAGAGATGAACGCGGCAGCATCATATAAACGGTTGCTTCTGGTGGTGGCGTTGTGCGTCGCCATGCTGAGCCTGAGCGCAGGCGTATTCGCACAAGGAGATCCCGTCACATTAGGGCCGCTGCCCGAACCGAGCGAGAGCGGCATGGCACCGGTCAACGACATCATGATGTACTACGCGATCTACGGCGAAGGCGAGCCGCTGATCCTGCTCCACGGTGGCCTGGGCAACGCCGATTACTTCGCCAACCAGATTCCGGCCTTCAGCGAGCAGTACAAAGTGATCGCGGTCGACAGCCGTGGGCACGGTCGCTCGACCGTCACCGATACGCCGATCGGCTACGCGCTAATGGCGTCCGACGTGCTGGCGCTGATGGACTATCTCGAGATCGACTCGGCCTCCATCGTCGGCTGGAGCGACGGCGGCATCATCGGCCTCGACATCGCCATCAATCATCCGGAGCGGCTGCGCAAGCTGGTCGCCTACGGCGCCAACTATGTGCCGTCGGGCGTCAAGGCTGACGTTGGCGAGAATGCCACGTTCGGCGCCTATGTCGAGCGCGCGCTGGCCGATTACGCCGAACTTTCGCCCGCGCCGGAGAACGTGGATGCCTTCCTGGAGAACATCGGCAACATGTGGGCGACCGAGCCGAACTTCACCAAGGAGCAGATGGAGGCCATCACGGTGCCGATCCTGTTCCTGGATGGCTGGGAAGAAGAGGCGATCTATCCCGCGCACGATTACGAGATGGCGGAGCTTGTCCCCGGCGCGGAACTGACGCTCATGCCAGACGTCGGCCACTTCGCCATGTTCCAGACGCCGGACATGTTCAACAGCATCGTGCTCGACTATCTGAGCCGCTAGCGGCTGGCGATTGGCTGTTAGCCGGATGGGAGAGGCTACCGACGGTTGACTTTCGGCTTTCAACTCCTAGAGTTGTCGCTATCCTCTTCCGGGCGGCTGTAGGGGCGCATCACGATGCGCTCGAATCATGATCTGCTTTGACCGTGATGGGGCGTGCCGCTGGGTGCGCCCTTTGTATGCGCGCCGCCGAGGAAAAAACCACTCGCTAAAGGCTGGCCCGATTTCGCGCTACACTATCTCAAAGCGTTTATTTTCAGGCGTCGGATTGGAGAGCCGCGCACTCGTGCAGCGACGACGCCACCGGTTAGAGGTTTTATCATGGTCGGAAATCTCGCCGTTATCGCCATTGGCGGTAACTCGCTCATCACAGATCCAAAGCGCCCGGAGATCGTCAATCAGTGGGACGCGGTGCGCGCCACCTGCGAGCACGTCGCCCAACTGATCGCCGAGGGCTGGAGCGTCGTCCTGACGCATGGCAACGGCCCGCAGGTCGGCTACATCTTGCGCCGCACGGAGATCGCCGCCAAGGAGGGCATCCACAGTGTGCCGCTCGACCTGATCGTGGCGGATACGCAGGGCAGCATCGGCTACATGATCCAGCAGGCGCTCGATAACGCGATCCGCTCACGTGGCATCAACCGCACGATCGTGACCGTCGTCACCCAGGTGCGCGTCGACGAGGATGACCCGGCCTTCCAGACGCCGACCAAGCCGATCGGTGGCTTCATGACCGAAGACGAGGCGCGCAGGTTCGAATCCCAGGGCTGGCAGGTGATGGAAGATGCCGGGCGCGGCTGGCGGCGCGTGGTCGCCTCGCCCAAACCGCAGGCGATCCAGGAGATCAACGCTATCCGTGCGCTGATTCTGGAGAACTACATCGTGATCACGGTCGGCGGCGGCGGCATCCCGGTCATCCGCAACGACGAGGGCGAGCTGCGCGGCATCTACGCCGTGATCGACAAGGATCGCGCCAGCAGCCTGCTCGCCCAGACCTTACGCGCGGATCTGTTCATCATCAGCACCGGCGTCGAGAAGGTCTATCTCAACTTCGGCAAGCCAGATCAACAGCCTGTCGATACGCTGACGCTGCGCCAGGCGCAGGCCTATATGCGCGATGGGCATTTCGGCGTCGGTAGTATGCTGCCCAAGGTCGAGGCGGCGGTCGAGTTCGTCAAGATGGGCGGCCCGCAGGCACTGATCACTGACCCGGCCAATCTCGTGCGCGCGATCCGCGGCGAGACGGGCACGCGCATCGTGCCGGGATAGAACGGCGGTTGGGTGTTGGCGGTTAGGCTTTTGGGGAGCGGCTATCGGCAGTCAGCTATCGGCTAATCTGCTAATCTGCTCATTCGCTCGCGGGCTATTGCCACGACATGCGTCACGTCACTCTTCAACGTCGAGGATCTCGTAGTGCTCGACGCGCTCTTCGAGTTCGAGCAGGTAGCGTGCGTCTTCGGAATAGTAGCGCGCCTGGGTGTAGTCCTCACCGGCAAAGCGCTTGATAGCGTCGAGCGAGTCCCAGTGGGTGATGAGCAAGAAGTGCGCCTTGTCGCCCTCGATCCTGCGCAGCACCTGGACGCCCAGGTTGCCCTCGACCGATCGGTAGTCGCTCAGCCCCGTGCGCTTGAGATAGTCGTAGTAGACGTCGGCATCTTCGGCTTTCGTCACGCCGTGCCACAGTCGAGCGATCATCATAGACTCCTTGCGATGGCTTCACTTGACCGTGGAGATGTAAGGGTTACGCTGTCTCCGGGACGGATTCCCCTGCATACGCGAGGATGATCTGTTCTCGCGAGACGCCTGCCTGGATCAGCGCATCGACCAGCGGCTTGTCATTCTGATCGCGCTCAATCACGACCTTGTCGCCCACGATGCGCACGAAAAGGCTGATGTTCGCCACGTGCTTGCCCTGAACGCTGCCCACACCAGCGACGGTAAAGACGCTGCCGTCATCGCTTTGCGTCATGTAGGTGTAGCCATTTAGAGCTTCACCGGCGTATTCGGACGTGACCTGCTTCACGATGTCTTTCAAATTGACCATAAGACGATCTCCTCCGTCTCCGGGTCGAATACCAGCAATCGCACGCGATATTCCTGTACGATAGCCAGACCGACATCTTCACTAAAGATACCCTGAAAAGCACTGGCTGGCACAGCCAGAAACAGGGGGATCTCGATATCTGCATTCCGCAATGCCACGCGATACATCAGATACTTGCCGATAGCGTTCGCAAACGCCTCCGGCGGTGAAACGTTTTCGTTGAAACTCTTGATCTCGACCAGGATCACCCGCGCGTGGTCGTCTTTTTCGGCGCGAAGGTCGATCCACAGAAAGCGCTCGTTTGCGATGACGCGAACCTGCTCGGCTGTGATCTGCCAGCCATCTTTGACGAGCGCACGTTTGACACTGTCGTGTGCTTTATCTTTGGCTGGCATAACACACCTAAACGCGCGCGCGTCGCATGATGACGCTCTGCGCGAGGCCGACGCCCGCCAGCGTCGAGAGCAGCGACGTGCCGCCCGAACTGATGAACGGCAGCGTCAGGCCGGTGACTGGCATCAGCCCTAAGTTCATGCCGATCGAGACGAACGTCTGGAAGAAGATGAAGGCCGCCACGCCATAACAGATCAGGCTGCCGAGCGGATCGACCGCCAGCCGTGCGCCGCGCAAGATGCGCAGGATGACGACGCCAAGCAGGATCATGACGACGACACAGCCGGCGAAACCGAACTCCTCGGCGATCACGGCGAAGATGAAGTCGGTGTGGCGCACGCGCAGGAAGCGCCCGGTGTTCTGCGATCCCTGACCGTAACCCTCGCCGAGCAGCCCGCCGGAGCCGATGCTGATGCGCGCCTGGCGGATGTTGTAGGCGGCGTCCGGGTCGCTGTCTTCGAACACGAACGAGAGCACGCGGTCGCGCTGGTACTGCTCCATCTGCGACCAGACGACCGGCGCGGCCAGCGGCAGCACGATCAGGACGACCGCGACCGCCTGGGCCATGCGCTTGAGCGGCAGCCCGGCGCCCCAGACCATCACGAACCACATGACGCCGAAGACGATCGTCATCCCCAGGTCAGGCTGCGCGACGATCAACGCCGCCGGGACGCCAATGTGGATCAGCGAGCGAAAGATCGTGCCCCAACTGTCGATGCGCTCGAAGTTATCCGCCAGGAAGCGCCCCAGTGTGACGATGATCAAAACCTTGGCGATCTCGGCAGGCTGAATCGGGATGCCGAGGTTGAGCCAGCCCTGGGTGATGCCGCCGTCACCGGTCGTGCCGAAGGCCAGCACCGCGATCAGCAGGCCGACCATGATCACATAGAGCCACTGGTAGATGCCGCCGAGCAGCCGGTAATCGAGCGCCGCCAACGCGAACATGACCACCAGGCTGATCAAGCCATAGCGGATCTGGTTGGGGACGCGGGCGATCAGGTCGGGGTCGATGGCGTCGAGCGTGGCGCTGCGGATCATGAGCACGCCGAAGATGGAGAGGACAATGGTGGTGGCGAAGAGGACGAAATCGAATTGGCGCCAGATACTGGTGGGGTTACTACGCATGCATGCCTGAACCACTATTCCAACATCACACTCGGATTATAGCGCCGGACGCGCCGGGGTAGAAGGCTGTGTCCTGGATGCAGTATTTTGGCACTGAACGCCGTCTATTCTTATAGATGGCGCAGCAGAATGGAGAACCGTGACACGCAATCGACCGCGCCAGGACGCGAACGACGACGCCTGGCCGCGCTTTCAGCCCATCTACGATGCATTCCTGCCGCGCATCTACGGCTACGTCGCCGCGCGCATTGACGACAAGGGCGATGTCGAGGATGTCGTGTCCGAGGTCTTTGTGAAGGCGCTCACGCACTTTGAAGGACTGCGCAGCCAGCAGGATGACGTCGTGGCCGCCTGGATCTTCAAAATCGCGCGCAACGCCGTCCACGATCATTACCGGCGGCGGCGCATGACTCCGGTGGACATTGATGTACTGGACGAACAGCCCAGCGATGCCTACTCGCCCGACGGCCTGATCAACCAGCGAGATGAAGCGGCGGTCCTCCGCCGGATGGTGCGTGAACTGCCGCCGCGACGACGCGAGGTCATCCTGCTCAAATTCTTCGGCGAGCTGCGCAATCGAGAGATCGCCAGGGTGCTGGGGCTGGATGAGCGCACGGTCGCCGCGCATCTCAGCCGCGCTCTGAAGGATCTGGCTGCTCGCTTTCGGTCGTTGAATACCCCAGTCGAGGCAAGACACGATGACGAATGATCACGAGCAGGAGTTCGCTGCCCAGGTGGATGCCTGGCTCGACGGGCAGCCGGAGCATGGCCTGCCGCCGGAGGACGTCGCGCTCTACACACAACTGCGCCAGGCGCGCCCCGTCGCTGACGAGACCTTCGCTACATCATTGCGCGCCCGCCTTGCCGGGCAAAGTCAGGAGCAAATCACGATGAAACGGCCAACACTGCGCTTTTCCACCCGCATCATCCTGATCGCGGCGGCGATCCTCGTGATCGCGGTCGTCGCCTATGCGGTCGATTTCGCTCTGAAGCAAGTGATCGACATGGATGCCGGGCTGAGCTTCATTGACGATGCCGAGCTGGGGACGGAACTCAACCTGTCGCAGACGCGCGACAACCTGACCGTGACCGTGCAGTGGGCCTACGCCGACGACAGCCGCATCAGCATCGGCTACGTCATGAGCGGCGACGGCCCGCTCGACAGCCCGGCGTCGGATTACTATCCGCTCAACTACACCCTGCGCGATGATGCCGGGCACGTCTTCGAGTCCGCCGGTGGCATGGGCTATACCGGCGAAGGTGGGGAGAGCGTCTCCGTCTCGTCGTTCGATACGGCGGCGTTGGGCGACCTGCCGCCTGAATTGACGCTGCACTTCGAGGTCGAAGTCGAGATCATCACCGAGCGGTCACGGGCAACCCTGGATGCGCGCCCGACTCCCGCGCCGGGTGATCCACCGGTCACTTACAGCGAGGAAGAGGGCAACAGCCCCTTCTCCGAGCCTTACGGGCCGTTTGCGTTCGATTTCACCGTCCCTACACGGGCCGGTCGTGTGGTCAATATCGATCAGGCCGTGGAAGATCAGGGCATTGCCATCACGCTCAAACGCGCGCTCATTAGCCCATCACGCACACAGTTGGAGGTCTGCTTCACGCCGCCGCAGTTGACGCTGGATCGCTGGGGCATCGCCGCGAACCTGTACATCAACGGCTCAAACGTGTTCGACGAGCAGATCACGGCGGGCGATGATTACATCGAGGGCACCGACTGCCGCCGTTTGATCTACAACGCGGCCTTCGGCGAACGCCTGGGCGAGTGGCGCCTGGAGATCTTCGAGCTGATCGGGTTCACGGGCGAGACCGGCGCCGATCAGACGCGGATCGCCGGGACGTGGGATTTCTCGTTCGACCTGATGGCGGAGCAGTGACGCGAGCAATCGTCACCTACGCGTCGTCTTGATCGGGTTTCTCTTCGGCGGTCGGTGTCGTCTTTTTGCGACGTGGCTTACGGGTGGAAGCCGGGGGCGGCGACACGGGCAGGGGTGTTTCGTCCGGGTCGATGCCCTCGATCGTGTTGATGAACGGCACTTCGGCAATGAGCAGGCTGGCGCTTTCGCGGCGTTGGAGCGCGATATCGACGTTTTCGCTGTCGATGGAGACGTACTTGGAGATGACACCGAGGATCTCGCGCTTCATCGCCTCCATGCGCTCCGGCGACATGTTGAGCCGGTCGTGCAGCAGCACAAACTGCAGGCGGTCTTTGGCCTGCTGACCCGAACCCCGCATGTTGCCACGCCCCAGAAGGCGCTCCCAGAAACTGCTCATTGTCCGCCCCTAACCCCCGCCGCCGGAAAACATTCGACTCAGGCGCTTGAAAAAGCTCCCACTATCTTCGAGCGACATGAACGGCACGCGCTCACCCATCAGGCGGCGCGCGATGTTATGAAACGCCTTACCGGCGCGCGAACTATTGTTGAGTGTGATCGGGATACCACTATTGGACGATGGGACAACGTTCTCATCCTCAGGCACGATGCCCACGATCTTGATGCCGAGGATGTCGGTCACGTCGTCCGGCGACAGCATTTCACCTTTGCGGATCATGTCCCCTTTCACGCGATTGAGGATCAGCCTACCGGGCCCTTTATGCTCCGCTTCGAGCAGGCCGATGATGCGGTCGGCATCGCGGACGGCGGAGACTTCCGGGTTGGTGATGATCAGGACTTCGTCGGCGGGGGCGACGGCATTGCGGAAGCCGCGCTCGATGCCTGCCGGGCAGTCGATCAGGATGAAGTCGAATTCCGGGCGCAGCTGGTTGCACAGCTGGATCATATCCTGCGGGCTGACGGCGGTCTTGTCACGCGTTTGCGCGGCGGGCAGCAGATACAGTTCGGGGAAGCTCTTGTGCTTGATCAAGGCGGCGCGCAGCTTGGCGCGACCTTCGACCACGTCGACCAGGTCGTAGACGATTCGATTCTCCAGGCCGAGCACGATATCCAGGTTGCGCAGACCGATGTCCGCGTCAATCAAAGCGACTTTTTGTCCCAATCGTGCCAGCGCTACGCCCAGATTGGCGGTCGTGGTCGTTTTGCCCACGCCTCCTTTTCCCGACGTAATCGTCACCACTTTCCCCGTCATGGTTTCCCCTTTAGCGAAAGAGCTTCTTAGCCGCCCGGCAAGACGGCGTCTCCGCCTCCTCGCCCATGATGCGGCGATCTGAAGTCAGCGAAACGGCTAGAAGCTCATCATTCCCATACTTCTACCACAATCTGCCCATCGCGGATGAGCGCGACCTCCGGCTTGGGGCGCTGGCGCTTATCCTGCGGCGAGGTCGTCAAATACCCGGCGATGCGCAGCTGCGTCGGCGTCATATCCAACGCACAGACGACGGCGCTCGTATCGCCATCCGCCCCGGCGTGCACGACACCGCGCAGCCGTCCCCAAACGATCACGTCGCCCGCGGCCTGAATTTCCGCGCCGGGGTTGACGTCGCCGAAGATGACCACGTGCCCGGCGCTGCGCACGGTACGCCCGGAGCGCAGGGTGCGCCGGATCATGACGCCGGACGTGCCTTCTTCCTCCGGGTTGAACGGCGCCAGGCCATCCACGAGATCCGGTGTCTGCACGGCGCTGACGTTGGCGCGCAAATCGAGCGCGTCCGCCGAATCGAGCGTCGTCTGGCTATCGCTGAGGACGACGGTGAGCACCAGCCCACGCCGGTCGAGCAGCGCCTTGACGGACATCATTTCGTCTTTGCGTACCGGACGTGCGCCCACATCCAACGTGACGCGCGCGCCGTTGAAGAATGCACTCTGCTGGTCAATGCGCGTCGCCAGTAGCGCCGTGATCGAGTTCCATTCTTCCGCTTCGTCGAGTGTGATTCGTAGTCCGTCGCCGACACCTTTGATGTTAATCAACTGGTCACGCATGAAGCAGCCTGATCCGCGACATCTTATACTGTTAAATAGTATCACAATGCTGAAACAATGACAGCAGATGCATCTCAATAGTCGCTGTAACAAAAGGGCATGGACGAACGCCATGCCCCTTGTGAGCAGCGCTGAATGCGCCAGCCCGCCGGCGAACGATCAGCCTTTGACCGCGCCCATCGTCAGGCCGCGCACGATGTAACGCTGCACAAACAGCGACAGCACGACCGGCAGTGTGATGGCGATCAACATGCGCGTCGCCAGGTAGCCGAAGTGAACGCCGCGCACGGTGCTCGTGCTGGCGACCAGGAAGGTGTACGGCTTGGCCTTGTTCGGGGCCATGACGCTGGCGAACAGGTATTCATTCCAGGCGAAGGCGAAGCAGATGATGGCCGCCGCCGTGATGGCCGGGCCTGCCAGCGGCAGCGCCACGCGCAGCAGGATCTGCAATGGGCTGGCGCCGTCGACCAGCGCCGCTTCTTCGATCTCCTCCGGGAAGTCCGCGAAGTAGTCACGCATGATCAGGATGGCGAAGGGCAGCACGAAGGTCGTATTGACCAGGATCATGCCCTGTACAGTGTCAATCACGCCCAGCCGTTGGATGAGCAGGAAGAACGGGATCATCGTTGCGACCGGCGGCAGGAAGCGCTGCGACAGCACCCACGACACGACGTTGCGGTTGCCGATGCCGTAGCGGAAGCGCGCCAGTGCGTAGCCCGTCAGCGTGCCGAGGAAGGTCGCCAGCAGCGTCGAACCGACGGCGATGGCAATGCTGTTGCCAATGGCGAGCGCGGTTTCGCGGCCACCCAGCCCCAGTTCAGCCGACCAGTTTTCAATGCTGGGGTCGAACTGCAGGAAGGGGATAACGGAGGGTTCGAGTGCCTCGCGCTGCGTCTTGAACGACGTGATGACTGCCCAGACGAACGGATAGAGAATCCAGAAGGTGATCAGAATGATCGCGAACCAGATGAGCGCGCGCGCCCAACGAGGTGTCACCCCCCGGTTGTTGCTGCGCGATTCGCGTGGTGGTAACGCGGTTTGTGCTGTTGCCATGATGTTTCTCCCGCCTTACTCGAAACGCGCACGCATGCGCTGGAAATAGACCGACGTGATGACGATGGCGATGATCACCAGGATGTACGCCAGCGCCGAGCCATAGCCCATATCGAAATTGCGCAGGCCTGTCTGGTAGATGTAGTACGAGTAGGTCTGTGTCGCAGACCCAGGACCACCACCCAGCATCGACAGCGGAATATCGAGGATTTTGAACGTTTCGACCAGCCGGAGCAGCGCGACCGTGCCCAGCGCCGGGGCGATGAGCGGGAAGGTGATGCTGCGGAAGAGCAACCAGCCGGAGTTGGTATCGAGACGCGCCGCTTCGTAGAGTTCATCCGGGATCGATTGCATCGCCGCCAGGATGATGATGAAGACGAACGGCGTCCACTGCCACGAATCGATCAGGAGCACGGCGGTTCGCGCTGACCATGGGTCGGTAAACCAGCTCACCCCCTGTCCACCCAGGCCGCGGATCATGTAGTTGATCGAGCCGCTGTTCTCGTTGAACAGGATCAAGCCCATGAAGCCAAGCGCAATCGGCGCCGCGAACAGCGGCATCGTCAGGATCGAGCGGAAGATGCGCAAGCCGGGAATGTCGTGGTTGAAGATCCAGGCGATGAAGGTGCCCAGAATGAGCGTCAACAGCAGGCTGCCGACCGAAAGGTAGACCGAGGTGATGATCGTTTCGGAGACGCGCAGGTCATTTGGAATGGCAGCGTAGTTGTCCAGGCCGATCAGACTAAAGCCGCGCGCGAAATTCTGCATCCGTGCGTTCGTGAAGCTCAGGTAAAGCGAGTAGATGAGCGGGAACAAGGTGAAGGTGAGGATCCAGAACACACCTGGCAGCAAGAAATAGAAACGTGCGTTGCTATGTTTGTAGACTGCCGACGTTTCTTGCTTGCCGCGCCGCCCGCGCAGCACCAGCGCTGTGACCAGGAAATTGATCGCCATGGGCAGGCTGAAAATGTACTCACCCGCCAGCCCGGCGAGCACGCAGACGACGAGCGCTGCGATCGCCAGAATGTAGCGTCCGCGAAAGGTCGCCACGGCTGCGGGTACCAACCCAGGGATTAATCCGGCCAGTAGTTTTCCGGTTTCAATATCAGGCATAATCCATATCCCTAATGAAGCTGGGGCGACTCTGTGAATGCCTCAACCTGTAATTATGCAAACGATAATTTAGGCCACTGCTTTAAATGATTTCGATAAAGGGAGAGGCACAAGTCCTCTCCCTTTGTGTCACATTCGAACGCGATTAAGCTGCGTCCAGATCACCCGCCGGGCGTGTAGCCGAGCGATACCTGATAGATCGCAATCTGCGAATCGCGGCCGAGGTCGTTGGTGACGGCATCCCATTCCTGAGCCACGAGATCGAGCGCTTCCTGCGGGGTGCGCTGGTCGGTCATCGCCTCAGCGAGACGAACGTCCAGGATATCCCAGTACTGAACGGTGCCGGGGATACGGAGGTACGTCTCGTAAATCGGATGGCTGAAGAAGTTCTCACCGTAGCCGGTGATGTATTCTTCGGCGTCACTGGCGTTGTAGCCGGCAGCCACGTATTGGTCGACAGTGGCCGTGCCGATGGGCGGGAACATGTCATAGGTCGCGCCCGGATCGACGCCCGTCCAGCCGTAAACCACGTTGAAGAAGTTGATCGGCTTGTTGGCCTGCATCGCCATCAGGTAGTAGGCCAGTTCCGGAACGTCGGTGAAGGATGACATCACGGGGAACCAGGAACCACCGGTCGTGTTACCGACGCAGTTCGGGTTCGCTTCGTCGTCGACGAAGGCGCCCTGCTCACGATCGTACCAGTGCGTGGAGCACGGGATGCGCGAGCCGCCGAGCAGACCGGTGATGGTCGAGCGGGTCGGGTCCTGGGCCAGCGAACCGACGTCGCCCCAGGAGAAAGTCGCGACCGCGTTGCCGTTCAGGAAGTTGTCCCAGGCTTCGGCCAGTTCCCAACCGAGCTGCGCGTCAGAGCCGGTTGCCGCCAGTTCCTTGAGGTATTCAAGGGCTGCGACGTGACCGGGCTGGTTGATCAGGGGGGTCATGTCATCAGGATCGAACCAGTACACGTTGTCGTACTTGGTGACTTTTCTGACGTCGTCGCCTTCTGCCGGGGTGATGGAGAAGGGTGCCGACAGCGACATGAAGTGGAAGAAGCCCTGACCACCGCTGCGGAGATGCAGGCTGATGCCGTCATCCGGGTCGCCATCGCCGTTCCAGTCCTTGCCATTGAAGAACTTGGTGATCGCCAGCAGATCCTGCCAGGTCACAATCGGGTAGGGCATCGGGGAGCCGACTTCAGCTTCATAGGCCGCCTGCCATTCCGGATCTTCCAGAATGTCCTTGCGGAAGTAAAGCATCTGGGCGTCGCCGTCGTTCAGCGCACCGTACCACTCACCCTGCCACTGCATCAAAGCAGCCAGCGACGGGAACACGTCTTCCGTATTCCATGTCGGGTAGCCGTCCTGACCCAGGTAGCTGGTGATCGGCTGAATCCAGCCGTTCGAGACGTAATCGGCCAGGAACCACGCACCAATGTTCATGATGTCGTAGCTGTTCTGACCGGTCAGGAAGTCGGTGGACGTGGTGGTGAAATACTGCGCCTGCGGGATTTCGACGATTTCAAGCGTCGCGCCGGTTGCAGCTTCGAACGCATCGCGCCAGAAATAATAAGGGCCGGAGATACCGCCGCGAGCACCGGCCTGCTGAACCGAGACCGTCAGGGTCTGGCCCGCAAAGCGACCGGTCGCATCCGGCAGATTCGCCTCGAGCAGCGCCGCCATGGCGGCTGCGCGCTCTTGATCATTTGCCGCGCCGGGGAAGAGTTCTTCGGCTGTCTTGCCCATGAAAGTGTCCTGGGCGGAGACTTGGGCCACACCCAGGGCGAGCACGATGCTCAGGACAAGGAGAACGAGGAATAGAGGTCGTGTACGCATAAGCAATCCTACTCCTTAATATCATGCCGTAAGTCACTACATTCGAACTAGCCGGCTTTCTTTTCTTCTATGTCACCTCCTGAAGCCTGGAACGTCAAACTGTGGTGCCGCACCACAATGGGATACAGCGTGAGGATAATGTGACTCATAATCTCTATTTGTGCAAGTGATGGAAATATGTGCAGACTGCACGGATTGACAGGCGAAATGCCCGCGTGGAGCGTTCACATTCGACGCTCAGGTGGGCATTTCTGACAGGTTGCAGCCCGCACGGAGAGTTTGCGCGCCACCCGATGCGAGCGCTGTGTTGGCCTGACTTGCTGTGGTGGTAAGTTCATGGCGACCCCGGCGGCGGGCAGCCCATGTCGCACACTCTTGAGGCGAAAATAAGCTTCCGGTGTTGTTATGATCATCGGTGCGCAATCGAAGGGGCCGGTCGAGCAAGGCACGACGACATCTCATCCGCCGCAGCGCGAACACGACGTGATTTGAGTCCGCTAGCTGCATCAGCGATGAGACGGAGTGATGCGGGGCAACTCTGCATTTGAATGGCCTACAATAGATCCTGAAGTGGCCCAAGAGGATGCATTCCCATGGCGACGATTCTAGTCATTGATGACGAACCCCCAATTCTCAATCTGGTGGAGGCTTATCTGGCGGCGGATGGCAGCACGGTTCATCTCGCCAAAGATGGCCTGGAGGGGCTGGCGGCGTTTCGGCGCTACCGGCCCGATCTGGTGATTCTGGACATCATGCTGCCGGGTATGGATGGGTTGGAAGTCTTGCAGCAAATCCGGCGTGAGTCGGATGTGTACGTCATGCTGCTCACCTCGAAATCGGACGAGATGGATCGGGTCATTGGCCTGACGGTCGGTGCGGACGATTACCTGACCAAGCCGTTCAGCCCGCGCGAACTGACGGCGCGCGTCAAAGCCATTCTGCGCCGTGGACGCAATCAGGCGAGCGATCAATCACAGATCCTGACCTTCAAGCGCCTTCAGATCGACGGCGAACGGCATGAGGTGTGGCGTGACGGCGAGCTGATAGAGCTTACCGCGCTCGAATTCAAGCTGCTCAAGACCCTGGCGACCTACGCGGGTATGGTCATGAGTCGCGAGCAGTTGTTGGAGCGGGTCTGGGGCTACGAATACTACGGCGAGGATCGCGTGGTCGATGTGCACATCGGCCACATTCGCCAGAAGCTCGAATATGACATTTCTGATCCCCAATTCATTCAGACCGTGCGCGGCGTCGGTTACAAACTTGCGGATCCTTCAACATGAAACTGGCACAAAGGCTGTTTATCTCCTATTTGCTCATCATCGGCGTGGGGCTGGCGGCACTTGCGGTGACGACATCTCTGCTGGCGCCGGTGAACTTTAGCGACCAGATCATGCACATGGGCCAGAGCGGGCGCGGCATGTCCGGTATGCAACAGGGCGGCATGTCGCAGCAAATGGAATCGCTCGACGACGAGATCGAGCGCAGCTTCCGCTCGGCGGTCAATCAGGCGCTGCTGGTCGCGGGGATTGCCGTCACCGCGGCGGCGGTGATCGTGAGCTGGCTGGTCAGCCAGCGGATTGTCCGGCCAGTGCGCGCATTGGCCGTGGCTAGCCGAGAGATTGCCGACGGCAAATACGATCGGCGAATCGACGTGCAGGGTGACGACGAGCTGGGTGAACTGACGCAGAGCTTCAATCGTATGGCTCAGACGCTGGCACAAACAGAAACGATGCGCCGTGAATTGCTGGCTGACGTGGCGCATGAGCTCAAGACACCGCTCGCCACCATCACCGGCTATATGGAGGGCCTGCAAGACAACATCGTCGCCCCGACGGCGGAAACCTTTCAGTTGATTCACCGCGAGGCGTCGCGCTTGCAGCGTCTGGTGGAGGATCTTCAGGAGTTGTCGCGCGCTGAAGCGGGACAGGTGTCCATCCATGCCGAAACGCTCGATCTGGCAGCGCTGGTAGGTGGGGTATCCGAGCGGCTGCGCCCGCAGTTCACCGAAAAGGAACTCGAGCTTACGCTGGTAAGCATCGACGATGTGGTCATGGCCGTGGTCGATCGAGACCGAACGGAGCAGGTGCTGGTGAATCTGCTCGGCAATGCCCTGCAATACACCCCATCCGGCGGGCAGATCACAGTCCGCCTGACGCACGATCTGCAGTCGGCGCGCATCGCCATTCAGGACAACGGCATCGGCCTGAGCCAGGAGGACACCCGGCACATTTTCCAGCGCTTTTATCGAGTCGAGAAATCGCGGTCGCGCAGCGGCGGTGGGAGTGGCATCGGGCTGACGATTGCGCGCTACTTCGTCGAAGCTCAGCACGGGCGGATCTGGGCGGAGAGCCAGGGGCCGGGCCAGGGCAGTACGTTCTATGTCACGCTGCCCATCGCGCCGAACTTTACCAAAACTTCACACTAGCAACATCCGCATGACATGCAAATGCGGCATCCTGTAGACAAACGGAAGTTTCATCTACGGGAGAAATTGACATGAGACCCTGGACGAAGGTTGCACTGGTGGCTCTGATCGTGGCCGTGGCATTGGTCGCGGCGGGGGCTTTCAGCGCTTTTGCGCAGGATGATGACACGACGCCGGGCTTTCCCTTCGGCATGATGGGTCGCGGTTTCGGCCACGGCATGATGTCCGGCGCCTGGGATGGCGACACGATGTGGACGGACGTCGCCGAAGCTCTTGGCCTGGATGTGGAGACGTTGAGCGCCGAGCTTCAGGCCGGCAAGACGCTGGCTGAAATCGCCGAGGCACAGGGCGTCGACCTGCAGACGGTTTACGACAGCGCGTTGGCCACGGCGACCGCGCACATGGAGGCGATGGTCACTGCGGGCGTCATCACGCAGGAGGAGGCGGATGAACACCTGTCCTGGATGAGTGAGAACATCGACCAGATGCCGATGTTTAGCGGCGCGGGCGCCGGCAACTGCCCGATGGGCGGCGGCTTCGGGATGATGGGCGGCCCAGGCAACGGCATGATGGGCCGTGGGATGCACGGCGGCGCAGGCTGGGGCCCGCGCGGCGGTGGGCCGCGGTCGGGCTAGGCATTCATCTGACATCGCAAGATAGCTATTCGGGGAGATCGGCAGTGCGCCGGTCTCCCCTATTTGTGTGTCGGCGACTTAGCCCGTGCCGGGCACATCCATAGCGAGGGCGGCCACCGGCAGATTCTGGCGCGCATTCTTGAGGCGGAAGTAGGCTTCCATCACCTCCATCACCATCGGCAGGGCGACGGACGAGCCTTCGTCACCGTTGTAGACGAAGCCGACGATCAGCACTTCGGGGTTTTCGTAGGGTGCGTAGCCATCGAACCACGCGTGTGACGGCCAGTTACCGACTTCACAGAGGCCGAGCGCATTGGCGACGTTATCGCAATACTCAGCCGTCCCCGTCTTGCCCGCCACGTCGACGTACGACAGGTTGGCGTTTTCCGCCGTGCCGACGGTGACCGCCTGCCGCATCCCCTGCTGAATCAGCGAGATATTGGCACTGCTGCTGAACGGCGGACGATAGCGCGGGTTGAAGCGCAAATCGGTGCACAGATTGTCCTGGAAAGTGTAGTTATCCGGCACGGAGACGCGGTACTCGCGCATGACGTTGATGTCCGGGTCGGGGTTGACGTCGACCTCGCCGCGATAGGTGGCCGGATTGCAGCGCACCGGATTGTAGTAATCGCTGTTGCGTTCGCAGGCGCAGACGAGGCTGGTCGAGCCTCGCATGATCATATCTTCGACCGGCAGCAGCGTGACGATCTCGTCGTCGGCCAGGTTGTCAATCGAGACGTTGCGCATCACGCGCGGCTGGAACGGACGGACGACGTTGCCGTTCGAGTCGAAGATCTCGCGCACGATCGTCGGCTCGTAGAGCGTGCCGCCGTTGACGATGCTGGCGACGGCAGCCGCCATGTGCAGCGGCGTCGTCAGGATGTAGCCCTGGCCGACGGCTGCGTTGTAGGTGTCGCCGGTCGACCAGTTCTCGCCAATGTTACGGCGCTTCCAGTCCTGGTCGTAGATCTGCCCGCGCGACGGGAAGGGCAGCTCGATGCCGGGATTCGAGGCGATGCCAACCGACAGCGCATAGCGCCACAGATCGGTCGGGCCGAGGCCGCCGGTGCGCAAAACCTGCGGTGACCAGGCATCGTTGCCGCCGCCGACCTGATAAAAGTAGACGTTGCAGCTCTGGGCGATGCCGCGCAGCAGATCGACCTGGCCGTGGCCGGAACGCAGCCAACAGACGAAGCGCTGGTCGCGCGCGCGGTCGTTCGGCGCGTAACGATTTTCCAGCAGCAGTTCGCCCGGATCGTTGAGGAAGGTGTTCGGGCTGATGACGTTTTCGCCGAGCACGCCGAGCGACGTGATCAGCTTCCAGGTCGAGCCGGGCGGGTAGAGCGCCTGCGTCGCTTGATTGATCAGCGGCAGCAGCGGATCTTCTTCGAGCTCCTGGTAATAATCAACGTCGATCGAGCGCGCGAAGCGCGTGTTGTCGTAGGTTGGGTAGCTGACCATCGCCAGGATTTCGCCCGTTTGCGGGTTGATGGCGACGATCACGCCGCGCTCGCTGACGATCTGCCCGGCGTTGGCGTTCAGGATCGACAGGCGGTTGCGCACGGCATCTTCGGCAGCGCGCTGCAGATCCGTATCCAGCGTCAGGCGCAGGCTGTAACCGGCGACGGGTTCCTCGCGGACGACCGTATCCAGCGGCAGACCGGCGACGTCGACTTCGCGCACGATGCGTCCACGTTCCCCAGCCAGCACATCTTCCATCGACGCTTCCAGACCGGCATAGCCGATGCGATCGTAGGCCGGGTCGTAGCCCTGCTCGATCAGTTCGAGTTCCTGTTCCGCCGGGATGCGCCCCATGTAGCCGATGATGTGGGCCGTCAACGAGCCGGTCGGGTATTCGCGCACTGAGGCGACGTCGACGTCGACGCCGGGCAGGTTGATGCGATCCTCCAGCAGCTGCAAGGCGGCCTGCTGGCCGATGTCGCGCGCGACCGTGACCGGGCGATAGGGCGCAATACCTTCGCCGATCTCGACCTGGCGCTCGATGCTGGTCTCCGGGTCCTGCCCGGATGCGTTGGCGATGGCAATCGTCGGCGGCACGTTGGTCAGCGCAGAAAGCTGGTTGAAGATGCGCAGGACTTCCGTTTCGTCCGATGGCAAACTCGCGGGTGTGATGAGCACGTTGTAGGCGGGCACGTTGATCGCCAGCGGCTGATCGTTGCGGTCGACGATGATGCCGCGCGGTGCCGCCAACGGTAACTCGTTGAGCCGGTTATCTTCGGCGGCGATGGTGAATTGATCGGATTGCAGGAACTGCCACTGCGCCAGCCGCAGCGAAAAGACCACGAACACGGCGATGATGACCGCCGTGAAGACTGTCAACCGCCAACCCTGAAACGGATCGAGACGACGCATGTCCGTCCCTCCGGAAACTGCTAACCTTCAGATGCGAGGCGTTAGCCGCACTGCGCGCGCAAGCGCCCACAGCGATCATATACACGGCCCACGCCCGGCAATCCTCACTCGGCGAAGCGGCGTGCCAGACGGCGCACGACGATGTACGTCGGGAGGATGCCGACGAAATTGTATACCATGGTGGGGAGGATCGTATAGGCAAAAGCCGCGACCGGCGGCAGCGAGAAGCCCGCGATCGACGCGCCCACGAACAGGATCGCATTGACGACGATCGTGCCGAGCGCGGTGAACAGCAGCACCAACGGGAAGCCGAAACCGAACAACTGCTCGCGGACGGTATCGACCGCGTAGATGACCGGCAGCAGGGCCAGCGTCGTCAGGCCGAGCGGCCCGGCGGACAGCAGATCTATGCAGATGCCGCCGATGAAGGCCAGCAGTACGGCCTCCTGAAAGGTGCCGCGCGCTGCCCAGGCCAGCACGAGCAGGAAGACCAGATTCGGCTCGCCGCCGAGCACGCGGATTTGCGGGTTGAACGTCGCCTGCAAGAGCGCAGCCAGGACGACGAGCACGAAGGCGAGCAGTGTGCGCATGGATGAGCTAGCTGCCGGGCGCTGCGGGGAGATCCGCGTCGCTCTCGAAGACCGAGAGATCGACCGGCTGGAAGTTGGTCATGACGAGCACCAGTTCCAGGATGTCGAAGTTGATCAGGCTGCGCAACTGCGCTTCCTGGTAGAGCTCCGTCTGGCGCACGCTGGAGACCTGGCCGACGACGATATCCGGCGGGAAGTTGCCGCCCAGGCCGGATGTGATGACGATGTCGCCGACCTGCACGTCGGCTTCGAGCGGGATGAAGCGCATCGTCAGCACGCCGTTGACCTCGCCGATGACGCTGCCCTCCGCCCGTGACGATTGGACGCGGGCGCTGACCGCGCTCGACGGCGACGTGATCAGCAGCACCTGGGCGGCGTCGGCGCTGACGCGGATGACGCGCCCGACCAGGCCCTGGCCGGTGACGATCGGCATGCCCTCGGCCACGCCATCACGCGCGCCCTTGTTGATGATGATCGTGCTCGACCGCAGCAGGTTGTTCGGATCGCCGCCGATGACATCCGCCGCCAGGAAGGCTTGATCGGTGCGACGGCTGGTGTAGTTGAAGAGATCGGCCAGGCGCTGGTAGTCGCTCTGGATTTCGAGCGCTTCGACCAACTGCGGCTGCAAGCGGGCGAGCGCTTCTTCAAGATCGGCATTGCGCTGGCGCAGCGTCTGCAGTTCGGCGAAATCGCTGACGCCGCCGGTGATGCCGAGCGCCACGCGGTTGAGCAGGCCGCTGATGGCATTGAGGGGCGTGGCGGCCAGACCTTCGACCGGCGCCAGCAGGCCGATGGCGCTGGCGGCGAACAGGCCGATGCAAATGAAGAAGCTGAAGAACAGCAGCGCACCCCGGCTGAAGCGTCCATTGCGCCGGGTGCCAGAGACTTGACTCATGATCGACATTCCTCCAGCGCGGCATTATAGCAGAAGTAGGCTGCGCCGGACGGGGGGATGCTGTCATTTCAGATAGTAAGCGGCATACGTCCCCACTTTGCGATAGCCGAGTTTGGCGGCCAGCCCGCACGATTCGTCGTTGGCCGCGTCCCAATGCGGTGCGATCTGATGCTCAAGGCACCAGAGCAGCAGTTGGCTCGCCAGCGCGGTCGCGACGCCCTGGCGCCGGTGCACCGTATGGACGACGATGCTGACCTCAATCGCATCGCTGCAGACGAGCGACGAATACGCCCCGCCGACGATCGTGCCCTCGTGCAGCAGGCAGAAGCCGATGCCGCGTTCGACGAAATCCTCCGCCGACTCGAAGGCGTCCAGGCTGAGATAGGGCGTCTCGGTGCGGGCGAGCTGCGCATCGACGCGGCGGACGGCGGCCGTGTGCGGGTTGCTCGCCGCCAGGCTGCGCAGATGATCGACCGAGAGCGCCTCTGACGCGAAGGTGTGGCGCTCGATGGGCACCAGCGCATCGCCAAACGCATTCTCGACCGCCGCCTGCCAGCCGGGCGCACCGGCCATCAGCAGCCGTCCGCGCGGGGTCGCGCTGACGAAATCGCGAGAGATGTCGCCCGCGTAGTAGCAGAAGAAGCCATCCTGCTCGATCATGAACGCCCGCGGCTGATCGAGCGAGTCGACGTACGCCGCTCCCATCTGGTCTTCCAGGGCGCATTCAATCGAGATGTCGACGCGGGGCAAGGACGCGAAAGCCCGCGCCAGGCGCATACGATTTGCGCGCGTGAGTGGATAGGGCAGCATATTTCCCCCAGATGGTCAACATGACAGGCTGGTTCACCCTTTATTATACGCTGTGAACTCTTGTGAACCAAATCGGGGATTGTGATGCAGACCTTGTTGCCTGATTATGGCCTACAGATCGCCGAAGCTCTCCTCAAGCAAGCGCTCAAGCGCCCACTGCATCGTCTCCAGGCGCTGCACGGCGATCTGTTGGGCAACCGGCAGCGTGAAGCGCGCCCGAACGGCGTTGCGCCGCGCCAGGATGCGTTCGTAGCAGGTTTGCAGGTTGTTTGGGCCCCAGGCGAACTCGCGCGCCATGCCGATCACGCCGAGGAAGTCGAGGAAATCTGCCTCGCGCAGCACGAGCGCTTCCGCCGTCTCGACCGGGCGCTCGTCGCGATAGTCATGCTTTTCGATGGCGTCGAGGATGAGGGCTGCTTGGCGCGCGCTCAGGGCTGTCTGTGGCAGGATGTCACACTCGGCAATCTGGCGCGAGCGCAGGGCATGATCGACGCCGGGTTGGCGATAGCGTGGAAAGGCGCCCCAGTCGTGCAGGTGGACAGCCCAGTCGAACGCCTCGTGGTCGTAGTCGAGATCGGCGCCGATGGCCGCGGCCAGCTTGAGCACACGACGGACGTGCGCATAACCCCAACCCTCGCCGTCTTCGCGCGTCATGCGCTCGATATCGGCCAACGTTAGCATGAGATCGTCCTTTGCGGCGGACAGCGATCACACATGCGCCGCTGCCCGGTGTCGTCGCTCAGTGAGTCGAATATAGCGCGAGCGTATTGCCTTCGCTATCGCGGAAGGTAGGCTTCAATTGAGCATGAAAATCGACTCTAGTTCTCATCGGCCACGCGGATGGCGACCTCGGTCTCCCATTTGGCCATATCCGGCTCGTCGTCCGGGTTGGTCAGGAAGAATTCGACGCGCGACCCGAAGGCATCGCCGCCTGGCGCTTCCCAGTGATCCCATTCGAGACCCTTCTCCCTGGCCCAATCGATCAGCGCTTTGTTGCCCTCGATGCCCTTGCGCACGTCGGTGTAGACGAGCGAGGCGTAACGCCCTGCCGGGAGCGAGTCCGCCAGCACGCGCCCGTCGCCGCTCATGGCGCTGGCGACCGGCCAGCCCAACTCGATGTCGAGCTTGTTCATCATGTCGATCACGCGGTAGCGAATCAGCGGTGGGCCGGACGGCGCGGCATCGTGCTGCAGCAGCCAGGCCACGACTTCGCCGTGTAACTGCGGGATGATGCCCGATCCCATTTCCCCCATCGTGACCTGTGTGCGAATGGCGACGTAAGGCTGCGCCTCGCGCTGCTCAAGCTTTGGCCCGTCGACGATCATGTCCGCTCCTCCTCGTGGGTCGCAAAAATGTTCTAGTGCCGTGATTTATTATGCACGATCAGTGGGCGCGTGTGATGATTCAAGGGCTTGGCGTCGCCAAGCCCCTACAGTTACGACCAGAATATGTGCCTATGGATGGCGTCAATCGCGCTTGCGATACCAGATGCCGGTGCATTCGGGCACGACCGGCGAGCCGCCGTCGATGACGAGCTGGCGCATGGCATCGCCGAAGAAAAAGCCGAACAGCTCCGCGCCTTCCGCGACCGACTCGAACTGGTAGTCGGTGCGTATCCAGGTCGAGCTGAAGCCGCGCTCGTTTTCGAGCCAGTCGTAATAGGCGCCGAGCACCTCGCTTGGGGGGGCGGGCTGGCGCGATCCGCTGCCGAGCGTCTCCAGGATGATGGCCGAGCCGCCGGGGCGGATCACACGCAGCATCTCGTCGACACCCGCGCCGATCTCTTGCTGCCAGCGATCCGGCGTCCACTCGGTCTTGTGCCCGAACGACCAGCCAGCGATCGAGATGTCGGCGCTGGCATCCGGCACGGGCAGCGCTGCGTTGTCCGCGACTTCGAGCGACCAGTTGGTGAAGCCGGTCTCTTCCAGCCGCGCGCGGGCGATGCTGAGCATGTGCGCCGAAGCATCGAACGCGCGGATGTGCTTGATCAGCGGCAGCAGTTGGCGGGTGATGCGCCCGGTGCCCGCGCCGAACTCGATCACCTGCGCGCCGTCGAGCGGGTGGATCTCCCGGATGGCTTCGATCATGTTGCCGCGATGATCTTCACGCTCGACCAGCCGGTCGTAATCCGCCGCATGCTTGGCGTAGATTTGTTCAAAGGTAGGCATGAACTTTCCTTCTCGCTGAAAAGCATCTTCCATCCTGGATTCTAAGGCGAAACGGCGAATTGTCGACGTTTGGTTGACCGTATGGAACATCTGTGCGATACTGGGCGCATCGTCATGCAGCGTGAGGCACATCCCCATGGCTGAGAACAAAACGAAAGAGACCGACGCAAGTGTGCAGGCCTTCTTGGAAGCGGTTGACGACGAAAAGAAGCGCGAAGATGCCTATGCCGTGCTCGCCCTGATGCGTGAGGCGACCGGACTTGAACCGAAGATGTGGGGCCCCAGCATCGTCGGCTTCGGCAGTTATCATTACAAGTACGACAGCGGGCGCGAGGGCGATTCGCCGCTGACCGGGTTTTCCCCACGCAAGGCCGCGCTGACGCTCTACATCATGGGCGGCTTTGACACCTACGACGATCTGATGCGCAAGCTCGGCAAATACAAGACCGGCAAGGGCTGTCTTTACCTCAAGCGGCTGAGCGATGTCGACGAAAAGACCTTGAAAGAACTGGTGACGCGCTCCGCCGATCACATGGCGAAAACGCATGCGTGAAATGGCGGTTGGGTATTGGCGGTTCGCTGTTGGCCTTTGGCTGTTAGCCGGATGGGGCGCGGCTTCCGGCGCTCATTCAGGGACAATATCGGGGCGCATCGCCATGCGCCCCCGTTTCGGTCAGTTTCGTGATTCGTCCACGCTTTGCAGACGTGCTAATTCGCTAATCCGCTAAGCTCCTAATTTGCTTCCCTACGCTTTCGCGCGGAAGCGTTCCATGACCTCGTTGAACTTGCTCATGTCGATCTCCGGGTGCTTGTCCATCAGCGCCTTGAAGATCCCCATGTATTCGACCAGATCGGCGGCGGTGTAGGCTTCGAAGCGGAGCGTGACCGCGGGCTGCGTGTTGCTGGCGCGGATCAGGCCCCAGCCGTTTTTGAAAGTGACGCGCGCGCCGTCGAGGGCGAAGACCTCGTACTCTTTTTCGAAGATGTCGCGCATCTCGTCGATGATGGCGAACTTGATGTTGTCCGGCGTCGAGAGGACGATCTCCGGCGTCGCGATGAGATTCGGGATCTCGGCGAAGATCTCGGCGACCTTCTTATCCGAGTGCGAGAAGATCTCCAGCGCGCGCAGCACGATCAGCGGTGCATCGTCGAAGCCATAATAATTCTCGCCCGTGAACAGGTGGCCGCTGACCTCGCCGCCGAGCGGTGAGCCGATCTCGTGCATCTTGAGCTTCATCAGGCTGTGGCCGGTCTTCCACATGACGGGCACACCGCCGTGCTTCTTGATGAAGTCCGGCAGCGCCTGCGACACCTTGACGTCGAACACGATCGGCGACCCCGGCAGACGCGAGAGCAGATCCTGCGCCAGCACGGCCAGCAGCCGGTCGGCGGTGATGTGATGGCCGTGGTTGTCGATGAAGCCGCAGCGGTCGCTGTCGCCGTCGAAGGCCAGGCCGATATCGGCGCCGCTGGCGACGACCAGCTTCTCCAGCTCGACGGTCATCTCCGGGTCTTCCGGGTTGGGCAGGTGATTGGGGTAGGTGCCGTCGCTCTCGCAGTAGAGGCACTCGACTTCCATCCCCAGTTCGCGCAGCAGCGGCGGGATGTAGGTACCGGACAGACCGTTGCCGGCGTCCATCGCAATCTTCATCGGGCGGCCCATCTTGACCAGACTCTTGATCTTCGCCAGGTGCTTGTGGATCATGTCGTAATCGGTCACGATCTCGCCGTCACCTGTGGTGAAGCCGTCCGCCTGGATGATCTTGAGCAGATCCTGAATCTGCTGGTCGGCCAGCGCCAGCGGCCCGTAGGCCATCTTGATGCCGTTGTAGCGCGTGTCCAGGTGGCTGCCGGTGATCATGACGCCCGCGCCGACGCCCTCATAGCTGGCCGAGGCGAAATAGGTGGTCGGCGTCAGCACTTCGCCGATGTCGGTCACGTCGAGGCCGGTCGAGGCGACGCCTTCCATCAGCGCGCGCTGCAGGCCAACCGACGACGGGCGGTTATCGCGACCGACGAACATGCGCTCGGTCTTGAAATTCTTCGGGAGATAGGTGCCGAGCGCCTTGCCGACCAGCCGTGCCAGTTCGGTGGTCAACTGCGGGCTGTCGCCGCTGACGGTGCCGCGAATGTCATATTTGCGAAAAATCGAGGTAATCACTTCGGTCATTGTGAGGCTTGCTCCATACGCTGAGGCGATTTCTTATTGCCCACTATTGAAGCGCAAAGATACCACGAATTCAAATTCATCCCCAGATGCGGGCTCCGCAATATGCCATGGGTGATTTGGCATGGAGTGCGGCCCGGTTGTCGCATACAGTCATCAAGAGCTAGGTGAGGAGTGATCATGGAGACGATGAGCAAAGCGGAATATCTGGCCTTTTTGAGCGCGCCCGCACGCTGCGGTAAGCTGGCGACGGTTCGCCCGGATGGCCGCCCGCACGTGGTGCCGATCTGGTTCATCGTGGACGGCGAAGACCTGATTTTCACGTCGGGGCCAGCCTCGGTCAAGGTCAGGAACATCGAGCACAACCCCCACGTCGCCATCTGCGTCGACGACGATGCCGTGCCCTATCACTATGTCTCGTTGGAAGGTCAGGTCAGCCTGGTGTCCTCCGATGTCGAGGACTGCCGCCGCTGGGCCACGCGGATCGGCGGGCGTTACATGGGCGCGGATCGGGCGGCGGAGTTCGGCGACAAATTCGCCGAGGCGGGCGAATGGGTCTACCGGCTCGTCTTCGACAAGGTGATCGCCTACAAGGACGTGGTCGCCGATTGAACGGCGGCCAGCGCTACAGAGCCGCCTCCTCGATCTCGGCGATGCGCAGGGTGTGGCGCGCCGCCTCATGCTGCCCGCCCTCGAGCGACCAGCACGCGCTCAGGCAGGTATAGAAGAAGGCGAAGGCGAATACGCGCGGCAGGTCGATATTCAGCTTATCCGCCAGGAGACCGGCGGTCGCCCGGAAACGCGCCTCGTTCTCGACCAGATCGGGCATGCCGAGCGGGTTGCACAGCGTGTTGGCCGTGTCATACGTCCGCTCGCCGTACAGGCCTTTCGGATCGATGGCGAGCCAGCCGCGCGGGCTGTGGCGGACGTTCTCGTGGTGGATGTCGCCGTGCAGGGCGCAGACGTCACGCGGATTTGCGAGCAGCGCATCGGCCAGCGGCGCGGCACGGACGAAGATTGAGTCCTCGCCCAGATGCGCCTCTTGCTCAGCTTTGGCGAACAGCGCGCGCGACCATGTCCGCAGCGGCACCAGGCCATCGGGCGGCGCATCCTTCCCGGCGCTGTGCAGCCGGTTGAGCACGTCGGCAATGATGGCCGCCGCCTGCCCGTCGTCCCCGCGCCTGACCAGCGGCACCAGATCGTCGCCCGCGGCGTATTCGAGCAGGTGGGCGCCGTCGTCGTGGCGCAAGAGTCGCACCGCACCGTGCCCATCGTAGCAGCGCAGGGCGACCGCGCCGCTCGCCTCGTCCTCCGCGCCGAGCGACGTCAGCAGCTTGAGCACGACCGTCTCTCCGTCCCGCGCGGCGGTGTAGACGTGGCTCGTCGGCGTCTCGGCGAGGAGATGCGGGTCGGTCAGCGCCCAGGTGTCGAGATAGTGCTGGAGGATGGTGGATGTCATTTGTTGGACACTAAACACCTAGATATGTGAATAACCTTCAAATCCCACACGCGATAATGCAGAATCTGTGACAAACTAATAGAATAGCAGACATCAAAATGTAGTTATAAAAGTACAATGTAATTATGACATACTAAGTTGGAAACTGTAGAGCTTGAATAGTCTAGGCAGGTGACGTAATGAGCGAACATCCGGGAACACCAGATGCCCTAAAAAACGCGCTCCTTAATAAGTGGCCCTGGCTTCGATCTCCTTGGACTTGGATGGTTGCTATCTTGGGCGCATTGGCGCTGTTATTTGGATTATTTTCTGACACCAGCTTCTTGTGCGAATGGCTTCGAAGCCAGCAAACTCCTGATATTGAAATTCGTTACTTCCAGGAAAACAACGGTGATCGACAACTGATGCAGTCAGGAGACACCATTGAAATAGATCAGACACAAATTCTAGGAAGCGTGAGTCTAGATGATCTTCAAGCCATGCGAAGCGAGTCGAGTGCCGCGACTACCATGGTGGAATTGCCAATTCCGGTGAACCTTTCACTACGCAACAACGAAGGAGACGCATTGGAATTAGTGCGAGTTGTCTTCAGTTATGCTGGCGGTCTTAGGGTTGAGTCAACAGCGCGTTCTCGTCTTAATCCGTCGGCTTCTGAATATGAGAACGAAGTTGTTTATGAGCACGATCTTGGCACACTGGAAGGCGATGAGTATTACACGCCGCTTCCACAGAGTGATGTCCTTTTTGTGCCATACGCATTTATGCTAATGGATACGATAGTACGTTCCAGTGAAGGTGTACCAGACAATGTGACCGCTTTGGTAGGAATGGGTAATCCGTTTTTTGGTGATACCAACATTGTCTTAGGTGTACGTGTTTATGCTCTTGGGCGACCTCCTGTCGAAACTACTTTTACATTCACAGTACCATCTCTATTTGAACCTCAGAATTGGAGTGATGCCTCACAATTTCGAGACGCTGATGGCGCGGATCGGATTCTCTATGATGAATTACCTACAGCAGGAGTGGGGGTCCTAGATCAGTGGCGTGCAGTTAATGCAGATGGCGCGCAGTTTGCCTATACCAAACTGAGTTATGAAGGTGACATCTATCAGATTGTCGAGGTAGATGGTGTACGGCGCAAGGTAGTTGTCGATCAGAATGGAAATGGTTTGGTGAACTATGAAATGATCGACCTTGATGCTGATGGTGTCCCCGACACGGTTTTGCTTGTGTGGGACCAGGAATTGATGTTTGACTGGAAGACGGATGCTCTTCCATAACCGTGACTGAGCTTGCATCGAACACAAGCAGACTCTTAAATTGATAATCTGGTGCCAAGTGTTACCCGCCCGTCTCGAATGAGATGGGCGGGCTATCATCATGCACTCCTCACCCCAGCGCGGCGCCGCGGTAAGCGCGGTTGAGCGTGTCCAGGCGGACGGGGATCATGCCGCTGGCGTACTTGCTGCGGTGCTCCTCTTCCAGCCAGAGCGGATCGTTGATGAAGAACGTGTCGCCGTCGTAACCGCGCGCGACCAACCAGTGCAGACCCGGATCGGCGCGCGGCGGGTTCGCGATCGTGTTCGGCAGCTGCAGATCGCGGTAGTAGACGAGCAGGATCGCCGGTTTGCCCGCGTCGATCAGCTTGGGCAGCTTGCTCCGCAGCGACGTGATGTTCTGCTTGACGTCTTGCAGCGCCAGCGGCAGATCGAACAGACCCGCAAGTTCGATCAGGTCGTTCCAGGTCGTGCGCCCGTCCTTGAGCCGCGTCAGGTCGATGACGTGCTTGTCCGGGCCGACCTTGCTGTAATAGCGCAGCAGCATGAGGACGCACGTTTGGCCGCAGTCGAAGGCGCCGGTCGCGGTCGCGCTCACCTGCGAGATCCACGGCACTTCGAGGATGTTGACCTTGCGGTCGCCCGTGTCAGCCTCGACCGTCTCCATGAAGACCTGGTTGCTATCGACCGAGCGGGAGGCCGACCAGCCGCGGCTGTGATGCCACCAGATGAAACCGTTGGCCGTCGTCTGCGAATCACCTTCGACCTCGACGATTTCGCCGATGGTCAGGCGCTTGTTGGTCAGCGTATCATCGCCGGTGCGCGGCTCACTGCGCACGCGCAGCCCGTCGATCAGCACGCGGAACTGGATCTTGGCGGGCGTCGGCGTGACCGGTGTCACGATTGGCGCGACCAGATCCGGCTCCTCCACCGGCGCGACGCCACGGCCTTCAGGCGCGGGTTCCGGCTCCGGTGCGGGCGGCGCAGGCGGCGCGACGATGACCTCGTCGGTCGGCTCGATCACGTTGCCGTTGGCGTCGAGCGGCAGCATCAGATATTCGGTGCCATCGACGCGCGCTGCTGCCGACCAGCCCTCTTCGTGCTCCCACCAGATGAAATCACCGCTGGCCGTCTTTGAATTCGGATCGGCGTAGATGACCTCGCCGAACGTGAGGAAGCGATCTTTGATCAGCGTGGCGGTTTCGACGCGTGGCGCTGTGCGCACGCGCAGACTTTTGCGGTAGACGACCTTGAACGGCTTGTTGAAGCGCGGATCGCGCGTCGGCGGCACCTCGGTATTGGCCGCTTGAACGACCTTGAGGAAAGCCGCGAAGATCTGTGACTTGGGCTGGTTGTTGAGATCGACAATGCCCGCGTTGCGCATGCCATCCGACCAGGCGAACCAGATCACGTTGGGGATATTCTTGCGGTAGCGCTTGGCGACCAGATCCTGGATGCCGTTCATGTACTGGATCACCATCGGGAACTGCTCCGGCGGGTACGGGATGTGCTCGGAGATGCCGATCTCGGTGATCCAGAACTCGACGCCGGGGAAAGCGTTGATCATGTTCTGCAAGCCGGGGCTGAGCAGGCCGAACCAGCCGCCCCAGGCCGGTTTGCCGCTGAAGTTCGGCGGCCACTGGCCATAGGGATGGATGCCGACCGCATCGACCGGCAGTTTGTTGCCCAGCTCTTTACGCACGGTCTTGAGATAGTTGATTGGGTCGTTACCGGCCAGCCCGCCGAAGATGACCGGCGCTTTCGAGTCGGCGTCCTTGATCGCCTTGGCGACCGCCTTAAGCACCTTGGCGAACTCCTTCGCATCGACGAAGACCGATGCGCCGCCAACCAGGTCGCCCTCGTTCCAGATCTCATAAGCCACGCCGCGGCCCTTGTAATGGGCGGCGATTTGCCCGCAACGCTCGGCGAATTCGCGCGCGTAGCGGTCGTAATCGCCGTTATCCCACGGCCCATGGCCCCAAAACGTCTCTTGATTCAGCACAAACAAAACTTTCGCACCAATGTTGTTGTAGCGGGTGACCACATCGTCGTAGGTCTGGAAGGCGCTCTCAAGTGAGACCTGCGCCGCGTCGACGATGAAGACCACACGCACCCACTTGACCCCGGCCAGGGCGGTCGCCTCGCTCGGCTGCCCAACCGGATGACGGGGGTTGATGTTGATACCCCACTGCACCATGAGCTTCCCTCCTCGGCAAAGAAAAAGACAATGACCCGTTCGATCAGGTCACTTGATTGTAATGTTAATTAGGCCCGGTTGTTTTGCCAATTGAGTCGAAAATGGGTCTATCAGGCTGAGTTTGGTGGGCGAGTCTGTGCGGTAAAGCCTGCTTTGGTGATCTTTTCGCGAACCTCACCCCCTCACCCCCTCTCCGCGCGCGGAGAGGGGAGTCGAAGTGTAGCGAGGCGGGGGTGAGGTGAACGTGAGTCGCGTTTATTGATATGTGCTCATTCCAGCGCGTCGTCGACCATGCCCCCGGCGCTGAGGAAGTACTGCGGCGCGGCGTTGCGGTAGAGGTTGCGGCAGGCCTCGCGCAGGGAGGGTCCCTGGCCGCCGATGGCGACGGCGTTGTTGTGCGCGAACAGCCGCATCTTAACGCGCTGGCTCGGCGTATCGACCGCCTGATAGACGATCATCATGCGCCAGTCCTGTGCGAAGACGGTCTGCGTCAGGTCGATCAGCGCGTCGAGCGTGCGCGCCGTGTCGGCATCGAGCCACTTGTCGTCGGCGAAGTTGGCCGGTCGGCGCACCGCATCCGCGGGGTTGGGGAAGACGGTGAAGTTCGCCTCCAGTTGCAGCCACAGATCGCGCAGGGCTTCGGCCAGGCTGGCGCGAGCGAGCACCTGCTCCTGGCGCCCGCCGAACTCAATCGACGCCTGCCAGACGCGCTTGTCGCCCTCAGGCTGCACTTTCACGGTCAGCGTCGCATCGGGGCTGTAGATCATGCTGATGAAGCCGACCGTCGCCTGCCAGGCCAGCAGGCCGTTTTCAGGGCGTTTGGGCAGGCGGGGCAGGCGTCGAGTTTTGCTATCCATCGTGTGGGTGGCCTTTACGTTGGTCGGATGTGTCCGGTGTTGATTCCGCGCCGACGTGTCCGTTGCTGCGCGCGGGATGATTGACGTTGTAGAGTCTCCATGCCAGGAAGCGGTCGATGTCGTACTGGACGATCTGGCTGCCCAGGCCCGAGAGAAAGGCGTCGAAGCCATGGCGCGCCCACGGGACGCGCAGCGTGACGACCGGCGTCGTGGTCGAGGCGAGCTTGTTCGCCAGCAGTTCGACGTGCGCGGGCGCGACCAGATCGTCACGGTAGCCGGCGATCAGCATCGTCGGCGGCAGGCCGTCGCGCACGTGCTCGGTCGGGCTGGCGGCGTTGTAATCGACCGGCAGGTCCGCCGTGGTGCCGCCGACGAAATCCGTGACCTCGGTGTGCGGCATCGAAATCCACAGGCGTAGGTCGGTCGGCGGGTAGATGGCGACGACTGCGGCGACTTCGCCGGGCGCCAGCGCAGAATAGGCCGCCAGCAGCGCCAGGTGTCCGCCGGAGGAACGCCCCAACAGGGCGACGCGCGCCGGGTCGACGCGGTAGGCAGCGGCGTAGCGTCGCACCCAGGCGACCGCAGCACACACATCTTCCAGCGATTCTTTCCAGCGCGTCTCGGTCGAGAAGCGGTACTGAATGTCGAAGACGGTGTAGCCCAGCCCGGCCAGGTAGCGGTGGTGCGTGGTGAAGACCTCGCCCTTGTTGCCGGTCTTCCAGGCGCCCCCATGCACGGACACGATCGCTGGGTAGAGATCGCCCTGCGGTGGCGGCGCGGTCGGGCGGTAGACGTCGAGCATCAGCGTGCGCTGCGGCGTGCTCAGGTAGACGACGTCGCGGTCGACCTCGCAAACGTGATTGCTGCCGAAGCGCCGTTCGCCCAGGCTTGTCTCCAGCGACCAGCGCCTCTGCGCGATGCGCACCTTCATATCCGGCGCGATCTCCTGGTCGTATTGGCTGCCGAGCGTGTCGCGCATGGACGCCTCGTTCATGCGGACGGCGCGGCGCACCTGGATGAACGGCACCATCGACATCGTGGCGCCGAAGGCACCGAGCGTGATGCCGAGCGGCGACTTGCGCCTGGGCAGCGCACCCAGGCCGAACGCGCCGACGCCGAACAGGGTGGCGATCCAGGAGAATTCGCCCAGGAGCATCTGAATCACCCAGGTGATATTTTGATAGCTGATGGTCGGCAGCGCGATCAGCAGTGCCATCGTCGCCGAAAGCGCGCCGAGTATTGCGGAGATGGTTCGACGCATAATCTTGAAGAAACTAACGGTTGACTCCCAACTTTCATTTTAGTCGCATTTTGCGGAGTATGCGACCGTATTTCAGGGGGCTTCTGCGCAGGCGGAAATGCGCCGGAGTGCCCTCACCCTAAATCCCTCTCCCTAATGGCGAGGGACTTCCAGAAGTCCTTTCGTTTGCCTTCTCCCACGTGGAGAAGGAGTTGGGGGATGAGGGAGAAAGAAATTATGCTTCTGCAACAAGGCCACCGATTTTAAACGCAAAGACGGGCGCTTTGTGGGCGCCCGTCTGTGGATCACGTAGGCTCGCTAGGCGCTAGGCCAGCGGAAGACCGTTGAACGGGCCTTCGATGCGCGGGCCAGCGCCCATTTGCGTGCAGTCGGTGAAGCGGTAGACGTAGGCGTTGTCGAGCCCGCCCATCGGCGCGTTCAACTGCAGCTCGCCGGAGGTCAGCTTGTACAGGCTGATCGTGCCGTCCGGTGACGAGGCGATCAGCATGTTCTCTTCGACGTCGCCCAGGGCATGGATGTCATCCCACAGTTCGTGGATGATGTGCTGGCCCTGGCCGTCGACCAGGTGATAGACGTCGACGTAGCCGTTGGCGCAGTAAGCGAAGGCCGTCGCCCACGGTTCGGTGTTCAAACGGCCATCCGCCGCCAGCGGATTGCTCGTGTTGACGCCGCGCACGGTGCTGCCGCTGATAGTCAGGATGCCGCTGCCGCCGTTCGCCGGTTGCAGCAACGGGGCCGAGAAATCGCTTGCGTGGAAGCTGGTGCAGCAGGCGCTGATGTCGTAGGCGCTGATGCGGTAGATGCCGGACGACAGTGCCGTGAAGCTGGCGACCGCATCGTGCGAACCGGCGCAGTTGAGGACGCCGCTGTCGTTATCCGACGCGACGTAACCGCCATCGGGGCCGTAGACGATGAACATGGGGTCGATGCTGCCGGTCACGTCGGTTTCCGACTGCATGGCGCAGGCGAAGCGCACGCTGACGTTATCCCCGGCCTCGATCTGGACGAAGACGTCGAAATAAGTTCCCTCGGCCGCGCCAGAAGGATAGTTGAGATTCACAGAAACGTCGGCCGCCTGGGCAACCGCAGCAAACAAAAGGCTGCTCAGCGCGAAAATGGCGAGCACGATCAGATTCTTGCGCATGATGGTGATACTCCTTGCGTTAAAGTGCCGCTTCTACAGCGCCAGATCAGCATAAGCGAGCACCGCTCCCGTTTCGTCATGACGAGTCGTGAATAATTCATAAAGAATTGTTAAGGATGAATCATGACAAGCCTTTGTCAAACATTCAGTGGCGTAACACAGCATACCGTCCACGGCGTCAGGCGAGACGCTAGAATCAAGCGGATATCCATAGCTGGAAACGCGCTGCCACGTTGAACACATCACCCCTCAGCACCGCACAGATCATTTTGATCGCTGCGCCGCTCGTCCTATTCGCCTCGACCTACGCCGCATTCAGGAGCGCGAAACGGTGGTTTTCGCCGCAGCGTGCCTATCTGCTCGGCTTCGTCTTCTACTGGGTGATCTGGTGCATTCTGCTTCCCTACTTGCTGATCGGCACAGACGGCTTGCGCCAGATGTTTACCCCTGCCGATCAGCCGCTGGGCGCTCCAGCGATTATCGGGTTGGTAGCGCTCGTGCTGCCTGCCGTCGGCGCGCCTTTCTTCACCGGGACGCTGGGGCGCCTGAAGGCGGTCACGCCCGCGATCCTTGTCGTCTCAATCTTGTTCGCCCTGGTGAATGGAACGGCGGAAGAAATCCTGTGGCGTGGGACCTACGTGAGCGTGTTTCCGGGCAACTGGATCTGGGGCTGGTTGTACCCGGCGCTTGGGTTCGGGCTGTGGCATCTGTCGCCGCAGGTGGTTTTCCCTGCCAGGAGCGGCGCATGGAAATTTGCCGTGTCGGCCATCTTCCTCGGCCTCGCCTTTGGCTGGGTCGCCTACAGCACCGGCTCGATCGTCTGGACGACCGTCTCCCACATCCTTCTCTATTGCGCGGGCCTCTCCGGCTTCTCGCTGCTCGCCACGGCGGATAGTTCGAAGTAGTCATCGCCGAAACGCGAAAAAACGAGCCAGTGGCAGCCAGGGCGCTTCTACATCGAGGAGCGCGACCTCACGCTGCCGTTCCCGCTCAGCGACGGCGAGTACGACCTCCAGTTGATCGTCTACCAGTGGTGGGATGGAGTGCGCCTGCACGCCCCGACCGCCGACGAGCACGACGTGCTCACCGTGGGGCGGTATCTCGTGCACTCATGGTGAGGGTAGGTGAGGCGATCACGTTGCCGAAAGCGGTGGGCAAGCATACCTGTCTCCTCTACACGCTCGAATGTATGCTTCAATCCCCGCCTAGGGCTTTGTCCATTTGTCGACCAACGTTTTGAGGGAGGTTGGTACACTCTCAGGTTTTATCATGCGAACTATCTGAGCATACTTGTTTTTGCACCGGGAGCTAGATGCTATTCTTTCGGCGACAACCGTCTTGCGTCTTGGAAGCTCTAGCATTATCTGGAGTTCGCGCGGTGAAAATCCCTCTATCATCTGCACATAGTAGACATCGGCAGCGTTTGATGTTCCGTATCGATTTCCGACTGAGCAAGTTATTACAGTTTCAACAAATTCTGTTTGCGTCGTAATTGGTACTGCAAGACTGGCTGTAAGGTTCAACAGCCTTTCTGCAAAAGGCGGCTCATTGTAGAAGTTGTCAAACGCATTATGAACCGAAAGTAGGGTCTTGCAGGCGCTAGAAATCATTGAGTGTCTCTCTGACTCTGAAAGCAATGTCAAGAGACTTAGATTCTCAAAAAATAGCAGTGATGCTTTGTGACGCTCTGTTTCGCCTTTTGCTTGGTATTCCTGATGGCGATTTATCAGGAGCGACCTTACACCGGGCGTGAACTTCGCGACGAAATTTCGACACACAGAAATTGAGTTTGTTCTTACATGTTCGCCTTGGTTTGGATCACAATAGATTCCATACAACATACCAAATATGATTTCTCGTTGAGCATCATAGGTGTTTTCAATCCGTTCACACCAGACTCGAAGCTGGTCAGTAGAAAAACCACTTTCTTTGACGGCTGCAATTAGGTCCTGAATGTTAACAGCTCGAGGATTCTGTAGATCGTTGAGGGCGAATCGACTGACTCGACTGAGGAAAGTCAACACCTCATCTTCATCCAGTTGACCGATAGTCGGATGGGCTGAAGAGAAGTTGTTCCGTATGTCTCTGCACTGATCGAGCATGAAGAATCCGTCCACAGAAATTAGATTTAACTTCAGGCAAAGACTCAAAAGCTCGCTGTCCTTCAGGTCGAGCAATTTGCTTTCGTCGAATTCATGCCCAGTGATCTGCGGAATTATGTTGATTCCAAAGCGTCGAACCTTCTCTCGGAGCTCTATGATGGCAGCATTCCAAGCGTAATTGATTGCGCTGTCAAATAGACCTGCCGCAACAGATACGCACAATCTAACAAGTCCTTCGTCTCGCAATTCTGACGGGATGCGAGAAAGCAATCGAGGAAGGTTATTCCAGACATGTTCTATTTGATCATCCGTCGCCAGTACATCCCTAGGCGCTCCAAGTGCCGTTGTTAAGGCATCCAACATGGGAGATGTCAAGGCACTGACCTGTGGAAGGGATACATCTCGTTTCTTGACTAATCCAGGGTTTACGATGCTAAGGTCGTCTTGTTCCGTCATTCTAGTCTCATCACTCTAGAGCTATTGTCATCCACATTAACGCAGCAAGAATTCATTCTTCGTCGTCAAGTCGTTGGTGTAAATGGCACTCGTGGTCACGGGAACATGACCAAGCAACTCTTGTGTCATGTTGAGAGGAACCTCGTCTGTAACTTGCGTAGCGTCTATCACTAGAATATTCTCAATAGGATTACTCTTCTGATTTGATTATACACTAGCTGGCGATGCGATTGAACCCCTGTTTAGACTGATTAGTTTTACCCTGACGATGTCGTCCATGGATTCCATGCACAAGATCAGGATGCTCAATCGCATGTGGTGACAGGGTACAGAATTTGGCAAAACCAACCCGGCCCCCCTCACCGCACAACCACCGTCCCCGCCGCGTACGCATCGCCATCGCCGACCGGCAGCCGCGCGCCCGTCGCCCAGTGGTAGACGCCGAGCCGCACCTGATAGCGCCCGGCAGCTAGATCGTCGGGCAGCGTGAGCGTCACCTGCTGCGCGATGCGATCCCCGGCACGCCAGGCGCCGGTCGGGTAGTCGCCGCCGATGACCGCGTCGAGCTGTGCTTGCGGCGGCGCATCCGCGGCGGGCGTGACGTGGACGAACAGCGAGTAATCCGCGTCCGGCGTCGCCTCCGCCTCCCAGACGAGATCGAACGTCAGCGTCGATCCCGGCGCGACCGTCCAGTCGTCGTCGAGCGCCAGCGCCTGACCGTCCGCCGTCACCGTCAGCGCGCGGATGGCGAGCAGATCGCCGAAGCTGATCGGCTCGGCCAGCGCGTCGTCGCCGAGTTCGGCGTCGGGCGGTTTGTGGCGCAGCGTCGCCGCGCGCGCAATCGTTGGATCGGCATCGGTCGGGTCGGCGGTGACGGGCAGCCGCTCCTCGCCGAGCAAATGCTCCAGCGCCGCGATCAGCGAATAGCGCCGGAATGGTAGATCCTGCGGGATGTCCAGCCAGTGATGCGTCGGCACGGTCTCGTCCATGCGCCAGATGCGCGCCCGGTACATGCCACCATAGGGGAAGTCGTGCGCGCCCGCCAGCGAGACGCCCTCGTCGTTCCAGATCTGGGCGATGATCTCATCGTCGTCGCTGATCGGCGCGACCGGCGTCCAGTAGAGCGTGACGTAGAAGCCCTGGCCCGGCGTCAGATCCGGCGACGGCAGGCTGTAGCCGCGCAGGCGCACCTCGCCGCCAAAGGTCGTCCCTAAGGGCGCATCGACCACCATGCGCGGCGCGAACAGATCGGCGGCATCCTCCATTGGGTACAGCCGTGCGATCAGCGTGTCGCTGCGGTCGATCAGCGACTCGTAGTCGTCGCCGTCACGCAGCGCCGTCACTTGCGCCGTTTGATCCTCGGTTAGCGGCGGCAGCAGCCAGACGGTGTTGTCATAGAGCAGCACCCACAGCCGCGGATCGAAGTGTGCCGGGTGACCGTCGTGGCGCAGGCGTTCGGGCGCTTCGGTGTAGACGACCGTCAGCGCGTCCGGTGGATCGGGCAGCCGCAGCCAGCCGTCGGCGTCGATGGCGCTGCGCCGCTCGCGAAAGCCACCGGCGATGATCCAGGCGAGCGCCGAGCGCGTGTACTCCGAGTAGGGCAGCAGATAGGCCGTCTCCGGCTGGGCAATCAGGCGCTGGCCGAGATCGACGTCGGTTTGCGCGCGACTCCAGCTCGAATTCGGGTCGCGCAGCTCGTTCGGGACGACGACGGTCAGGTAGTGATTCATGCCGACGATGGCGGGCACGATCGCGAGCGCGGCGACGACGGCGGCCAGGCCGGTGCTCAGGGCCGGTTGGTCATGCAGCGTGCGCCAATCCCAGACGTGCGCCAGCCCGACCCCCGCCAGGATGATCACGAACGGCACGATGCCCATCTGGTGCAGCGCGTGGATGCCGGGCACGCCGCCGCTGATCAGATCCGGCAGCAGCAGGATCGGGATGGCGAGCAGCGGCCACGCGTAAGCGATCCAGCGGAAGCGGCGCACGAACATGACGACGGCGATCAGCAGGCCGACGACGAACACTGGGCCGAGCAGCGGTGCGTTCATGAAGGCGTATTCGCCGTCGAAGCTGAGCCCGATGCCGCCCAGCGTCTGGCCGAGCTTTTGCGCCATCAGCCCGACGATACCGCCGTAGGCCGACGTGTCGTAGTTCCAGATCCAGCCGCCGGTGACCGCCGTGCCCAGGTCGGCGCGGGCGCTGAAGGCATCCGGCGAGCGCAGGAAGAGCAGGATGGCGGGGAGAGTCAGCACGAGCGAGACGACGCCCATCACCAGCCAGCCGCGCCAGTGCATGACGAAGCGCCGCCGCTGCCAGATGATCCCGTGGGCGATCCAGAGCGCCAGCACGAACGGCAGGAAGCGCGCGGGCAGGTAGACGTACTGCGCCAGCGCCAGCGCGACCCCGGCCAGCACCCAGCGCCAGGCCGAGAAGCGTTCGCTCCACCAGGCGCGGGCGGTCAACCCCGTCAGCAGGACGACGACCGTTATGAACGGCGGCGACTCCATGCCGAGCCGCTGCATGCCGATCACGTGCAGGCTGACGGCGCCCGCCAGCGCCGCCAGCAGCCCGGCGCGCCGCTTGAACGCCGCCGGTCGATCTTCACCGAGCAGCCACCCCGTCGCCGGGTAGAGCAGCGCGACGAACAGGACGCCCATCGTCGCCGTGATGATGCGCAGCGGCAGATACGAGACGCCAGTCAGCGGCAGCAGCAGTCCGGTCAGGTAGACGGGGAAGAACTCCGGCGCGTACATCTCGCGCACGTAGAAGGGGACGATGCCCCGATCGACCCAATCGAGCGCGTTGATGCCGAGCCAGGCGACGTCCCCGTGGCCGCCCGTCGGCGCGCGGTCGAGCGCGACGAAACGCAGGACGGCAGCGATCACCAGGATCAGCAGCAGGGGGAGCAGGGCGGGATAGCGTTGTCGTAGTTGGGTCATGGGATCGTTCGCATGCGTGGGCGACGGCGCGAATTATACCGCATGGCGCCGGGCATGGCCGTCGTGCGCTGGTCGCACGGGACTGTTGCAGAGTGAGGATTGGCAGGGAAACCCTCATCCTAAATCCTTCTCCCTCATGGAGAAGAACTTTCAAGAACCATTCCCGCACCCCTTCGAAGGGGTTGGGGGATGAGGGCACAAGAGTACATGGACTTTGCATCAGTCCTGTAGCTCAAGTCGACTCACTCGGCGCGGGGGATGGTGGGCGCGTCTCCTCCGCGCGCTGGATGCGCTGGCCGAGCCAGTAGAAGCGCACGACCTCGATCAGGCAGCCGAGCGCGCCGCCCAGAAAGAAGATGCTCGAGTTTGCCAGCGCGAAAATCAACCAGAGGACGCCGTAGAAGACGAAATCGAGCGCGAGCAGCTTGTACGAGAGGACGCGCTTGTAGGCGATGTGCCCCTGCGCCAGCGTCGGATCGCTCCGCAGCATGAGCGAGAGGCGGATGTTCTGGAAGTGGCGGAAGTGCACCGGGACTTCGATCAGGTAGAGCATGCCGATCACGAGCACGAAGAACTGCACGTCTTTGAAGAAATCGGCGACGAACAGCAGGTAGAGCACGGTCAGGATCAGCAAGATCAGGAAGCGCGGGCTCATCAGGCGCTGGCGGTCGACGTCGCGCCGCAGGATCGGGTTCAGCTCGTAGCTGCCGCCGGTATCGACGTGCTCGCTGACGTAGCGTCTGTACAGGTGTGCCCCGATCATCGTCAGCGCGAAATCCGACGTGTAGATCACGGCCCAGAGGACGATGCAGATCGCGACGTTCGCGCTGATCGTATTGTCGATGCTCATGGGGAGACCTTCGCCGCTGCCGGTGCACCGGCAGCCAATGAGCGAATTAGCACACTAGCTCACGCGCCACGCATCCCAAAAGCTAACCGCCAACACCCAACCGCCCACCTACACCTTGATCGCCGTGCCGTCCGCAGCCACGGCCGCAAATGACAGGTTGTTGCCATCGGGTGTCATATCGATCTTGACCGTCGTCCCGCGCGGCGGATTGGCGCGCAGCAGGAAGTCCGCCAGCGGCTCGCGCACGCTCCGGCGGATAATGCGGCGCAGCGGGCGCGCACCATACTGCGGCTCGGTATTCTGCGCCAGCATCCAGCTTTGTGCGGCCTCGCTGAAGTCGAGCACCAGACCGCGCTCGGCGGCCATCTTGGTCTCTTGCTTGAGCATCAGCTTGAGGATATCCGCCATGTCCTCCTCGGTCAGCGCGTTGAACATGATGACCTCGTCCAGGCGGTTGAGAAATTCCGGACGGAACCACGTGCGCACGGCTTCCATCGCGTCTTCGCGCACTTCGTCGGTGATGACCGGCACGGCCAGATCTTCCGAGCCGAGGTTGCTCGTCAGGATGACGACCGTCTCGCTGAAGCTGACCTGATTGCCGCGGCCATCGGTCAGGCGGCCCTCTTCGATCACCTGCAGGAGGATGTCCATGATGCGCGGATGAGCCTTTTCAACCTCGTCGAACAGCACGATGATGTACGGCTGCTGCTTGACGCGCTCGGTCAGTTGTCCGCCCGCCTCGCTGTCGACGTAGCCGCTGGGCGAGCCGAGCAAACGGTTGAGGCTGCTCTCGTCTTTGAACTCGCTCATGTCGAGCGGCAGCATGGCGTCTTCGCTGCCGAACATGAACTCGGCCAGGGCACGCGCCAGTTCCGTCTTGCCGACGCCGGTCGGGCCGAGGAAGAGGAAGGCGCCAATCGGGCGCTTGGGGTCTTTGAGGCCGACGCGCGCCGTCTTGATAGCGCGGCTGACGGCCAGCACCGCCTGATCCTGTCCAATGAGGCGCTCTTTGATGTGCTCGACCATACTGGCATAGCGCAGGCGCTCATCCTCGCCGAGCTTGCTGACCGGGACGCCGGTCATCTGGCTGGCCGCCAGCGTGATGTCTTCGGCGTCGAGCGTCGACGGATCGACCAGTTCCGGCTTGTACGGCAGCTGCGTCTGGCGCGCCATGCTGACGAGCGCGGCGGCGCGGTGCAAGAGCTGCTCGGCGCTGCGCGGCATCGGATTGCTGCCCATGTAGCGCTTCGCCAGCCGGGCAGTCAGCGCCAGCGCTTCCTCGTTGACCTTGAGATCGTAATCCGCCTCGACGTGAGGCTGCATGACCTTCAGGATCTCGATCGTTTCGTCGACGCTCGGCTCCGGCACGCGCAGCAGTTGGGCATGTTCGGTGATGGCGTTGACGCTCGACAGGCGATTCTGCCATTCCTGCTCGGTCGTCGTGGCGATGATGATCGGGTCGTCTTCGAGGAACGCTTTCTGGATCAAGGGTGTCGCTTTGGCGAACTCGGCCTTGATCGGCCCCCCGAAGAAGCGATGCAGCAGCGGCACGAAGAAGATGCCGCCGCGCGATTGATTCAGGCCCATGCGCACGGCTTTTTGATCGCTTTCAAGCAGGGCGGTTTCGTCGACCTGCACCAGGCTCTTCAAGCCGTTCGGGCCTTTGCCTTCGCTCATGAGCAGCGCCAGGCTGTAGGCGAGCGTCCGTTTGCCGACGCCGTCTGGCCCGACCAGGATAATGTGGCGACTGATCGACTGCGACAGGATGTTGATCATCTCGCGCAGCAGGTTCTCGCGGAAGAAGACCGGCTTGAGCTTGCCGCTCTTGGCGTTGGCGACGAAATCGCGCGTCGTCGCTTCTGCGCGGCTGATCACGCGGCTGTTGTCGCTCAGAATGTCCTGGATCGCCTTAGGTGTAATGCCGTGCTGGCGCAGCAGGCCGCTGGTGCTCATGTTGCTTTCGCCCAGCACCTGCAGCACATGATCGGAGTCGACGCGGATCTCGTGGGCGGCCTGGGCGACGGTCAGCGCCTCGTCGATCAGGATGATCGTCTGGCGCGACATCGGCACCATGCGGTTATTCAGAGCCGCAAAATCCAGGTTGCCGTCTTGATCGCGCCGCTGCTCGGCGGCCAGATGCGTCTGCCGGTCGAGCCGTTCGAGGTCGACGCCACGTTCCGTCTTGAACAGCGCGAGCAGGCGCGCCGCCGCCGTATCCTTACGACGCAGCAGCGCCAGCAGCACCAGTTCTGGCATCAGCATCGACTTGCGATATTCATCTTTGAGCGCGACGGCATCATTCAGGATGGCATCGACATCCTTCGAAACCAGATCGGGATTGAGCGTGCCCATGTGCGCGTCGTATCCTTGGTATTGGGTGTGTTGAGTCATGTGCAAGGGTAGCGGAAAACAGGGGCGGCGGCAAGCGTCGAGGCTGGCTCTTAACGTTTCACACCGCGCGCAAACGCGTCCTATTTTGCATCCAAACGAACGATCTTGCCGCGTTGGATGATCGTTTTGTGCCGCAGTGCGCTAAACTTGACCTTATGAAGCGCAAGAGAGGCGCAATCGACCTCTCCTGCGCCGATCGATGTGAGGATGAGATGGACAAGAACCGACAACTCACACTGGAAGATCTGCGGTCACGCCGTGACGAGATCCTGGCGCTGGCGGCACGCCATGGCGCATACAACGTGCGCGTCTTTGGCAGCATAGCGCGCGGCGACTCTACGTCGGACAGCGATGTCGACATCCTGGTCGACTTTGTCGATGGCGCCAGCCTCTATGATCTCTCCGGGCTGTGGCAGGACTTGCAGGATCTTCTTGGTCAGCCGGTCGATGTCGTTGAAGATCACCCCGGCCTGCGCGAGCGCTTTCGCCAACGCATTGTGAAAGACGCGGTGCCACTGTGAGAGACGTTCGCGCTCATCTCCAGGATCTGATGACCGAGTTCGCGGCGGTCGAGCGGTTCACAGCGAATGGTAAGGCTGCCTTTCTGGCCGACGATCGCGATCAATATGCCGTGATGCTTGCCTACGCACGCATTGGCGAAATCGTCAAACGCATCCCCAACGAGATGTTGGCTACCCAACCGCAGATTGAATGGAACAATATCAAAGGGTTCCGCGACGTTTTGCTGCACCGTTACTTCGATGTGTCGATGGAGCGCGTGTGGGAAGCCGTGGAGAAGCTACCTGATCTGCGTGCCGCAGTAGAGACACTGCTCGCAAGCCTCCCGCCTGAGACTCCTCAAGTCGAAACATGATTGCTCAATAGCACCACGCCCGAAAGTTCCATGCACATCATCTGTTATTAGGGTCGGAACGTCTCGATCTCAGCCTTCGGAATCTTGATCTAAAGGAATGAGGGGCGCAATTTGCTCGATCAATGTGGGGATGTCTTCCTGAACAATATTCCAGATGATGTCCAGGTCGATACGAAAATACTCGTGAACAAGGCGATTGCGCAATCCTGCAATCTTGGTCCAGGCGATTTGTGGCGTTGTTCCTTTGGTCTCGTCTGAAACGACGCGGCTCGCTTCGCCGATGATCCGCAGCTCGTTGATAATGGCACTCTGGTGTAGTTCGCTCGCGACGAACTGCTCTTGCGACAATCCAAGCACGAAGCGCTGGATTTTGCGCGCGGCATTGAGGATGTCGAGCAGCCGCGTCGCGTCATCGCTCATAGATCACCAGTGTCGAGTCGAGGATAGCACGCCGCCTCAGATAGTTGGCATCCTGGATGACGGACTTTCGCGTGCCGAGGTCGACATCGCGGCCCAATAGCGCTCGCAACTCATCTTCCATTTGCAGCAAATCTTCAAGACGCGGCTTGAATTGCTCGTCAAATGTCACCAGCACGTCGACATCGCTATCGGGGCGGAAGTCGTCGCGCAGTACTGAGCCGAACAACTCCAGGCGCACGATCTGCCACCGATGGCAGAATGCCTCGATCTCGGCCTGTGGGATCTCGATCTGGAGATTGTCGGGGATGCGGAACATGGTCGCCTCAGTCTCACTGCTCACAGCGTAGCTGAAAACGACACGTGGGGCAAGCATCACTGAACCCGCTTATCCCTTGTACACGGCGACCATCCTCAACGTTAAGCTCGGAAATATTCCGTTATAATTCCGGGAGGCACGAGGGCTAAATTGATTACACTGACGACCACACTGGAACGCAATGATGCCGCTGACCGTCACCTGGGATGATCCCGAACACACCATCGTTCGCGTCTGGGGCCACGACGCCTGGACGTGGGAGGATTGGCACCGCGCGCTGGACGAGATGATCTCGATGGTGCGCTCGACTGCGCGCCGCGTCGACTTCATCTATGGCAGTGCGCCGGGGACGCGTGTGCCCAGGGTGCAGTCGATGGAACACTACCAGCGCGCGCTGCGCCAACTGCCGGATAACGCCGGTATCCACATGATCGTCAGCGACAAGGCGTTCGCGCGCACGATCATGGCGATCTTCTTCCGGACGCAGGGCGAGACGCTGCGCAGCCAGTTCCAACTGGCGCCGACGCTCGACGCCGCCCGCGCGCGCATCCACCAGCAGCGCCTGGAAACGCACACGGCTTTCGTCCAGTAAGCTCGCAGCGGTCACGACGAGATTAATCTGGTAAATCTTACATTGGTCACATAAAATGTCGGGCGCAATTTCCACCCCAGTGATGAGGTGCGCCGATGTTCAGGAATTACATCGCCCGCGACGAGCGACGTGAGGCCGATAAACAGCTTCCCCGATTGTTGCTCGAAGGGCTGCTCCTGGGCGGTTCCGGGCTCGGCGTACTGGCGCTGATCTTCGAGATCGCCGCGGACGCCTTCAGCGTCGCAGCTTACCAGACACTGCTCGCCATTCACGGCGCCAGCGGCTACCACGAGATCGCGATCCTCGCCTTCATCGTGCTCTCGATCCTGCTCTTCTTCGGCATCGTCCCGGCTTACAAGGCGGGCGCCTACCTGCGTCCGAACGCCGGAGGCAGCGGCCCGCTGGTCGAAGCGATCGGCCCGCCACGCATGCGCTGGCTGTCGTGGGTGGGCAGCAGCCTGTTCTTCATCGACGCCATCCTGACGATCATCATCAGCTCGATCTCCGCATCCGACGTGACGATGCTGCTCTTCCCTGAGCTGGCGCAATATCGCATCGTGCTGGCAGAGACGTACGCGTTCTTCATCATGGTGGTGCTGGTGGCGCTCGGCCCCAAGCGCGCTGTGCCGCTGTTCCTGATCGGCGGCGGCTTGTTCACCATCTTCACCATTTTCGCGCTGGGCGCGGTCGGCGCGGCGGCGGCGGGCAGCCCGCAGTGGGGCTTTCTGACCGAGGGCATCGTGCGCCGCCTGGAAGCGACCGGCGTGGTCGAGCATGTCATCCGCGTGCAGCAGGACTTGCAGTCGCTCGGCCCGGTCGTCTTCTTCCAGCTCTTTTTCCGCTCGATGTCGTCGGCCATGCTCGGCTTCAGCGGCTACGAAGTGATCCCGGCCAGCGGCAAGCACGCGGCGCGCCCAAAATGGAAGGTGATCAACACCGCGCTGACGCTGGCGGCGGTCTTCCTGATCGGCACGGGCGTCGTCCAGTTGTATGCGGCGCAGCAGTGGAACATCCCCTCGACCGAGGGCTACAGCACGCTGCTGATCGAGTACGAGATCATCGCCTCGGAGATGCTGGGCCGCGGCATTCAGGAGCAGGACATCGTCGTCACCGAAAACGACCTGACCGCGGCGCGCGATCTTTACCAGACGCGGCTGGCGGCGCAGGCCACCGGAGAGTTACGCGGAGAGGAGGAGGTCGAGCCCGTGGATCTGCAAGGGTTGACGCCGGAGGAGTACGTCAACACGCTCGCCTACGAGCTGGCCTTCTCGCGGGCGGTCAGCAGCGCGATCGACGGTACGACGGGCGAATCGTTCCTGTTCGTGGCGGGCGTCCTGCTCGCGATCATCCTGTTGCTGGCGCAGGGCGGCGGCTACGTCGGCGGGGCGGCGGTCGCGGCCAACGCGGCCCGCCTTGGACGGCTGCCCGGCTATTTCAGCGACGACCGCATGGGCATCGCCGTCATCTGGGGCATCGCCGCCGTGCTGATCCCGATCATCCGCGAGGTCGTGGTCGTCGAGTCGTACTATGCGTTCGGTTTTGTCAGCGCCTTCGTCATCACCAGCACGACGGTCTTTTTCGTGCGCAAAGATGCGCTGCGCGAACGCGAGATCGAGCCGGGATCGCCGGAGGCGCGCTCGCTGCGCTTCGCCGGGCTGCGCGGCATGATCGCCAGTTACTTCATGCTGGTCGTGCTGGTGACGCAGAAGACCGAAGCGCTGATGGCGATTATCTTCTTCGGCGCGCTGATCACGCTCTACCAGTTCTACATCGCCAACGGCGGTCTGCGGCAGCTCCCGGAGACGCTGCGCAAGATCCGGCGCGAGGCCGGGGCGCGGCGCATCGATTACGAGGCAGGCGTCCAACGCGCGCACGACGAGGCGCGCCAGCGCGGCATCGCCGACGCCGTCAGCGAGTTGATTGCGCAGGGATCGACCAACAAGTTCAACACCGACCCGGAACGGATCGTGCGCCTGGTCAGCTATCTGCACAATGTCGACAGCGCGCTGTTCCGCCTCAACGGCGACTTCCAGGATCACGATCACATCGAAGAGCCGAGCGAGATCCTGCAGAAGACCTACCAGGATGCAGTCGACTCCGCGCCGGATCTGCTGCGCGAGATCGAGTACTACTCGCACTTCGGCATCTTCACCTTCATCCACAACTACTATCTCAACTGGGTGGCGCCGGAGCATGGCCGTGACAAAGATGACGTGCTGCAAGCGATGCTCCACATCTTGTTCCCGCTGACACCGCACGAGCAGATGTGGGAGGAATACAGCGCCTTCCAGCCGCGCATGCTGCCGGAAGCGATCTGGCAGTTCAGCCGCGAGCGCTACCGCTGGGCCAAGGATCAATGGCCGAACTTGAGCGACCGCATCACCACGATCTGGACGCTGCAAGACTTCGGGCTGATCCCGGCTGAGGTCGACGTCAAGATGGTGATCGCCGTGGCCGCCGGGCGGCAGTTCAAGCTGGTCAAAATCCACACGCACGGGCCGGAGGATGGCGAAGAGTCCCCCGCGGCGGAAGCCTCCGCCGAGACGCCACCCGCCGTCGACGACGACACGATGGATAAGTAAATACGCACGGCGCGTCTTGAAGACGGGCATACGGACGTGTGCCCGTTCTTTCATATCGAGCCGATTCCCTCAATGCAGCTTGAACGCGAAATCATCAATAATATAGAAACACATTACGAGAGTTTTCCGGGATTGATGGCCATGCCCATGCACATTTCCTGGCTTGACGACGAACACACGATCATCCTTTGCTCAGGCGAAGGCCACTGGACGTGGGAGGACTTTGCCGAGGGCGTTCAACGTGCGGTCGCGCTGATGAATACCGTCAGCCATCGCGTCGATCTCATTTACGATCGCAAGCTCGGGAGCTATCCGCCGCGCGGGAGTGGGCTGCCTCACTACAAAGATGCGCTGCAGCGGATGCCGGAAAACGCAGGCATGCACGTCTTTGTGGGTGCGATGCACACGGTCATTCAGGTGACCATGCGCCTGTTCTTTCGGCTGTACGGCCGCTTCATCGATGATGAGATGGCCGGGCGCTTTGTCGTTGCCGACTCCGTAGAGAGCGCCAAAGCGCTGATCGACAAGGATCGGGCAGGCTCCCGAGCGTCCGTGGTGAGCTAGCGCTCGCGCCAAAGCAAACCGAATCAAAAACAGTGTCTCCTTCATTCCCGGTCGTCGCGGCGCGTGCTATCATCGTGCGTCTACACTGCAATTATCGCAAGAAGGATGATCATGCCCGCTCCGATTGCCGTTCAGCTTTATTCGCTTCGTGAAGCCTTGCAGGCAGACCCCGAACCGGTGTTCCGTCGCCTGGCAAAGACCGGCTTTGTCGGCGTCGAAACCTATCGCGGCCTCGATGCCTCGATGACCGTGCGCATGTGCCGTGAGTACGGCCTGGAGATCTGCGGGGCACATCTGCCGCCGCCGGTCGGGGATTCGCGCCAGGAGATCATCGACCTGGTGGTGCAGCTCGGCATCAAGAAGCTGATTGTGCCCTACATGGCGCCGGAGAATTTCTCCAGCATCAGCAGCATCCGGCGCATGTGCGAAACGATCAACGAAGGTGCGCGCTTGATGCTGCAGCACGGCTTCGAGTTCGGCTATCACAATCACTGGTTTGAACCGGCGTTGATCCAGGGCGAGGGGCGCACCGGCCTCGACATCATGCGCGAAAATCTCGATCCGGCAATCTTCTTCGAGGTCGATACCTACTGGGTGCAGGTTGCCGGGCAGGACCCTGCCGCGCTCGTACGCGACCTGGGCCCGCGCGCGCCGATGCTGCACATCAAGGACGGCCCGGCGTCGTCGGTTGAGGCGTCGATGGTCGCGGCCGGGCAGGGCGCCGTCAATATCCCGGCCATCATCGAGGCCGCGCCGAACGCTGAATGGGTCATCGTCGAGCTGGATCGCTGCGCCACGGACATGATGACCGCCGTCGTCGAAAGCTACCGCTATCTGGTCGCCAGCGGATTGGCGACGGGCCGCGTCACGGCCTAGAGGCTGACATTTTGCATCAATAGATCAAGGCTCAAGTATCGAACGATTGATCGCTAACGGGCGGCAAACCGCCTCACGTTGCCGAGGGGCTTACGCTCTTTAAGAAAAATAATCGGATACCGATCGTAGGGTTTGCCATCAGTAAACCCAATTAAGGTATGCCGTTTAATTACTTAATCTGCATAAGCCCTCGGCTAAAGGTTCGGGCGGGAGGCCCCAATTCAATTCATTCAAAGGGGCTTGCCCGCCCGCTAGACGCCGCCTGAGCACCCATCGGTAAGGTGGACAGTCTCATTTAGATCCACCCGTTCTGAGCTTGAGCCTTGTTATGTATTGCGGCAGGCACTTTGCGATACTAGCATCAGATCACTTTGGGAAGGGTTGAAAATGAAGCTCTTTTCTAGACTGCCTAACGTTCAGAAGCTCAAATCCAAAGGTGATGTTCCTGGACTCATTGATGCACTAGACTATCGAGAGAATGAGTCGATTCGTATCATGGCTGCACAAGCTTTAGGCGAATTTATGTCTTCTGATACAACAGTGCCGTTGCTGACAGCGATGGCGACTGATAACCCCGCTGTACGCGAGGCTTGTATAAGCGCGTTGGTTAGAACACACACCCGTAAAGCAAACGCACTAACCGAACGGCTTAATGATCCCACGCTGGGGGAACCGGCTGAAGAAATATTGGTCCTCCTTGAGAACTGGGCTATCCCAGACCTGCTTGATGCCCTATTCGACTCCAATAGACGTCAGGCAGCACAAAGAATACTGACCTCGCTAGGTGAGCGAATTGTTGAACCATCGCTAGATTCGACATCAGCGGAGTACTGGTACTACATCCGTAACCAAACGCTGAGCTCGCCGGGTAAGCGAATTAGTGAACTCGCTGTCAAGACGTTGAAGTCAACCAAGCCATCGAACAATGCGACGGATGAAGGAAGGCTGATCATCGCCCACATGGTGCTTAAGTTTAGCGATTTATCAGCCGCCTCGATGTTGCAGGAGTTAAAGCACGAAGACTTCCGGTCAGCAATCGTGGAGGCAATCCACGTCTACCAATGGAAACCATCGAATGAAGCCGAACGACTGTTCCGTGCTTGCGCCCTTTTGGACTGGAACGAGCTGCGCCAATTTGGGGAAGCTGGGTTTTCGGCATTGATGATAATGAGAGAGACAGAAGACGATATAACGAAATCTTCCATTGACGAGGCGCTTACCGCCATCGGACAGACTTATGATCAGGAGTTCATCCGGCTGTGGCTTACCCGATTCTCGAGCGGACCCTCTCCTGTATCGAAGGATGCAGAGATGATGTTAAAACGGATTGATCCGGAATGGCCTATGAACTTACAGATCGTAAAGGACCACCTTCCGTTAATCCATCAATGGCTGTTCGAGCCTGCATGGTGGTCAACCTATGCTTTTCAAATTATTGGAAATGCCGTAGATATTACCGCTATCAAGCCGATATTTGAGTTGTTAACAACCAATCAGGCGAACCATAAGAAGCAGTGCGCAAGCAAGCTGCAGAAGTCTGACTTGCCCAACTGTGACAAAGAACTACTCGAAAAGGTTCTTGAGACTTTGATGCAGTTATTAACGAAGGGCGCATCAAGTATTCCCGATGATGATCTCCAGATTCTCTCTAACCTGGATGACCTGGGTTATATCTATCCGGATGTGGATTATTACCATGACTTCCATGGATGGAAGATAGGAAGCCTTAGCTCCTCATCGGTGCGTAGGCTTGCACAAGCGGAACTGGAATTGCGTTCTTCTACACTGGGATAGCCCGATGTGCGTAGCATTTGCAGACGATGCATCATGGAGTTCCCCCGAATTCAGGGGAGAAGGGAGACCAGAGCGTCGGTTTCTTCCGCCCGTGCATAGAGAGGAGGCATGGGGTTTGGCGTCGCCAAACCCTTACGGTGGTCATTCACGTATGAATGGTCACACGACCGGACACTACAGGTTGTAGTACACGATCCTGTGGGCCTTGTTCGCCATCGCGAACAGCCCGGCCAGTTGGAATCCCAGCCGGTAGCCGAGGCCGAGCCGGGCCACTTCCGGCGCCTGAGCGAAGTACCACTCCTCAACCAGGCGGATTTCCGGCGCCCAGCGTTCGACGTCGTGCGCGTCGTCAATGCCCCACTGGATGACCGCGCCGGTCTTCTTGAGCGACGGGTGATCCTTGGCGCGCTGTGCCGTCAGCATGCTGTAGACGTCACAGGCCAGGCGGCAGCCGGGAAACGCAGCCTTGAGCTTGAGAAACAGCGCCTTGACGTCCTCCTCCGCCAGATACATCAGCAGGCCTTCGGCGATGACCAATACCGGACGTCCCTCAGCGGAGACCGAGTCGATCCAAGCCAGATCGGTGACCGACGATGCAATCAGATGATAGGTCGGCGACTCCGGGTAGAACTTGCGCCGCAGGTCGATCACGGACGGCACGTCGAGGTCGTACCAATCGGCGCCCGGATGCGGCACGCGCAGGCAGCGGCTGTCCAGGCCACAGCCAACGTGAATGACGACGCCATCGGGGTAATGAGCGACGAATTCCCGCGCATACGAATCGAGCTTGCTCGCGCGCAGGCACAGCGTGATCATCGTCTTGCGCGGGACGTGCAGGCGGGAGAAATCGTAATCGACGCGCTTGAGGATGTCTTGCGCCTTCTCGTCGGTGAAAATAGCGGTTTCTTTGGCCTTTGAATAAAGTGGGATGAGTAACGTTTCCTGGGCTTCGGTCAGGGTGATCGCTTCGCGGGCAGACTCCATGGTTCCACCTCCTATGGCAGCTTCGAGTTCGCATCAGCGTCTACCGGGTGGATCGGCGCGTGGCTCGTCGAGCGGATCGAAGCGCCAGCCGCGCCATCAACCACACGCGTACGAGTATAACGCACCCGCAGGCTCAGAAGCTCACGACCCAACGGCCGGTCGCTTCCTGCGCACCGAACAGGATGGCACAGGCGGCGGGCACCGCCGGGCGCAGCGGGCTGTAGGTGGCGACGTAGGCGGATACGTTGGGGAACGCCTCGGCATCGTAGGGCGACCAGAGCGCGACGGCGACCGTCTTGTCCGGCGGCAGCGCGTTGACGAGCGCCTGCTGCCGTTCGTTGTAGATGGCGTCCTGCGTCCAGACGATGGCCGTGTCCGCTTCGGACGCGGCGGCGACCGCCCAGCCGATCTCCTCATCCGATGGCGCATCGCTGACGCCGACCCAGCGGATGTCCGGGCGATACAGCCCGCACTCCTGCACGATCTGGTAGCGCGTCGCCAGGAAGATGACCGCCACCGATTGATCCGCGCGCACCGGTACGCGATCCGCGCGATCCCAGGCGACGCTTACGCCCGCGCGGAACAACTGATCGACCAGCGCGGCGCCTGCCTCGGCATCGACGCGTTCGGCGGCGGTTGCCGGGTCGAGCGGCGTCCACTCGCCGAGCAGGCCGAAGCGCTCCTTGGCCGCCAGGATGCGCGTCACTGCGGCGTCGATCTGCGCCTCCGGGATTCTGCCGCTCTGTATCGCCTCGATCACCGCCTGCATCGCGCTGATCTGCGTGCGCGGGCCGAAGCTCGGCCCCAGCGCGATCAGGTCGACGCCCGCCTCGACCGCGCGCACGGCCGCCTCACGGAAGTCGAACTGCAAATCGATGGCGTTCATGTCGAGTGCATCGGTCATGACGATGCCGCCGAAGCCCATCTCGCCGCGCAGCAGGCCGGTGACGACGCCGGGGTCGAGTGAGGCGGGCAGCGTATTGCCCGGCTGCAGGGCGGTGTAATGGATGTGTGCGACCATGACTGCGGCGATCCCTGCATCGACCGCCGACTGGAACGGCACCAGCTCGACCGTCTCCAGTCGTTCGCGGCTCAGGTCGAGCGATTGCAGCACGGCGTGGCTGTCCTCGTGCGTCTCGCCATGGCCGGGGAAGTGCTTGGCCGTCGCCAGCACGCCTGCGGATTGCGATCCATCGACAAAGGCGGCGATCGCTTCGCCTGCCAACTGCGGGTTGCTGCCCCAGGCGCGGCGGAAGATGATCGGGTTGTCGCGGTACGTTTCCAGGTCGGCGACCGGCGCCAGATTCATGTTGATGCCGACCGCGCTCAACTCACGGGCGGTCGCCGCGCCGACCTGGCGCGCCATCTCCGGCCCGGCGGCTGCCGTCAGGATCGGCGCGGGGAAGACGGTGAAGCCGTCCGTCAGCCGCGCGACCACGCCGCCTTCCTGATCGGCCGCGACCAGCAGCGGCAGGCCGCCCGCCTCGGTGATTGTCTGCTGGTAGCCGTTGGTCAGGCGCGTCACCGCTGCCGGATCGCCCAGGTTGGCGGCGAACAGGACGACCGCGCCCGGCTGCCATTCGCGCAGGAAGTCCGCGCCTTCCTCGGTCAGCACGCCGCCGTGCAGCGTGACCATGAACATCTGCGCGACCTTGTGCTCCAGCGTCATCGACGCGAGCAGGTTGGTCTGCGCGCTGGCCGGGCGTGCGATCAAGACGAGCAGCAGCAATACAAGGATGTGACGGCGCATAGATTGCCTGCATTATTGGCGATAGGCAGGGCAATCGCATCAAGATTCGAGATCAGGACGCGTCCTGAAGAATTGGGTTGAACCGCAAAGGCGCGAAGGTCGCAAAGGGATCGTCGTTAGTGAAGTTGCAGAAGCAGCATCGCCAGTGGCTCGAAGCCACTGGCTGGCGTGTCAAAGCCTGCTGGAAGCAGGCTGCCAGAGTGTGCTGGCTGATGACCAGCCACCTTTCAGGTGGCTTCCCCGTTGCCTAGCCCGATGCTTCGAGCATCGGGCGTGGACATTGCGATCCTTGCGGTTCACATTCCCTTGATGCAATTGCCTTGTCACGAGTAAAGCGACAGTGCGGGGAGAAGCATATAACGCCCGGCTGTGTTTCGGCAATGGGCGGCGGAAAAGCGTAGGGCGCACCCGGCGGCGCGCCCTGATTCAGCAAGTCGCAATGCGTACGGAGAAATTCATACGGACAGGCGGCATACCTGCCTCAAACAGTGTCCATCCCGCTAATGGCTATCGGCTAAACGCGAAAAGCGAATTGCCAACTGCCAATAGCCAACAGCCACCTTAATCAATCTGCTCGCTCAGACGGTAGCCGATCCCGCGCACGTTGACAATCAAGTCTTCATCCTGGCCGCTCTGCTTGAGCTTGCGGCGCAGGTTGCTGACGTGCGGGCGGATCACCTCGCGCGCTTCGGCCTCGTCGACCGCATAGCCCCGCACTTCGCGCACCAGCTCGTGGCACGAAACGACGCGCCCACGATGCGCCGCCAGGTAGAGCAGCAGGTCGAATTCGGTCGGCGTCAGGTCGATGTTACGGTCGTTGACCGAGATCTGGTAGCGACCGGGATAGATCGTCAGCGGGCCGAGCTGCATGACCGTGTTGGTGGTCGATTCGACGTCGCCGTTCGACAGGGCGATCAGGCGCTCGTCGGGGCCGCGCTCGGCGAAGGCGGCCATCTTGACGCCCTCGGTATCGCTGCGGCTGAGTTCGCTCACGTTGCTGCGGATGGCGTCAAGCAGGGCGCGGCGGCGCTTAAGGTTGCGCGCCCGTTCGACGCCGCGAGCCACGCACTGGCGAATGTCCTGGCTCGAACTCGGCTTGATCAGGTAGTCGTGCGCGCCCAGGCGCAGCGCTTCGACCGCCGTCGCCAGGCTGGGATAGGCTGTCATCAGCACGACGATCGTGTCGGCGTCGACGTCTTTGATCCGGCGCACCAGTTCCACGCCGTCGAGGCCCGCGGGCATACGGATGTCCGTCAGCACGACATCGAAGGTCTGACGACCCATAATGTCCAGCGCTTCTTCGCCGCTCGCAGCCTCAGTCACCAGGTAACCGACGCGCTGCAGGGTCTTGCTCACCGAGTAGCGGATGGCGGCTTCATCATCGACGACGAGTACGCTGGTGTTTTCGTTATTCTCCATACGCAATACCTCAGTTTTTGAATCATGGTTGTGCTGACCAAAGCACAAGCCTTACGAACGCTATTATTACGATCTGTTAACGTATTTCACGCATCTTGATGCTTTATTTCGACATTATCAAGCATATCTTGATTCTGCGGGTTTCGCAACACCGCATAGCGATCATATTTCATTGAGATGGACTTGTTGCAAGTTTATGGCGCCTCAATCCAAAAATGAACGAATATTACGGAGCCTTCAACCGACCTACCCAGCCGGTACGTCTCGGCAATCGGCCACGATTCGCCCCAGACGATGGCGGCGATCTGGCCGTCGATTTCGAGCAGCGGCAGGCCGTCACGCGCAAATTGCGGGATCTTGTGGTCGATCAGCCACTGCTTGAGCTTCTGCGTGTGCCCGCCGAGGCCGAGCGGGGCGAAGCGATCGCCGGGGCGGCGTGCGCGCAGCATGACGGCTGCATCAGGCGGTAAGGCGAGCAGCGCACCCATTGCGGTTTTCACGTCTGCTTCATGGATGATCTGGGCATGGAGCGTCCAGGCCGCGCCCAGCGGTTGTGTGCTGCCCGGCACAGCGACCGGGATGGCCTCTGCACTCGCGAGCAGAGGAAAAGCAGCGGCTGGGGGCCGTTCGCCGTCCGCGCGGCGAACCGTGGCGCGCTCGTAACCGATCTCCATCTGCCAACCGGCAGCGATCTGCACGACTTTGCCGACTCCGCCGTGGGCGATGGCGTCACGGCAGGCCATGATGCGCGCGAACGGGACTTCGATGCCGGGCCCGGCGCGGCGCAGGCCGTTGGCGATGATGCGCAGTTGCAGCGCGGGCGGCAGATCCGCCAGCGCGGCGCGCTCGAACGTGACCTGTTCGCCCTCCTGCGTGAAGCCATCGCCGACGCGGCGCGCGATCTCCGCGGCGAAATAGTCCTCGTCGATCTGCGCCAGCCTGCTCAACTGGACGAGGTGGCGCGCCAGCTGCGGGAACGGTTTGAGCAGGGCGTGGCGCAGGGCATTGCGCAGCGTCGTCGGCTGGTCGTTGGTCGCGTCGTGGCGCGGTGTCAGGCCGAGCGCGGCGACGTAAGCCTCCAACTGTGCCCGGCGCACGTCGAGCAGCGGGCGGATCAGGCGGATGTCGTGGCCCTCGGCATGGGGCAGTCGGGCGCTCATGCGCATGCCTGCCAGCCCGCGCACCGCCGTCCCGCGCACGATACGCATCAGCACCGTTTCCGCCTGATCGTCGGCGTGATGCGCCGCCGCGACGATAGCCGCGCGCTGGGCTGCCGCCGTCTCCGCCAGGAAGGCATAGCGCGCTCGCCGCGCCGCCGACTCGACTCCACGCGATCCCTCACGCATCAGGGCGGGCACGTCGCGCTGGCCGACGGTGCAGGGCAGGCCGAGCGCCTGCGCCTGCGCCGCGACGAAGGCCGCATCGTCGGCGCCGGACTGTCCACGCAGGCGGTGATCGAGCGTGGCGACGTGCAGCATACAGCCGAGCCGAGGCGCAAGCGCGTGCAGGATATGCAGCAGCGCCAGCGAATCGACGCCGCCGCTGACGGCCACGACGACGACTGCGCCGGGCGCGATCAGCTCCTGACGGCGGATCGTGCGCAGGACATGGGCTTCGAGTGGGTGGAGGCGGGGCATGGGTGGCTGTTGGCCTTTGGGTATTCGCTGTTAGCTGTTGGCAATTAGCTTTTAGCCGGATGATGTTGGTGAATTCGTTTTGTAGGGGCAAGTCGGCGGCTTGCCCAGGGCGACCCACCGGGTCGCCCCTACGGGTGTCGCTCTTTCACGAGTTCGCCAACAGCCTCATTCAATCTAATGTGCTAATTCGCTAACCTGCTAATCCGCTAATCCGCTTTTCGCTTCCAGTATACTCTGCTGCCGCGCAGCGCATTTCTGCTATACTGTCACCAACGCGTCGATGGAGACGAGTAGCGAGCCCGATCGTCAGCCCAGAGAGCCGCCGGAAGCTGTGAAGGCGGTCTGTGATCCTCGCCAAAGACCCTCCTGAGCGCAGAGAAAAACGCGCCCGTGCGCCAGTAAGCTCTGCCGGTTGACCCCCGTTAGCGGGTATCTCAAGGCCGTGGCTCTTCGCGAGCGGCGGCGAACTGCGGTGGCACCACGAGAACGCGCCCCCTCGTCCGCAGACGAGCGGGGCGTTTTATGTCTTGGAGGTGCTCTATGCAGGATCGTATCTGGACGATTCATCTTGGGCGGCACGTGGGCGAGCGCGTCACGCTCGCCGGTTGGCTGCACCGCCTGCGCAGGTTGAGCGGCGTGAGCTTCCTCATCCTGCGCGACCGCACCGGGACGGCGCAAGTCGTCATCGAAGACCCCGCTATCCTCGACCTGCTCGATGGCTGCCAGCACGAAACGGTGCTCTGCGTCAGCGGCGAGGTTGTGCAGGAAGCGCAGGCGCCGGGCGGCGTCGAAATCCGCCATCCGGCCATCGAAATCGTGACGCCGGTTGCCGATCCACCGCCGATCGAGCTGTTCCGCCCGGTGGTGCAGGCCCAACTGCCGACCGTGCTCGATCATGCTGCCGTCGCGCTGCGCCACCCGCGCCATCAGGCGATCTTCCGGCTGGCGTCGGCGGCGATGGACGGCTACCGGCGGACGCTGCGCGCCGAAGGCTTCACCGAGATCCAGACGCCGAAGATCGTCGTCTCGGCCACCGAGAGCGGCGCCAACGTGTTCGAGATCGACTACTTCGGCAGACCGGCCTACCTGGCGCAAAGCCCGCAGTTCTACAAGCAGATGATGGTCGGCGTGTTCGAGCGCGTGTTCGAGGTCGGCCCCGTCTTCCGCGCGGAGCCGCACGCGACCGCCCGCCACGTCAACGAGTACGTCTCGCTCGACTTCGAGATGGGCTTCATCCGCGATCATCACGACGTGATGGCGATGCTGACCCGCGCACTCGGCGGCATGATCGGCGCCATTCGCGAGGACGCGGCAGATGCCGCCGCCTTGCTCAAGCTGGCGCTGCCAGATGTCCCGCCGGTCATCCCGGAGATCGCGTTCAGCGACGCGCTCGACCTGATCTGGCGCGAGACGGGCGAGGACGCCCGCGGCGAACCCGATCTGGCCCCGGCGCACGAACGCTTCCTATCCGCCTGGGCGCAGCGCGAGTACGGCAGCGACTTCCTGTTCGTCACCGGCTACCCGATGGTCAAGCGCCCGTTCTACACGCATCCCGACCCGGCGCGCCCGGCCTATTCGAACAGCTTCGACCTGCTCTTTCGCGGGCTGGAGCTGGTCACCGGCGGCCAGCGGCTGCATCGCTATGCGGATTACCTGGCGGCGCTCGACGCCCGGCGCATGACGCCGGACTCGCTGACGGGCTATCTGGAGGCGTTTCGCTACGGGATGCCCCCACATGGCGGCTGCGCCATCGGCCTGGAGCGCTGGGTTGCCCAGCTTGCCGGGCTGGATAACATCCGCGAGGCGACGCTGTTCCCGCGCGATCTGCATCGCCTGACGCCGTAATCGACACCAATTCTTTCGCACGCCAGGAGGTCAAGGCCGTCTGGCGTGCGATTGTTCGCCGCCATCCATGCCCCTCATTGCGCGCCCTTATCTATCAGCATCACAACTTTCAGAAATGGCAGGTCATCTCAATTCTTTGGCCGCAACCTATCGGTCTACAATCTGAATGAAACGCCCACTCGATCAAGGCGCAACGGAAGCCTGCCGCTAGTGAATATGTTCGGGTCGTGGTTGGACATTGCCCACAGCTTCTTGACAGCCTCCACGACATCAAGTGTCTCATCCTCATGCGCTTTCCAAGCGGCAGAGTAGTGACGCGTACCTGAAATTCGTCCATGTGCTCGTAGGGAAGGCAATCGACCATGTTTGTTCACATCACCTCCATCCGCGTCGCCCTGGGTGAGATCATCAAATTGCGCGCCATCATGGCGGATAACATTCTCCCCCTGGTTTACCAGCAGCCCGGCATCCTGCGAGCGTACCTGGTCGAGCAGGTCGACGATGCGGAGCACGCGCAGCTCATCCTCGTCTGGGATACCCAGGCCATGCACGAGCGCTTCCGCAATTCACGGGCCGCCGAGCAGTTGTTCCAGATGCTTAACACGAGGCCTGGCTGGCACACCCAGAGCCAGAGCTACGTCGCGCGCCTGCGTCACGAAGAGGCCACCCGCGAAGTGGCCGTGCTGGGCGAGCAGATTGTCGAGTCCGGCGAGTAGAAAATCAGCGAATTAGCGGATTAGCAAACCAGCTTCGAGATGACCTTTAGCACATCTCGATTTCGCCTTGGAGCCAAAGGCCAGCATTCGCGCGGGCGCATCGTGATGCGCCCCTCTATTCGCCCGCTAGACGACGGCTGGGCGGTTGCGCTTCACGTCGCAATCTCATCCACAATAAAGCTGAAGGCCGAAAGCCCACCGCCAATCGCCCTCTCTCTTTGCCCAAAAGCCCACCGCTCAAGGCTAAAAGTCATCGTCCATCCGCTAACCACCCTCTAACCGACGCTTTGTATTCCCGATCTTGCCTATGCTATAATGCGCCGCTGTTCTTTTTCCGACGAGGATCACTGTGTGCTTAGCCCACTCGACTACTTTTTCGGCCTCTTCTCGCTCGACATCGGCATCGATCTCGGGACGGCAAACACCCTCGTCAGCGTGCGTGGGAAGGGCATCGTCATCAACGAGCCTTCTTTCGTCGCGCTGGAGAAAAAGACGCGCACACCCATCGAAGTTGGCGCCCGTGCCAAAGAGATGTGGAGCAAGAACCCCAAGGACATTCTGATCGTCCGTCCACTGCGCGACGGCGTCATCAGCGAATTCGAAGTCACCGAGGCGATGCTCAATCACCTCATCCGCAAAGCACACGAGCAAACCTGGGTGCCGATCCCGCGCCCGCGCGTCGTCATCGGCATTCCCAGCGGCGTGACTGAGGTCGAGAAGCGCGCGGTGTATGATGCGGCCGTCAGCGCCGGGTCGCGTGAGGTCTACCTGATCGAGGAGCCGGTCGCTGCCGCCATTGGCGCGGGTCTGCCCGTGCAGGAAACGCGCGGCAGCATGATCATCGACATCGGCGGCGGCACGACAGAGGTCGCCATTTTTTCGCTCGGCGGTATCGTCATCAGCCGTTCGATCCGCGTGGCGGGCGACGAGATGGACGAGGACATCGTCCAGTACATGCGCGCCAAGCACAACCTGCTCGTCGGCGAACCGACCGCGCAAAAGCTCAAGGAAGACATCGGCTCGGCCTATCCGCTGCCGCGCGAGCGCGTGACCGACGTCAAGGGCCGCAACCTGGTCACCGGCCTGCCCAACGCCGTCGAAATCAGCTCGATTGAGATTCGCGAGGCCATCTCCGGCTCGGTCGGCATCATCATCGACACGGTCAAAGATGCACTTGACGATACGCCGCCGGAACTGGTCGCCGACCTGATGGAGACGGGCATCTGCCTGGCCGGGGGCGGCGGTCAGCTTGAGGGTTTAGCCGAACGGCTGACGGAAGAGGTCAACATTCGCACCTGGGTCGCTGACGACCCGATGACGTGCGTCGCGCGCGGAGCGGGCCGCGTCCTCGAAGACTACAACAACCTGCGCCGCCTGCTCGTCGGCCTGGAGCGCGGGAGTACAAGGCACTGATGGCGAGGGGAACCAGGCATAGGTTCAACGGGAATTCACATTTCAAGTATGATTATCAAAAGGCATGTCACAGAAGCATGTGAGGTAATATGCCCGCAGATAGTCGACAACTTAGTTTGCTGGAAACTCTGTTTAACAAACGATCTCATGGCGCGCTTACCCTAGAGCGTTATCAATTTCAACTTCTTTATTCCCTTTACCGAGCTTTCGAACTTCTCATACCAAATCCAGAATGGTCAACTCTCCAATTCGAAGGTATTGAAGATGTAGATCTTCATGCTTCTTCAGGTGCATCTGAGTATGTGCAGGTGAAATCATCCGCAAATGACCAGAATTGGGGATGGATGACCTCAGAGGCAATACTCAAGAAGTTCTTGGAAGTCCATCGTGCAGATCGTGCTACGCACTTTCGATTGGTCGTTGATTTCGACTTTACTGGTGGCTTGCAAGAGTTTGAAGAATATCTTGTATACAAGCCATCACAGATTCCGTCACAATTACGTCGAAACTTGGAGGCCACAGCAAGAAGCTGCAATTGCTCAACCGATGAGATTTTTGAGCTTTGCAATCACATCACGATAGAGCGCACGGATTCGCCGACATTGGTGACACGCATCAAAGAAGCGATAATCCGAGCTTTTGAGGCTTATACTGCTAACGAAGAACTTTACTTTTTGGTTCTGATGTCCCGTGTCTATGAGTTTGCCAAAGACCGCAAACAAATCGGTGCGCACGATTTACGCGCTGCCAAGGTCGAAATTGACGAATGGATCAGCTTTGGGGATCAAAACCCGGCTGTTCAACAGGGTTGGATAGAAAAGTTAGTATTTAAGGATGAACCCCATCTTGATGATTACTATGAAGGCAAAGGAGCAAGACCGGCACACATAGCAGGAAATCTTGATGCTCATCGAGATCAATGGATAGATCAGATTCAGAAACAATTTCAAGAGCATCAGGTATGCGTAATTCGGGCTTCCAGCGGCCAGGGAAAATCGACCTTACTGTTTAGATACGCTTTTGACTTCTATGACCATCACACGGTACTAATCATCAAAGACTTGCGAGATAGCAGTCGCGTAGAGCCGATGAAGCGATATATTGAGGCTCTTTTGAAGCTTAATCTTCCATTGCTTATTCTTATCAATGATTTGACTGACAAGACGAAATCATGGCATGAGTTAGTCCGCGAACTTGCTGGAAAACCTGTTTCTTTCCTCATCGCGACACGCCAAGAAAATTGGTTTCGCTATTCGACGAGTCTGGAAAACATCGACGTTTCGACGGTTCTTCCCGACCTGAGCTTTGAGGAGGCTCAAAGCATCTTTGAGCAATTCCATGGCAAGAATCGCATTGCGTCCAACATTTCATCTGCGGCATGGGCCTATGAACAAGTTTCCGACAAGAAGCTCTTGATTGAGTTTGTGTTTTTGATCACTCAGGGACAAATGCTTTCGGAGCGCCTTGAAGGGCAAATCAGGAACATATACCTGCTTCAGGAAGATAAGGCGAAATTAGAGATTCTTCGGCTAGTTAGCTTGGCCCAAGTTCTCGATATGCGGCTGAGCACGAATGCTATTGCAGATAACGTAGTCACGGACAGTGATGTTCAGCAATTGCTGCTATCCATGCGGGATGAATATCTTGCCATATCTCCAGATGGGGAGGTTGAAGGGCTTCACTACGTCCGTTCAGATCATCTTGCAACTCTTCTTCACGACGGTTATCCCATATCGCGAACAGCTCAAACGCTTCTAGGACTTGCTACTGAGGATAACCTTCCTGAATTGGCCTACAGAATATACGCTAGTCCAAAACTAGAGTCAGGCTATGTCGAGCTAATCGCTTCTCTTGTTCAACGCGGTAGCCACAATGTACGTCTAACACTCGCTATCACACAGGCTTTGTTCAGAGCCGATGAACACCGCTATATTGTTGCAAATCAAATCACTATGGACGAATTCCTGACTGAATTTGATCCTGCTACCTTCTCTATTTCCTTCGTGATCGCTACTGCCCCAGTGCCCAAAGATGATGTTTTTGAACTCCTCAGGTCATTCGAAAAATTCCCGGAGACAGCATTGAGCCGTATGGCATTGTTTGTTGAACAAATGCCTGAAAGAGGAGTTAACGAACGACGATTTACCAGCGAGTTCCTTGGAACTGCGCTAAGACAACTTTCAGATGTGACTCTGTCAGACCATCTTGCTTCAACAGGAGCTATTGGCTGTATCTGGGTTCCTTACTTGAATACCAGTACTGATGTCGCAGATCGATTCGTCGAATCGGGCGCATGGCATAGTGTGTTGTTTTCGCACCCCGTGTCAGAGTGCGCCCCGTTTTTGCAGCTCCTTTATGAGAAATATCCCGCTGTTTATGAAGAGCTATGGTCAGAACACGAGATAGATTTAGTGCAACATTTTGTTCGCTCAACAAACACGCTCAGTCTGACTCAGAATGGCACTGAAGTTCGAATTGAATTCGTAGTGGACGAAACTGTTGATTCACATCAACAAGCATTAGGGCGTCTTGAGTTGCTTCGTCAGTGGATGCCCCATTTCGACACTTACAGCTCTCAGGGGCTTTATCCAGTTTCGCCAATTGAGCAATTGGGTCACGACGAGACGAGAAAGTCTGTGCCAAAAGAGCGCCTTGCTGATTCAACCGATGAACTCAACAAGTACTATTTCCGGGAAGTTCGCTCCTATTATGCGACTGAACTGATCTATGACTATCTGGAGTTCTGGCATCAATGCCGACAGGCTTCTCTTGCGTTGGTCGATCTATTCATTGATCGCTTGGAGCGTCTTATCACTCGCAAAAATACGAAGGGTATTCAACACGAGATTATTTCTACATGGGAGTGGCTGCGAACGTCGCGCGATCTACCCACTCGGTACGAGACTATGTTCAAGACTGAGCATGATCGCATAAGGCAATGGCAAGCAACGACGCGAGATTTTGTATACACATATTTGAAAGCGCAGGATGCCCGTACCGGAGATGAAGCACGTTTGTATCGCTTGAATCTTTTCTCAACGCAACATTTGGTTACTGAGATGCAGATTGCCGCTGAGCGTATTAGGCGCGCGGAAGGTGTCTTCTTTGATCAGACTATTGATGACACGAGAGAACGTAGTGCCTATCGAAGATTATATGAAACTGTCGAGTGTTGGATAGAAACGTCGGACAACTATGCGGTCAGCAAGGGGGTGAAACCATGTGACTTTGTAAAAGCATTCATTCGGCAGAGGCATCAGACATTTCAAAGGCAACTCCAAGTTGCACTGGAGATTCTGGGTGATTACTCGCATATAATCTGCTTGCCAGAAGCCTATCTTGAGGAACCACCACTATATAACTTGGTCATTGGAACCGATGTGTGTGCTACACAATCTCAAGATATGGATAGTGCACTCGGAGCGGCGCTGGTGTTACTCTCAGAATTAGAGCCAAGTTACAGTCTTGCCTACATTATTCCGCTAGTCGACAATCGACCGGTCTTTGGAATTGCCTATCGCATGGCAAGAGAGACCGTACTCACGCTGGTTCGCGGAGAGCAACCGCCGGCTCGAACTACAGTTTTCCCTGTCGCCTTATCAGAAGCGATGCTGGACACTAACTCCTCAATTTCACGCACGCCGATTCCGGAAGCCGAACTGCATCTTGCTGCGCTGAATTTGATAGGGCAGCTACATGGATTGCGAAATGAGTACACGTTCGCAGTGTCACGTTTGAATGATTCGATGGCAGATTATCTGCGCGACATACGTATTGGAATTGCTGATAGGTCAGAGCAAATACCAGATTCTCGACGTGTTTTGATGGAGAAGGCATCGAGCGTAGATGCCGATTCTGCACAAGAAGAATGGAAGCAATATTGGGATTATTTCAGTCATGCAATCGGTAGCCTGCAAACCGCTGTGTTTGAGATTGACGACTATGAGGCTTCTCCACCAGGAGATGATCCGGAATTATCGCGACTTTATCATGCCTATCTTGTCCGTCGATATTGCAGTGAGCACATGCTGACAACATGATCTTGTTGATGTAGCGCACTCCCTCGTCAACCCGCCCAAAAACCTTGCCCGGAGACCCTCTCCCGCGGTATCTTAAGCCGGATCATCAACTATTTCTGACCAATCACTGACGGTGTGCCGCCAGATCAATTGGCTAACGGCTTAAAGTTCTCTGCATAAAGGCTCTCATCATGAATGACTCGCAACAACGCACCTCGATCAACCAGGCACTGGAACAGGGCGGCGGTATTGTCCGCCTGACGCCGACCTGGGTTCCGCGCAGCTTCTGCGTTCCCGGTCGACGCCTGCGCCTGCACCCCGACGATCTGTATGCGCTGGGCGCGCATCGCGGCGGCATCGACGAACGCTGGTTCTCCTCGACGGTTGTAGCCGATAACGGCCCCGGCACGCCGGAAGACGAAGGCTTGAGCTACATCTACACCGGCAGCGACAAAGTCACCCTGCGCGACGCCCTGGCGCTGATGGGCGCCGCCTTCCTCGGCCAGGAAGCCATCGACGCCTATGGCGGCTGGGTCATGTACTCGAAGTTCTTCGACAATATGTACCCGCTGCCGCATCACCTGCATCAGGACGACGAAAAAGCCGCGCTGGTCGGCAAGCTGGGCAAGCCGGAATCGTATTTCTACCCGGCGCAGTACAACCTGACCAACGGTACATTTCCGTACACCTTCTTCGGTTTCGAGCCGGGCACGACCAAAGATCAGGTGGCGGACTGCCTGCGCCGCTGGAACGATGGCGACAACCACATCCTCAGCCTGTCGAAGGCTTACCGCCTGACGCTCGGCACCGGTTGGGACGTCGCGCCAGGCATCCTGCACGCGCCGGGCACGCTCTGCACCTATGAGCCGCAGCGCGCCAGCGACGTCTTCAGCATGTGGCAGTCACTGATCGCCGATCAGCAGGTTGTCGGCTGGGATCTGGTCGTCAAGGACGTGCCGCCGGAATATCACCAGGACATCGACTACCTGATGTCGCTGCTCGATTGGGACACCAACGTCGACCCGCACTTCGGCAAGAATCACTTCACCGCGCCGCAGCAAATCGGCGAAGAAGCTGCCGTCCACGACCAGGGCTACAGCGAGAAGTGGATCGTCTACGGTGGCGATTTCTACAGCGCCAAGGAACTGACGGTTCTGCCGGGGCGCACGGTCATCATCAGCGATGCGGCTGCCTATGGCACCATCGCGGTGCAGGGCTACGGCCGCTTCGGCGCGCATGCCGTCAGTGCCCCGTCGATGATCCGCTACGGCGAAATGACCGAGGACGAGTTCTTCGTCACCGTCGCGGCGGCGCGCGGCGGCGTGCAGGTCACCAACCTGAGCGCGACCGAACCGCTGGTCATGCTCAAGCACTTCAATCCGGGCAATCCCGAGATGCCGCGCCGCAGCTAGGTCGCCATCCTTTGCCGGTGACGGCAATCGCAGGCAAACGAGAATCTCCTCCCAGGCGTCCGCCGCGGGAGGAGATTCTTCAATGAAGGCAAGGTGGATGGGCTCGTATCGCCACAAAGCATCTCGAGCGGACGGGCGAGGCATCGCTTCGCCCCTACGGGGGCGATGTGATCTGTAGGGACGCCATTCTTGGCGTCCGTTCCGAAATGCCGATTGCCGATCGCCGCCAGCCAGAATCAGGGGGGAGACCATGGAAAGCAGTGCCCTGCTCAGCAACATCATCAGCGGCGTCGCTGTGCTGCTGTCGTTCATCGCGCTGATCGTCTCGCAGCAGAGCGCGCGCCACGAACAAAAACGGACGCTGCGCAGCCAGCTTTCGGATACGCTCCAGCGCATCACCGATACGCAGCTCGAAAACGCCAAGCTGTTCGTCGAGGCCGCCAACACCAACCCGATCTACTACCAGACGGCGTCGGCCACGCTCAACCAGCAGCAGGGATTCTTGCTCAGCCTCGCGTCGTATCTGGCCGAGGAGATCCCGGAGCTGGTCACGTCGGTCGAGTACAACACGCTGGCCTATTCGCTGGCCTGGTCGGGGGACGTGCTCACGGCGGAGAAATACTATCGCAAGGCGATCGACGTCTCGCCGGATGCGTATTACCGCTCGCTGGCGACGCGCAGTTATGCCAGCTTCCTGTTTCCGCAGCGCCGCTTCGAAGAGGCGCGCGATCAGTATCGCGAGGCGCTGACGCTGGTCAAAGGCGGCGACGACCGCGCTCGCTCGACCAACGGCTACACCTACCAGATGTGGGCCGTCAACGAACTGATGATCGCCAACGCCGAGCGGCGCGCGGAAGAGCTGTTCGACAGCGCACGCAACGAGATCGTCGGCATCGAGAACCGTGGCATGCAGAATCAGATGCTGCAAGGCTTGCAGGCTGCCTATGAGAATGCGCATCAACAGGTGGGCCGCCCGGATGCGCCGCCGCCACGCCCGGCCAGCTATCCCTTTACGCCGAGCGCGCCCGGCCCGCAGGATCAAATGCCGGGGACGTGAGCCCGAATCTGGTACAATGTGCCGCGTACGAATGGAGTGAACCATGGCGCAATCGCAACCACCTGAAATGAAACGTGGGCTGCTGCGCGCACAGATAGCTGTGGCAGTGCTGGCCGTGCTCGCCGTGGGCGGGTTCATCGGCCTGTGGAACGTGCTCGGCGGCGCCGGTTTCGAAGATTTTCCGCGCTTGATCCTGTCGATGTGCCTGCCCCCGGCATTCATCGCCATCCTGGTCGGCATTTACGTCCTCGTCTTCCGTTCCAGGGGGTCGTGATGGCGCGTAAGCCCGCCGACCAATCGGTCAATCGCGACGAGATCATCGAAGCTGCTGCCGACATCTTGCAGCGTTACGGTTACGAGGCGGCGACCATGAAGGACATCGCCGCCGCCGTCAATCTGACCGCCGCCAGCCTTTACCATCACTTTCGCAACAAAGATGCCCTGATGCTGGCCGTGCTCGAAGTCGGCCTCGAATACATCCTGAGCCAGATCGAGCCGATCGCATCCGCCGATCTGCCGCCGGTCGATAAGCTGCGCGCCATGATCGAGCATCACATCGTCGGCGTAACCGAGAATCGGGCGGTCGGCGCGGCCATGGTCTTCGAGATCCGCGCGCTGATGAACATGAAAGCCATCGCCAACGGCTTCACTGCCGAAGATGACGACGACATCATCCGCCGCCGCGACGCCTTCTTCACCCGCCGCGACCGCTTCGAGGCGCTCTTTCGCCAGGTCGTCAGCGAGGGTGTCGCATGCGGCGTCTTCCGCCCGCTCGACGTGCCGATCTTCGTCAAGATGCTGCTCGGCGCGCACAACTGGGTCGGCGTCTGGTATCGCCCGGATGGCCGCCTGGATGGCCGCGAGATCGCCGTCTCGATGACGGACATGCTCCTGCGCGGGGTGCTGGCCGAGCGGGGATGAGGGGGAAGGTGACGAGGCAACAGGTGATGAGGGATGAGTGAAGATCTGAAACAGTTTCTTCGTTATTCGTAGCTATAGTCCTTATCCTGCTTGTCCCCATCTTTCGCCGCCTTGTTCCTGATCCAATCGCACCACGATCGTTGTGCGGTTCACTTTGATGCACTGTGCATCATAGTGCTTGTTCTGATGGGCTTGCATCGTCGACCGCACGAGGCTCGAAGCCTCGCGCTGGCGCTTCAGGTAAGCCCCATGGAATGGGGCTGGGTCTTGGTCTAGCATGGCGCTGGCTTCGCGCTGTCCCAGCAGCCATCTTCCAGATGGCTTCCAGAATCTGCCAGCCCGACCGTTCGACGGTCGGGCGACGGTTGTGCCGCACCTTCATTTCGCGCCTGGCCGAATCTAAGGCGTCTGCCAGAAAAGCGAGCCTCGCGCGGGCGCCTCATGATGATCCCCTACGAAAGGCCCCTTCTGACCCGTCTCGCGCGTTTCATGCGATCACTCTGTCCTCGTTCCGCCTCTCTCGTCACCTCGCACCTCGTCACCTAAATTCTCCTCCATCATCACCGATTGCTCATCCCACATGACTTCGTTCCACTCATCAAATCCTCAGAATCAGTCTCGAGGATGATCGCGAATCATCCTCGAGACTGACGGAAAAAAACGGGCTTGATGCGACAATGAGGGTCAGGGGGCGACGTGTGTCACGTGCGTTTTGTGTGCCGCAGTCAAGACGGCGCATGAACACCAGGACAGGAAGCCACCAGCGGTTGTCGAGGCGAAACCCTCGCCAACCTTGAACGCAAACGCCGCAGTCCACCTTTAAGGAGAGGGGCTTATGAGAAAATACCATTTAGTAGCGCTTCTAGGAGTTCTGCTTGTGGCGGCAGGCTTCGTGCTTCTCACTCAGTCCCGGGCACTGGCCCAGGATGAGATGGAGGAGCCACCCTATCTGGCGGAGTACTACAACGCCTGGGTAGAGTCTGCTCACGCCGATGCGGATGCCGAGGCATTCAATCACTGGAACGACGAAGGCGAAGTTGAGGCCGATTGCGCGCAATGCCATTCGACACCCGGCTATCGTGACTACGTCGGGCAGGACGGCAGTGAAGCCGGCGTCGTCGATGCACCCGCGCCGATTGGCACGGTCATCACGTGCGATGCTTGCCACGCGCCCAATGCCGTCGCGCTCACCAGCGTGACCTTCCCGTCTGGCGCAGTCGTCGATATTCCCGATGGCTCGCGTTCAGGGCGTTGTATGGTCTGCCACCAGGGGCGTGCATCGACCAATACGGTCAATGACGCCATCGCCGCGGCCGGCTTGACGGACGACCCGAATACCCCCAGCGACCAACTGGGCTTCATCAATGTCCACTACTACGCAGCAGCAGCGTCGCTCTTCGGTTCCGAAGCGCACGGCGGCTACGAGTACGAGGGCATGGTTTACCAGCTGCCGAATGAGCACGTGCCGGGTCTCCAGACCTGCGCCGATTGCCACAATCCGCACACGCTGGAAATCAAGGTCGACGTCTGCGCCGAATGCCACGAAGTCGAGACCCAGGAAGACCTGATGTACATCCGTATGCCAGGTTCGAGCGCGGACTATGACGGTGACGAAGATATCGATGAAGGTATCGCCGAGGAGATCGAAGGTCTCCAGGAGATGCTGCTCGAAGCCATCCAGTCGTATGCGGACGAAGTTGTGGGCACGCCAATTGCCTACGACCCGGCCACCTATCCCTATTTCTTCGTCGACACCGATGGTGATGGCGAAGTCAGCGGGGACGAAGGCACGTTCGCCAATGGCTACAAGGCCTTCACCGCCAATCTGCTCAAGGCAGCCTACAACTACCAGTTCACGGTCAAGGACCCCGGTGGTTTCGCACACAACCCGACTTACCACATCGAGCTGCTGTTCGATTCGATCGCGAGCCTGAACGTAGAACTGAGCGACCCGGTCGACCTGACCTACGCGACCCGTACCGATCCCGGCCACTTCGATGTGACCGCCGAAGCCTTCCGTCACTGGGATGCTGACGGCGTGGTTCCCGGCACGTGCGCGAAATGTCACTCGTCCGAAGGCCTGCCGATCTTCCTGGAAAATGGCGTGGCCATCAATGAAGCGCCGTCGAATTCACTTGCATGCTCGACCTGCCACGACAGCCTGAGCGAATTCACGCGCTACCAGGTAGCCGAGGTTCCGTTCCCCAGTGGTGCAACGCTCAGCTTCGGCGAAGGCGAAGATGCCAACCTGTGTATCGAGTGCCACCAGGGACGTGAGTCGACCGTCAGCGTCAACGCGGCCATCGGCCGCGCGGGCGTCGGGCCGAACGAAGTCTCCGATGCATTGGCGTTCCGTAACGTCCATTACTTCGCCGCTGGCGCTACCCTGTTCGGCAACGAAGCGCAGGGCGCCTACCAGTTCGAAGGTAAGGAATACGACGGCCGCTTCATGCACGCTGAAGAAGTTCAGACCTGCGTCGACTGCCACCGTCCGCACAGCGGCGACTTCCGCGTCAACCTGTGCGCTGACTGCCACGAAGACGTCGAAGAGCAGGAAGACGTACTCTTCATCCGTCAGGAGCCGGAAGATGTCGAGGCTATCGACTATGACGGCGACGGCGACGCTGAAGAGCCGATCCGCGACGAAGTGATGGCGCTCGAAGAGGCACTGCTGGTCGAAATCCAGAAGTATGCGACTGAGACCGTCGGCACGTCGATTGCCTACAACTCGGCGGCTTACCCCTACTTCTTCGTCGATGCTAACAGCAACGGCGTGGTCGATGAGGGTGAAGCTGACCGCTATGCGACCTGGACGCCGACACTGCTCCAGGCGGCCTACAACTATCAGTACATCCAGAAGGACCCGGGCGTGTTCGCACACAATGGCGACTATGCGCTCCAGATCCTGTACGATAGCCTCGAGGCCGTTGGCGGCCCGGCTGCGGTGGAAAGCTTCACGCGCCCGCCCGTCCGGTACTAGCGACCAACACGTGGGCACGGTCACCATAGCCGTGCCCTCACACAACGTAGAGGCGTGCGCAAGCGCGCCTCTATGATTCTCGTCCCTCCTTTGCTGCGCCGCCCTCGATGTTTTCCTATGCCTTGCCCAGTTCGACTCCGGAGTCTATGACGGCGCGCGCTGCCCCGCTTACAATCTGTGACGTGCATTCGGAACGGAAAGACGCGGCCTATGATCGAGATACGCGCGGCGCAGACGGGCGAGGCGCTGGAACACTTCATCACCCTGTCACAGGAATATGTCGACTGGATGCTGGACGAAATCCGCGCCCAGTACCCGGAACTGGACATCCGCGAGTTCACGTCCGAGCACGACTACGACGACGTGCGCCACAAATTCCCCGGGGAACACACCCCGCCGGATGGCTGCCTGCTGATCGCGACCGACGGCGACGACGTCTGCGGCTGCATCGCCCTGGGGCGGCTGACGGAGACGGTCGCCGAGATGCGCACGCTGTTCGTGCGCCCGTCGTGCCGCGGCAAGGGCGTCGGCAAGGCACTGGCCGAGGCGTCGTTGAGCGAGGCGCGCAAATTCGGCTACCGGACGATTCGGCTGGATACGCTCGGCTTCATGGCAAGCGCGCAGGGTCTTTATCGCTCGTTGGGGTTTCGCGACATCCCGCCGTACCTCGACATGTCCGACGCGCTGAAGGCATACATCTGCTTCATGGAGTTGGATCTGGGGGACTAGGCGCGCGCCGGATGCGCAATTGCGCGTCTGTACAATTCGGTTTTGGCGATTGTTCGTTCGGCGGACAAGCCTAGACTGGCGCCCCGACATCGGTTGTCGTAGCGGCGAGTCGCATTAGTCGACGGATTTCTCGTAGACGGCGATGTTGTCGAGTTCGCGGCCATCCGGCAGGAAGCTGCGCATCGTGATCGTCATCGTCTCCCCATCCTCACTGAGGACGCGGCGCGCGTAGGCGATGATTCTGCCGTCTTTGCGCGAGTCGGTATCCAGCGTGCGCGCGTCGAGCAGCGTCATCGAGATCGCATCGACCACGTCGCCGCCGTCGTAGGGATAGACGACGCCATCCGGCACGCCGGTGTAGACCTGGTGCTTGGGCAGCCCGTCCGGGCCGAGCCAGTCCATCGTCACTTTGATCGCGTCGCCGTCCGGCTCCAGCTTGTAGGAGGCGTCGTGCGGTGGCTCGCCCTGAGCGTAGCGGGACGCCTCGCGGTTGAGCGTCCACAGCCCGAAGAAGGCACCGGCTTGCTCGACTTTCGATTCGCTCATGGTGAGTTCCCCCAGTCGTGCGGTGGATATGAGGGCGTTTGTAACAAGTCCGCTGCGCTCGCGCCAGGGGTCAATGCTTAATCGCGTCGCTCAGCCAGTCGATGCACTGCTGATTCGAGTGCGCATCCGCCGGCAGGCAGAAGATGACGCGGAAGCGGTGATCCTGCACGAACGGCTCCGAGATGATGCGGAAGTTCAGCGCTTGCTCGACTCCCGTGACGGCGATCTCCATCAGCGTGAGCGGGCGGGCGGAAAAGTGTACCGCCTCGCGCTGCGCCAGATCCCAATAGCGGGCAAAGGTTGCCGATTGGCGCATGTCGTCGATCAGCTCGCCCATCCACGGCTCATCGTGGAAGCGCTGCATCTCGTAGCGCAGCGCGCGGATCTGCGCCGGGAAGAAGGCGTCGCCGTTCACGATCCGCGGCGTCACGTGATAGGCCGGGTCGAAGATCAGCTTGAGCACGGACAGGCGGCGCAGTCCATCGGCGCTCAGGTTCGTGCCCGGCGTCACGTACAAGCGGGGCACGAGCGCATTCCAGTAGAGCAGCCGGTGCGCGCAGTCGAGCAGGTACGTCGGGAAGGCGGCGCTGTCGAGTTCTGCGCGGCAGACGGACACCGCCCACTCGATCTCAGCGTCGTTCGGGATCGGCGCATCGACCACGTAGCCGAACAGTTCCAGCACTTCACGCCGCTCGCTGTAGCGCGCGTCGAGCGCCGCCAGGATGCGCTCCAGCGTGTCGCGCTCCGGCTGCTGCACGCGGCCCGATTCGAGCCGCTGCAGGTAGCCGATACCCAGGCTGGCATCCAGTTCGACATCCAACTGCGTTTTGCCGTGGTATTCGCGCAGGGCGCGCAGCCGTTTGCCGCCCGGCGTCATGACGTGACTCATCGCGCTTCTCCACTCGACTCCGGAGTCTAGGACATCGCCGCGCCATCCCTCTACAATAAGATGCGGAGCCAGCTTCGCACATCTCAAATGCTGGCCGGATCGCAAAAGAGGATGGCGTGGACGAGATCAAACTGACCGGTTATACGCCCGGCGCCTTGGGGCGCATCACCGAACTTCATGGCGACTATTATGCCAGGCACTGGGACTTGGGGCTGTATTTCGAGGCCAAGGTCGCGACCGAGCTGGCCGCTTTCATGAACCGTTTCGACGCCGCGCGCGATGGCGCCTGGTTCGCGCACGTCGATGGGCGGATCGCGGGCGCGGTTTTCATCGACGGCGCACGGGCCGCGGACGAAGGCGCTCGGCTGCGCTGGTTCATCCTCGACGAGGCGTATCAGGGGCTGGGGCTGGGCAACCGGTTGATGGACGCCGCGATGGACTTCTGCCGCGAGCAGCGCTTCCGCCGCGTCTACCTGACGACGTTCGCCGGGCTGACCGCCGCGCGCCATCTGTACGAGAAGCATGGCTTCCGGCTGTGCGATGAGATCGACGGCACCGAACTGACGGGCAACCCCGCGCTGACCGAGCAGGTCTTCGAGTGGGTGATGGGTGACGTTTGAGCAGTCAGGCTTCTTTGTAAACTTTCCACCCCTCGCTTAGAATGTCTGTCCCTTGCGCCCGCAGGTCGTACTGAGGGGGTGTGTGGATGACAGACGTCTTCATTTCCTACTCGCGCAAAGATATCGACTTCGCGCGGCAGCTGTTCGACGCTTTAGAAGCTGCGGGTTTGAGCTCGTGGGTCGATTTCGACGATATTCCCTACTCAGTCGACTGGATGCTGGAGATAGAGAAGGGCATCGACGCCTCGGATGCGTACGTCTTCATCATCAGCCCGGATTCGGTCGCGTCACGCGTCTGCAATCTTGAACTGACGTACGCGCGCCAGAACAGCAAGCGCATCATCCCGGTCGTCCGCCGCGACGTGGATGCGGGCGCGAGCGAGCTTGTGTGGCAGGGACAGGATTGGGGTGCGCCCGCGCGTGAGAACTGGACGCATCTGCGCCGTCTGAACTGGCTGTTCGCTCGCGCCAATGACAACTTTGATCTGGCTTTCCAATCCCTGGTCGAGGTCGCTCAGCAAGACCCGGAACACGTCCGCGCGCATACGCGCCTGCTGACTCGTGCGCGAGAGTGGGACGTCAATCAGCGGGATGGCAGCTATTTGCTCAGCGGTGAAGATCTGAAGGCGGCGGAGAGCTGGCTCGTCACCGCGGCTAATCTCGATCCGCAGCCGACGCCGCTCCAAATCGACTACATCCAGACGAGTCGCCAGCGGCAAACGCAGCGCACGCGCAACTTGCTGATCGGCGTCTCGATTGCGCTGGTCGTCACGGTAGCGCTGGCGGCGCTCTCCTTCGGTTTGTTCCAACGGTCAGAGACGAACCGCGTGCTGGCGGAGAACAACGAAGCGACCGCGGTCTACCAGGGCACCGTCTCGGAGGCGCTGCGGCTGTCCGCCCAGGCGGAGCTGGAGGCGAGCGGCCCTTACCCGGATCGCGGCGTGCTGCTGGCGCTGGAGGTGCTCGACCACTATCCCTACGTCTGGCAGGCGGAGCGCGCGCTGGCGACGGCGGTGCAGAGTACGCGTCTTCGTTTTCTGGTCGAGGATGATCCGGGCTTCTCGATCCATGGCGTGTCCGCACAGCACCGTTTCCTTTCCACCACCTCCGTTGCCGGTTACACAGAAACGCCGGAACCGGAACGACCGTGCCAGCCGCCCCTGGCTTATGCGTATTCGGTGGATGGTTGGCCGATGTCCACCTTCCACGTCTGGGCGCTGGAGGCCGACCAGCAGCTGCTCGATTGGACGGGCTGCGCGCTCTTGTGGTCGCCCGCGAATCCGGCGCGCGTAGCTTTCGTCGATCCGTCTGTGACGACCGTGCGTGATCTGGGCGGCGAAACGCCCATCAACGTCATCACCGGTTTCGCCATCGCCTGGTCACCCTCCGGCGATCAGTTGGCTGTGCGCGTGGGCGATCAGCTGCAAATCTGGGAGGTCGAGGCCCGGCGGCAGCGCTTCACCATCACCGGGCATGTTCCGCTCTGGTCGCCTGATGGTCGCCGTATTTTGACGCTGGATAACCTCAGTCTGTGGGATGCCAACACCGGCGCACAGCTCCTGACGCTGGTGATGCCGTCCCCGTTCGCCGACATTACACAACAGGGATTCATGTCCGCCGCCTGGTCGCCGGATAGCCGGCAGATCCTGGGAACTCAACTGATGCAAGCGGCGAGGTTCGATGCCTCGACCGGCGAACGCCTGGAAGATATCCCGTTGGGCGGCGACATGCATCCCGGTTACAAGGTGCTCTGGATTGATGAGCAACCGTTGATCGCGAATACCGTCGGGACGACGGGATTGCTGGACATCACGCTTGACGACTTAAGCGGTGACGATGCGATATCGGTTTCGCAAATGGCAAATAACCCCCAATGGTCGATCAACGGCGAACTGGCTTCGAGCGCGGTGCACAATACGGTGCGCATTGATACGGGCAGCATCGATGGGAGTTATGAAGAGCTGCATCTCTATGGTGGCCCCTATGCCGCGACCTATGCCCTGAACACGGTTTGGGCTGTCGATAGTGCCTACGTCGCTGCGAGCATCGACACGCTGTTCATCCCCGCGCTCGATAGCAAGGCCCTGATTCATGTCTGGGATGCCGGGAGCCGGGCGCGGCCACTCCCGCCCGATGTCGAGCCGGAGCCGGGCGCGCGGCCCTATCTGGCAACCGACATCGTCTCGCCGGATGGTGGCCTGATCTATCGTTATGATCCTTCGACCGAGGCGACCCGGACGCTGATCGCAATTCACGACTCGCGTGATAATCGGCTGCTGCAAACGCTGCACCTGGATGACAGATACGGCGGGCCGACTATCGAGTGGTCGTCGGATGGGCGTTATCTATCCGCGCACGCGACCGGCGGCCCCTTCAGTCTGCCATCGCGCTCGTGGGTCTGGGATGTTCGCACGGGGGAGCAAGTGCTCACGTTCACCAACGCCTACAGCATTCAATGGGCGCCGCATGCCAATCGGCTGTTGGTCGCGCCGGGCAGCCGGGCCGAGATCTGGGATGTCGAGCGCCGGATCTTGCTCTACGAGACCGACGCGCCGACGACGCTGGCGGAATGGAGCAATGACGGCGAACGTCTGATCTTCATGACGTACGCGTGGGTTGTGCGCGATGGTGTCGGCAGCAACGAGTACAGCGGTGTGACGGTGCCCGCCTGGGAAACGCTCGACGATCTGATGGCCTATGCCCGCGACTGCTGCGTCGTCCGCAGCCTGAGCGCCGATGAGCGCCGTCAGTTCGGGCTGCCGTCATTCGAGTGAGTGCGCTCAGTCCATCGCGATCTTCGTCTCGGCGAAGTCGCCGCCGTCGAGCAGTGGCACGCGCGCGCCGGTCGACGGATCGTAGAGGCCGACGTGCACCGAGCAGCCGTCGATAGCTGCTGCGCCGGGGTTGAGATAGCGCAGCTCGCGCCAGACGCCGCCCGGCCACGACGCGAACGGCAGCAGCCCTCGCAGCGGCGCGCCGTCCGCCTGAGCGATGGGCGTTTCATCGCCGTCGCAAACCAGATGCACGAACGCCGTCACCGGCTGAGCCTCGCGCGCGCTCCAGGCTAGATCGACCGCGATCAGGCCGTCGTCTGGGTACGCGCTAAGCGCCTCCAACGTGATGCCGTCCTCGAAGGCGAACGGGCCGGGGATCGTCTCGTGCAGCGCCCCGTCGGGCGGCCACTGGCGCGTTGTGTGGCAGGTCGACAGGACGAAGACGCGCGTGTTGACCTGCTCGGCACAGGCCCAGCGCCAGCCGCCGCCGATCCATTGCAGCGCGTAGCCCCGCCAGCTCTTGCGCACCGTCGCCGCGGCGTCCGGCATCGTCTCGTAGGCGAGCACGTCCCAGTAGGCGCCGGGGATCTCGTCGCGGATGTCCTCGGCCACCAGCGCGGTCGCCTCCGGCCAGACGCCCGTGTTGATGTGGATCAGATCCGGGAAACCGATGTAGTTGGTCATGTAGGTGATGCCCTCGCTGCCGAGCGCATACTGCGAGTCGCGGTAGGCCAGCCAGACGGGCACGTTGATGAACGCGCTCGACGTATCGCTCTCGGTCGCTTCGGCGAACATCGACTCGTAGGCGGGGGCGAGCGTTTCGTGCAGCGCCATCCGTTCGTTGATAAAGACGAGGCTGGTCGGCAGGATGGCGAGGATGATCAGTAGGGCAGCCAGCGCCGACAGCCGTGCACGCCGCCGCAGCGTGAACGGATCGCGACCCGGTTCTGCACTGCCGAGCGCGCCATCGACCGCGGAGGTCAGCGCGCCCGCCCAGACGAGCGCCGCGCCGACCGACGCCAGCAGCATCAAGCGCGGGCCGTCGATGGCGTAACGATGCGGCAGCAGGATCGTCGGCACGCTGATGGCGACGGCATACCACAGGCCGCCGAAAGTGAAGAGACGTCGCCCACGCGCCGACAGCAGCCATGCCAGCGCGAGTCCAATTGCGCTCAACCCGACAGCGATCAGCCACGACGGCAGCGTGGTCGCTCGTGTCAGTGCGCCGCCCGTCTGCGCGACCGGGAAGCCGATGCCCTGGGCGAAGTAGGCGGCGTTCTGGGCGACGTCCGGCAGCGTCAGCGCGAAGGCATCGCGATCCTTGGGCAGCGCCAGCCAGATCAGCGCGAAGGCGGCCACGATCAGCAGCGACGGGCCAAGTGCCAGCAGCAGTTTGCGCCGTTCACGGAGACGCGCCGGATCGAGCGCGAAGGGCAGGCACAGCAGCAGGACGGTCGCCGCGCCGTTCTCGTGGCTGAAGACGCTGATCGCCACGCCCAGCCAGATCAGCAGGAGGCGCCAGCCACCGCCATGCTCCCACCACGCCAGCAGCGCCAACATCGCGATCAGTGCGCCGCTCGCCGCCATCAGATGGCCGAGCGCCGCTGCCCACGGCACGGCCTGATACGAGAACGGGAAGAGCAGATAGACGATCGCTGCCGAGAAGGCCAGCAGCCAGGCGCGCCAGCCGTCACGCGGGGCGATCCGTAACGCCAGCAGTCCGACCAGCCAGCCGTTGACGGCGTTCACGATCAGGTTGAGCGCGTGCATGAGCGGCGCGTCGAAAGCGCCCGCCGCCATCTGGATCAGCTTCCACGGCACGAGGCTGAGCGGGCGATAGTAGGGCACGATGCCGACGCGGTAGAAGATCTCCGGCAGGCTGAGCGGCTCGATGTAGCGGGCGAAGATCACGTCGTCCATGTAGAGCGGCAGCGCCAGCGCGCGCCCGTAGACGAGCAGCGTCAGGGCGACGCAGGTCAGCAGCAGAAGGAGGGCGAGGCGTCGGGTCACGGATACGATCCATCGATACAGCAAACGGGGCGCATCATTCGTTTTGCGCCCCCACAAGTGACCCTCAGTCTACCCGCAGCCGGGGCCGCGAGCAAGCCATCGCTTAGCCCCCGACGAGCGTCTCCACGCTCGGCAGATTGAGATCCACCGGGAAGGGCAGCACGTTATAACCGAACGACTGCAGGATGGTGATGATGTTGGTCGCCAGCATGCCCAGATAGGTGCCGCCGGGTGTGTTGGTGGTGCCCATCGCGTCCGAGTAGAGCACGCGCGTACCGATGCCGACCGTGCCGCCCGCCGCACGTACCGCTTCCTGCACCGCCTCAATCGCATCCGGCGGCACGCTGCTCTCGATGAACATGACCGGGATGCCCTGCGTCACGATGAAGCTCGCCAGATCCTGAATGTCGGCCACGCCGGCCTCGTCGACGGTGCTGATGCCCTGCAAGCCGCGCACCTGCCAGCCGAAGGCATCGCCGAAATACTGGAACGCGTCGTGCGAGGTGATCAGGTAGCGCTGCTGCTCCGGCACGACGGCCATCGCTTCCTGCCCCCAGCTATAGAGCAGGTCGAGCTGGGCGATGTAAGCCTGGGCGTTGGCGCTGTAGGTGGCCGCGTTGGCCGGGTCGATCTGCGCGAGCGTATCCGCCAGCCCTTCGGTCGCGAGCTGCCAGTTTCGCGGGTCGAACCAGAAGTGCGGGTCGTCGACGTCCGTGAACTCGTCCGACAGGCGGAAGCCGCCGAAGGTGTAGCCCGCGGATTTGACCGGGTCGGAGACGGCGTAGGTGACGACGCCTTGCTCAGCCAGCGCATCGAGCACTTCGCCCATCTTGCCTTCCAGGTGCAGCCCGCTGTAGAAGACGGCATCGGCGGCGTTCATGGCCGAGATGTCGCTGATGGTCGGCTGGTACAGATGCGGATCGACGCCCGCGCCCATCAGGCCGGTGATGGCGATGCCATCGACGCCCTCGGTCAGGATGTGCGTCAGATCGGTCACCTGCGTCGTCGTCGCGACGATGTTGAGTCGTGTCTCCTGCGCCGAGGCCATGCCCACGCCGCTCAACAGCAGAGCCAGCAGCGCTGCGGCGATCACGAGATAGTGCTTCATAGGGAAGTCTCCACGTTGCGTACTTTCATCCACCACAATGTAATTTTAGATTAATCTAAATTTGGCAAATGTCAAGAGCCGCGTCGGGCGCGCGCCACCGATTCATAGGTTAGCACAAATGGCGCTGGCTTGCTTGACCCTTGCCCAACGGAATGCGAAATACGGATCACTTTTCCGGTTCGAGGTGGTGAAGCGGCTCACATTACCCGTACTTCTCGCATATAGAAGGAGTTGAGTGTTTGTCGACGAGGCAGCGACATTTCTCGATCCAGGTCTACCGGCCCGCCGGGCGACCGCACTACGCTGCGGCCACGCTCGGCCTGAACACGTGAGGACGGTATCGTTAGCGAGATAAGTCAGTAAAGAGGAATTCTCATGCAAGAACTGTTGGTAGATTTCATCACCTCGCTGGATGGCTATGGCGGCGCCGAAGGGTGGCCCGGTTGGTGGGGGCTGGAAGGCCCCGAATATCTCAGTTGGCTCGGTCAGGAGGGCGAACGCAATTACACGATCTTGATGGGCGCGAACACCTACCGTCTGATGTACGGATTCACTTCTCAAGTGGGCACTCCAGGATCGGATCTGGGAAGCGAAGAAGAAGACAGCATGGCCGAACTGACTAACGCACGTAAGGTGGTCTTCTCCTCGACGTTGCAGTCCCCGTTGCCGTGGGCCAATACCCAGCTCATCAGCGGAGATGCGGTCGAGGCTGTGCGAAAGATGAAGCAGGAAAGCGACCACCCGCTGACCACCCTTGGCAGCGTCAGCTTGGGCCGGTCGCTGCTCAAGGCCGGTCTGGTGGATCGTTTCCGAGTGGGCATCTTCCCCGTGATCACCGGGAGCACCGGCAGCGACCGGATCTACGACGGTTATCCCGACGTCGCGCTCGACATGATTTCCAGCCGGACATTCGACGGCAGAATCCTAATGCTGGAGTATGTCCCCAGGGTGCTGACCGCGCCGCCGGGTATGAACAGCGGTTCGTGATGGTTTGAGGGTGGCACAAAGCGAACCTACAGGCGGTCGAAGTATCTGCCATGCATGCTATGTCGCCTCATGGGCTCAATTGTCCTCGCCATCGATCTCCAACCCCGGCTCGTGGATGGCACAGCGCGCGATCTGCTGCGCGAGGCGGAGGTTCACGCGCTTGGGCTGGCCGTCGAGCAGCGCCGGGATCGTCTGCACGTGCGGGAACTGCGCCATCAGCGCCGGATCGCCGATCTGCGGGCTGCCGTCGCGCACGATCAGCGCCAGCCCTGCGCGCCCAAGGTCGGCCAGCCCGGCATCCGCACGGTAAGCGATGAAGTCGGCGGGTGTGCCGGGGGCGAAGGGGGTCTCATTCATGCCCAGCAGTCGGGCGGCGGAAGCCCAGGCTCGCGCCGGATCGATCCCAGCGGCGCGTATCTCGTCGAGCAGATCACCATCGGCGGTCAGGCGCGAATCGCTGCCGAGCGCGAGCGTTCCCCCGGCAGCCGCGAACGCGCGCGCCGAGTCGTGCAGGCCACCCGTCCCCAGCAGATAGGCGTTGGTCGTCGGGCAGACGACCAGCCCGCGCACGCGCCGCGCAACGTCGACGGCATCGGTCTCGCTCAGGCCGACTCCATGGATGAGGACGGTTCGCTGGTCGACGCAGCCGAGCGCTTTCAGCCGCGCGTACTCGCTCGCCGCGATCTCGTCCGTGCCCTCCGCCAGGTGGAGGAACCAGGGCGCGCCGCGCGGCGTCGCTTTGAAGGAACGCACAATCTCCGCATCCGACGCGAAATGGAGCGAATGTGCCCAGCCATAGCGATGCAGCACGCGGACGGGGAAATCGCGCTGGAACAGGCATTTGTGCGGCGGATTGTGCTGGACGACGGTCAGCGCGCCGCTGAGCAAGTTCTTCAGCCCGCCGATGAAGCAGCGATCCGCCAGCGGCAGCGCCCGCAGCGATGCGAATGGCTCGTCGTCGAGATGCGCATTGACGTCCTCGCCCCAGTCGTGGGCGTTTGCGTAGCGCTCGCGGAACTTCGTCCGCGGGTAGTGATTGAGTTCCAGGTGATCGTGCGCGTTGATCAGGCCGGGGAAGAGCGCGTAACCGTCCAGATCGACCGTCAGCGCATCGGCGGCGGGGCCTGCCAGCACACGCTCGGCGACATGCAGATCACGCGGGCGGCCATCGATCAGCGCGCCGCGCAGCGTCACTGGGGGAGACGAACGCCGTCGTCGGGTGAGAGACTCGATCATCGCCGGGATTGTAGCAGGCGGGCTGCCCGGCGGCGATCTCACATGCCCGTCAGCGCCCGCCAAACCAGGAAGACGCCCATGCCGATCACGATCGTCAGCAGCAGATTCTTGGTGCGCCATGAGATCAGGATCGAGACGATCCCGGCCACCAGATAAGCGTTATCCAGACGGACGTTCCACGTGCCGCCGTGGAGGACAAGTTCCGGCACGATGATCGCCGTCAGCACCGCGACCGGCACGTAGCGCAGCGCGCGGATGACGGGCCGCGGTAGTTGCAAACGCCCGACCAGCGCCAGCACCGGGTAGCGCACGCCGAACGTGACCGCCATCATGCCGACGATCAGGAGCAGCTCTCTTTCGCTCATGGGGAGACCTCCCGTTCACCGGATATGCCCGGTGGCTGCGCGCGCCGTGGAGTCATCGCGACTTCCATGGCGATGCCCGCCGCGATGCCCGCGACCGCCGCCACGATCAGGCCCATTTTGTTCGGCATCGAATAGGTCAGCAGGGCTGTGGCACCGGCTACCAACGCGCAGACCACCATCGGCCGGTTGATCAGCAACGGCACGACGATGCCGATGAAGGTGACCGACATGGCGAAATCCAACCCCAACTGCGCCAGCCCCGGCTGCTGCCCGGCGACGATGCCTATCAGCGTCCAGATCTGCCAGCCGACGTACATGAAGACCGACGATCCGAGGTGAAACCACTGCTTGTAGGGCGAGGCATCGTCCTGGGCATAGCGCGTGATGACGACCGCATAGGTCTCATCCGTCAGCCAGAAGCCGAGCGGCAGCAGCCAGCGCTGCGGCAGATGCTTCATGTAGGGCGCCAGCGATGCCGAGTACAGGGCATGGCGCAGGTTGACGACGAACGTCGTCAGCACGATGAAGGCGACGGCGCTGCCCTGGGCAGCCAGCCCGACGGCGATGAACTGCGCCGACCCGGCGAAGACGAAGAGCGACATGCCGATCGTCGCCGCTGCGGACAGGCCGCTGCCGACACCGAGCGCGCCAAAGATGATGCCGAACGGGATCGCGCCCAGGATCAGCGGGATGGTCGCGCGTACCCCGGCGAGGAATTCCCCGCGGCGGGTGTAGGTGAGAGGTTGTGCGGCTGCGTTCAAACGGGTGATCCTTCAGGTTGTAATGAATCGCATCGGCGTCCGCCGACGGCTTAAGCCGGTCGGCTAGGCCTAATCAAGCGCACTAAAGGCGCTCTGCAATCGCTCCTGGTCGCTTCGTAATTCTCATGCATGGTAAACTCTGTCCGAGCACCGAGCACCGAGCACCGAGCACCGAGCACCGAGCACCGAGCACCGAGCACCGAGCACCGAGCACCGAGCACCGAGCACCGAGCACCGAGCACCGAGCAC
>JADLAY010000008.1 GCA_020849765.1 Anaerolineae bacterium
GGGGGCAGCTCACTCGTCTTGCTGCCAAATGTGCCGCTTACAACATCGGCCTCTGGCTCAACCTGCAACTCGGTCGCCCGCCTGGTGCCTTAGCTACCTTGATATGCTAAAGTACCGGACAAGCCTTACCAGACTCCGGTCACGATTGCCCAGGGGGCGGCGCGTAACGCGTCACGCGCGGCACTTCGAGCGCGATGTTGAAGGCGCGGTCGTTTTCGATCAACTGGACGTTCGAGGGCGACGTGCGAATGAGCGACCACAGGATGCGCGAGAGCGGGTCGGTGATCCAGCGCCGCTCGCCGCTCGCGGCCAGCTCGGCCAGGCTCAGGTTCGCCGCCTGCGCCTCCCAGGGATACGACGGGATCTCCAGATCGTAAGGGACTTCCTGAACCGACAGCCAGCCCGCGCCCGGCTCGAACAAGACCGGCGTCTGGCTGATGGACCGACAGCGTTCGACCACGGTGTCGTAGAACGAGGGCGGCCACCCGGCAAACGAATCGGTCTTGAAGGCGCGACCGCTGACGTTGAGTTCAATCTGCTCGTAGACGGGCACGATCTCGCTCGGCAGCTGCAGGTCGGCGCGCGCGGGGTAGTTGAAGATCTGGTCGACGACGGTCAGGTATTCGACAAACAACGTGATCGCATCATCGGTCACCTGATCGAACAGCACCTGCTCGTTGAAGGGGCCGACCTCGTTCGTCCAGACGACGCGGTTATCCCCGTAGACGGTGCACGGCGCAATATCGTTGCGCGCGGCGAATTCGTTCTCGCGTCCGCCGCCGACGATCTCCGCCCGAAAGACGATCGCATCTGACGCGCGATCCCAGGTGATGACGCTGTTCGCGCCGAAGTCATCCGTCGGCGGAATGAAATCGACGGCGCCCGACCGGCAGCCCGCCAGTATCAGCAGCAGAATAAGCGACAACAGCCCTCGTACGCGCATAGATACACTCGCCTTGTGGGTCATATTCTGCTTGCATTGTAGCCCAGGATGTAACAATCGAGGAATGAGGAATTGGCGATTAGCGGTTGGGTATTGGCAATTGGCTGTTAGCCGATAGCGATTAGCTGTTAGCCGGATAGGACACGTGGCTGTCGGCATTCAGCTTTTAGCCTCATCACCTCGTCACCTCATTCCTCATCATCGTCCCCACCGTGAACTGTGAACCGGGCACTGTGCACCTCTTCAACTGAGCACCGAGCACTGAGCACCTCTTCTCAATCCGTTGCCCGCGCGCGCAATCGCTTTTACACTCTGCCCTATCACCCATCAAATCACATCCGACGGCGCACCATGTACGATCACAACACGCATCTGTCCCCCTTCACCTGGCGTTACGGCAGCGAAGACATGCGCCGCATCTGGTCGGAGGCGCACAAGCGGCGGCTGTGGCGGCGCATCTGGGTAGCGCTGGCAGCGGCGCAGGCCGAGGCCGGGCTGGTGACGGCGGCACAGGTGGACGATCTGCGCGCGCACGCCGACGCCATCGACATCGAACGCGCTCACGCCATCGAAGCCGAGATCAAGCACGACCTGATGGCTGAGATCAAGACCTACGCCGAGCAGTGCCCGACCGGCGGCGGCATCATCCACCTGGGCGCGACCAGCATGGACATCGAGGACAACGCCGACGTGCTGCGCCTGCGCGAAAGCCTGGGGCTGATCGTCGAGCGGCTGCGCGGCCTGCTGCTGATCTTCGCCGAGCAGATCGAGGCGCAGGCCGGGCGTGTGTGCATGGCCTGGACGCATCTACAGCCCGCCGAACCGACGACCGTCGGCTACCGGCTGGCCGTCTACGCGCAGGATCTGCTGGCGGATTACGAGGCATTGACCGCGGCGCGCGATGGCATCCGCGGCAAAGGGCTGAAGGGGGCGGTCGGCACGGCAGCCAGCTATGGTGAACTGCTGTCCGGCACGGGCATGACGCCCGCCGATCTCGAGGCGCAGGTGATGGCGGCGCTCGATCTGGCGGCCTTCCCGATTGCGACGCAGACCTACACCCGGCGCCAGGACTGGCACGTGCTGAGTGCGCTGGCCGGGCTGGCGCTGACGCTGCACAAGCTCGCCTTCGACCTGCGCGTGCTGCAGATGCCGCCCATCGGCGAGTGGGCGGAGCCATTCGGATCGGCACAGGTCGGCTCGTCGGCCATGCCGTTCAAGCGCAACCCAATCCACAGCGAGAACGTCGACAGCCTGGCGCGCTACCTGGCGTCACTGCCGGGCGTCGCCTGGGCCAACGCCGCCGATAACCTGCTCGAACGCACGCTGGACGACAGCGCCAACCGCCGCATCATCCTGCCGCAAGCCTTTCTGACCGCCGATGAACTGCTCGCCCGCTGCACACGGATCGTCAAAGGACTGCGCATCGACCAGGATGCGATCGCGCGCACGCTGGCGACCTACGGCGTCTTCGCGGCGACCGAACGGCTGCTGATGGTGGCGACGCGCGCCGGGGGCGACCGCCAGGCCTTGCACGAGATCATCCGTGGGCACAGCCTGGCCGCCTGGGCGGCGATCCAGCGCGGCGAGCCGAATCCGCTGGCGGCAACGCTGCCCGACGATCCGCAGATCGCGGCGCTGATCCCGCCGGACGAGGCGCGCGCCCTGCTCGATGCGAGCGGCTACGTCGGCGACGCGCCGCAGCGCGCCCGTGCGCTGGCGGCGCAAGTCAGGGCGGGAGTGGGGTGACACACCTCACCCCCGCGACGACCCCTTCCATGAACGGATCTGAAGCCCCCCTCTCCGCGCGCGGAGGGGAACGGCGAGCGTAGCGAGACAAGGGGTGAGGTGAGATTAATCTCTGCTACTCAGATTATCCGCATTCAGTTCCAGCACAGACTCAATGCGCTCCACGACGTCCTGATTGGTGATGCGTACAAAGCGAAACCCCAACGCTTCCAGAAATTCCTGGCGCAGGGCATCGTATTCCTGTGTGTATTGATGGATTTCGCCGTCAACCTCCACGATCAGTGCCACCTCTGAACAGAAGAAATCGACGATGAAACGGTCGATCACATGCTGGCGGCGGAACTTGTACCCGCGCAATTGGCGATTGCGTAGCTTCTGCCATAGGGTGTTCTCAGCTACCGTTGGTGTATGACGCTTCCGCCGTACAGGATGCTTCACTTTCTCCCATAGATGCGGGTGCGCATGCCACGGCGTCGGATGATCGCGGCGATTCATATGCACTGCCTTTCTTGCTCCTCATTGCCCGCTCCCCCTCAGCAGCTAACAAATGACAACGACAGTCATTTCCAAAAGTCACTCGTATTTTCTTTCAGATTACGGCGTATGATAGGGGCATGTGAGCAATATAGTTGTCACTGACGCGCTTGAACAAAGCGAAAGCCATGCTGTCCGATCAAAGCCTAGACAAACTCGCCCACGAGGCAGCCAGGCGCAACTGCACGGTCGACGACCTGGTCGAACGACTGCTCAGCGACAAGTCCGGCATCGAACGTGCCCTCCGCGAAAGTGAAGAGCGCTACCGGGGGATCGTCGAGAGCCAGATCGATCTGGTTTGCCGGTACACCACCGAGCCAAGGCTCACATTTGTCAACGATGCCTACTGCGCCTACTTCCGCAAAACCCGCGAAGAATTGATCGGCCAGAGCTACATCCCGCTGATTGACGAGGATCAACACGAGGCGGTCTTCCGGCGTTTGCGCGATTGCCAGCAAGACCCGCGCCCGCGCGTGGCCGAAGTGCGCTCGACCTCGCCCAATGGGGACGTGCGCTGGATCGAATGGGTCGATTTCGGCATCACTGACGACAGCGGCAAGGTCGTCATGGTGCAGGCGGTCGGGCGTGAGATCACACGCGTCAAACAGATTGAAGACGCGCTGCGCGCCAACGAGCATCATTACCGCGTCCTGTTCGAATACGGCCCGCTGCCGAAATGGGTCTATGACACGGAAACGCTCAAGATCCTCGACGTCAACCGGGCCGCTGTCGCCGAATACGGCTTCTCGCGCGAAGAATTCCTGCACATGGACATTCGCGATCTGGTCGCGCCGGAGCATTTGGCCGAGATGCAAGCGCGCATGACACAGCCAAATTACCACATCGAAGGCGACCTCGAATCGCAGCACGTCCGCAAAGATGGGACATGCTTCGACGTCGAAATCCGGTCGCACGAAATCAGCCTGGGCAAACATCGGGCGCGGCTGGTCGTCGCCCATGACCTCACCCTGCGCAAACAGCTCGAACAGGAACGGATCTATACCTCGTCCCTGGAGACGGCGCTGGCCAAAGACCGCGAAATCTTGCAGTTGAAGGAAAGCTTTCTCTCCATCATTTCGCATGAGCTGCGCACGCCGCTGACCGTCATCATGTCCGGCGTCAATATCCTCAGCCGCTACCACGACAAACTCACGTTCGAGATGCAGCAGGACAGGCTCGAGCGTATCCGCATGCAGGTTGAGCGCATGTCACACCTGATCGACGACGTGCTCGCCGTCAGCCGCGGGCAAGCCGACCAGATTGAATTCCGCCCGGCCCTGACGCTGGTTCAGGATCTATGCAACGAGATCGCCGAGTACGCCCGCATCGTCGATCAAAATCGGCATCCCATCCACGTCGATTTCACCTTGCTGCCCGGTTCCAGCGCGATGCTGGATAAGCGCCTGATCGAGCACATTCTGATCAACCTGCTCACCAACGCGACCAAGTATTCGGACAATGGCAAGCCCGTCAACTTAGGCGTGTCGCAGAATAAGGGCGAGTTAGTCTTCACCGTCCGCGATTCCGGCATCGGCATCCCGGAACAGGAACAGGAGCGTTTGTTCCAGCCGTTCTTCCGCGCGAACAATGTCACCTCAATTGACGGAACCGGTCTCGGCCTTGTCATCGTCAAGCAGAGCGTGGAACGGCACGGCGGCACGATCGACTTCGAAAGCCACCTCAACCAGGGCACCTCGTTCACCATTCGACTGCCCGCGATCGACCCGGAAGCGGTGCACCCGGCAGCGCACTGACCACGGCCGTACTGACCTCTGGTCGACCTGGGAGAACTGCCAATTCATTCACCCACGCTTTACCGTCTCTTTACGCTGTTATCCCACTCTGACGAAAAAACAGGGTATGATCATGGTGAGCCTTCACCTAGTTCACATTCGCTGTAGAAGCGTAGGATTGCGTGCGGCAAGAGCGAATGGAGGGTCTCTGTGCCAGACGACTTTAACGATACCGGTTACATGGAGGGGATGGGCGCCTTTCAAAATGCCCGTCTGCGCGCCTTCTGGCAAGATTTCGCCAGCTTCATCCGGGGCAAATCTGCCGAGCTGTTGAGCTTCGAGGAGATTCGGGCGCGGCTGCGCCTTCGCGAGGAAAACTACAAAGGCATCCAGGACGTCCCGCTGGAACAAATCGTCGGCAGCGTGGGGCGTTACCGCGACTTCACGCAGGAATTTCTGCCGCGCAAGAACCAGATGAAAGAGCGCTGGAGTCGCGTCTACGCCGTCGCCAGCGGCATGGTCGGCCTGCCGCCGATCGAGGTCTACAAGATCGACGACATCTACTTCGTGCGCGACGGCAATCACCGCGTCTCGGTCGCCCGCCAGATGGGCGCGACGCACATCCAGGCGCACGTGACCGAACTGCCGACGAGCGTGGATCTGCATCCCGGCATGACCGAGGACGAGCTGAACGCCGCTGCGTCGTATGCCGCCTTCCTCGACGAGACGCTGCTGCCGGTCACGCGCCCGCATCACGTCCCGCTAACGCTGTCGGAGCGATCGCGCTACCCCGATCTGCTGGGGCACGTCTACCTGCACCGCGCGATCATGATGCAGACGCAGGGCCGCGAGGTCTCGATTGATGAGGCCGCCGCCAACTGGTACGACACGGTCTACCGCCCGGCGGTGACGCTCATCCGCAAGTACAACATCCTCGACCCGAAGGATGGGCGCACGGAAGCCGACCTCTACCTGTGGCTGGTCGATTACCTGAGCGAAGTGCGCCAGCATTACGGCGAAGGCACCGAAACGCGCAGCTTCAGCGATGCATTGATCGACTTCCTGGTCGCGCGCCAGATCTCTGTGCCGCAGGAGCTGCTGCAGGAACAAGACGAAACCGTCCAACTTGCGCGCATACGCGTCAACGAGGAACTGCGCCGCTTGCGCCCGCTGATGGAGCGCGAGCTGCACGATAACAACGGCAATGGCAGCCTCGAAGAAGACGATACCGACATGACGGCGGACTGATCCACCACCCATTCACATCGCCATAGGACTTCACCGGCACGTCGGGGAGCAGGATTGCAATCTCCCGCGTGCCGGTTTGCAATCAGACCCTACACGCGCCCAAATGCTGGTGCTACGATATTTGTCTCTCAAGCTATATTGCGCAGGATTTACCCCTAAATGACACAACCGACCACGATTTTTCCCGTCCCTGCCCCCGTGCGCCAGGACTCATTTGATCTGCATCAAACCCTGGCGGACAGCCTGACTCGTGCTGAAGTGACACTGCAAGAGGGCGATGTGCTGGCGGTCTCCAGTAAATATGCCGCCATCGCCGAGGGACGCATCGTGCGCCTGGATGACATCGCCATCACCGCGGAAGCGACGGCCATTGCCACCCGCTACCACATGAATCCCGCGATCGCTCAGTTGGTCATGGAAGAAGCCGATCACATCTTCGGCGGCATTCCGGGTTTCTTGCTCACGCATAAAGACGGCATCATTTCGCCCAACGCGGGCATCGACCGCTCGAACATTCCGCACGGGTACGCCGTGCTCTTCCCGCGTGACCCGTACAGCACCGCCGCGGACATCCGCCGGATGGTACGCGCGCGTACCGGCGTCGCGGTCGGCGTCATCCTGACCGATAGCTGGCTGATGCCAGGCCGCCTGGGGACAACCGGGGTCGCGCTGGCGACGGCTGGCTTCCGCCCACTCCAGGATGAGCGCGGCAAAGCCGATCTGTTTGGGAATGAAATGCAGGTGACGGTGCGCGGACTCGCCGATCAGATTTGTGCGGCCGCTCAGCTCGTCATGGGCGAGCGCGACGAGGCGACGCCCTTCGCCGTCGTCCGCGGCACCGGTGTGGAATTAACCGACGAGCCGATCGCGGTCGAGGATGTCAGCATTGACTGGCGCATGTGCATTTACGTCGAATCGCTGACCGAGGGGCTGCTGGAAACCGTGCAGATGGCACACGACCGCTGAGGCGCGGTCGTCGCGGCGTCAGTCCGCGCTGATCGGCTCTTGCGCCTTTTCTGCCGCGAGCCGCTGCAGATGATTCTCGATCATCCGGCGCGCGTCGTCGACGGTCGGCGCGAACTGGAGCGATGAGGCGCGGTCGCCGCCGAGCTTCTTGACGCTCGAAATCACGATCCGTGCAAAAGCGCTGTTGAGCACGACCACCATTAGCTTGTTCTTGTCGTGCGCGCGCTTGAGTGCGTTGCGAAAGTTGGTCAGCGCGTTCTGTGGCACGTTGATGTTGGGCGCATCGGCGGCGTCGAAGATCACACCCACATTACCGGGGGCGCTGTCCATCATCGCGCGGGCTTCGGCGACCGCTTTGAAAAAATCTTCCCAATCCCAACGCGGCTCGAAGACGTAGCGCAGGATCTGGTGATCTTCGTCATCCCAGTCGACGTGTACGCTTGCCATGGATGCTCCCTGATACTCGATGACCGATAGCCGGTCGCTAACTTTTGATCGCGACGACCTGCGAGACCGTGCTCAGTTCGGCGTGATGCACGATCCGCCAGTCGCCAAAGTAGCCGAGCAGATCGCCCGCGCGCAGCAAGTAGTCCCGATTCATGTCCGGCCGCTGCTGCAGATGGCCGGTGTTGAACGTCTCGTAGATGACGCGCCCGCCCGGCTTGATGGCCGCGCGCACCTGCGGCATGACCGTGGCCGAGAGAAAGCGGAAGACGCAAATCAGATCGTAGGTCTCCGGCTGCAGACGTACCTGTTCGAGATCGACCTGGAACACGTTCACGCGGCGTAAGTCGCGGGCGATCATCTCCTCGCGAGCGCGCATGAGCGCCACGCGGCTGATGTCCATCAGGTCGACCGTGTAGCCCTGCTCAGCGAGCCAGAGCGCATTCTGGCCGACGCCCCCGGCCAGGTCCAGCGCGCGCGGCGGCACGTCGTTGATGATGGGCGGCGTGTACAACAGCAGCAGCGGATCGGGTTCGGGATAGGTCGCGTTCTGGCGCTGGCTGTAGATTGTGTCCCAGCGCGTGCGGTCGCTTGTGGGCGAATTCACGTGTCTTGCCCTCCAAACACCGGCAGATAATCGAGCGCATCGCCGACGGCGGCCAGCGCCTCGGCATCGCCGGGGAAGAGCGACGCATCCGGTTTGCGCTTGCGCCGCGCCCCGGCTTGATAGGCATCGCGAACCGAGACGAAATCCGGCGAGCGCCAGTCCTCCGGCAGCCCGAACGCCTGAGCCGCCGCGCGCAGCCGTGCCCCGCCCACGCCGTCCCAATCCGGCGCATCCTGCTGCTCGATCAGCATGCGCGCCGCAGCCGCATCGCCGCCCGCGCGCTTGAGCAGCGTCCCGCTCAACTGCTCGAACATCTTATTGGCACGTTTGGGATCGACCTTGATCGCCAGCGCCTGGACTTCAGGAGGCAGCGCATCGAGCGGCAGCGCCGGCGTCGGCTTGTCGACGATCGCCAGCGGCGCGTCGTAGAACGCCCCGGCCAGCGCGCTGACATCGACACCGGGGAAGCGTTCCGGGTCAACGGCGCCGCCCTCGGCGAGCGTCTGGATACCGGCATCCTGCCCGCTCAGACTGAGCCAAACCAGCGGCCACGTCTCTGCCAGCTCGGACAGCAGCGCCGCATCCGGCTCGCCGACGACGCGCACCCATTGGCCGCGCACGGGCGCGACGAACAGGCGCACCGTCTGCTTGTACGGCTTGACCGGCATCAGACCGAACGGATTGTAGAGACTGTAATGGTGTTCGATCAGCAAATTGCGCAGGCGCGCGGCGACCGCGTCTGCGTCAGGGCTTATCAGATACAGGCTGTTCCAGCCACTCATGAAGGTTCGTCCTCGCTGTGCCACACGGCGCGCCGTAGACGACCAGGCGGCCAATCGGGGTCGAGTCTTCGCCACCGACCTCTGGATCAAGAATTGGGTCGTCCTGAACTAATTCTAACCCGATTCCGGTCAGCGTCTGCCTGAAGAATGCGGGCAGCAGCCCTTCAAGATAGAGGAAGCGAGCAGCGCGCCCCAACTCACACAGGCGCACGAGGCCCTCTTTGGCGGCGCCCGCGGAGACCCAGGCGACACCACGGCGCGGCGTCACGTAGTTGAGTTCGGGCGAAGTATCGGTCGCGTGATGAACGACGATCACGAGGTTGAGCGTTTCGTGCTGGGTGCCACGGTCAAGGGAAGTCTGCAAACGATCCTGCTCGATACGGCGGAGAAGGGTGCGATTCGCCTTTATTTCTTCGCGGGACTGGTCCATGGACTTTCACTTAATCTCGGACTTTGATTAATGCTAGTTTAGAATATGGCGGCACATTGCACCATTCGGACATCGTTTGAAAACCGATACAAAATCTCCTCTCGGCCTCAAGCGATACCAGCCTCAAACTCGCTCTATACTTTTTTCAGAGATACAAAGCATGCTGGACGCACGCCATGTCCTGGCTAGTGCCGACAACGGCCACCACACTCCTGATCGCAACCGTCATCGCGTGGTTTCATGCGGTGTATGTGTGGCGTAACCGGACAGGACAGCCCGCTTCCGGATTCATCTGGACGATGGTGATCACGGGAGTCTGGACGCTGACGAGCGCTATCGTCGCGCTGAGCGGCCCCAGCCCGAAAGCCTACTTCTGGATGAAGATCGGGGCCGCCCTGATTGCCTACCTGGCGGTCGGTATCCTGGTGACGTGCGCACAATATACCGGTCACACCAGGCTGACCAGGCGGCGCACCGTCGCCCTGCTCCTGATCGTCCCCGTCATGACGACGGTCGTCAGCCTGACCAGCGATCAGCATCAGCTTTACCTCTACGATCTCGTCTTCCACACGAGCGGCGCCGAGATCACGACCTTCAACGTGGAGTTGGGCCCGTGGTTCATCATTCACGCAGCCTACAGCTACTCGCTCGTGATCATCGGCATCTTGATGTTGTTGCAGTACATCGCCGCGGTGCGTTTCAGCGCTTATCGCTCGCAGGCTGCCCTGCTCTTGATCGGCCTGATACTGCCGATCATCGCTGCGACGATCAATACCTTCCTGCTCCCGGAGCACACCTTCCTGCCGCAGATGGTGGCGATCATCTCGGCGCCGGTCATCTTCTGGGCCTTGTTCCGTTACCGGCTGTTCAGCCTGCAGCCGATCGCGCGCGAGCAGGCGTTCGAGGATATGGACGATGCCATCATCGTGATCGATGCAGAGAAGCGTCTGGTCGACGTCAACCCATCGGCGGAGCGCTTCCTGGCTCAGAATGTGCAGGAGCTGATCGGCAAGCCGATCCAGAGCGTCTTTCGAAATGGCCTCTCCCAGTTTGACCTGGGGCACGACGTCGGCCAAACGCACACCCAGATCGAGATCGGGACGGGCAGCCAGCGGCGCACTTACGACGTGCGCATCACGTCGCTCAACCGCGACCGCGCCTTCATCGGCCAGTTGATCGTCATCCGCGACAGCACCGAACAGCAGCGCGCCGAGGCCGAAGCGCACCGCCGCGAAATCGAGCGCGAACGTGTGCGCACGCTGTCCGAATTCGTCTCCAACGCCTCGCACGAATTCCGCACGCCGCTCTCGATCATCAAAACGAGCGCCTACCTGATCAACCGCGACGGCGCGCTCGACGGCCAGTCCAAACGCCTGGAGCAAATTGACGATCAGGTCGACCGCATCTCCGCCCTGGTCGATGATTTGCTGGCTGTCGTGCGGCTGGAACAGCGCTCGACGCTCGAACTCTCGCTGACAGACGTCAACGCTGTCCTGCACGGCGTCGTCACACGCATCAACCGCGAAGTGACGGCCAAAGACCTGTGCTTCAACTTCGAGCTGACCGACCCGATCGCGCCGGTGCTCGGCGACGCCGGCTACCTGGCGGATGCACTGTACGAGATCGCCGACAATGCCGTGCGCTACACCCCGGAGGGCGGCTGCGTCACCATTAGCACCACACAGGACGGTGACTGCGTCACCATCACGATTGCGGATACGGGCATCGGCATCGACGCGGAACATCTGCCGCGCATCTTCGATGTCTTCTACCGCGCGGACGCCGCCCACACGATCTCCGGCTTCGGCGTCGGGCTGGCGATTGCCAAGCGGATCGTCCATCTGCACGGCGGCACGATTTACGCCACGAGCACCGTCGGCCAGGGCACGATTGTCCACGTCTCGCTGCCAACGCCGCAATGATGGGGTTGGGGCGAACAGGCGTAGCTCAAGCAGATTAGCGGATTAGCACATTAGCGAATTAGCAGGGATGCCGTCCTGCTTCCGATGTAAGTCATTTTGCCCTCACCCTAAATCCCTCTCCCGTCTGGAGAGGGACTTTCGGAGCCGGTTGTCTCCCCTTTTCTCTTGGGGAGAAGGGGGTTGAGGGCAGACAGCGAGGAAATTGAGTTTTGACCACCTCTCAATTAGGTTGCATCCCCAAAAGCCGATACCTTCGGTGACTTCGTTTAGCTGACTGCCGACAGCCAAAAGCCAATACCCAACTGCTAATCGCCCTTCACCCATTTGGATTCCCCGTCGCTTTGTGGTTGAATTGGCGCCGTACAGACAGGACGACGGCATGAAGATCTACACGCGCACGGGCGACGACGGGACGACCGCACTCTTCAGCGGGGGACGCGTGCCCAAGCATCACCTCCGGGTCGAAGCCTACGGCACGGTCGACGAGATGAACAGCGTCCTCGGCCTGGCGCGCGCGCTCAAACCCTCGGCGGACACCGAAGCCTACCTGATCCACATCCAGAACCAGTTGTTCCACCTTGGTGCAGATCTGGCGACGCCGCTCGACGCCAAGAGCAGCCACGTCGTCCGCGTCAGCGATGAGCAGGTGCGCTGGCTGGAAGAGAGCATCGACGCGCTGACGGCGCAGCTGCCGCCGCTGACGGCCTTCATCCTGCCGGGCGGCACGCCACCCGCCGCGCAGGTCCACATCGCACGCACGATCTGCCGCCGCGCCGAGCGTTTGGTCACGCAACTGGCCGAGCAGGAGGCCATCGGCGCCAACGTGCTGCCCTACCTCAACCGCCTGTCGGACTTCCTCTTCACCCTCGCCCGTTGGGAGAATCACCACGCGGGCATCGCCGATACGGAATGGTCAGTTTCTACCTGATCCTAATGTTCCAGCAGACGTTAACCTTCTTAACAAAGCCATTCAGCCGATGAATTCTGGCAAGACCGACCATTTTCTAACAATTTGCTAACTTTCTTAAAGTTTGTTAACGTCCAAACTGATGCGCCTTAAAAATTGTGAACTAAACTGCGGCGCATCCACCGTTTTTCAGGAGGACTACCATAATGAATCGTCGGAAGAGTTTGCTTTTGGCATTGTTTGTCCTGGTCTGTGCCCTTGCGGTTGCACCAGCGTTCGCGCAGGAACCCACGGATGTCCACGTCTGGGTCGCATTCACAGACTATCGTCTCGATTGGACGCAGCAAAAAGCCGCCATTTTCAATGAGATGTTCCCGCAGTACAACGTGATCGTTGACGGTTACGCCAACTACGAAGAACTCTTCTCCGCGGCAGCGTTGGCGGCCGAGCAGGATGCACTGCCCGCCGTCATCCAGTACTTCGAAGTGGCGACGCAGGATGCCCGTGACAGCGGCTACTTCAAGAGCATCGCCAGCGCGCTCGGCGACCGCACTGAGGTCAACGGCGTCCAGGTCGACCTTGCCGACTTCATCGGCCCGGTCTCGGCCTACTACACGCTCGACGGCGAATTCACGTCGATGCCGTGGAATACGTCGTCGGCCATCATGTTCTCGAACATGAACCTCCTCAACGCCGCCGGTATCGACACGCCGCCCGCCACCTGGGGTGAGGTCGAGGCCGCCTGCGAAGCCGTCATGGCGCTCGATGCCGCGCCGGAATTCTGCTTCACCTGGCCGAACCATGGCTGGTTCTTTGAGCAGTGGGTCGCGCAGCAGGATGCGCCTCTGGCGAACAATGACAACGGCCGCAGCGAACGCGCGACCGAGGTCGTGCTCGACAGCGACGCCGGTATCGCCGTCGCCAGCTGGCTCAAGGACATGAAGGACAAGGGGTATCTGTATTACAGCGGTGCTCAGGGTGGTGACTCCTGGGCGACGGTGGATCAGGCCTTCCAGACGCAGCAGGTCGCCATGGCCGCTTACAGCAGCAGCGACACCGCCGTCTACACGCAGACCGGTGTCGACAACGGCTTTGATGTCGTCGCGTCGTTCCTGCCCTACAACGAAGAAACCGGCTGGGCCGGTAACTTGCTCGGTGGCGCAAGCCTGTGGCTGGTCGATGGCCTGGCGCCTGAGGTCGAAGACGGCGCGCTGACCTTCCTCCTGTGGTTCACGAACACCAACAACGCCGCCGAGTGGCACCAGGTGACCGGCTACATCGCCATTCGCCAGAGCTCGAACGACATGCTGTCGACCGCCGACTGGTACGCGACGATGGAACCGACCGCCAGCCAGGTCTGGAAAGACAACGCGCTGGTGCAGGCCGCTCAGGGCAGCCCCTGGTTCGACGCCAACCCGAACTTCATCGTGGCCGCGAACCAGCTCGCGCAGAGCACGGTCGACGTCGCGACCAGCGGCGCGCTGCTCGGTGCCTTCCCAAGCATCCGTAACGTCATCACCCAGGCGCTCGACACGGTCCTGCTGACCGACGCCGACCCGGCGGAGACGATGACGGCTGCTTCGGCGGAAGCCAACCAGATCCTCGAAGAGTACAACCTGCTCAACGCACCCGAATAGAGATTGCGTTAGCATCATCCCGAACGGGGGCACGGCTTCGGCTGTGCCCCCTCGCTTCACAATTAGCGGAACAGGCTCATGGACTCATCAGTTCCACTTTTGATCAGCGTAGTCACCGGCGCGATTGGCGCTGCCCTGATCGCCTATGCCTTCTCACGTGCGCACGGCAACGTGCTGATTGGCGGCGCGATCGGCGCGATCGCAGGCGCCGCAGCCCCACTCATCTTCATGCTGCCGCTCAATTACTGCACCTTCGAAGCTGAGCGAGAATCGATCGACGTCGCCTTTGGCCTGCTGCTGATCGGCATCGCGCTGATCGCCGTGATCGTGCCCGTGCGCTGGATCAGCATGCGCTTACTCGGCCACCAATCCGTGATCGCGCGCCAGATCGTCCCCGGCGCCTTCAAAGGCAAATGGACACCCTGGCTGCTGCTGGCGCCGACGCTCGCCATTCTCGTGCTGTTCCTGTATTACCCGTCGCTGGATACGTTCCGCCTGTCGACGCTGCTCGCGCGCCTGGGGGCACGGCGCACCGCCTTCGTCTGCGTGGATAACTTCACACGGCTGGCGCAAGACTCCGGTTATCTGAACATCATTGGCATCACGTTCTTCATCTCGATCGCGATTGTCGTCATCGGCCTGGCGTTGTCGCTGGCAATCGCCAACCTGGCCTACCTGCCGATCAAGGGCGCTTCGATTTATCGCACGCTGCTCATCTGGCCTTATGCAATTTCCCCGGCGGTGGCGGGCATCATCTTCCTGCTGCTCTTCAACCCGACCGGCGGCCTTATCAACTACGTTCTGAACGGCTTATTCGGCATCAAGATCGGCTGGCTCAACGACCCGGCGGCTGCGCCCTGGGCGGTCATCATGGCCAGCGTCTGGAAGTCGCTCGGCTACAACATTCTCTTTTACATCGCCGGGCTGCAAAACGTGCCGAAAGACCTGCTCGAAGCCGCAGCCATCGACGGAGCCAACGCGTGGCAGCGCTTCCGCCGCATCGTCATCCCGCTGCTGTCGCCGATCACTTTCTTCCTGATCATCACCAATATGACCTACGCCTTCTTCGAAACATTCGGCACGATCGACTACCTGACAGGCGGCGGGCCGGTCAACGCGACGACGACCATGATGTACAACATCTATGAGGTCGGCATCGTCAACAACGACCTCGGCAAGGGCGCCGCGCAGTCGATTCTGCTGTTCGCCATGGTCATCGGCCTGACGGTGCTCCAATTCCGCACCACGGGCGAACGAGTCACTTACGGAGCATAACGCCATGGCGAGCGAAACCCAGACCATCGACCGTGAGCAAGTCGCCGAATTGAGCGCCACCCGCGCGACCGGTCTGCGCGCGCTGCTGCCCAAGCGCCTGTACGCACATGCCCTGCTCTGGGTGGCCTGCCTGATCATCGGCTTCCCGCTGTTTTACGCGCTGCTGGTCAGCACGCAGACTAACTCGAACGTCTACGCCTACCAGTTCACCCCCGGCACGGCTTTCGCCGATAACTGGGCCAAGGTCATGGTCGAGCGCAGCATCTGGCGCTACATGGTCAACAGCATCTTCATCTCTATTGCCGTGACGGTCGGCAAGACGGTGCTCTCGCTGCTGGCCGGGATGGCTTTCGTCTACTTCCGCTTCCCCGGCAAGTGGATCGTCTTCGGCTTCGTGCTGATCACGCTCATGATGCCGACGGAGATCCTGGTCATTGCGCTGTTCCGCTTCGTCAACGATCTGAACTGGGGCAACTCGTACTACGCCTTGATCGTGCCCTTCCTGGCGAGCGCCACGGGGTCGTTCCTGTTCCGACAGCACTTCGCCAACATCCCGGCGGAGCTGTCTGAATCGGCGCAGCTTGACGGCGCGACGCCGCTCGTCTTCCTGTGGAAGGTGCTGGTGCCGATGAGCTGGAACACGATTGGCGCGCTGGCGGTCATCCAGTTCGTCTATGTCTGGAACATGTACCTGTGGCCCGCGCTCGTCATCCAGGGGCAGGATCGCCAGGTCGTCCAGGTCGGTCTGCGCACGCTGATCGGCGGCGATGCATCGCTCAGTTTTGGCCCGTTGATGCTTGGCGCGGTCGCGGCCAGCATCCCGCCGCTGATCGTCTTCATCCTGCTGCAAAAGCAGTTCATGAGCGGCTTCGCCCTCACGCGCGATAAGTAACGGCTCGACACAGCCAGGCGGTCTTCATGTCCCCGCCCGATAGACAAGTATCGGGCGGCGCACTGTCACGTCCCTTCTGACAACATATCCACGCTTGAATAATGGAACATTTGTGCAATATCGTCTAGAATACCCGCACCCAATTTTGATCGTCCGCGGTCGAGAGCGAGGAGGATGTTCCGATGGATGCGGCAACGCTGAAAGAAGGTCTGTGGAGACAGTTCGGGGCGTCGATTGATTATCTGGCCGATACGATGCGCGCATGCCCCGACGAGTTGTGGCTCACGCCGCTCTATCCCGATGACAAACCGACGTTCGCTCAGTTCTGGTATCGTGCCTATCACACGCTGTTCTGGATCGACCTGTATCTGACCGGCACTGAGGAAGGCTTTCTGCCCCCGCCGCCCTTCATGCTGATCGAGCAGGACGACGACGGCCCGCTGCCGGAGCGCCCGTACACGAAAGACGAGTTGCTGACCTATCTCCAGGCCTGCCGCGAGAAGTGCAAAACGACGATTGACGCGCTGACCGACGAAGCCGCTGAACGGTGCTGCCGCTTTAGCTGGGGCGAATGCAGCTTCTTCGAGCTGCTCATCTACAACCTGCGCCACGTGCAGGAGCACACCGCCCAACTGAACCTGATGCTGGGTCAGCATGACATCTCCACGCCGGACTACAAGACGCAGGTCAAGGGCTAGAGGTTCGACATCATGGCGGAGATGTGCGTAGGGGCGACCCGCTGGGTCGCCCAGGGTGGGCGAGGCAGCGCCTCGCCCCCACATCATCCTCGCACGACACACCCCGACCGAATGCTATAATCATCCTGGCGGCAACAGAAGCATAGGCGAGCAAGGATGGGGCATGATGTCGAACCAGGACGCACGCGAAGAGCACCGCGCGCACCGCGCCGAGTGGGAAGCGACCACGCTCAGGCAGTCGCTCGATAAGCTGCCGGAGCGGCGCGAGACGTTCATCACCCAGTCGAGCGTGCCCGTCGAGCGCGTCTACTCACCCGCCGATCTGCCCGACTTCGATCACGATCAAGACCTTGGCCTGCCGGGCGAATACCCGTTCACACGCAGCATCCATGCCACTGGGCACCGTGGACGCCTGTGGACGATGCGCATGTTCGCCGGTTTTGGCACGGCGGAGGAGACCAACGAGCGCTTCAAGTATCTGCTTGAGCAGGGCAACGCCGGGCTGTCGGTCGCCTTCGACCTGGCGACGCTGATGGGCTACGACACCGACGCGCCGGAAGCGCTGGGCGAATTCGGCAAATGCGGCGTCGCCGTCAGCTCGCTCAAAGACATGGAGATCCTGTTCGATGGCATCCCGCTGGGTGACGTCAGCACCAGCATGACGATCAACAGCCCGGCGGCCATCCTGTGGGCTTTCTACATCGTCACGGCGGAAAAGCAGGGCGTCCCGCTCGAACGGCTGCGCGGCACACTCCAGAACGATATCCTCAAAGAGTACATTGCCCAGAAGGAATTCATCTTCCCGCCAACGCCGTCGATGCGCCTCGTCACCGACACGATTGAGTTCGCCGCCCAGCGCCTGCCGCAGTGGAACCCGATCAGCATCAGCGGCTACCACATCCGCGAGGCGGGCAGCACCGCCGTGCAAGAACTCGCCTTCACACTGGCCGACGGCCTGGAATACGTGCGCCATGCCTTGGCGCGCGGCCTCAAGATTGACGATTTCGCGCCGCGCTTGAGCTTCTTTTTCAACGTCCATAATGACTTTTTCGAAGAGATCGCCAAGCTGCGCGCGGCCCGGCGCATCTGGGCGCGCGAGATGCGCGAGACCTTCGGCGCCCAAGATCCACGCTCGTGGTGGATGCGCTTCCACACGCAGACGGCGGGCGTCAGCCTGACCGCCCAGCAGCCGGAGGTCAATCTCGTGCGCGTCGCCATCCAGGCGCTGGCGGGCGTCCTCGGCGGCACGCAGTCGCTGCACACCAACAGCATGGACGAAGCGCTGGCCCTGCCGAGCGAGCACGCCGTCACGCTGGCGCTGCGCACACAGCAGGTGATCGCCGAGGAGACCGGCGTCGTCAATACGGTCGATCCGCTCGGCGGCAGTTATTTCGTCGAGGCGTTGACCAACCAGACTGAAGCGGAGGTCTACGATTACTTCCGCCGCATCGGCGAGCTCGGCGGCGTCATCCCGGCCATCGAGGCGGGCTTCTTGCAGATGGAGATCGCCGACGCCAGCTATCGCAATCAGCTTGAGGTCGACACGGGCACGCGCAACATCGTCGGCCTCAATGCCTACGCCGACGATCAGCCGCTGCGCATCCCGATCCTGAAGATGGCACCCGATGGCTACCAGCGCCAGGTCGCGCGGCTCGAACGGCTGCGGCTCGAACGCGATAACGAGGCCGTCGGCCACGCACTCGACGCCCTGCGCGACGCCTGCGAAGGCGACGCCAACGTCATGCCCGCCCTGCTCGACGCCGCACGCGCCTACTGCACGCTCGGCGAGATCACCGACGTCATGCGCGAGGCGTTCGGCATCTATCACGAGCCGGTGGCGATATAGCGGTTGGCACTTAGCCATTAGCGGTTAGCTTTTAGCTCGGAAGCAAATTAGCGGATTAGCACATTAGCTGAAATTCAGACAGCTCTCAAGTCAAGGCGTCTTGCCCTCACACCCCGGCAACTTCACTCGCCGAATGCATAGAGCAAGTCCCTCGCCCAGGCGCGTAGCGCCGGTCGGGAGAGGGATTTAGGGTGAGGGCAAAAAAGCCAACCGCTTATGGCTAACAGCTAACCGCTCCTTCCCGCGTTATCATTTCCGCCAACCATCCTGAGCCGCACACGGTGGAAAGTCTGAGGGAAGTCCCTATGTTCAAGATCGGCATCCTCGGCGCGGGCGTCATGGGCACGACGCATGCCGCCGGTTGGGCGCAGACCCCCGCGCACTTCGCGGGCATCCACGCGCTCGATGCACCGCGCGCAGCGGCGCTGGCGGCAGAATACGGCATTCGTGCCTATGACAGCGTCGACGCGCTGCTGGCGGATGTGGACGTGGTCGACATCTGCACGCCGACGCATCTGCATTACGAGATGGTCTTGCAGGCCGCCGCCGCGGGCAAGCACATCATCTGCGAGAAGCCGCTGGCGCTGGACGTCGCCCAGGGCGCGGAGATGATCGACGCCTGCCGCCGCGCGGGCGTCACGCTCTTGGTCGCGCACGTCGTCCGCTTCTTCCCAGAATATGCGAGCGCCCAGGCCATCGTCAGCCGCGGTGAAATCGGCGATGTGGCCGTCGTCCGCCTGACGCGCTGCAGTTACCAGCCACGCCTCGCTGCGGATAACTGGTTCCTCGACGCGGCCAAATCGGGCGGCATGATGCTCGACCTGATGATCCACGACTTCGACTACGCGCGCTGGATCGCCGGGGAGGTCGAGAGTGTTTACGCGCGCAGCGTGCGCGGTCGCCAGCCGGATGCGCCAGAGGATTACGGCATCGCCATCCTGCGCCACACGAGCGGCGCCATCAGCAACGTCGAGGGCGGCTGGGCCTACCCACCGCCGATGTTCCGCACCGCGCTCGAAATTGCGGGCAGCACCGGGCTGATCGAGCACCCCGCCGATAGCTCGATGCCGCTCAGCCTGCATCTCAAGGCGAGCGGGAGCGGCGACGTGGACGCGGTCGGCATCCCCGGCAGCCCGCTCGACGAAAGCCCATACACGACCGAGATCAAGCACTTCTACGACGTGATCGCCCACGGAGCCGCGCCGCGCGTCAGCGCGGAGGACGGCCTGGCTGCCGTACGCATCGCCCTGGCCGCGCGCCAATCGGCCCAGAGCGGGCGCGCCGTGCGCATCGAGGAGGTTTAGCCATGCGAATCGGTATCCTCAGCTTTGCCCATCTGCACGCCGAAGCCTACCTGGGCGCACTGCTGGCCATGCCCGACGTCGAGGTGATCGGCATCGCCGACGAGAACGTCGAGCGCGGGCGCTATTTCGCCGGGCAGTTCGGCGTGCGCCAATTCGAGGATTACGACGGGCTCTTGCGCGAGAAGCCTGACGCGGTCGTCATCACGTCGGAGAACGCGCGCCATCTGCCGCTCGTGCGCATGGCGGCGGATGCGGGCGCGGCGATCCTGTGCGAAAAGCCGCTCGCGACCACGCTCGATGATGCCCGCGCCATCGTCAACGTTTGCCGCGCCGCGGGAGTCCCGCTGATGACGGCCTTCCCGATGCGCTTCAGCACGCCCGCCGTCGAGATCAAGAAGCTGATCGACGGTGGCGGCCTCGGCCACGTCTACGGCTGCAATGCGACCAACCAGGGCGCGCTGCCGGAGTTCCACCAGGCGGAGAATCTGCCCTTCCTCAAGCGCGATTGGTTCACCGATCCGCTGTTGGCGGGCGGCGGCGCGGTCGCCGATCACGTCGTGCACCTGGCGGATCTGCTGCGCTGGTACTTCGCCAACGAGATCCGCGAGGTCTACGCCGTCACCAACCAGATCATGCACAAGGGCAAGGTGGGGGTCGAAACCGGCGGCCTGATCATGCTCAATTTCGCCAACGGAACGTTCGCCAGCATCGACTGTAGTTGGAGCAAGCCCGCCTACTACCCAACCTGGGGCGGCCTGGCGCTCGAACTCGTGGCCGAAAAAGGCCTGGCGACGATGGACGCCTTCCGCCAGGTGATGACCGTCTACAGCGAGCGCGCGGGGCGCCCGCACTATGCCTATTGGGGATCGGATGCCAACGCCGGGATGCTGCGCGATTTCATCGGTGCCGTGAGCGACAAGCGCGCCCCGGCGGTCAGCGGCGAGGACGGCCTGCGCGCGGTCGAGGTCGTGCTTGCCGCCTACGAATCCGCGCGCACGGGCCAGCCGGTCAGCCTGGGGTAAGTCTCAGTCGCAGGTGAATTCCGGATCGGCGCTGTTGATGTCACTGCCGCCGGGCAGCAGGATGCTGCAGCGCACGTCGGTCGTCACGACCACGTCGACGCCTTCCTCACCCACGCGGTTGAGCAGATCCTGAAGCTGATCGCCCAGCCCTTGATCCGGCTCGGTCAACTGGCGCTCGATCACGAGGTGGCACAGCGCGTTTGCACTGACCTCGCTGTAGGTGACGCATAAGGCATTCAGCGAATCCAACGCCAGATTGCTCGTGTTGATGTTGACCAGCGCCGTCTTGCCTGTTTCAGGATGCGCGACGAACAGCGCCGCCTTGTTGCCGATGTTGGTAATGCCCTCTTCGGGCGCATAGTAGAGCGACCAGCCGTTGGCGAGCGGCCACGATTGAATCTGCGTCGCGGCGGGCGAGTCTTGTGCCGCAACCAGCGCGGGCAGACCGGCCACCATCAGCATCATCACGGCGACGATCGACATCAGAGCAGCGAAGCGCCGCTGACGACCATTGAACATCGGGGAGCCTCCATAGGATCGTGATTCGTTTCACAATCCTATACGGATGCATCGCCCCGCGCGTTGCGCTGGAAGCCCGTGTGCTACTCGCCGACGAGCTGGTAGATCTGGATCAGGTTGCCGCAGGTGTCGTCCAGAATGGCCAGGATCGTCGTCCCCATGTCGGTCGGCTCCATGGTGAACTCAACGCCCAGGCCCTTCAGCCGTTCGTACTCTTTGTGAACGTCGTCCACTTCGAAGGCGGTGAACGGGATGCCATCTCTGACGAGCGACTCTTTGAGCGCCTTCATGGCCGGGTATTCGGCGTTTGGCTCCAGCACCAGTTCGACGCCATCCGGGTCGGCAGGCGAGACGACCGTCAGCCAACGTGCGCCGCCGCCGAGCGGGATGTCGCGCTTCTTGACGAAGCCGAGTACGTCGGTGTAGAAGTGCAGCGCCTTGTCGTAATCGCCGATCGAGACGCTTGCCAGCTTGATCTTCATAGGGTCAACCTTTCCTCAGCATACGGGTTGCCGTCGGGCAATCGAGTTGTCGAAACTCACTCGGACTGAGGCCAAACCGCCGCTTGAACGCCTTGCCGAAAGCCGCGTGGCTATCGTAACCCGCCGCCAGCGCGACCTCGGTGATATCGACCGCGCCCGCGCGCAGCTTACGACCCGCCCGCTCCAGGCGGGCATCGCGGATGTAAGCGGCCAGGCTTTGCCCGGTCGACGCCGCAAACAGCCGGTGCAGATGCGGCACGGAGAACCCGGCCACCGCCGCCAAAACGTCTCGATTGAGCGGCTCATCCATGTGATTACGGATGTAACGCTGCACGTTTTCAATGCAGGGATGCTGCGTATCCAGGCTTGGCATGTCAGTCCACATCAACCCATCATAGCGGGACAGAACGTTCGTTCGCTATTCCGATTGTATCATGTCTGCGGGGTTTTCCGGCGGCAGCGTCGTATGCCTGCGCAGCTCGACCGCCGCGATACAGGTCGCCAGCCAGACGCCGCCCGCGATGAAGCCGCCGACCACGTCGCTCAGGTAATGGACGCCGAGCACCATGCGGCTGATGCCGATCAGCACAATGGCCAGCACGGCCAGGAAGACGACCAAGATACGAGCGTAGTGATTCTTGACGTAGAGACCGATCAAGTAGGCCAGCATCCCGTAAGCGATCAATGAGAACATCGCGTGTCCGCTGGGGAAGCTGTAATACGACTCGATCACGACCGGGTCGGCGAAGACCGGGCGCGGGCGCGCGAACAACGTCTTGAGCAGGAAGTTGAGCACCTGCCCGCCCGCCAACGCCACGCTCCAGGCCAGCAGATTAAGCCACTGCCGCCGCGCCGCCAGGATCAGCGCGATCACCGCGCAGGCCGGGAACAGGATCTGGTAACCGAACAGGCTGATGAACTTGTAGGCCTGGATCTGGTAGGCAGTGTTCGCGCGATGCAGTTCGGTCGCCAGCGCCTGATCGAACAACTGCAAGTGCCCCTGCTCGATCACGTCCTCGGCCAGCATGGCGAACAACACCAGGCACAAGACACTGATGAAGAAACCGATCAGCACGCGGATGCTGAAGCGTTCGACCCATCCTGTAATCCATATTCTTATGCGGTCACCCGGCAGATACTTCATGACATACGGCGCCCGGCGGCGATGTAGCGATCCGGCGCGTCGTCAACGCGCACGTCAATGTAGCCCGCCGCGGCCAGCAGCACGCCCATCTCGTCGGCATCGGGCAGCACGTCGGCGTCGACCGGCGGTTCGCAGCCCGCGTGGATGGCGTTGATGGTCGCGCGCGACTCGTGATGGAGGATCGCCAGCAGCCCGCCGGGGCGCAGGACGCGCCCCATCTCGCGCAGGGCGAGCGGCTTATCTGTGAAGTGTGGGAAGCTGTGATGGCAGATGACGACGTCAAAGCCGCCCACCGCCAGCGGCTGATCGTGCACGTCGGCCTGCACAACCCACGCCCCAGCGTGATCGAGGCGTGCCTGCGCCAGCATCGCGTGCGCCAGATCGGTCGCGATCAAGCGCGCGCTCGGCGCGAATTCGCGCAAATAAGGGATCAAGATGCCGACGCCGGTGCCGACGTCGAGGATCGTCCGCGCACTGCACAGATCGGCGTCGAAGGACGCCAGCATCGCGCGCAGCCTGGCGTCGGTCTGCGCGGATACCTGTCGATTCCAGACCGGCGCGCGCGCTTCGAAATAACTGCGCATGCTGTCTGCCATGGGTTCAGCCTTCGTGCACAGGGTAAGCATTCGCAATCATCTCTTGTTTGTGGTTCAATTGCAATGTGCCGTTGCGCACGACATCACACCGTCCGATCAGACTCAATTCGAGACGCACCATGCAATTTCCTGACTTCTATCAACCGGGCCGCGTTGGGCAGCTTTACCAGCCGGACATCCCCGGTGCGATCGAGCGCGGCATCGCGTTAGATGTGGCGCCCGCGGAGGAAGATCAGCGCAGGCAGATGCTGCTGCTGGTCGATTGCCAGGTCGATTTCATCCACCCGCAGGGGTCGCTGAGCGTGCCCGGTGCGGTCGACGATACCCAGCGCACCGTCGTGTGGATCTTCCGCAACCTCGGCCAGTTGACGACCATCGCCGCCTCGCTCGACAGCCACGTGCCCAACCAGATCTTCTACCCGACGTGGTGGGTCACCGACGATGGCGAGCACCCGGCGCCGTACACGGTCATCACGAGCGACGAGGTCACGAGCGGCCAGTGGACGCCGATCTACGAGCCGGAGTGGTCGGTCGATTACGTCCGCCGCCTGGAGACGCAGGCCAAGAAGCAGCTCATGATCTGGCCCTACCACACCATGATCGGCAGCCCCGGTCACAACCTGATGCCCGCGCTCTACGAGGCGGTTGTCTACCATGCTGCCGCGCGCCAGGCACAGCCGATCTTCCTGCCCAAGGGCACCATCCCCAAGACGGAGAACTACTCGATCCTGGAGCCGGAAGTCAAAGTGCCGGAACTTCCCCAGGGCCAGCTCAACACCGGCTTCCTCGACATGATGGCGGGCTACGACCGCGTCTACATCACCGGCCAGGCCAAGAGCCACTGCGTGTTGGAGACGGTCGGCTCGATCATGCGCTACTTCGCTGACCAGCCGGACGCGATCGACCGCTTCCACGTGCTGATGGATTGCACGTCGTCGGTCGCGCACCCGCAGATCGATTTCGAAGCGCTGGCGACCGAAAGCTATCAGGCGTTCGCAGCGCAGGGTTTGCATCTGGCGAAGTCCACCGATCCGCTCGACTGAAAGATAACCGACCATGACCCCAGAAGAAGAGCGCACCGCCGAGGGTATCCTCTACACGGATTTCTACCAGTTGACCATGGCGCAGTTGTATTTTCGCTATGGCATGCACGAGCGTGACGCGCAGTTCGATCATTTCTTCCGCAGCTACCCGGATTACGGCACGCATCAGGCGGGCTACTGCATCAACGCCGGTTTGCAATGGCTGGTCGAATGGATGCAGACCGCCCGCTTTGGCGAGGGCGAGATCGCCTTCCTGCGCAGCCAGAAGAGCGCCAGCGGCCAGCAGCTTTTCGCCGACGATTTCCTGGCCTGGCTCAAGCAGCACGGCACCTTCGAGGGCATCAGCATCGACGCCATCCCGGAGGGGCGCGTCGTCCACCCGAACATCCCGCTGACGACCGTGCGCGGGCCGATGGCGATGGCGCAGGTGCTGGAGACGGCGCTGCTCAACCGCCTCAACTACCAGACGCTGATCGCGACCAAGGCGGCGCGCATCCATCAGGCCGGACGTGGGCGCTCGGTGCTCGAATTCGGATTACGGCGGGCGCAGGACAAGGCGGGCAATGCCGGGGCGCGCGCGGCGCTGATCGGCGGGGCGGATTTCACATCCAACGTCGGCCTGTCGAGCCTGATGGGCCTGCCGCCCAAAGGCACGCATGCGCACAGTATGGTGCAGGTGTTCATGGCGCTCGGCCAGGGCGAACTGGAGGCTTTCCGCGCCTATGCCGACGTCTACCCGGACGACTGCCTGCTGCTGGTCGATACGATCGACACGCTCAACAGCGGCGTGCCGAACGCGATCCGCGTCTTCGAAGAGCTGCGCCAGAAGGGCCACGAGCCGGTCGGCATCCGCCTCGATTCCGGCGACCTCGCCCACCTGAGCATTCGCGCGGCGCGCATGCTCAACGACGCCGGATTCCGCGACGTGCGCATCGTGCTCTCGAACCAGATTGACGAGCTGGTGCTGTTGCAGGTGCTGTCGCAGATCGAGGAAGAGGCCAAGGCCTATGGCGTCGACGCCGATCACCTGATAGGGCGGCTGATCTACGGCGTCGGCACGCGGCTGATCACCTCGGCGGGCGATGCGGCGCTCGACGGCGTTTACAAGCTGGTCGCCGTCTGTCAGGACGACGAGTGGAAACCCGCGATCAAGCTGAGCGAGACGGTCACGAAGGTGCCGAATCCCGGCCACAAGCGCGCCTGGCGCCTGTATGACCGCCGCCAGCGCGCGACTGCCGATCTACTCGGCCTCTACGAGGAAGACCCGGCAGCGATGGACCCGGTCATCCTGCGCCACCCGACTCAGGCGGATACGTCACGCACGATCAAGCGCGAGAACCTGACGGCGATCGAGCCACTGCACGTCGACATCCTGCGCGAAGGCAAGCTCGTCTACGACTTCCCGCCACTGGAGGCGATCCGCGAGCAGCGCCGCGCCGATCTCGAACGGCTCGATCCGGGCGTGCAGCGCCTCGTCAACCCGCACATCTATCACGTCTCGCTGACGGAGAAGCTGTGGAACCTCAAGCGCGATTTGATCCGCGAGTACAAGTGAGCGCGCAATCGCCTTTCTTGAGGCATGATCATGGATAATCTACCGTGGCGCGAACGCGTCATCTTCGCCTACATCGACGAGCCGCCTTTCGCCTGGACGGGCGAGGATGGCACGCCGTTCGGCTGTGACGTGGCGGTCGCGCTCCGAGTGCTCCGGTCGCTAGGCGTCGAGCAGATCGAGACGCGGCGCGTCACCTTTGCGGAGCTGATACCGGGCGTCATCGCTCAGCAGTGGACGATCAACACGCCGATCTTCATCACGCCGGAGCGCGGCAAGCTGGTCAGGTTCAGCCGACCGGTCTGGGCGCTGTCGGACGGCCTGATGCTGCGGGCGGATGCGCCGAGCACGCTGAAAGGCTACGCGTCCATCGCTCAGGATAGCAGACTGAGGCTGGGCGTCGTCCGCGATCAGGTGCAGCATCAGACGGCGCTGCGCGCGGGGATTCCCGCCGAGCGGATCGATGTGTTCGAGACGCAGGAAGCGGTCGTCGCCGCGCTGCTGGAAGGGCGCGTCGATGCGTACGCCGCCACCACCATCGGGCACCGGGCTTACCTCACCTACACACAACAGGATGGCTTGCGGGTCGTCGATACGCTCCCCGCCTATGGCGTCGCGGTTCCCCCCAGGCTCGGCGCTTATTCCTTCGCCAAGACGAGCACCGACCTGGCCGACGCCTTCGACGGCGGGCTGGCGGAGTTCCTCGGCTCGGCGGCACATCGCGCTTTGATGCGGGCGCACGGCTTCACCGAGTATTAGATCGGACTCAAATCCGCAACTGCATCTGATAGAGGCGGGCGTAGATGCCGCCCTGCGCGATCAACGCGTCGTGTGCCCCCTGCTCGACGATCCCGTCGTCGCCGAGGACGACGATCCGTTGGGCGTTCCTGACCGTCGACAGGCGGTGCGCGATCACGAGCGTCGTGCGATTGTTGGTCAACTGCTCCAGCGATTCCTGCACCGCCAGTTCACTCTCGTTGTCGAGCGCGCTGGTCGCCTCGTCGAAGATGATGATCGGCGGGTCCTTGAGGAAGACGCGCGCGATGCTCAGGCGCTGCTTCTGCCCGCCGGACAGCTTGACGCCGCGCTGGCCGATGTCCGTGTCGTAGCCCTGCGGCAGCGCCCGGATGAAATCGTCGGCATTCGCCTGCCGGGCCGCGTCGATCACCTGCTTGAGGTTGGCATCCGGCCTGCCGTAGCGGATGTTCTCGGCCACCGTCCCGGCAAACAGGTAGACGTCCTGCTGAACGACGCCGATCTGCCGCCGCAGCGACGCCAGCCGCACGTCGCGGATGTCGGTGCCATCGAGCAGGATGGCACCCTCGCTGACCTCGTAGAAGCGCGGGATCAGCGAGCAGAGCGTCGTCTTGCCGACGCCGGACGTGCCGACCAGGGCGACGTATTCGCCGACGGCGATATCCAGATCGATATGCTTGAGCACCTCCTCCGCGCCATCCCGATAGCGAAAACTGACATCCCGGAAAGTGATGCGGCCCTGAACACCCGTCAGATCGATCGCGTCCGGCGCATCCTCAATGTCCGGCGCGATCTCCAGGATGTCCATGAAGCGATTGAAACCGGTCAGCCCTTCCTGATAGAGGCGGGCGAAATTGACCAGCCGCTGGATCGGGTCGATCAGGATGCCGACGTAGAGCAGATAGGTCAGCAGGTTGGGCAGATCCAGGTTCGCGTTCAGGATGCTGACGCCGCCGAAGACGATCACGGCGATCGTGATCAACTGCATGAAGGCCGTCATGCCACCGGAGAAATAGGCCGAACTCAAGTAGTCGTCGCGACGGCTGTCGATGAAGCGGCTGTTTTCGTGCGCGAACTTCCCCTGCTCCATCGCCTCGTTGCCGAACGACTGAACGACGCGGATGCCGGACAGCGTGTCTTCGACCTGCGCGTTGATGTCGGCGATGCGCCCGTAGCTGCGCGCGATGGCGCGGTTCATCTTCTTGTTGAAGTAGAGGCCGTAGATGGTCATGACGACGATGAACAGGAAGACGATCAGTGTCAGTTGGGCATTGATCGTGAATGAGATGGCGAGCACGCCGATCAGCGTGAAGAGGGCGATGGCGAGGTCTTCGGGGCCGTGATGGTAGAACTCGGATAGTGAGAGCAGGTCGTGGGTGATGCGGGACATCAACTGGCCGGTTTTTTGCTCGTCGTAGAAGCGGAAGGAGAGCTTCTGATAATGCGCGAACAGTTCAAGCCGCATGTCACTTTCCATCAGTGCGCCCATCATGTGCCCGCGGTAATCGACGAACCAGTTGCACAGGCTGTGGGCGATGACCAGCCCGACCATCAGTGCGCCGACCGCGTAGATCTGCGAAAGCGCGTCCGGCGTGCTGCCGTCGAGCAGATTCTGGGTGATGTAGCGGGCGCACAGCGGGAGGATGAGGGTGATGGCCGACACGACGAAGGCGCAGGCCAGGTCAATGAGAAATAATCCCCGATAGGGTTTGTAATAAGACAGGAATTTTGCCAGGCGTGGGTTCAAATGCGCCCTCCGTGAATTGAGGCAAGCGGTGGGTGTGTGGTGGCGAATTGGATCAAGTCGTTCATCCCCTTCAAATGATTGTGCGCCAATGCGGTAACCATGGCCGCGGGCGGCATATATGCCGCCCCTACACGTGTCTTGTGATCTGTAGGGGCGCCATTCTTGGCGTCCGCCCCAGCATCCACACAAATATTGAATACGACATATTCGTGATACGGCTGCATTCTAAATAGGCCATTACGGTTCATCAAGGGCCAGATTGTGCGGTAGGCAGAAGCGTCGTTGATTGCATCGTTTGCGTGCGTGCGCCGGTTTCGCTCTGACGTGGGCAAACCGCTCTTTGTGTCCTTTCGTGGTTTGTGGTTCAATTAGGCCGACTTTAATCGCTGGCCGCAGGCCAATCGCGCACAGCCAGAAGCCTAACCATGAAGCGACTCCCTCCGCTGGTCCTATACGCACTCGAAGCGGCGCTCGTCCTCACCTTCTTCATCGAGGCGCTGCGCTTTGCCATCGGCACGTTTTACAGCCGTGTCGCCGGGGCCTCGTACGCCGGCGCGCTCGATCCGTCGCTGATCCCGCTGGACGCGAACGGCGTCCTCAGCCAGGCGACCGCGCGCGGTGAGATCATCTTCCTGATCTGGATGCTGGCGCTGCCGCTGCTGGCGTTGATCCTGGGGCGTGTGCCGCTCATGCTCGTGATCGCCGCGGCGATCACCGGGGTCGGGCGTGTGCTGATGAATCTGGGCGGCATCAGCCCGGCGCTGGCGTCGGCGATTGCGGTCGGCGGGGGGCTGCTCTACATCGCGCTGCTGGTGCGCCACCGGATGCGCGCGCTGCCGTTCGGCTTCGTGCTGGCTTTCGGGGCGGATCAGTTGTTCCGGGCGGCGGGCGACACCCTCGACCCGACGTGGTCGCCGGAGTATGCCAACATCCAGCTTGTGCTGGTGGTCGTGGCCGTGCTGATCGCGCTGCTGGCCCTGCGGCGGCAGCAAGCCTACGAGACGGAACTGGCGGAGAGCGGCGAAGCGTCGCCCGACCGCGGGATGCTGCCGTTCTGGGGTGGCGTCGGGCTGGGCGGTTTGCTCTTCATCGAGCTGGCGCTGCTGGCGCTGCCGAACGCGATCGCGGGCCGCGCGCAGACCGAGTACGCCACGTTCGTGCCGCTGACGCTGGTCGCGACGCTGCTGCCGCTGCTGCCGTGGGTGCGCGCCCGCGCCCGCGAGTTCGTCGCCGTGTTCGATCAAACGCTGCGCGGCTGGGTCTGGCTGCTGCTGATCGCGCTGCTCGTCATCCTCGGCACGCGCCTGAGCGGAATCGCTGCCGGGGCTGCGCTGGTGGCTGCGCAATTCCTGGTCAGTATGCTGTGGTGGTGGTTAGCGCGCCCGCTGGCGGATAGGGCGCGCCACGCGACCGGCTTGTGGGTGGTGATCGGCGTGGGGGTGTTCGCGCTGCTGGTGGCGGGCGATTACTTCACCTACGAATACGCCTACGTGCAGGATTTTGGCGGCAATCTGGCCTTTCTCGACCGCATCATCCCGCCGCTGCTGCGCGGCTTCCGCGGGCTGGGGCTGGGTGTGCTGCTGCTGGCGGTGTTCTTCGCCGGGCTGCCGATGACGCAGACGCTGCGCCGCATCCCGTGGGGCGACGATTCGCGCCGCGCGCTGATCCCCCTGTTGCTGATCGTGATCGCGGCGACGGCGGGCGCGGCTTACCTGGCGCGGCCACGGCTGATCACCGCCGTGCAGAACGTCGACACGATCCGCATCGGCACCTACAACATCCACACCGGAGCGAACGAATTCTTCTATCCCGATCTGCAAGACGTCGCGCGGACGATCCAGGTGAGCGGCGCGGACGTGGTCATGCTGCAAGAGGTCGAGACCGGGCGGCTGACCAGCTTCGGCGTCGATCAGCCGCTGTGGCTGGCGCGGCGCGTGGGCATGGATCGGCGCTTCTACCCGACCAACGAGGGCCTGCACGGGCTGGCGGTGCTGAGCAAAGTCCCGATCAGCCTGAGCGACGGCACGCCGCTGACGAGCGTCGACCAGCAGACTGGCGCCATGCGCGTGCAGATCGCCCCGGCGGCGAACACGACGGTGACGCTCTACAACACGTGGCTGGCCCCGCTGACGGCGCGCCAGGGTGGCGAAGACCTGGAGATTCAGGAGCAGGATCAGGCGCGGCAGTTCACGGAGCTGCTGGCCTGGGTGGCGTCGCAGCATCCCGGCGGCGTGCTCGGCCGCACGGTCATCGGCGGGACGTTCCACAACGTGCCGGATTCGCCGATTGCCGGGCAGATGCGCGCGGCGGGCTTTGAAGATCCGTTCGCCGGGCTGCCGACCGAGCTGAGCGCGACGCTGTGGCGGTCGGATCTGCCGCACGTGCGCTTCGACTACCTGTGGCTGCGCAACCTCGGCCGCCTGCGCGCGGGCGTGATCGACCCCGACTTCCCCGACGCGAGCGACCACCGCATGGCCGTGGCTGAGGTGAGTCTAGGGGGGTAGGAGGGAGTACTCGGTACTGGGTACTCAGTGCTGAGTGCTGGGTTCGCAGTTCACGGTTCACGACGCGGGGAAGCAGGGTGCTGATTGTGTCCTCATATCGCCCATACAAGAAGGCAATGGGGTGGGATTGACACCGCGCCGTTGATTCCGCTTGCTCGACATTTCCATATCACGCGAAACAAGAAATATGGGAGCGCGCCTGAACGTTGGGCGTGGTGGTTCGACTCTGTCGGGCGGCTTTGAGGTCTGTGTGCGGAACGCGTGAATCCGCGGGGTCCAGCAGGAACGCCGGGTTCCTGTCTGGCGGTGGAAGGCGGGCCGGGGCGGGCCTCCAGACCTCGGCGCACGAGCGCGATGGTGCGCGAGCGCCGTGGGAGTCGTATGCGGTTGTGGATGCAGTGACCGAGGCTGCGGGCTTGGGCTGCCGTCCGTACCGGTGCAGCACGGGCAAGGGGACGATCGGTGGCTTTGGCTAACGGTCGGTTGGAAGCGTTGATTTCGGATTTCGAGCACGCGCGCTTGACGCTACGCCTGACGCTGCCGCCTTGTGCTTCGGCGGCTTGAGAACACAGTCCTGATTGACGATGGCCGTACGACAGCGCCCGGTACAGACGGGTCAGGTCTGGCTGCGACGAATGCAGTCTGGGCGTTTTGCAGACTGCCCCACCTCTGTCTACGGCTGTGATGACCTGCGGTGGCAGGTGACACTTTATCCTGGGACCGCGGTTGATACGCTACGCCCGTTCGTGTGTCCAGGTTCTTGCGTCATCTCTGTGTCAGTGCGCGCTGGTTCGGGGTTCCTTTCGGTTGGTGCTGAGTTCTGGGTGCTGAGTACACGGTTCGCGGTGCGATCACCTCACCCCTAAATCCCCTCTCCGTGCACAGCTGAGGGGACTTCCGGATGTGAGAGGAGAGCGTGAGTGCAAAGAGCAGTGGTGAGGGGCGCGGGCGAGATGTATCTCGCCCGTACAGGTGATCGCCGCGGGGATGCGAACGCGTGTTCTATCTATTTTGATTATACGGGTATTGTCAAGTGGGGTTTAGGGACGATGCAAAAGTGGTTTATGGTTACAAGGGCTAAGAAGGTCGTCGCGAGGTATCGAAAGGGATTGAATTCTGCGAGATCAGGGATTAATCGAAACGATGCCAAGTTGATATTTACTAACCATATTAATAGTCATTTACTATCTCACTTCTGATTTTAGGGGGTAAGATTTGTCTAGATAGGTGTCGATGTACTGGGCTGTGGTCATAGCGCCATTAGTAGATTGTTCGCGGAATACCCTATGGACATATCTTCTCATATTCCTCGCCTTCATTGGGTAATTGTTGGAGGAACCCTCTGTGATGTCTCTACATTTAAAGAGTTGGCACCCAGGGACAGACCCAAAGCGTACTGTCCGGTATGCGAGCAGCCAGTTACGCTCAAACTTGGAAAACAGAGAGTCCATCATTTTGCACATCGCCCCGAAGATGTCTGTTCAGCAACGGAGCCTGAAACCGCCCTCCACTTAAACTGTAAGTATCACATCTATCAGCAGCTTCAATCAGCAAAAGAAGTCTACGCCTCAATATCATGTCGCGACTGCGGAACACGCAAACCCATGATGTGGAAACAAGATTGGGATACTGTCGAAGTGGAGCACAAGATGGACTCTTTACGTCCAGATATTGCCATTCTTCAAGATGGCAAGGTTATCGGCGCAATTGAGATTTTTGTAACTCATGCAGTAAACGAAGAGAAGGTGCAGCAGCTTCAAAATCAAGGCATTGACTGGATCGAGATTCGTGGCGCAGAAGAAATTTACGAAGAACCAGGAGCTTGGACGATAGAAAAACCACTTGTTCCCTATCGGCAACATCCAAGTCTTCCCACCTGGACTTGTCCAAATTGCCAGAGAATACAAGACCAGGAAGACCGAGAACGAAGAAATCGAGCGGAAATCGAAATCATGTATGCACGGATGATCGACTTTTACTACCCGTCAGGCAAGAAATACCGTGAGGTTTATTACGTAAAACGTGCGATCAAAAATGGTGAACTCAAACGAATTTGGATTGAAAACGAGAAGCGTCAAATCATTGCCACCGAGAGTGCACTCATCACTAAGGAAAGTCGCCAAAGATTGAACGAGACATTCAAGCAAAAACTACGAGGATTGGAACAAAAGGCGGATATCGTAGATCATGAAATGGACTGGACACCCTGGCAACCAGGACGAAGGTTTGTTGCGCGCGACATCAATAACTTTCCATTTCGATACGTTTGGCTTGAGGACTTGAGACAATGGGTATTCCGACCCCACCTGACTTGGAAACAGCTCGGTTAGTACGCGTTACCATTCACTCTCCCACATCCTCTCACATCCTACGACAGCCCGTGCCTGACCACCGCCCCCGTCAGCCGGAGTGGATAGCCGTTGGCGGCGATGTGCGATATGCTCCCGGCGTAATTTCGGCCAACTCATCCTGCAAACCGTTCACGAACGGTAGACATCAAAGGGCACACCATGAGAACCGTGTGGAATACGCTGCGGCGGTGGCTGCGCTGGCTGGTGCTGATCCTCGTCGTGCTCGTCGTGATTGCCGCGGTGTTGTTCTGGCGCGCGACCATCGCCCCGACGCCGTCGGCCTTCTACACACCGCCGGGCACGCTCGCGGCGGGCGACCCCGGCACGATCATCCGCAGCGAGCCGATCACGGACAATGTGCCGGAGGGCGCGGTCGCCTGGCGCATCCTGTATCTCTCGACCGGCGTGGATGGTGAACCGGTCGCCGTCAGCGGCGTGGTGATCGCGCCGGAGGGGGACAGCGAGACGCCGCGCCCGGTGGTGGCATGGGCCCACGGCACGGTCGGGGTGATCCCGGAATGCGGGACGAGCCACCTGAACGACCCGTTCAAATACATCCCTGCGGTCGATTTGATGGTGCGCGAGGGCTTCGTGGTCACTGCTACCGATTATCCCGGTCTGGGCACGCCGGGCGTGCATCCGTATCTCGTCGGCCCGGTCGAGGCGGCCTCGGTGCTCGACTCGGTGCGGGCGGCGCGCCAGTTGGATGTGGACGCCGGGGATCGTTTCGTCGTCTGGGGAGCCTCGCAAGGCGGGCATTCCGCGCTGTGGACGGCGCAATCCGCCGCCGAGTACGCGCCGGAACTGACGCTGATCGCTGCGGCGGCCTCGGCCCCGGCCATCGATCTGCCGGGGATTCTGCGATCGGGCTTCGATAAGCGCGTCGGCGCGATCCTGACGTCAGAAGCGCTCTATGCCTGGAGCCACATCTACCCCGGTGTGAGCCTGGACGAGATGGTCAAGCCGGAGTTCCGTGAGCGCTTCGAGAACGTCGCCAAGACATGCGTGACCACCCCGGCAGCATTTCTGACGCTCGGCAATATCCCGACACCGTCGGAGTTCCTGGCCGCCGATCCTTTGACGACCGAACCGTTTGAGACGCTGATTGCCGACAATGTACCTGACAGGCCGATCGATGTGCCGCTCCTGATCGTGCACGGCACGGCGGATCTGATCATTCCGTTCGAGGGCAGCGAGGCGGATGTGGCCCGCCGCTGTGCGGCAGGTGAGGATGTGCAGTTTATGCGCTATCCCGGCGTCCCGCACGACGCCTCAGCGGAATCCGGCGTGATGACCGTCGGCTGGATCGAGGATCGCTTCGCCGGGCGACCGACCGGATCGACCTGCGGGAGCTAAATTAACCGTATGTAACGGACGAGGCACGCCTCATCCCTGCGCGTCCCTACGACCTTCCCCCTGCCGTGAGGAACATGCCGGCGCGACCGAGGGCGATGTTGGTCGTCATCTTGACGCGGGCGGGCAGCGAGGCGCCGCCGTTGAGCCGGGCGTGATTGAGCGCGACCTCGTTGACCATCCAGCGCGTGGCGAACGAGTAGAAGCGCCGCGTGTAGCGCCCCTTCACATCCAGATCGCGATCGCTGCGCTGATCCCAGGCTTTGCCGGTGTAGATGTCGCTCTCGATCTTGGCGTGGTAGGGCGTGCCTTTGATCGGGTAGGCGACGGTCGTGAGGAAGATGTCGGGGTCGCACTGCTTGAGATGCGCCACCGTGGCGGTGATGTCCGTCATCTGCTCGCCATCGTAGCCGAGCATGATGAACATGCCCGTCTGGATGCCGTGCTGCTTGAGCAGGCGCGTCTTGGCCTGCACGTCCTCGACCTGCACCTTGCGCTGCATGGCGTCGAGCACCTTCTGGCTGCCGCTCTCGCTGCCATTCCACAGGCGATAGCAGCCCATCTCGGCCAGTGTGCGCACGACGTCCTCATTCAGGCGGTCGGCGCGGCTGATGCACTCGAACGGGATGCGCACGCCGCGTTCCTTGAGCGCCTCGGCATAGCGAAAGAGCCAGCGCGCATTGATGGCGAACACGTCGTCCGCGTACCAGATCAGGTCGGGGTTGTAGCGCTCTTTGATCCACAGGAGTTCGTCGGCGGCGTCTTCCGGCGTGCGCCGTCGATGGGTGTTGCCGTAGACGGAGTGCGAGCACCAGGTGCAGGTGTAGGGACAGCCGCGGGCGTGAATGACGCTGACGGAGCTTTGCCCGTGGTGATCTTTCCAGGCGCGCATGTAGCGGGGGATGTCGATGGCCTCGCGATCCGGCCACGGGTTGGCGCTCAGGTCGGGGATGAACGGGCGCGGCAGTGTCTCGGCCAGCTTGCCGCTCGCATCCAGGTAGGCGATGCCCCAGATGTTGCTCAGGTCGTGCAGACCGTGCCTGGCCAGATGCGGCAGCAGTTCGGCCAGCGTCAGCTCGCCCTCGCCCTTGACGACGACGTCCGCGCCGCGCTTGAGGTAATCCGCCGCGTAGTAGGGCGGCTCCGGCCCGCCGACGATGACGGTCGCGCCCTGCACCTTGGCCAGCCGGATCATGCGCAGGGCGTTGAACTTGGTCATCAGATTGACGTAGATGCCGACGACCGGCGGCTGCTCGCGCTTGAGCAGGGCGGCGAAATCGTCCAGGCTGGCAAAGGTGCTGTCGAAGACACCGACGTCGAAGCCCTCACGCTTGAGGTACGACGACAGGTAGAGGATGCCGAGCGGCGGGTACGGTTTCATCACCTGCCGCTCGTGCGGGTCTTCGTCCAGGTAATAGGCGTGCGCGAGCAGGATGTCCATGGAAATCAGCCTTTAGCTGTTAGCTCTTAGCTTTTAGCTGCAAGCCCGTGGCTATTTAGCGCTTGGCCAATGATTTTGGTCGGTGGCGGGATTAGGTCAGTTCGAAACCGGACGTCCGCTTGATGTAGTCGAGCACGTCCTGGTAGGCGCCCGGATCGGTGCTCAACAGAATCGAGTGCATCTCACCGTCGATCAGCACCTCGATGAACGATTCGCTGCCGCTCTCACAATGGCGGAAGCGGCTCGCCCGGTCGAGATTGAGGACAACGCTGACGTTGTTATCGTTCGAGAATTTGATCCAGGGGCTGTCTGACATTCAGGTGCTCCTTCTTCTTGCTCGGCTTTATTGTAGCCCGGAAGGCAAGCGGGCTGCCACGGGAACGAAGAGGCCAGCATACGGCAGGCTCGCGCGGGGCACATCCCCCGGGTGGGTACTTTTGCCGCCGTTGCTGCACAAAACACCAATTCGCCTACAATGAAGTAGAAGCAACATGCACGATCTGAGGAGGGGGTGCTCCATGGGCAACCAGAACAGCCCGATTGTCTGGTCGATCATCGCGGTCATCGTCGCGGTCATTCTCAGTTTGCTGCTGGTTCCGGCGCTGCTTGGCACCGGCCCACAAGGCCCACAGGGCGATCCGGGGCCGCAAGGTGAGGTCGGCCCCGCCGGGCCACAGGGTGAGCAGGGTCTACAGGGTGACGTCGGCCCACAGGGCGAGCAAGGGCCACAGGGCGAAGCTGGCCCCGCCGGTGAGCCAGGCGCACAAGGCGAGCGGGGCCCGCAGGGTGAGCCGGGGCCGCAGGGTGAACCCGGCGTCGCGACGGTCGAGGATCACATCGTCTGGTACAGCCCGCTGGGGATGGTGGCGGATGAAAACGTCTCCGGGCAAAGCCATCTCGTCATCTCGCGCGGGCCGTTCGGCAACACGCTGCGCGTGATGACCGATCAGGCGGGCGATCTGCAGTGGCTGATGCTGCCGCTGGCGCTGCCGGATAATCTCGCGATCAAGGGCGTGACCGTCTGCTACGATCTCTCCAGCGCATCCAGCTTCATCTCACAGGTGCGGCTGGCGGAGGAGACCGTCCCGCCGTCGGCGCTGGTCGTGTTCGACGACGGCACCGACCTGACAAGCACCGATCCGATCTGCGCGGAAACGACCGTGCCGGACTACACGCCCGGCGGCGCGCTGACGCTCAGCCTGCGCCTCAATTTCGCCAACACGACGGATCGCGTGGACATCGGCGCGATCGGGCTGGCGGTCGGATCGTAGCGGGAAGAGGTGCTCAGTGCTCGGTGCTCAGTGCTGGGTACTGGGTGCTGAGTTCCGAGTGCTGAGTGCTGAGTTCAGGAGAGGGTTCACGGTGCCCGGTTCACAGTTCACGGTTCGGTCAGAAGGTGACGAGGGCTGACGGCCTTCGTAGGGACGATGCCTGCATCGTCCGCCGACCTTGTGTATTCCGTAGGCTTATCGCTTTGCGGGCCTGATCACAAACAGACCCGCTGTAGGGACGCGCAAACGAAATCACCGAAGGTCATGGCGCGTCCGCCGTACGCGGTTCACCGGGCGCAATACGAGCTGAGACTGAAGACGAGGGCGAGGCGCATAGCTCGCCCACTCGTCAGTTCCCCCTGCCCGCCGCGCGTGACGACGACATTTGTCATGGTCGACGGCGATAGACATCACTGCGCAAGCTGGCGCAGGCGCGCTATCGTAATGATTATGAGGGAGTCTATCCGGCGTCATGCGCCAGGACGATATTTATATCCCTCCGTAGAACTGTTATTTCGATTAGTGGCCTCCCTTGATACCCCACTGGACGGTCTCCACCGCTCATCCGCGCGGTCAACGGGGGCAAATCACTTCCTAAGGAGTGAATCGTGGGAACATTACAACCTATTTTGGCAAAGCATCCGTTTTTTGAAGGCCTGGGGGAACACCATCTGAAGCTGCTCGCCGGGTGTGCCACCAACGAGCGTTTTAAGGCGGGCGAGTACCTCTTCCACGAGGGGCAGGAAGCCAGGCGTTTCTACATTTTGCGTGAGGGTCTGGTCGCCATCGACATCGAGGTTTCCGGCGAAGGCACGGTGACGCTCTACACCCATGACGCGGGCGATATTATCGGCTGGTCGTGGTTATTTGCGCCCTATCATTGGCATTTCAGCGCCCGCGTCGTGCAGCCCGCGCGCGTGATCGCGCTGGACGGCGTTTGCCTGCGCGGCAAGTGCGAAACCGATCATGAGCTTGGCTACGAGTTCCTGAAGCGCTTCGCGGCCAAGATGAGCTACACGCTCGACATGACGCGTATGCAACTGCTGGACATGTTCAAGTACGCATGAGCATCCGCGCCGCGCCGAGCAGCTGAATTCGCCCTCTCTGTCACCCACTCGGGTGGACGATACAAATGCCGGGACCCATCTGCCCGGCATTTGTACGTCTCGTGCGCAAGCCTATATCGCAGCCGAACACGCCTCAATCCGTTGCCCTACGCAACCGATAAAGGCTATGCTATAATCAGAACATGCGTTCTTTGGTTGACGTATGACAAATAGTCACCCTAAAATGAGGCGGCACGTTCGCCCGCCTATGCAGAAGAACAGGGAAGCTCTATGACACTTGGTTCGGTTCGCCAGGTCAATATCAACCAGGAGATGCGCGACGCCTATCTCGATTACGCCATGAGCGTGATCGTCGCGCGTGCCCTGCCGGATGCCCGTGACGGCCTCAAGCCGGTGCACCGGCGCATCCTTTATGCGATGTACGACATGGGCATACGCGCGGATACCCCGTACAAGAAATGCGCGCGTATCGTCGGCGAAGTGCTCGGTAAGTATCACCCGCACGGCGATGCCGCGGTCTACGAGACGCTCGTGCGCCTGGCACAGGATTTCTCCATGCGCTACATGCTGATCGATGGCCAGGGCAACTTCGGCAGTATCGACGGCGACGGCGCGGCGGCTATGCGCTACACCGAGGCGCGCATGGGCATGATCGGTGAAGAACTGCTGACCAACATCGACATGAACACGGTCGATTTTGGCGATAACTTCGATGGCACGTTGAAAGAACCACTCGTGCTGCCGGCCAGTTATCCCAATCTGCTCGTCAATGGGTCGAGCGGCATCGCCGTTGGCATGAGCACGAACATCCCGCCGCACAACCTGGGCGAAGTGTGCGACGCGTGCGTGTACATGCTGCGCCAGTGGGACAAGCTGGACGACATCGACGTCGAAGACCTGATGCAGTTCGTCAAAGGGCCGGACTTCCCAACCGGCGGACTGGTCTACCGGCACGCGGACGGCGGCGAAAATGGCGAAGACTCGCTCGTCACCGCCTACGCCACCGGGCGTGGCAAGCTGACCATGCGCGCCAAAGCCCACTTCGAAGACATGGGCCGCGGCAAATCGCGCATCATCGTCAGCGAGCTGCCCTATCAAGTCAATAAATCGTCGCTGATCGAGCGGATCGCCAACCTGGTGCGCGACGGCAAGCTGGAAGGCATCGCCGACCTGCGCGACGAAAGCGACCGCCAGGGCCTGCGCATCAGCATCGAACTCCAGCGCGGCGTCGAAGCGACCGACGTGCTGGCGAGCCTGTTCAAACTCACACCGCTGCAAGAGACGTTCAGCATCATCACGCTGGCGCTGGTCAATGGCGAGCCGCGCACGCTCAGCCTGAAGCAGGCGCTGCGCGTCTATCTCGATCACCGGCAGGAAGTCATCCGCCGCCGCAGCGAGTACGAACTCGAACGCGCCCGCGCTCGCGCCCACATCCTGGAAGGGCTGCTCAAAGCGCTCGACATGCTCGACGAAGTGATCGCGACCATCCGCAAGTCGCGCACGGTCGAGACGGCGCGCGAGAACCTGATCAAGCTGCTCAAATGCTCGGAGATACAGGCGCAGGCGATCCTGGACATGCAGCTTCGTCGTCTGGCCGCGCTCGAAGCCAAGAAGATCAAAGACGAGTACGACGAGAAGATCAAGCTGATCAAGTACCTGGAAGGTCTGCTCGCCAGCCCGGCAAAGATGCGCGAGGTGATCGCCGAGGAATTGATCTCGATCAAGGATGCGTACAGCGATCCGCGGCGCACGGTCATCGCCGACGGTATGGCGACCAAAGTCACCGCCGCCGACCTGCTGACGCCCAAGGAAGAGACGTGGGTCACACTGACGGTCAATGGTAAGATCGGGCGCAGCTACGACACCGCCCCGCCCAAGGTGACGGTCGATACCAAAGAGCCGCCGCGCTTCATCGCCAACACGGACACCAACCAGATCATCTATTTGTTCACGACGACCGGGCAGTGCGCGACGATCCCTGTGCACCAACTGGCGCAGATCAACAATCCGAACGAAGGCGCGGACTTCTTCAGCCAATGCACGCTCAAGAGCAGCGACGAGGTCGCGGCCATGTTGTGCCTGCCGTCGTCGCTGGAGCAGGGCTTCCTGATGTTCGGCACCGAACAGGGCGAGGTCAAGCGCCTGCGCATGGAAGATCTGCCGGGCATGCGCTCAGACTCATTCAAGGTGATGGACATCGAGAAGGGCGACCGGCTGATCGGCGTGCACTTGACGACCGGCGAGGACGAGATCGTGCTGGCGACGGCGGAGGCACAGGCGATCCGCTTCGCTGAGGCGGACGTGCGCCCGACCGGCATGGGTGCGGGCGGCATGCGCGGGATCAAGCTGGCCGGTCAGCGCGACCGAGTCGTGGGTATGGGCATCGCATCCGACAAGCAATATCTGTTCACGATCACGGAGGACGGCATCGCCAAGAGCACGGCGATGAGTGAGTATCCGACGCAAGGGCGCGCGGGCAGCGGCGTGATCACGATGACGCTGGCGAAGGGCGGCGCCGGGCTGGCCGCGGCGGCGATCGGCAAGGCGGACGAAGCGATCATCGTGCTGACGAGCAAGGGCAAGCCGAAGTACATGCGCCTGAGCCTGGCGCCGGTCGGCAAGCGCCCGCTCAAGGGCGACATTGTCATCTCGATGGGCGTGAAGGAGCAGGTGGCGAGCATCGTCAAGTATCAGCCGATGGTCGAAGCTCCGGAGAACGGCGGGGAAGAATGAGTTTGCCCGCCAGGGACTCAAGCCCCTGGCTATGGTTGCGCCCGGTAATGCTCTTTGCTTCTTAAAACCGGATATGTATGTTGCTTCGCCTTCGCCGCAGGCTCGAAGCCTGCGGCTGGCCCTAAAAGCCTGCTGGAAGCAGGCTGCAAAGGCTACAAACGGACGTACCCGGATTATTTTGGCAAAGACCATAACCGGGCTGTCCTAGCGGTCATCACGCGCATTTAGTCCCGTTGACGGGACACAACCCTAGCCGGATGGTTGACCATCCGGCGGTCGGCGCATCCGATAGGCGATTAACCCTCATCCGCCCGCCGGTATTCGAGCGTCCAGCCGACGCGCCAGGTCTGGCCGCCATCCTCGGTCGATTCGAAGCGCCATGAGAACGAGTCATCCGTGATGTGGTCGAAGATCTCGCGGTGGGCCTTGTCGCCCTTGATCTGGCCGTCCTCTTCGAGGAAGCGCTGAGCATAGCCGGTGAAGGTGTGGCTGGCGGCGTCGTAGCTGCCGAGCCAGTTGGCGAAGCCGCCCGGCGAGGTATCGACCCAACGCTGCTCCCATTTGCCGCGGGTCGGGTTGTACTTGCGCAGGCTCCAGGCTTCGAACGGCTCGCCATTGAGCGGGCCGAAAAAGTGCTCGAAGATCAGATGCCCACCCAGCTCGTAGGTGTGGCGGGTGTGCAGCGTCTCTTCGAGCCACTGATCGTGCGCCGGGTCGGTGAGCATCCGCGACTGCACGTGCCACTCGCCAATAAACCAGGCCAGCTCACGCATGTGCGGATCGGGGGGCGTGAGGATGACGCCGCTCGCCGACTCGGTGGGTTTGGTTCGTGCAGACGTCATCATCTCTGTGCTCCGCTGTGCCGTCAACTGATTTAGGTGGGTCTACTTCAAACACGCGGTACGGGGGAAATGCGTTCAACATTCGCAATGTTGGGCAAGATTGCGGGCAAGGCGGCGCCTTGCCCCTACCACGTCCGTGGTTTGTGTCGGGATGTGCCTGAGATCAACTCAGGTAACCGACGCACCCAATGATGCGCAGCGCACGTCCGTTCACGATTTGCCGCGGCCAAGGACGGCGATGGTGACGCCGACGACGAGCACGGCGCTGCCGACGATCTGGAGTTCGGTCGGGACTTCGTCGAACAGCACGTAGGCGGCGAGCGCGCTGCCGATCGGCTCGACCTGGGCGGCGATGCTGACGAGCGTCGCCGGGAGGAAGGCGAGCGCGTAGTTGAACGACGAATGGCCGATCAACTGCGGCACGAGACCCATGATCACGATCCAGAGATAGCCGGTCGTGCTGTAGCCGGTGATCGACGTGCGCGTGACCAGGATCACGGCCAGCAGGATGAGCGCGGCGACCGAATAGACGAGCCAGATGTAGGGCATGATCGACATGCGTGGGCGCAGCGTGCGCCCGATGACGACGTAGACCGAGACGGCAACGGCGCCGATCAAAGCGAGGAAGGCGCCGTTGAGCGTCTGGCTGTTGCTGAAGTCCACCATGCCGCCGCTGGCCGGGACGCCGATGATGACGCCTCCGACGACGGCGACGATGATGCCGACGATCACACCTGTGCTCAAGCGCGCGCGCAGGAAGGTCGCCTCCAGGAGCGCGACCCAGATCGGGCCGGTCGAGACGATGACGACGCTGATCAGCACCTGCGTCAGGTTGAGCGACTCGACCCAGGCGGCGAAGTGGATGGCGAGGAACAGCCCTGAGATGCCGATCAGGAGCCATTCGCGCCGCCCCAGCCCGGCGATCTCGGCGCGGTGGCGGCTGAGCACGACCGGCGTGACGACGAGCGCGGCCACGCTCAGGCGGCCGACGGCGATCACGAGCGAGGGCACTCCCTCCGCCTGGGCGTAGCGGATGAAGATCGACGCGAAGGACACGGCGATGATCCCGGCCAGCAGCACCAGATAGACCTGAGTAGGGACGCGGTCAGACGAGGGAACCGGCGGCGCGGAAGATGTCATGGTGAGCGATCTCTTTTCGTGACGACGTGGGCCGCATCATGATAGCATCCGGGCGCGACGAATCACAACGGCGGGTGCCATCGACATGCGATCCGAAGCCCAAAGTCGCTAAGGACGCAAAGGGAAATTGCTCGGTTTCGTTTGTGAAAATGATGACGATTGGGAGGGCGCATCTTAATTATGGGTGGCAAATATCGATAATAGGCCCAGCTGGGGGAACTTTTCGTTTACGTTCTTCGTCATAGTAGATAGTGCAACGGATCTCGAAGGAGAGGTTACGATATGTTGATTGGAAGTACACGCAAAATCGGTCTGTTGGCGCTGGCGGCGCTGGTGCTGGCGGTCGGTTTTAACACTTTTGGCATGCGCACTCAGGCGCAGGAGACAGACAGCGTGAGTGACCATACGATCACGGTCAGCGGCGTTGGCGAAGTTTACGGCACGCCGGATACGGTTTACATCAGCCTGGGCGTCGACCAGACCAGCCCATCGGTGACGGAAGCGGTGACCGGCGCGCGCGCGACGCTGGCGAACATCATCTCGGCGCTGGAAGGCGCGGGCGTCAACCGCGACGACATCCAAACGTCGAACTTCAATGTCTTCCCTGAAGATCGGTTCGACTCGGCCTCCGGCCAGCCGACCGGTGAGCGCACCTATCATGCGGTGCTCGGCGTCAACGTGATCGTGCGCACGGTCGATAACGCGGGTGAAATCATCACCACGGCGCTCGACGCGGGCGCGAACAGCATCAATGGGCTGAGCTTCGGCATCGCCGATACGACCGAACTGGAGGCGCAGGCGCGTCAGGCGGCGGTCGCCGATGCCAAGGCGCGCGCGGATCAGCTCGCTGAGGCGTTCGGTGTCTCGGTCGGCAACGTGGTCGCCATCAGTGAAGGCATCAGCGGCGGCAGCAGCCCGGTGCCGGTCATGCGCGATATGGCGGTCGGCATGGGCGGGGCGTCCAATATCGTGCCGGGCCAGTTGAGCGTCCGCGTTCAGGTCAACGCGAGCTTCGACATCGGCAGCTAAGCCAGTGAAAGCGGCGGCGCGGGAGTGATTGACCCCGCGCCGCTCTAGTCCCCCGTCCATGAGCATTGGATGAGATGCGCGCCAGAAAAGTGTACGAACGCATACCCATCCTTGCCGACGGTGTTACAATGAAACCTGCTTAAAAAGCGCGTTATGTTTCACCAACGAAGGAGCAATCGTATGGCGCACACTTTGCCTGATCTACCTTACGCTAAGGATGCCCTCGAGCCCAACATTGACGCGATGACGATGGAAATTCACCACGATCGTCACCACGCTGCATACGTCAACAACCTGAACGCGGCGCTGGCCAAACACCCGGAACTGGAAGGGAAAGCCCTCGACGATCTGCTGAAAGATCTCGCCAGCGTACCGGAAGACATTCGCACGGCAGTGCGCAATAACGGCGGCGGACACTGGAATCACACACTGTTCTGGCAGGTGATGTCGCCCAATGGCGGCGGCGCCCCGACCGGCGCCCTGGCCGAGGCCATCAACACGGCCTTCGGCAGCTTCGACGAATTCAAGGCGGCATTCAAGGCGGCTGCGGCAGGCCGTTTTGGCTCTGGCTGGGCCTGGCTGGTCGTCGCGCCGGATGGCTCGGTGAGCATCACCAGCACGCCGAATCAGGATACGCCGGTGATGGAAGGCAAGACTGCCATCCTCGGCCTGGACGTATGGGAACACGCCTACTATCTCCAGTATCAGAACAAGCGCCCGGACTACATTGATGCGTGGTGGAACGTCGTCAATTGGGCCGAGGTCGCCAAGCGTTACGACTCGCGTTAAGCATTAACGCTCACGTGGCATACAAAAAGGCGCAAAATCTTACGATCTGCGCCTTTTTTATTGCGAAGACGGCACTGTTACTCATCCAATCTGTACGAAATTTAGACTTCTTAACATGATAAATAGAAAATAAGGATATAATGAAGCCTGTATAGATAAACACTTTTATGTTGCGGCAGACGCAATTCACGCATTGAATACACGGTGGCTGACTTCATGGCAAAACTTCACCTCGATCATCCGACAGCACCTCCCCAATGGGCGCCGTCGACGATCCCCCTGGAAAGGCTCACGATCTCGGATGGTCTGAGGCTCCTCCATCATTTGACTGCCCCGGCAGTTCTGATCAATGGGGAACACAAAGTCATTGATGCCAACCACGCCGCCGAAGACCTGCTCGACCTGAAAGATATCAGCCTGATCGACGAAGTTGTTCAACAAGCCGAAGGTGAAAAACTAAGCAAGGGCGCGAAGGCGCTGTTATTTGTCGACTCAATGGCGGAACTGACGGTTGGCGCCCCGGACGAAGATGCCCGTTATTTCGAACTGAGCATTGCTTACATCGACCAGCGTGATGGCTCGCGCGTGGTGCTGTTCCAGGATATTTCGCAGCGCAAGCAGGCGGATCAGGCGCGCGACATGCTGATCGACTCGCTCGAGTCGTATGCCTCGACGGTAGCCCATGACTTCAAGGCGCCGCTGGGCACGCTGCTCGGTTTTGCCGCGCTGCTGGAGATGGACTCGCCGCACCTGACCGACGAACAGCGTTATTACATCCGCATCATTCAGATGACCAGCAACAAGATGTCGAAGATGATCGACGACATCCTGCTGGCGGCGACCGTGCACAGCCTGGATCAGGTGCCGCGCGAGACGATCGACATTCTGGCGATCATCCGCCAGGTGGTCGAGCGGCTGAACGGGATGATCAAGGAGTTCGACGCCGACATCGAGATCGTGACCGAGCTGCCGCTGGCCTTCGGTTATGCGCCGTGGGTGGAAGAAATCCTGGCGAACTACATCAGCAACGGAATCAAGTACGGCGGTGCGCCGCCGAGCGTCCAGATCGGCGCGGATGTGGAAGGCGATCAGATTCGCTACTGGGTGCGCGATAACGGCGTCGGCCTGTCGCCGGAGAATCGGGCCGTGCTGTTCAAGCAGACGGCGCGCTTTGATACACATCGCCGCGGGCACGGCCTGGGCCTGACGATTGTCCGCCGGATTGTCGAGCGGCTGGGTGGCCAGGTGGGCGTCGAGAGCGAATTGGGCCACGGCAGCCTGTTTTACTTCACGCTTCCGCGCGCGCAGGTGGCCTTGCCCAAGGGGCGCTAGGACACGCACGCAGCAGAGACGGTTTCTCGAGAAGATTCAGCGGGGTCGGCAACGGCCCCGTTTGCGTTTGGAATCTAGGTGTGAAACGTTGTGCACGGGCGCCCGCCGATGGGCTAACCCTTCGGCTAGTCCAAACCAAGCGCTCTGAAAACGAGATCTGAAAGAAGCGCGTGACGCAAAATAAACGTGACTTTGTCACGAGTCGCCCACTACACAGCACTCGTTACTCATCACGCATCACTCCTTAAGTCACTCCTCGCCCCCCACCATCCCCAGCAGGCGCATTTCGTGGGTAAGGGTCTGGCGCAGGCCGGCTTCGAGCGGGCGTGGGTCGTAACCGAGTTCGCGGCGAGCTTTGGCATTGCTGCCGGTGTAGGTCGCGTTGATGCTGCGCAGGGTATCGCTGGACATCGTCTCCGGTACAGGTACGATCTTTTCGACGGCACTCATGATGGCGGTCACGATTGAGAGCGGGAGCGCGCCGACGCGCATGCCGGAGACAGGCACGCCAGTCGCTCTTTCAGCGACAACCAGCGCATCGGCCATCGACTTGACTTCCCCGCCGATGATGTACGTTTCGCCGGGCACACCCTTGTCCATAGCCAGGATGTGGCCCTCGACGATGTCGTCGACGTGTGCCCAGGTGTAGGCGGCGACGGTCGAGACGACGGGCAGCTTGCGCTGGAGATACATCAGGAAGGACTGGCGCATGATACTGGTGTCGCCAGGGCCATAAACCAGGCCCGGCTGCACGATCACGAGCGGCAGGCCGTCGCGCATCATCGGCAGAGCGACCTCGAAGTGCGCCAGTGATTTCGTGCGGTCGTACTCGATTTCGAACGTGCGTGGCTGCGGCGCGGACTCATCGACGATGGCGCCGTGCGTGTCGCCGTAGATCGCCAGCGTGCTGGTATAGACGCCTTTGGGGATGGCGAGATCGCGCATGACTTCAAGGACGTTGCGCGTGCCGTTGACGTTGATGTCGTAGGCCATGCTCTTATCGCGCGCGCCAACCTTGTACCAACCGGCGACGTGAAAGAGGCCATCGACGCCCGTCATCGGCCCGCGCAGGCTGTTCTTATCGGTGATGTCGCCCTGGTGGATTTCGACGCCCAGCGCCGCCAGATCGCCGGCCTTGCCCGGACTGCGCGCGACCGTAACGACCTGATGACCACGCTTGATCAGTTCGCGTGCCAGGCCACCGCCGATAAACCCCGTCGCCCCGGTCACCAGATAACGCATGTGCAGTCCTCCTGATCGATGCATCCCGTCTACAATACATTTCAAATTAGCTTACGTTCAAACGTGGATCGCGTGCATAGAGAGAATCATGAGCAAGTGGGAAGGCGCCCTCACCCTAAATCCCTCTCCCGTAGGAGAGGGACTTTCAGAAGCGATTCGTGGCGTGCGTTCCCCGCTGGTAGCGATAAGGCAGCAGTGCAGGCAGGGTTTCGGCGGGTGCAACCCTAGATGGTTGATTCGCGTAAGGATAGGTAGACTATTCAGACGACAATTAGTGCGCAATCGAGATCATTGGCGATGGACGACCCGGAATATCAGCGCGCCAGGCGGCGCGTCACACGAAGACTGTGGTTACAAGCGAGCTTCTATTTCGACCTGGCATTCTTTGTGCTGGTCATGCTCGCGATTCTCACGGACACGAAGAGCACCGGCGATAACCTCATCGGGGCGGCTGTCTTCACCGTGTTGTGGGGCGCCATCTTAGTGGGACACAGCCATCTCGCTTTCAACTGGTTAGGCGGCGTGATCGACCGGGCCACGCGCAAGGAGATGGAACGCTCGTGGTCGGACGAAAAACCCAAGCGTCACGACCTGGCGTTGAGTGATGACGGCGAACTCGTCGAAATTACAGCAGACGACGAGGCGGACGACATGTCCACCCGCAGCCGGCAACGCTGATCAGGTCAGCAGCCGCTTGAGATAGACGTAGACGCGCGAGCCTTGCGCGATAATCCCGGCGATTTCCCAACCTTCGGCACCCAGCTCATTCAACTCGGCCTCGGTCGGCGGTGACTCCCGCTTGTCGAGGTCGCGCGTGAGCAGCTTGTAGCGCCAGACGACCGGCTCTTTTTGATACACGATTGGCGTCTCGACCTGTTCAGCGGACGCGTGTTCGGGCGAGTAGGGAACGTGGAAATGCGCTTTCATCGCTGCCTCCAGAGTGCAGGCATGACAATCATCTCTATTCTACATCCCAACCATCAGATATTCGTATTCCCTCTCGCCCAAACGCGGTATGATTGCGAGAATGATATTTTCAAGAGTACGGAGCACTCTATTATGTCTGAATATCGCATCGAAAAAGACTCGCTTGGCGAGGTGCGCGTGCCTGTGAATGCCTATTATGGCGCGCAGACCCAGCGTGCGGTCGATAACTTCCCCATCAGCGGCATGAAGCCGTATCCCGCCTTCGTCTGGGCGCAGGTGATGGTCAAGCGAGCGGCGGCGGAGGTCAACCTCGACCTCGGCCTGCTGGACGAGAAGATGGCGCGGGCCATCATGCAGGCGTCCGATGAAATCCTGGCCGGGCAGCACCTGGAACACTTCGTGGTCGATCCGTTCCAGGCGGGCGCGGGCACCAGCCACAACATGAACGCCAACGAAGTCATCGCCAACCGTGCCAACGAGATCCTGGGCTTCCCGCTCGTCACGGCTGAGAAGAAGCCGGTCAGCCCGAACGATCACGTCAACATGGCGCAGAGCACCAACGACACGATCCCGACCGCGATCCGGCTGGGCGCGCTGTGGCGGCTGGACGAGTTGTGCGCAGCGCTCCAGGGCCTGGCCGACGCCTTCAACGACAAGGCGAAGGAATGGGACAGCGTGGTCAAGACCGGCCGCACGCATCTGCAGGATGCGGTGCCCGTGCGGTTGGGGCAGGAAGTCGGCGCCTGGGCCAAGGCGATCGAACGCGACATCGAGAAGATCAAGTTCGCGGCGGAAGGCCTGCGTCGCCTCGGCATTGGCGGCACGGCGACCGGCAGCGCGCTGAATGCGCACCCGGAATATCACAGCCGCATGGTCAAGAAGCTGAGCCAATTGATCGGCCAGCCGCTCTACGAGAGCGACAACCTGTTCGAGTCGATGCAGTCGATGCAGGACGCGGTCTTCTTCAGCAGCGCCATCCGCACCGCGGCGCAGGATTTGATCCGCATCGCCAACGACATCCGCATGCTGTCCAGCGGTCCGACGACGGGCCTGGACGAAATCCGGTTGCCCGCTGTGCAGCCCGGCTCGTCGATCATGCCGGGCAAGGTCAACCCGGTGCTGGCCGAGATGCTCGACATGGCGATGTTCCACATCATCGGCAACGACACGTGCGTGTTGATGGCCGGTCAGGCCGGGCAGCTTGAGCTGAACGTGATGATGCCGATCATCGCCCACAACCTGTTCGAGATGCAGCAGGTCATGATCGGCGCGGTCAACGCCGCCACGACGCGTATGGTCGCCGGCATGACCGCCAACCCGGAGAAGGCGACCGGCTGGCTGGCGAAGAACCCGATCCTGGTGACGGCGCTCAACCCGATCATCGGCTACCTGAATGGCGCGGAAGTCGCCAAGCAGTCGCTCAAGGAGAACCGCCCAATCGCCGACATCGTGGTCGAGCGCGGGCTGATGACGCGCGAGGAAGTCGAGAAGGCGCTCGATGCGCGCGCGATGACCGAAGGCGGCATCCAGGGCATTTCCGGCGGCGGCTAGCTGTTGGGCATTGGCTGTTGGCGATTAGCTTTTAGCCAGTTGTGGATAGTTCCCAGGGCGAGGCAGATGCGCCGCAGGCTCGAAGCCTGCGGCTGACGGAGCAAAGCCTGCTGAAGCAGGCTACCGGAAAATTCCGGCGCTGGCACGCCCTTTCGACCTGACGAACATCCAATAGACCGCTCTGATCGCCAACTGGCGAATAAGCGTACGTGTATTTCATGGGCGAGGCAGCAGTCTCGCCCTTTCGATTCTTTCGACTTGGGACGTTATCGCGCGCGAAATAGAACGAAATCGCACGAATAGACGTATAAAGGATATGTCCGCGAAATAGCCATGCGAAAGGGCCGCGATGCGCACCTTCATCATCACACTGACCACCGGTGAAGCCTGGATTCCGGGCAGGGCGAGCCACGAGCAGCCGCTGTGGGATGAGCACGCCGCCTACATCGACCTGCTGTACGCCTTCGGCCACATTGTGCGCGGCGGCCCGGAGATCGGTCACACCGGGCTGCAGCTGATCGTGCAGGCGCACAGCGCCGAAGCGGTCGTTGATCTACTGCTGGACGATCCCTGGCTGCGCGCGGGACTGCTGCAGCCGCCGGTGATCAAAGAGTCGTCGGCGATCCTCAGCGTGCCCAGCGCGATTTGAGCCTTCTGAGAAGGTATAATGGATCGACAGCAGGACATTGACAAGGATAAATGCCATGGTCGCGTTGCAATTGAATGCGCGCTATGACCCGGACAAAGATGAGTTAGAGGTCGTGTTGCCGGCCAATTTCACGCCTGGCAAAGTGACAATCAGGCACAGTGATGAGCCGGAAGCCGAGGCCTCCTATCCACGCGAAGACATGGCCTGGACCGATGAGGAGTGGGCGCGCATTCAGACCCTCCTGCAACCTGCATCACCCAAGACTGGCGCCGAAATCGCTGCGCAGATCCGCGAGCAGGGTGGCGGTTGGGAAAACAAAGGTATCACGGATACCCTGGCCTGGCTGGATGAGCAGAAGCGCCGTCGTCGCGAGCGACGGAAATGGTGAACGCGCTCCTCGATACGTCGATATTGGTTGATTTGCTACGAGGCTATCCGTCTGCGGTCAATTGGATCGCGACTCAATCCGATCTCGGCGTTTCCGAGATCGTCGCCTACGAATTGATCGAAGGCGCCGACAACAGGCGTGAACTCGAACGAGCGTTGGTGCAATTTGGGCACTTCGAACTGGTCGAGCATCCGGCGAGCGATCTTCAGTGGGCCAGGCAGCAACTAACACAGTATTGGCTCAGTCATCACATTGATGCGTTTGACTGTTTGATCGCGGCCCTGGCATACAGGCTGCAACTCCCTTTGTACACGATTAATATCCCGGACTTCACGCCACTGATCGGCAGTTTGGCGACTCGTCCCTATTGAAGCCCGCCGGGGAAACACCTGTGCGAGGCATGACGCGCCACGGAAGACAGCGGCGCTCAATCCACCCTGGCGGACACCCCCACAACCTCAATAGCTTCATTCGGGCGATTGCTTGACAAGCGGCAGACAGCCGCCGGGGGCTGAAGCCACCCGGCTAACCGTTCCGGCGGGAAGCGGGTTGGCACCCGCTCTAACCCGCCGGGGAAACACCTGCGCGAGGCGTGACGCGCCACGGAAGACAGCGGCGCTAAGTCCACCCTGGCAGACACCCCCACAGCCCCAAATAGCTTCATTCGGGCGAATGCTTGACAAGCGATCGGGCGTTTGTTATACATTGCCCGACTGTCCAGACAAACGGCGTGCAATTGTGCTCCATCGTCATCTCATGTGCATGTGTTGTTGTCGTGCCACTGACCCACAGGTCCAGGGGGTGATGATCTGCTGCTAGGCGCCGAGCGCACACGGCCGTCGTGTCAAGACAGATCGAGAGCGTCGCGAACCCCCATCCGGGGGTTTTTTGTTTCTCATTTATGCAAGGGGAGGAGTCTCTTTCATGTCGGCCCGAAAACAGTTTCTCATCTTTGTCGTGTTCGTCCTTGCCATCTTCAGCGTCGGCACGCTGAGCTTTGCGCAGGACGACGCCGCCATCCCTGACCGTTTCAACAACCCCGACGATCCGGTCGAGATCGCGCTCGTGCGCTTCATCGGCGATGGCGCGTTCATGGCGCGTTATCTGGCGGGTGCGGAGTCACAGGCGGAAGAGCTCGGCGTCAATATCACCGAGTACAACGCGCGCAACGATCAGGCGCAGTTCGTGACGCTGCTCGAACAGGCGATCCAGCAGCAGCCGGACGCGATCATCATCAGCCACGGGACGACCGATACCGTCCAGCCGTACATCGACCAGGCGGAAGAAGCCGGTATCCCGGTCGTCACGTTTGACACGGTCGTCAACAGCAACGTCGTGCCGGAGATCGAGCAGGACGACCTGCTGATCGGCTTCGACCTGACGCGCCACGTCGCGATCACCTACGGTGGCAATGCCAACGTGCTCTACCTGAACATCGCCGGCTTCCCGCCGCTGGATAAACGCGACCGTTCATACCAGAACTTCCTGTGGCGCTATCCGAACTTCGTCCAGGTGGCGCAGGTCGGCGTCTACGTCGAGGGCGGCACGGCGGCGGAGACGCAGACCCGCGTGGAAGCCGCCCTGACCGAGAACCCGGACGTCAACGTCGTCATCGCCATGTGGGACGAACTGGCGAAGGGCGCCGTCCGTGCCATCGAGCAGTTGGATCTGGCCGACAAGATCAAGGTCTACTCGGTCGACGTCTCGGACGAGAACATCCAGATGATGCGTGAAGAGGGCAGCCCGTGGGAAGCGACGATGGCGACCGACCCGTACAGCACCGCCCGCGTGGCCGTGCGCACGGCTGTGGCGCGCATCGGCGGCGAGACGGTGCCGAAGTATCTGCTGATCGAGCCGACGCTGATCACACGCGAGACGCTGATCGAGAACAACGTCACCAACATGGACGAGTTGATCGTGGCGCTGCCGTCGTTGGGCGAGAGCGATCTGTCGTGGTACCCCTGGATTCGCGCGCTGGCGGATCGTAACGCCGCCGGTTAGCAATTTGCTCAGGCGCTGAGGCTAGATAGAGGCGCAAACGAGACAAGGCAGTCCGCTGCAAAGTCGGGATCGCGGTTTTGTGCCCTCACCCTAAATCCCTCTCCCTAATGGAGAGGGACTTTCGGAAGTCGTCCCCTACCCCTTCGCTCCAAAGGCAATCGGGCAGGGGATGAGAGCCGCGGAAGTGAATTAACTTTGCGATAGCCGTGTAAGGCAGCGGCGCGCTATGCTTTCGTTTGCGCATGACGAATCAAGATAGGTTTTTTCAAGCGAAACAAGGGCGCATTTCATCAAGGACGAAGTTTTGTGGCGGATGGTCTTCAAGCAGTCGGGCTAGGCAAGCGCTTCCCAGGCGTGGTCGCGCTCGAGGATGTGTCGCTGAGGCTGGAACCGGGGCGCGTGATGGCTTTGGTCGGCGCCAACGGCGCGGGCAAAAGCACACTGATCAAGATTTTGACGGGCTATTACGAGACCTACGAGGGTCAAGTCGAGATCGACGGGCGGGTCGTCCACATCCACGAGCCGACCGACGCGGCGCGCGCGGGCATTCAGGCGGTCTATCAGGAAGTCGATACGGTGCTGGTGCCGACGCTGACCGTCAGCGAGAACGTGCTGCTCAATCAACTGCGATCCAGACGAGGGACGGTGCTCAACTGGGCGGCGCTGCACAAAGAGGCGGAAGCCGTGCTGGAGCGAGTCGGGCTGACGCTCGACGTGCGCCGCCGGGTCGAAGACCTGGTGCTGCACGAGAAGCAGATGCTCGTGATCGCGCGGGCGGTGTCGCAGCAGGTCAAGTACCTGATCTTCGACGAGCCGACGACGTCCCTCAGTCTGCCGGAGGTCGAGCAGTTGTTCACGATCATCCGCACGCTCAAGGCGCAGGGCGTCGGCATCCTCTACATCTCGCACCGGCTGATGGAGGTCACCGCCCTGGCGGACGACATCACGGTGCTGCGCAATGGGCGCAAGATCACGCAGTTCCCGGCGGACGAGTTCGACTTCGGGCGCGTGAGCGAGGCGATGCTAGGCACGGCGATCCAGGACATCTACCCGCCGAAAGCGGCGAACGCGCCGGGCGACGTCGTCCTCGAAGCGCGGGATCTGACGCGGCGAGGCAAGCTCGACGGCGTGAGCCTGAGCGCGCGCCAGGGCGAAATTCTGGGCGTGGCCGGGCTGGTCGGCGCGGGCAAGACGGAACTGCTGCGCGCCCTGTTCGGGGCGGATGCGCTGGACGGCGGCCGTGTGCAGATCGATGGGCGGCAGGTAGCGCTGAAGACACCGCAGCAGGCGGTCAACCATGGCGTCTATCTCGTGCCGGAGGAGCGGCGCGCACAGGGCGTGCTGGTCGAGGAGAAGGTCGGCCAGAACATCAGCCTGCCGTTCCTGAGCCAGTTCAGCCGCGCCCTGGGCTTGATCGACCGGCTGCGCGAGCGGACGCACGCCGCCCACACGATCGAGCGGCTGGGCATCTTACCGCCGAATCCCGAAGTTGAAGTGAAGAACCTGAGCGGCGGCAATCAGCAGAAGGTCGTCATCGGCAAGTGGCTGACGGGGCAGCCGCGCGTGGTCATGTTCGACGAGGCGACGCAGGGCATCGACGTCAAGGCCAAGCAGGACGTTTATCGCATCGCCCGCGACCTGACGCAGTCGGCGGCGGTCATCTACGCGTCGTCGGACATCGACGAGGTGATCGGCATCGCCGACCGGCTGATCGTGATGCACGACGGCCAGGTGGTGGCGGAATTCACGACCGACGCCTTCGACCGCAATTTGATCCTGGAGTATGCGACCGGCGCGAGAGAGAAAGAGACCCATGACCGAGGTTAGCCCAACGCAAGCGCCACCCGCATCCGACGCCACGTCCGGCGATGGACTGCGCGGGCAGGTGTACGACTTCATCGTCAAATACGGGATGCTGGTCGCCATCGGCATCCTGATCCTGTTCTTCAGCACGCAGAACGACGCCTTCTTGACGATCAACAACCTGTTCTTGATCGCGCGGGCGGTCTCGATTTTGTGCATCGTCGCCATCGGCGTGACAATCTCGGTCAGCGTCGATGGGTTCGACGTGTCGGTCGGCGCGGTGACGGGCTTATCGGTGCTGCTTTCGACCTCGCTGATGGTGATCTGGAACGTCGAGTGGTATCTCGCCATCCTGATCACGCTGGTGGCCGGGCTGATCGTCGGGCTGCTCAACTCGTTCTTCATCATCAAGCTGCGCATCCCGGACTTGCTGGCGACGCTCGGCATGCTGTACCTGGCGCAGGGCGCACAACTCATGCTGACGCAGGGTGAATCGGTCTTCCGCGGCATGTTCAACCCGTGGAACGCCGAGCGCGTGCAGACGACGGGCGACATCGCCGAGGCGTTCAAGCAGATCGGGCAGGGCTTCATCCTGGAGAGCGAGGGCTTCCGCGGCATCCCGATTCCGATCATCATCATGCTCGTGATCGCGATCAGCGCGCACGTATTCCTGCAATACACGCGCTGGGGGCGCATGTTCTACGCCGTCGGCGGCAATCGCGAGGCGGCGCGCCTCTCCGGCATCCCGGTCGACCGCATCCGCCTGTTCGCCTACCTGATCAGCGCCGTGCTGGCGACGATCGCGGGCATCGTGCTGGCCTCACGCATCGGCTCCGGCGCCATCCGCGCAGGTGATCCATATCTGCTGGATGCGGTGGCGGCGACCTTCTTCGGTTTCGCGGTGCTGGGTGCACGTCGCCCGAACGTGTTCGGCACGGTGATCGGCGCGCTGTTCGTCGGCATCATGCTCAACGGGCTAACGATGATGAACGTCGAGTGGTTCTTCCAGGATTTCATCAAGGGCTTCGTGCTGATCGCGTCGCTGGCGATGAGCTTCTTCCTGGTCAAGCGGAATGGGTAGCAAACAGGTCATTAGCTGTTCGCTGTTAGCCATTCGCTGAAAACTGAGAGCCGCATCCTTTCCGGCGGTAGGGACGCGTCGTTGCACGGATCGCATATGTGTTGTAGGGGCGACCCGGTGGGTCGCCCAGATGGGGCTTGGCGGCGCCAAGCCCCTACGTCCCCGGTCAATCGGCCCGCAGGAGATACCGGGTCGAGCGCTGACCGCCGATGGCTGACAGCCGCCCGCCAACACCCGACCACCGACCGCCTTCCGGCAAACCTCAATACTTTCTGGGCTGACGTTAACATGATTCTATGACAAACTCAGTACACTTGACTCCGTGTTTATCGAAGAACAATTATCCGTCGTAGGTTACGGGAAGGGGAAGGCGTGAACTCAGAAGAAATGAAAACCGCTGCCGAAAACGTCGACCAGGAAGCGCAGCAGGCTGCCGAGGCAGGCGCCGAAAATGGCGCGCCAACGACACAGTCTGCGGCACCCGCCGGTGATGTTGCAGCCCTCCAGGCACAGCTCACGGAGGCGCAGCAGAAGGCGGGCGAATATCTTGAAGGCTGGCAGCGCGCACGCGCGGAGTTCGCGAACTATAAGAAGCGCGTCGAGCGCGAACTGGGCGAGAGCCACCAGATGTCGATGGGCACGGCGTTCAAGAGCCTGCTGCCGATCATCGACGACTTCGACCGCGCGTTGACCAGTGTGCCCGAAGAGATCAAAGACAACCCCTGGGTCAGCGGCGTTTCGATGGTGCAGCGCAAGCTCTACAAAATGCTGGAAGACAACGGCGTCGTCGCTTTCGATCCGGTCGGCGAGATGTTCGACCCGACCCGGCACGAAGCGATTGGCACCGACCCGGACACGGACGCGCCGAGCGGCCAGGTCACGGTCACGATGCAGCGCGGCTATCTGATCGGTGACCGAGTGCTGCGCCCCGCCCTGGTGCGGGTTGCGCCATAGCACATCCGCGAAGCGCATGAATATGCGTATATCTGTCAACATATGGCGTTGCGAAAGTGCTGGTCAGCTCTTTCGCTCATCTGCCCACCATCGCTAAGAGGAGCAACAAATTACATGGGACGCATAATCGGAATCGATCTCGGAACCACCAACTCAGTGGTCGCCGTCATGGAAGGTGGCGAGCCGACGGTCATCCCCTCGGCAGAGGGTGGGCGGCTGATCCCATCGGTCGTGGCGATCAACCCCAAAACGGGCGAACGCCTGGTCGGTAAGGTCGCGCGCAATCAGGCGGTCATCAACCCGGAAAACACGGTCTTTTCGGTCAAGCGCTTCATGGGGCGCAAGTTCGACGACCCGGAAGTGCAGAAGGCCATCAAGTACGTGCCGTACAGGGTGAGCGCCGCGCCCAATGGGGACGTGCGCGTGCACATGGGCGACAAGGAATACAGTCCGCCGGAAATCAGCGCCATGATCTTGCAGAAGCTCAAGACCGATGCTGAAGCCTACCTGGGCGAGAAGGTCGACCAGGCCGTGATCACGGTGCCGGCCTACTTCAATGACGCGCAGCGTAACGCGACCAAAGATGCCGGGCGCATCGCCGGGCTGGAAGTGCTGCGCATCATCAACGAGCCGACCGCGTCGTCGCTGGCTTACGGCCTGGGCGAGCGCAAGAACGAGATCATCGCCGTCTACGACCTGGGCGGCGGCACGTTCGACATCTCGATCCTGGAAGTCGGCGACGGCGTGTTCGAAGTTCGCAGCACGAACGGTGATACCTACCTGGGCGGCGATAACTTCGACGAGATGATCATCAACTGGATCGCCGACGAGTTCAAGAAAGAGCAGGGCATCGACCTGCGCAACGATCGCCAGGCACTGCAGCGGCTCAAGGAAGCGGCCGAGCGCGCCAAGATCGAACTCTCCAGCGTGCTGACGACCGAGATCAACCTGCCGTTTATTACGGCGGATGCGAGCGGCCCCAAGCATTTGAACACGCAGCTCAGCCGCGCCAAACTGGAAAGCATGGTCTCGACCCTGATCCAGCGCAGCATCGACCCGTGCAAGTCGGCGCTGCGGGATGCGGGCGTCGAAGCCAAGGACATCGACGCGGTCGTGCTGGTCGGCGGTATGACTCGTATGCCTGCGGTGCAGGAAGCGGTCAAGAACTTCTTCGGCAAAGAGCCGAACAAGGGCGTCAATCCGGACGAGGTCGTCGGCGTCGGTGCGGCGATCCAGGCGGGCGTGCTGCGCGGCGATGTCAAGGACATCCTGCTGCTCGACGTGACGCCGCTGACCCTGAGCGTTGAAACGCTCGGCGGCGTGGCGACCCCGCTGATCGAACGCAACACGACGATCCCGACCAAGAAGAGCCAGGTGTTTTCGACCGCGGCGGACAACCAGACGCAGGTCGAAATTCACGTGCTGCAGGGCGAGCGCCCAATGGCGGCGGATAACAAGTCGCTGGGCAAGTTCATCCTGGACGGCATTCCCCCGGCACCGCGCGGTATCCCGCAGGTCGAGGTCACGTTCGACATCGACGCCAACGGCATCCTCAACGTGAGTGCCAAGGACAAGGCGACCGGGCGCGAACAGCGCATCACGATCACGGCCAGCAGCGGTCTGAGCGAAGACGAGATCCAGCGCATGGTCAAGGACGCTCAGGCGCACGCCGCCGAGGACACGCAGCGCAAGGAACAGGTCGAAGTGCGCAATCAGGCCGATAGCGCTATATTCACCGCCGAAAAGTTCCTGAGCGACTTCAAAGATCGGCTGCCGGATGATGCCAAGAAGCAGACGAACGAGCTGGTCGAAGAAGTGCGCGGCGCCCTCAACGGCAGCGATAGCGACCGCATCAAGGCAGCCACGCAGGCGCTGATGCAGCACGTTCAGACGCTCGGCGGGAAGATGTACGAGCAAGGCGCAGCGCCCGAAGGGACTGCGGATGCACCCGGCGCATCAGGGGAAGCCAAGCCTGGTGGCGAAGATGTCGTCGAAGGTGAGTACAGCGAAGCATAAGATGGCTGTTGGCTACTAGCTTTTGGCTGTTCGCTAATCTACGCACTGCGGGTGCGGTTGCCCTGGGTAATCGTCGCCCGCTGTGCGTATCTGCATCTCGCTAACGCTAGCACACACAACCTGACAAGCTTGTACATCGATAAGGTGAAAATGCGCTGTGGGAGTTGGTGGCGACGTATTTCTTGCGGTTGATTCGGCTCTTGCCGCCGTTGGCTGAAGCCGAACGGCTGACGAAATCAAGCCCACTGAAGAGCAGTTGTGCTAGTTGAAGTTGGCAAGGAAAGACATCTCCGATAAGGTGAAGGCGACGAAACACAACACCACACGGAGATGTCATGTTCAGGATACACACATTCGACGA
>JADLAY010000009.1 GCA_020849765.1 Anaerolineae bacterium
GTCGTCGATCAACACATATAATTCTGTGAAGAAAGTATCCAAGTCCATGAGTTTCACTCCTGTGTTTGACAACTTTGAGTGTACTCTGGCTGGGTACTTTCTCCCTTTTCAATACCGGACAAGCCTTCCAAGCCACCGGCTGGCACTGCAAAGCCCGCTGGAAGCGGGCTGCCGGACAACAAGCGCTGCATGCCAGACCAGACCGACATCCGAGTGTCTTTCCAGCGTCTACAACGCACAAGCAGAGTCGAGCAGTGCCCGAAGGCTATCTGACACCGTACCCGGCACCATGCCTCGCACCCTGAACTGTGAACCGAGCACCGTGAACCCGACCTGAGCACCGAGCACTGAGAACACTCTTCTGAACCCAGAACTCAGAACCCGGAACCATTTCCCCGCACCGTGAACTGTGAACCGAGCACTGTGAACCCCACCTGAGCACCGAGCACTGAGCACTGAGAACACTCTTCTGAACTCAGAACCCGGAACCATTTCCCGCACCGTGAACTGTGAACCGAGCACTGTGAACCCGACCTGAGCACCGAGCACTGAGAACACTCTTCTGAACCCAGAACTCAGAACCCGGAACCATTTCCCCGCACCGTGAACTGTGAACCGAGCACCGAGCATCGTGAACCCGACCTGAGCACTGAGTACCTAGTACCGAGTACCCCCAAAACACCAATATCTACCCGATAGCCGCGCGTTGCGTTCAATCTCGAACCGCGCTCAGAACCGATCACTATCTCTTTCAGGTGACGTGTGCTCACCGGCGCTCTGCATCGCAGTGGAGCGCACGTATCAACAGCTTCAGGAGAGGAAAGATGAAGCAGTTCAATCGTTTGTGGGTTTTTGGGATTCTGGCATTGGTGTTCCTGCTCGGCATCCCTGCGTCCGCCCAGGAAGGGAACATCATCACCCGTTCGACCTTCGGCAGCGGGCCGATCAACTTCAACCCGGTGACGAGCAGCTCGGCGACCGATCAGGAGGTCATGAACCGGCTCTATCCGAATCTGCTCGGCGTCGACCCGGTCACCGCGCTGATCACGCCCGGGGCGCCCGGCGGGATGGCGGAAAGCTGGGACATCAGCGACGACGGCACGGTCTACACCTTCAAGCTGCGCGAAGGCTTCAGCTGGAGCGATGGCACCCCGGTGACCGCACACGACTTCGAGTACACCTGGAACGCGATCGCGAGCGGCGAGACCGAATCACCGCTGGCCTTCCTGCTCAACAACCCGGTGGTCAGCTTCGAAGCGCTGGACGATACCACGTTGAAGGTGACATTCACGTCGGCGGACTGCGAAGCGCTCAACAGCGCGGCTTTGCAGCCGGTGCCCGCGCATATGTTCGAGAGCGGGCCGTTCTCGGCGCTCAACGATTACAACGCTGACACGCCGGAGGCGCTCGCAATCGGGCCTTACCGGCTGGCCTCGCAGATCACTGACCAGCAGACGGGTCTGATCCCGACCGACTGGGATGACCCCGATGGCAATGCCGAGAATGACGGCTGGATCATGCGCGTGTACGGCGACCAGACGGTTGAGTTCGAGGCGTTCCTGGCCGGTGAGACGACCGCGCTCGATTTCATCGCTCCCAATCGCCGCTCGGACGTGGTCGCCGCGCAGGAAGCGGGCGATCTGAATGTATTCACCTACTCGCCCGGCGACCGCTACGATTACCTGGCCTTCAACCTGGCCGACCCGGACAATCCGCAGGCGGCCTACGATGAAGATGGCAACCTGATCGAGCAGACGCCGAACATCTTCTTTGGTGATGTCCGCGTGCGCCAGGCGCTGAACATGGCCGTCGATGTCGACTCGATCATCGAAGGCGCGGTCTTCGGCTATGGCTCGCGTATGTCCTCGTCCTACGCGCCGGGCAGCTGGCCGTATGATCCCAGTATCCCGGTCTACGAGTACAACCAGCAACGCGCGCTCGAACTGCTGGCGGAAGCCGGTTGGGTCGATGACGACAACGATCCGTCGACGCCGCTGGTTGCTCAGGGCGCCATGTATGCGCCGGATGGCACCGAGTTCGCTTTCACGCTGCTGACGAACGAGGGCAACACGCGCCGCAATGCCATCGGCACCATCACCCAGGATGAACTGGGACGCATCGGCATCAAGGTCGACTTCCAGAGCATCGACTTCAACGTGCTGCTCGACATCCTCGATCAGCAGACGTTCGACGCCGTCATCCTCGGTTGGCAGAACAGCTATCCGTTCCGCGCCGACCAGCGCCAGATCTTCGGCTCGCAGGGCGACGTGATCGGTGGCAGCAACTCCGGCTCGTACATCAACCCGGAAGTGGACGCGCTGCTGACGCAGGCATCGGAAGTGCCGGGCTGCGATGCTGAGGCGCGTAAGGCGATCTACTCGCAGGTCCAGCAGATCTTGCACGACGACGTGCCGTATCTGTGGCTGTATTCGCTTGACGGTATGTACGCGTGGGATAACTCGGTGACCGGCGTCGAGCCGTACCCGGGCACGCTCTATTGGAACGTGCAGAACTGGACTCGTTCCAGCTAGCTGCGGGATGGCATCACCCGGCAGCCCTCTCTCCACTGGTGGGTAGAGAGAGGGCGTCACCCACCTTGCCAGTCGGGTGATGCCAGCATTATACCTGTTCGATGTGACGTGACGGATTTTCACCTCACCCCGTCTCGCTGCGCTTCGACTCCCCTCTCCGCGCGCGGAGAGGGGCCGGGGGTGAGGTTATTGGTCCGTTATTGCCAACGCGTTGGCGCCCGTTTACGCCGGATTCTTCTTGCGGATTGATCTCCCTCGACGCCCGACCGACAACAACCCGATGCTCAGGATCAACAACAGCGCCCCGGCGATGCCCGCGGCGGCCAGCGTCTCGCCGAACAAGGCCCAGGCGAGCAGCGCGGCCACCAGCGGATCGAGCATGCCGATGATGCTGGCGGCCGTCGCCGAGACCGTGCGCAGCCCCATCTGCAGCAGCCAGTAGGCGAGCGCCGTTGGCACCAGGCCGAGGTAGAGCACGAGCAGCCAGCCTTCGCCACTGTGGACGGGCACGAGGCCTGCGAGCAGGTTGATCGGGATGAGGACGAGCGTCCCGGCGGCGAACGAGATCGCCGTCACCTGCAGCGGGTGATAGTCCGCGGCCAGGAAGCGCCCGCCGACGATCATGCCGGCATAGAAGACGGCGGCGATCAGCGAGAAGACCGTGCCGAGCAGCAGATCGCCCTGGATGCCCGCGGGCGACTGCGCGCCGACCAGCAGCGCACTGCCGATCAGCGCGCAGACCATCGCGACGAGGATGCGCCCGGTCAGCCGTTCGAACTTGAGCAGCACCGAGACCCCGGCGACGACCACCGGCGCGACGCAGATCGTGAGCAGCGTCGGGATGGTGACACCGGTCACGCGGATGGCGGCGAAGTAGGCGGCATGCGAGAGCGCCAGCAGCGCCCCGGTCAGCATCATGATGCCGAGGTCGCGGCGGCGAATGGCGAACATGCCGCGCCCGACGACGCGCCAGCAGGCGAGCATCAGCACCGGCGTCGCGACCAGCATGCGCGTCAGATTGATGAAGAGCGAACTGGTGTCGTCGACGTTGTAGATGCCCTGGGTCGCGACGCCGATCGTGCCCCAGAGGATGGCCGCGCCCGTCACCATCCACAGACCATCGGGCCTGAACGTGTGAACTTTGTGCATGGAAATGACTGCCTTGATCAGGTTATGACGAATTCAACGATTGGGAAGCGCGCGGCTCCCGCTGCGAAACCGATCAGCGGGCAGGGTGGATCAGAAGCGCACACCGCAGCACAACGCTGCCGTGACTTCGACGCGGAACGTCGCCTGCCCGGAGCTAGACAGCGGGGGGCGGTGGGGCGGTGCGGAAGATTGTATGGATGCGCGGGATGTCCATCAGGGTGTGTCTCTCTTGAGATGGATGCGACGCGGGGATTGTAGGGGGAAGTCGGCGGGCTGTCAAAAACCGGTTTTGTCGAGAGCATCTTACGTAAGTGTAGAACTATTGTGTCCCCGCATAAATTGATATTGAGTTTGTGTCATTTCGGAATCCGATAACAAAAACGATATCAGCGAGTCAATGTTTTAGGCTTGTATGATTGATGTTTTAAGAATAGTAATTGTTCTTTTTGTGATAAGTACTCGGATTGATATACTATTGGTAGTTATGCAAGCGCTTAAGGTCATGACAAGTATTTGAGTGATAAAGTGTGCCTTCCATGAGGCCATGGGGCCTTACCTAAATAGTCCCAAAAGACGTACCACTAGTACAAATCTTGCTTTGGATCAAATCTCATGCCAGATACAGAAACACAATTAGGGGCTGCCGCCGAATTGATACGATCACGCGAGTACGACAAGGCTCGCGCACTGCTTAAGACCATCGATCATCCAAAAGCTCGAGAGTGGCTACAACGGTTAGGTGAGAACGCACCGGAATCGCCGGCGAAAAAGAAGTTGTCCGCGGCTGGATCGACTTATACGCCTGACACAAAAACGCAGTTGGAGATTGCCGCCAACTTGATACGCTCACGTGAGTTTGACGAAGCTCGCACATTGCTTAAGGCCATCGATCATTCAAAAGCGAGAGAATGGCTACAGCGGCTAGATGAGATCGCTCCAGAACCACCGAAAAAAGAGCCGTCCACTACTCAAACCTTGAGGGGATGTTTCTTGTTTTTTCTCCTTGTCCTGGGATTATGCTGTGCTCTTCCGAACTTCTCAGGTCTTGGCGGGTCAACATCTAGACCTCAGTCTGGTAATCGGGCTATTCAGCCATCCAGCGTCGAAATCACGGATCCCCGTGACACAGGTATCCCAGAAAGGTTTCTTGAGAGACTTAGGCAAACCGTTTCGTCTGATGGCTATGTAGATTTCTACGAAGGTCAGATGTCGTCCGAAGGGCGTCTACTAGTTGATACCGAAATATGGCTTACCTCAAGAAACCCAACCAGCGGCACGGCCTACCGCGTCATTGAGGAAATACTTCGGGCCTACGCAACGGGTAATTCATCCGGTGCGGCGGGACGAATTAGTGCAAGGGTGTACTGGGAGTTGAATGGATTGATGTGTGCTGCGGGAGTCGGCATGGGATATAGAACACAGCAGCGTATCGACTGGCAATCTGCGTCGCGGGTCGCCATTTTCTCGGCACTCGATCAAGAACGGTATTCCGACAACACCTCAAGTTACGCCGACGTAGCTTGGCGACCTTTCATTTCGGGAATGCCGGATTGTCGAGATTGAATGCCATGTAGCACTTACTCAAGGTCTCGTTTCGCACAGTCGACCTTAAGCCGTATTTAAATCCTGGGGGTAAGGTTGTGAAATCAAGGGGCGTCTTAAATTAATGGAGTTCTGAAGTGCGTCTCAAGCGCCATTCATGACGCCATAGGAGTATTAGCATCGGCACACCGAGCCTCCCCCGCCGACGGTTCGCGGTCGCCGAAGAATAGAGGCTGGTTACAGCCCCGGATCAAAAACCCACTGTGACACTGATGCACAAAAAGGGTTTGTCCCCTGTGACCACTGATGTTCAACCGAAAGGTATCGCATAGATACCCTGACATACACAACATTGGTGAAGGTTTAGAGCATGATCAACAAACCAAATAGACGCGCGCGCAAGCGGCCAGGCACGCTCAAGGTTGGGACGCTGCCGGAGTTCAGCCTGACGCCCCACGAGGGCAATCTGGCGCTCGAACTGGTCGAAAACGTCGACGAATACGGCCCCAGTTTCAGCGCGCCTTACGAATCGACCGAGGTGCTGACCGGCGACCCGGAGCAGTATCGCAAGGTCGAGCAGGCCGTGCGCGATTTGCTCGACGCATTCAACGTCAACTGGGCAGATCCGAATTACACCGATACGCCCAGACGTGTCGCCAAGGCCTACCTCGATTTCTGGGCCAATGGTTATGGGCGCGATGCCGAATCCGAGGCGACCGTCTTCCCGAACACCAGCGGCAGCGGTGACCTGGTGCTCGTCAAGGACATGAAGTTCTACAGCCTGTGCAGCCATCATCTGGCGCCGTTCACGGGCTATGGCGCGATCGCCTACCTGCCGGATCAGCAGCTGCTCGGCCTGAGCAAGCTCGGTCGCATCCTTGATCTGTACGCGCGGCGCTTCCAATTGCAGGAGCGCATCGGCGCGCAGACGGCGGACAAGCTGATGGAGCTGGTGCGGCCCAAGGGCGTCATGGTCGTGCTCTACGACGTCGAGCACATGTGCATGTCCTCGCGCGGCGTTCGTCTGCACGAGGCCAATACGACGACCGTCGCCACGCGCGGCGTCTTCAAGGACGATGCGCAGCTGCGCGCCGAGGTGATGACGCTGCTCAAAAAGTAGGCGGGGCTGGCGGCATCAATTCGATGTCGTTGCGCGCAATCAAAGACGACTCTGCGAACCGCTGTGCCAATGTACGCAGCGGTTTTGATTCGCCTGGGGGAATCAGATCCGGCGCGATCTCGGCCAGCGGCACGGCGACGTGCGCATAGCGCGCCAGATCGGTGTGCGGCGGTTGGTCGCCGTAGAGGGTGATGTCGAGGTCGAGGCTGACGACGCTCGATTTGCGGCCCTCTGCATCCCGACGGACGCGGCCACAGGCAGCTTCAATCTGCTTGAGCTGCGCTTTGAGTTCCTCACGCGGGAGATCGGTGTCGATCAGAATCGCGGCGTTGAGATAGGGCGCGCCGCCCGCCTCGCCGACGGCAGGGGACTCGTAGACCGTCGAGACTGCGCGCACCTCAGCGACGGCAGCGATCAGGCGCAGGCCCTCGCGCAGGTTGTCGGCGGCGTTGTGGTTCGATCCAAGGCTGAGGTAGACGTGGGGCATTTGGCTTTTGGTGGTTGACTATTGGCTGTTGGCAAGAACACCATTCATCAATGGTATTGAACCGCAAAGACGCGAAGGGCGCAAAGGGATTTGTTGCGACGCGCGACCGCGGGTTCGAAATGGCGGACGGCATTTTTGCCGTCCCTACAAATCGTCTGGATCGCAGAGGCACGAATCGCGTCCCTACGTACGGTTCATGAATCGCCGCGCCAGGAACAGCGCGATCCAATATAGATTGAATGGGATGACGAACACGTAGAGCGCCCAGAACGGCCTGCCGATCAAGCTGAATAGGCACAGAATCAGCAGCGCCGTGCCCAGGCCGAGGACGCTCGTCAGCGTCATGAACGTCTTGCTCGCCAGCGCTGGCTGATCCGAGCCGAGCACGCGGCGGTCAATCGCCAGCGCCAGTTTGTCCTGCCAGGCGTACAAGAAAGTGTAGATCGCGAGCAGACGGCGGACAGTGGCCGGGTCATCCCACGGGTAATTGTCGGCGGCGGCCTCGTCGATCTGGCTGGTCGTGTCGCCTTTGGTCGCCAGCCGGTAGGAGACGTAGAAGTAGTTGAAGACGCTGACCTGCCAGGTGACCGACGCCAGCGCGAGCACGGCAATCCAGAAGGCGGAGGCATCGCCGCTGGCGCGCATCTCCGCGACGCCAATCGCCAGGATGACGACCCCATCGACGACGAAATCGCCGATCGCGTCCAGGAAGCGGCCGATGCGCGAGGGGCGCTGGCGCAGCCTCGCCAGCGAGCCGTCGGCGGCGTCGATGGCGCTCTTGACCAGCAGCAGCAGCCCGGCGGCGATCTGCGCCGGATACGTGCCGACGAGGTAGAGCCCGCCCGCCGCGCATCCGGCGATGATAAAGGCGATTGAGACGTGGATCGGCGTCGCGGGTGTGGCGACCAGTGCGCGGGCGAGCCAATCGCCAATCGGGCGCGCGTAGTCGCTGAAATCGGTGAACTTGTGCTCGGAGGTGACTTTGCCCATCGCCGTCGCTTACCGCTGCCGCATGATCAGGCGCAAGAGGGTAGCCGGGAATCGCCGCCGTGCCAAGGTGTGCGCGGTGGGATTGGGCGCAATGGGCACAAGAAAAGGGGCTGTCTTTGCGGAGGTCGTCAGGAATAGGTGTCGGGTAGGGGCGACCCGCCGGGTCGCCCTCTGAGGGCAAGCCACCGGCTTGCCCCTACAACGATGGAGGCATTCTGTTCTCGCCTGCCAGGGCCAGCAACTGTGAGAATGCAATACCTCTGTGCCCTCCGCGCATACGAGGTTCAATGTGCTTCATGCCACGCGCTTTCACCTTGCATGACGGCGTGCAGGGGAGTATACTGCGAGCATGTTCGGGGTGTGGCGCAGCCTGGTAGCGCGCTTGCATGGGGTGCAAGAGGTCATGGGTTCGAACCCCGTCACCCCGACTTTTTCTAAGCCGCCGATGTGAATCACTCGGCGGTTTTTTGTTGCAATTATGTAAATGATGATTACAATAAGCGACGCGATACGTTCTTCCGAGCAAATTTGAACCATGCGGAATCGAACCGAGTAACAGGGTATAGAGGGCTTAGGCACTCTACCTGGTTCGTTTGCTCGGAACAGCGAATCTTACATTGTACGCCTTTCAGTAGGAGAGAGGTCAGATGAATCGTTTTGGAAAAGTGCTGCTGGTAACCATGGCAGTCGCGGTCCTCGCGCTCCTGGTTCTGCCGGTCGGCGCCCAGGACGAAGGCGGAATCATCGTCGATTCCAGCTTCGGCAGTGGCCCGATCAATTTCAACCCGGTGACCAGCACTGCGGCGTCAGAGCAGGACGTGATGAACCGGCTCTACCCGAACCTGTTGGGTGTCAATCCGGAGACGGGCGTTATCGAGCCGAACATGCCCGGTGGCCTGGCCGAAAGCTGGGACATCAGCGATGATGGCACGGTCTACACCTTCCACCTGCGTAGTGGCTTCACCTGGACAGACGGTGAGCCGGTGACCGCCTATGACTTCGAATACACCTGGGATGCGGTGACGAGTGGCGAGATTGAAACCAACCTCGTCTTCCTGGTCAACGACCCGGTGGTCGAAATGACGGCGATCGACGACTACACCCTCGAAGTCACCTTCACATCTGCCGATTGCGAGGCTCTCAACAGCGCTGGTCTCCAGCCGATTCCGAAGCACCTGTTTGAGCCCATGGGTTTCGCCTCGATCAATGAAGAGAACTTCACTGATCCCGACGACATCGAAATCGGCCCGTACCAACTGGCCTCGCAGATCCCCGATCAGCAGACTGCCCTCATTCCGGCGACCTGGGACAACCCCGATGGCCTGCCCGACAATGACGGCTGGGTCATGCGCATTTACGGCGATCAGACCGTGGAATTCCAGTCGTTCCTGGCTGGCGAAATCGGCGTGCTCGAGAGCGTGGCGCCGAATCTCCAGGCTGACGTCATTTCGGCTGCGGAAGATGGCTCGCTCCAGTACTACCAGTACAGCCCTGGCGATGCCTGGGACTACATGGCCTTCAACCTGGCCAACCCCGACAACCCGCAGGCAGCGTACGATGAAGATGGCAATCTGATCGAACAGGACCCGCACCCGATTTTCGGTGACCTGCGCGTCCGCCAGGCGATCAATATGGCCGTCAACGTCGACAACATCATCGAAGGCGCGGTCTTCGGTAACGGTGCGCGTATGCAGTCGATCTACGCCCCCGGTTCCTGGCCGTATGTTGAAGATGTGCCGTTCTACGAATATGATCCCGAAGCCGCCGCAGCAATGCTCGAAGAGGCTGGCTGGGTGGATGACGACAACGATCCTTCGACCCCGCGCGTTGCGCAGGGTGCGATGTACGCCGAAGATGGCACGCCCATGACCTTCACGCTGTTCACCAATCAGGGCAACACGCGTCGTACGGCCATTGGCACCATCATTCAGGACGAACTCGCGCAGGTTGGCGTTGGCGTTGACTTCCAGACGATCGACTTCAACGTGCTGCTCGACATCATGGATCAGCAGACGTACGACGCTTTCATCCTCGGCTGGCGCAATAGCTATCCGTTCCGTGCGGATCAGCGGCAGCTGTGGGCGACCGACTCGGACGTGATCGCCGGTGACAACTTCACCAGCTACGTCAACCCCGAGCTGGACGACCTGTGGGTGCAGGCCTCGACGGTCCCCGGCTGCGACATCGAAGCACGCCGTGAGATCTACTCGCAGATCCAGCAGATCATGCACGAAGATACCCCGTACATGTTCCTCTACAGCATCAACGGCATGTACGCCTGGAACAGCAAGATCCAGGGCGTGAATCCGTATCCGGGTGCGTTCTATTGGAACATCGAGAAGTGGACTGTCACTGAGTAATGACCAGCGCAGGCGGCTGCCGCACTTTTTGCACGGCGTGGCAGCCGTCCCGCGCCCCCTGGGGCAAGGCGTCAAGCCTTGCCCTATCTTCTTACTCTCCATGGCCGGATGACGTTCAAACGTGATGAGTGCCTCGATCATCGCTGACGGATGAAGCGCATGTTGCAGCATACACCGACCCGCATCAGCGCGCGTTGAAGGTCGTGGGTTTCAATATCGAACCTTAAAGAGTATTAAAAAGTGCTTATTGCAGGTTGGTTACACGACAACAATATCTAGACCGGTTGCCAAATGATCAAATACACCATTCGTCGCCTGATCCAGGCGATCCCTACGTTCTTCGGTATCACGATGCTGTCATATTTGTTGATGACGGCAGCGCCTGGCGGCCCGACGGCAGCGCTCGCGTTCGACCCGCGGATTTCGCCGCAGGAGCGACACGCAATGGAAGCGCGCCTCGGCGTCAGCGACCCCTGGCCGGTGCAGTACTTGCGCTGGTTGGCCGGTGATGATTGGATGCGCCGCGATACCGACGGCGACGGCAAAGCCGATACCTGTATCCTCATCCCCTGTGATGCCGACGGCGATGGCCAGAATGAGCCTGCGGGCACGCGTCGCGGCCTTTTGCGGCTCGATTTTGGGACGTCGTTCTTCGAGCGGCGACCGGTGACCGAAGTCATCGGCGACCGCGTCAACGCGACCTTCGAACTGGGGTTATCGGCGCTGGTCGTCTCGCTGATCGTCGGTATTCCGCTCGGCATTCTGGCTGGTGTTTATCGCGGCAGCCTGTTCGATAATGCAGCCCGACTCGTCTCGGTCGTCTTCAGCGCCGTACCCATCTTCTGGCTCGGCCTGATCCTGATCCTGATCTTTGGCCGCTGGCTTGACATCTTGCCCCTCGGCGGGCGGCACGGCATCGTGCTGACGGGCGAAGTGCCGCCGCTGTATACGCGCCTGAACTACCTGATTTTGCCGACGTTCGTGCTTGCCGCGAACTACATCGCCGTGTATACGCGTTATATGCGCGCATCGCTGCTCGACGTCATCACCCAGGATTACGTGCGCACGGCGCAGGCCAAGGGCTTGTCCGGGCGGCGCGTCTGGTTCATCCACACGGCGCGTAACGCGCTCATCCCGATTGCGACCTTCCTCGGCCCCGCCATCACCGGCATTCTGGGCGGCGCGGTGCTGACGGAGACGATCTTCTCCTGGCCGGGCCTGGGACGCACGGGCGTCAGCGCGGTCATCCAGCAAGATTACCCGGTCGTGATGGCAGTCGTCATCATCGGCGCGGCGGCAACCATTTTCGGCTATATCGTTTCCGACATCATGTATGCGCTGATCGACCCGCGCATCCGGTTTGACTAGGACAGACACCCATGGCTACACAAACACAGGTGGTAAGCCTCGCGCAGGCTGAAAATCGCAAAGTCGGACGTTCGCTGACGGAACTGGCGCTGCTGCGCCTGCGCCGAGACAGGCTGACTCTGGCGGCCATCGCCTTGATCGTCATCCTGGTTGCGCTGGCGGCACTTGCGCCCCCCATCAGCCAGTATGTCCTCCATGTCGATCCGAACCGGACGAACGTGACGCAGGCCTATCTCGTGCCCGGTTCGCCGGGGCACGTGCTCGGCACCGATGATCTGGGTCGCGATCATCTGGCGCGGTTGCTCTATGCGGGCGGCGTCTCGCTCCAGATCGCGTTCTTCGCGGCGCTGCTCTCGCTCGTGCTCGGCATCGGCGTCGGCATGATGATGGGCTACTTCGGCGGGGTGATCGATGACGGATTCACCTGGTTCATCTCGACGCTGAACTCGATCCCGTCGTTGTTTCTCTTACTGATCGTATCGGCGGTGCTCAACCCGTCCGCGCAAACGCTGATCCTCGTGCTCGGCTTGCTCGGCTGGACGGGCACGGCGCGGCTCGTGCGCGGGCAAACGCTGGCGCTGCGCGAGCGCGAGTTCGTGATCGGCGCGCAGGCGGTTGGCGCCTCGTCGTTCCGCATCATGCTGGCGCACATTCTGCCCAACCTGTTCTCAATCATCATCGTCACGTTGATGCTCGACATCGGCTCGCTGATCCTGGTCGAGGCGGGGCTGAGCTATCTCGGCCTGGGCGTGAAGCCGCCGACGCCGACCTGGGGCAACATGCTGACCGACGCGCAGACCTACTTCTCCAAGGGCTGGCATCTGGTCATCATGCCGGGTCTGCTGATCTTCATCACTGTGCTGTGCCTGTTCATCATCGGCGACGGCCTGCGCGACGCCTTCGACCCGACGGCCGTCGACTAGGGCGGACGTCTCGCTTGAACAACAAAGGCGCGGTCATGTCCGCGCCTTTTTGATTCGGGCTGTGGCGGTTCACGGTGCAGGGTTCACAGTACACCGTATGTCGGATGAGCAAACGCAGCGATGTCCGCCGGATGGTCAACCATCCGGCTAGGGCTGCGCCCGGTGATGCTCTTTGCTTTCTAAAACCGGATAAGTTTTTCGCTTGCCGTCGCCGCAGGCTCGAAGCCTACGGCTGGCGGTTTGTAAGCCACCTGGAAGGTGGCTGGGAATGCAGCGTATTCGGATTGATATGGCAGACACCATAGCCGGGCTTCAAATCTCGTCGACGGGACGCAGCAGGTGATGCGCTGGCGGGATTTGCGCTATCTCATGATCCAGGAAATGAGAGATGACACCGCACTGTGAACCAACTCGGCACCATGAACTCCGAACTGAGCACTCAGCACCCAGCACTGAGCACCTGTTCCCCTAATTCCACCGTCGCAGGTGGACGAGCCTCCGGCGCAGCTTGAGGCGCAGGCCGACGCGCGTGTGGACGAGGACGTCGTCCAGCGCGGGTGCGGCGATGTCAGCGACGGCGTCCGGAGCCGGGGCTTCGCTGCGGGCGGCTTTCTTGGGCGCGCGCGGTTTCTCTGGGGCGACCGGCGGCAGGGCGGTGACGGTCTCGACTTCGGGCGGCTGCGTTTCTTCCGGCGCGGCGCTGGTCTCCTCGCTGGGACGCGGCACACCGAAGATCTCCCAGATGCTGATCTTGCTCGTGTCCATCATCCGTTCGGAGTCGGTGCCGCCGAGCGGCGGTTCGGGGATGACCGGCCCGCCAACGGTGGTCGATTCAGTCGTGACGAGGGTCTCGCCGACCAGCGTGCTCTCGTCCAGCTCGCGCTCGATCGCGCCGACGTCGATCATCTGCGCGTGCGAGAGCGGCTCGCCGGTGACTGTTTCCTGTTCGCTTGGCGATGGCGATGGCGAGGGCGCTTCGCTGATGACCTGGTGCTCCTGCGTCGCACGCTTGTCCTCGATCTCGGCGGGGACGTCGGCCAGGAAGGCGGGTTCGCTCAGCGCTTCGGCCGGTTCGCTCGCTTCGGCTGCCGGTTCTGGGCTGCTCGCGAGCATCTCGTCGCTGATGGCGGTCACGGCGCGCGTCGGGCGGGTGTCGTCGGCGGTCAGCGGCGGCTCTTCGATGCCGGTGATCTCGACGCGCTCGATGGGGGCTGCTGCTTCTTCCTCCCGCTCCTCGGCGCGCTCCTCGACCTGCGACGGGTGGCGCGCTTTGTATTGGGCGCGCGCTTCCGCATCCGGCGCGTCACGCATGAGCGATTTCGCCACCGGGTTAGGGTCGATGATGCGAGCGCGGTCGGTCTTGAGCGTCAGGTAGAGCTTCTTCAGGCTCTGGGCGACGTCGTTATCGAGCTGGCGCGCGGTACGCATGGCGAACATGCCGCCAATCTCGTACTCGATCGTCCACTGGACGACGGTGCCCTCCGGGATCTCTTGCAGGCGAATCCGGCCGATGGCCGTGCGGAAGGGCGGCCGGTCGATGAAGGCGTACTCGTAGCCGAGGCCCTCATACCAGGCGCGAATCTCGACGACGTATTCCTTGCCCTTCTCGCTGCTGGCACGCCAGCGTGTGCCCACGCCTTCGTGGCGGCTCGTCAGGAAGGACAGGTTATTGCAATCGACCTGCCAGCGGGCATTGTTGGTCAGATTGCCAAGGTAATCCCAGACGACGTTCTGCGGCACCGGGATCAGGATGCGGTGGTCGATGGTTGTCATAGCGGCGAATTATACGAAGAAACCGGCGATGCGCCAAGCGCGGGGAATGGCGGGCTTCGGGCTGTCGGTGTTCGTCATTCGGCTTCCAGTTGGCAGAGGTGGGCTGGCCTGCTCATTTGCTCACCTGCGAAACGGCTTTCCGCTTGCCCACATCGGTCGCTTGACCGATTGTCGGCGCTCCCCGCTCACGGTACAATGAACTCGGTAGCTATTGGCAAAGGATTGCGCCGTGCCCAGCCCGGCATTCACATTCGGTTTCATCCTGGCGACGCTGACCGGCGCGGTGTTTCACCTGATCGTCGGCGGGGACATTCGCCGCCTGGCGATGTATTTGATCTGCGCCTGGGTCGGCTTCACGCTGGGACATCTGGCGGGCGTGATCTTTGGCATCGAGAGTTTCAACGTGGGCACGCTGCGCGCGTTCCCGGCGTTCATGGGCGCGATCATTGCGCTGGTCGTCGCCTACAGCCTCAGCGCCAGCGGACGGCGCAAACGCACGGCACGACGATAGGATGGCTATGACAGACACGACGACCAACCCGGCCAGCGAACCGATCGAGCAAGAAGAAGAGAAATCCTCCGGCGGCATGTCCTGGAAACGCATCGCGACCATCGCCGTGGTGGTGATGCTGGCGCTCATCCTGCTGCCGATTGTGATCGCGCTGCTGGCGACCCAAGGGCAGCCGCTCGAAAACTTCGCCGCGGTCATCCAGGTGATCCGCGACCTGTTCATCATCTTCCTGGCGCTGCAGGGCATCATGATCATCCTGGCGCTGGCGGTGCTGATCGCGCAGGTCGCCCGCCTGATCAACCTGCTGCAGAATGAAGTCCAGCCGATCCTGAAGAACACGCAGGACACAGTCAACACGGCGGCGGGCACGGTCAGGTTCGTCGGCAAGAATGTGACCGAGCCGATCGTCAAGGTCAGCGGCTTCCTGGCCGGGACGAGCGTGATCCTGAACAATCTATTCGGCATCCGGCGCGCCATCCGCCCGGTCGAGCCGAAGGATAAGGGCGAGGCGTGAGGCTACGGCTCAACCGTACGAGAACGATGAGACAGGGCAGGCGGGACCTATGACAGAAGTAATCTGCGGCGGGATTGTCGGGCTGCTGGCGGGCGCGGCGGCGGCGCTCTGGTGGCTGCCGAAGAGCGGTCGGCGCCTGTTTGAAGGCGCTGCCGAGGCGGTCGAATCCGCCGGTCGCGATCTGCGTGCGCGCGCCGAATCCGCCGTGCCGACCGATCCAATCGCCGAGAGTCTGGCCGAGGGCAAGGCCGCCGCGCGCCGCCGTCTGCGCGAGCTGGGGTTGGATGGGGAGTAGCGGGTGGCTGTTGGCGGTTGGGTATTGGCTTTTGGGCTACTTTAGCCCATAGAATTCATAGTAGCTTCAGAATCACTCTAGCCCGGACTTGCACGTTGGCAATTCAAACTGGTGTTTTCTGGTGCGGGGATACAGTACGTCTGAATGTGCCCGCCAATATAGGGTGCTCGATAATCACTACAAAGAAAGAGAGTGTTCACACATTGTATATACAGCCTTAGGAAAGCTTCGGTTTCTTCAACGGTTTGAGGAGACCTAAACTTCCAACTGGGATTCTGCCAGATGTGTTTGAAGAGTTGATGTAGCTCATTTTGCAGTACAAGATAACTAATACGCCCCGATGCGAAACCATTGATATATAGCTGATACCCTCCGCTCTCAAAGGCAATCTGCGAGTTATTCTTGGCACAGTCTCTGTGCCAAAAATCTTCTGTGGCTGCAAACTCATCTTTGGAACTAGAATACTCTCCCGTACCATGGTCGAAACCAGGAATGTTGGTGACCAACCAGAATTCGGGATGTGCCCGCTCATTTTCGGTGACATAACCAGCAATATGTATGAGACTCCCAAATTCCTTTTCCTTACTAGTCATCTGGGATTGGAGAGCATCCTTAAGATCATAGGCGAAGTTTACAAGTGACGGGTTTACAGCACTCTTTTGAATTGCTATGAATCTCAACATCCAATGATCCATTGGTTCACCGTCAACACTGTACACACCTGCGGTCGATAGACCAGCGTTCAAGTAAGGTATTTGGAAGACTTTCTTGCCCATACCGGCGGACCCCTCATCGGTAGTGAGGTTGGAGTCGCTGCCGTGCACAATACCGTACTTGTTAATCTGAGTGAGGATGATGGTCATGATTCACGTACTCTCTAGATAGAGTCGCTTGAACACCAAATTTCGTGTCCATTGCTTTGCTACTACTTATGCCCCCTCCCGATCCAGATACTGCAGCGTCGACGTGCCTGAGCCGTCGCTCTTTTGAAGGACAGTGAGGCTGCCGTCAGTTTCAAGCACGACCGCCTCGACCCGATCGAGCGTGGGGATGCCCTGCGCGCGGATGGCAGCGTAGATCTCTTCTTCGAGCACGCGCTCGGCGTGCATGGCGGCCTCCAGGAAGCCGTCGCGGTAATAGAGCAGGCGCGGGGTGCTCTTGACCAGCTCGCGCACGGCCTTCGAGCGGATGGACAGCCAGGTGACGACGTACTGCAACAGAATCAGCGTCAGGAAGGCGGCGACGCCCTCGGCCAGGGCGACGTCTTTGGACAGGATGATCGTCGCCAGTGTCGAACCGAGCGCGACCGTGACGATCAGGTCGAAGGCGTTCATCTTGGACAGCGTGCGCTTGCCGGAGATGCGCAGCATCACGATCAGCAGTACGTAGGCCAGCACACCGACGATCACAGTGCGCAGGATCGCTCCCCACGAGTCGAATAACATCCTGGCTCCTTATCAACCTCACTTTCCAGGGCGGACGATGCCCACGATGACCCCGATTGTGAACGCGAATGCCACATATCGCAAACGCGTAGGTTGCCAATGCAGAACAAGTGTGCTTAAATCGGCATGAGAAGAGCGAGGGAGAGCGGCATGTCCATCATCTTTGAGGAGCGGGCGTCGGACTCGCCATATGTCGAGGCGGTGACGCGCGGCTACACAGCCAGCGCGGGCACCAGCATCCGCCCGGCGGAGAATCACTGGTACATGGTCTTCACGCGCGTGCAGGGCCGAGTCGAGCCGCGCATCGTCGGGCCGTGGTCGACCTCCGGCGTCGTCTCGTGGGGCTGCGGCGCGGAAGTCCTCTGGATCAGGTTCGCAGCGGGCACCTTCATGCCGCATCTGCCGACGCCGCGCTTCCGCGATGGCGAAACGCTGCTGCCGGGCGCGACGAGTCAGTGCTTCTGGCTCAGGAGCGAGACCTGGCAGTTCCCCGACTACGACAATGTCGAGACGTTCGTCGATTGGCTCGTGCGTGACGACGTGCTGGTCAGCGATCCGCTGGTGAGCGCGGTGCTCGCTGGCAGAATGCCTCGGTCGCTGGCGCCGCGCACCGTGCGCCATCGCTTTCTGCAGGCGACCGGGCTGACGCAGAGCCACATGCATCAGGTCGCGCGCGCTCAGCAGGCCCAGGCGCTGCTCGCGCAGGGCACCTCGATCCTGGATACGGTGGTCGCGCTCGACTATTTCGATCAGCCGCACCTGACGCGCTCGCTCAAGCGCTACGTCGGCTACACCCCCGCTCAGATCATCCGCATGAATCAGCCGGATTGCCAAACTGTACAAGACGCCGTCGCTGTACTCGATTAACCTACAGTTGTTCTAGAGAGCGGTCATCCGCAATGAGGAGGAGCACGTATGAGCAGCGAACCTGAGAAGCGCGATCTCGTCATCACCCGTGTCTTCGATGCGCCGGTTGCGCGCGTCTGGCAGGCCTGGCGCGACCCGCACGACGTCATGTTGTGGTGGGGGCCGGATGGTTTCACGGCGCCGGTTGCCCGGATCGACTTTCGCGAGGGCGGCACGTCGTTCGTCTGCATGAGTTCGCCCGACTTCGGCGATAACTACAGCACCTGGGACTACACCGAAATCGTGCCGATGGAGCGCATCGCCTACGTCCACAACCTGGTTGATAAGGACGGCCAAAGGGTCGACCCGGTCGCGATGGGCATGCCGCCGGACTTCCCGCAGGATCAGCTTCAGGTGATCACGTTCAAAGACATGGGCGGTGACAAGACCGAATTGACCGTCACCGAGCATGGCTGGACGGTCGGCCAGATGATGGAGATGTCGCGCATAGGCATGGAACAATGCCTGAACAAGATGGCGGCCATCTTCGCGTGAGCATTGTGAAAGGGTGATCAACGTGACCGTGTCCTACATGCGGCTCGAACTGGTGCCGGTGCCGGTTGCGGATGTCGACCGCGCCAAGGCCTTCTATGCCGAAAAGCTCGGTTTCAACGTCGACCATGACACAAAGGCAAGCGAGACGATGCGCGCCGTCCAACTAACACCGCCGGGGTCAGCCTGCTCAATCGTCATCGGCACCGGGCTGGGACCGATCTCGGATATGCAACCTGGCTCGGTCAAGGGCTTGCATCTGGTCGTGCCAGATATCGAGGCGATGCGCACGATACTGATCGAGCGTGGTGTCGACGTGAGCGAGATCGTCGTCTATCCGCGCGAGATCAAGTTCGCCTACTTCAACGATCTCGACGGCAACATGTGGGCGCTGCAGGAAATCCCGCCCAATCTTTAGCACAACATATCAGCGAAATTGAGATGAACGAGAAGGGCGACCCGCCGGGTCGCCCTTCTCGCAGTACATGATGGGACCTGTAGGGACGCGCAATTGCGCGTCCGTCCGGTTACGCTGACCGCAGCGCACGGAAGGCCGCCGCCAATGATTCCAGCACATCCCCGGCGCTGACGGCGCGCGTGCTGCCCAGACGATCCGCCGCCAGGACGCCCGCCATGCCGTGGACGTAGACGCCGCAGGCCGCTGCCTCGAAGGCGGGCATCCCCTGCGCGCGCAGCCCGACGGTCAGGCCGGCCAGCACGTCGCCGGTGCCCGCGGTCGCCAGGGCGCTCGTCTTGAACGGTGCCACCGCCAGCCGCCCATCCGGCGCGGCGATGACGGTGTGCGCGCCCTTGAGCACGACGATGCAGTTCCAGGCTTTGGCTTTCTCCTGCGCCAACGTCCAGCGATCCGCCTGCACGGCTTTCGTCTCGATGCCGCACAGACGCGCCATCTCGCCCGGATGCGGCGTCAGGATCGTCTCGGCCGGCAGCAGTGTGTGCCAGTCATCCAGCTCGCTGAGCAGATTCAGCCCGTCAGCATCGATGACAAGCGGCGGCAGCGAATTGGGGTCGTCTTTCTTGTTCGCCTTCTTGCCTTCTGGCTCGGTCTGCGCCGCGCCGAGGAAACCGAGCGCGCGCGCCGGGTGATGCGACGGATCGCCGCTGGTGAGCAGCCGTTCGAGCAGCTCGCGCGTGGTCGTCTCGCGCCCGACGCCGGGGCCAAACAGCAGCGCCTCCGCCGGGCGCTCCTTGAGTTCGTCCGCGAGCACCGTCGCCGCGCCGGAGGCGAGCGCGCCGAGATCGCTCGGCAGCATCAGCCACGTCACTTCGAGCAGCCGACCGGCCAGCACGGCGACGACCCCGCTCGGCGCGCCAACCGAGACCAGCCCGGCGCCGCTCTTGTAAGCTGCCATCGCTGCCATGCCCGGCGCTCCGCTGTAATTGACCGAGCCTCCGGCGATCAGCGCGCGCCCGTAGGTGCCTTTGTGGCCGTCCGCCGGGCGAGCGGGCAGATGGTCATGGACGTAGGCCGCGTCGATCAGCATCGTTTGCGCGTCTTTGAGCGGCGGCAGATCGTCGGCGATGCCCAGCGTCGCCACGCGCAGGTCGCCGACCGAGGCCGCACCGGGGAACTGGAACAGGCCGGTCTTGGCGCCGATGAAGCTGACCGTCTCCTCGGCGGGCAGGGCGTTCGGGTCGATCTCGCCGGTGTCGCAATTGAGGCCGCTGGGGCAATCGACCGCCAGGATGTACGGATGGCCCGCGCGCGGAACGTATGGGGCGGTTGGGTCGTAAGTGACACCCTCGGCATCGGGCGCGAAGTTATCCGCCAGGGCTTTGTTGGCCGCGCGGAAGATTTTGACCGCGTCCGCCCGCAGCGGCGGTGTCGTGCCGATGCCAAAAAGCGCGTCGATCACGAGCGTGGCGCTGGCGACGAGCTGCGTCAGCACGCGGTAGCGCGTGTCATCGTCGGCAAAGGCGATGAAGGCGCCGGTGTCCTGCGCGGCTTTGAAGACGTCGTCCTTGCTCGGATCGCGCTCTTTGACGAGGTAGAAGCGGACGCGGGCACTGCTCTCCTGAGCGATGATGCGCCCGGCGACCAGGCCATCGCCGCCGTTGTTGCCGGGGCCGACGAGCACTGTGACCTGGGCTTCGGCCGGGTTGGGCAGCCGCTGGAGCACCGCCATCGCCCGCTCGGCGACCGCGCGCCCGGCGCGTTCCATCATCGCCGCGTACGAGATGCCGCTGTCGTCGGCCTGTTTTTCGGCGTCGCGCGTCGCATCAACAGATAGGATCTTAATCATGGTGAATCGGTTTCGGTTGTTTGACGGTGGACGATCGATCCTATTCAACCGCACATGCTCATGCGATGCAAGCGCCAGCTCCCCGGATGTCGCCGGGCGTTTTTACGCTCGTTCGCTCGTAATACGTTATAATTTTATGTGAACTAATGGTCCTTCATCCAAGAATGCCCGTCCTTATGCACGTTTGTTGTGCACTTATTCAGTCCTCACTGACTTGTGTCAAACGCATGGTCGTCGTTCGCTCGCCATCACCTTTCGTGATTGGAGGGTGATCGCGCGATGCCCGCACAAATTCCCCAGGATCACATCTTCATCAGCTACAGCCGCCGCGACGTGCATACGATGCAGAACGTCGAAAAATGGCTGACTGAGTCCGGCTTCGAAGTCTGGGTCGATCGCAGTGAGATCGAGCCGGGCACACCGCAGTGGCGCAGCGCTATCTCCGAGGCGCTCGACCACGCCAACTGCGTGGTGGCGATCTTCTCACGCTCGGCCAAAGAGTCGCACTGGGTGCAAGAAGAACTCAGCTACGCGCTGACCCGCGGTCTGACGGTCTTCCCGCTGCAGAGTGAGCGCGAAGAAGTCCAGATCTTCGGCTTCGTCGGCACCCAATGGATCGATATCCATGGCCGGCACTTCGACACGGGCATGCAGCAGTTGTGCGAGACGATCCGCGCGCACATGAAGTCGACCGGGGTCGAAGTCGACGTCAAGCCAACCATCAGCGTCGATCCGGCGCGTCGCATCGGCCAACTGCTGGTGCTGCTGGCCTGCCTGCTTGTGATTGGGCTGGCGCTGTGGGATCAGTACATCGGCCCGGCGCTGCCAGGGTCGCTCTACGTCGGCAATGAGGTCAATCTGCTCGTCGGCAGCCACCGCTGGATCACCTACGATCCGCTCGAATACGACCCCGCCTTCGCGCCGGAGCCAGACCCGGCCAAGATGGCGACCGAGCTTCAATGGATTCGCAATGCCGGGTTCGATGGCATCATCACCTTCACCATGCGCGGCGCCTTCGCGCAGATCCCGCAGTTGGCGCACGAGGCAGGCCTGAGCGTGATCGCCGGGGTCTGGGACCCGAAGGATGCCAACGAGATCCGGCTGGCGATTGCGGCCCGTGATTACGTCGATGCCTACGCCGTCGGCCACAACGGCCTCGACCGCTACTACGGGATGCGCGAGCTGCAGGACGCCATCCGCCAGATCCGCTACCGCACACATCGGCCGGTCACGACGACCGAGAAAGCCGGGCGCTATCTGGTCGACCCGGCGCTGTTCGCGCTGGGTGATTGGGTCTTCCCCGACGTCCACGTCTCGGTGCAGGATGCCAGCGGCGACGGTTTCCTGGCGGATGCCCTGCGCGACAGCAGCAGCACGGTCGAGACGGCGCGCCTGCTGGCGCAGCAGCCCGCGCTCAATGGGCGCCCGATCCTGCTCAAGATGGTCACCTATCCGAGCGGCGGCATCGCCAATGCCTCCGAATTCGAGCAGGCGAGCTACTACGCCGCCATCCTGGACGACCGGCGGTCGGTGCTGCCGAATCTGCCCAACAATGTCTGGCTGTCCGTCCACAGCGCCTTCGATACCCCCTGGAAACGCGCCTGGCCGTTCTACGATTGGGACCCCTACACCGGGCTGCTCAACAACGACGGCAGTCCACGGCCAGCGGTCGAGGCGGTTGTACAGCGGCTGCCGTAGCCCGATTGGAGATGGTTGTGTCGAGCAAGCGTCCTGAACTTGTCCTGGTGGTGTTCGCGGTCTGGTGGGCGCTCGTCTTCCTGATCATCTGGCCGTGGATTCGCCTGGTCGATACGCAAGATCTGCCGTTGACGCTGCTCTCGTACCTGAGCGGCTTGATCTGGTGGGTGATTCTGCTGTGGGCGCTGCATCATCTGGGCTTTCAGCTCGTCGGCCTGTTTGGCAGACACGTCTCCACACCGCCGCAGGAGCACTATCAGCCGATGGTCGCGATCCTCTACACGACCTGCGACGACTTCAATGCCGAAAGCTGCCGATCGTGCCTGACGCAAGATTATGAGCACTTCCGCATCGTCATCTGCGACGACAGCGAGACGCCGCATTATAGGGCGCAGGTGGACGCCTTCTGCGCGGTTGCCGGAGATCGCTGCACGCTGATCCGCCGTCCGCACAAGACGGGCTTCAAGGCCGGCAACCTGAACTACGCGCTGGAGACGGCGGTCAATGAGGCGTGGGTGCTGCTGGTCGATGCCGATCAGATCCTGCCGGCGAACTATCTGCGCTCAATGGTCGCTCACATCCCGCCGCAAAACGGCGAGGTTGCCTTCCTGCAGAGCGGCCACCGCATCGCGCTGGATGACGACAGCAGCATCTTCCAGCAGGTGCTCGCGCCGGAGATCGCGCTCTACTACCTGCGCGACCTGGCCGCCCGGCAAAGCTATGGCTTCGTGCCTCTGCTCGGCCATGGTGCGCTCGTCCGCCGCAGCGCCTGGGGGACGATTGGCCAGTTCGCCGAGGTCGTCTCCGAAGACTTCGCCTTTTCGCTGCGCGCCCTGCGCCAGAAGCAGCGCGGCGTCTACGTGCGCGAGGTGATCGCGTTCGAGGCGATGCCGGTCGATTTCGGCGGCTTCGTCATCCGCCTGCGCAAGTTCGCCGGGGGCACGGCGGAACTCTTCCGCAGGGAGCTGCTGCCGTTCCTGACCAGTAGCGCATCGCTGACCGAAAAGTGGGATTTGTGGCTGCAGCTTCTGTGGTATCTGCTGATGCCGCTGGTCGTCCTCAATGGCTTCCTGGGCGCCTACGTCACCCACCGCCTGTGGGTGGATCGGATTCCGTATCTGCACCCCGTGCTGCCGTTTATCTACCTGTGGCTGGTGCTGGTTTTGATGGCGCTCAAGGTGTCCGCATCGCGCGGCTGGTGGACGGCGCTCCGCTTCTACTTCTGGTCGACGGCCATCTACACCGCGTCGATGCCGGTCGCGGGCATGTCGTTCATTCGCCATCTCGTCCGCCGTCCACACTTCGAGCGCACGCCCAAGAACGGTGACCGCACCCGGCTGCTCCGCCGCGACGCCATTCCGATGGTCGCGCTGGGGATCGTCGCGCTCGTCTGCGGCGTGCTCTGGCTGTCACCCTTCAGCCCGGTGCTGTTGGGCGCGGGCGTCGCCTACGTCTCATTTCCGCTTTACGGCAAACTGTGCACGCGTTCGATCCTGGGTGTCCTGGCGCGGGTGCTCATCTACGTGCCAGGGCTGATGATGCTGATCGCGCTGGTGACGATGTGGCTGTGGGGCCGCTATTGATACCGTGAGTTGTGGCTTGACATGGGCCACAAAACGGCTAGAATTAGTTAGCATGCTAATGATTAGCAAGGAAACGAATGTCATCCGAACCCATCCAGATCGATGATGCGCAGCTCCTGGCGCAGTTCAGCCAGATGTATCGGGGTGCCGTCGATGCGTTCATGGATCGTGTCGACATGCACCGCGGGCAGGCGCTGGTGTTGTGTACGATCGTCGCGCAGGACGGCATGACGCAGTCGGAGATTGCCGGTGCGCTGTCCATTCAGGGCGCGACCGTCACCAACATGCTCAAGCGCATGGAAGAGGCGGGCTTGATCGTGCGCCGTCGCGACCTCGATGACAATCGTCTCGTGCGCGTCTATGTCACAGACGAAGGGCGCCAATTGGAGGTGTCTATCAGCGAGCAGCTGCGCTGCCTGGAGGAGTCGATTCTCAACGGGTTGAGTCCGGCTGAGCGGGACGTGCTGCGCCGCCTCGTCTGGCGCATGATCGAGAACATGAGCCGTACGGATTAGTTTCTTTATAGCGCCGATCATGAGCATCCTTACGATCGGCACACGAATGATCGTCATGCGAGCGATGATTGACTCACTAGCTACAGGAATCAGACCATGAACATGATGCTACAGCCCGCGGTGAGGGCCGCGGAAACAATTCATCCGGCGACGCGCCTGGGGCACGTCCATTACACGACCGCCGATCTGGCACGCCAGATCGCGTTCTATCAAGATGTCCTCGGCTTCAAGCTGCACTGGCGAGAAGGGCAGTCGGCGGGCCTGGGCGCAGGCGGCGATGATCTGCTGCGTTTGACTCAAGTCGATGGCGCGCGGCGCGTCCGTGGCACGACCGGCCTGTATCACACGGCCTTCCTCGTGCCGACGCGCTGGGAGCTGGCGCAGTTGCTCAAACAGATTGCCGTCACGCGCACGCCGATCCAGGGCATGAGCGACCACGGAGTGAGTCACGCCATCTATCTGCCGGATGCAGAAGACAATGGCATTGAGCTGGCCTGGGATTTGCCCAAGGAACGCTGGCCGAAGACGAGCGAGGAGATGATGCGCAGCAATCGCGGGCTTTCTCCGGAGAATGTGTTCCGCTCGCTTGCCGATAGCGATACACCGTGGGAAGGCCTGGATTCGCGGACGCAGGTGGGGCACGTGCATCTTCACGTCGCGCATCTTGCCCCGACCGATCATTTCTATCGTGAGGTGCTCGGCTTCGACATTCCGTTTGATATGCCAGGCGCACAGGCCCTGTTCTTCTCTGCCGGGGGCTACCACCACCACATCGGGACGAACCTGTGGCAGGGAGAAGGCGCACCGACGCCGCCCGCAGATGCTATCGGCCTGCGCTATTTCACCGTCGTGCTGCCCGACGAAGCCGAACGCCAGCGCGTCGCCGCCCGTGCGCAAGCGGCAGGCATCGCGACCGAGGCGGTTGACGAGGGTCTCCTGCTGCGCGACCCGGCGGGCAATGGACTCGTCTTGACCACAGAATCCTAGCCATTGCTGCCTAGGTCATGAATCAAAAACGGCGCTCTTGATCAGCGCCGTTTTCTTGCTTCAATCTCGTGTTGGTTACGCCGTGCGTTCAATCGTCGCGTGGGCGAGGGCGATCAGCTCGGCCTTGGCGTCGCTATCCGGCAGCACGTCGAGCTGCGCGACGGCACTCTCCACCAGCATGGTCGCCTGCAGACGTGCCTGCTCCAGCGTGTCGCCCTGAAGCAAACGCTGCTTAATCGAGTCCATCACGTCGTCGCCGTTCTCGCTACCGTGGGCGACGGCAAAACCGCGGCCCTGTTCGACGTCGAGATGAGCCGTTTTGCCCAGGCTGGCCTCGTCGCCGACGATGTCGAGGATGTCATCCACGATCTGGAAGGCGAGGCCGACGTTGAAGCCAAACGTGCGCAGCGCTTCGATCCGAGTCGAGGTCGCGTCAGCCAGTCGTGCGCCGATCTCTGCCGCCGAGCGGAAGAGCGCCGCCGTTTTGCGCGCGATGATCTCGGCGTAGACTTCGCTCGTGAAGTTATTGTCCTTGACCGCCGCCGCCTGCATGGTTTCGCCTTCGACCAGGGCGACGGTCGCCTCGGCCAGCACGACGTTCATGTCCTGGAACGGCGCCATCAATTCATAAACCTTGGTGAAGAGGTAGTCACCCGCCAGCAGGGCAAAGGTGCGCCCCCACAACTGATTGATCGATGGGCGGCCACGGCGCAAAATGCCGTGGTCGTTGATGTCATCGTGGACGACGCTGGCCGTATGCACCAGCTCTACGGCTGCTGCCGGGTCGACCGTCACAGTCACATCGGCGCCGCCCGCCGCCAGATAAGCGAGCACGACCAGGCGAGGGCGCAGACGCTTGCCACCCGCGCCGATGATGTGACGGCTGGCATCGCGCAGCACGTCCACGTCGCTGTCGACGATGTTGTTCATGCGCGATTCTACCGCACGCAGCGCCGCCTCCAGCCGCTCCTTCGTCGTGCCGGAGCGCGCCTGTGTGCGCTCGTTGAGCACCCGCCGATCCTGCGCGTCAATGATCATGACCCTCATCCTGTCATCGGTTAGCTTCTTAAGTGATTGTGATATTCAGAACAATTTAAATCTTCTAAAGGATATTTTATCCCGTTTGGGAACCACTGTCAATCAAAGCTGGGTGAATTCTGGATAAGTTTACGGACACCGGGCGCCGAGTCCGCTTACACTAAGAAGATGAAAAATACGACGGCTTCCACTGCCGATTCAAACATCATCGGCGCTTCGAAACAAGGGGAAAATCGCTTCACCAGCGGTATCATGAGTGACCGGCTGTTCCGGCTCACCATCGCGCTCCTGGCATTGCTGCTGGTATTCATTCTCGTGTTTCCGCTGCGCGCTGCCGGAGACGTTGCGCTCCATATCGATAATGGTGGGCGCATCCTCGACGGTCAGCGCCTCTACGTCGATTTCTTCAATTTCAACACGCCGACGATCGATTATCTCAATGTCCCGCCGGTCGCCATCAGCCGCCTGACGGGACTGCACGCGATACTGGTATATCAACTTTTCGCCTGGCTGGCGGTGGTGGGCGTGGCTGTTGGCGCTGGCCTCATGATGGTGAAAGCGCGCCGTGAAGACCGCCTGAATAGTCTTTCGCCGTGGTTGATTCCGGCGGCAATTGCTATAAGTGCTCATATAGCCTGGATGCTGGTCACTTATGGACAGCGCGACCACCTCTTCATACTATCGGCGCAGCTATGGGCCATTCTGCGCTGGTATCGCTGGGAGGGCGGTCGCCCGGCGCCGTGGGCCGCGTTCGTGATCGGTGTATTTGCTGCCACTGGCGCTTCGCTCAAGCCGACGTTCGCGCTCGCCTTTGTGCTGATAGAAGGCTACGGCTTGCTCCGGTACCGCCGCTGGCGGGCCTTTTTTGCGTGGGAGATCGTTGGCGCAGGCCTCATTGTCGGACTCTTCGGTGCCTATTTCGTGTTGCAGCCGGATATCCTGCACACATATCTGACGGATGTCGCGCCGAGTGTCTCCGCTGGTTACGGCGGCTACGGTTACCGATCGGCTGCCGATCTTATCTTCCGCGACTCTCAGTCTCTAATTGTCTTGAGCCTGGCTGCGCTGCTCGTTTTCGCGCGCATACGTCTACGCTCATCGTTGGGAAACCTGTTGGTCTTGATGGCGATTCTGGGTGTTGCGAGTGTGCTCTCATATGCGCTCCAAACCAAGGGATGGCGCTATCATGCGCTGCCGATGATGAGCATGATTTTCACGAATGGCGGGCTGCTTCTGGAGCGCTCGCTGGCGCTGCCGAGATTGAAGGTTATCCTGCACCGGAACCGGCTGGCGAATGGCTACCCGATCATCGTTATCGTCATCTGCGCAGTCATGGGCGTTGTTCTGGCGCTGATGTTTGTCGATGGCGAGACGACAGAGGAATCAAAACAGCCATTTCTTCTCTACTCAGAGCCAGGCGATACTGTGATCATTGCCGATATTGATGTCATTCCAATCTATCCAGGAGTAATTCAGCTCGAGCGTATCCCGGTGAGTCGATATCCAGCGGCCTACCCGTTGGCGTTTGCTTATGCAAATTTGGATGTTCTGCCGGACGACATCTATACACCCAATCATGTGCCGCCGCCGCTCGCACAGGAATATCTCGATACGCTGGTGGAAGATATCGTCGAACGGCAACCACAGCTTATCCTGATGCGCGCCAACGTTCGTATCGAGGTGCCCACTTACGTCAATGTGGCACGTTACATCAAAGCCCATACAGATTTCGAATCGCTACTCGATGAGGACTATGAGTCGAAGGGGATAGTGTCCGGCTATGAGGTCTACGTCCGCAAATCTGGGTAGGTGAACACCGAAAGCGATCAGCCAAAGAGAGCCTCAATGGAGTACGACATTCACACGGCAGCCGATTTTCCACCCACCATGTCTCCGATTTCGCGCGCGTGCGCCACGGACCGGCTGTTCCAGTTGACAGTCGCGCTCCTAGTATGGCTGCTGATATTGATCCTCCTATTTCCTTTGCGCGCCGCCGGAGATGTTGCGCTTCACACCGATAACGGCGGGCGCTTGCTTGATGGTCAACGCCTCTACATCGACTTCTTCAATTTCAACCCGCCGACGATTGACTATCTCAACATTCTCCCGGTCGCGATCGGCCGCTTCACAGGACTGCACACAATCCTGGTCTATCATCTCTTCATCTGGTTGGCGGTAGTGGCCGTGTCTGTTGGTGCTGGCCTCATGTTAATGAGCGCGCGCGATAGTGGTCGTCTGGTTAGTCTTTCCGCCTGGCTGATTCCAGCGGCGATTGCCATGAGTGCTCATTTCGCCTGGATCCTGATTACTTTCGGGCAACGCGATCACATCTTCATACTGGCGCTCATGATATGGGCCATCCTGCGCTGGTATCGCTTTGAGGGCGGTCGCCCGGCGCCGTGCGCTGCACTGCTGATTGGCGCATTTGCCGCCACAGGTGCCTCGCTCAAGCCGATGTTTGCACTGGCGTTTGTGTTGATTGAAGCTTATGGTCTGCTTCGTTATCGTTGCTGGCAGGCCATATTCACCTGGGAGCTATTGGGCGCAAGCATCATCGTTGGGATGTTCGGCGCATACTTCCTGCTTCAACCGGATATCCTCAGTGTCTATCTCACCGAAGTGGCACCGAGTGTTGTCGCGGGCTACAAGGCCTACGGCTATGTTCCTGCCACCGAGCTCATGTTTCAGGAAATGCCTTCCCTTGTGCTCCTAAGCCTTTCTGTGGTGTTGTTGTTGATGGGGACGAGGCTGCATTCGCCGTTGGGGAGGCTCTATGTTGTCATGTCGCTCCTTGGGCTGAGTGCCCTCTTTTCGTATAGCCTTCAAACCAAGGGCTGGCCGTACCACGCGCTTCCCATATTCGCCACGTCCCTTGTCATCATTGGCCTTTGTTTCGACGCTGCCACACGGCGGTTGGGTTTGCTGACTCTACGTCGCAAATCCACCTTCACGGACTTTATACTGCTCGCGATCGCGCTGGCCTTTGCCGTAATTGGACTCGTGTCCGGCGCGGTCTCCAGCTATGGCGATGTCCGGAACCAGGAAACTGAACAGTATTTAGCCTATTCACAGGCGAGTGATACGGTGTTCGTCGCGGATTTGGATCATCGCGCCGTTTATGCAGCCCTATTCCGTGCCGGCATGAAACCCGTCGCGAGTTATCCCATCGCTTATCCCTTGGCCTTCGCTTACGCAACGGTGGATGATCCCACAGACGCAATTTATGAGGCCGATCATACACCTCCTCCAATTGCCCAGGCGTATCTCGACGCGCTGATAGAAGACATCCGCGAAAAGCAGCCGCAGTTGGTACTTCTGCGCGTCGGACCAAGCGACTCAGGTCCGCAGTTCATAGATGTTGCGCGCTTTGTCAAGGCGCACACGAACATCGAGATGCTGCTGGCGCAGGAATACGAGTCAATGGGCACACTATCACCGTATGAGGTCTACGTGCGCAAATCAGGGTAACGGGCGTAGGCTGGTAGATGAAACACAGATATGAGGAACATGCACATCAAGACAGACCCGGCAATCGAACCTGTACTATCGGACGCTCCAGCTTCATGCACCCTCACCAGTGACCGGCTGGTCCGGTTGACGATCGCGCTACTGACATTGCTGCTGATATATGTCCTGGTGTTTCCAATGCGCGCCGCCGGAGACATTGCCCTCTACGCAGACGTGGGTGGACGCGTTCTCGACGGCCAGCGCCCATACACTGACTTCTTCGACATCAATCCACCGACGATCCACTTTCTCAATGTCCCCTCTGTCGCCCTCAGTCGCCTTACAGGCCTGCACTCGATCCTGACGTTTCACCTCTTCATCTGGTTGCTGGTTGCGGGGACGGTCATCGGCGCCGGTCTGATCTTCGTGCGAGCGCAGCGTGCGGGACTTTCAGGTCAACTCCCGATGTGGCTGATCCCGGCATCGATTGCTCTAGGATCCCTCTTTGGCTGGATGCGCATCTCGTTCGGACAGCGCGACCACATCTTCATCTTGGCGCTGTTGTTGTGGGCTATCTTGCGTTGGTATCGCTGGGAGGGCGGACGGCCATGGGCTTGGGGTGCGCTACTCGTCGGAGTCATAGGCGCTGTGGGTGCTTCGCTCAAGCCGACGTTCGTGCTCGGGTTTGCGCTCGTCGAAGTCTACGGCCTGCTGCGTTATCGCAACTGGCGGGCGTTCTTCACGTGGGAAATCTTGGGCGCGGGCATTGTCATCGGCTGGTATGGTGTGTACTTCGTCCTCCAGCCGGATATCCTGCGCATCTACCTAACCGAGGTCGCGCCGAGCGTGGTTGCGGGCTACCGGAGCTACGGCTATAAGTCTGTCAGTGTTCTTCTGTTTGGCGAGCCTCAGTCAATTCTGGCCGTGTTGCTCGCCGGGTTGATGGCTGGATGGGGGATCGGGCTGCGCTCGTCGAAGGGCAGGCTCTACATCCTGCTGGCGCTATTGACCGTGGCTTGCGTGTTGTCGTTCGTTTTGCAGACGAAAGGCTGGGACTATCACAGCTTGCCCATGCTGATGATGATCATCATCCTCGCAGGGCTGCTGTTCGAGCGTGCACTGGCATTGCCAACGCTGAAGGTGTTCGTACGCCGGTACAAGATCGCAAATGCGTATCCTGCCATCACGGTCGCCATTGTAGCCCTGGGCGGCTTAGTCATGGCCATGGCCTATGTCGATGGCGAGGGTACCACAGAGGCGCAAGAGCCGTTCCTGCGTTATTCGCAGCCGGGCGATTCGGTCATCATCGCCGACATCAGTGTCATCCCCAACTATCCCTCGGTCATCCAGACAAATCGCAGGCCGGTCTCTCGCTACCCCATGGCATATCCGCTCGGTTTCGCTTACGCCAACCTCGACGCACTGCCGGACGACGTCTACACGCCGGAACACCGGCCGCCGCTGCTTGCGCAGACATATCTGGATGTGCTTGTCGAAGACTTGAGTGTGCAGAAGCCGGAGCTTTTCTTGATGCGTGCTAATGTACGCGTAGGTTATCCGACCTACGTCAATGTGGCCCGCTACGTCAAGGCGCATACAGACGTCATGGCGCTACTGGATCGGGACTACGATCGGCAGGAAGACCTGGCCGGTTATGAGGTTTACGTGCGCAAGCCGGGGCACTAGACGGCGTGGAGATCGACGATCGGCAGGGTGAACGAGAAGATGCTGCCCTCGCCCGGCGCGCTGATCAGCTTGACGCAGGTATCGTGCTTTTCCAGGATGGTGCGGGCCAGCGCTAAGCCGACGCCCAGGCCATCGAAGTGCCGGGTCGTGCCCGCGTCGATCTGAATGAACGTCTCGAAGATGCGCTGATGATCTTCCGGCGGGATGCCAATGCCGAAGTCCTGGACGGTCAGACGCACGTGGTCCTTTTCCGCAACCGCGGTGACAATGACCTCGTCCTGACTGAACTTGAGCGCGTTGTCGATAAAGATCTGTATGACGGTGCCGATGCCACGCTTGTCAGCCATGACGGGCGGCAGATGGGGCGGGACGTTGAAGACGACGCGCTGACGTTCCTTCGTATGCTTCCATGAATTCTTGAGCCAGCGGCGCGCCAATTCGATGCTGTCGTTCGGCAGCGTGATATCCGGGTGGATGTTGCGGCTCTGCATCAGGCCGGTGATGTTCTGGACGACTTCTTCCAGGCGCGCGGTCGCCGTCTCGGCGAAGTTGATCTGCGTCTCCGTCGTGCGATTCCGGGGCAGCGCTTTGACGGCTGCCTTAATCTGCAGCAGCGGCGTCCGCAGTTCGTGACCGACATTGTTGACGATCAACGTCTTGATCATCTCCAACTCACCGTCGGTGTGCGTTTCGCGCAGCTGCGCCAACTCACGGTTGCGCTCGGCCAGATCGGCGCGCAGACGTGCATTCTCGGCGCGCATGGCCAGCAGCGGCTCAAGCTGTGCGCTCCAGACCGCGGCGTTTTCGAGCAGCACCATGTCAACGTTGCCCGGCGCGATTGTCGCCGTCGGCTCCGGCGGGAATAAGATCCGCAGTGGCGCTGCGTGGCCGTTGCTCGTCCCCGCCAGCGTGTGGAAGACGGCCATCGTCTCTGGCGTGCACGGCGCCACCACGGCGTCGGGATGGTAGTCCTCGACCGCGCTCTCAAGGTCGTCCACGTTATGACGGGCGTAGCAGTCACCGGGGAAAGCGTCGTCAAGGACATCGGCGGCGTAGGGGGCCGCGAAAATGATCAGGGTGTAGGGATGCGAATCGTCTGATACTGAATTGAACATTGTCTAGACGCTAGCGCTAAACGAGAAGCACGCTCAAATCAATGCAATCGCGCTGGCAAGCATGCGCTTTCGAACATAGACTTGTGCATAATGCTATCTATTATTATGCCTCAATTACGAATCAATCGTCGTTAGAGTCTTGTTCGTCTTCTTCCAACGCTTTAAGGAAAAGATCGATGCCAGGTCGCTCTGCGTTGCACTGTGGGCAGCCAATGTGAGGATCATCGATGGGGATGCGATGTTTGACGCAGTAGGCGGACACTTCGTTGTAGCGACCGATCACCAACAAACGATACTTGATCGTCAGCTTGAGTTCAAGATTCGGGCTGGCATTCGCCAGCAGAATCGACGGAACAGGGCAGTTGGTGCAGTCTTTTGGCACCCAACGCGCCGACTGGGGGTTGTCTTTCGCCAGGCGGCACTCCTGAATATCGCGTCCGCGGTGGAAATCCTGGAAATAGTAACGGCACTCCGTGCCGGCAGGGGTCTTCATGCGCGAGTCAATTCCTACGTCCGTGTCACGACGCCTATTATACCCGGCGATACAAGCGCAGAACGTTTGATAACGATTGGAATCGGAGCATGAATCGCGTTAAGCGGCGAGCCTAGCGCTGCAGACCCGTGCGCAGCGCGGGATCGTCAAGGCTGCTGAGGATGCTGCGGCGATGGAGTTCCGCGGCCTGCCGTTCGTGAGCGGCGGTTGTGCTGTCGCCGCGCGCGTCGGCACTGCGGGCGAGCGCCTCGTGTACATCCATGAGCACGCGCCGCTTGCCGATCTTCCCGGCAGCGTCGAGCGCTTCCTGGAACGCGTCCTCCGCCTGCTCCAAATCGCCCAGCAGCAGAAAGGCTTCGCCGCGCCAACGCTGCGCCTGCGCCTGCATCTCTTGCATCTCGTCGGCGATGGCCCGCGCCAGCAGATCGTCCGCGTAGCGCAGGGCGACGGCCGGCTCGCCGCGGCGGATGTAGAGTTCGGTCAGGCCTTCGAATGCGCGCAGCCCGTGGGCGATCTGGTTGTCCTCCAGCGCGACGCTGAGCGCCATCTCCAGCTCCGCCTGCACGTCCAGGTCACCCTGGCGCATGCGGTCGATGGCGTGGTTGGCCTGCACGCGCGGCAGCCAGTGACTCCACTCGCGGCGCAGCATGCGTTCGACACCCGCCGCGTGATAAACCTCGGCCTGCTCCGGCAGATCCAGCTCCTGATACAGTTGGCCGAGGCTATCGACCGCCATACAGAAGAAGCGCGTGATCTTGAGCTTTTCGGCCAGTGCGCGGCCACGATGGAGCAGTTCGAAGCCGCGCCCATAATCGCCGCGCGCCGCCACCGCCAGGCCGAGGCCGACCAGATTGCACATCGTGTGCCATTCGAGATGGGCGGCGGCGGTCAGCGAGAGCGACTGCTCGAAGTACGACTCGGCGTTGGCGTAATCGCCGGTGCCGATGGTGCCGAGCGACGCCCAACCGAGCATCTGCAAGTTCTCCGACTCGTAGCTGATGTCGCTGTTCGCCCGCGCCAGGTCGAGCGATTCGCGGAACTGCATCAGCGCTCGGTCAGGCTCGCCGGACAGCAGGAGCGCCTCGCCCAGGCCGTGCGGCGCCTGGATGCCGACGATGTCGCGCTGGTCGAGCGCGCGGCAGATGTCGACCGCTTCCTGGTGGTAGGCGCGCGCATGGACGATGTCGCCTTCATCCCAATGGACCGTGCCCAGGTGATAGAGTGCGTTGGCCGCCAGCGCCTGGTTGCCGGTCGCGCGTGCGTAATCGAGCACTTCGCTCAGATAGCTGATCGCCTGCTCGTGGCGTTCGCTGCGGCGGAACGAGAGACCCAGGTCGATGACGACGTTGTGCTCGCTCTCGACATCGCCGAGCGCCTGCGCCGTCTTGCGCGCGGCCATCAGGTCGGCGATGGCGCCGTCGAATTCACCCATCAGGTTACGCGCGCGCCCGCGGCAGGCCAGCACACGCGCCAGGAATGCTTCGTCAAAGTGGCCGTCCACCTGCGCTGCGGCATCAATCAGCCGGTCGAACAGGCGCGTCGCGTCGAGGAAGCGGCTGCGTTTGGCGCAGTAGTAATTCAGGCGTTCGAGGACGGCGTTCAGACGCTGGCTGTCGCCGTGTTCCGCTGCGTAGATCCAGGCCGTGCGCAGATTGTCGAAATCGAGATCGAGCGTGTGCAGGCTGCCGTCGTCAAAGCCGTTGTCGAGCGGCCAGCGGGCCAGTTCGTCGAGGAAGTAGGCGCTGTGACGCTGGCGCGTGGCTCCCGCCTCGCCCATGCGCTCCAACTGACCGGCCGCATACTGGCGCAGGAACTCGTGGATCTCGTAGCGGCCGTCTTCGCCGCGCCAGAGCAGCGATTTCTGCAGCAGCGCCATGAGAACGCGCAAGCCCTCGCCGGTGACGGCCTCGGCGGCCGCGCGCGTGAAGCCACCGCGGAAGACGGACAGCCGGGCGAAGGCGTTCTGCTCGGCACCGCTCAGCTTGCCCCAGGCGGATTCGACCACGGCGCGGATGCTGCGATGCCGTTCGGGCAGATCGCGCAGGTCGGCAGCCAGGAAGTCGAGATTGACCTCGATTTCGTGGGCGATTTCGACGGGCGTCAGCATCTCGACCCAGGCGGCGGCCAGGATCAGCGCCAGCGGCATGCCGTCGACCAACCGGACCAGGCGGGTGATGGCGGCCAGCGTCGCCTCGTCGACTTCGAGATCGGCACGGGCGCCGCGCGCATGATGCAGGAACAGGCGTACGCCCTCGTTGTCGAGCGCATCGTCGTCATCCGGCAACTGCAAACCGCCGACGCGATAGAGCGTTTCGTCCTGGATGTTGAGCCGCTCACGCGACGTGATCATCAGGTCGACCTGGACGGTGTGCTGGAGGATGTCGGCGATCAGCGGCGCCCCGTCGAGCAGTGTGTCGAAGTTATCGAGCACGAGCAGCATCTGCCGTGGGCGCAGATATGCAAGCAGTTGTTCCGCCGTCGGCGCGCAGTCGTCGATGTGCAGGTTGAGCGCGACCGCCAGCGCCGGGGCGATCTCTTCCGCCGAGACCAGCCCGGCCAGCGAGACGAAGTAGGCGCCGTCGTCGTACTGGCGCTGCATCTTGCGCGCGAGTTCGAGCGCCAGTCTCGTCTTGCCGATGCCGCCCGGCCCGACCAGCGTGATCAGGCGGCGATCCGGTTCGCGCAGGAGCGCGCACAACTCGGCCAGCTCGCTTTCGCGGCCAATGAACGGCGTCGTCGGCAGCGGCAGCGCCGGGGCCACGATCGGCGCGGCCTCCATCGTCACGGCCATGCCGCCGTTGCCGATCACGCCATACTCACGCGCCCGCGCAATCGCCTGGGTGCGATTCTTGGCGCCGAGCTTGCTGTAGATTTGTGTGTTGTACCACTTGACCGTGCCGAGCGTCAGCACCAGCGCGCGCGCGATTTCCTCGTTGCTGCTGCCGTCCGCAATCAAACGCAGGATCTCTTGCTCGCGCTCGGTCAGCGAATCGATTGGCCGCATAATTCCTGACTCCACACCTGACTAAGGTGAGGTGACAACCTGACCGGCTTGCCCCTATCCTGAGTACATAAGTTCAGTATACGAGAGGGAGCGAGCGATGACAACGTACCAGCAGACCAACATGAACATCGGCAAGTTTACCGAGTTCGTCGGCGAAAGCCCCCGGCGCACCATCCCGCTCGGCGGCGACGAAGCCCGCAGCCTGCGGCGGCTGGGGCAGTACGTCCGCGTCGTGTCCGGCCTCGGCTGGCTGACCATCGACGACCGCGATCACATCCTCGAACCCGGTGATAAGATCCGGCTGCACAAGGGCAAGACGCCCGCCGTCGTCGGCAGCGCCAACCAACAACCGGTCATCTTCGAGGTGATCTATTCGTGACCATTCAGAAATTCTGGTACAGGCAGCCCTCGTCCCCACACGAGGGCTGTTTGTTTTGTGGGAGAGTGCGCGTGACGGCGAGACGGCCGCGCAACAATTGAACGAGGAACGTGGCGCTCCCCGTGCGGCTAAAACCCACGATACTCCGGGTTAGAGACGTCAAAGCGCTGGCGGCGCAGCTCGGCGACTTCCAACTCGAGCGCGCGCAGTTCTTCCACCAGCGGATCTTCGTAGAGCTTGGCCTTGCGCAATACGGCCAGCAGATCCTTCAACTTTAACTCCAGCTCGTTCAACTGATGCTGCGACAGGCTATCGATCTTCATTGTCGTTCCAATCTACTTCGTTCCTCAACGTCACGAGCGGAGTCCGGCGCGCATCGTCGAGCGGGCCGTGTGCGGCAACAATCCTGGCGGGGTGAGCATTTCCAGGCGGGCGCGTGGTGGGTGCAGCGTAATCAACGGCGCGGGCGGGGAAGCGATCGTTTGCTGCGACAGTGCACAGGCCAGGGACATGTGCGTGCCGTCTACATATGGGTCTATTATCGCACAAATGCGCGGTTTTGGGAAGCGGCGGGGTGACGCGTGACCGCCGAGTCTTGCGATCACCTCACCCCCTGGCCCCCTCTCCGCGCGCGACCGAAGGAAGTCCCGTGGGGTGGAGAGGGGACGTAGATCCGTTTGAGTGCAGGTAACATGCGCTAGGGGTGAGGTTCACGTGGCGAACGCCCACAGACAAGGCGACCTGCGGCTATGTCACGTCAGGCAGTCGGACAGGGCACGCCCTGTCCCTACACTGGATGTGGTAACGCCTTCGCCCTGCTGAGCGAATTACGTCGTCTCAAGTACCCGGAATCCAGAACCGCATTTCCGCACGGTGAACAGTGAACCTGGCACGGTGAACGCATCCCAACTGAGCACCGAGTACTGATCCCTACCCCTCGTCCATCCATTTGCGCGCAGCGTCGGCCAATCCGCTGAGCGGGCCGCGCAGAGTCGTGCATTCGGGCAGCGATTCGAGGAAGATCTTGCCGTAACCCTTGCCGGTCAGGCGGCTGTCGAGCACGGTGACGACACCGCGATCCGTCTTGCTGCGGATCAGGCGGCCAAAGCCCTGACGGAAGCGCAGCACGGCCTCCGGCACCGAGTACTGGTTGAACGAGTCGCCATACTGATCGGCACGGGCGGCGAAGATCGGGTCGCTCGGCACGCTGAAGGGCAGGCGGACGATGATCACGCCGTGCAGCAGATCGCCAGGCAGGTCGATGCCCTCCCAGAAGCTGCGCGTGCCGAGCAGCACCGAGCGCGGGTTATCGCGGAAACTATCGAGCACCAACTGGCGCCCGGCGTCGTTCTGTTCGAGCACGTCGATGCGACCGAGCGCCAGTCGCGGGCCGATGGCCTGGGCGGTCTGCCGCAGCTGCGTGTAACTGGTGAACAGGGCCAGCACGCGCCCGTCGAGGGCGGTCGCCATCTCGACGATGGCGCGCTCGACCCCCGCCTGGAAGCGATTGCGTTCGTTCGGCTCGGCCAGGTCGCTCGGCAGGTAGAGCAGGACGGCCTGCTTGAAATCGAACGGCGACGGGATGATCAGCGTCTCGACGTTGATCGCGCCCAGGCGTTCGTTCAGGAAGTCGAAGGTGGCGCCCGTGCGCAGCGTCGCACCGGTCATGATCACTGATCCCTTGGCCGACCAGAGCGCGCGCTCGATCAGCGGGCCAACGTGGGCGGGCGCGCTGTGCAGCACGACGCCGCGCTCGCCGTTGCGCGTCAGCCAGAGGATGGTGTTGGCGCTCGCCTCGGCATTTTTGAACATGTCGTCCAGCCGCGCCTGCAGATCCGCGGCGTAGCTGGCGGCACCGGCCAGCCCGTTCGCCAGATCGGCCCGGTTGGGGATCGGGTACTGGCTCAGGCGCTGGAGGCCGCCGCCAAGACGGCGCAGGCCGGTGATGAGTGCGTCGAAGTATTCGCGCAGTTCGTGCCAGACGCCCGCGGCGTGCTCGAAATGGGCGTGCTTGCGCTCGCGGCTGGTCAGGCGCAGGGCCGGCGCGTCCGGGCGGCCATACTCGGCGTAGAGTGCGTCGAGCGCGTCGAACATGGCGCTGGCGCGTGAGGCGGTCGCGCGGGCGGCATCGCGGATCAGTTCGACATATTCGGCGTATTGCTGCGCGGTCGTCTCCGGGGCGCCGCTCGCCAGCGCACGCAGCAGATCGCTGAGCAGCCCGCGCGATTTGCCGCTCAGATCGCCGAGGCGATACTTGAGCTGCGGCGCGTCGATGTTGAAGCTCAGGCTCTGCGTGGTCGCCTCTTCCAGATGCTGCGCCTCGTCGATGATGACCGCGTCAAACTCCGGCAGCACCGGCCGATCCGACTGGGCATCGGCCACCAACAACGCGTGATTGACGATGAGCACGTTGGCCGCCTCCGCCGCGATCCGTGCCCGGTAGAACGGGCATATGCCGCCGATCGAGGCACAGGTGTCGGTCGTGCAGTGCTCGTCCTCGGCGCTCAGTCGCGTCCAGATCGTGTGCTCCATGTTGCCGCGCAGGCTGAGTTCCTGCTTGTCGCCGCTGTCGGTCTCCAACTGCCAGACGAGCAGCCGCGCCAGCACGCGGAGTTCGTCCGGGCTGGAGGGGCCGCGCGCACGGAGCGTCGCCAGCCGCCGCGGGCACAGGTAATTGCCGCGCCCCTTGAGCACGGCGGCGCGCACGTCCGCACCGAGCGTCTCGCGCATCAGCGGCAGGTCGTGCGCGATCAACTGTTCTTGCAGGGCGATGGTGCTGGTCGAGATGACGACGCGTTTGTCGTTGGTGTCGGCCCAGGCCAGCGCAGGCGCCAGATAAGCCAGCGATTTGCCGATGCCGGTCGCCGCCTCGACGATCAGATGATGGCGCTGATCGAGCGCGCGCTCGACCGCCTCGGCCATGGCCGTCTGCCCCTCGCGCTCCTCGTAATCCGGCAGGCGGGCGGCCAGCGGGCCATCGCTGGCGAAGACCTGCGCGGGCGCGATCCTGACGCTGCTGCGATGCGTGGGCGTCGGCGCTACATACGGCGCGGCGGGCGGCGCCTCGGCGAGGAACGGCGGCTCGAGCGGTGGTGCATCCGGGCGCAGGCCGACACCGCCGGTCTTCTCGCGCAGTGCGGCGTCGAACACCGCCCGCGCATCCCACGGAAAGCGCCCGGCAGCCGTCACGATCTCGTGCAGGATGTCGACCGGCAGTGAAAGCGCGCGCTCCCACAATACCCAATAGAGCAGAGCGGTTGCACGGGCGTCATCGAGCGCGCGGTGAGCATGTTCGAGATTGATGTCGAGCAGCGTCGCCAGGCTGCCGAGGGCATGGCGCGGCGCGCGCGGCAGCAGCGCCGTCGAGAGTTCGAGCGTGTCGATGCGCAGGTTGTTCTGCAGCACGCCGAGACGGACGAGGAACGACACGTCCATGCTGATGTTGTGGGCGATGAGCGGTGCGTCACCCACGAAGGCGGTCAGATGGGGCAGCGCCTGGGTGATGAACGGCTGCCCGGCCACGTCGTCGTTGGTGATGCCGGTGATGCCGGTGATGAAGTCCGAGATCGTCGTTTGCGGGTCGATGAGAGTGCCGTACTCGTCGACGACCTTGCCCTCGCGCAAACGCACGGCGCCGATCTCGATGATGGCGTCCTGCGACGGGTCAAGCCCGGTCGTTTCGAGGTCGATCGCGATCAAGTCGCCGTGCATGTGGCTTTGTCTTTCCGGTGTTTGGTGAGAGGGACTGCTACGAAGTCCGTTGCGTAGACTTTAGCACAGATGGTTCAATAACGCTTCAACCACACGGGTAATTTTCTTCGTAGGGGCGCATCACGATGCGCCCCCATTTCCTAATCCGTGAACGTCGACCCTGGTCTGGCAGATGCACTGCCAAACCCCTCATGCAGCGTGTGTTAGCCTGCGCTGGTGGGTGTGGCGTCGGCTGCCGGTTCTGCGGTCGGCGGCGGCGCGGCGGCCCCGGCCTCGTCGAAGGCGGTCTGCAAGCTCTCGCGGATCGCGGGCAGATCGGTCAGGGCGATGCCACCGAAGCCCGAGGAGGACAGCGTCGCGTAGTTGGCGTCGCTGTACATGTACCAGACCAATGACTGGACTTCCGGACGGCGCAGCGAAGCCTGGCTGACGACCAGCTTGAGCGATTGGCTCAGAGCGTAGCTGCCGTCGGCGATCGTCGCGTCGGTCGGCTCGACGCAGCCCGCGCCGCTATCGACCGAGACGAGCTGGATGTTGTCCTGGCCGAGGCTGATCAGCGTCTGGTACTGGCCCCAGCTCATGTAAGTGATGGCGCCATCGATCACGGCGACCGACGCCGCACGATAGAGCGGGTCACGGTTCATGGTCGCATCGTCGCGCAGAGGAATGCTGACCCCTGCGGCGTCCGTCAGCAGCAGATCGGTGACTTCATCGCCTTCGCCCGCCGCGATCAAGGTCATCGTCGTGGCCGGGAAGGAGGCGTCGACCTGATCCCAGGTCGTCGGCAGTTCGGCGCTGGTCGAACCCCAGATCGTCGCGATCTGCTGCGTCGTCAGGCAGGCGAGGTAATCGTTCTCGGCATTGGCGACGAGCACGACCGCCTGGTCACCGAGTTCGAACTCGACCGGGACGACGTTGTTGGCGGCACAGTTGCCCGCCTGCTCATCCGTCAGCGGGGCGGTCAACGCGATGGCATCGACCTCGCCGTTGCAGAAGCGGCGCGCGCCGTCGACGCGGCCATTGAGCGTGATCGTGTGCGTGACGCCCGCAAACGCTGACTGGAAGGTGCTGGTGACCGTGCTCAACAGATCGTTGGCCGCAGAATCACCGGCGTAGCTGATGGCGCCGACGACGCCCGGCGGGATGGTGAATTCGAACGGTGCGACGCTGAACTGGTGGCCGGTCTCGGCATTGGCGACGATGGTCGCGTTACGCGCGAGGTCGTCGGCGCTGGCGGGCAGGAAGCCCTGATCCGCGGCGACGTTGGCGGCGGGCTCGGTGCCGAGGAAGGCGAGCAGGGCGGATGCCTGCGGCTGTTCCAGCAGCGCGCCGTTGGCATAGGCATAGATGCGCTCGGATGCGGTGTACTGGCCGCCGCCGATCGTCTCGGCGGATGGTTCGACGCAAGCGCCGGTGTCGCTGACGCCCAGGGGCAGCATCTTGACCGCATCGCCAGCGGCGAGCGCCGTGGTGAAGTTGACGACGCCAAGCGCGCCGCTCGTCCCGGCGACGGTGCTGACGATGGCCTGCTCGTCGGTCTCGACCGTCGCATCCGCGCGCAGGCCGTCACCGTTGATGAGACCGTCGAAAATGGCGCTCACAGGACTGCTGCTCGGCGGCACGCTCACGCTGAGCGGCACGCCCGCAGTCGGGTCGATCACCTGCCAGGTCGTGATTTGACCGGCGGCGCTCGGCGCGAAGATCGTGTTCAGATTGGCAATGCTCAAGCATTGGGCGAACGCGTCGTCAGGATTGGCGATGACGACCGCGGCGACATCACCGAGCAGCAGTTCGACGTAAGCGACGTTGTTGTTGACGCAGTTGACGTCTTCGCCGTCGTTGATCGCGCGCGTCGACAGAGCGATATCGGCGCTGCCCGCGCACAGTTGCTCCAGACCGGCGTTGGTGCCGGTGACCTGCACGTCGACGTTGGCGCTGCTGACACCGGCATCGACGAGCGCTTCGAAGAGGGGCGCAGCAATGCCGGAGCCGACGACGGTGATGGCCGCATCGTCTTGCGCGTGGATCAAGGCGGGGCTAATAACGAGCGCGATCAGGACACACAGCCCGATCAGGCGCTTGAGCGATGTCATGGAAGGCTCCTTGGCGTTACGAAAGAATGACTTCTCAGGTCTAAACCTCGTCATTCTACTGCCGTGGGAACGAATGTCCAGTGTGGGCTATGGCGTGATAGCCGTTAGCAATTAGCTGCTAGCCTTCAGCTGGGGGATAGGGAAGCTATCGGCGGTCGGCTGCTTGCGCCTGGCAGAACAGCAGGTATGCGAGGTAGGCCGTAGGGACGCGCAGTTGTGCGTCCGCGTTATCCTCGGTCCGCCAACCCAACCGAGCACCGACAGCCGCCAGGGGCTGAAGCCGCCTGGCTACCCGTTCAGGCGGGAAGCCTGCTGCGCAGGCTCTGACCCGCCCGCCAGATGCCGGCGGCAGCCATCTCTTCATCGCCTCCTTCGACAATCCGGCTTACCGAACCCAGAATTCAGAACCCAGAACCTTTCTTCGCACGGTGAACTGTGAACCGGGCACCGACAGCCGCCAGGGGCTGGAAGCCGCCTGGCTACCCGTTCAGGCGGGAAGCCTGCTGCGCAGGCTCTGACCCGCCCGCCAGATGCCGATATTGCGGTGGCAGCAACCTCTTCATCGTTGCCTTCGATAACGCGGCTTTCTGAACTCTGAACGCTTTCCCCGCACCGTGAACTGTGAATCGGGCACTGTGAACCCCTCTGAGCACCGAGTACCGAGCACTGAGCACCTTCTTCACTCATCCCTCATTACTCGTCACTCATCACCTGAGTTCGCGCTGAGCACGATTTTCGCCAGACCTTATCCCCGCGTGCGGCGGATTGTGTTACGCTTAGGGAGAGCGATAACGCAGTAGGATGGGCATGGACGACACACAAATCAGCGTCTACGAATTCGCGGGCGGCGAAGCGGTTTTTCGCCAACTGGTGGACGTGTTTTATGCGCGGGTCGAGCAGGATGACGTGCTGCGCCCGCTGTTTCCCGACGATCTGGCGCCGGGCAAGCGCTGGCAACTGCTGTTCCTGACTCAGTATTTCGGCGGGCCGACCGACTACGCCGCCGAGCGTGGACATCCCCGCCTCAGGATGCGCCACATGCCATTCCCGATTGACGGCGAGGCGCGCGAGCGCTGGCTGGGCCACATGCTGGCGGCCATCGACGAGGTCGGCATCCCGGAGCCCGCGCGCGAGGTCATGCGTGATTACTTCGAGCGCGCATCGACGGCCATGATCAACGTCTATGCGCCCGGCAAGGAGTGACTCGATGGGGCGCAAACCCAAGGAACGACCGAGCAACGCGGGCATCCCGCTGCCATACGTGCCGGAACTGGAACCGCCGGTGGAACCGACGCTGGTCGAGCGCGTGCTGCTGATGCCACGGCTGGCGCGGATGCTGGTCGCGGCGGTCTTCGCGCTGTCGGCGGCGCTGCTGGTGACGCCGGTCGTCGACAATTTCTACATGGATCACTTTTTCTCGATGGACACGCGGCTGCTGCCCGCGCTGGTTTCCGCCGGGGTCGGTATGGTCATCTACGTGATCGGCTGGCGGCTGCTCGTCGGCGTGGTCGGCGAGACACCCTCTGCACGCCCGGCCACGCGCAACTTCCTGATCTTCGGCGTGGCGCTGCTGGTGCTGGTGGTTATTCTGGTGGCGTTCGGCTTTTATACCAACATGCCCTTAATTCGTTCGTGAGGTCGTTATGCAGGCCCGATTGATCCCTGTCTTCGCGCTCCTTCTGCTGGCGATAGCGGCCTGCGCGCCGCAAGCCGCGCCAACGGCCACGCCCTCGCCGGTGCCGACCGAGGTGCCCGCGCCAACCGAGGACGTGACCCCTGCGCCGACCATGACGGCTGTGCCGCGTCCGACGCTGCCGCCTACGTGGACGCCCGACTTCCTGCCGACGGCGACGCCTCTCGTGGGTACGCTGCGGCCCGACGAGACCAACGTAGCGCTGCGCGCTCAGCCGACACTGCCCGCCTGCGCCACCTTCGCCGAGGATCGGGAGCAGACGCCGCGCACCTTCGTCGCCGGGGAGCCGCTCACGATCTACTGGTGGGCTGCGCAGGGGGCCATTCGCTACCGTGTGACGCTGTATGATGCGGCGCTGCACCCGCTGATGAGCGAAGTCACCAGCGAGACGCAGTATACGTTCTCCGGCGACTATTTCGAACTCGGCAACTTCTATGGCTGGGAGGTGCGCCCGTTCGACTCGATCGGCGCGCAGTTGTGTCTGCCGATCGGCGACGATGTCGAGGGGGGATAGGGCGATTGGGTATTGGCGGTTGGGTATTGGCTGTTAGCCGGACGGCTTACGGCGATCGGCTGGCGGCTTTCGGCCAATTGGTTTACAGCTCTCGGACTTTGTGCCAATGGTTGCTGTAGTACACCTAACTGAGCGCTAATGGAGAAACTAGTTCAAATTGACATGAAATACGTTTGCGCCCGCCGACGGCTGAAGCCGGTCGGCTGACCAAAATCAAGCGCACTGAAGGCGCTAGAAAATAGCTTCTCAAGACAACGACCATGTCGATCCTAACTTTGCTGATTCTGAGTATCGAGCACTGAGTACTATCTGTTTTCGCACCGTGAACTGTGAACCATGAACCGTGAACCAATTCTGAGCACTGAGAACCGAGCACTGAGCACCATTTCATGCCTGACATCACCTTCACCCACCTGTTGATCGGCCTGTTCGTCGGCTTCCTGGTTTCGCTGCCCCTGTTTGCGCTGGTCGGGCTGGCCTCGCTCCAGTACTTCTACCACGCTTACGAGTCGACGCCGGATCAACTGGATCGTTTCCTGGCGCGGCAGTCGTTCCCGTTCAGCATCTACCGCTCGCGCTACATCCAGCAGATGGGCGACACCTTCCAGACGACGCGTGCCTGGTACGTGGCGCGCACGGCCCTGCTCGTGATCGTCTTCTGGGCGACGTTCGGCTGGGTGGTGACGACGCTGGCGCAGCCGAATACGCCGCTCGCCTACTGGCTGATCCTGGGCGCGTTCTTCCTCGTCTACCTGATCATGAGCGCGATCCTGCTCGGCTTTGGCCGCGCGCTGGTGGAGGCGTGAGCGAGAGCTGATAGCCGTTAGCCTTTAGCCGGATGGGCTATCGGCGGTCGGCGTCGCGTGTGGAGGAAGCTACTTTGTAACCGTTCACCCCTCGCGCTTGAGCACGTACTGCTCGAACGCTTCGGCAGTCCAGGGCAGGGCGGGCTTGAAGAAGTGCTCGTAGATCGCCTGGGCGTAGACGCGGATCTCATACTGGGCATCCGACGCCATACGCAGGCGCAGGAAGTTCATCAGGTTGAGCGCATCGACCTTGATCACCCAGGTGTAGTAGACGCTGAAGCCGGGCAGGAACAGGCGCGCCATCTCGCGGGCGACGCCCTGCGCCAGCGCCTCCTCGTAGAGCCGGTAGCCCGCCTCATAGTGCGCGAGCAGCTTCTGCGACATTTCGTCGCTGATCGCCGGGTCGAGGTCGTCGCCGCTGGCCTGCTTGTTGCTGGTGTGCTGCTGGCGCCACGCCGTCGGCACGTAGAAGTCACTCTCTTCGAATTCGGTGTAGCGTCCGCTCTGGGCGTTCGCACTTTGATAATGAAAGGTGCGGTGGCGAATCCACTGCCAGTAGGTGACGAGCGGGGCGCGCACACGCAGCTTGAACTCGACCATCTCGAACGGCGACGTATGCTCGTTGCGCAGCAGGTAGAAGAGCAGCTTCTTGTCCTTGTCGTCGCCCTTGCTCTCGCCCAGGAACGAGACGCGCGCGGCGGAGACGATGGCGAGATCGCCGCTGATGCCGGTCGCCGGATGTGGCATCAGATCGAGCAGTTCGACCCAGCCTTTGTCGAGCACGTCGACGCGTTTGCCTATGAGTTCGTCGGTCATGGGATCGTTCTATCGCTCCTATCATTGGGTGCTGAGTGCCGAGTGCTGAGTACAGGGTACGGAGTGCTCAGAACGGGTGCGAAGTCATGAGACTTGTGGACGATTATTCATGCGCTGCGTCGGTTGAGGGAAGCGCGTAAGCCGCCAATGGTTCGGGCGACTTCTTCCGCCTGCGCGAGCAACCGATCAAATTCCGTCTGATCAATATAGCCAATATCGTGCGCGACATAAAGCTGGCTTCGTAGCTCAGCACAGGACGCCTTCGCCATCACCAGAAAGCGGTGAAAATCGGCGTTGCTGTGGCGTTCGAATCCCTCGGCGATGTTTGACATGATCGAGACTGCCGCACGCTGAATCTGTCCGCTCAACCCGAAATCCCGCGCAAAATCGCCCACGCGACTCAGGGTATAGATTTCTTTCGCCAACACGCGCGCTTTTTGCCAGGCGATCAACTCTTCAAAGCGCTGGACACCCGCCATGTTCGCCCTCCCACATGCATCAGGTCATCTCGTCCATCTTCAGCACTCGGCACTCAGCACTCGGCACTCAGCACTCGGCACTCGGCACTCGGCACTCAGCGCTCGGCACTCGGCACTCAGCACTCGGCACTCAGCACTCAGCACTCGGCACTCGGCACTCCGTACTCTCATCGCATGAAGTACGCGAGGGCCGCGCGCATCCGTTCTTCGAACTCGTGGGCGGTATCCGCCGGGATGGCGGCGATGGCGGCCTGGGCCTCGCTCTGGTTGTAGCCGAAGGTGAGCAGCGCTTCCATCACGTCAGCGTCGACCTCGATCGCGTCGCCCGCCGGGGCGGATGCTGCGGTGCCGCGCAGTTTGTCGCGCAGCTCGAAGACGATCTTCTCCGCCGATTTCTTGCCGATGCCGGGCACGCGCGTCAGCAGTTCCGGCTGCTTGTTGAGCACGGCCTGACGCAGCCGGTCGATGCTCAGGTGGCTGAGGATCGCCAGGCCGAGGCGTGGGCCGATGCCGCTCACGCTCGTGATCAGGTTGAACAGGTCGCGCTCGTGCAGCGAGGGGAAGCCGAACAGCGTCATCGCGTCTTCGCGCACGATCAGCACCGTGTGCAGGTGCAGATCGCTGCCCTCGACGGCGCTCGTGGCGACGGTGCTGGTGGTGAAGATCTGGTAGCCGACGCCTTGCGCGACGATGATGACGTAGTCCGCGCCGCTGGCTTCGACGGTTCCTCTGACGCTCGCGATCATGATGTTCGTTCCGTTATTCGTGGTGAGCCGATCCCGCGAGCATTTTAGCATGGAACGGGGAAAGGGGTTCCAGGTTCTGAGTTCTGGGTTCGAGATTTGGTGCTCAGTGCTCGGTACTCAGTGCTCAGTTGGGATGGTTCACGGTGCCCGGTTCACAGTTCACGGTGCGAGGATGAGTTCAGGGTTCCGAGTTCAAATTTCGTGCTCGGCGCTCAAGGGGTTCAGCGTGATAGATAACAGCGCCTTTAGCGCGCTTGATTTTGGTCAGCCGGGCGATTCATCGTCCGGCGGATGCTCGGCGCTTAGTTGGATTTCGCTCATAAATGGCCAGTCACATAGCACATGATCTGAAAGTCGAGAGCTGATCGTCGAAAGCCGACAGCCAACCTCCAATCCCCAAAATCCGGCGACACGCTACAATGCTGCGAAAAACCGAGGCGGATACCATGTCTGAAGCTGATACCATCCATCCCGATCAACTGCCGCTGACGGTCGACTCGCTGGCGGAGCAGTTCGCGGCCTGCGGGCTGGCCGCCGGGCAGACGGTGCTCGTCCACACGCGGATGAGCGCGCTCGGCTGGGTTGTGGGTGGGCCGGTCGCCATCATTCAGGCGCTGCTGCGCGTGCTAACGCCCTCTGGCACGTTGATGATGCCCGCGTTTTCGGGCGATCTGACCGACCCGTCCAACTGGCGCCATCCGCCGATGCCGGAGCACTGGTGGCCGATCATCCGCGAGCACATGCCCGCCTACGATCCACGGACGACACCGACGCGCGGCGTTGGGCAGGTGGCAGAGTTGTTCCGCACCTGGCCGGGCGTCCAACGCAGCGCGCATCCTGAAGCGTCGTTCGCGGCGATTGGCCCCAACGCCGGCTATCTGCTGGAGAATCACACGTCGCTGGAGCCGCTGTTCGCCGACGATTCGCCCGTCGGCAAGCTGTACGCGCTCGATGGCTACGTCTTCCTGCTCGGCCCGGATCACGGTAACAACACGTCGCTGCATCTGGCGGAGTACCGCTCGAATATCCCCAAGCGCTACTTTCGCGAGAGCGTCGCCATGTTCGTCGACGGCGTGCCCCAGCGGATCAGCTACGACCTGCGCGATCTGGTCGACGCCGATTTTGCCGCGCTGGGTGATGATTACGAGGCGGCGCACGGCATCCCGCGCGGGCGTGTCGGGCTGGCGGATGTCCACTTCATGAAGCAGCGCCCGCTGGTCGATTACGCCGTCAGGTGGCTGGAGCAGCATCGGGGGACGGGGGAATAGGGGAATTGGTGCTCAGTGCTCGGTACTCAGAGGGGGTTCACAGTGCGGAAACCGTTTCTGAGTTCTACGTTCTGGATAAGGGACGCTCGCACGGACGCGGTACCGGGCGGGTCAGAGCCTGCGCAGCAGGCTTCCCGTCCGAATAGCTAGCCAGGCGGCTTCAGCCCCTGGCCGCTTTCGGTGCTCAGTTAGGATATGTTCACGGTGCGAGGACAACGCGACCTTTGTAGGGACGAGGCGTGCCTCGTCCGCGACGCCAGCATCTTCCCTTGCCACAAGTGACCGATAGCATCTCCCATCCGGCTAAAAGCCAACAGCCAACAGCTAACCGCTGTGCGCAAAGCGCACAATCACCGGCATCTGCCCGAACAGGCTGATCTCGATCTGCTCGGCGGGGGCAGCGGGCAGCAGATCCGGCAGGGTGGTCAGCAGCACGAGGGCACCGCCGGACGCGACGACGCGCTGCATCTCGGCGAACGCGTCCTCGTAGAGTGCGCGCAGGTCAGCATCGATCATGATCTGGCGGCCCCACGGCAGATTGGCGATGACCGCCGCCACCGACTCGCTCGCCAACGGGAGCCGGGCCGCATCCCACTGCGCGAAGCCTACCGGCAGACCTGCCAGTCGCGCATTCTCGTGCGCCGCGGCCAGTCCTTCACGATTGATGTCACCGCCAAGCGCCGCATTGCCCACAGCCGCAGCCTCAATCGGGATGGTGCCCGCACCGCAGAATGGATCGAGCACGGTCGCGCCGGGCGGGATGCCCGCCAGCCGCAGCATGGCGGCGGCCACGGTCGGCTTGAGCGAGCCGGGCAGGTGGATCTGCTTGTAGGCGCGGCGGTGCAGCGGGCGTTCGAACAGGCGCAGGCCGACGACGGCCCGCGTGTGGTCGATGAACAGGCGCAGGTTGAGATTGGCTTCGTCGTCTTCGGCATAGGTCCACGCCGGGAAGGTGCGCATCACCGCCTCGGCGACGATTGGCTTGATCTCCGGCACGGAGTAATTGCGCTTGCCGACGAAATTGGCCGTGACCGAGAAGCGTGGCGAGTCGACCAGCGGGCGGACGCGCTGCAGGATCGACAGGGCGTCGCTGAGTGGTAGTCGCGCGCTCAGTGCGGCGATCTGCGCCAGCGCGTCGCGCGTGTGCGGCAGATCCGGCCACTCGGCCAGGTGCAGGAAGACGTCGTCGACCGTGCGCAGCCCGGCGGCGCTCGCCAGCGCGTCGTCGTCCACCTGCGCGGCAATGCGACGGTAGGCGATCTGCCCCGTGCGCAGGCCAAACTCGGTCATTTCGGCGGCGCTGATCGTTTCCAGGCCGCGTGTGGTGATGGCGAAAACGTCGATCATGGACGAGATTGTAGCACCGCGCCGCGCCAGGGGTAGAATTGCCGCCAACCTCGCAGCATTGGACGGATCAACTCCCATCACGAACGAAGGTACGCTCATGACCGACCTGCCGAAGACCGGCGATTACCTCGCCTGGGCGCGCGGCGTCCAGGACATCATCGACGCCCAGCCTGCCCTCTACAACCTGTTCAGCAGCGCCAGCGCGACGCCGCGCGATCTCCTTCGAGCCGATCTTGCGGCGTTGACGGCGGACGACTGGTTCGTCCCCGTCTCACCCTGGGGGCACGAGCCGGTGGCGCAGCAGATCGCGGCGACCTGCGGCGTCGCGGCGGATCGCGTACTCGTGACCAGCGGCGCATCGAACGGGCTGGTCGTGGTCGCGCGGGCGTTCGTCCAGCCGGGGGATCGCGTCATCGTCGAGGCGCCCGCCTACCAGCCATTCGTGCGCGTGCTCGAAGATGCGGGCGCGCAGATCGTCCGCCTGCCGCGGCTCGCGGAGCAGGGCTTCGCGCTCGATCTCGACGCGTTAGAGACAGCGCTGCAAGACGGCGCGCGGCTGATCCTGCTCTCGAATCTGCACAATCCGAGTGCGGCCTGGCTGGCGCCGGATGCACTCACACACGTGATTGAACTGGCGGAGCGAGCAGGCGCGCTGGTTGTGATCGACGAGGTCTACCAGCACTTCGTCACGACGACCTCGGCGGCGGCGCTGGCCGATCACGTGGTCGCGATCAGCAGCCTGTCGAAGACCTACGGCATGGGCAGTCTGCGCTGCGGCTGGCTGATCGCCGCGCCATCACTGCAAGACCGTCTGCGCGAGGTGCATACGCTCTACGAAAACACCGTCTCGGCCATGGCCCAGGCGTTGGCGGCGCGCGTCTGGTCGCACATCGGCGACTACCGCGCCCTGGCGGTCGAGCGGGCGGCGGCCAACCGCGAGTGCCTGCAAGCTTTCGCCGCGCCGCTGATCGCCGATGGTTTGATCGCGGGTGATGTGCCGGAGCAGGGCTGCGTCTATTTCCCGCGGCTGGTGCGCGTCAGTGATGCGGATGCCTTCTCGCGGCGCGCCGTGCGGGATTTCGGCGTGGTCGTCGTGCCGGGGACGTTCTTCGAGATGCCGGGGCACATCCGCATCGGGTACGGCGGCGATGGCGCGCGGCTGGCGGCGGGCTTGGAACGGTTGGCGGACGCGATCCGAGCGGGATCGTAGGGGCGACTCATCGGGTCGCCCAGGGCAAGGCATCGCCTTGCCCCTACAGGGGTATGTCCATTTGACAGGTCAGTACAAATTGTCGATCTGCGAGTATTGAATGGCCGTGATGGCGATGGCGAGCGCGTCGGCGGCGTCGTCCGGCTTGGGCACGGTCTCCAGCCCGAGCAGCATGCGCACCATCTCCTGCATCTGCGGCTTTTTGGCGTTGCCGTAACCGGTGACGGTCTGCTTGATGATGCTCGGCTGGTACTCGGCGATCGGCACGTTCGCCAGCGAGAGCGACAGCAGGATGACGCCGCGCCCCTGGGCGACGGTGATGGCGGTCGTGATGTTCTTGCCGAAGTACAACTGCTCGACGGCGGCCAGCTCCGGCTTGTGGACGTCGATCAGCGCGGTCAGCTCGTCGTAGATCGTGCGCAGGCGCTCCGGCATCGGCTGGCCCGCGGGCGTCGTGATCACGCCGTAGGCGATCGCCTGGAGCGCGCCGTCGTGCAGTTGGCGCACGAAGCCATAGCCGACCGTGGCTGTGCCGGGGTCAATGCCGAGGGCTAACACGGGACGCTCAGTGCTGAGTGCTGAATGCTGAGTGCTGGGTTCGAATGCGGGTACTCGGTACTCAGTACTGGGTACTCAGTGCTCAGTGCTCGGTGCTCGGTGGGGGGAAGGGGGTACTCAGTACTCAGTACTTGGTACTCAGATTCTGGGATCGCCTTCTTGTTGAGATGCACAGATTGCGCCCTGATTCCTAAGCCCCTTCAGTGGGCTGGATAAACGTTAGCCGACGGGTTGACCCGTCGGCGACACAACATGAGTTTGTGTTCGGCCTTTGCCGAACGCGTTAGTCTCCAAACGCCACAAGCCGAAAGCTGATTGCCGAGAGCCGTCCAGCTAAGCGCTAAGCGCTCACAGCTAAAAGCTATCCGCTACGCCGTCTCAAACGCGCTGAGGGCCTCATCCGTCATCATCAGGTTGCTGGCGACGCCCTGGACGTCGTCCAGTTCTTCCAGCTCACTCATGATGCGCAGGTTCTGGATCGCCTTCTCGACCGGCACTTCGGTCTCGTTCTTGGCCATCCATTTGAGTTCGGACTCGTCGATCTCGTAGCCCGCCTCGGTCAGCGCTTCTTCGACGGCGGCGAACAGTTCGCGCGGGGTGAAGACGACGATCGTGCCGTCTTCGTCGACGACGTCATCGGCGCCCGCTTCGGCGGCGACCAGGAACACCTCGTCGAAATTGAGCGAGTCGCCCGCGAGCACGATCCAGCCCTTGCGCTCGAACTGCCACAGCACCGAGCCAACCGACGCCATCGACCCGCCAAACTTGTTGAAGATGCGCTTCATCTCGCCGAGTGTGCGGTTCTTGTTGTCGGTCAGCACGTCGATGACGATGCCGACGCCTTCGACGCCATAGGCCTCGAAGTTGATCTCCTCCGTGGTGTCGCCTTCGAGTTTGCCCGTGCCTTTGAGGATGGCGCGCTCGATGTTCTCCTTCGGCATGTTGGCGGCGCGGGCTTTCTGGACGGCCATGCGCAGCTTGGCATTGGCGGTCTCGTCACCGCCGCCTTCGCGTGCAGCCTGCACGATATCACGACCGATGCGCGTGAAGATTTTGCCGCGCTTGGCGTCCTCGGCACCCTTCTTGCGCTTGATTGTCGACCATTTACTATGTCCAGACATATGCTCTCCCACTCTCAAGACATGACTTCAAAGTTGCAATTATTATACCTGACAGGCGCGCGAGCGTCGAGATGGGGCACTTGCGCGGGCGGCAGCGTGCTATAATACGAGCCGATATGTTCGCATGGCCTTTCGCATAGTCAGTATGAGCACGACCACCACACGCGAATATCAACGCGTTCGCAATCGCAAACAAGAGAGTGTCGCCTGGGGCGTGCTCTGGATCGCGCTCGGCCTCTTCTTCGCCATCATCGCGCTGAGCAGCATGGGCGTCTACTACTTCCTGTTCCGCTCGACCCTGCCGCTGCAATCCCAACTGGAAGTGACGCGCGGCACGCTCGGCGTGACCGGCACCGACCTGATCGAGCAGGTCGTGCGCGGCGACCGCCAACCCTATCTCTCATTCGGCGACATTGTGACCGTCAATCCCGACTCGCAGGGCCTGCTGCTGATCGACGATGTACGCCTGGAGAATGCGCCGTACGTCGCCGCGGTGACGCTGCGCAATGACACGTCGGTCACACTCAACGAGGCGGCGCGACCACGCTACGATTGGAGCAGCCAGCCTTACACGCTCGATCTCACCAATCTGATCGGCGAGGTCGAAGTGCTGATCTCGGATCGGGTCGACCGCGCCGTGCGCATCGGCCTGAGCACCCGGAGCGGCGATTCGGCCATCCTGACCAGCCCTGGCCAATACATCATCAGCGCGCGCGGTGACCAGCTCGCCATCTCCAACTTCCAGGGCACTGCGCTGTTGGTGACCGACGATCGCACCAACAGCCGGGCCGTGCCCGCCGGGCAGCTCGGTCTGCTGACGACGAGCAGCAACGAGATCAACCTGCAGGCGGGCTATGTCAACCTGTTGGGCGACCGCGGCTTCCGCGAGGCAAACGTGGTCGAGAGCGACTCGGCGGCGACGACCGGGCGCACGGTCACCAGCTGGATCTGCACCGATCCGCCGCATGACCCGCCGCGCGGCGCGTACGCGATCGAGAGTTTCGACGGGCGCACAGCTCTGCACATCGTGCGCGGCGGCGGCGCGGAGACGCACGGCGAAACGCGCTGCACGAAATATTTCGGCGCGGGCTCGACCGGCGTCAACGTCGCCGAGCACAACTATCTGGCGCTGCACGTGACGTTCTACGTCGTCAGCCAGTCGCTGTCCGTCTGCGGCGTGGCGGGGACGGAATGCCCGCTGATGCTGCACATGCAGTACATCCCGCAGTTGACGCCGGATACAGAAGGGTCGACGACGACGACGGATGCGACGGCGAACGGCACGTCCGAGCAGAGCTTCGGGCCAATCCCGGTCGAAGATTTGCCCGTGCGCGATTGGCACCACGGTTTCTACACCGTGCCCGCGGATCAGGTGCAGTCGCCGCTGCGCTGTGATACCTGCCCGCAGGAGCACTCGTACATCCGCCCAGGACGCTGGTTCACCTACGACAGCGGCAATCTGATGGCGCTGTTCCCCCAGGAGCAGAAGCCCGGCTCGATCCTGAGCTTCAGCTTCTACGCCTCCGGCCACGAATATGAGGTCTACGTCAGCGAGGTCGCGCTGCTGGTCGACTCGCTGCCAGAGTCCGCCGAACCCGCCGGTTAACGGAGAGGTGGTCATAATTCAGTTTTGCCGCTGCTTGCCCTCAACCCCCGGCCCCTTCTCTCAACCTTCGGTGACCTTGCGGTTACAGGGAGAAGGGGAGAAAAATCGGCTCTGAAAGTCCCTCTCCATCAGGGAGAGGGATTTAGGGTGAGGGCAAAAAACGCACCAGAGGTTCATCACGGTTTATGACCATCTCTAGGCTAGCTAACGGAGACACATCCCCATGGCGCAAGTCACCCCAGAGGAAATCCTGGCCGGGCACAACGTCGTCGTGCGCGACATCGCCGAGCGCCTGCGCCGCCTGATCCTGGAAGCCGCACCGGAGATGATCGAGAAGGGCTACAGCGGCTGGCACGGCATCGGTTACACCCATCCGCGCGCGGGCTATGTCTGCGCGATCTTCGTGCACGACACGGGAGTCAAGCTCGGCTTCGAGCACGGCGCCAGCCTGCACGATCCCGACGGTCGGCTGCGCCAGGGTGCGAGCAAAGGCAAGCAGGTGCGCTACCTCGAACTGCGCGAGACCGAGGACGTCGATCCGGATGTGATTCTGAGCTTTCTGGTAGACGCCATCCGCCTGAAGTCATAAAGGGCATCGAACAGCAGCAGCCCGCGAGGTGATGATGACGACAGCAACCCTAACCTGGCCGCAAGTGAACGCCTGGCGTCTGGCTCAGCAGCGCCTGACGACGCGCCTGGGACGCGAGAACTTTGCCCACGCGGTGACACACGTCGTCGGCGTGCAGGCGCAGGTCATGTCCGCCGCCGAGCTGGCCTTGTGGGCGCGCGCCGATAGCCTGACGCCGGGGGACGTGCAATCCGCGCTCTGGAGTGAGCGCACGCTGATCAAGACCTGGGCCATGCGCGGTACGCTGCATCTGCTGTCCGCGGAAGAGCTGCCGCTGTTCTGCGCGGCGCGGGCCGGGCGTGACCTGTTCGGCTGGCCGCGTTATTTTGCGTACTACGGCGTGAATAAGTCTCAGTTTGAGGCCTACCTGGACGTCGCGCCGCAAGTCCTCAGCACCGAGCCGATGACGCGCGAACAGTTCGCGACCGCCGTCGCTGAGCGTACGGGCGCGCCGGAACTGCGCGAACTGATCCTGTCCAAGGGCTGGGGGACGCCGCTCAAGCCGCTGGCGTCGAGCGGGCATCTGTGCTTCGGGCCGAGCCAGGGCCAGAACGTGACCTTCGTCAACGGGCGCCAGTGGATCGGCAAGTGGGAGACGATCGACCCCGACGAAGCGCAGCACGAGATTGTGCGCCGCTTCCTGCGGGCGTTTGGCCCGGCCATCCCGCACGACTTCACGCGCTGGTGGTGGGGCGGCACCGGCATCCCGGAGGCGAAAGCGCTCTTTGCGGCGATCGACGATGAGCTTGAGCCGGTCGAGGTCGCAGGCAAGCGCGCGTTCGTCCTGCGCGAAACGCTCGAACCGATGCAGCAGATCGACGCGGCGGAGACGGTGAATTTGCTGCCGATGTTTGACGTCTACACGCTCGGCCTGGGGCGCGATACGGAGCCGTTCTTGCCCGCTGCCTACCGCAAGCGCGTCTACCGGGCGCAGGGCTGGATCTCGGCGGTCGTGCTCGTCGGTGGCAACATCAAGGGCGTCTGGGAGTACAAGATCCGGCGCGGGCGGGCGGCCGTCAGCGTTAGCCTGTTCGCCAAGACGACCAAGGCGCTCACGCGCGGAATCGAAGGCGACGTCGAGCGCCTGGGTGCATTTCTGAATCTGCCGGTGGAGATGACGGTCGAGGTCGAAGCGTAACATTGCGGTGAACAATGGGGCGGACGCCTAGAATGGCGTCCCTACGGTGTATCTGTAGGGACGGGATTCATCCCGTCCGCCGTCCAGATGTCAAAACCCCAGATTGCTCTCGCGCATGGACGTCCAGCCGCCGCGCGCGACGATCAGATGATCGACGAACTGGATGTCGAGCAGATCCCCAGCGGCGGCCAGCGCACGTGTCAGTTCGACGTCTTCGGGCGAAGGGGCCGGGTCACCGGACGGGTGATTGTGCGCCAGGATCAGCGCCGGGCAGTTACGCGTGATCGCCTCGCGGTAGACCTCGGCGACGCGCACGACCGATGCATTGAGCGTGCCGATGTAGATCGTGGAGATGGCGACGACGCGCTGGCCGCTATCCAGCAGCAGGGCGCGCACGTGCTCCTGGGCCAGGTGAGCCATATCCTGGACCAGGCCGATGGCGTCCTCTGCGCGGCGGATGACCGGCTGGTCGTGCGGCGAGATCGTGCTCAGGCGGCGGGCCAGCTCAGCGGCGGCGAAGATCTGCAGGCGTTTCGTCTCGCCAAGGCCGTGAATATCCGTCAAATCCGCAGGGCCGAGATCGAGCAGGCCGTGCAGCCCGCCGATGCGCGCCAGGACGCGCTCTGACAGGTGGACGACGCTTTCTTGCTGGCTGCCCGTGCGCAGAATCAGCGCCAGCAGCTCGGCGTTGGTCAGAGATGCGGCACCGAGGCGAATGAAGCGTTCACGCGGGCGTTCGCTTTCGGGGAGGTCGTGGATCGAGAGATTCGGCGGGTCAGCGGGCGACTGCGGCATCGCGTGTCCTGGCGGTCTATTCTCGTGGACTTGGTGCTATACTTGCCATCATATCACGTACCGCTCACTTACCGCCTGGAGGCGTTTTAATGTTTGGATTGGACGCGGATACCACCAATAACCTCGTCGTCGGCGGGCTGGTTTACCTGGGCATGGTCGTGGCGGCCTTCTGGCTGGCGATGATCATCTGGGCTTACCGCGATATGCGCGCCCGCTCGCGCGATGCACTGGCGCAGTGGTTGGTGGCGCTTCTAGTGGCGGTCTTGAATCTTCCCGGCCTGCTCATTTACCTGTTCCTGCGCCCGCGTGAGACGCTCTCTGAAGCCTACGAGCGCTCGTTGGAAGAAGAAGCGCTCTTGCAGGAGATTGAGGAGAAGCCGGTCTGCCCGGCCTGTCGCCAGAAGGTCGACCCGGAGTGGCAGGCGTGCCCGCATTGTCACACGCGGCTGAAGAAGCCGTGCATCCGCTGCGGGCGGATGCTCGAACTGCCGTGGGATCTGTGCCCGCACTGCGCGACGCCACAGCCCGCCAGTTACGGCGAACCGGCTTACAGCGGCGCGCCCGCCGAAGAGGTCGGCCTGCCCAAGCTGAGCCGCCGCGAACGCCGCGCCGCCCGCACAAGCGCTGCGTCCAGCAGCAGCGGCAGCATCGAGTTCGTCGACGGCGAGTGAGCAGCCAGTTGCCGAATGCCAGTCAAACCAGCGGGTCACGAGGAGTGATACGATGTATGTGACGATGGCTCAGATCGAGAACATTCGCTCGATCCGCAGTCTGGAGTGGGAAATCAAGCCAGCCGAGGCCCCTGGTTGGCACGTCATTCTCGGCGAGAATGGTTCCGGCAAGTCCACCTTGCTCCGATCAATCGCGTTGGCGTTGGTGGGAGAGCGTGACGCCGGGAAGCTGCGCCAGGATTGGAGCCGCTGGCTGACTTATGGCGAAAAAAACGGCATGGTATGCCTGAATGTGATCCCTGATCCGGCCTATGACGAGGGCGAGGACGCCAGAGAATCGAAGCGCATTGAGTTCGCGACGACGTTTGAGCGCGATGACGACTTCGTGGAACTATCAGGCAACCGAGACGGCGGGCGTTTGCCGCCCAAGGGCTGGTTTTCCGCCGGTTATGGCCCGTTCCGCCGCTTTGGCGGCATGGGCGTGCAGCAGCAGGAACTGATGCAGAGCCGCAGCGGACGTCTCTCCGCGCACCTGTCCATCTTCGGCGAGGATTATTCGCTGACGGAAGCGCTCGAATGGCTCAAGCAGTTGAACTATCAGCGCCTGGAAAAGCGCCAGGAAGGTCACCTGCTCGACTCGCTGATGCGCTTCGTCAACCAGCCCGACTTCTTGCCGCAAGAGACGCAGCTGACGGACGTGTCCTCCGAGGGGGTGACTTTCCGGGACGCCAACGGCGCACTCGTGCCCGTCGAATCGCTCAGCGATGGCTATCGTTCGATCTTGAGCATGACCTTCGAACTGATTCGCCAGCTGTCTCTCGTCTACTCGGCGGCTGACATCTTCTCGAAGGATCGATCGCAGATTCTGGCGCCCGGCGTCGTGCTGATCGACGAGGTGGACGCGCATCTCCACCCAACGTGGCAGCGTGAAATTGGCTTCCGGCTGTGCGAGCACTTCCCGAACATTCAGTTCATCATTGCCACCCACAGCCCGCTCGTCTGCCAGGCTGCGATCAAAGGCAGCATCTGGAAGCTGCCGCGTCCGGGCAGCGAGCAGGTTTTCCATCGCGTCGAGGAACCCGAACTCAGCCGCCTGCTCTATGGCAACGTGCTGGATGCGCTGGGGACCGGCTTGTTCGGCAGCGACGTGGCGCGCTCCGAACCAGCCAAGGAGAAGCTCCAACGCCTGGCTGAACTGAACATGAAAGAGCTTCAGGGCAGCCTGACGGCGAAGGAGACTTCAGAGCAGCAAGCGTTGCGCGCGGTCATGCCAACCGCGGCCAGCACCAGCCGCGAGCGTAAATGAAACGGATACCTCTTCATGCCCTGCCTGACGATGTTCTGGCTCAGCTTCTGACCTGGCAGCAGGAGATTGACGGGCTGCCCGATTTTGCCGCCAGGGTGGACGTCGCAAAGACCCGGTTTGACTCGCGCAGCGGGCGTTCGAACAAGACGTTTCGTCAGGTGCGGGCGGCGCTCAACGATATGTGTTCCGGCGCCCGGCGCTGCATGTACTGCGAAGATTCGGTCGCGGACGAGGTCGAACACATCAAGCCCAAGAACTTCTATCCCGAAGCGGTCTTCCAGTGGGAGAACTACCTTTACGCCTGTGGCCCATGCAACGGCGGCAAAAGTGACAAGTATGCCGTGATCGATGCCGCGACAGGCGCTGTTGTGCCAATTGCACGTGTGCCTAACACTCCCATACAGCCGCCTCCAGCAGGCGATTCTGCCTTTCTCAATCCGCGCACTGAAGATGTAGAACAGTATTTCTTTCTTGACCTGGTCGATACGTTCTATTTGTTGGCAAACCCGTCTGCCTCGCCGCTGATGCAGGCACGTACCCAGTACACGATCGAAGTTCTGAAGCTTAACCGCGAGAGTATGCCTCAAGCACGTCAGGAAGCTTACGAGAGTTATCGTGATCGCCTCGAAGCGTATATTCGGAGGCGCGATAAAGGCGACTCGGCCGCGAAGTTGGCGAAACGTATCGCGAGCCTGCAGAAGGCGGCACATCCGACCGTGTGGCATGAGATGAAACGTCTGAACGTCCAGGTTCCAGAACTCAAAAATCTCTTCCAGGAAGCTCCGGAAGCCCTGACATGGTGATCTGGGGTGAATAGCTCAAGATGAAACAGGCGGTCATATGTGGCCGCCTGTTTTTAGTTGGGCTTACGCCCTGGCTGTTGCTTCGCGGATGCGGCGGACACCGAGCGGGACGAGGGCGAGCGCGAGCAAGACCGAGGCGGCCAGGCTGATGATCTCGATATCGGGGTTGAGCAGCAGCGCCGACCCGCCGATCAGGAGCCCGGCCTGCCAGCGCGGCAGTCCGCCCGTCCGGTAGAGGCCGACGCCCAGGGTGACGAAGCCAATCGGCAGCAGCACCAATCCGTAGACGAGCCACAGCCAGCCTTGCATCCCCTTCATCGCGGCGATCGCGGGGTGAATCTGCTGGAACTCGGCGGCTGACAGCGTATCGAACGCGCTCGTCACCAGGCACAGGGCGCCCTTATCCGCCGCCAGGAAGACGGCACCGGTGACGGCCAGGATGCCGCCGACGAAACCATACCAGCGCCCTTTGGCGCGCAGCATCGACATCAACTCGGTCGTGATCGCGATCAGCAGCGGCACGCAGAGCAGCATGAGTACGTGAGCGAAATGGAGCTGAGCATTGCCGTGCCACTCCGCGATCCAGGCGTCGACCTCGTGGATGGGCTGCAGGCTGAGCAGGTTCGGATGGGAGCCGTAGATGAATATGGCTACAATCGGGAAGATGATCATGGCGAGGCCGATGCCGAAGCGCCCATTCTGGCGGGTGCGGCGGCGGCTTGGATTGTGAGCTGTCAGGCTCGTCTGTAGGGTAGTCATGGTTGATTTTCTCCTGATGAATGACCTTGACCTCACGATACGATTGGCTGCCCTGAACATCAATAAACAGGCGGGGGGCTGTGTCGGATAGTGAACAAAGGACGCGAGGTGTTCATTCGTGAATGAGGATCGTCGCGTGCAGCGGACGCGCGAACTGCTGCAAAACGCGCTGCTGGAACTCTTGGAGACGCGCGGCTACGACGCCGTCACGATCCAGGACGTCACCGAGCGCGCCAACGTCGGGCGCACGACCTTCTACCTTCACTACGAGAGCAAAGAAGCGCTCTACCGCGGCATGCACCGGGCGGAGGTCGCACGGATCGCCGGGGCGCCGCTCACGCACGCGGAGCTGCTCGCCGACGATCCGCCCGCGCGCATGATCGCCGTTTATGCCTATCACTGGGAGACGCGCGACGTTCTGCGCACGATCTACTTCGGCAAAGATGCGGACGTCATCCACCGGCAGATGCGCGACGAAGCGGCGGCACAGATGGCGGCCCAGCTGGGAGCGACCTTCGCCGGCGAGACGTTCGACCCGCCGCTCGACGTGCTGGCGACCTTCCTGGCGACGTCGGAGATCGGCCTGGTCACGTGGTGGATCGAGAAGCATCCGCCGCACACGCCGGAGCAAATGGCTGCGCACTTCCACCGGCTGCGGCGGGGCATTCTGCGCGAGACGCTGTCGTACACGCACGACAGCGCAAATTGAGGCATTCTGCGTCACAAATCCGCCATATTCGTCATATACAGATGTTCAATCGATTGATGAGGAGCCTTTCGTGACTCAGGAATACATCGAAATCCGTGGCGCGCGCGAGAACAACCTGAAGGATGTTTCGCTGCGCATCCCCAAGCGCAAGATCACGATCTTCACCGGCGTGTCCGGGTCGGGCAAATCGTCGATTGTCTTCGACACGATCGCGACCGAGGCTCAGCGCCAACTGTACGAGAACTTCAGCCTGTTCGTGCGCAACTTCCTGCCGCGCTACGCCCAGCCGGACGCCGACTCGATTGAGAATCTGAGTATGCCCGTGGTGGTCGATCAGAAGCGGATGGGCGGCGGCTCGCACTCGACCGTCGGCACCATCACCGATATCTACACGGTCTTGCGCTTGCTCTTTTCGAAGGTCGGCCAGCCGTACGTCGGCCACTACAATGTGTTTTCGTTCAACGATCCGCAGGGCATGTGCCCGGAGTGCAACGGCATCGGCCGCAAGATCGGCGTCGATCTGGACAAATTCCTGGACATGTCCAAGTCGCTCAACGAGGGCGCGATCCTGTTCAGTTCGTACGCCATCGGCAATTGGGATTGGAATTTCCTGATCCAGTCCGGGCTGTTCGACAACGACAAGAAGCTCGAAGACTACAGCGAAGAAGAGATGGATCGTCTCCTCTACAGCCCGCCGCTCAAGGTGAAGACCGCCTTCGCAGGCAACTCCATCAACATAACCTTCGAAGGCATCATCGACAAATTCGCCCGTAAATACATCAGCCGCGATGTCAAATCCTATTCCGAGCGCACCCAGAAGCAGGTTGAGCCGTACATCACGACCGGGCCGTGCCGCGCCTGCAAAGGCTCACGGCTGAATCAGGCGGCGCTCAGCTGCAGGATCAACGGCTACAACATCGCCGAGATGTCGGCCATGGAAGTCGGCGATCTGATCCAGATCGCCCGCGAGATCCACGAGCCCGCCGCGCAATCACTGATCGAGACTCTGTGCGAGCGGCTGCAGCATCTGGTCGACATCGGCCTGGAATATCTGAGCCTGAATCGCGAGACGGATTCGCTGTCCGGCGGCGAATCGCAGCGCGTCAAGATCGTCAAACACCTGAGCAGCAGCCTGACCGACGTGATGTACATCTTCGACGAGCCGAGCATCGGCCTGCACCCGCGCGATGTGCATCGCCTGAACGACCTGCTGCAGAAACTGCGCGACAAGGGCAACACCGTGATCGTCGTCGAGCACGACCCCGACGTGATCAAGGCCGCCGATCACGTGGTCGACGTTGGGCCGCTGGCGGGCAGCCACGGCGGTGAGATCGTCTATGAGGGCAGCTACGCCGGGCTGCTCGAAGCGGACACGCTGACAGGCCAGCACATCCGGCAGGCGATGGCGATCAAGGGCCAGTTTCGCGCGGCGAAGGGGGCGCTGCCGGTCACGAATGCGCGCGTCAACAATCTGCAGAACGTCAGCGTCGACGTCCCGACGGGTGTGCTGACGGCAGTCACCGGCGTGGCCGGTTCGGGCAAAAGCTCGCTCATTCATCAGGTCTTCCTGAAGCAGCACCCGGACGCCGTCGTCATCGATCAGGCGGCGGTCGGCACCTCGACGCGCTCCAACCCGGCCACCTACACGGGCATCATGGACGACGTGCGCAAAGCCTTCGCCCAGGCGAACAAGGTCAGCGCGTCGCTGTTCAGCTTCAACTCCGAGGGCGCTTGCGAAAACTGCCAGGGCCTGGGCGTCACTTATACCGACTTCGCCGCGCTGGGTGAGGTCAAGTCACCGTGCGAAGTCTGCGACGGCAAGCGCTTCAAGGACGAGGTGCTGACCTATCTGTACAACGGCAAGTCGATCACGGACGTGCTCGACATGACCGTCCAGCAGGCGCTCGAATTCTTCGACATCCAGAAGATCACGAGCAAACTGCAGGCGATGAGCGACGTCGGCCTCGATTACCTGACGCTCGGCCAGCCGCTGAGTACGCTCTCCGGCGGCGAGTGCCAGCGCATCAAGCTCGCCAGCGAGCTGCACAAGAAGGGCAGCGTCTACATCATGGACGAGCCGACGACGGGGCTGCATCGCTCCGACATCGACAAGTTGATCACGATCATGAACCGGCTGGTCGACAGCGGCAACACCGTGATCGTGATCGAGCACAACCTGGACATCATCCGCAACGCCGACTGGATCATCGACATGGGGCCGGAGGGCGGTCACAAGGGTGGCCGTGTGATCTTCGAGGGCACCCCGGCCCAGCTTGTCGGCGTGACCGAGTCGTACACGAGCGCGTATCTTTAGGGGGTACTGGGTACTCAGTTCTGGGTACTGGGTGCTGGGTTCAAATGGGGTGCTCAGTGCTCGGTGCTCAGAGGGGTTCACAGTGCTTGGTTCACAGTTCACGGTGCGGGGAAACGAACTTCGAGCATTGATGGGCAGATGCTTGTGCGGATATGAAGAGAGCGCCTTTTGTGCGCCTGATGAGGTGAGCCGTGCTCAGGGGGTCGGCGCGAAGCGCCAGCTGTAGGCAGCAAAGCTGCCCCCGCGCAGTTTCAACGTCCGGCGCTCGCAAGCGTGAGTCGTTTCAGTTTGAATTGCCTCTTCCATAAGCTATGATGCGATCGCCGCTAATCATCCAGGGATGCAAGGAGATTCGATGGCTTACGACCTCAAGGACATCAAATCATACGTGACCGGCTGCCACATGATGCGCGACGGCGCGCTCGAACGCCTCAGCGATGCCGATCTGCAGTTCGTGCCCGGCGGCGACAACCTGACGTTGGGAGAATTGTTCAAGCAGTTGGGCGAGCACGAACATTCCTACGCGCAGTCGCTGATCACGCTCAAACAGGATTGGAGCTACCGCAACGACGAACCCGGCCTGGCGACCAACCTCGCACAATTGCGGCGCTGGTTCGCACAGCTCGATCAGCAGATGCAGGATGTCATCGACTCGTTGGACGAGATCGACCTGGACAAGCTGATCGACCGCACCAATGGCTCGATCCGCCCCCTGCTCAGCCAGCTCGACATCTACACACAGGTCTATTTGATCTTCCTGGGCAAGATCGTCGTCTACTTCAAAGCGATGCACAAGCCGCTGCCGCCGTCGATCGCGGAGTACATCGGCTAGTACACGGTTCCGGCGCGAACTTCGCAGCCAGGCGGCTCTCTTCACGCGTCATCTGCATTCGCACTGAGCACCGAGCACTGAGCACTTCGTACTCACGCCCCGATGACCGCGCGCAGGCGCAGCTCCAGTTCGCCGAGCATGATCGCCGTCGCGCCCCAGACCTTGTACCCGGCAAAGGCATAGAAGGGGATGTCGAACACGCCCCCGGCAAACGTCCACGGCTCCTGCATCTGGAGCGAGCGATCGAGCAGGTTGGCGAGCGGCACGTGGATGACCGTCTCGACCTCGTATGGATTCGGCTCGAACGATGGCTGCGATGGCAGATAACCGACGACCGGGTGGACGAGGAAGTTGCTCGGCGGCACGAACAGCGGCGTCAGCTGGCCGAGGATCTCGACCGGCGCATCGCACAGGCCGAGTTCTTCGCAGGTTTCGCGCAGCGCCGTCGCGACCAACGAGTCGTCCGCCGGGTCTTGCCTGCCGCCGGGAAAGCTGACCTGCCCGCTGTGTTGGCGCAGCGTGTCCGGGCGCTTGGTCAGCACGAAGCGCAGTCCGTCGCTGCTGGGGTAGAGCAGGACGAGCACCCCGGCGGGTTTGGCGTTGGCGGTCGATGTCAGCATGCCACGGCGCGCTTCCGGAGCCATGTGCAAATGGACGGCATCCGGTTCACGCGGGGGCAGTTGGAGCGCGTCGCGCACCTGTTGGAGTGTGATCGGTGTCATGCGCGTATCGTATCACAAGGCGGGCAGAGGGAACCACAGAGACACTGAGGACACAGAGGAAAACGCCGTAGGGACAGGGCGTGCGACCGAATGAAGTCCCTTTAAGGGCACTGTCCGCGCATCCCTGCCTATCAGGTAGGTGAGAAGTAGCCATAATTCAGTTTCGCCGCTGCCTACCCTCAACCCCGGCACCTTCTCCCTTATGGAGAACGGGAGAAACACGGCTCTGAAAGGCCCTCGCCATTAGGGAGAGGGATTTAGGGTGAGGGCAAAAAGGGCAACAAAGGTTCAGAACAATTGATGACCACACCTCAACTAGATCTGGCTTTTCACCGCATCGTTCAGTCCCCGTTCAGTTCGCCGCTTTCGCCGACGGTGTGAATCTTGAGGAAATTCGTCTGTCCGGCGATGCCGAAGGGCACACCCGCGATGATGATGATGTTATCGCCGGTGCTGACCAGGTGCGCATCGACGGCGGCGCGGACGACGACACGCAGCATCTCGTCAATGGTCGTGAACTCGCGCACGGCCACCGGGATCGCGCCCCAGATTAGCGACATGCGCGTGTAGGTCAGTTCGCTCGGCGTCGCGCAGATGATCGGCGTCTTCGGGCGCTCGCGGGCGACGCGCCGGGTCGTGTAGCCGGACAGCGTCAGCGTGATGATCGCCTTGCAGCCGAGCGCATCGGCAATCTGCGTCGTCGCCACGCACACAGCGTCGGCGGTCGTTTCGATGCCTTCGCGCAGGTCGGTGCCCGGGTCGTCGGAAATCGGGAAGTGCGGCGGGGTGATGTGCTGCTCGGCGATATTGGCGATCTGCGCCATGACTTCGATCGCGCGCACGGGGTATTTGCCGGAGGCCGTCTCGTTGCTGAGCATGACGGCGTCGGTGCCGTCGATGATGGCGTTGTAGACGTCGCTGGCTTCGGCGCGGGTCGGGCGCGGGTTATCGACCATCGAGTTGAGCATCTGCGTGGCGGTGATGACCGGCTTGCCCGCGTGATTACACAGGGCGATAATGCGCTTCTGGTGATACGGCACTTCTTCCGCCGGAGTCTCGACGCCCAGGTCCCCGCGCGCGACCATGATGCCGTCGGCGGCGGCGATGATCGACTCGATGTTGTCGAGCGCCTCGCGCATTTCGATCTTGGCGATGATCGAGGCGTTGCCGCCCAGGTGGCGGATCAACCACTTCATCTCGCGGATGTCCGCTTCCGAGCGCACGAACGACATGGCGATGTACTCGGTGCCCTTCGAGAGGGCGAACTGCACATCCGCGCGGTCTTTGTCGGTGATCGCGCTCAGCGTGAGCTGGCTGTCCGGTGCACTGATGCCCTTGCGCGAGCTGAGTTCGCCGCCAACGACGACCTCGCAGATGAGGGCGTTGGTCGTCGCCGAGGTGACGGTGAATTCGAGCTTGCCGTCGTCGAGCAGCAGGGTCGAGCCCGCTTTGATATCGCGCACAAATTCGGGATGCGGCAGCGTGACGACGTTGTTGGTGCCGTCGGCCTCGTCCAGCGTCAGCGTGATCGTGTCACCCGGTTCGAGCAGCATCGGCTCTTTGGCGATCTTGCCAATGCGGATCTTCGGGCCCTGGATATCGCACAGCACGGCCACGACCGAGCCTTCCTCTTTGGCGATGCGCCGGATGTCGTCAATCGCCTTGCTGTGGGTGTCGTGGTCGCCGTGCGAGAAGTTGATGCGTGCGACGTTCATCCCGCCGCGCACGAATCGGCGCAAGATGGTCTCTTCCCGCGACGACGGGCCGAGGGTGGCGACGATTTTGGTGCGTTTCTGATCGATGCGAATGTTGCTCATGGTCGCTCTCTCAATAGCTTTCGACCAACATGGCGTTGGCCGGATGAATGCCGCTCGCTATTTGTCACTCGTGAACCGAGCCAGCTACCGAGTCTCGCATGTCCGCTCTTGAATCGAGAGCCCGGTATCGAATCCTGTTCACCCGCTAAAACGAAACTCGGTACTCAGAACTCTCCGTTGAGCACTGAGTACCGAGCACTGAGAACCTTCTAGACGTCCAGGTTCAGGTTGGTAAAGGCCTTCAGGCCCGCGTATTCCGCCGCATCGCCCAGTTGGTCTTCGATGCGCAGAAGCTGGTTGAACTTGGCGACACGATCCGTACGGGCGGGCGCGCCGGTCTTGATCTGCCCGGCGTTCATGGCGACGGCCAGGTCGGCGATGGTCGTGTCTTCGGTCTCGCCGCTGCGGTGGCTGGTGACGACGGTCATGCCGTGGCGCTGGCTGAGCTGTGCGGCGGCGAGCGCCTCGGTCAGCGAGCCGATCTGGTTGACCTTGAACAGCAGCGCGTTGGCCGCCTTCTCGCGAATGGCGCGCTTGACGAAATCGACGTTGGTCACGAGCAGGTCGTCGCCGACGATCTGGACTTTGTCGCCGATCTTGGCGACCAGACGCGACCAGTTCTCCCAGTCGTTCTCGGCTAGGCCGTCTTCGAGCGAGATGATCGGATACTGGCGCACCCATTCGGCCCAGAAATCGACCATTTCCTCGCCGGTGAGGACGCGTCCCTCGATGTCGAGGTGATACTTGCCGTCGCGGTAGATCTCCGACGTGGCCGGGTCGAGCGCAATGCGGATCTGATCGCCGGGCTTGTAACCGGCCTTGACGATCGCTTCCATGATCACGTCGAGCGCGGCCTGATTGCTGCCCAGGCTGGGGGCGAAACCACCCTCGTCGCCAACGCTGGTCGGGAAGCCCTTATCGTGCAGGATCTTCTTGAGCGTCTGATAGATCTCCGAGCACCACTGGAGTGCTTCGCGGAAGGTGGTCGCCGCCACCGGCATGATCATGAATTCCTGGAAGTCGGTGCTGTTGGCTGCGTGCTTGCCGCCATTCATGATGTTCATCATCGGCACAGGCAGCAGATGCGCATGGATGCCGCCGATGTAGGCGTAGAGCGGCATTTCGACGCTGTCCGCCGCCGCGCGGGCGACCGCCATCGAGACGCCGAGGATGGCGTTGGCGCCCAGGTTGCTCTTGGTCGGCGTGCCGTCGAGCGCGATCATCAGATCGTCGACTTCCTTCTGATTGAGCGCCGGCATCCCGCGCAGGGCATCCGCCAACTGCAGGTTGACCGCCTCGACGGCCTTGAGCACGCCTTTGCCACCATAACGGCTTTTATCGCCGTCACGGAGTTCGAGCGCTTCGTGCTCGCCGGTGGATGCGCCGCTCGGCACGATGGCGCGCCCGAAGGCGCCATCGGCGAGATAGACCTCGACTTCGACGGTGGGATTGCCACGGGAATCCAGGACTTCGCGCGCGTGAATATGTTCGATGATTGTCATAGTGTTTTTCCCTTTTGTGATCGGGTTCACCGTTAATGCGCTGATGAGGACTGTTCGGGTATGGCTCGTAACAGAACCCGCAGAATTATAGCCGATGCGCCCGGAGTGTGCGATAGCGAGTGACGTTTCTTAAAATGATCGGCGCTGCCGTTCATGTTCGTGCGCGTCTCCCTTGTGAACGCTCGCCTGCGGTGCCACCCGGCGACCCGAATCGCGATTATACTCGACGCACAAGTCGATTTCCCATGACCGGCGCCAGGATTGCCGGGAGGAGGATAACATGGGCAGGACTCACAAAGAGAGCCATCGCGCGGAACGCATCGGTTGGCTGCGCGCGGCGGTGCTCGGCGCTAACGATGGCATCGTCTCGACGTCAAGTCTGGTCGTCGGTGTGGCCGCCGCGAGCGCATTGCGCAGCGAGGTCTTGATCGCGGGTGTCGCCGGGCTGGTCGCCGGGGCGATGTCGATGGCGGCGGGCGAGTACGTCTCCGTCAGTTCGCAGGCGGATACCGAAAAAGCGGATCTCGAACGCGAACGCACAGAGCTGGCGACCGATGCCGAGTTCGAGCTGCAAGAATTGGCATCGATCTACGTCGAGCGCGGGCTGGACCCGGCGCTGGCGAAAGAGGTCGCCGCGCAGTTGATGGTCCACGATGCGCTGGGGGCGCACGCTCGCGATGAGCTTGGCTTCTCCGAGAGTACGGTGGCCCGCCCGGTGCAGGCGGCGCTGGCCTCGGCGGCCAGCTTCACCGCGGGCGCAGCGCTGCCGCTGGTGGTCGTGCTGCTGGCGCCGGAGTCGAGCCTGGTGATCGCTGTGTCGGTCATCTCGCTGATCTTCCTGGCCGTACTCGGTGTGCTGGCTGCGCGGGCGGGCGGTGCCCCGGCCTTGCGCGCCGCCGTGCGCGTGACCTTCTGGGGCGCGCTGGCCATGGCCTTGACTGCCGGGATTGGCGCGCTGTTCGGGACGGTCGTCTAGAGTGCAGGCGAGGCAGCCACGCGGGAGTGCCGCTGCCTCGACGTCTATCCGCTTGTGAGAGACACGCCGCGATTTAGATTCGCGCGCCGTGCGCCTGATTCGCCGTCAGAGGAGCGTCGCCACCAGCGCGACCGGCAGCGCGAAGACGGCGCAGAAGACGATGCCTTTGACGTAGTTGCGCGCCTGCCAGCCGATGTTCATCGTCTCGAAGTAAGCCCAGGCTTCCGGGATGATGGCGAAGCGCGGCTTCATCACGTAGAGGAAGAGCCAGTCGATGACGACGGCGTCGAACAGGTTGGCGATGTTGAGCACCAGGAAGGCGTGCCCGTAGGCCGTCAGGAACGAGGTGTCTCCGGTCATGCGCAGGAAGCCGACCGTCGACAGCAGCGGCACCGCGATGTAGGCGAGCAGGATCGGCACCAGGAAGACGATCTGCTGGCGCTTCTCGGCGGTCGACAGCGGCGCGGCCAGCTTCTTGATCTCCTCAGGATAGTCGTTGAGCCAGATGCGCGGGTTGAGGCTGAGCGACGCCAGCGTGAGGATGCCCATCGCGAGCGAAAGGGCCGCGCCGCCGATGAGAATCTGTTCGAGTGAGAGCATGATCTTGACCTCCAGAGGTCTGATTGCGGACATTGATAAAATTATTTTAGATTAGCCTAAAATAATTGTCAACTCCTCCTTTAGGATGACATCTGCGCCCGCGCCGGATGGGCGCTGGACCTCGTTCGCACACTGCTGAGAAGCAATATGTTGCATCATTTGTGGATTTTCAGTTAAAATGTTTAGCGACGCTAAATAAGTGTCGATTCGAAGGAGGGAGGAGCACTTATGGCAGTCATTGGCGCACGCCTACCGGGGGACGCAGGAACGGTCACGACCAAGCCAGATCGACTCTGGCTGCGCAGCCGCAACTGGGACCTGATGTTCATCACACTCAGCGTAATCCTCGTTCCGCTGCCTTACCTTTTTTACTTGCTTGGTTTGAACCTCGGCATGCACGAGGACATTGCGCGTAACCTGGTCAACGGCTTCGTCGCAGTGGCTATCGGCGGCCCGCACATGATGTCGACCTTCTTGCGCACCGGGCTGGATGGCGAATTCCGCCAGCGCTACCCGATGCTGATCCGCTCGTCGATCATCATCCCGATCATCGTCGTCTCGCTGGCCTTCCTCAACCTGGGCCTGCTGCTGACGGTCTTCTTCTTCTGGGCGGCCACCCACGTGCTGCATCAGGTGACCTACATTGTCGAGCTGTACAACCACAAGCAGCACCGCGTCGTCGCCAAGGGCAGTGCGGTCAGCCTGCAAGCCCGCCTGATCGACTACGCGTTGATCCTCACCTGCCTGTTCCCGCTGGCGGCCTACAAGATCAGCCAGGACAACTTCTGGATCGGCGTCAACGACCTGGGCCAGGTGATCCCGTCGTTCTTCAAAGCGGAATGGTTCTTCTACAGCGTGGCAGCGATCTTCGGCGTGGCGCTGGTGGCCTTCATCCTCAAGACGATCCGTGAGGTTCGCGGTGGCTACGTCAACTGGCCGAAGACGGTCTTCATTTCGCTGACGGTGCTCGTGTCGTTCACGGTGCCCGCGCTGCCGAACATGGACACCGCCTTCCAGGGCATGAACACGTGGCACTCGTTCCAGTATCTGGCGATCACGTTCTACATCATCAAGATCCGCCAGCAGTACGGCGACCTGCAAGGCGCGCCGCTGGTGGAGCGCTTCGCCAAGGCGACCAAGGACAGCAAGGGCCTGTTCGCGCTGAGCACGATGATGTTGATTGGTTCGGTCATCGTCTTCACGATCGTCTACGTTCTCGCGCGCGTGATCATCCCTGACATCGACCCGAACATGAACTTCGACATCGCCTACTACACGTCGATCCTCTCGTTCCTGTGGATCCACTACTATCACGATCACTTCCTGTTCACCAACTTCGAGGCGCTGGACAAGGCCTACGGGGAAGCATGAGATAGCTATTGGCTGTTAGCGATTAGCCTTTAGCTTCTGGCAGAACGGTGACATGAATGAGCACAGGGCGCATCCGATGGGGTGCGCTCTTTTTGTTGGACGGTGTCGGGACGGCATTGTTGCCGTCCGGCGTCGATATGGCAGGGGCGGCGCGGGCATCGGCCGGATGGGGCTTGGCGCCGCCATGCCCCTACAACCACCGTCGATGTCTTGGAATATGCTATGGCAATAACGACGCGAATCCGTTTGGCGTGGTGACGCGGGCGGACAGGGCACGCCCTGTCCCTACCGAACCGCGAACGGCGGCGGGATGGCCGATCTTCCCTCACATCCGAAAACCCAACCGCCAAAACCCAATTGCCAATCACCAAAACCCAATCGCCGTTGTTGCGATATTGGAACATCGGTGATGGGGTGAATCGCTTGTAACTTCGAAGCCTCAGATTAAGAATCGGCCTGACGCCTTCCATGACAACTTCGGAGTCGATTCATGCCGCCATCGCAGCGCAAGACCGGCACGTCATCTGATCGCAGCAAGCCGGTCTACGTCGTGGTCGATCCGCCGCTCGGCATTCGCCCGACCTACAGCCTCGGTGTGCGCCCGTCGCACATGCTCGAACTGAACGAGCGCATTACGGTCGATCACGAGGCGATCACGGCAGGCGGCTACATCTGGCGCAAGCACGTGTCCGGCTGGACGATCGAGAGCAAGGTGACGAAGCCGGAGATCTACCTGATCGCCGTCAGCGACGACCCGAACCTGCAAAACGCCGGGCCGCCGGTGACGCTGCCGGATGACGGGACGACGCTCGATCTGCCGCCCTTGTTCGTCGCGCTGCCGGTGCCGCTGGCGGAGACGACCTGGCTGCAATACTTCGGCAACACGCACTTCGCTGCCTATCTGCACGGGCAGAGCAACGAGCGCAGGCGCGCGGCCTACGACTTCTGCCAGGGGCTGCACGGGGGCATCGACTTCGGCAACACGGGCCGCAACGATCCGCCGTCGCTGGTGCGCGCCGGCGTGCCCAACGGCATCGTCAGCGAAGTGGCGGCCAACAGCACCATGTACCGGTCGGGCGTCGTTCGCATCAAGATCGGCATCTTCACGATCATCTACGGCCACATGGCCAACGTGGGCCGCCTGACCGTCGGCCAGCAGGTGCGCCCGGACACGATCCTGGGTGAGATCGACCTGAAAGAGCAGTTTCACCTGCATCTGGAAGTGCGCGTCCGCGTGAACAAGCATGACTACGTCATCAACCCGCTCAACGTGATGCCGCCCGCCGTGCGCGATCCCCTGCTGGAGAAGTTCTCCGACTTCGAGCAGCACTTCTACAGCGATGAGACGTGGGATCAGTGGCAGACGCCGCTCGATCAGCCGGTGCTCAAGGTCACGAACGGCAAGGCGCCAGAACTGATCGGCCCGTTCGCGCGCTGAGTAAAGTCGAAGAAGTAACGAGGGATGAGGAACGAGGTGATGACGGAAAGGTGTTCATGGCGAAACTCGTTCGAATTGAAATGATTCATGCTTACGCTCGCCGACGCCTGAAGCCGGTCCGCTGACGAAAGCAAGCGCACTGATGCAGTTTGTCAAAATAACCAGGCAATCTGGGCACATCCAATAATCGCCGGATGGTCAACCATCCGGCTAAGATTGCGCCCGGTGAACCGGGCTGCACAACCGGAACCAGTCCCGTTTACGGGACGCAACCCTAGCCATGCTAGGGAGTCGGCACAAGGTGCCGACTGTAGGTCGCTCCGCGACCCCCGCGCACATTGATGCCCTGGCGGTGTTCGTTCCTGGACTCATTAGTAAAACTGCATAAGGCGCTGTTCTCAAGTACGATCAACTCGGCTGAGCACCGAGTAACCGTTTCCCACTCATCCCTCGTCACTCGTTACTCATCACCTGTATTCCTGAGCACCGAGTACCGAGAACTGAGCACCCATCCCTCATCCCCAATTCAACCACGGCTCACGCCTCCCGTCGCTCGATTGTTAGCAAACGTCGTCTTTCGTTTACGCCCAGAATCGGCTATTGTCTCCCTAGATTTGTGTTCAACGATACGGGAGCAAGTGCATGAGCAATCAGGTTCGCGATGACATTGCCTTTCTGTTCGATCTCGACGGGACGTTGGTCGATAGTGTGTATCAGCATGTGCTGGCCTGGCGCGATGCGCTGGAAGAAGCAGGCATCGAATTGTCGGTCTGGCGCATTCACCGGCGCATCGGCATGAGCGGCGGCCTGTTCCTGAACGCGCTCCTGCGCGAGACGGGCACTCAGGTGACGCCCGATCAGATCGCTCGCCTGCAGCGCGGGCACGCCGAAGCCTATGCGCGGCGGGCGGAACAGGTGCGCGCGCTGCCTGGCGCCAAGGCGCTGCTGGCTCGCTTGACCGAGGTCGGCGTGCCGTGGGCGATCGCGACCAGCGGGCGCATGGAATCGGCGGGGCGCGTGCTGGCGCTGCTCGACATCCCAAGCCACGTACCGGTTGTCACGCGCGACCTGGTGCCCTACGCCAAGCCTGACCCGGATCTGTTCCTGGCGGCGGCGGAACGCCTCGGCATCCCGATCGATCAGTCGGTCGTCGTCGGCGACAGCGTGTGGGATTTGCTGGCGGCGCGGCGGGCGCGGGCGCTCGGCGTCGGGCTGCTCTCCGGTGGCTACGGGCTGGAAGAACTGGAACGCGCCGGGGCTTATCGCGTCTATGAAGATCCCAACGATTTGCTCAATCATCTGGACGAGGTCGGCGTAAGGGCAGATGCGATCTAGGAGCCTTTAGCGCTTCGCTGTTAGCCTCTAGCCGGATGGCTGTCAGCTTTCGGCAGTCGGCCATCTGTATTCGGCCAGGGGCTAATTTGCCAATTCGCTAATTTGCTGATCCGCTTGTTCGCTTTATCAAGGAGCATAACCGATGGCCCGCGACATGACGCCAGAGGAATACCGCCGTTTCATGATGGAGGGCACGCGGACGGGCAAGGTGGCGACCACACGCGCCAACGGGCGGCCCCACGTGGCGCCGGTCTGGTTCGTGCTCGACGGCGACGACCTGATCTTCACGACCTGGCACACAACGGTTAAGGCGGCCAACCTGCGGCACGAACCGTACGTCGCCATCAGCGTCGACGATCAGATGCCGCCGTTTTCGTTTGCGCTGGTCGAAGGCGAAGCCGAGATCGTTGAGGACGCGCCGGACGAGCTACTCAAATGGGCGACGGCCATCGGCGCGCGCTACATGGGTGCCGATCAGGCGGAGGCGTTCGGCAAGCGCAACGCCGTCCCCGGCGAACTGCTGATCCGCGTGCGCCCGACCAAGATCATCACCCGCGCGAATATGACGGAGTGACGCCGATGGACATCCACGCGATCCAGACGGGCAGCACGCAGATCACGAAGAGCTGGCGCGTCGGCCATGGGGCCTATCTGCCGCGGCTGGCGCGCACGCTGCTCGATACGCAAAAGACGGACTGGCTGCCCGTGCTGACCTGGGTGATCGAGCACCCTGAAGGCCTGATCGTGGTCGATACCGGCATCCCCGCCGACGCCAACAAGCCGGTCTATCTGCCGCCGTTCATGCCGCTGATCCAGCGGGCAGCCTCGTTTCAGGTCACGCCCGCGGACGAGATCGGCGGGCAGATGATGGCCCGCGGCTGGTCGCCGGACGATGTGCGCTGGGTCGTACTGACTCATCTGCATCAGGATCACGACGGCGGCATCCACTGGTTTCCGAGTGCGGAGTTCATCGTCTCTGAGGCGGAGTGGGCGGTCGCGCAGGGTTTCGGCGGGCGCATGGGCGGCTATCTCAACCAGCGCTGGCCGCGCTGGTTCTCACCCAGGCCGGTCGCGTTCGAGGGTGCGTCGCGGTCGCCGTTCCCCGGCGCCTTTCCGCTGACGGAGGCGGGCGACGTGCTGCTGGTGCCGACGCCGGGCCACAGCGGCGGGCATGCCTCGGTCGTCTGTTTGCAGGGCGAGCGCGCGGTCTTCATCGCCGGAGATGCGTCGTACACGCAGGATCTGCTGTGGTCGGATCAGCCGGACGGTGTGGCGCTCGATGCCGATCAGGAGATTGAGTCGCGGCGGCGCATCCGCCAGTTTGCGCGCCAGCAGCCGACGATCTACCTGCCGTCGCACGACCCGGACTCGGTCATGCGGCTGGAGCGCGGCTTGACCGTAGGGACGGATAACCTTGGGGGAGGTTGATAAGCGTGGCAAGCTGGACGATGACGTCTTCGCCTACCAGGTGACCAAGGATGGGCGGGTGCGCCTGTTCTGGCACGAGCGCCTGGTCAAGACGCTGGCGGGCGACGACGCGCGCAAGCTCCTGAGCAAGCTCGACGGGCTGGATGGTCACGATCTGCAACTGGCGCTGGCGAAGGCGACCGGCAACTTCAAACGCGGCAACGAGCGACCCAAGCGCCGCTAGCCGACGCGGCGGACCCACGCGCGCTCGTGATACATCAATACCGGATTCCGTCCGGAGATGCGATAATCTATGTGTTCACGTGAAGACCCATGGTGCTGCTGGGCGCTCACAGGCTGTCGTCCATCGGGCTGAGGCGTCGTCAGGCTGGCGACGAGTCAGTGAAGTTGCTCTGGTTAGTCGAGAAGTGATCATAATTCAGTTTCGCCGCTGCCTACCCTCAACCCCCGGCCCCTTCTCCCTCAGTGAGAAGGGGAGAAGTACGGCTCTGAAAGTCCCTCTCCATAAGGGAGAGGGATTTAGGGTGAGGGCAAAAAGGGCAAAAAAGGTTCAGAACGATTTGTGACCACGCGTCAGTTAGGCAACATGCTTTTAAGTAAAGTACCTTTTCTAATTTGTGAATCATGGAAAAGATATGACCCACAAGCCTGACATCGACTCGGCACGCCAGCACGGTCTCGGCAGGCTGCTGCTGTCGGCGCATCGCGCTTACGCGGATGTGTTTATCGCGGTCTTGCGCGAGCTGGGGCACGCCGATGACGTGACGATGGCGCAGATCAACCTGATCGCCAACATCCCCGCGAGCGGCATCCGCATGACGGCGCTGGCCGAGCAACTGAGCATGACCAAGCAGGCGATCGGCCAGTTCGTGCGCGAGTTGGAGGCAGTCGGCACGCTGGAGCGTGTCCAGGACCCGACCGACGGGCGCGCGTCGATCGTGCGCTTCACGCCCGCGGGGCTGCAACTGATGCAGCGCTCGCTGGAGGCGAAAGAACGGGTCGCGACGATGTATCGGGCGCAGCTCGGCGAGGCGCGCTACGCCGAGCTGGTGGCCGGTCTTGAGTTGATGTCCGCGCGCCTTGGTGTAGAGGATCAGTAATCATCATGCGGGGTCGACCGTTAGCGCTGCTGGCGTTGGTGGGTTTCGGCTTACTCCTGGCGCTGGGCGCCCTCGAACTCGGCCTGCGCGCGTGGTTCGAGACGCGCGGCAGCGAGATTGACCGCATCCGCTACGTATACGACCGGGCGACCATCGACGCCAAGACGATGCAGCTCGCCGGGGTGCCCTATCTCAACTTCGTGCCCAACCCGGCGCTCGACGATGTCAACGAGCGTGGCTACCGCGGCGCGCTGGCGGCCATCCCCAAGCCGGACGGCGTCTACCGGATCGTCGCGCTCGGCGGCTCGACCACCTACGGCCACGGCCTGACGGAAGACGAAAGCTGGCCGCGCCAACTCGAACATCTCCTGCGCGAAGAGCACGGCCTGGCGCAGGCCGAAGTCGTCAACCTGGGCGCGCCGGGCTACTTCAGCCTCGACTCGGCTGTCAATCTGGCGACGCGCGGGCTGGCGCACGAGCCGGATCTCGTGATCGTCTACCACGGCATCAACGACGCGATCGTGCGCATGTTCCAGGCGCCGGATTGCTACGTGAGCGCTTCGCCGCTGATCGGCATGGGGCTGGATCGCGGCATCTGGCAGTACAGCGGCGACGATTTGCCGTCGAGCACGCTCTACCGGCTGGTCGGGCTGCGCCTGGGCTGGATGACCGACCCGGCCGTCTACCGCGACCGGCTGCACACGACCGGCTTCTGCCCACCGGAGCCGGGGACAAATCCGCTCGACCTGCTCGACGCCAATCCACCAGTCTATTTCGAGCGCAATCTGCGCAGTATCACGGCTATGGGCCAGTCGGCGGGGGCGAAGGTCGCCCTCTCGACCTTCGCCTGGGATACGGCGACTGCGCAGGCCGCCCTCGACGCCGATCCGTCACTGCTGCAGGCGGCGGCGATGCTGCGCGCCATCGCCGAACAGAACGCGCTGATTCCGCAGATTGCGGACGACACGGGCGCGCTGGCGCTCGATCTGGCGGCGGAACTGGGGCAGGGCGACTACTTCCAGGGCGATCAAGTGCATCAGACGGCGGCGGGTGCGCACCGGCAGGCGGAGATCTACGCGGCGGCCATCGCGCCGCTGATCGGCGCCGGGTCGTGATTGCGTGCATTTGTCGATCTGGTGCTGTGGGCTGCGTCTCCTTGTTAAGCGATTGAACTCAGGAGGCCCATCATGCAGTACATGTTCTTGATCTACGGTGACGAGACGGCGGAAGCGCGTCAGAGCGCGGACGAGCGGGCGGCGGTGCTCAATGAGTACTTCGCCTTCGCTCGCGAGGCGCGCCAGCGCGGCATGATGCTGGCGGGCGACGAGCTGCAAGCGACCCGCCACGCCAAGACCGTACGCAAACGGGACGGCAAGCTGACGGTGACGACCGGCCCGTTCGCCGAGACCAGGGAGCAGTTGGGTGGCTTCTTCGTGCTCGACTGCCAGGATCTGGACGAAGCGCTGGACATGGCGCGCAAGATCCCGGCGGCGCGTCACGGCGCGGTCGAGGTGCGCCCGATCACGACTTACGAGCGGAGGTGATGGCATCTATTCATCGGTCTGCGTAGATGCTGCGGGACGGACGGACGCCATGAATGGCGTCCCTACGGTAGGGACGCGCCGTGACGCGTCCGCCGCCTGCGCAAGACGATCATTCGCGGACAGGATAAAACGCGTCGTCATAGACGATTTTCGAGCAAATGTTCGGAAGTTGTCGATCTGGCGCGATCTTATCCGTCTACATCATAGAGCGGCGAAATGGTTCGCCCGACTATGAGACGAAGGAGACTTACTCATGCAGTACATGTTCCTGATCTACACCGATCCGCAGGTTGCCGCCGCCGCCCCCGAAGCCGAGATGAACGCCACGATGGCGGCCTACTTCGCGTTCGACAGCGAAGTGCGCCAGAAGGGCATTCACGTGTCCGGTGAGGGCTTGCATCCGCCGTCGGCAGCGACGACCGTGCGCCAGGAAGGCGGCAAGCTGGTGACGACCGACGGCCCATTCGCGGAGACCAAGGAATTCCTCGGCGGCTACTATATCCTCGATTGCAAGGATCTGGACGAGGCGGTCGAGTGGGCGGGCAAGATTCCCGGCGTCAAGTACGGCTCGATTGAGGTGCGCCCGGTCATGGTCTACACGCAAGAGTAGGCAATGCAGGGTCTTGCGCAGGCGATTGAGCGCATCTTCTACGACGAATCGGGGCGGATTCTGGCCGCCCTGATCGCTGATTTGCGCGATTTCGAGCTGGCGCAGGACGTGCTTCAGGATGCCTTCGCGGTTGCCCTCGTGCGTTGGGCCGAGGGCATCCCGCGCAACCCGGCGGGCTGGCTCTACGTGACGGCGCGGCGTAAGGCGCTCGACCGGCTGCGGCGCGATAGTAAACACTCGCACGATCCGGATCTGCTCGATGCGCTCGCCAGCGCGGACACCGTCAGCGCCGACGAACTCGACTCGATCCCCGACGAACGCCTCAAACTGATGTTCACCTGCTGCCATCCGGCGCTGGCGCGCGAGGTGCAGATCGCGCTGACGCTCAACACGATTGGCGGCCTGTCCGTGCCAGAGGCAGCGCGCGCCTTCCTGACCGAGCCGGCGACGATGGCCCAGCGGCTCGTGCGCGCCAAGCGCAAGATCCGCGACGCGGGCATCCCCTACGACGTGCCGCCGCTCAAAGCGCTGCCGGAACGGCTGGAAACGCTCCAGGCCGTCATCTATCTGATCTTCAACGAGGGCTACGGCGCGACGCACGGCGAGGCGTTGATCCGCGAGGAGCTGTGCATCGAGGCGATCCGGCTGGGGCGCATCCTGGCGGATCTCATGCCGGGGGCGGAGTCGCTCGGTTTGCTGGCGCTGCTGCTGCTGCATCATTCGCGGCGGCGGGCGCGCGTCCGTGAGGGGCGGCTCGTCCTGCTCGAAGCGCAGGATCGCGCGCTGTGGGATAAGGCCGAGATTGCCGACGGCATCGCGCTGCTCGATCGGGCGCTGGAACTGCGCCAATCCGGCCCCTATCAGATTCAGGCGGCGATTGCGTCGCTCCATGCGCAGGCGCCGGACTCCGCCTCGACCGACTGGGCGCAGATCTCGGCGCTCTACGGCGCGCTCTATCGCCATCTGCCGTCGCCGGTCGTCGCGCTCAACCGCGCGGTCGCCATCGCCGAGGCATTCGGCTGCGAGACCGGGCTGACGCGGCTGGAAGCCCTCGGCGAGGACGCCTTCATGCAGCGCTACTACCTCTACCACGCCGCACGCGCCGATCTGCTGCGCCGCTCAGCACGCTACACCGATGCGCTGGCGGCCTACCAGCGCGCGCTCGACCTGTGCCAGAACGCGGTCGAGACGAGCTTCCTCGCAGGGCGCATCACAGAGGTCAAGGCCATAATTCAGGGATAGATCGACGGGATCTTGCGCCTCCGCCAATTGTGATCCAGACAAAGATCACTTTTGGCCTGGGTTACGGGACCTGAGTATTCGAGCGCCGCAGCGTCGTATCGTGCGGATCGGGCTTGAATTCGACTTCGATGCGGTTGAAGTGGCCGTCCGTCAGCAGTTCGAGGCGGCCCTGATCGTAATACCAGACGGGCGCGCCCTGGCGGTCGAGGCGGACGTCGACCGGCTCCTGTTCGACGCCGACAATCACGATCAGCATGCGCGGGTAGGTCTGGAAGTAGTTGGTGCCCGCGACGCGGAAGCGGACGACAAAGCGTGTGTTCGATTCCCAGGCGCACGAGAAGTAGAGCCAGCGGTACTCGCCGTGATGATAGGCCGGGCCTTCGCCATGATCCTCGTAGATGGCCGATTCGCCATTGCCCGCGTAGATGCGCACCGTCAGATGCTCGGTCGTGGCTTCTTTGACGTGCTGCATCGGCTCCCACAGCGCCAGCGCCGCGCCGCTGCGGACGAAGACCGGCAGCCGTTCAAGCGGGGCGGGCACGGTCAGCATCTGCCGTCCCTGATACGGCTCGTGCGTCCAGAAGTCGTACCAATCGCCGCCGGGCAGATAGATCTGGCGCTGGTGCGTGTCTGGCGTCGTGACCGGCGCGACCAGCACGTGCTCGCCGACCATGTAGGCATCGTCGACGTGGGCGAGCTGCGCATCTGCCGGGTCGACCATCCACAGCGGGCGGATGACCGGGCCGCCATATTCGCGCGCCTGGGCGATGCAGGCATACAGATAAGGCAGCAGCCGGTAGCGCAGTTCGAGCGTCAGCCGGTTGATCAGCGCGTACGGCTGCTCGTAGATCCATGGACGCCCGGCGCTCAGGCCCGGCAGCAGGGCGACGGCTTGCAGCCAGCGGGTGAAGATCTCGCCGTCGGGCGGCTCGTCGGCGACGTTGTGGCTGACGCCGATCAGCGGCAGGCCGGAGAGCGAGGCATTGAGCGCCGCGCGCAGACTGGCACGGATGCCGTGCCAACTGTCGTCGTCGACGTCGTACCAACTGAAGCCGAGGCTGTTGCCGCCGACCCAGCCGGACGTCATGACGTTGACGTTGCGCAGCGGGCTGAATTGCGTCAGCGCGGCCTGGGTCGCGGCGGCCATGTGGGCCGAGTAAATATTGTGGACGCGAGCGTGGGCGATTGATCTGTCCTCGCCATGTTGAGCCGCATCCGGCAGCGTGGCGTCGCCGGACGCGCGGGCGATGGTCGGCTCGGCGGCCTGGTGGACGATGCCGTCGATGCCGAGGCGCACGAGCGGCGCCATCTGCTCACCCCACCAGGTGCGTACGTCGGCGCGGGTGAAGTCCGGGAAGGCGCAAACGCCCGGCAGCGCCGCGCCGCGCACGAGTTCGCCATCCGGGTAGCGGACGAAGACGTTCTGCTCCTGCCCGTTCACGAACGACGGGTTGCTCTCGTCGGCCAGGATGGCGGGATGCAGATCGATCATGACCTGGAAGGCGGCTTCGTGCAGCTTGTCGACCAGCCGCTTGGCCTGCGGGAAGCGCGTGGTGTCAATGGCGAATGGACGGCCATCCTGCATCATGCTGCTGCCGAGGTGGATCACGTCGCACGGCAGGCGGCGCTTGCGATAGCCGTCCGCGATCTGTTCGATGTCGGCGCTGCTCGGCGTCGTCTCGGCCTCGCGATGCTGGTAGCCGAGCGCCCACATCGGCGGCTGAGTCAGCGGCTCGAACAACTCGGCGACACGCGCCAGGGCTGTGCTCGCGCTGCTTGCCGCACAGATGACGTAGTCGAGCCGGTCGTCCTCGCTTTCGATGCGCAGCTCCTGGGCGTGGGCCGCGCCGACGTCGACGAAGCCGCGCGCAGGGTTGAGCCAGACGAGGCTGCTGGCGACGACCGGGTTGACTGTTAGCAGGACCGGCGCGCCGTAACGCGTCTTGCCCTGGCCCGTCTCGTTCCACAGGGGAACCCGCTGCCCGCGCAGGTCGAGCGCCGTGTCACGCACGCCCAGCCCGCAGACCAGATCGTCGCGGCGCAGGTCGACGGACAATCGAGCGCGCTTACCCGGCTGCCATGAAGGCCCGTTCAGTTCAGCATAGACCGGTTTTCGATTGGGCAGGCCGAGGCTGAGTTTGAAGGCTTTCTTATCGACAATGCAGGTCGCCGCCTCGGTCGTCAGTGTGACGGTGTCGGTCGCGTCGGTCATCTCGCAGGCGACGGCGGTGACCGGCTGTGAGCGCGGTGGCGGGACGCTTGCGCTGTGGCCGTTCTCGCGCTGAGCCGTCACGCGCAGGCTGTCGGCGCTCAGCCAGATCAGGTCGATGCTGACGTAGGCGCAGATCAGCCGTGCGCCGCATGGGGTTGGCTCAATCCGGCGCACCTCGCCCGGCGTCTGCCAGTCGAGCGCGGACGTGCCGCCGCCGGGGCGCCGCTCGTGCGTACGCAGATCGCTCTCGCAGGCCTCAATCGCGGCCTGGGGCACGGGCGCTTTGTGGGCGGGGGGCTGGCCGCGGCGGAGGATGCGCTGGATCATGGCAGGAACGTCTGCTGTACCCACTGCATGGGGTCAACCGGCACGCCGTTGACCCACAACTCCCAATGCAGATGCGGGCCGGTCACGCGGCCGCTGCTGCCGACGGTGCCGATCACCTGCCCGGCGCTGACCGTGTCGCCGACCTGAACGTAAGTCTCCGTTTGATGCCAATAGCCGGTGTGGATGCCCCAGCCGTGGTCGATGATCGTCGCCAGCCCGCGCACATCGAGATGGCCGGAGAAGACGACCTGGCCGCTGCCCGCGGCGAAGATCGGCGTGCCCGGTGCACCGGCGAAATCGGTGCCCGTGTGCAGGCTCTGCAGGACGCCGCTGTTGTACGAACGGAGTGAGCCGAACGGTGACGTGATGGCCGCGGCGGCGGGCAGCGTCATCGGCCCGTCGTACATGCGCACCGGCGTGTAGGTCGCCATGATCTGGCTCACGAGCGAGGCTTCGGCGTCGTTGACGTCACCCTGGAGCAGCGCCAGCCGGTCATTCGGGATGGTGATGCCTTCGGTGTAATACTGCCCGTCGACCACCTGCGCGTTGATCGTCAGGCTGGTCGGGCCGCTGCCGTCGTCGATGTCGATCACGAGCGGGTAGACGCCCGCACCCGTGTTAATCGGGATGCCGAACAGCACGACGTGAACCATGCGCGCATCGTCGGTCGAGCCTCGAAGGGTCTGCCCGACGAAGCTGCCGCTGACGTTGGCAGGCGCGCGCGTCGCCAGCACGGCCATGCCGGTGCGCCCGGCGACAAACACCTGCGGCTGAATGCGGACGTCAACCACGTTGGCGGGCAGCTCGACCGCGATCTGCGGCGGCTCGATGCCGGGGATCAGAAGCTGCTGGCCGACGTAAATCAGGCTGGGGTCACCGATGCTGTTGGCGCTGCTCAATTCGTTGACGGTGATGCCGTAGGCGGTGGCGATCTTGAACAGCGTTTCGCCCGGCAGCACGATGTGCCAGACGCGATCCGGCAGGCTGGTCAGCGTCTCTGGCTCGGCGGCGGGCGCTGATTCTTGCGGCGGGGCTTCCGGCACCTGAGCCTGCTCGACCGGCGCGGATTCGGCGGGCGGCGCTGCTTCGACCGCTGTGCCGGGCGCGGCGGGCACCAGCAGCCGCTGGCCGACCTGGATGTTGGTCACGTCGAGGATGCCGTTGAGCCGCGCCAGATCGTCGACCGAGATGCCGTAACGCAGCCCGATGCGGAACAGGTTCTCGCCGCGCTGGACGACGTGGATGGTCAGGCCGGGCTGCGGACTCTCGTCTTGCGCCGAGGCGAGCGGCGGGCCGATTAGCGCCAGGGCGCAGAGCAAGACGGCGAACGCGGTCGCGAATCGCCGTCGATGAAGCATGAGTCTAGTTTGCGGTTTCGTCGAAACGGAGGACATCGCCCACCTGTACCCGATCCAGGATGCTGACGTTGGCCTCAAGATAATACCGCGCCGGGGCCTTGGGTGCATAGGCCGGGCGCCAGGGTTTGGCAAGTGCCTTATCGACGACGCGCCCGTTGTTATCCAGCCAGACGACGCCGATGGCAAAGCGCATGAAGAACATGTGGATCGACGTGTTGACGCGGCTCTCCTGCCCTGTGACGAAGAGCAGGCCTTCATCTTCGGGCAGGCTGGGTCGGAGCATCAGGCCTTTGAAATGACACCACGCGCTGACGCAGAGTTTGACTCGCGCCAGCACGATGGTGTTTTTCCCGGCCCTGCGGAGGATGCGCCAGGAGTCGCTCATGGAATGATGAGCACCTGCCCGACGAAAATGCGATTCGGGTTGGTCAGGTTGTTGGCCTGGATCAGCGCCGTCAGCGAGACGCCGCTGCGCAGGGCGATGCGATAGAGCGTGTCACCCGGCTGCACCCGATAGGTCGTCGGCTGCGGCTGCGGTTGAGGCTGCGGCTCGACCGGTGTCCCAGGGGCGGGCACCAGGATCTGCTGGCCGACGAAGATCAGGTTGGGATTGGTGATCCGGTTCAGTTGCAGCAGCGCCGCAATCGTCGTGCGATTGTTGACGGCGATGCGGTAGAGCGTGTCGCCAGGACGCACGACGTAGACCTGGGTGCCGGTCGTCGGCGGCTGAACCGGCGGTGCAGCCGTCGGGCCGGGCACGGTCGTCGGCGGGACCAGAGGCGTGTTGGTCGGCGTGACCGTCGCCGGGGCGGCCAGCTTGACCGGGACGACCAACTGCTGGCCGACGAAGATCAGCGCGTTCTCATCCAGCCCGTTGGCCGAGATGATGGCCGCGATCGTGCTGCCATAGAGCGTCGCAATCCGCGAGACGGTATCCCCCGCGCGCACCGTGTGGATGATGGTGTTGTGGAAGATTTCGCTTGGCGTCGGCGTGGCGGTCGGCGGCACGTTGGTCGAAATCTGCACCGTGGGCGGCACTGCCGAAGGTGGCACGGCTGTTGGCGGTACTGCGGTCGGCGGGACAGCCGTCGGGCTTTCGGCGGTGGGGCCTTCGACAGTCGGGACTTCCGACGTGGGCGGCACAGCGGTGGGTTGTGATGGCGCCGTCGTCGGTGGGACGGGCGTGTTGGTCGGCTGCGCGGGCGCCGTTGTCGGCGGCACCGGCGTATTCGTCGGCTGTGCGGGCGCCGTTGTCGGTGGCACCGCGGTGTTGGTTGGTGGGACGGGCGTGTTCGACGGCGGCACCGGCGTATTCGTCGGCACGACCGGGGCGCTCGTCGGCGACGTATCACCGGCGGCCGTCAGCGAGGCATCGTCGACGTAAATGTTATTGTTGCGCACCGGGAAGCTGACGATCGAACGCACCCAGACGGACACGGCGGAACCGCTGGCGGTCGCCGTCACCACGTACTCGTTGAACGCATCATAAAGCGGCACGGCGGAGGACCAGATGATGCTGGCGCTCTGGCCGTCGGTGCCGCCCGCCGGGTCGATGCCGACCTGAAGCAGGACGCCGCCGTCTTCCTCGCTGACATCGGGATCATCGAACGACGATGACCAGACGTAGGCGTAGGCGCTGAAGCGCAGCTCGGTGCCGGGCGTGATGCCGGTCACGCGCTGAAAAACACCGCCCGTGTGGGTGCCAAAGAAGGTGAAATACTGCTGCGCATCTGCGCCGCCGCGAATGCGCGGGATGCCCAGACCATTGGAAACATCAGAAGCAGGGTAATATTCGGGCTGCAAGTTCTGCGACGAGGTATCGCCGCTGCCTTGCGGCACGTGCCATGGCGTCCAGCCCTGGGCAACCTGCACGAGGTCGTTGCCGCCGACACTGATGAAGGGCGCCTCGAACCCCGGGTTTTGCAGCAGATTGGTTTGTGCCTGTGCGGTCATCGCCCCGAAGGCGATCAAGACGGCGGACAGGATTATCAGCAGACGGATCATGCGGATTGGCTTCGCCATGGACGAACTCCCGTGGTTAGTGCAGGTGCAGCAGTGCGCGGAATGCGGCGCAAATAGACCCCAAGTTTGTAAAACTATACGCTGAATTGCGTTATTGAGCAACGACAACGCTTTCTTGTTGACCACTGATCGTATCGAAAGAAGGCGAGCGGGCGCCGGTATATTTTTGGATGGCTGCGCCGAGCGTCTGCGTCCGGCTTCAGCGCGCGGTGGATTGGTCCAGCACACGCACGATCGTCTCGCCGAGATACTGCGGCGTGAACGGCTTGGTGATGTATTCCTCGACCTGCGCCAGCTTCATGGCGACCTCTTTGTCCGCGCTGAGCGAACGCGCCGTGACGACGATCACCGGGATGTGGCGCGTTTCCTCGTGAGCTTTCAGATGCTGGTAGATGTCCCAGCCATCCATGTCCGGCATCATCAGGTCGAGCAGGACGATATCCGGCTTGAATGAGTCGACCAGACTCAGCCCGTCGTGACCACTCTGCGCACTCTTGACCTCGTGGCCCATCCTGGCCACGATCATCTCGACCAGATGCGCCATCGGCTCATCGTCTTCGATGCAAAGAATTCGCGTCATGCAGGCTCCCTTTCCAACGCACACCCGCCTTTGTTCCAGCTTACTTCACCCGGCGCCAACAGCCGTGACTCCCAGTGATTACTATTCGTGCATCTTATTCGATGATAACGCCACAAGACGCATCCGTGAAATAAAGATCGTAAAACAATTGACATCAACACGCCCTTTTCAGTGATGTGCCCACACCGCGGCGGAACGGGAGGAAGGTCAGGCCGGAAGGGTGACATTTACGCGCGACTCGGCGGGGTCGCGGTGCGTAGAGTCAGATCAGGGGGAAGTGGCAAGCACGTATCACGCTGCTGCATGGAGGTGGCAATGACGATGACTCCCCAGACCGAAGCCGAATTACGCCGGTTCTTCCGTTATCTGAACAAGTTCATGGTGCTGCAGTGGCGGCTGGGCGTCGGCCCGCTGATGAGCGTATCGCCGGACACGACCGGCCAATTCATGGTGATCGTCAACACGGGACGCAAGACGGGCAAACGGCGCTGCACGCCGGTCAACTACGCCGAGGTCGACGGCGAAATCTACTGCACTGCCGGGTTCGGCAGCGTCTCCCACTGGTATCAGAACATCATCGCGAATCCCGAGGTCGAAATCTGGATCGGCGACGAGCGCTGGGCGGCGGTCGCCGAGGACGTCAGCGATCATCCCGACCGGCTGCGGCTGCTGCGCGCCGTGCTCAAGGGCAGCGGCTTTGCCGCGCAATTGGCAGGTATCGATCCGCAGACGGTGACCGACGACGAACTGGCCGAACTGACGCCGAAGTATCGCATGATTCACATGCGCCGCGTCGAGCCGCGCACGGGCGCGGGCGGCCCAGGCGATCTGGTGTGGGTGTGGCCGATGCTGGTGACTCTGCTGCTGCCGTTGGCGCTGCGGGGGTTGTTCGCCAGAAGCCGTCAACGAGGGCGTCGACGGAAATAAAAAGAGGGCGCTCTCTGCGCCCCCTCCGCTGAATGGGTCCCTACCGCATTTTCATGCTTCCGGAAGGTACTCCGGTGCGGTGGGGCCTAGGCAGTGGTCTCGTCGTCACGGTCGTTCCCTGCGATGCGCTCGACCAGGCGAGCGACGAGGTTGCGTTTGTGATCGACTGCCGATGCCTCGCTGGCCGTATCCGCCGACGGCGCGTAGTCAGTCAACTGGCTCAGCCAGTAAGCCTGCTTCGCTGCACGATTGGTTTCTTCGCGTACCATCTTCAGCGTCATTTCGGGGGAGTAGAAGCTCATGAGATTACCTACCTGTGTTCTGCATCCTGTTCGTTATGTAATACGATACGACAAGCCGTAAAGTTGCGGATCATCCAAAAGGTGTATTTAGCCTCATCCAAAGATGTATCTTGGCCCTGGCCGGATGACGGGGGAATCGGCGGTTGGCTTTTGGGTATTGGCGATTGGCAGTTAGCGGATTGATGGCTGTAGGGACGCGTCACTAGGCCATTCGCGAGAGGGCGCTGGCTGCGCCCTCGCTGCTGCGGGTGTCGCTTACAGGGTCTGTCCCCGGCGCATGGGCTTGAAACCGCGCCCGAAGGCGGCCTGCCCCTGATTGATGACGACGAAGGCGTCCGGGTCGGCTTCGGAGACGATCCTCGTCAGTTGTGGCACTTCTGGACGGGCGACGGTGACGAAGAGCACGCCGTGCGCGCGCTGCTTGACGCCGTCCTCGCTGTGCATTCTGGTGATGCCGCGCTTCAGAGTCTGCTTAATGACGTGCGCCAGCGAATCGGGGTGGTCGGTCACGATCATGGCGGTGCGGACGACGCTCGGTCCTTCCAGGACGTAATCCGACGCGGCGCCGGTGATGAAGAGCGTGATGATGGCGGCCAGCGCGGCTTCCCAGCCAAACACCAGCCCGGCGCCAATCGTGATCAGCGTGTCCGTGTAGAGACTGGTCGTGGATAAGGGCGTTCCCCAGCGGAGCTGCAGGATGCGGGCCAGCGTCGAGGTGCCGCCCATCGTGCCACCCGCGCGATAGACCAGGCCGCCGCCGAGGCCATTGAGCACGCCGCCGAAGATCGCGGCCATCAGGATGTTGTCGGTCAGGCCGCCTTGAAACACGGGGATGAGCAGATCAACCACGATCGAGAAGGCGGCGATGTAGTAGACGGTGCCGATCACGGCTTTTGCGCCGCCAAGGTAACGGTAGCCGAGGATCTGGATCGGGATGTTGGCAATCAGGGTTATCACGCCGACGGGCGTCGCCCACAGGTGGTTCATGATGGTGGCGATACCGAGCACGCCCGGCCCGGCCACGCCGGCAGGCACCAGGAAGGCTGCGACGCCAATCGCAGACAGGATGACACCGGTGGTCAGCAAGGCCAGCCACGCGATCAGTTCGCGTCCGTCGACGTTGATATGGGTGGGTCGGTTTCGTCTCACGTAGAGCTTCACGGTTTGGGTCAAAAGTCAGGCCTTCCAATACGACAATCTGCGTTCCGAGCCTTCGGTTTCAGTTAGCGGGCTTGGGGGCAGTTGCCTCGTCAATTCGGTCGTTGCCTTCGATACGCTCGATCAAACGAGCGACGAGGATGCGGTTCTGATCGGTTGCCGCTGCTGCCGCGGGTGCCTCCGCGAGTAAGGCGTATTCGATGATCTGGCCCATGCGGTTGGCCGGTGTTCTTGCGCGGTTGGCTGGCGCATGCGCCCTCGTGGACATCAGTTCAGGGGAGTCGAAGCTCACTGTCGCAACCTCGTCTGTTCAGTGCATCTCGTTCGTCGGGTTCCACGTTACGACAGGTCGCGAAGTCGCGGATCGACCAAAAGGTGTATTTCGGGTGTATGGCCTGGATGTAGATTCGGCTGGCAGTCGGCGAATGGCTGTCGGCGGTCGGCGAGTAGGGATGTGGCGTGTCTCATCTGTGACGATCCGGATCACGACCGCCGCGGACGTGGTCCCTACGAGGCGGAGCGTGAACCCCGCCTGGGCGTCCGCCGACGGGTTAACCCGTCGGCTAGGTCAAATCAAGCGCACTGAAGGCGCTGGTCGGGCCAACGCCTGAGAATGGCTTGGGCGGGGCGACAGTCACGACTCAGGAACATCCCTCCTCATCACTCACTCCTCGTTACTCATCACTTATCTTCACACCACAAACCATCTTCACTGAGCACCGATTACCGAGCACCGTGAACTCCTACACTGAGCACCGAGTACCGAGCACTGAGTACGAATTTCCCCATCTTCCCGCCGGGCGCGACTTTGATGTTACAATGGGGACACTAGAACATTTATGCAGTATGGGAGTGCCATTGATGTCGGATCAGCCGCTGCGCGCGGTCAGCGGAAGCCAGTTGCCCGACGAGCGTGACAACATTGCCCTGCGCCCGCGTTATCTTTCGGACATCATCGGCCAGGACAGCGTCAAACGGAATCTGGAGATCATCATCGAGGCGGCACGGGGCCGCGGCGAGCCAATCGATCACACGCTGTTTTACGGCCCGCCGGGGTTGGGCAAGACGTCGTTCGCGCACATCATCGCCAACGAGATGAAGGTCAACATCCGCATCACGTCTGGCCCGGCCATCGAACGCGCGGGCGACCTGGCCGCCATCCTGACCAGCATCAAGCCGTACGACATCCTGTTCATTGACGAGATCCACCGGCTGGGACGCGCCGTCGAAGAAGTGCTCTACCCGGCGATGGAGGACTTTGCGCTCGACGTCGTCATCGGCAAGGGGCCGGGCGCCAAGTCCATGCGCATCCGGCTGCCGCGCTTCACGGTCGTCGGCGCGACGACGAGGCTGTCGCTGCTGGCCGGGCCGCTGCGCGACCGTTTCGGCGTGCACTTCCGCATGGACTTCTACGATCAGGCGGCGCTGGAGCACATCATCACCCGCGCGGCGGAGATGCTGGCGGTCGAGGCGCGCCCGGAAGGCATCGCCGAGATCGCCCGCCGTGCCCGCGGCACACCGCGTGTCGGTCTGCGCCTGCTGCGCCGCGTACGAGACTACGCTCAGGCGCGTGCGGACGGCGTCATCACCGGGCGTGTCGCCGGGGAGGCGCTCAACCTGATGGAGATCGATCACCTGGGGCTGGACGAGACCGACCTGCGCGTGCTGCGCACGATCATCGAGAAGTACAGCGGTGGGCCGGTTGGCGTCGAGACGATCGCGGCGGCGATTGCCGAGGACTCGTCGACCGTGCAGGACGTCTACGAGCCGTATCTGCTGCAGCTGGGCTTCATCAAGCGGACGCCGCGCGGGCGCATGGCGACGGCGGTCGCTTACGAGCACCTGGGCATCCCGTACAACGTGCTCCCGGATCAGCCGCGCCTGTTCGAAGAGTAGTAGAGACGACAATCTTCGTCGCGATCCATATTCGCGTTACCCTCATCCCCCGGCCCCTTCTCCCTGATGGAGAAGGGGAGCAAGAAGTGCTTGTGAAAGTCCCTCTCCTGCGGGAGAGGGATTTAGGGTGAGGGGAATTCGCGGACGTCGAGGTTCAAAACGGTTTCCATTTTGGGTCTAGTCCGCCATTTTCCTCACGGCGGAATGATGTGGCGAGCGTTACAATAGGTTGATTCTGGGACGTCACCACAATTCGCATCAACCCATAGCTCACAGCCAGGATCAACCACGCCATGTCGTCGCCTGCACCCACCCCCTCGCTTACGGATCGACTGCTGCTGGGCGCGACCCGGCTGACCGCCAAGACGTGGCCGCTGGCCGCGCGCATCCCGCCGCGACCTCCTGAAATCGACGACAACGAATCGCTGTGGGCGAGCCAGACGCCCGACTATCGACCGGGCGCGCCGCTCCGTGAGACCATCACGGCGGATCTGGCGATCATCGGCGGCGGCTTCACCGGCGTCTCGACGGCCTATCATTTTAGCCGCCGCTATCCGGGCAAGCGCGTCGTCCTGCTGGAGGCGAAGTCGCTCGCCAACGGCGCCAGCGGGCGCAACGGCGGTCTGATGCTGAACTGGCTGGCGCACATGCCGGATCACAGCCCGGAGATGATCTGCCGTGTCTACCAGATCACGAGCGCGGGCATCCGCACGATCCGCGAGATCATCGAGCGGCACCAACTGCCGGTGAGCACGCGCAGCGACGGCACGCTGACCGTCTACACCGATGCGCAGCGCGCGGAGGCCGCTCACGCCGAGGCGGAATATCACCAGGGGCTGGGCATTCCGACCCGCTACCTCGACTCGGCGGCGCTCAAGCGGCAGCTCGATTTGCAGGGCGTCAGCGGCGGCGTGCTCGACCCGGACAGCGGCCAGATCAACGGCGCGCAGCTCGTGCGCGGTCTGCGCCCGGTGCTGATCGAGCAGGGCGTCGCCATCTACGAGGGGACGCCCGTGCTGCGCATCCGCGAAGGCGCGACGATCACGCTGACGACGCCGGGCGGCGAAGTGCGGGCGAAAGCTATCGTCATCGCCACCAATGGCTACACCGGCGCGCTCGGCTATTTCCGTGATGCCATCTTCCCGCTGCACTCGCACATCTTCGCCACCGCGCCGCTGACCGCAGAGCAGCGGGCGACGCTCGGCTGGCACCAGCATGCGGGCTTCAGCGACGACCTGGATCGGATCGCCTATTCGAGCCTGACCAACGAGGGGCACATCGTCTTCGGTGGCGGCAGCAACCAGGCCTACGACTATTGCTTCGGCAACCGCACGGCCTACCCCGGCGCGCCCGCCTCGACGGCGAACCTCATGCGCAAGATCGAGGCGACGATGCATGACTACCTGCCCGCGAGTGCCTCGCTGCCGGTGGCCTACCGCTGGACGGGCACGCTCGGCTTCACGCTCAACCGCAACCCGCTGATCGGCGTGCGCGGCGAGCAGAAGAACGTCTACTATGCCATCGGTTTCTGCGGGCACGGCGTGACGCTGGCGAACGTCGCCGGGCAAATACTGACCGATGTCTACTCGCGCGACGATGAGCACTGGCGCGGCCTGCCGATCTACCAGACGGACTATGTGCCGCTCCCGCCGGAGCCGTTCCGCTGGCTCGGCTATCAGATGTACACGCGTCTGACCGGGCGCTCGCCGAGGCTGTGAGGAGACGCAGAAGCAAATTAGCGGATTGGCACGTTAGCATTTGGCCGAGGCCATCGCCTGACGATGCTTGTGTTGCATCGTCAGGCAGAACGTTATAATGGCCGCTGGACGGCGCACACGTGAGGTGAATCATGTCGCAAACGGCTCCAACACGCCCGCTGATGTTCACGCTGCTCGGACTGCCCTGGACACGGACGAGCCAGACGATCCCGTTCGTCATTTCGCGGATGGCGTTCGGCCTGATCGCGGCCTGGGTGCTGCTGCCGCATGAGACGCCTGCTCTTCGCCTGATCTGGGGTCTCGTCTACGGGCTGGTGGTCATCGGCGTGCAGGTGATTCACACGATCGGTCACATCCTGAGCAGCCGACGTGTGACGCCGCCGATGCGCGAGGTGCGCTCGCTGCTGGTCGGTTTCGCGACGCTCTATCCGCGCGACCTGGTGCCGCTGCCGCCGAGCACGCATCTGACGCGCTCGCTCGGCGGGCCGATCATCAATCTGGTCGTCGGCCTCGTCTCGCTGCTGATCTGGGGTCTGATCGGCGGGCATCTGCTGTCGTTCTTCGGCTGGTTCAACATCGCCCTCGGTCTGATCGCGCTGCTGCCGATCCCTGGCATCGACGGCTCGGTCATCTGGCGCGAGCTGGGCAACTACCTGAGCGACGATTAGGCGCACTACTCTGGACTAGGCGGACGCGCCGTGGCGCGCCCCTACGTGCAACTCAAGCGTCCGCGCTACGTATACAGAATCATGATTACGACGGATACGCAGGAGTGAAGCACATGTCTGTCTACACAACGACCGATCGCGCGGACTTCGGTGCGCGGTTTCTCGCCATCGTCATCGATGGGTTCGTCCTCGGCTTGATCGCCGGGTTGTTGTTCGGCGCGGGCCGCGAGGCCGGTGGCATCATCAGCTTTGTCGTCGGTTTGGTCTACAACTGGTATTTCTGGACGCGCCAGGAAGGCCAGACGCCCGGCAAGCGGATCATGCATCTGCGCGTGGTCAAGACCGATGGTTCCGCCATCAACGACACGGACGCCATCATCCGCTACATCGGCTACTACATCAATACCGCCGTGCTGATGCTCGGCTGGCTGTGGGCGCTGATCGACGAGCGCGGCCAGGGCTTGCACGACAAGATCGCCGGGACGATGGTCGTGCGTGCGTAAGCATCGTTCGCCTTGAACTGGGGAAGGGCGTTCTCAAACGGGGACGCCCTTTTTGATTCGGCGCGAATTACGGAGGGATGCACCCCCGATCAAGTGATGGTGATCACTGGTCGCGCGCGGGAGTCTGGCAGACGATGACGGCGATGTGTCGGCATGTGGGGAGGAGTCAGCGTTATGAGCCAGGGGGGATACACCGTCGAGCCGCTGCCGCTCATGCGCCAGTTGGTGACGGACATCGGCTGGTACTCGAAGAAATTGGACCCGATCATCGGTCTGCTTGAAATCGACGTGACCGAGGCGCGCGAGCGCATCCATGCCCACGCGGCAGCGACCGGCGAACGCCTCTCGTTCACCGGCTTTCTCGTCTACTGCATCGGGCGGGCGGTCGATGAGCATAAGCAGGTTCACGCGATGCGCAGCCTGCGCGGGCGGCTGGTCACGTTTGACGACGTCGACATCGCGACGATGATCGAGATCGAGTCGGGCGGGCGCAAGACGCCGGTCGGTCGGGTGATCCGCGCGGCCAATCACAAAACGCTGCGCCAGATCCACGACGAGATCCGCGGCGTCCAGGTCGCGCAGGATAAGAGCGACGAAGCCGGGATCGTCCGCTTCTTCGCGCGAATTCCGCGCTTCATTCGGCGGCGGCTCATGTTCATCATGTTCCGCATGCCGCAGTGGTCGAAGCAGTTTCGCGGCACGGTGGTCGTGACGGCGGTCGGCATGTTCGGAAAGGGCGGCGGTTGGGGCGTCGGGCTGCCGTCGCATTCGCTGACGGTGCTCGTCGGCGGCATCGCGCAGAAGCCGGGCGTTGTCGATGGGCAGATCGCGATCCGCGAGTACCTGTGCCTGACGCTGAGCTTCGATCACGCGGTGGTCGATGGCGCACCCGCCGCGCGTTTCGCTACCCGCCTGCGCGAGCTGATCGAGAGCGCTGCTGCGTTGGAGACAGTCTTAAGCGCGAAAAGCGCGCAAAGATGAGAGAATTGCGGAATTCGTATCCTGATGCTTGTACAAAGCTGGATCACCAGAGATTCAGACGAGGAAAATCAGTTCATGGATGCTCAGTTTCGCGATACGGACAATACGATGGCATTTGCGCTCAAGCGGACAGCAGCCTCGATTCAGGGCGAGACAGTCACTCTGAAGGAGTTGTTGGAGGTTGTTGGTGAGCAAGGTCTGCTGCTGTTCTGCGCGCTGCTGACAGTGCCGTTCTTGCTTCCGGTGTCCATACCTGGCGTGAGTACCGTGTTTGGAATTGTCATCATCTTGATCGGCGTGGGCGTCACGCTCAATCGTGTGCCGTGGCTGCCGCGACGATTGATGAGCCGCCGTCTGCTGCGGGCGCAGATTGTGCCGATGCTTGACCAGGGCGCGCGGATTTTCGAGCGGATCGAGCGCTGGGTGCAGCCGCGGTTGCTCTTCATGACGGGCGGCGCGGGCATCAATCGCATCAACGGCCTGGCGTTGACCGCTAGCGGCGTCCTGCTGCTGTTTCCCCTCAGCCTGATCCCATTTTCGAACACCCTGCCCGCAATCACGATTCTGCTGTTCATCTTTGGTCTGCTCCAGCGTGACGGCTATTTCATCGTGACCGGTTATGCGGCGCTGGTTGCGACACTCCTGTACTTTGGCGGATTGGCGCTGATGATGATCGCGGGTGGTCAGGCGCTGCTCGGCTGAATCAACGATGCTGCGGCAGGCGTTTGGTGGTTCAATAGGCATAGAGGGCCTTTGAGCCGGTGAGGCAATTGACGATGGATTTTCAGAACCTTGGTCGCATTCTGCTGCTGGTCGGCGGCGTCATCGTCGTCATCGGCGGCCTGTTCCTCTTGATCGGGCGCGTGCCGTTCCTGAATCGCCTGGGCAATCTGCCGGGCGACATCCGCATCGAGACGGGCAGCATCACCTGCATCGTGCCGATTGTGAGCACGATCCTGATCAGCGTCGTGCTGACGATCGTCATCAACGTCATCCTGCGCATCATCAACCGGCCGTAACGCGGGTCGCCTACCCATGAAATGGGCGGGCTGGAATGGCGCGTCCTGCGGAGGCTGGTTCCACATGCAGGCAGTGGCAAAGCCCTCGAAGAGGGCGCACGCGCAGACGGGACATTTCATGTCCCGGCGGTCAGCGTCACCGGGCGTACTCACTTCCGTCTGTCAGGCATGAGGCCGTGGCTTTATACTGAAGGCGATGTGAGACAAGCCGAGACCCTGACACGATGCATCTATCTGATTTCGACTACGACCTGCCCGAAAGTTCCATCGCCCAGACGCCGGTTGAGCCGCGCGATTCTTCGCGCCTGATGCTGCTCGACCGCGAGACGGGCGCGCTTGAACACCGAACCTTCCACGAGATTGCCGACCTGCTGACGCCGGACGATCTGCTCGTCTTCAACGACACCCGCGTGATCCCGGCGCGGCTGCGCACGCATAAAACCGAGACGGGCGGGGCGGTCGAGATATTGCTGCTGCGCCAGATCAACGACACCGATTGGCAGGCGCTGGTCGGCGGGCGCAACGTCATGCCGGGCGTCGCGATCGCTCTCGACGGCAGCGACATCCGCGCCGAAGTGATCGACGTGCTCGACGAGTCCGAGCGGGTCGTGCGCTTCAGCCAGCCGATCAACGAGCAGCTGGTGGCGTTGGGCGAGACGCCGCTGCCACCCTACATTCACACTCCTTTGAGCGACCCGGAACGCTACCAGACGGTCTATTCGCGTGACGAGGGCAGCGCCGCCGCGCCGACCGCCGGGCTGCACTTCACGCCTGACTTGCTGATCCAACTGCGGCGGCAGGGCGTCAAGTTCGCTTACTGCACGCTGCACATCGGCCTGGGGACGTTCAAGCCGGTCAACGTCGACGCGATTGCCGACTACCAGATCCACGCCGAATACGCGACGCTCAAGGCGGAGGATGCGAAGCTGATCAACGAGACCAAGCTCGGCGGCGGTCGTGTGATCGCGGTCGGGACGACGGTTGCGCGCACGCTGGAGACGGCGGCGGTGCTCAGCGCGGGCGGCGACCCGGCCTGCGCGATGGAACTCGGCGACCTGTGCCCATGGCGCCCTGTGATCGCGTTCGAGGGCGACACGCGGCTGTTCATCTACCCCGGCTATCACTGGCGCGCGGTCGACGCGCTGATCACGAACTTCCACCTGCCCAAGTCGTCGCTGCTGATGATGATCAGCAGCTTCGCCGGGCGTGCGCACGTGTTGAATGCCTACGAGGTCGCCAAGCGCGAGGGCTATCGGTTCTTCTCGTTCGGCGATGCGATGTTCATCCGGTAACAAGGGTAGTCGGCTTGGTGGGCAGAGATGGGATACCCGAAACATCGAACTCATCGCTACAATAAAGCGGTTAGCAAGCTTCAGGACGAGAAGAGATGAGTGTACAGACCGAACCCATTCAGACTCTCGATGATGTTCGCGCGCGACGTGACGAAATCCTCGACATGATGGCGCAGTACCGTATCCTGAATGTTCGTGTCTTTGGAAGCATCGCACGCGGCGACGCCACGCCTGGCAGCGATATTGACTTTCTGGTGGAGTACCCAGCGGAATTCACACTGCTCGACCTTTCGGAAGTGACGTTGCGCCTCAAGGATCTGCTTGGTCGCAAGGTGCATCTTGCCGATGGAAACCACTTGCGTGAGGAACTTCGCTCCACCATTCTGGACGAAGCCAAGCCGCTATGAGCAAGGAAGTTCGGATATACGTTACGGATTTGCTCGAAAGGATCGCTCGCATCGAGGAGTCCATCGCTATTGGTGAAGATGCGTTTCGCAATTCAACTTTGCATCAGGACGCCGTCATCAGAAATTTCGAGGTTATCGGTGAAATCGTGAAGCGGCTGGATACTTCCCTCACTCAGGAGTATTCGGATGTGCGATGGTCAGCTTATGCCGGTTTTCGAGACATTCTGATCCATCAATATGACAAAGTGCTCCTGGATATTGTCTGGAAGTCAGCCGTACATGACCTACCACTGCTGAAGTCAGCCCTACAAGCAATCTTGACCACATTGGACGAACCACCTTCAGACTAATCGAGTTCCAATTCATCGCCGACCCCCACATTCGCAATTGACGCGTGACCCTCGGCTCGCCTATAATTCAGCGGCTATTTATTGTTCCACATTGTGATGCACCTTTACGCATCCAATCTCCCCGCCGTGCGGCTCTTTCCGCGGAATCCGCGATGTGCAGCGCGCCCGGCGGCGGTAAGTGAGCATTGGAGTGAATCCTCATGTATGCAGTCGTCCGCACGGGCAACAAACAATACCGTGTCGAAGAAGGCTCGATGATTGACGTCGAGAAGCTGCCCCATGAAGCCGGTGACAAGATCGAACTGACCGACGTGCTGCTGGTCGGCGACGGTGAAAAGACCGTCATCGGGCAGCCGGTCATCGATGGCGCATCGGTTTCGGTGACCGTCGTCGAGCAGTGGCGCAGCAAGCGCATCATCGTCTTCCGTTATCGCCAGCGCACCAAGTACCGCAGCAAGCGCGGTCATCGCCAGCATTACACCCGTTTGCACGTAGATGCAATCAAGGCTTAGTCGAGGAGAGCAACCGAGATGGCACATAAAAAAGGCGGCGGCTCGAGCCGCAACGGTCGTGATAGCAACTCGCAGCGGTTGGGTGTCAAGCGCTACGGCGGCGAGCACGTCATTTCCGGCAACATCATCATTCGCCAGCGCGGGACCAAGTTCCACCCCGGCGAGAATGTGATGATGGGCCGCGATCACACCATCTACGCCGTGGCGGAAGGCTACGTGGTCTTCGAGAAGCCGCACCACGGCAAGCGCCACATCAGCGTCTATCCTGAACTGACGACGGTCACCCCGGCAGCGCCCAAGGCGGAGCCGGTCGCGATTGCCGACGTGACCAAGGCCAAGACGCCGAAGGCCAAACCGGCCAAGGAAGAGCCCGTCGAAGAGAAGAAGCCCGCCAAGGCCAAGGCTGAAGTCGAGGCCGCAGCGCCTGCCCCGGCAGCCGAGGAAGAAGCAGCGCCCGCGCCCAAGACTCGCGCCAAGAAGGCCAAGGCCAGCGACACGGACGATCTGAAGCGGATTGAAGGCATCGGCCCCAAGGTCGAGAAGACCCTCAACGCCGCCGGGATCACGACCTTCGCCCAGGTCGCCGAGCTGAGCGCCGACGAGCTGTACCAGATCGTCAAGGTCGAGGGCAAGGTCAACATCGTCGGCGATGCCGCGACGTGGCCGAAGCAGGCCAAGATGCTGGCCGAAGGCGACGAAGAAGGTCTGAAAGCCTACCAGGATCATCTGGTCGGTGGCCGCGAACCTTCGGACGACTAAGCCACAGGCGGGCGGGCTTGAATGGCTCGCCAAACAGGTAAGAAATTACGTCCTGTACCGTCCATATAGATCGGTGCAGTTTCTAGTCAGCGCGCTGTGACCTAATGTAGCGCAGCGCCGAAAGGGACACCATGAAAGAAAAGATTCATCCGACCTGGTACCCGAATGCGGTCGTCACCTGTGCGTGCGGCAATAGCTGGACGACGGGCGCGACGCAGCCGGAGATCAAGACGGACATTTGCTCGAAGTGCCATCCGTTCTATACGGGCGAGCAGCGCATTGTCGACACCGAAGGCCAGGTCGACCGCTTCATCAAGCGCCTGCAGGTGCGTGACAGCAAGCGGCAGGAAGCCGAAGAGCGCGCGGCCTCGAAGACCCCGCTCACGCTCCAGGTTTCGGAGCTGGTGCTCAACTCGCGTTACATCAAGGCGCTCAACGACGCCGGTATCAAGAGCGTCGGCGATTTCCTGGGCCGCCTCGAGAGCGACGGCGAAGAGAAGCTGGCCGAAGCGCCTGGCATCAACCCCAAGCTGATCCACGACGTGAAGAAGCAGCTTGTCGAGCGCGGCTACAATGTTTCGGACGCCGAGGCTGAGGCCTAGCCGTCCGCGACCGCTGCGAAAGTGTTGAAAACGAGCTTTCAGCGGTCAGCCGCCAGCGTTCAGCCCCAAAAGGCTGAAGGCTGAGCGCTGATTGCTGGAAGCTTTTTTGTTGACTATTGGCTTTTGGCTTTTGGCAGTTGGCTTTTTGGGCTATCGGCGGACGGCTGTTAGCTTTCGGCTAAAAGCTAATGGCTAAGAGCTATAGGCTAACGTGCTAATTCGCTAATCTACTAATTTGCTGATTTGCTATCATTTTTGCATCCAGGGGGATGACAGATGATCCATCAATCGGGCCGCATCGAGATGGTGTGCGGGAGCATGTTCTGCGGCAAGACGGAAGAACTGATCCGCCGCGTGCGCCGGGCCGTGATCGCACGGCAGAAGGTGCAGGTGTTCAAGCACAGCCTCGACGTGCGCTACTCCGATCAGGAGGTCGCCAGCCACAGCGGCCAGAACTTCGAGGCGATCCCGGTGCAGGCTGCCTCACAGATCGCCGAGCAGATCCTGGACGACACGACGGTTGTCGCCATCGACGAGGTGCAGTTCTTCGACGAAGCGATCATCAGCGTGGTCGATGCGCTGGCTGAGCGCGGCATCCGCGTGATCGTCGCCGGGCTGGACATGGATTTCCGCGGCGAGCCGTTTGGGCCGATGCCGGAACTGATGTGCCGCTCCGAAGAAGTGACCAAGCTGCACGCGATCTGCATGGTCTGCGGCGAGCAGGCGAGCCGGACGCAGCGGCTGGTCAACGGGCAGCCCGCGCGCTATGACGATCCGATCATCATGGTCGGCGCGCAGGAGCGTTACGAGGCGCGCTGCCGCGAACATCATCTGGTGCCGCGAAATTAGGCGGTTGGCTGTTGGGTATTGGCTTTTGGTGCATGGGCTACTGTGCGATCGGGAGGTGACGAGGTGTTCGTGCTCATCATCATTCTGATGTTCGCGGCTTTATCCTCGCAAGCTCAACCCGTGACACAAGTGGACGACGGAGCGTTCTGCGATGATGTCGTGCCGGTTCGTAGCGCGTCGCAACAGCAAATCGACAGCCTATCCACATTGATCGTCTTTAGTCGGACGACAAGTACATACACCTATTTAGGTCAACGAAGCGAGCGACCCGATTTCCCAATCGACGCTCCGAGTGGTTTGAATGGTGCTTATCTCTTCGATAATCCCTACATTTCACCCGCTGGCACCAAGTTGCTGCATGTCTACATCGACAGTGACATGCTAATGTCCTTATCGATCTTGGATCTTCTGGACTCCAGTCTCATTGAGATAGTGCGTGTATCGCGTTATTCCGGACTTGATGCGTTTCCGATTTATTGGGCCAATGATGACACTATCGCGGTAATCATGCTGGACAGTGCCGAGGGATCATTCCGACTCCACCTGATAGACGTTCAGACAGGACTCTCGGTTGATGTCCCGGTGGCACACGGGCGGGAAATGACGTCTACGTTTTTGCCACAAGTGTCGCCGGATTTAACGCGCGTCGCCTACGTTGATCTCCATGATCGCGAGGAGCGCCTGGTCGTCTCGAACATGCGGAGGCAAGATCTGACAAATGTTTTCTCGACCATCGACTTCGCACCGATGCGGCATTTCTCCTGGTCACCGGACAGCGAGTATATTGCTGTAATCACAAATAGGAATTCATATGGTGTACGCCAGGATCTGACAGTGGTCGATATGGCGGGCAATATCATGCTCGAAATTCCACTTACGCATGCGCCGGACTATCCGCGTTTCGATGCCAATATCAAGTGGTCACCTGATGGCCAGTGGATTGCGTACGAAACAGGTGATCCAACGTCTGTCACCAACGTGCTGAATCTGGAAGACTTGACGATTACGTCCACGTGTGTGTCTGGGGAAACCTTCTGGTCACCGGATGGAAGTCTCCTGGCAATTGTCCAAACGTCATTATCTCCTGAAGCGTCTCCCCGCCAGATAACAAAGATCTTGATCTACGATCCAGCGACATCCACGATTTATGAAGCGCCAGTGTCGGATCTCGATGATGTTGGCAGGGTGATTGGCTGGGCAAGAGATACATAGTGACACCTGCTGCGAGATTAGATAGTTGGGTTTCGGGTGCGTGGCTCACTGTCAGGTATGTGCGATCGAGGCGCGCGAATGCGCCTTTTTTGCTGCCAGATCGTTACCTGACGCATGACCTTTGCGCCATGCGAATCGCGCGAATCTGACTTTTGCCCTTACAATGACTAAGTCCTGGGTGCTGGCCGACGAGGAGCGGCCGTCTCAAGCCCACGACTTCCGTCAAAGATGGAGGGCGCAAAAATGCGGCATCATTTCCTTCCCCATCCTCGTATGGTTCCCCTATTGTTGTTCTTGATCGTGTTATCGAGTCTCAGTCTTCCTGGCCTGGTCAGTGCTCAGCAGGCGATCGTCGTCGTGCAGCCGATCAGCGGGCCGCCGGGGACGACAGTCAGCGTCGTCGACCAGGGCGGCAATCGCGCGCGCTCGTGCTTCGCGCAGATCGGTTCCAGCGCGCCGGTCAACATCGGCACAATGGCGGGCTCAATCAGCTATGTCGTGCCGTCGAGTCTGGCGCAGGGCACGGTCATCAACTTTTTCTGCACCGCAGCCGGTGCCGCGCCATCGAACCAGGCGCCGTTTACAGTGACACCGCCGGTAGTCGTGGATAGCGACGGCGATGGCCTGCCGGATGCGAACGATTCGTGTCCGCAGCAGGCAGGCCCGCGCGAGAACGTCGGCTGCCCGCAGCAGACCGTCGACAGCGACGGTGATGGCCTGCCGGATGACGTCGACGCCTGCCCGAACATCGCCGGGCCGCGCGAGAGCGGCGGTTGTGCGCCGTCGCCATCGCCTCAGCCGCAGATCGTGCAGCCACAACTGCCGACGACCGGCTCGTGCGTGATTGCTACGCTCGACGCCAATAACGTCAATGTGCGCGAGCAGCCTACGACCGAGTCGGCGATTGTCGGCGCGCTCGACCCGACGCAGATCTACGACGTGATCGGCCAGAATGCCGATGGTTCGTGGTTCCAGGTCAACGTCAACGCGGGGTGGGTGGCCGGGTTCGTCACACGGCGCGGCGGCGATTGCACCAATCTGCCGCAGGCGGATGGCGCGCCTGCTCCCACAGCGCCGCAGGATCTGGCGCCCGCACCGAGCGATCCGCAGGCAGTCGGTCTGCTGGTGCCTGCTGTACAGAAGGTGCGTGAAGCCGCGGCCCGCATGAACAACTGCCCGGAACTCGTGCCGCAGCTCGACGCGCTGCCGACGTTCCTCGCGCTCTCGATTGTTGGCGAACCCGATCCGTGTGCCGCAGCTCAGGCGGAGATTGACGGCCTGTTCCTCAACCCCGCGGCGCAGAGCGGCCCGCTGGAATTGCCTGAGTGCCAGCCGGATACGCTGCCGATGGTCAGCGAGTTCGTGAACCTGCTCAACAGCGTCGGCGAGCCGACGCAAACGTATCTGAGGTCGATGATTGACGATCCGCCGACCTACTGTCTGTTCCTGTTCGACCTGTACGTCAATTACATTACGCCGACGACCGTGCCCAACAGCGACTTTGTCGTGCCGATCACGCTGGTGACGTGTGACGTCGAGATTGGCGCCAAGGATCTGCTGGCGCAACGCGTCGAGTCGCTCGGCATCTCGCACGAAGCACTGCGCTTCTACAGCGCCAATGGCGCGTGTGATTTCTACAACATGCTGCGTCCCCTGGGTTCGACACCTTCGGGCAACGTCCAGTTGTACTCGATTCTGGCGGAGGACTGCTCGTTTGGCGCGGGCAATGCGGGCAAGCGCGCCTTCTCGGACGCCATCCGCGGCGCATTCGACGCAGCGGCGGCGGCCAACCAGGGCTGTGCGGGCAACGCGACGCTGGAGAGTTTCCCGCTGGCGGAGGATTTGCAGCCCGCCTTGCCTCAGATCGCGCTCGGCGACGGCGAATGCACGGGCAACTACCGCATGCTGGCGACGCACAACGGTGCGCTGGGCATGGAGAGCCTGTACCGCATCCTGAAGTCGCTCGATCCGTGCGCGGCGGCGGACGAGTACACCTGGACAGGTGACGTGCCGTTCAACGTCGTGCCGCCGCCGGACTGCATCCAGGGTGACGTGATGACGCTCGGTGCTGCTCAGTTTGACCAATTGGTGCTGGATGCCAGCTCGCCCTGGTTCCAGAAGATTCGCGCGCTCGACCGGCCGCTGGACGAGATGTGCTCGGCCATCGGCGGGCAATCGGGCGGCGGTTTTGCCGTGCTGCCGACGGCGACGATGGGCGCGTTTGCCGCCAACCCGACGCCGACCCTGCCGATCCTGGTCGCGAATCCGACGGCCACGCTGCCCTCGTTCGTGGGCAATCCGACGGCGACGCCGGAGCCTGGCGTCGTGGCACCGCCAACCGCCACGCCGGAGGAACTGATCCCGCTGCCGACCGAGACGCCGCAACTGCCCGAAGGCGCGGTGCCACCGGTTGAGGGCGAACAACCGCCGGGCCAGGGCCCATCGACCGAAACGGGCGGCCAGGGCGGCGGCTGCTTCGGCTGCCTGCCGAACGATCCGGTCTTCCCAAGCGGGCAGGCGCAGGCGCTCGTCGTCGGGACGGATGACAACGGGCTGCCCGCGATCTTCGGCGCGGATGCATCGGCACAGGTCGACTCTGAAACGGGGCAACTGCCGTTCGTGCAGATCCCGCTCAATGGTCTGCCGCAGCCGCTGCCCGGCTACCCGGTGCTGCTGTCGCCGGACGGCACGGAGATGGGCTATTTCGTCAGTGGTGCGGATGCGGCGACCAACCCGGTCGAAGCCAGGCAGATCGATGTGATGGGGCCGGATGGATTGCTGCCGGGCACCGATGCGGGGGGCGAAATCTATTACCTCGTCTTCAAGCTGCGCGACGTCTACGTCACGAGCTATCAAACCTCGGCGGGATCGACGTCGCTGGTTCGTTTCCCGGCCAATCTGACGCCTGCGCCGTATGCACCGGCCTGGTCAGCGGACGGCAGCACGCTCTTCATGTCGCTGACGGATGGGACGGGCGTGAGCTCGATCTACGCCTTGCTGCTAGAAGGCGCGAGTGACACTGTCCTGCCATTGGCGATCGTGCAGAATGCATTCGCGCCCGCGGTCGCACCGAATGGCCGTTACATCGCCTTCGAGCGCAATGATGCGAACGGGCGCAACATCTACGCGATGGCGCTCAACAGCCTGCTGGAGAACCCGATCACTCAGCAGCAGCCGGGTGCGGAATGCTACGGGGCCAAGTTCGGCGCCAATTCGCTCAAGATCTTCTTCACCTGCGTAGGGGACGGCGAACGGCAGATGTACGTCTATGGGCTGGGCGGTGTGACGCCGATCCAGACGGGCGTGGCCGAGGCAAGGAATCCGACGCCGGGCGAGACGGACGGCTTCATCTACTTCGACGATGGGCAGGCCGTCTACCTGAGCGCAGAGGATGGCAGCGGCGTAGTGCCATTGGCCGACGACGAGCATGAAGGTTGGATCGTTATCACCAGCGTCAACTGGTAAGCCGATGCCTTCACGTGTAGACGTCTGTGCGTGAAGGGAAATGACATGAAGGGTGGACTCGGCCAATGGCTGAGTCCACCTTTTCTATTTGTGATGGGCAGCGCGCAAGCAAGCGCCGTTGGGCAAGCGTTTGTAAACGTCATGCGATCGTGCAGTATCTGCGCGTGACAACCGCATACAATCGAGATAGGTTGAGTCACCTGGAATTCGATCATGCGGAAAGCTACCTTTGTCGCGCTGTTGCTGATCATGCTGTCTGTGCTGCCGGTTCACGCCCAGGACGACGACTACCGCCTGCGCGTGCCGAGTGCAGAGGAGTATCTGGTCACGATCCCGGCAGCGCTGGACTATCTGCCGGAAATGCCAGGGGCGAGTACCGCCTCCATCGCCGAAGCGATGCTCTTTGAGATGCGCCAAACCTATTCTGATGCAGAGATCTTCGCCCAGGATTTCAATCTCCTGTCGCACTTCTACGAAGCCCTGACCTTCTCGAAAACTCGTCAAAATCCGATCGTTGATCCTGTTACCTGGGGCGCAGCCATGCTCCGAGCCTGGCTGCGTGACCATCCGACCGATCTCGCGCAGGTCGAACGGCTGGAAGTGCCCGGCTATTGGATCACCGTTCAGCCATTCGACCTGAACCACGATGGCATTGATGAATACGGGCTGCACGTCTCATTCGATGCGTTCAGTGCCTATCTCGTCTTGCAGCGTGATTCCGAGGATGTGACCGGTTATCGCTTTGTCGAGACGCCATTGTCATGGCTCGATCAACTATTTCCAATTTCGTTTGGACTGCCGTCGGATTATGAGGACGTGCACTTTGGCGACGTCACGGGTGATGCCCTGCCTGAATGGCTGGTTTTCGCCGGAAGCACTTACGATGGCTGTGGACACCTGTACATGCTGACATGGGAAGACGGCGCGCTCGTCGATCTGGCACCCGACGACGCTCGCTTCTGTTACGCGGACGCGTTCACGATTGCCGATGTCGACGGCGACCCGGCGCTTGAGGTCGTGCAGACGGAGACGCGTCACGACAACTGGCAGTGCGAGTGGTCGGTCACGCACCGGCTAGACTGGAATGGCACGCGATTTGAACGCCTGGACGAGTCACCGATCTATCATGAGGCGCTCGGTTGTGCGCTGCACCAGGCGGAACCGCTCATGTGGGAGAACCGCGTTGGCGAGGCGATCCGGCTCTATGAAGCGGGCTTAACCGCCGGTTGGGATGCGCCGACCGACGACAATCCCGTTTATTTCGCGGAACTGGAACGCTATGCGCGGGCGCGGTTGGCGCTGGCCTATGCGCTCGATGGGCGCATCGCCGAAAGCCACGCGCTGCTTGCTGATTTGATGGCTGAGACTTCGACCTCGGCCGCGATTGACGCCATGATCGCCGCCATGTCTGAAGCGGATACGGCGCTCGACATATGCGTCGCGGCGTACAACGTGTGGGCGGAATACGCCGTGTCTGCATTCAACTATAGTACGCTGCCGATCACGGCTGAGATCGGTCGTGAGGGATTCATTGGTGGGCTGATGGATGATTATCCGCCCAAACCTGAACGAGCCGGGTGCGATGCGCCGCAACTGATCGACACGTTACTCCAATCGCACACGTTCACAACCGAACAGTCGCCGCCCGCGCAGCTTGCCGCACTCGGGATCGCTGTGCTGGACACGTTCAGCGTGGACTTCGATGCGGATGGCGCGGACGAGTGGATCGTCTGGCTGGAAGCGCGCGTGCCGCCGATCCTGTTGGCGCCGGAAGCTGGCCGCTACGTTCTCTCGCGTCCCCCGCTGCGCCGTCCCAATGACGTGACCTCGTTCAGCGTCCAGCCGATCCCCGGCCAGGGCGGGCTGCTGTTGGTCGATTACGCCGCGCTCGACTTTGCCGCGACGAACGTGGAGTACTACACCTACGACGTTGAGATGGTCTACTGCGATGAGGTCGCGATCCGCTCCGACGGCGCTAATCAGGGCGAAGTGCGCCTGTGGCGCTTGGGCAACGGCGAGTTCGAGCGTGTGTTCGCGGCGCCCGTCTGCCAGACGCAACCCCTGGAGGCGCTTTTCACTGACAATGGCGCGCAGTTGCACGCTGCCGCGGTCACACGCCCAGTCGAGCCTGCCTACGACAGCCGCTACGGCGATGTGCTGTACACGTGGGATCCGGCTGCTCAGACCTATACGCCGTCCGCAGTCGCTTCAGACGCGGCTGCAATGATCCCTGATGCGACCAGCGCACCCGGCGATGCCGACATGACCGACTTCTTGGTGACCCTCACGGACACGGTGGACTACCTGCGCGACGGCCATCGTGAGGCTGCGCTCACCCTGGTTGAATCTGTGCTTGCCGACGCCGATTCGTCGGCAGCGCCGGTCGTTCTGCACGGCCTGCATTACTTTCGTGCCCTCGCTCTGGAGGCGCTAGGCCGCCCCGACGAGGCGCTGGCGGAGTACGTCGCGCTCAGTCGATCGTCGCCGAAGTCGGGCTGGTCGTTGCTGGCGGCCATCCACATCGAAGGAACAACAGAATGAAAAGTAAGCTGCTTTTGTTGACCGTCTGTTTTCTGGCGCTATTTGCCGTGCCGGTCGGTGCTCAAGACGACGGCTATCGCCTGCGCGTGCCGAGCGCGGAGGAGTATCTATTGCGCGTGGCGCAAACCTGGTCGCGTGGCGCCGTACTGCCACGGATATTGGGTGAGGAAATTCTCGGCATGGATTTGCCTGAGCAGCTTATACAGCTCCTCGAAACGATCTATTTATACCGTTACGGCGACTCCGCCAGCACGATGGAGCTTGTTGAGGCGTATGAGGTTCTCAATCAGGGAGATAGGGTTCCAGGCAACTACTACCTGTCGTTCCTCGACGTCCAGCAGTGGAATCTCCGCATCGTCAAGAATTGGCTAGAAGATAATCCTATTGATCTCCTGGCGGACGATGAGATTGAGTTTGGCCCCTATACCCTATCCGTCATGACGGGCCAAACTCAAGCGGGTATCCTGATCCATATATCGCGTGACGATTTTCAGGATTACTGGTTTGCTCGTCCAGAGGGTGATGGCTATCAACTGATTCCCGGCCCGGTACTGCACTATGAGGCCGGTTACATGACGGTCGATGGAAACGGCCTGGCGTCCTACGTCTTCGTTCAAGATGTCACTGGGGACGGAATGATCGAGATCATCAGCAAAGAACGGAGCATATTCCCAGGGTGGAGCTATAGCGGCACCCGATCCACATTTACCGTTTATGGTTGGCAAAATCAGGAATGGGTCACGCTGGTTTCTTCACAAAGTGTCACCAACGAGGTCAAGAGTGATGACGATCCGCCCCAGTGGCAGTTTGTGAACATTGATAGCGATACTCCGCTGGAGCTCATCGAAAACGACTTAGGGCAGGATAACTTCTACTGTGTGCAGCATCGTCAGCAGATCTTCGACTGGAATGGCGCGACCTATGAAGTCACCTCTGATGTGACAACTTTCCAAGAGACGGTCGGCTGTGCGCTGCGCTTCGCGCAACAGGCAATGTGGGCACACGATTACGACCGTGCCATCGACGACTACAATCTGGCATTGACGCGTCCTGTTGGAGACGTTACCCATTACAGCACTCAGGATCGGCAGCACGATCTCGATCAGCTCGTCGCCTACGCACAAGAACGACTCTTCATCGCCTACATGCTGGCAGGCGATGTCGACGCCGCGCGCGACCTGCTCCCAGACTTACGTGAACAACCGCACATTGAACATACAATCGCTCAGCAGTTGGTCGCGATTCCCGAAGATAAATTGGATGCGCTGGCGGTTTGTCAGGCGGCCTACAACTTCATAGGAAGCTTGTCGGATGACGAGTTGTATCGCAACTTGCCTAACATGAGTTACCTGGAAGAGACGGTCCACATCTATTACGATTGGGGCAGCAGACCGGGCCAACCGCAGAACGTGGGCTGTGATCTGCCTTATATGCAGCAGCAGATTGCGGCGATGACGGCAACACCCACGCCCACCGCGACACGCCAACCGGCTCAACCGACCGCGACACCTGATGCGATCACAATGGCCGAGCAGCAGATGGAATGGGATCTGTGGCAGGCAATCAGGGACATGGGCGACGCGGCACGTGACGGCGAGATGGACACCGTTTTGTCCGCGAGTGAGGCAGTCCTCGACAGCCCGTTGGTGACCTCGACCTCGGACTTTGCTTTTCTCGCCCGGCACTATCGTGCGTTCGCTCTGGAAGCGCTAGGCCGTCCCGACGAGGCGCTGGCGGAGTATGTCGCCATCTACGAGGCGGCGCCGAAATCCGCGTGGGGGAGGCTTGCAGCGCTGCACATCGTGCACGAATAGCGGCGGCGCATCATGGCGCCAGAATCGACAGGGCGAGCACGTACAGCCCGGCGATCACACTCACGGCCTTGACGAGTTGGGGAATGAGGCTGAGCGCGGGCATCCCCAACGCGTCACGCTTGTGCGCCAGCATGTGCGGCGCGACCGAGAAATACGCGATCGTCGCACCGGCCAGCAGCCCGGCGATGATCAGCGGATGCGCCCAGCCATAGGGGAAGATCGCGAGTATCGCATCCGGCAGTCCGTCGGCAAACGGTAGCCCCAGGCGGGCGACGGCGGCCAGCGCCAGCGGCAGGCAGGCCAGCACCATCACGATCAGCTTACTCCCGAACAGCACTCTGCCGTGCTGGACGAACGCATAGGCCAGCAGCAGCCCGCCTGCCAGCAGCCCGAACCCGACCGGCGCGGCCAGGCCCGGAATGCCCGCTTGCGGCTCGCTCAGCAGCAGGATCGGCGCCATCAGCAGGCAGAACAGCACCAGCGCCAGCAGGGTGACGGCGAGATAAGTGACCATGGCGGGCGCGGGCAGGTGGCGCAGGCTGACGGGGTCGAGATAGGTTTGCAGGCCCGCGCGTTCGCTGTCGTCCTGGGCGGTCAGCAGTCCCAACTGCGCATACAAGGCCTGACCGTCGCGGTCGGAGAAGTCGATCAACTGAAGCCTGGTCAGTTCCAGCAGATCCTTGGACAGGTTGCAGCGCGAGGTCAGGACGCCCAGCACCCGCTGATGCCGGGCCAGGGCATCCAACACGCGCGCCCGTGACGTGTTGTGGTTGAGCATGATCAGCTCAACGTTCGCCGGTTGATCGTCCGCCACGACGGCGCCGCCGATCTGCTCGACGATCGGCAGGATCAGCTTCAGCTCGTCCTGATCGTCCGCCTCGGAGACGACGTGCAGGCTCAGATTGCCCCTGGCAGAGCGCTTGGGGACGATCGGGCTGCCCTCGGTTCGCAGTACGGTGGTGCGCCATTCGGGTGGCACGCGGCCCAGCACGGCCCAACGGATGATGTCGGGATCGGGGTGCGCGGGCATCAGCCGCCGGTAGCGGGGTGTCATCAGCCGGGTCACGATGATGCCGAGGCCGATGAAGACCAGCAGCGAGAAGCTAGCCGGCTCGGTGCCGCGCGGTTCGAAATAGTCGCGGACGAAATCGAGCCAGCCCGTCGCCAGAAACAGCCAGAGCCAGAGGATGGCGGTCGTGCTGAATTTCGTTCGTGTCGTCAGCGCCCGGTAATCGAACTCGTGGCGCAGGAACGCGGGCATCCGCAGCGGCTCCGGCTTGCCGATGACGAGCACGATGGCGCCCACGGTCATCGCAATGATCCACAATGGATTGCTTTGGATGTCCAGCGTGAATGCGAGGTAGCGCGCCACTGAGCTGTAGACGATCAGGCTGAGGACGGCGATGGTCGTCAGCAGGTGGATGAGCACGTTCTGTGCATCGCGCACGGTCAGCGCGAGCGCCATCCGGGCGACGCCGGGCGGCAGTCGGCGTGTGCCGCGGCGCTCCCTGGGTGGATGGGCGGGCTGCGCGATGACGCCCGCGAGTGTCTCTGCCGCCTCGTCGAAGTCGCCGCCCAGGTCAACGACCGGCGCTGTGCGCAGGTCACGGGGCAGGCGTACGCGCTCGCAGCGGGCGACGATCACGGGCTTGCCCGCCGTCAGCGCCGCGCGCCATTCGCGCTCGACGTAGGGTGAACGCAGCGCCGCTCGTGAGGCGAGCAGCACAACCCCGTTCGACCCGGCCAGCCCATCGGCGATATCCTGCTGCCAGTTGGTGCCGGGCTCCAATTGCTGAACGTCAAACCACAGGGCGACGCCAACCTTCTCCAGTTTGAGTGCGAGCGTCTCCGCGAGATAGTATTGCTGGCGCGAATAGCTGAGGAACGCTTGCCACGCCATCATGGCCTCCACAAGCAGGACGAGACTGAGGGCGCGCAGGATTATTTCACCAAGCCATCAGGGATGCAATCAAGACTTTTATGTCAAAGGGCGAGCCGCGCTTTTCGGATGTCGGACTGCTAAGTATTGGACGAGAGTACGTCGCCCTGCGCCTGACTCCAGTCAATCGTATCGTCGATGCTTTTGAGGAAGTCGAGCGCTTCGTCGCGCGTTCGGAAGTTGCGCGAGCGCAGTTGCAAAAGCTGGCGCGTCGCATCCGAGATGAACTTGAGCATCGGGTCTTGCTCGCCGACAGTGACCACCCAGCCGATACGCTCGTCCTGCGGGGTGGCGCGCGCCGCCTTGATCGTGGCCACGAACGAGAGCGGCTTGGTCACGTCTGACGAGTCGACCAGCACGTGTACCGCCGCGCGGCTGCTCGTGCGCATCAATTCGTTGAGCGCCACTCCATGGCGGATGACATCTTCCTCACTGACCTGCCCCGAAAAGCGGCTGTAGATGACCGCCTCCGGGACATACCATTGAGATGTGAAGGGCATGGCGGTTACTCCTATCGCACGCGATCGATGACACCCACAGCATAATCCGAATCGTGCCGAATTGCATTAATGTGACCTGTAATAATTCGTAAAAAATCGATTGTGAGTGCTGGCCACTGAAATCCACCTGCCCACAATCCGTAATAGCCCGCTAGAATTACGCGTCTGCTGGATGAATGGCCGCCGCGAGCAGACGGTCAATCAGGGGTAAGCGTGTATTGGTTGCGGGGCAGAGGAGTAGTGAGCGATGACGAAGAAGGTGAGTAAGGCGAAGAAGGCCGGCCAGAGCAGCGGTTTCATGGCGCGCTATGGGCACTTATTGACGACCGATCGTATCATCATCGGTGGGAGTGTCCTGCTGGCAGTCGTTCTGATCGGCATTTTCGCGATCAGCGCCAACCAGAACAGCCAGGTCGATATCGATGGAATCGTGCGCTCGGTCGGGCTGTCGCGCGATCATCAGGAGAACGTGACCTACCCGAACACCGGCCTGCCGCCGACCGGCGGTACGCATAACCCGGTGTGGATGAACTGCGGCATCTACGACACGCCGGTGCGCACGGATATGGCGGTGCATTCGCTGGAGCATGGCAGCGTGTGGGTGACCTACCAGCCGGATCTGCCCGCGGATCAGGTGCAGCATCTGCGCGATCTAATGAGCGGTGGCGATCACCTGCTGCTCAGCCCGTTCCCCGGCCTGAAAAGCCCGGTCGTAGCGATCGCCTGGGGCTTGCAGCTCGAACTGCCGGATGCGAACGACGGTCGCCTGGATGCGTTCATCCGCAACTACGAAAACGGGCCACAGACCCCGGAACCGGGCGCGGCGTGCTCCGGTGGTTTCGGCCAGCCGGTTGCGTGAGGCGTTTGGCCATTGGCGGATGAGTTTTGGCCTGTGGCCGATTGCGATTGGCGATTTGGCAGACATATGAGGCGCAAAACTCATGAACAAAACTGAACTGATGGACGCGATCCTGGAGGCGCGGGCGGACTGGGATGCCGCGCTGGCCGGGGTGATGGCGACGCGCTATGAGGTGCCAGGGGTTTGGGGCTCGTGGACGCTCAAGGATCTGATCGCGCATATCGCATGGTACGAGCGCGAGATCGCGACCATGCTCGAACTGCGCTCGTACGAACGCTCGTCGCCCTGGTGGGCGCTGCCGGATGACGCGCGCAACGTGCAGATCTACGAGGCGAATCGCGAGCGCGCGTTGGACGACGTGCTGGCGGACGAGCACGCGAGTTTCGAGGCGGTGCTGGCCCAGGTCAACCGGCTCGACGATGCCTATCTGCACGACTCGAGCCGCTTTGCCGACAGTCCCCCTGGCATCGAGCCGTGGGAGATCGTCGCCCAGAACACCTACGAGCATTATGAGCATCACGCGCGCGACGTGCGGGCGTGGTTGGCGAGCAGCGGATAGCGATTAGCCCACAGCCGGACGTTGCAGGCTTTCGGCTGGTGCGCAAACGAGCGTAGGGGCGCATCACGATGCGCCCTCGGTTGAGCCCTGTCCATCTAGCAAAGGACACACCTGTGACCATCGACGCCGCCTTCACCCAGTTCCCCGTGCTCTCGACGCGCCGCCTGCATCTGCGTGCGATTCAGCCCACCGACGAAGCGGCGCTGTTCGCGATCAAGTCGAATCCAGCCGTGACGCATCCTTACGGGCGGACGCCGCACGCTTCGCTGGAAGACACCCGCGCCTGGATGCAGCGCATCCATGGAAACTTTGAGCGGCGCGAAGGGCTGGTCTGGGCGATCACGTTTCAGGGCGACGAGACCGTCATCGGCACGGTGCTGCTGTGGAACTTTGACGAAGCTTACCAATGCGGGGAAATCGGCTACGAGCTCGACCCGGCCTACTGGCGTCAGGGCATCATGGCGGAGGTCGTGCCGGTCATCCTGCGTTATGGCTTTACAGCGCTCGACTTGCACCGGATCGAAGCGGTCACCAGCGCCGAGAACGTGCCCTCCGGGGGCCTGCTGCGCAAGCTCGGTTTCGCGTTGGAGGGCACGCTGCGTCAGCGCCAGTTCTTCGCCGGGCGCTACGAAGATCAGCTCTATTTCGGCCTGCTCAAAGATGAGTGGCTGAAAGCAATTGAGAGCGATGCTCCCTAAGTACCTCGACAAGATGAGAAACCATGGTGGATAAAGGTGGCGCTGTGTCTCTTTCGGTTTCTTCGTTTTGCGCCGCCGTTGGCTGAAGCCGAACGGCTGACTGGAATCAAGCCCACTGAAGAGCAGTTGTGCTAGTTGAAGTTGGCAAGGAAAGACATCTCCGATAAGGTGAAGGCGACGAAACACAACACCACACGGAGATGTCATGTTCAGGATACACACATTCGACGA
>JADLAY010000010.1 GCA_020849765.1 Anaerolineae bacterium
GGATTGGTCGCGGGTGGCTTGAGCGAAGCCAACATCGTCTTCTCGCAGAATGCGGACTGGCTGCGTGAGCGGGCGGTTCCAGCGGCGGCGGCAGCCTTCCAGGCGCAGCCGGATCTGGACGTGCTCTATGGCCACAACGACCCGATGGCTGAGGGCGCCTACATCGCGGCGACGGATGCCGGTATCGACACGAGCAGCGTGCTCTTCATCGGTATCGACGCACTGCCGACGCCCGATGGTGGCATCATGTCGGTGCTCGAAGGGCGTCTGGGCGTGACGTTCGTCTATCCGACCGGCGGTCGCCAGGCCATCGAATGGGCACATATGATTCTGGCTGACCATGTCGTGCCGCCCGGCTGGGTGGTGCTGCCGTTCGACACGGTTTCGCCGGATAATGCGCAGGCCGTGTGCAATACGTTCAACTGCCCGGCAGCGGAATAGCTCACAGGCATCAGGCGAGGGGAAGAACGGTGAGTCTTCCCCTCACTTCTCTCTTTGCGACCCCGTGGAAATCGACAAGCGAGACGATCAGCCTTCGCGGCGGTACGGTTTCAGCAGCGCCGCCGGGTAGGACGCATTGCGCCCGGTGATGGCGATAGCGACGATCGTCAGCACGTAGGGCAGCATGAGCAGGATCTCGTAGGGGAGCTGGACGCCTTCCGCCTGGAGACGAAGCTGCAGCGCCTGCAAGCCGCCGAAGAGCAGCGCACCGGCTAACACGCGCCACGGCTTCCAATTGCCGAAGATGACGATGGCGATCGCGACCCAGCCGCGCCCGTTGATGATGCCGTGGGTGAAGGCGCCTAGCTGCGCCAGCGACAGGAAAGCGCCGCCGATGCCCATCAGCGCGCCGCCGATGATCAGCGCGACGTAACGTGTGCGGAAGACACTGATCCCGGCGGTGTCCGCCGCTTCGGGGTTCTCGCCGACCGAACGCAGCCTGAGCCCGAACGACGTGCGGTAGAGCAGCCACGCCAGCAGCGGCACGAACAGAAACGCCGCGTAGGTGAAAACGTACTGGCTGAAGACCGGCTCCAAGATGGTGCCGCTGAATAAACGTAACTGCGGGAATGACTCTTCCAGTGCCGGGGGAATCGATTCGCCGCCGTAGATGATGCGGAACAGGAACAGCGCCAGCCCACTCGCCAGCAGCGTGATGCCGAGGCCGCAGACGTGCTGGTTGAGGCCGAGCGTGATCGAAAGGAAGCCCATCAGCAGGCTGAGCAGTATGCCGATCGCGATGGCGGTCGCCAGTCCCAGATAGATCGACCCGCTCAACTGCGCGGCGACGAAGCCGCCAAAGGCGGACAGCAGCATCGTCCCTTCGATGCCGAGGTTGAGAATGCCCGCGCGCTCGACGACCATCTCGCCAAGAGCGCCATACAGAATGGGCGTGGAGATGCGCAGAGTCGCGCCAAGCAGGGTGAAGATGAATTCCACGTCACGCCCTCCGGATGCGGTAGCGATTGAGCAGCAGGACGGCCAGCATGACCAGCAGCAGCACGGCCTGGATCACGTCGCCCAGGTAGACCGGCACGTCAAGTTCGCGGCTCGCCGTCAGCGATCCGCGGCTGACGAGCGCCAGGAACAACGCTGCCAACAAGACGCCCGGCGCGGTCAAGGCGCCCAGCGTCGCGACGATAATGCCCGTGTAGCCAAAGCCCGGCGAGAGCGAGCCGATCAGGTAGTAGTGAATGCCGCCGACTTCGCTGACGCCCGCCAGCCCGGCGATGCCGCCGCTGATCAACGCCGTGGTGAGCATCGTGCGCCCGACGCGGATGCCGAGGAATTGCGCCCCGTCGCGGTTCTTGCCGACGGCGCGCAGCTCCAGTCCAAAACGGGTGCGCGTCAAAATCCACCATAGAGCGATGACGACGACCGCGGCGATCAGGAAGCCGAGGTGCACGCGCGTGCGCTCGATGATCCGAGGGAACTGCGCCGACAGGGCGATGGTCGGCGACTGCGGCCAGCCGCTGACCGGGTCTCGCCACGGCCCGTTGAGCAGCGCGCTGATGATGTAGCCCATGACGGAGTTCATCAGCAGGGTAGTCACGACCTCGTCCACTTGTAAGCGCACCTTGAGCAGCGCAGGGATGAGCGCCCACAGCGCCCCGGCGATGAAACCGCCGACGATCATGAGCGGGATGGCGACCCACGCCGAGAGATCGCCGACGTACTGGCCGATCAAGGCGGCAGCAGCCGCGCCCGCCAGCAGTTGGCCTTCCGCGCCGATGTTGTAGTAGCCCCCGGCGAAGGCCAGCGCGACCGCCGAGCCGGTCAGCAGGATCGGCGTCGCCATCACGAGGATGTCGGCACGCGCACTGTTCTTGGTCAGCGGGTCGATCAGCAGTTCATAGGCGACCGCGAGCGGATTGGCCCCGGCCAGGATCACCAGCACGCTCACGAGCAGGAACGTGATCGCGATGGCGATAAAAGGAATCGCCGCCCGCAGCCACAGAGGCGAGGGCAGGCGCTCAAGTCTCAGTCCCAACGACATAACCGCATCATCCAGTTTTTTCTGCGCCGGTCATCAACATGCTGAGCCGGTCTAGATCGACCGCGTCCGAGGCAAACTCGCCGACCAGTTGGCCGTTGTAGATGACGAGAATTCGGTCACTCAGCAAGAGGATTTCGTCCAGATCTTCGGATACGAGCAGGATAGCCGCGCCGCGCGCCTTCTGCTCTGTCAGTTTTTGGTGTACGTACTCGGTGGCGCCGATGTCGACGCCGCGTGTCGGCTGCGCCGCGATCACGACCGCAGGATCTTGCGACAGCGTGCGCGCCAGAATGACTTTCTGGATGTTGCCGCCGGACAGCGTGCGCACCGGGTCGCCCGGTGATGCCTTGATCTGAAAGTCTTCGATCAGGCGCTGGGCATGTTCGGCGATGGCTGCGGGCTGCAAATGCCCGACCCTGGTGAACTGGTCGAGCTGCTCCATCATCAGGTTATCGGCCACGCTCAGGTCGCCGATGACGCCGCGCAGACGGTCTTCCGGGATGCGCCCGATTTTGTGCTGGGTGCATGCGCGCGGGTCACCCAGGATGACCGGCTTGCCGTCGACGCTGACGCCGCCGCTTTGGGGCTGCAGCATCCCGGTCAGGATCGAGACGAGTTCGCTCTGGCCGTTGCCCGCCACGCCCGCGATGCCGACGACTTCGCCCGCGTGCACCTGAAACGTGACCGAGCGCAGTGCCTGGACGCCGCGCTTATCGGCCACCGACAGGCCGTTCACGTCAAGCACGACGCGCTGCGTACTTCCGGTCGCCGCTTCGCGTTGGACGGGCACCGTCTGCCGCCCGACCATCAGGCGCGCCAGTTCGGCGCTGGTCGTGCTGCTCGTATCCTGGCTACCAACGACTTTGCCCAGGCGCAGCACGGTTACGCGCTGCGTGTTTTCGATGGCTTCGTCGAGCTTGTGCGTGATGATGATGACCGCCAGATCTTGTTCGCGCAGCTTGCGCAGGATCTCGAACAGCGCCTGCGTATCGCGCGGGGTCAGCACGGCGGTCGGCTCGTCCAGAATGAGGACGCGGCAGTCGCGGTAGAGCGCCTTCAGGATTTCGACGCGCTGCTGCTGCCCAACGGACAGCTTGCCGACGATGGCCGCCGGGTCGATGCTGAAGCCGTTGGCCGCGGCCAGTTGGGCGACGCGCGCATTCATTTCCGCCGGGTCGAGGCGGAAGCGTCCCTCGTAACCGAGGAGCACATTTTCGGCCACGGTAAAAGTCGGCACCAATGAGAAATGCTGAGAGACGAAGCCGATGCCGCGCGCAATTGCATCGGCAGGCGAGCGCAACGGCTCGTCGCTGCCGTCGATCACGATCGATCCTTCATCCGGCTGGTAGAGGCCGTACAGGATCTTCATCAGCGTGCTTTTGCCAGCCCCGTTTTCGCCCAGCAGCGCGTGGATCTCGCCCGGACGGACGACGAAGTCGACGTTATCGTTCGCCGCCAGCGCGCCAAAACGCTTGGTGATCCCGCGCATCTCCACGAGGTTCATCAGAGTTAGTATCCGTTCGTATAGTCAAGCAGATAAAACAATGGGTGACGTTGTGCGCCACCCATTCTCAAGGAGCTTCCGGTCGAGATTAACCGCCGATGGTCGCCTCGCCGGGCACGACCGCTTCGGCTGGAATTTCCTCGTTGATGTCAACGCGGAACAGGCCGTCGACGATTTCTTGTTGGCGTGCGCTCACCATCGCCACCAGATCAGGATCGAGTGTGTCTTCGAAACTATGGTAGGGGGCCAACGAAGCGCCGCCCTGACCCATCATCGAGAAGTCCTTCAGGTCAAGGCCAGTGTAGGCGCCGGACGCGACCTGATTGATGACGAAATCGACGGTCGGCTCCATGTCCCAGACCGGGCCGGTCACAACCGTTTCCGGCGCGAGTTCGTTCTGGTCGCTCATGTTGCCGAAAGCGAGCAGGCCGTTTTCCTGCGCCGCCTCGATCACGCCGAAGCGCTCGGCAAACAGGACGTCCGCACCGGCATCGATCTGCGCCAGGGCCGCTTCCTTGGCCGCTGCCGGGTCGAACCAGCTGTTGAGGAAGGTGACCAGCACCTGCGCATCCGGGTTGGCTTCGGTCGCGCCCTGGACGAAGGCGTTGATGATGCGATTGACTTCCGGCACCGGGTAGCCGCCGACGACGCCGATGACGTTGCTCTCGGTCAGCGAGCCGGCCAGCATGCCGCTGAGGTAGGCCGGTTCGTGAATCCAGTTATCGAACACCGAAAGGTTGGGCTGCGAGGGGCCGAGACCGGAACCGAACACGAAAGCAATTTCGGGGTAGTCGCGAGCGACGCGACGCACCGCTTCTTCATTGCCGAAGGCATCGCCGAAGATGATGGCCGGCTGCAGGTCATCCGCGACCTCGCGCAGCACGATCTCCATATCGCCGGAATAGCCGATTTCATCCTGGAACGAGTAGTCGATCAGACCGTCTTCCTGGGCTTTGGTCAGCGCTGCGTGAATGACGCCATCCCAGGGTTCTTCAATCGGTGTGGCAAACGCGCCGAACACCACCAGTGGTTCATCTTGCGCGGCGACACCGCCGAACGACGCAAGGAGTAACAACAGACACACGAGTAAAGCGAGCTTTTTCATCGACCCCCTCCGGTGTTATATTCCAGCGCACAATTTTGCACCTTGGCGAGCATAACCAAAACGGGTAAGGCGCACAACATTTCTAACTCGATTGATTGTCAATCCTGCCAAAAGGGAAGAGAGAATGTCCGACCTGATCTTGCGTCACTGTAGCGTGCGCGGTTTGCCGCAGCCTGTCGACATCGAAATCGCCGACGGCGTGATCCGAGATGTCGCGCCGGTCATCCAGCGAGAGGCCGCGCAAGAGATCGACTGCACAGGCAAATTGGTGACGCCGCCCTTTGTCGAATCGCATATTCACCTGGATTCCGTGCTGGCAGCAGGGCAGCCGCACTTCAACGAGAGCGGGACACTGTTCGAGGGCATTCAGATCTGGGGCGAGCGCAAAGGCTCGCTCACGCGCGAGGACGTGCAGCAGCGGGCGCTCGCTGCGCTCAAGCTGATGGCTTCGCACGGCTGCCTGTACGTGCGGACGCACGTCGACGTGACCGAGCCGCGCCTGATCGCGCTCGACGCCCTGGTTGAACTGCGCGAGCAGGTGCGTGACTGGATGACGGTGCAGATCGTCGCCTTTCCGCAGGATGGCATCTACTCGCGGGCGGAGAACGAAGCGCTGCTCGACGAAGCGCTGAAGCGCGGCGCAGACGCGGTCGGCGGCATCCCGCACTATGAGCTAACGCGCGAAGATGGCGTCCGTTCGGTGCAGCACATCTTCGACCTGGCGGAGCAGTACGATCGCCTGATCGACATCCACTGCGACGAGGTCGACGACGACCAGTCTCGCTTTGTCGAGGTGATCATCGCCGAAGCGATCAAGCGCGGCGGTGGGGCGCGCGTCGCCGCCAGCCACACGACCGCTTTCGGCTCGTACAACGACTCGTATGCCTACAAGCTGATGGGCTACATCCGGCGTACGGACGTGAACTTCATCGCCAATCCGCTGATCAACATCACGCTCCAGGGGCGCACGGATAGCTACCCGAAGCGCCGCGGCCTGACGCGCATCAAGGAGCTGTGGCAGAACGGCGTCAACGTCAGCCTGGGGCAGGACTGCATCCACGACCCGTGGTACATCTTCGGCACGGGCAGCATGATCGGCGTCGCCTACATGACGGTGCACGTCTCACAGATGACCGGCCTGCAAGAGATCGACGCCTGCTTTGACATGGTCACGGAAAATGGTGCGAAATCGCTCCATCTCCAGGATTACGGGATCAAGGTCGGCAATCCTGCCAACATTGTCGTGCTGGATGCGCCGGATGCCTTCTCAGCCCTGCGCTATCAGGTCATTCCGCTCTACACGATCTCGCGCGGCAAGATCATCGCCAGCAATACCCCGGCGCAGATGAACGTCAGCATTTCCTGATTGATGTGGCTGTCCGAACTGTGTGCATGAAATGAAACAGGGCCCGTATCAAGGCCCTGTTTTGATGACACTGCTTCGCGACTATGCCTACTCAGGCAGGCCGTTGGCTATCCACTGCCGGATCAGATCCATCTGGTGCTCGGTCGGCTGCGCGAAGTGCCCGCTCGTGAGCACCTGGATCATCTTGCTCTCGTCGGGCGAACCCGCCACGACGACCGGCCCGCTCTCGCTGCCCGCGAGCAGACTCTCGTAGTCGGTCAGGCGCAGGCCCTTGGATGGCACCGGCCCATGGCAGCCGCCGCATTCCTGCGTGAACAGGGGTTGCAGCACGGTGTAGGTCGGGTCGCCCTCGAAATCTTCCAGCAGCGGTTCCGCAGACACCTGGTAGATGCCGAGCACGGAGGCCAGGCCGGGCGCATCGAAGCCCGCATACGTCCATGCTGATCCATGACAGGCGCTGTTCGAGCAGAAGCTCTGATCGTCGACGCCGCCGGGGTTGGTGGTCGTATGGCAGTTCGAGCACGACTGATCGAAGGCCGTGTGATGGCGGCTGATCCAGGTCGAGTCCAGGTGCGACGAAGGCTCGATGCCGGTGGTCAGCGCCAGCATCGGCTCGATCTCGCCGGGGCGGACGACCTTCGGGATCGAATGGCACAGGTTGCATTCCAGCCGGACGACCTGGCCGTCGGTGCTGAAGTGCTCGCCGTCATGGCAGCGGAAGCAGCCGGGCGAATCGCGGTGGCCGACGTTGTTGGGATGCGTGTTCCACGTCAGCAGTTGCTCTGGATAGTTGCTGTCCGTGTAGAGCGCCTTCAGCACGCTGATGGCATCCTGGACTTTCTGCTGCCCCTCGGCATAGAAGTCCGGATAGTTGTCGCGGTAGTACTCATCCAGCGACTCGAACGTCTGCAAGGCTTGTTCGGTCGACGTATACGATGCCGACAGCAGCTCGACCGAGCGCGTGCGGATGAACGGAATGTCAGTGGAGATGTCCTCCTGGCTGAGCGCCTCGTCGACCGCGCGGTTCGGGGGCTGCAGGAAGTGCGAAATTCGATTGTGGCAGGTGATGCAGTCCATCTCGTGGATTTCGTACTGATCGATGTTCTCGGTGTCGATCGGCGAATTGATGGCGTTGTATTCCGTCACCTGCCCGTCCGGCGTTTCGACGCGCACCCACGGGATCTCTTGCTCTTCCGGATCGAGCGCGATGTAGCTGATCTCGTTCTCGATGTGCCAGTGGATGCCACGGCCCAGGCCTTCGCGCTCGCTGCCGCCGCCCGTGTGCATCAGCAGATAGATGTCATACGGGTCGTTGGTGCGGTTGTTCTCGAACGTTTCGATCACGCGCAGGCTGTCGTCGGAGAACTTCTCCGGCGTATGGCACAGTTCGCACGTTTCGCGCGCCGGGCGCATTTCCGCCGAACGAATCGGCAGTTCGTAATTTTCCAGCACCGTATCGACCAGCAGTCGCATGTGCCCGGCCTTGCGGAAGAACTGCACCAGCAGCAGATCGCGCCCGATGTGGCAGTCGACGCAGGGCACGCGCGAATGCGGCGAGATCAGATAGGTGCTGTATTCCGGCGGCATCGTGTGGCAGGTCAGGCCGCAGAAGGTGGGCGAATTGCTGTATTCCCAGACCGGCGGGGCAGCCAGCAGAATGGCGAGAACACCGAGAGCCACCAGCGCGAAGGGCAGCAGGCGACGCAGGGAGAAACCTTGTCTGACGCGGGTAATAAAGTCGCGCAAGTCTACCATAAGCGAATCTCCTGCGAGCACAGTGCCGCAAACTCACTTTTGTTCAGTGCTGTGAAGGGACAAAACCAACCCGCGCTGCAAAACCCATCCATTATCTTCATGACCAACATGCCGCTTCGACTTTTTCTCAGATTATAGAACGTGTAAAATCTGCCACAACTGATGAAATTTACCGAACTCGAGTTATTGCAATGTTTTTTCCCTGTCGAATCGCGAGACGCAGGCAGTCCACAGCGTCCATTGATCCTAGGATGACCTTAACGCATTATCGCGTTGTCAAGATCATTCCGCAGGATGATTCACAATCATTCTGGAGGATGATTGCGTACCCTAGCCGGTACATTAGAGTCAATTATGAGGCTATAGTCCTCTGGACCAGAAATGGTTTCGTCACCCGGCCATGGGGATGCGGCCTGCGCGGGTCGCACGTCAGGGTGACAGGCGGTAAGCGCGACGTTGTGGCGTTTGCCGGGAGGTTCGACCTCACGTCTGGGGAAACCGCCTCTGTGAGCGCCTCCCCACGTTTATTTGATAAATAGGGTAACCACATATGCGTCGCGCCATCGTTTATGTTCTGATACTTTGGGGTGTAGGCTGTATCAGCCTGGGCCTGTTGGCGAGCATTGGTGTCACGCCGACCTACGCCCAGGAAGCCGCCGACGAAGCCGATTACATCGGCGCGCGCGAATGCAGCTCGTGCCATCGCACCCTGTCCAGAGAGCACGGCGACAGCATGCACGCGCTCGCCCTTCAAGATGTCGAGCGCGACAAAGACCCGATCCTGGCCGATTTCGACCAGGGCGAAGACATTCGCACCGTGCAGTTCCCCGACGAAGATGCAGCGCGCCCGTTCGACGATGACGACATCGCTTTTGTGATTGGCGCGGGGCGCTACGCTCAGCGCTACCTCTATGAAATCGACCGCAACGAATACATGGTACTGCCCGCGGAGTGGGACACGGTCGCGCAGACGTGGCGCCCGCTGGAACTGGCGGATACGTGGCCGGACCCGGCTTACGATTGGGTGCAAAACTGCGCTGGCTGCCACACGACCGGCCTGGATGCAGAGCGCGGGCGCTGGAATGACGACGGCGTCTGGTGCGAGGCCTGTCATGGCCCCGGCAGCGTGCACGAAGAGCTCGCCAGCGACGCCGGGCGGCGCCCCGAAGAAGATGAACTTCAGGCAATCCACGACGCGATCGTGCTTACGCCGGATGCGCAGGTCTGCGGGCAATGTCACAGCCGCGGTACTGACCCGGAGAGCGGCCTGCCGTACCCGGTGAATTACCGCCCTGGCAGTGACCTGCTGCACGAAGACATCTTCAATCTTGCGGCGACCGACGACCCGAACAGCTTCTGGGAGACGGGTCACGCGCGCCGCAACAACATGCAGTTCAACGAATGGTTCACCTCGGCGCACGCGAGCGCTCTCGAAACGATGAAGGGCAGTTCGAATGCCGCCGATGGCTGTGTGCAATGCCACAGCGGTGACAACGCGCTGCGCCAGCGCATTCTCGCCCTGTACGAGGATGGCCAAGATCGCGAGGGCGAAACGCCGCCGGATGCGATCACGTTGGAGACGGCGCAGTTTGGCGTCACCTGCACGACCTGCCACAGCCCGCACGAGGCGGCGGACGTCGATTTCCTGCTGGTGGATACGGAGTACGCTATCTGCACGGATTGCCACCGAAACACGGATCTGACACCGACGCTGCATCACCCGGTGATGGAGATGTTCGAAGGCCAGCAGATTGTCGACTCGGTCGAGGGAATTCCGTCGGCGCACTTCTCGGCCGAGGAAGGCCCGCGCTGCGTCACCTGTCATATGACGGAAGTGCCGATTGATAATGCGCAGCTCGCCAATCACACCTGGCGCCCGATCATCCCCGGCGAGGCGGAAGACTCGCCGCCTGACTCGTGCTCCGGCTGCCACAGCGACCTGACGACCGGCGATCTGCAATCGCTGGTGGTCGATACGCAGGCGTCGATCCGCTCACGGCTCTCGATTGCCTGGGCGCGCGTCGGCAGCATCGCCGTGCCGGAAGCGGGCAGTGAGACCGAGCAGCTTTACAATCAGGCGGTCGCCGCGCTGACGTTCGTCCAGAACGACGGCAGCCAGGGTGTCCATAACTATGCATATACCGATGCGCTGCTGGAAGCGGCATCCGGCATGCTGACGCAGTTGAGCGTGCCGGGCGCGCTCTTGCAGCCGACCGAGGCGCCCGCACCGACCGCAACGCTGTCGAATCCGCAGCCGGTCGTCATCGGCATGGAAGAACCGGTCCACACCGGCTTCCGGCCCATGACCTTTATCCTTTTGGGAGCAATCGCATTGATCTTGCTGCTGGGATCGTGGTTCGTCACGCGCCGCGCCAGACGCCAGGCACAGATCCGGGAGGCAAAGCCATGAGGAACCATCGGGCTTCTTTGCTGCTTCTGGGCATCGGCCTGCTCTCGCTCTTTCTGGGCTTTGCGGTGAGTGTCGGCGTCACCTTCGCTCAGGATGAAACCGGGAGCGAGGTTGAGACCGAGGCCGAACAGCCTCCTGAAGCATCAAATACGTATTGCTTGCTCTGCCACACCAAACCGGATCAGGTCTGGCATCTCTCCGGCGGCGAATCGTTGTCGGTGACGATCGATCCAGAGGTGTTGGCCCGCTCGGTGCATGGCGAGAGCAGCTCTGAGGGAGCGCTGGCCTGCGCCGATTGCCATCCCGGCTTTCGTTATCCGCACCCGCCGACGACAGCGCGGACGATCCGTGAATTTCAATTGGAGCGCTATGCGTCCTGCCGCACCTGCCACGAAGAGCAGTACACGCGCGCCCAGGACAGCGTCCACGGCGAATTCCTGCGCGCCGGGCGCGTAGAAGCTGCCGTCTGTGTCGACTGCCACGGCGGCCACGACATCCAGACGCCGGATGTGCCACGCCAGCGCATCTCGCTGACCTGCGGGCGCTGCCACGGTGCGATCTTCGAGGAGTACCGCACGAGTGTGCATGGGGCGGCGCTGCTCGACGAAGACAACCCCGACGTGCCGACCTGCATTGATTGCCACGGTGTGCACGACATCCAGAACCCGACGTCGACGCTCTTCCGCGTCCGTTCGCCCGAGGTGTGCGCTACCTGCCACGCCAATGATGAGCTGATGGGCAAGTACGACATCAGCACCCACGTCTTCGACAGCTACCTGACCGATTTCCATGGCTCGACCGTGGCGCTGTTCGAGCAGCAAGCGCCAGACGTGGTGACGAACAAGGCGGTCTGCTTTGACTGCCACGGCGTGCACAACATCCAGGCAGTGGACAGCGGCGGCGATACGGCCATCCGCGAGAACCTGCTGACGACCTGCCAGCAATGCCATCCTGGCGCGACGGCCGACTTCTCGAATGCCTGGATCGGCCATTATCCGGCGACACTGGACTCGCATCCGGGCCTGTTCCTGGCAAATCGTCTGTACCAGATTTTGATCCCGGTCGTCATTGGCATACTCGCGCTCTTGATTGTGTCTGAGATTATCCGGCGCGCCCGGCGTCAGAGCGGCTAGATGGGAGCTTCAGCGATGCCCGACGAGACTGCAATTGAGATTCAGAGCGGCGGAACGCTCCCTGCTGCACAACGCGTCGAACGGCTGGTGGTCATCGTCGCCCTGATCGGCCTGATCATCACCGGCCTGCCGCAGAAATATACCGGCGAGCCGTGGGCGGAATTCGTCATCCTGCTGCTGGGCGGCATCGAAAGCGCGCGCATTCTGCACCGCTTCCTGGCACTGCTGCTGATGGCTGAAGCGATCTACCACGTGCTGACGCTGAGCTACAAGTGGTTCGTCTATGGTCTCAAGCCGATCCTGTTCCCCGGTGGCAAAGCCTTCGGCCAGTTCTTCAGCCGGGTCTTTCAGAATTTCGGCCTGCGCTCAGACGGCGAGGCGGGCAGCGGATTCGCGCTCAAGATCGAGTACCTGGTACTCATTATCAGCACCCTGATCCTGATCGTCACCGGGCTGATCCTGTGGAACCCGCTGACGGCCCTGTCGATCCTGCCGGGCGAGGCGATCCCGGTGGCGCAGAGCATCCACAGCAATCATGCGCTGCTGCTGGTGATCTTCCTGGTCGTCTGGCGCTTCGCCATCATCTTCCTGTGGCATCCACAGCGGCAGAAGCTGCTGGCCGAGCGCGATCAAGCGGCCAGCCCGCGCCCCGCGAGCGAGATCGCCGGACGTCGCCAGCGCTTCCTGCCGGTCGCACTGGTGATCGCCGCGCTGCTGGCCCTGGGGTTGATCTGGTTCGCGACGGCAGAACAGACCGCCATCGACACCGTGCCACGCCAGGTCGGGGTCGTCTATGCGCCGCAGGCGATGCCGGATTCGGGCGACGTCAACGTCGGCGCGGCACTGTGGCCGACGCTGCGCTGCGCCTTCTGCCATGGCGACGAGGCGATGGGTGGACCGGATGGACAGCCCGCGCTGCGCAACACCCAGATGACGTTCGACGCCTTCTACGAGCAGGTGCGCGTAGGCAAGGGCGAAATGCCCGCCTTCAGCGCCGAAGACCTGCCCGACGGCTATCTGCTGCATCTGTGGGCCTGGCTCTCGCAGCCCGCCTCGTGAGCGTCTGAAACGAACGGCGCGCCGCTATTCCCAGGCGCGCCAATACTGCGGCGGCAGCAGATCACCCGCGCTGCCGAGCAGTTCGCGCGCCGCCCGCTGCGGAAAATACGGATCGCGCAGTGATTCGCGCCCCAGCAACACCATGTCCGCATGTCCTTCGCGGATGATGGCGTCGGCGTCCGCAGGCTGTGTGATCAGCCCGACGGCTGCCGTCGCGATGCCCGCCTGCTTGCGGATGGCTTCGGCGAACGGCACTTGATAGCCCGGCGTCGTCGGAATCTTGGCCCCGCGCGCGATGCCGCCCGAACTGCAATCGATCAAATCGACGCCCTCGTCTTTGAGCAGCCGTGCCAGCGCAATCGACTCTTCGAGCGTCCAGCCGCCTTCGATCCAATCCGTGCACGATAATCTGACCAGCAGCGGCTTGTCGTCCGGCCAGACGGCGCGCACCTCGCGCGTGACTTCGAGTGTGAAGCGCACGCGATTCTCGAAGCTGCCGCCATATGCATCCGTCCGCTGGTTGGCGATGGGCGAGTGGAAACTGTGCAGCAGATAACCATGCGCGGCATGGATCTCGACGCACTCGAAGCCGGCTGCATCGGCACGCGTGGCCGCGGCGCTGAAGGCCGCTTTGACCTGATCGAGTTCTGTCCGCGTCATCGCTTGCGGCGTTCGGTATTCCTCGGCAAACGGGATAGCACTCGGCCCGATGATGTCCCAGCCGCCGTCCTCGTCGCTCACCGGCTTACCGCCATCCCACGGGCGGGCGGTTCCAGCTTTGCGCCCGGCGTGGGCCAGTTGAACGCCCGGCACCGCGCCGTACTCGCGCATGAACCGGGTGATCGGGCGCAGGGCGTCGGCGTGCGCATCCGACCAGATGCCGACGTCGTTCGGCGAGATGCGCCCTTCGGGAGTGACGGCGGTGGCCTCCACGATGATCAGGCCCGCGCCGCCGACCGCGCGCGACCCCAGATGCACCATGTGCCAGTCGTTGGCGAGGCCGTCCTCGGCGCTGTACTGGCACATGGGTGAGATGCCGATTCGATTGCGCAGCGTCACACCGCGCAGCGTCAGCGGATCAAACAGATGAGACATCAACGACCTTTCAACGCAGGGATGACTTGTTCCCCCAGGATACGAATGCCGCGCTCGGCGTCCAGTCCGTGCGGCGTGCCGAACTCGACGCGGGATGCCCCGGCGGCGAATAAGGCTTCGGCCTGCCGGATCAGATCTTGCGCGTCGCCGGAGAAGGCGAAGCGGTCGAGCAAGTCGTCGGAGATGAGCGCCGCGGCCTGATCGAGTTCGTCGCGATTGACGTGCTCACGCAGCCGGTCGATCAATTCCTGCTCGACGCTCACGGTCGGGTCGAGCGGCACCACGACCGGCAGATAGAGCGCAACCGACCGCCGTGCTGCCCAGCGCGCAGCCTCTCGATCGTCATCCGCGACGGTAACGGCGCCGACGACAATCCCGACGCTGCCACGCGGACGATTGGCGTGTGCTTCGCCCTCGGCGATGTTGCTGGCGATCACTGGCACGATATCAGGGTTGGCCGAGCCGCCGACCTTGACCTCGTCGGCGATTTCGCCCGCCAGCGCGCACAGCTTACGTCCCCACGAGCCGATCAGGAGCGGCGGGAGCGCTGCCGGTGTGGGGTAGGGCGCGCGCACGTGCTCGGCAAGCGAGTAGATCTGCCCGTCGTAGCCGCCGCTCTCACCGCGCAGCAGCAGCCGGACGATGTCGGCGGCCTCGCGGATGGCCTGAATCGGCCTGTCCGGCTCGTGGATGCCGTGATCCGCCAGCCAGGCGCCGCGCGCCAGGCCGATGTAGATGCCGCCCGCCGCCAGTTCGGCCAGCAAGGCGGCCTGGGCAGCGATGTCAATCGGGTGGACGCGGGCGGGTGACAGCGCCGCGATGCCGACGCGCGCCCGCTTGATGTGCGGCGCCATCAGCAGCAGCGGCGCAAAGCCGGGATGAAACGGCGCATCACAGTAGACGGAGACCGCGTCGAAATCGAACTGACCGACAAACTGGGCCAGCGCCACATAGCGCGCCGCCGATTTATCCGTCTGGAAGGCGATGCTGATCTCGCGCCCGCTCACGTCAGATCCTCGCTGTTCAGCGTGCGCCTTGCCACGCGCTCGACGCGCATGATCAGGCGCTCGTCCGGGTCGGGGCAGGCGACGAGCGAGTCGCTTTCCAGCCAGTCGTTATCGGCAAGCTGGCGCTGTTTGGCTGCCAGCAAGGGCAGCACCGCACTCAAGGCGTAGACACAGAAGTGCTTGCCGGGCGGAATGCGCAGGCGATTGCTCTCCGTCAGTTCGAAGTAGTCGCCGACTTCCAGCCCGCAAACGGAGCGCCCCTCGATCCGTTCGACAGTGATGCGCAGGTCGTAGAGTTCAAATGGGCGGGTCATGAGGTGAGGCTCAGGCCGATGGAGGCGTACATCATGTGAATGTCTTCCGTGGTCAGTGCGATGTTGAAATACTGCGCCAGGGCGACCTGGATCTCCCCCGCGCTGGACAGTCGGTGCTCGTCACGCCGGGCGCCCGTGGTCACGATCAGCCGTGCGCCGCTCAGGCTGATGCGACCGGTGCCGCTGGCGCGCGAACAGATCAACCGCCTCGTGAATCCAGAGTCTGGCGACGTCTGCTGATAATCGCACATCTCGGCGTAATCATCCAGTTTTCGCGGCGCTGTCGTGAACGTGTATCCGTGCGTCCAATCACCGGTCTCGCGGTCGCGCTCCTGCATGATCCACTCGTCGCCACCGGCGATCAAGCGATAGTCGCGCAGGCCATCCGACTGGGTGACATCCGGCGCGAAGCGCAGCGGTCGCAGCGAAGAATCGCCGAAGCCGACGTCGGCCAGCCACGGCTCGTCGAGTTGGACGATCAGCGCCATATGATCGAAGGCCGGCCCGAAAGCCTGCCCATTCCAGACGCGCGCTGAGACCAATGTCACGTCGTAGCCGAGCGCGCGCAAGAGCATGGCGAAGGCCGCGTTCAGCTCGTAGCAGAAGCCGCCGCGTTGATCGCCGACGATCTTGTCGTAGAGCCGTGCTTCGTCGAGCACTATCGGGCGTTTGAGATGGATGTCGAGGTTTTCAAACGGTGTGCTGCGCATGTGGCATTCATGCAGCGCTTGCAGCGTCGCCAGATCGGGCGTCGTCGGGCCGTCGTAGCCGATGCGCTGGAGATAAGGGGCGATTTGCATGATGCGTCCGTCACGATCTTACGGGTCGATGTGCGTGACAGAGTCTAGCGCATAATGTTGGCCGCGCAGTATCACGATCAATCAAAACGGGTCAACCTGAAGGCAGGTCGACCCGTCTGGATGTGCTTGAGCAGTCGGGCAGTGTCGCAATGCGTCAGTTCATCTCGCTGCCGCCATCGATGTTGTACGACTGCGCGGTGATGTAGTCCGCCTCGTCCGAACAGAGGAACGCCGCCATCGCGCCGATCTCCTCGATGTTGCCCCCGCGGCGCAGCGGCACCTTCTTGATGCGCTGCTGGTAGAATTCACCGGGTGCCAGGTTGAGCTTGTCGGCCATCCGCTGATCGAGGTGCTGGTAGAGTGCCGTCCACACCGCCGCCGGGCAGATCGCGTTGACGTTGATGTGATAAGGCGCCAGCTCCATCGCCGTCGCCTGCGTGATCGTGATCACGGACGCCTTCGAGGTCGAGTAGTGGATCGCATCCGCGCGGCCACGCCGTCCGGCAATCGAAGCAATGTTGACAATCTTGCCGTAACACTGCTGCGATTCACCGGCCTGGATGACCTCGTCCGGCACCTGCGCGATCATCTGCCGGGCGACCGCCTGGGTCGTGAAGAGCAGGCCGCGGGTGTTGACGTAGTGCATGTCGTCCCAGTCTTTGGGCGTCATCTCCATCAGCGTCAGCTTGTCCGAGATCCCGGCGTTGTTGACCAGGATGTCAATCCGACCAAAATGAGCGGCCACATCGGCGGCCATTTGCGGCGTCCGGTCAGGGTCGCCGATGTCGATGGGGTAGGCAAGCGCTTCCGGGCCGATCTGCGAGTAATCTTTGGCGGCCTGGGCTGCTGTCGTCGGGTTAATCTCGGCGACGACGACGTGAGCGCCTTCCTCGGCAAACCGTTTGCCGATGCCATAGCCAATGCCCTGTCCAGCGCCGGTGACGATCGCGACTTTGCCTTCGAGCCGCTTCATATTGAAGGTCATTTTGACAATACCCTGTGTGTATCTATTTGAATTTACGAGTTCGCACGTCGTGATGGACTGCTCGCCGGGGCGCCGTAGCGGCTACCAGACGCAGTAACCCCCGTCGATGATCAGATCGTTACCCGTCATGAAGTCCGAAGCGCCCGATGCCAGGTAGACGATAGCGCCCTGCAAGTCGGTCACATCGCCGAGGCAGTGCATCGGCGTGTTTGCCAGCCATTGAGGCAGGACTTCTTTGCCCGCGGGAGTCTCCAGCAGATCGTCGACCAGCTTGGTGCGCGTGAAGCCAGGGCTGATCGTGTTGACCCGGATGCCTCTCGGCGCCCATTCAGCCGCCAGGCTGCGGCTCAACTGGATGACGCCGGCTTTGGCGGCGTTGTAGTGCGCCTGGGGTTGCGGCCGGACGACGGCAGTGCCGGTCATCGAGGCGGTGTTAATCATCTTGCCATAGCCGCTCTTCAGCATCGCGCGGGCTTCCGCCTGGGAGCACAGAAAGACGCCCTTAAGGTTGAGATCGAGCATCCGATCCCAATCGGACTCCGGCATATCTTCCGCGGGGACCCACTGGCCGATACCGGCGTTGTTGACGCCAATCGTCAGCTTGCCCCACTTGGCCAGGACGGCATCGACCGCTGCCTGAACGTCGCTGGTTTTGGTCACGTCGGCCTGTATGGCGATGGCGTCGACGCCCTTGGCTTTCAGTTCATCGACGACTTCCTGGGCGTGCGGCAGCGAGATATCGACGACGGCGACCGCGGCCCCTGCTTCGCCGAGCGCATGAGCGTAGGCGCGGCCAATGCCCTGGCCGCCGCCAGTGACGAGCGCAGTGCGCCCATCCAGTTCGAACCGTGTCAGGATTGAAGGAGCAGTCAGAATAGAATCGGTCATTTTGAACCTCTCAAAGGTTGTTTCAACTCTTAGTCCAAAGATGAACTGTGAGTAACCTCTGGATCGCTCCTTACGCTTGCTCGCGGTTCATCCGTTTTCAGGCACATAGGCCAGCAAATCTTCGGCGGTGTATTTATCGGTCACGAGCGTGCCGACGAGCTGACCGGCGAGCACGCCGAAGATCGCGGGTACTTTGGGTTTGCCGACCGCCACGGCGATCACCTTCTTGATGTGGCCGATCAGCCACTCTCGGCTGATGCCGATGCGGCGGTGGTGCAGTTCGACATCGAGGAAATTGCCGGTCTGGTCGAAGTAGAGGCCGCAGACGTCGCCGACCGCGCCCTGTTTGCGCAGCGTTTCGACGTATTCCTGGTTGACGTAACCGGCGCGCAGCACACTGCTGACGGTGTGATTGGTGCTGCCGATGCCGACCAGGGCGATATCGGATTTCGACGCCAGATCCAGCGCTTCGGCGACCGTGCGGTTGGCCAGCAGCGATTTCGCCACGGCGGCGTTTTCGACCAGCATCGGCGCTGTCAGGACGCGGAACTGGCCGCCGAGCTTTTGCGCCGTCCGCACGGCTAGATCCGGCGTGTCGGTCAGGTTCGAGGCCGAACCGGCGGCGCCGATGATCTGCACGACCTGCAGGTGTGGCAAGTGCAGGGTGGGCAGCGCATCGACCGTGGCGGCGACACCCGTCCCCCAGGAGATGCCGAGGACGGAGATCTGCGGCAGGTAGCGCGTGATCAGGGTCGCCGCCATTTGCCCGACGACGTGCAGCGCTTCGGGCGTCGACGCGTTGATGCCGGGGTCGATGACGGCGGCTTCCGTCAGCCCGAAACGCCGTTGCAGTTCTTGCTCAATCGCTTCGTTTCGCAGCAGCGGCTGGTGAACCTCAATCTTGACGATGCCCGTTCGACGTGCTTCGGTCAGCATACGACTGATGGCCGATCGCGAGATGCCGATCAGATCAGCGATTTCATTCTGGCTGCGGTCTTCAAGGTAATAAAGTCTTGAGACCCGCGCCAATAAGATCGAACGTTCATCATCCATGAGGTTAACCCCGTGTTGAACTAATCGCACAACGCAGTCAACTCGGGGGTTTCTAGAATCCGCTTGAAAGTGAGCAAAAAGCCAGCCGCGTGCGCGCCATCGATGACCCGATGATCGACTCCCAGAGTCGCGATCATCGTCGGCGCGACGACGAGCTGGCCGGAACGAACGAAAGGACGGTCGGCGACGGTGCCCAACGACAGAATGGCAGACTGCGGGGAACGGATAATCGAAGTGAAGCTATCCGGCCCGACTTTGCCCAGATTGCTAAGCGTAAATGTACCATTCAGTAGATCTTCGGCACCTGATCGCTGACGTCGTGCGCGGTCGATCAAACCAGCAGTCTGCGCTGCGAGGTCCACCAGACGAGCCTTTTCCGCCGCGCGCACCACGGGGATCAGCATCCCATCTTCCAAGGCAACAACCACCCCGATGTTGACCTCGTTATTATACACAATGGTCTCGCCATCAAGCGAAGCATTGAGGCGCGGATGCTCCTGCAAAGTCGCTGCACACACCTTGATCAGAAGGTGCAGCAGCGAGACTTTGACATCGGGATACCGCGCGCGCAGTTCGGTCACGGTGTCCTGCGCGCGCTGCATATCGATTTCGATCTGACTGTAGAAATGCGGAGCAGTTTGCACACTGAGCGTCGTCATGCGAGCAATGGCCTTACGCATTTTGGACATCGGCTCGCGCTTGGGTTCCATTGGCTCAACCTTATCCGGCTGATCGCTCATCATGCGCTCCATCACGTCACGTTGGATATGTCTTCGTCAGGATCGCCAATCACGGCCAGCAGTTGGCCGACGGTCGCCATTTCGCCCTCGGCTACGACGATTTTGCGCAGGGTGCCGGTATCCAGCGCCTCAAGCTCCACCGTCGTCTTGTCCGTCTCGATTTCGAGTAACTGCTCACCCTTCTGAACTGAATCGCCTTCGGCCTTCAGCCATTTGAGTACGGTTGCTTCGTCGGACGAATCGCCCAACGGGGGCATGATCACACGAAAAGCCATAGGTTTTCCTTAGCGAACTATCTGTTTGACTGCGAGCGTTTCTTCGATGGCACTGATGACCTGTTCCGCATTCGGCACGACGTACTTTTCGAGCGCGACGTTAGCGGGCAGCGGGACATCACGTGCCGCAACACGGCGAACCGGGCTGAGAAGCTGATCGAACAGCGACTCGGTAATGCGAGCGCTCAGCTCTGCGCCCAGGCCGCCGGTCATCACGGCTTCGTGCAGCACGACGGCGCGGCGAGTCTTGCTGACCGATTTGAGCACCGTCTCCATATCGAGCGGTTGCAGCGTGCGCAGGTCGATGACTTCGACGCCGATCTGGCGTTCGGCCAACTGCGCCGCCACTTCCAGCGCCAGGTGCACCATGCGCGAGTATGTGATCAGGGTGACATCGGCGCCTTCGCGCTTGACTTCGGCGACGCCGAGCGGAGTGACGAACGGTTCTTCCGGGACGTCTTCCTTAATGGCGTAGAGACCCTTGTGCTCCAGGAAGATGACAGGATTGTCATCCTGGATTGACGCGCGCAGCAGGCCATAGGCATCGCTCGGCGTCGCCGGTGTGACGACCTTCAAACCGGGCGTATGGACGAACCAGCTTTCCAGGCTCTGCGAGTGCTGGGCGCCCGCGCCGCGTCCGGTGCCCTGCTGGGTGCGGATGACGCACGGGACGGTGATCTGGCCGCCGAACATGAAGTGGATCTTGGCGGCCTGATTGACGACCTGATCCATCGTCAGCGTCATGAAGTCGACGTACATGATTTCGGCCACGGGACGCCCGCCGATCATGGCGGCGCCAATCGCGGCACCGACGATGACGGCCTCGGACATCGGGGTATCACGCACGCGCTGCGGGCCAAATTCGTCCAGCAGACCCTTGGTAACGGCATAGGCTCCCCCGTAGAGGCCGATGTCTTCGCCGAGCAGGAAGACACGGGGGTCGGCTTTCATTTCTTCGTACAGAGCACGACGGAGTGCATCGCGGTACATCATAGTAGGCATGTTGGTGAGTTCCTCTCCAGTTTCTCAGGCGTAGATGTCTTCGAATACGGTCGAGGGCTGTGCAAGCGGACTGTCCTCCGCGAATTTCACCGCGTCGTCGAGCTGTTGTTTGACTTCCGCCTCGTATGCCTCAAGATCGCTGTCAGTGATGACGTCCGTGCCTGCTTTTGTACGCAGGATTGTCAGCGGGTCACGGGCGCGTTCTCGTTCTTCTTCCTCGGATGAACGATACTTCGACGGATCGGCCCGTGAGTGCCCAAGGAAGCGGTAGGTGTGTGCGCCGATCAGGGTTGGCCCTTCGCCACGCCGTGCGCGGTCGATGGCCGCCTTGGCGACTTCCTGCACGGCCAGCGCATCCTGACCATCGACGTCGACGCCGGGGATGCCGTAAGCGCTCGCCTTCTCCGTGAAGTTGAGCTGCGCAGTCGAACGTTCCCAGGCCAGCGACATGGCGTAATGGTTGTTTTCGACGACGAAGACGACCGGGAGCTTCCACAGGGCTGCCATATTCAGCGACTCGTGCGTGATGCCTTCATTGGTCGCGCCCTCGCCGAAGAAGCAGACTGTCACGGCATCGTTGCTGCTGATCTGTGACCAGAGCGCTGCCCCAGCCGCGATGCCCAGATGCCCACCCACGATACCGTTCGCGCCGAGATGGCCGATGGTGATGTCGGTGATGTGCATTGAGCCGCCGCGGCCCTTGCAGTAGCCGGTTTCCTTGCCGAACAGCTCGGCCATCATGCGGCCAAGCCCGCCACCGCGAGCGATAAAATGGCCGTGCCCACGATGGGTGCTGGTGAGGTAGTCCTGCGGTGCCATGGCGTCGCAGACGCCCGCGGCCACCGCTTCCTGCCCGATGCTCACGTGACACATCGTGCTCGCCAGCTTGCCCTTCATCATTTCTTCGAGGATGCGCTCTTCCGTACGCCGGATGAGCAGCATGGTTTTGTAGAGTGACTTCGTTAACTCGCGGTCCACCAGGATTCCTCCGCCTTATGATTGTTTCGCGACGTGATCCGCCATCGTGTGCATGAGATCGCGCATTTGCGGATACGTGGCGACATATTGATCAACGTAGAACTGATACTCCTCATGAGCTTCCTTGTTCGGTTCGAATCCGTCTTTCATTCGAACCATGGCTTTGGCCGCCTCGCCGGGGGTTGCGTACAATCCCGCGCCGATGGCGCCCAGCGCCGCCGAGCCAAGCATGGCCGCCGCGTCGCCCGCTTCCGTGATCGTGATCGGGACGTTGCTCACGTCGGCATGGATCTGCATCCACAGCTTGCTCTTGACCGGGCCGCCCGCCGCGACAATCTGCGTCGCCTGGTAGCCGTTGGCACGGAAGACGCGCAGAATGTGCTCGGTGCCGTAGGCGACGCCTTCCATGATCGCCCGGAAGACGTGAGCGGGCGTGTGGCTCAGCGTCAGGCCCCAGATCGTGCCGCGCGCCAGCGGGTCAACCAGCGGCGTGCGGTTGCCTTGCCAGTAATCGAGCACGATCAGGCCCTCAGAGCCAGGACGGATCTTCATGGCTTCGGGCGTCATCACGTCGTAAAGGCTGGCGCCACTGCGGTCGGCCTCACGCAGATAATTCCCACCGATGAAGTTATCCTTGAACCAGCGCAGGACGGAGCCGGTCGAGGTTTGCCCGCCTTCGACGGTGTACTGGCCGGGGATGAGGCAGTCGGTGTAGGCGCCGAAGATGCCTTTGGCGTGGAACTGCGTCGCCGATTGCCCCAGAAGCAGGTGAGACGAACCGACGATGAAGGCCAGTTTGCCCGGCTCAGTGACGTCCATGCCGATCATGGCGATCAGCGCATCGGCGCCGCCTTCCGCGACCGGCGTCCCGGCGACAAGCCCCAACTCGGCAGCGGCCTCGGCGGTTAAGCCGCCCGCGACCTGTCCCAGATCCAGAATGCGCTGCGGGAACTTCTCGATCAGGTCGCCCAAGCCGATACCTTCGTAGAAATCGACCGGCCAGCCACCGACATTGCGGTCATAATACCAGCGCAAACTCGTGTTGTTGATGCTGCCCGTCCACTCACCGGTCAGGCGGTAGGTGAGCCAGTCGATGAAGTCGCCCACGTAGCGCGTCTTCTGGTAGGTCTCAGGCTCGTTTTCCTTGACCCAGAGCGTCTTGCATGGCATCCATTCCGCGGAGACGTTGCCGAAGCCGTTGTACTTCAGCGCGGGATAGCCACTGGCGGCGATCTTGCGCGATTGCTCGGCTGCGCGCACGTCCATCCAGATGATGGCCGGACGCAGCGGCTCGAAATGCTCGTCGAGGAAGACCACCGTGCACGAGGTGGTATCCGCGCTGATACCGACGATTGATTCGGGCGCGACGCTCGCCGCCGCAACGGCGCCACGCACCGCGCCGACCATCGCCGTCCACCATTCGCCGGGCTGTTGTTCCGCCCAGGATGGACGCGGGTGGCGCAAGGGATAGGATTCTGAGTGCGAACCTACCAGCTTGCCGGTCGGGGTGAAAACGCCCGCCCGCACACTCTCGGTTCCAAAATCGATACCCAGGACATAAACATCTGCGGCATTCATGATCGTCTTCTTTCCTAGTTCAGAAGAAGCGAATTTCTTCGCGCCGCACAGCCAGGGACACCGCAAGGATCAGCACTGAGCCTTTGACGATCGTTTGCAGGAAGAAGGGCGCACCGACAAGGTTCAAACCGTTGTTGATGATGCCCAGGATCAACACGCCGACGATCGTGCCCAGAATATTGGCCTGTCCGCGGCGGATGGTCGTCATGCCGATAAAGACGGCTGCCAGACTATCCATGGTGTAGTTGTCCGCGCCGGAGGGCTGCGCTGAACCCAGGTACGAGACGAGGATACAGCCACCGAGCGCCGCGCCGAAGCCACTGATCATCAGCGCGATCATGCGGTACTTGTTGATGTTGATACCGCTCAAGCGCGTAGCAGTCGGGTTGCCGCCCGTCGCCAGAATGTAGCGGCCAACGCGCGTGTAGTTGAGGAAGACGTAGACGATGGCGATGACGATGATGGCCAGGATGACCACGAACGGGATCGGGCCGACGGTGCCCGTGCCGATGAACGTGTATTCATCGGGCAGGCGGCCATAGATCGAGTCGCCACGCGCGTAGGCGTAGTTGATGCCGACGGCGATCAGGCCCATGCCAAGTGTGGTGATCAGCGACGGAATCTTGAAGCGTGTGACCAATGAGCCGGTCACCAGGCCGAACAAGAGGCCGACGCCCAGAGCACCGATCAGCGAGACACCCCACGGCAGTTCCTGTCGCACGATGAAACCCGCCATCAGGATGCCCGTCAGGCTGGCGACCTGGCCGACCGAGAGGTCGAACTCACCGGCGGCGACGGCGACCGTCAGGCCGGTGGCGACGATGGCGAGGGTCGCCACCTGGCGCAGGATGTTGATCAGGTTCTGGCTGGTCAGGAAGCGGCCTTCCTGAAATGCGGAGATGATCGCAAACAGAGCAAAGATGATGATCAGGGCGAGCACCGTGCCAAAACGGTTGATGAAATTGCCGACATTCATCCCTGGGCGCTCATCCTTCGGGGACACTGTTTGACTGGAACTTTGAGCCATTGAATTATTCACTTTATTACTACGTGGTAAGAAGCCGACGTTGCGAGACATGAGGTTATCTTAACCTCCCATCATGAGTTGTAGTACCGAATCGTGCGTGTAGTTTCGTCTCACGCCTTCGCTGACAATCTTGCCGCGGCGCATGACGTACAGCCGATCCGAAATATCCATCAACTCATCGAGATCTGAGGATGTCACCAGCACTGCTGCGCCCTGGGCAGCCAGATTGCGGATGATGACCCACATGTCAGCACGGGCGCCCACGTCGACGCCCTCAGTCGGTTCGTCGAACATGAAGATCAGGCCGTTGACATCTTCCGACCAGGTAAGCCATTTGCCGAACACGACCTTCTGTTTGTTGCCGCCGCTGAGGGACTGCACGGAGGTCGTGAGCGAGGGCGGCATGATTCGCAGTTGATCCATCGTTCTGGTGGCAACGTCATGCAGCTTCTTGCGTTGAAGCCAGCCCATCCCGTTGCTGTAGCGCTGAAGCGAGGAAACCGTCAGGTTTTCCAGCACGTTCATGCGGTTGAGCAGCCCTTTTTCGATCCGCTTGTCAGGCACGAGCACGATGCCGTGGCGGATGGCATGTTCCGGCGAGTTGATCTGGACATGCTTGCCCTTGAGCATGATCTTGCCGCTATCGGCGCGCCGGAAGCCGACCAGGGTTTCCAGTAGCTCGGTGCGCCCGGCGCCGACCACGCCCGCCAGCCCGACGACTTCGCCGCTGGCGATCTTCAGGTTGACGCTGTTGAAGTCCTCAGAGCACAGATCCTGCGTTTCCATCAGGACGGGGCCGCTGGTGGATTTGACTTCCACTTCCAGCTTGGCAACGTTGTGCCCGACAATATCCTGAGTCACACGTGCCGGCGTATACTCGCTGATGGGGCCGGAACTGACGATGCGGCCGTCGCGCAAAATCGTCAGCGAGTCGGAGATCTCGAAGACTTCGTCCAGTCGGTGCGAGACGAAGATAATGCCGATCCCCTGGTTCTTGAACTGCCGGAGTAACTCGAACAGGTGCTTTGTTTCCGCTTGCGAGAGAGCCGCCGTGGGCTCATCCAAGACCATCACCTTGGGTTCGGTGCGCAGCGCGCGCACGATGTCGACGAGCTGCTGCTGCCCGGCGCCCAGGTCGATGACTTCTGCATTCAAATCCATTTCCACGCCGAGGCGGTTCAGCAAACGTTCGGCTTGCTCGTGCAAATCGCGACGGCGGATCAGTTGTCCGTTTGCGGGTTCCTTGCCGAGCATGATGTTCTCGGCAACGGTGAAGTGGGGAATGAGGGTTCGTTCTTGGTAGACGACTACGATGCCATGTCGCATGGCATCCGCCGTGTCGTTGACCTGGATGATCTGGTTCTCAAGCTTCATCGTGCCGGAGTCTGGAGGTTCCGCGCCGCAGATGATCTTGACCAGAGTGCTTTTGCCGGCGCCATTGACGCCGAGAAGGGCGTGAACTTCACCGCTGCGGAGCGTGAAATCCACTTTGTCTAGAGCGGTGACACCGGGATACGTTTTAGAGATTCCGGTTAGCTGAAGTAAGGCGTCCACAACAGTAAATAATCCATTTTCTGCTGAGTGGCAAAGTAACTGACAGTGAATTGAAAGAGAGGACAGGCCCGGCCTGGAGCCTGTGCCTGTCCTCTGTACGGGCTGGCGACTATGACCCGACCTGGCCTCTGGCCTGGTTCATGAACTGGGTGTAGAAGTCGACCGTATCCCAAGGCATCTTGCCTTCAGCAGGCAGGTTGACACCCTTGACGATGAACGGAGCCGGGAAGTCGATCTGCGGCACCGGAACAACGTCGGCTGCCGGGCGACCCTTGCCCACGATTTCGTCGATGAACGAGGCGGCCAGCGCGCCCCACAGTTCGAACGCCTGCGCGCAGGTCGCGACCAGGGGGTAGTCGGCGTCGTTCATCAGTTCCACTGCCGGCGGATGACCATCGGCCGCGACGACGATCACATCGTTGACCGTCTTGCCCTGGCTCAGCAGCGCCTGAGAGGCTGCCATCGCCGGTTCATCCCACGGGCACCAAATGGCATCGATGTCGTCGCCGAAGCGATTCAGCCAGTCATTGACGGTGTTGAGGGTGGTTTCGAAGAAACCGTCGTACTGGATGACCTGGTCGCCCAGCACCTGGATATTCTCGTTTTCGCTCAGAACGGCGTCACGCACCTTGCCGCGTTTACGCGTGCCATGGTGGAAGTTGGCTGTGATCGTGCAGATGTTCGGCTCAGTCTTGCCCTGGCCCAACAGGCTCTGCACCATGTAGGAGCTCATCTGCGCGCCCATGGTGTAGTTGTTCGAGGCGATGTCGCACAGTGCGGGCGGATAATAGCCGGAGTCGACGGTGATGAGGGGGATACCTGCCGCGGCGACCGATTGCAGAGCGCCCTGAGCGGCGGTCAGCGTACCGAACGTAACGACGATGGCGTCAACTTCGCGGGAGACGGCATCTTCGATCATGGCGGAGAGAGTTTCCGGGCTGCCCTCGGCGTTGGAAACAGTCACGTTCCAGGAGAGGCCTGCTGCTGCGAGCCAATCTTCCCAGCCCTTGAGAGTACGCTGGTCGCTCTGGGCCGACATCTGCTGCGCGATGTGAGCGACGTTGAGTTCCGACTGGAGCCGAGGCATATCGCTGACATGAGCGAACTGGCGCCGTGTCGAAGCAAGTACGCGGGTGAGTTCCGTGCCAAACAGACCGACGCCTGCGAGGCCTACAGCAGAGGTTTGTAGAAAACTACGACGGGAAATTTTAGTCATGAGAAAGTTCCTTCATCAAGGTAGAGAGGGCAGTAACAGCCAACAAGACTTGGGTGAATCCGACTGCTTGGCGTTAACCTCCTTAATCTATTCCAGAATGCGGCGCTATTTTTGTTGCACAAATGTGAGTTTAAAAATCACATATGTTCACAACCACAAGAATAAGAAGTTCTGACGGTTTTGTCAATAGTTTCGGAGGATTCGATTGACCTTAATGTAGCGGGAAATAGTTGCGTGCGTGAGGCGGGAAAGTCTGGCCCGCTCGCATAAAAACGCGAGCGGAAATCACGTTCGAATCAGATGTCTTGAGCGTTGTCCCGCGTGAGCCAGACCCTAGAGCGCAGCCGATTCGGGTTGCTCGCGCGCCTCGCCAAGATCGCCGCCTTCTTCGGTGGCGGCCAGCGTGTTGGCTGCAATGTAGGCGAATGTCAGCCCGGCGCTCAAGGTGCCGCCGCCGCCGGGATAGCCACCGGCCAGCGGGCTGCCCGCTGTGTTGCCGACGGCATACAGGCCGCGGATGACCTTGCCCCAGACGTTCAGCACCTGTGCCTGGGTGTTGGTTTGCAGGCCGCCGGACGTGCCGAGCGCGCCCGGCCAGATCGGTGCCCCGTAGTAGGGCGGTTGGATGATCGGGGCGAGGCACGAGTTGGGGATATCCGCCCGTGCAGGATCGCCCGCGGTCATCAGGTCGAACTCCGACTCGCCTCGGTGGAATTCAGGGTCGAGGCCGCGCGCGGCGCTCTCGTTGAAAGTCGCGACCGTCCGCGCCAGCGTCTCCGCGTCGATCTCCAGCGCCGCCGCCAGTTCGTCCAGTGAATCGGCCTGCTTGATCCAGCCGGGCAGCGGCGATTCAGGCTCGTGACCGGCCAGCGTGTAGCGACTGCGATGCCCGGCATCGACGATCACGTAGCCGGGGATGTTGTTGTACTCGTAAGTGCCGTTATCGAAAGCGAAGAAGGCGCGCGTGCCGGAATCATAGGCGCCCGCCTCGTTCATGAAGCGTTCGCCGCGCCGGTTGACGACTATCGCGCCCGGCTTGCCCAGTTCCGTCGCCAGCGCCGAGATGACCTGCCCTTGCTCCGGATCGAAGAAGACGGGCCAGCCCCACCATTCGTTCATGTTGCGCAGGCTGGCGCCGAGGGCCATGCCCATGACATGCCCGTCGCCGGTGTTGGCCGGGACGGCGCTCGTGTAATATAGCGGGCCACGCAAGAAATTCTTGACCATCGTGCGGTTGTGATCGAAGCCGCCAGCCGCCAGCACCACGCCGCGCCGCGCGCCAAAGTAGGCCTCTCTGCCGTCCACCTCCGTCACGACGCCGACGATCGTGCCATCATCGTCGACGACCAGCCGGTGCGCGGCCGCGTTGAGGACGAACTCGACCCCGCGTGCTACTGAGGCCTGATACATCATTTCGGTCAGTTCAGGTCCGGCAACGGGCTCGCCCCAGGCATTCATCGGCCTGAGCGTGCGGCCGCGCGGTCGGCCGCCTGGAAGCTCCGGGTAGTAGTCGTTGAAGTTGGGCATGAAATCCCACTCGATGCCGACTTCGCGCAGGAATTCGATGGCCTGGTTGCAGTAGTCGACGAAGGTGACGCACAGCTCTGGATCGGACTGGCCGAGTGTGGCGTGGCGAATGTACTCCAGCGCCTCCTCGCGCGAATCGGCGATGCCCGCATCACGCATGCGGTAGTTGTTCGGAATCCAGAGGCCGCCGCCGGAAATCGCCATCGTCCCACCGATGAAATCCGCCTTTTCCAGCACCAGCGTCGAGAGACCGGCATCCGCCGCGCGCAGGGCCGCCATCAAGCCGGTGCCGCTGCCGACGACGACGACATCCGCCACCCGATCCCAGGTGACGCTGGCCGCCGGGTGCGCGCTGGCCTGCGCCGCTACCCCGGACAATGCGCGCGCATCGCCGGGCACATCCAGCAGGTGATTGCGCAGGGCATACTGCACCAGATCGGCCCGGTGATTGAGGTCGAGCTTTTGCATCAGGCGTTGGCGGTAGGTGTCGACGGTCTTGGCGCTGATGAAGAGACGCTCGCCGATTTCGCGGCTGGTATAGCCCTGCACAGTCAGGACGAGCACCTCATGCTCGCGCTCACTCAGCTCTTCGTCGCCATCGGACACCTCGCCACCGCGGTGATAGTCAAGCAGGAGCTGCATGGCCTGCCCGTAGTAGTAGGACTCGCCCACGCTGACCTGATGGATGGCCTGGATCAACTCGACATCCGCTGCGCTCTTCATCACGTAGCCGGAGGCGCCCGCCTTGATCGCACCGATGATGAACTGCTCTTCCGAGTGCATGGTCAGCACCAGCGTGCGCACGTGGGGATAGTGACGGGTGATGTGATGAATCAACTCCAACCCGCCCATGCCGGGCATCGTCAGGTCGACGACGGCCACATCGACCTGGACGTCTTCCAGGCTGCGGATGGCTTCCGCTCCGTTGGCGACTTCACTCACCACGCGTATGGTCGGTTCGGCATTCAGCAGCGCCTTCAATCCGGCGCGCAATACGGCGTGATCGTCGACCAGCATGACTCGTATTGACCCGATCATGCGATTTCAGCCCTTTCCCTGGCGTCGATTTCCACGCATAAACGCGTGCCGCGCCCGGCGGTAGAATCAAGTGTCAATGTGCCGCCGATCAGCTCGACGCGTTCGGCGATGCCTGGCAGGCCGACGCCGCGCCCTTGTGCGGCCAACGTCGTATTGACGTCGAAGCCGCAGCCATCATCTTCCACGACCAGGCGTACCTGGCCGTTCCTTTCGTTGAGCTTGATCGAAGCGCGCGTGGCGTTGGCGTGGCGTGCGACGTTGGTCAGTGCCTCCTGAACGACGCGGTAGAGCGCGAGTTCATACGCCGCCGGTAGCCTGAATGTTTCCGGCACGTCCGCCTCGAAATTGATCTGCAAATCTGTGTTGCGGTTGAAGGTGCGAATGTGCCAGTCGAGTGTCGGCACCAGCCCCAGGTCGTCGAGCATAGCCGGGCGCAGATCGCGCGCCAGCCTGCGCACCTCTTCGAGCGTCGTCAGCACGATCTTGCGCAGTTCGACAGCATGAGCCGCGACCGACTGTTCATCCGGCAGCCGTTCGAGCACTTTGAGCTGAACGAGCAGCGCCGTCAGCGCCTGACCGGTTTCGTCGTGCAGTTCGCGGCTGATACGCGCGCGTTCCTGCTCCTGGGCCGTGACGACGCGCGCGAGCAGGCGGGCGCGGACGGCCTCCTTGTGTTTGAGTTCGTCCCAGAGCCGGGCATTGGTGATGGCGCTGCCCGATTGGCTGCAGACTGCGACCAGCAGCGAACGCGTCTTGTCGTCCACGATTTCAACGCCGGACTGAAAGGCCACCATCACGCCGATGACTTCCTGGCGCACCTGGATCGGCGATGCGCACACGGTGCGGTAGCCAAAGTCGATGGCTGTCTGGAGTAGATCGGAGTCGTGCAGCATCTGACTGTCATTGACGGAGGCGACGACCAGTTCACCCGTGGCGACGGCGCGACGCACCAGGGGGCGGTCGCTGGCGAACAGACTTACGTCGCCCAGGGCTTGAGGCAGATGCTGGCAGTTGGCGAAGGACAACGTGTCGATATCGTCGAACAGCAGGACGGCGCCTGCTTCGAAATTGGTGACTTCGAGCACCTTCTTGAGGCTGCGCGAGACGACCAGATCGACGTTCATCGTTTGCGCGCCCATCACAGCCAGTTCGTAGAGTGCGGCCAGTTCTTCGTTGCGCTCAAGCAGCCGGTTATTTGAGGCCTCTAGATCCGCCTGCGAACGGGCCAGGTTATCGACCGTGGCGTTGAATGCCCGCGCCAGATTGCCGATTTCGTCTTCGGCCCAGACCGGCGCGCGTAGTTGGAGATCACCACGCGGATATTCGCGCGCCGCAAGCGTCAATTGTTTGATTTGAAAGGTCAGCAGGTTGGTCAGAAGCCAGGCGACGGCTAAGCCGACCGTCATGGCTATCAAGAGCGCGGATACTGGCTCCACCACGTGGAACGGCGCCGTCGAACTGGCTGCAGGTGCATGCAGCCAGACATAGGTCCAGACGAGTATGCCCGAGCCCGTCAGGCAGGTCGCCGTCAGGACAATGCCAAAGATCTTGATACCCAGTGGCACTCGGCCAGCGCGATACCAGATGCTTTCCCACAGTCGGGCGAAATACGAACGTGACAACAGGCCCCCTTTCAGATGAGAATGCCGCGACGGCCTGTAATATTAGGTTAGACTACGGGGCCGCGGCGGGCCAGTGCCAAATGGCAGTTGTCGACCATGCAGACAATCAACATCACTAGCGCGGCGCGCCCGAAGCGATCCAGGCCGAGAGTGTCTCCAGTTCGGCGGCGCTCAGCGTGACCGGGTGATCGCCAGCTTCTTGTTCGATGATGAGGCCGCTGTTCTCCGGGTCGTTCGGGACGATCGCCGGGACCGACGAGCCACCGAGCAGCGCGGTGTCATAGCTCGACAGATTGAGCTTGGACAGGGGCGTCGAGCCGCCATGGCAGAACGAACACTTGACCCCAAGCAGCTCGCCGATGCCATCATCCCAACTGGTCATCGACCCATTGAATGAGACGACGATGGGCTGTGGATCGACGTGCAAAGGCGAATAGATGGTGACCGATTCTTCGGATGGCGGCACCGTTTCGATAGCCGTCCGTTCGAAGGTCGCCATCGCGTACAGACCGGCGATTACGACGACTGTGATGACCGCGTAGACACCCAGGTAGGTACGTGCGCTGACGTGGGGCAGTTCGCGATGAGTCTCGCTCGCCGCCCGATGTTCGCGCTCGGCCAGCTCCAACGGATGTTCTTCTTCCATCACGTCGGCAGGCAGATAGCCGGTGAACATGCTACGGTTGAAGCGGCGGAAGTGCACGTGATACATGTGCCAGACGATGATCGCCAGCACTGCGAGCAGTGCTTCCCCGCTGTGGACGGACTTGGCCGCCGGGACGAACTCGCCGGGAAGCGTGGACGTGGCTGCGATGGGGTTCCAGAGGATGAAGCCGGTCGCGGCCATCACAATCGTGCCCCAGACGATGGCGAAGTACTCGAATTTCTCTTCGAATGTGTAGCGGCCCTGCTGCGGCGGATCTTCACGCCAGCCCATGTTGTACTGGAAGGCCTGAAGCGCATTGCGCAGATCCTGCGGCGTCAGCATCAAGTCGAGGCCGTAACGCCGTACCAGCAGCTTGTAGCCGATGGCGCCAATATGATAGACCGCTTCCAGGATGAGGACGATGGCGGCCACGCGATGGATCACGCGCACCGTTTCAATCCCGCCCAGGCCGCCGATCAACCAGATAGCAATGCCCGTCTGCGCGAACTTCTGCGCCAGCCCGGTGATGGCCAGGGTGACAAAACTCGCCACCATCACCCAGTGCTCGATGCGATATGAGATTGGAAAGCGCAGGTAGCGGCCCCTGACTGCCATGCTATTGATCCTTTCGGCCATTGGTACGTCTGCGTCGGATATCAGTCACCACGAACAGGCCAAGTCCACCTACAACTGCCGGGATGGCGACGGTGTAGGCCAGGTTCGCCAGGGCGACCAGCGGCGTGCGCTGGAAGTTGGGCGGATAGTGGCTCATCCACGCGTCGGGGAAGTTCGTCGTGGCATCAGGATGGCACCGCTGGCAGACCGTCAGCAGGTTCTCCTTCATGCCGGGGCTGCTGGCATTACTGGCCCCTATCGTGTTGTGGGCGCCGTGGCAGTCGACGCATACCGGCACATTGAACGGCTGATCCGGCGCGGTGTTCTGGAAAATCGCGACTGTCGTGCCGTGGAAGTCCGCCACGTAGGTATCGAAGACGTTCGTGCTGATGTCGTACTCTGCCATCATCGTTTCGTCGGCGTGGCACTTGGCGCAGATCTGCGGTGAGAATAGCCGGAAGGATGCCGTCGATGGGCCTTCGGTGCTGTGTACGCCATGGCAGTCGGCGCAGGCGGGCGCATCCGGGTTGCCTTCCAGGACGGCGCTGCCATGAACGCCGGTGGTGTACTGGTTGTAGATTTCTGAGTGGCACTGGCCACACATGCTCGCGCTGGCTGCCGCGCTTTCCGGCAGCGAGACGCCCGTGAGCGGGTCGGTCAGCCGTTCGACTTCGTGGCCGGAGTGACAGTCCGCGCACACGGCGGCGTTCGTGTTGCCGTTCGCCATCAGCGCCACGTGCGTATCGTCGGCGGTCTCGTCGAAGGATGCCGGGTGACAACGTGCGCAGCTATTCGAGAAGTCAATCGTCAACTCGCGAGCCGTCTGTGCCGTCACCTCTTCGTGTGGATATTCGTTCATATCCGTGTGACAGCGGATGCACTTGTAGCCTTCCGTGCCGTGCTGGCCGTGAACTGATTCACGATAGGCCTCGCCGTCGACGGTCACCGAGATGACTTCGCCGGATGCCAGAGTCATCTGCAGATATGGGCTTTCGTGGCAGCCCAGGCAGTACTCGGCATCCGGCGGTTCCTCGCCCTCAAAGCGGATGACGTCCGCTTGTACGGCATCAAGAAGCGATTGATACGGCGTGGGCGCTGCCTGACCACCGGGAGCGGGGGCTTGCGTAGCCTGCGTATCAAAGATGGAGGGAACGCGTGTCGGTTGCCCTGGGACTGCCGTCGATGCGGCAGGTACCTGCGCGGGCGCACTCGTCGCCGCGGGATTATCAAAGATGGAGGTGTAACGCGTCACCTGCGGGGCAGGCGATGCGGACGCCGCATCCGACGGTTCGGTCGCGCTGGGCGCCGTGGTCGGCTGGGCCGCAGGTTGTGCCTGCGCGGGACGATCGAAGACTGAGGTAATGCGCGGTGCAGGTGTGACGTCGGTGCCGGGCTGTTCTTGTGCCAGCGCCCGTGGCAGCAGACCAAGACCGCAGCCAAGCAGAATCAGCCCGATGCCGAGCATCCTTTGTGCTGATAAACCGTTCCTCGTTCTGGATTTGGGTAGCATCATTACTCAGCCCCGACACATGAAGATTTCAACAAACGTCGCATGAAAACAAACTTGGTTGTTTGATCAAGAAATGTGTGTTTCGGTTGTCCTGGCTGGGGCGACCTTATGGTGGGGGGAGGTGCTCGCGAGAACACCTCCCGTAGTCTGAGTGACCCCTAAGCCATTCGAGAACTTGTAACCGACTTATGCGCGACTGTTGATGTCTTCAGCCGCGACGAAGGCGAAGGTCATGCCGGCGCCGACGGTACCACCGCCGCCCGGATAGCCCGCGCCCATGACGCTACCGGAAGCGTTGCCGGCAGCATAGAGATTGGGGATTGGCTGACCCCACACGTCGAGAACCTGGGCCTTGGCATTGATTTGCAGGCCGCCGCAGGTGCCCAGAGCACCGGGCCACACGGTCGCCGCATAGAAGGGCGGCTCGCTGACGGGGCCGAGGCACGGGTTGACGATATCGGTGCGCGAACGGTCGCCGCCGGTCAGTTGGTCGAAAGCGGAGACGCCGCGGTTGAAGTCAGGATCGAGACCCTGAACGGCATATTCATTGAAGCGGTCGACGGTCGCCTGCAGCGCCTCGGCGTCGACTTCCAGCAGGGCGGCCAGCTCGGCCAGGCTATCAGCCTTCTTGATCCAGGCGGGCGTCTCCTGACCAGCCGGGACGCCACCGAAGCTGTAACGGCTGCGGTGCGTGGAGTCAGAAATCGCGAACGCCGGAATGTTCGAGTATTCGTGAGTGCCGTTGTCGTAGGTATAGAAGGTACGGGTTGCCGGGTCATAGGCACCGGCTTCGTTGAAGAAGCGCTGGCCGCGGCGATTGACGACGAGGATACCGGGCTTGCCCAGTTCGAGCGTCAGTGCTGGCTGCGAGAAGCCACCGTCTTCGTTGTAATAGACTGGCCAGCCCCAGGACTCGTTCATGTTGCGCAGGTTGGCGCCAATCGCCATACCCATGATCTGCCCGTCGCCGGTGTTTCCACGTGCGGCACTCGGATAGTACAGCGGGCCGCGCAGGAAGGCCGCGACCATGTCCGGGTTGTGATCGAAACCGCCGGTGGCGATGACGAGGCCACGCAGCGCGCGAATGTTGATTTCCTGCCCATCGGCTTCGGCGACGACACCGGCAACTGAACCGTCTTCGTTGAGGATCAGACGTTTGGCGGCTGTCGAGAACATGTACTCGACGCCACGTGCTTCACTTTCTTGCTGCAGCATGCGGGCCAACGCGCCGCCGCCGCTCACGCCTTCAATCGTCGACACGGGTTGCAGCGTGCGCCCTTCGGGCTTGCCACCGGGGAATTCGGGATAGTAGTCGTTGAACATCGGCAGGAAGTCCCAATCGATGTTGACGCTGCGCAGGAATTCGACCATCAGATTGCTGTTATCGACGAAGGCTTCGATCAGTTCCGGTGTGCTCTGGCCGAATGTCGCGTGGCTCAGGTACTCGATGGCATCTTCACGCGAGTCGGGGATGCCCGCTTCTGCCATACGGAAGTTGTTGGGGATCCAGATGCCGCCGCCGGAAATACCGGTGGTGCCACCGCCGAACTGCGCTTTTTCGACCACGAGCGCGCTCATACCATTGACCACGGCGCGCAGAGCTGCCGCCTGGCCGGTACCACTGCCGAGCACAACCACGTCAGCCTCGCGCGCCCAGGAGACATCCTGTGCACGTGCGACCAGGGGCGAACCGAATGACTGGAGACCACCGATCAGGCCGGTAGTGGCCGTGACGGTGCCGGCGACAGCCGCGCTCTTCAGGAAGCTGCGGCGCGACATCGGCTGGCTAACATTTTTCTCAGACATTTTCTCCTCCAAGCAGAGAGCAAACTAGGAAAGGCTAAGGGTTCACAGGAGCTTCTTCAGTGGGCATCTCGCGAGGCCACTTGAATTGATACTGGTGACATTCCCAGCACAACAGCGTCGATGGCTCGTGCATCATGTGGCAGCTGTTGCACTCGAGATTGGTGTAGTGCGGCGGCTGATGCGGGTTGGCGTTGTGGCCGCTTGCCTGGGCATCGGTCACGCCGAGATCCGTCGTCCGCCAGGCGATCTGTTCGTAGCTGGCGTGTTCGTGGCACTTGAAGCAGCTATCCATGCCGTAGCGCACGCTCATAAGCGGGTCGGTGTAGTCCTGGGTCAGATAGCTGACCGTCTCCGAAAGCTGCCGATCCAGGTTGAATTCGTGGCAGTCGACGCAGACGATGCCACGTGCGGCGTGGACGCCGATCAGCAGGTCGGTGTCACCCTGCGACTCGACGAACGAATCGAGGACGTGGCAGCTTGTGCAGCTCGTGGCCTGGGGATCGCCCACGCGGAAGTCCCAGAAATGCCCCCAGACCGCCGCCGTCCCGATGACGGCCACCACCACCACGATCACCGCCAGAATCACCACTATTCTCAAGAGGCGTCGCAGAGGTCGTAAAAATCCGCGTCTTCCTGATCGTGAATCAGCCATACTCTCACCGTTCGACATTGCGCTGCTCGGCATTGCGAGGCAGCGAGGAAAATCAGGCGCTGTACTACGGTTATCATTGTCGCGTAGGGCGGTCGGCCTGTCTGTCGGGAGTCGGAGGAACTCGTTGTCGGGAAATTCCCTACAGGTGAGAACCCGGCGTCGATCGGGGTTTTCCGGTGGCTGGAAAACGGCTGGCAAAGGGTGCACATTCCGTGGTGATTTGTGAAGAACGTAAAGGATTTTCCCGTAAAATACGAGAGATAACTCTTATTTGTTCCTATATTTCGCGACAATTTGTCAGAATTGACAGTGTGATCTTTACGTTCTATACAAAAAACAAGCTATAGTCTAAAGATAGTAGTTGCACGCGACTTCACACTGTCGTCACGCCGCGCCTGGGTCAATCAACAATGCCATCAACACCACAACGTGCGTACAGCACACGAAAGACCGCGTTGCGCGGGCTGACTATTTTCGTTCTGCTACTTCTTGTTTTGAGCACTGGTTTACCGATTCAACACGCGCAGGTCGACGACGCGTATCATCATCCGACCAGGACATCCGTCCCACCGACGGACGTCCCGCCACCCACAGCCACTGACGAACCGACCGCCATCCCACCGTCTCCGACGGATGAGCCGACGGCGACCGAGACCCCACGACCGACCGCGACGGAAACACCGACGACACCACCCACGTCGACGCCGACCTTCACGCCGACCACGGTTATCACCGAGCGCAGCGCGCCACCACTGCCGAATGACGGATCGGGCGAGCCAGAGTCAGCGGATCACTTCCCACCGGCCATGCCGATACCGCCCCGCCTGCAAGAGGCCCCTGAACCGCCGCCGGAGATCGAACTGCCGATGCCGCTGATCAAGGTCGGCGACCCCGCCTTGAGCAAGACGGGCGTTTTGTTCCCCGGCGACACGGGTTTGCCCGGCGAGCAGTTGACCTGGATTGTGACGGTGACGAACACCAGCGAGGAGCCCGAGACAGACATCGTCGTCACGGATACGATCCGCAATGACCAGCGGATTGACGCTGTCAGTACCGAGCAGGGGACGATCAGCGTCAGCGGCCAGACGGTGACTGCCGATATCGGCACGCTCGACCCAGCTCAGGTCGTCAACTTCTATATCGACGTGACCGTGCTCGCCAGCCCGTATGATGGGCTGCTGCGCAACACGGCGATCAGCAATTACGGGACGTCAGCCTCTGCGACCGTCGCTGTCCCGACGGCAGACCCGAGCGGGCCCGATCCCGTGGTCGTGCTCAGCCCGCCTGCGGAAAACGTGTTCGCGGGCGATCAGACCTGCTTCACGGCGACCTTCACCAACGGCAAAGATCCCGGCCCGGATGCGCCGGGGTATGGGCCGTACATCCTGCTGACGATTCCGCCCTATGTCACCTTCGACAGCGCCACCTTTCTCAACAGCAATCTAGGCAGCGCCGGGCTGGTCACGCTTGTCGGGACGTTCACGGCGGACAACGGCAACATCCTCATCGATCCGATTTCCGGAACGGCCGTGTTTGGCGTTGAGACGGGGCGCTTGTACCTGATCAAACTGCCGATTGGCTCCGTCGTCGAGGGCAACCCGCCGCTGGTGACGACGATCTGCGTCACGACCGATCCGCTGGCGCCGATCTACGTGCCACTGCCGTTCGAGGCGATCCCGGCGTTCGAATTCGGCGATACGCCCACCGGCGATAACGGATCGATTGTCGGCGAATCGGACTTCAAGACGATCACACCGATTCTGGTGCGCTTCGAGAAGGACAACACCGTCCCAGAAGGGGAACGCCCGCCGGGCCCGACGTGGACGTACAGCTACATCCTGCGGGCAACGCTCGCACCCGGCCAGACGCTGACCGACGTCGTCATCACCGACGTCATGCCTAATCTGGGCATTGGCGGATCACTGCGCTTCGATTACGAGGAAGGCTCGACAGTCGTCGGCGGCACCTGTGCCAGGGCAGGGCTGGCAATCACGGAACCGACGCCGGGCAACGGCGAGACGCTGACCGTCAACCTGACCTCGGTGACCGAGATGACTAACACCGACCCATGTACGGTGACTGTGACTTACAGCGGCTACATTCTCGATATCCTCGACGAGGCCAATGACCTGCCCGACGAGCTGGACGTCACCAACACCGCCTCGTTCGACGGCGATCATCCGCTGCGCCCGGACGATGACCCGCCGCTTACCGCGACCAACACGATCCGCGCCGAGCACGATGTCTTCCAGAAGTCGGTCACGCCGATGACCGCCGTGCCGGGCACGACGCTCGACTATGACGTGATCTTCCAGTTGACCGACTACGGCGCTTCAAGCCGGATGGTGATCATCGACACCGTGCCGGATGGCATCAGTTTCGTTGACGGCTCGGCCAATATCACGGTGCCGGGGTACACCGGGCCGATCACGCCGGATGTCGTCGTCAATGGCGATGGCACACTGACGGTGACCTTCTGCGTGCTTGACACGGGGCCGAACTGCGTGCTCACGCCTCCGGCGACCTTACCGTCCGGCGCAGCGGGCTCGCTCTCGTATCAGGGGCTGCTGGAGCAGACCTATCGCGAGACCGGCGACCCTGTGCGCGCCTCTGATGGCATGGTCAATAACGTCGTCGCCGAGTACACGCTGACGGACGGTTCGTCGCAGCAGGATACGTCCAGCGCCAGCGTCGCCGTGCCCGCCATCTCCCTCGACAAACAGACGATCAGCACCCCAGCCAATGGCATTGGTTACACGCATGGCGAAACGGTGCGTTTCCGCCTGACGACCACCGTTCCCTCGGGCGATACACGTAACATCGTCCTGGAGGATTTCTTCCCACTGCCGGTATTCGACATCACCGATGGCGACTACGGCATCGCTGGCGGCGGCCCATCCATGACGGATTCGATCACCAACACGGTTGGGCAGTGCTCGACCTATCCGCTGGCGGACGTGACCGCGACCCCGGCACAGTATGAACGCTGCGGTGTCTATTTCGTCGCCAGCGAGAGCGACATCCTCCTGAGCGATGTCGCGCCGTTCACGGTGACGGTCAACGGCGGCACCAATTCGCTCAGCATCGCCATTCAGGACATCAACCAGCCGACCGGCCCGCTGCGCGTGACGTTTGACATCGTCGCCGCCATCATCGACCGCCCGTTTGCGGACGGCCTCTATCTCTCCAACCAGTCGCGCGTGACGACCGAGAACACCCCCGGCGCCAACCTGATCGCGGATTCGATTGACTACCTGTACATCAGCGCGCCGGTGCTCGACATCACCAAGGGCGTCGTCTCGACCTCCGGCGGCGGCACCATCGCGCCGATCACCGATCCGATTGACGGCAATCTGACCGGCGCCGACGCGGGCAATCAGGTCACCTATGTCATCACGGTCGATAATACCGGCGCGGCTCCGGCCCATGCTGCGCAGATTCACGACAACGTGCCGGCACAACTGGAAAGCTGCACGCTGGTCAGCGTCACCAACGGCGCGGGCACGCCGCTCGCCTATACCGGCGATCTGTTCGTGTTGCCCGGCATCACCCTGGCGGATTCGTTACCCGGTCTGGGCAGCGGTGCTCCCGCAGCCTCAGCACGTGTGCTGGTCACGGCGACCTGTACGCTGGCGGATGGAGTCACGCCGAATCAGGTGCTGACGAACACGGGCAGAGTCGCCTGGAGCCCGGTCGACCCCGATTCGCAGACCGGCGAGATCGACCCGCCGCTGGAGACCTATCCGCCTGTCACCGATACGGCGACCGTGCGCATCGCCCTGCCGACCATCGACAAGACGGCGGATCGCACCGAAGCGACCATCGGCGAGGTCGTGCGCTACACGATCGTGTCCGACATCCCCGAAGGTGAGACTGATAACGTGTCGATCGTCGACACGCTGCCTGCGGGCATGGCCTATGTCGGCTGTGTCAGCCTCGACGGTGCGCCGGGCCTGATCAGCAGCCTTGGAGCATTCTCTTGCGCCAACATGACGCCGACGGTGGCAGATTCGGGCGGCGAGCCAGCGCGTGAGGTGACCTTCACGCTCGGCAACCTCACGACCGACGTCGACGCCTCCAGCGGCACTTTAAGTGTGACCATCGTCTTCGATGCCATCGTCACGGACGTGGCAGGCAACGTGCGTGGCACCACGCTCACCAACGACGTCGACCTGCATTACGGCAGCTTCGTCGTCACCGATGCCACGCCGCCGACCGTCACCGTGACCGAGCCGGAACTGCAAATCGACAAATCTGCCGCGCCGACGACCGGCGATGCCGGGAACACCGTGACGTACACGGTCGTGATCAGTCACACGGTTGCGAGCAACGCCGACGCTTTCGACGTGCAGTTCTCCGACACGCTGCCCGCGGAGATGACCTGCGTCAGCGTGACCAACACCGCCGGGGTCGCCCCGACGGCGCTCTCCGGCTGCGCCACGCCGATCACGGCGTCGTGGGATACCATCCCGGATGGGCAGACCAGCACGCTGCAAATCACGGCGACGTTGAACAGCAACGTGCAGCCGAGCCAGCAGATTACGAACACGGGCATGCTGACGGATTACGACACGCTGGCGCAGGATGATGCTGCCGATCTGTCGCCCTATCACCCCGGCCCGGAAGATCGCGAACGCAGCTACACGACCAATGATGGCGCGGTCATCACGACCAACGCGATCACGATTGCCAAGACGATGACGGCGACGAGTGAGGCATTCACCACCGGCTCGAACGTCGTCATCGGCGAGACGGTTACCTATCAGGTCACGCTGACGGTGCCGGAAGGCGTCGCCAACAACGTCACCGTCACCGACACGCTCGATAACGGCCTCGTCTTCCGCGACCTGCGCGAAACGCCGACCGGCTTCGCCAGCATTACCTTCCCGGCAGGCGTCACGTCGAGTGTCGGCACTGCCGCCACCATCCTGAGCAATGCGCACGGTGCGGTCGCGATGACGGGCCGGCAGACGACCTTCAACTTCGGCACGCTGACTAACACCAACAACGACGCGACGGCCGAGCAGATCGTCATCACCTATCAGGCGGTCGTCGCTGATATTGGCGCCAACACCCGCAACGGCCAGCGCAACAATGCCGCGCAGCTCAGCTTCACGCGCGGCACACCGCCGGGCGGCACAGGGACGCAGACGGTTTCTGCGGCCAATGTCGTCATCGTCGAACCGACGCTGACCGTCGCCAAGAGCGCCGTCCCGACGGCCGGCGATGCGGGCGATATCGTCACCTTTACGATTGTCGTCAGCCATGCGGCGGCCAGCAACGAGGACGCCTTTAACATCGTCCTGACCGACGCCGTCCCGGCCAATATGACCTATGTGCCCGGCTCGCTGGCGAATTTCGCCGGGGTCGCGGCGACGCTGGATGACAGCGGCGCGCCCACGTTGACGGCATCCTGGGCTGCGCTGACCGAGTCGCCGGATCAAACGAGCACGATTCAATTCCAGGCGACCATCAACGGCACGGTCGGCTCCGGCTTAGTGATCACCAACACCGCGAACATCGTCTACGACAGCCTGCCCGCCGATGGCAGTCACCCCGCGGATGAAGAAAATCTCGACTCGCCCTACGTCACGACCGACGGCGAGCGTGATTACACCGGGAGCGGCTCGGCGACTGTCACCGTGACCGCGCCGGGCTTCGTCAAGACGATCCTGAGCACCAGTTTCCCGGATACGGGTTCCGCACGCATCACCGCCGCGCCGGATCTCGCGATTGGCGAACGAATCGTCTTCCGCATCGTCGCCCAGATTCCGGAGGGCGTCTCGCCGATCACGATCACCGATCCGCTGCCCAATGCGATGAGCGTGGTCAGCTCACGCGTCGTGCGCATCGGCGCCAACCTGAGCGGCTCGACGCTGGCGGTGGATGATCCGGGCTCGGTCGCGGGCAGCACGGTGACGTTCAACTTCGGCACAATCACGAACACCCCGGATGGCGTCAACACGGCGGACGACGAGATCGAGGTCGAAATCGAGGCGCGCTTGCTTGATAACGCCGCCAACAGCAATGGCCAAACCAAGACCAACACGGCGACGATTAACTTCAGTATCGGCACGGTGCAGAGTTCGGTCACGATGGATGTGGTCGAGCCGGTCTTGACCATGACGAAGACCTTCACCCCAGCGACGATCACGGCGGGCGGGGCAGGCGGCACCTTCACCATCAGCGTGACCAACTCCGGCAACGCCGATGCGCACGAAGTCTCGATCACAGACAACATCAATGCGCTGCTCAACGTGACCAGCATCACACCGAGCCTGGCAGGCGCACCCGCCACGACCCTGCTGACGAACAATTCCGCCACCGGCTCTCCGGCGAGCATCGACATGAGTTTCGACCGCCTCGACATCGGCGAGACGATCCTGATCACCGTCAACTACACGGTGGCCGCTTCCGTGACGCCACAGAGCGTGATCAACACGGCCAACACGGCCTATGACGACATGCCATCGGGCAGCGCGGACGACGCCTTCGACCGCAACAGCACGGCCAACGACCCGGACACCTTGACCATCGTGCGCCAGGCCGACCTGGAGATCGTCAAGACCGTCGACGACTCGACTGTTTACGAAGGCGACACCGTCACCTTCACGCTCAATATCGAGAACCACGGCCCCTCAGACGCGAGCAACGTCGTCGTGACCGATCCGCTGCCGACTGGGCTGACGTTCGTCAATTCGACGCCTGCCATCTGTACGGGCACGCCGCTCACGTGCACGGTCGGCACGCTCGCCGTCGGTGGATCGACCAGCATCACCATCACGGCGACGGTCAATGCCGGGCAGGGTGGTAACACGCTCGACAACGTCGCCACCGTCAGCGCCACGGAAACCGATCCGGTTCCGGGCAATAACAGCGAAAATGAACTGGTGACTGTGCTCGAATTCGCGACCATCGGCGATCGCCTGTGGCACGACCGAGACGCCGATGGCGTGCAGGATGCGGGTGAGGTCGGCCTGCCCGGCCTGACCGTCACGCTGACGGGCACGGATGACACCGGCGCTGCCGTCAACCGCGCGACCACGTCAGGCGTGAACGGCGCTTACTCATTTGCCAATCTGAAAGCGGGCACCTACGCGGTGACCGTGACCACGTTCGCCGGGATGGTGGCGACCGAGAATACCTACGCGGGTGACATCGTCGAAGACGACACCACGCCCAATATCGTCGCCAACGCGGGCGACACGATTAACACGGTCGACTTCGGCTACCGGGGCGACAGCAGCATCGGCGACACCGTCTGGCGCGACGACGACGCGGACGGCGTGCAGGACGTCGGCGAGCCGCCGATGCCCGGCGTGACCGTGACGCTGACCGGCACGGACATCTTCGGTTCATCGGTCAACTTCACGACCACCACCAATGCTCTGGGCATCTACAGCTTCATCAACCTGATGCCGAGCAGCGTCGGCGGCTACACGGTGACCATCACGGCACCGGCGGGCATGGCGGCTGTCGCGGATGCCTATCCGGGCGATACGACTGAAAACGGCGTGACACCCGGTGTGGTTTTGGCGGCCACGACCGACATCGACACGGTCGATTTTGGGCTGCGTGGCACGGCCTCCATCGGTGACCGCGTCTGGCGCGACGACGACAATGATGGTGTCCAAGATGCCGGCGAGCCGGGCATTGCCGGGCTGACGGTCACGCTGGCGGGCACTGATAGCTTCGGCAATGCCGTGACCAGGACGACGGCGACCGGCGTGAACGGTGCCTATACCTTCGCCAATCTGCCGCCGAGCAATGGCACGGGCTACACCGTGACCGTCACCACGCCGCCGACGGGCACGACACCTTCCTATGATCTTGACGGCATCGCGACCGCGCACACGGCGACGGCGGTGCTGAATGCCGGTCAGGCGCGCACGGACGTCGACTTTGGCTACCGCGGGACAGGCTCGGTTGGCGACCGCGTCTGGCGCGACGATGACGGCGACGGCGTCCAGGATGCGGGCGAGGTTGGCATTAGCGGGCGGACGATCACGCTCACAGGCACGGATGTCTCCGGCACTGCCGTCAGCCTGACGACGACGACCGGTGCGGACGGCGCCTACAGCTTCCCGTATGTGCCGCCGAGTGATGGCGCGGGCTACACCGTGACCGTCACCACGCCGCCCGCGGGCGCGACGCCGACTTACGATCTGGACGGCGTTGGGACGGCGAACAGCGCCAACATTGCCCTGGCGGCGGCCCAGGCGCGCACAGACGTCGACTTCGGCTACCAGGGCACCGCTTCGCTCGGCGACCGCGTCTGGCGCGACGACGATGGCGATGGCGTGCAGGATGCGGGCGAGCCGGGCATCCCCGGCCTGACGATCACGTTGACCGGTACGGATGCCTATGGCGCCGCTGTGACCCGGACGACGACGACGGATGTCAATGGCAACTACACGTTCGCCAATCTGCTGGCGAGCAATGGCACGGGCTACACGGTGACCGTGACGACGCCCCCGGCGGGCATGGGGCCATCTTACGACCTCGACGGCATTGCCACGGCGCACACGGCGGTCGCGACGCTGACGGCGGGCGCGGCGCGCACGGACGTGGACTTTGGCTACCGCGGGACGGGCTCCATCGGCGACCGCGTCTGGCGCGACGACGATGGCGATGGCGTCCAGGACGCGGGTGAGCCGGGCATCGCCGGGCTGACGGTCACGCTGGCGGGCACGGATAGCTTCGGCAATACGGTCACCCGGACGACGACCACCGGCGCGAACGGCGCTTACACTTTCGCCAATCTGCCTGCCAGCGATGGCACGGGCTACACGGTAACCGTGACGACGCCACCCGCGGGCATGGTCACCACTTACGATCTGGATGGCACCGGCACAGCGCACACAGCAGTCGCAACTCTCGCGGCGGGCGCGGCGCGCACGGATGTCGACTTCGGCTATCAGGGCACCGGCTCCATCGGCGACCGCGTCTGGCGCGACGACGATGGTGATGGCGTGCAGGATGCGGGCGAACCGGGCATCACCGGCGTGACAGTCACGCTGACGGGTACCGATTCGTCTGGCACGGCGGTCAGTTTCACGACGACGACCGGCGCGGACGGCGCTTACAACTTCGCCAACGTGCCGTCGAGCAATGGCACGGGCTACACGGTAACCGTGACGCCGCCCGCGGGCCTGGCGCCGACCTACGATCTGGATGGCATCGCGACAGCCAACGCCGCCGTCGCGACTCTGGCGGCGGGTGAGACGCGCACAGACGTCGACTTCGGCTATCGGGGCACCGGTTCCATCGGCGACCGCGTCTGGCGCGACGACGACGGTGATGGTGTGCAGGATGCGGGCGAGCCGGGCATCGCCGGGCTGACGGTCACGCTGGCGGGTACCGATGCGTTCGGCAATGCGGTAGCCGGGACGACGACGACCGGCGCAAATGGTGCCTACACATTCGCCACGCTGCCGCCGAGTGATGGCACCGGCTACACGGTGACCATCACGACACCGCCCACAGGTACGGCACCGACCTACGATCTTGATGGCACGGGTACGGCGCACACGGCGGTCGCGACGCTGACGGCGGGCGCGGCGCGCACGGATGTCGATTTTGGCTATCAGGGCACGGCGTCGTTGGGCGACCGCGTCTGGCGCGATGACGACGGCGATGGCGTGCAGGATGCAGGTGAGCCGGGCATCGCCGGGCTGACCATGACCCTCACGGGCACGGATGCCTCCGGCACGGCCGTCAGCTTCACGACGACTACCGGCGCCGATGGTGCTTACAACTTCGCCAATTTGCCGCCGAGCGACGGCACGGGCTACGCCGTGACGGTCACGACACCGCCCGCGGGCACGGCACCGACCTACGATCTCGATGGCACCGGCACGGCCCATACGGCGGTCGCGACGCTGACGGCTGGCGAAGCGCGCACGGATGTCGACTTCGGTTATCGCGGCACCGGTTCGATTGGCGACCGCGTCTGGCGCGACGACGATGGTGATGGCGTGCAGGATGCAGGCGAGCCGGGCATCGCCGGGCTGACCGTCACCCTGGCGGGCACCGATGCCTTCGGCAACGCGGTGGCCGGGACGACCACGACCGGGGCAAATGGCGCCTACACATTCGCCAACCTGCCGCCGAGTGATGGCACGGGCTACACCGTGACCGTCACGACACCCCCGGCGGGCACAGTCCCGACCTACGATCTCGACGGCACGGGCACACCTCACACTGCGGTTGCGACGCTGACCGCAGGCGCGACGCGCACAGATGTCGACTTCGGTTATCAAGGGACTGGCTCGATTGGCGACCGCGTCTGGCGCGACGACAACGGCGACGCGGTGCAGGATGCGGGTGAGCCGGGCATTCCCGGCCTGACGGTCACTCTGACCGGCACCGATGCCGCCGGAGTGGCCGTCAGCTTCACGACGACGACCGGCGCGAATGGCGCCTATACGTTCGCCAATCTTCCGCCGAGCGATGGCACGGGCTACACCGTGACCGTCACGACGCCGCCAGCGGGCACGACGACGACCTACGATCTGGACGGCATCGCGACGGCGAACACGACGGCTGCGACATTGGCCGCCGGCGAGACGCGCACGGACGCCGACTTTGGCTACCAGGGCAACGGATCGATCGGTGACCGCGTCTGGCGCGACGACGATGGCGATGGCGTGCAGGACGCGGGCGAGCCCGGCGTGCCTGGCGTCACCGTCACGCTGACCGGCACGGACGCCTTCGGCAACGTTCTGAATCTGACGACAACGACCGATGCTGATGGCAACTATATCTTCGAGCACCTGCCGCCGAGCAATGGCACGGGCTACACGGTGACGGTAACGCCGCCCGCGGGCTTCACCCCATCGGCGGATGCCTACCCAGGCGACACGACGGAAAACGGGGCGACACCCGGCATCGTGCTTAATCCGAATGCTGCGCTGGATACGGTCGATTTCGGCCTGCGCGGCGCAGCGCGGATCGGCGACACGGTCTGGCGCGACGACGATGCCGATGGCATCCAGGACCCCGGCGAACCCGGTATCCCGAATGTGACCGTGACGCTGACCGGCATGGACAGCCTGGGCGCCCCCGTCAACCTGACGACGACAACGGATGCGGCTGGCAACTACGTGTTCAGCAACCTGGCATTCAGCGATGCGACCGGCTACACGGTGACGACCAGCGGCGCCGCCCTGGCCGGGCTGCTCCCGGTGGCGGACGTCTTTGCGGGCGACGTGACGGTAGACGGGGCCACACCCGGCATCGTGGTCGATGCGGGCAACACCGATATTCAAACCGTCGATTTCGGCTATCAAGGGGCGCAGAGCGTCTCCGGCAGCATCTGGCGCGATGACGACTCCAGCGGCGCGCAAAATGGCGTGGAGCCCGACCTCGCAGGCATCCCTGTGATGCTGACGGGCACCGATGCAAATGGCAATGCCATCAGCTTCACGACGACGACCGATGCGGCGGGCGACTACAACTTCGCCAACGTGCCGCCGGGCACCTACACCGTCACGGCCACGCCGCCAACCGGCTTCAACGTGACCAACGATGCTTTCCCCGGCGATGCGACCGAGAACAGCCAGACGCCGATCACGGTTACTGCCGGTAACGACGTGACCGCGGTCGACTTCGGCTACGTCGGGGCGGGCGCGCTCGGTGATCGCGTTTGGAACGACGTCAACGGCGACGGCGTGCAGGATGCGGGCGAGCCCGGCATCCCCGGCCTGATGCTCACGCTCACCGGCCTCGACTCGTTCGCCAACCCGATCACAAAGACGACTACGACGGGCGCGGACGGCATCTACACGTTCGCCGGACTGCCGCCCAGTGATACGACCGGCTTCCTGGTCACGATCACGACGCCACCCGCGGGCACGGTGCCCACCATCGATCTGGATGGCATTGTGACGGCGCACACGGCGCTCGCGCTCCTCGATCCCAACCAGACGCGGACGGACGTCGACTTCGGCTACCAGGGCAGCGGCTCGCTTGCGGGCAGCGTCTGGCGCGACGACGACGCCAGCGCCACGCGGAACGGGCTTGAACCGGGCATCCCCGGCATCACGATCACGCTGACGGGCACCGATGCGTTCGGCAACCCCGTCACACTGACGACGACGACCGATGCCGATGGCAACTACGTGTTCGACCATCTGCTGGCCGGGGATTACGTGGTGACGGTCACGCCCCCGGCGGGCACGATCAACACCTACGACGGCAACACCGGCGAGGACAACGACACGCCGGTCACGCTCACCCCCGGTGAGACGCGCACGGGCGTGGATTTCGGTTACTTCGGCCTCGGCTCGCTCGGCGACCGTATCTGGCACGATCGGAATGGCGATGGTGTGCAGGATGCCGGAGAACCCGGCCTGCCCGGATTGACGATCACGCTCAGCGGGATTGACGCATTCGGCAATCCGGTCGACCTGACGACGACGACCGCAGACGACGGACTCTATTTGTTCCCGGACTTGCCGCCGAGCGATGTCGCGGGCTACACCGTGACCGTGACGACGCCACCGCCAGGGACGATCCCGACCTACGATCTCGATGGCGTGGCGACGGCGGACACGGCGGTCGTGACTATCATGCCGACGGAACACCGCACCGACGTCGATTTCGGCTATCAGGGCACCGGCTCGATTGGCGACTTCGTCTGGCTGGATCACAACGCCGATGGCGTGCAAGATCCTGCCGAGCCGGGCATCGCCACGGTGGCGATCGTGCTCACAGGCGTCGATAGCTTCAACAATGCCATCGACCTGACGACGACGACCGACGCCAGCGGTTTCTACCTGTTCGATCATCTGTTGGCAGGCGACTACCTGGTGACGGCCACGCCGCCCGCGGGCACGGCCAACACGTTCGACAGCCACACGGGCGAAGACAATGACACACCCGTCACGCTGCTGGCCGACGAGATGCGCGACGACATTGACTTTGGCTACCGGCTGGTGCCATCGGCTCCGGCGCTGACGACGCCGACGCCAACCGCTGAGATTGCAGAGACGCCCTTTGTCACGCCGTATTGCGCGCTGCGCTGTACTCCGTGGCAGGTCTATCACACCGATCGCACGGGCGATTGGGAGATCTTCCGTCTGGGTGACATCCCCGGCGAGCCGGGCGCGAATACCAATCTCACGCAGAACCCGGCGGATGATGTCCAGCCGTCACGTTCGCCGGACGGGCAGTGGATCGCGTTCACGAGCAATCGCGACGGCAACTGGGAGATCTACGTCACGCCGATGGATGGCGATACGAGCCAGACGCGGCGCGTCACCTACAACACCGTCGCCATCGACTCTGACCCGGTCTGGGGGCCGAAGAATCACGTCGCCTTCGAATCTACGCGTGATGGCAACTGGGAACTGTACATGGTGGATATGACGACGGGCGTCGAGTATCGCCTGACCAACGACGGCGGCAGCGATCTGAACGCCTACTGGTCGCCGGATGGCACTCGCCTGCTGTTCCAGAGCGATCGCAGCGGCCAGTGGCAGATTTACGTCATGGACGTCGCCATGCGCCAGGTGCAACTGCTGAGCGATGGCACGGCCAACGATCTCGATCCGCAGTATTCGCCGGATGGGACGCAGATCGTGTTCCGCTCGATCAACGAGAGCGGCACCAGCGTCGTCCATCTGATGAATGCCGACGGCAGCAGCCGCCGAGCGATCTCCAACCCGGCGGGCGACGCGACCAACATGGCCTGGTCGCCCGATGGGAGCCTGATCGCGTACCAGTCGGGGCTGGATGGCGATCTCGACATCTACGTTTACCAGGTGCCGAGCGGCCAGACGCGGCAGGTGACGGACAACACGATTGCCGATTACGCGCCGACCTGGCTCTGTGGCAGCATGGAGCTGGTGTTCACGTCGGATGTCGACGGTGACCCGGACATCTTCCAGGCCAATGCACTGCCCATCGACGCGCAGGCGATTGATGTTCAGCGTCAGGCGTTGCAGCTCACGGACGCGGTCTCCGCCGATATCTACCCGATGGATGCGCCGTCCGAGGAGAATGCCAGCCAGGAGGGCAGGCTGCCGTCACTCGTCGATGCCACGCTGGGTCAGACGAGCTATCTGCGGCCCGACATCTCGGTCACGCCGCCGGACATCTCACTGGAGCGCGACCGACCCTGGGCGCCGATCTTCATCTGCGTGGAGTAGGGCGTTTATCTGCACAGACAGGGAAGTTACGCACAAGCAATCAGCCCGGTATGCACCGGGCTGATTCTTTATCTACGCGCGGACGGGATTGGACCTCAATCGCCTGCCGCGGGCGCTTCCTCCAGCGGGCGTGGCAGGGGGGTGTTCCGCTTGAAGGTGTCCGTCTCTTCGTAGACTGGCAGATAGCGCGCGACCAGGCTGTAGACAGTGACCAGACCCGCCGCGACGCCGACCAGGATGGCGATTTCCATCCAATGCGGTGTGTACGTCTCGCCCTGAACCGGCGCAATCGAGAACCAGGTGACGTCAAAGCGATTCAGAATGACGCCGCCCATCACAAACAGTGCGCCGATCAGCGAAGCGACGCGGCTGAAACGTACCTGGCGGAAGGCGAACATGCCAATCGGAATCAGCGCGCCGAAGATGATCTCACCCCAGAACAGCAGGCTGTAGCCGCCGCTGCTGAAAAGCAGATCCCATTCGCCGGTGATGACCAGCTCGCCAAACTTGATGACGACGTAGAACGCCAGCAGCCAGGGGATAAACCAGCTCAATTTCGCCATCGTCTTGATCTTGAGGCTGTGCCCGAACAGCCAGTAGCTGACCGATGCCCCGGCAATGACGAGCGAGATGCCCGACGCCAGTGAGCTGACGAGGAAGAAGACGGGCAGCAGCATCGACGACCACAGCGGGTGCAGACGCGGCGACATAATGATGAACATCGTCCCCAGCGAGGACTGGTGCATGGTCGACAGCGTCACGCCGATGATCACGATCGGGACGGTATATTTCTTGATCGTTGGCAGCAGCCATTTGAAGCGCGTTTTTTCAAGCAGCACCGGGCTGAGTTCGTAAATCAGGATCAGCGAATAGGCCGTGATGCACCAGCTCACTTCGAGCAGCGCGGAACTCACGTTCGGGTGCAGGAACACGTTGTAGAAACGATCCCAGCGGCCAAGATCGAACAGCAGGATGACCATCACCGAGCTGTAACCGAGCAAACCGGCCAGCACCGTGGGGCGTGTCGCCGAGTGCAGATCTTCAAACTGGAGGACGTAGACCAGCGCCGCCAGGGTGAACGCGCCGCCCGACAGGGCGACGGTCGCCAGGTCAAAGCTGATCCAGACGCCCCACGGAAACGCCTTGCTCAAGTTGGTCGTCGGCCCCAGGCCCACGATCATGCGATAGAGGCCGACACTCAGGCCAAGCAACGTCAATGCCGCCGTCACATACAGAAACTTCGGCATCGTGCGCAGTTCATGCAGCAGTTTTTGTAGCATGGCTAATTCTCTTCCACTGCCGCTTGGGCAAGTTTCTCTTTTTCTGCTTCCTCGCGCTCGCGTGCCGCTTCTTCCTTGATGTGCTTGATCGTCAGGTAAGCTCCCGATAGGCCGACGAGCATCATGCCCGCGACCATCGGCGTGCCTTCTGTGACCAGCCGGTTCGAATAGGCGGGCGAGGTTTCACCGGCAATCGGGAAGCCGAGTTCTTCGAACGGCACTGGCGAGATGTACAGGGTCGCCGTGCCGCCGTTCTCTTCTTCGCCGTAGACGTGCTGTACATATTTGTCGGGCTGCTCGCTGATCTTGCGATGCGCCTCGGCCAGCATGTCTTCGTATTTGCCGAACTGGATCGCGCCGGTGGGGCAGGTGGCCGCACAGGCGGGCTGCTGACCTTCGGCAAGCCGGGCGTAGCACATATCGCACTTGACGACGAGCGGCAGCGGTTCATCCCACTCGTAGTTGGGCACGCCGAACGGACAGGCATAGATGCAGTAGCGACAGCCGATGCAGAGATCCTGGTCGTAGTTGACGATGCCGTCTTCGCTGCGCGTCAGCGCGCTGACGGTACAGGCAGAAACGCACGATGGATCTTTGCAGTGCATGCAGTGAAACGGCGCCGTAAAACGCTTGAGATCAGGATATTTGCCGGTGATGCCGGTTTCCTTGATCCAGATGCGCGTGCTGTCCATGGGGACTTCGTTTTCCACGCTGCAGGCCACCATGCACGAACGGCAGTCGATGCAATACGACGCGTCAATGAGGAAGCCGTAGCGCGGATTGTTGACTTGATGAGCCACGATGTTATACCTTCCGAACCGTAACGAAGGTTTGACTGAGCGCCTGGCTGCCGCTGATGGGATCGGTGTACGTCACATGCAGCGCGGAGTCACTCGCGCCGAGGCCAAAGGCGGTGGTCAAGCCTTTCGAGAGATGACCGTAGCCGGGCGTCAGGTAGACGCAATCGGGGCGGATGGCGGGCGTCACGCGCAAGCGGATGTGCGCCTTGCCGACCTCGCTGATCACCTCGACCCAGTCGCCATCGGCCAACCCGCGATCTTCCGCCACTGTGTCGTTGAACCACAGGCGCGGCTCGTCGGCATATTTATGGAGCATCTGGTTGTTCTGCGTCCCGAACTGCGTCGCTTGCCCGACCTTGCCCGTGAGCAGATAGAACTGACCCTCAGGCGGCTCCGGCGGCGCATCCCAGACAGGGACGCCGGAGAAGCCGACGCGCGCCAGCGTATCGGAGAACAATTCGATCTTCCCGCTGGGCGTGTTCCACTCGAAGCCGATTTCCTCGCCCGGCGGCAGGTCGACATATCCCTTCGAACGGATGTCATCCACCGTCACGCCGAGTGGCGCCAACTGCTGGTTGATGTAGTCTTCTTCATCCTCGTACTGGAAGTAATCGCCCAGCCCGAGGCGTTCGCCCAACTGCTTGTAGATCCACAGGGCGGATTTCGCTTCGCCTTGCGGCTCGATCACCGGCTGGCGCAGGTAGGCGCGGTCGCCGACGGGCAGCAGCGGGTCGTAGCGCTCAAGATAGGACGCTTCCGGCAGGATCACGTCGGAGAACCAGGCCGTATCGTTGGCGATGATGTCGACCGTGACGATGAAGTCCATCATCTCGAAGGCTTGCAGCGTCTTGGCCCGATCCGGCAGCGACATGACAGGGTTTTGCCGCGATATGAACCAACCATGCGCCTGATATGGGTCGCCAGTCAGAATACTGTCGCGCAATTCCTGGAAGACGCCGAGCTTCAACGGTACGACTGGAAAGCGGGCAGGCACGTGATCCAACCGTTGCGCTGAGATGCGCGGGTAGGGCGGTTGTGGGATGCTGCCGAGCGCGCTGCTGCCTTCACCGCCTGCTGCGCGCATCGTTACGTTCCAGTTGCCGACGAGCGCATTCAGGATGGTGATGGCGCGCTGCGTCTGGAACGAGTTGATGAAGTTGGAGGTGCGCCATCCGTTGTGTGCCAGCGCATGCGGCGCCGCAGCGGCAAATTCGCGCGCAATGCGGCGGATGGTGTCCGCATCAATCTCGGTGAGCGGCGCGGCCCATTCGGGCGTGTACTGCTCGACTTCCGCAGCCAGCTCGTCAAAGCCGACGGTGTAACTATCCACAAAACGATGATTGTAGAGTCCCTCGCCGATGATCACGTGGAGCAGCGCCAGATGGAACGCCAGGTCTGTGCCCGGCTTGATCGGCAGCCATTCCGTCGCTTTGGCCGCGGTCTTGGTGAAGCGCGGGTCGAGGTAGATGACCTTGACGCCGCGACCAATCGCCGCGCTCAGTTCGCCGGTCTCGGAGGTGGAAATCGCCTCCATCAGGTTGCGCCCGGTGAGGATGATGTATTGCAGATCCTCGTCGTAAATGCGCTCCGGCTCTTCCATGCCGTAGGTCATCATGTTGGCGACGATCATGGCGTTGAAGCACAGGCTGCGCTGCGTACCGTAGTTCGGCGAACCAAAGGCATAAAGCAAGTTTTCAAACTGCACCTGGCTCAGATTGTGCGTGGACGAGAAGACCATCGCCTCCGGGCCATAGGTTTCTTTGATTTGCAGCATGCGGCTGGCGGTGTAATCGAGCGCCTCATCCCACGAGGCTTTGCGGAAGCGACCTTCGCCGCGCTTGCCCACGCGGATGAGCGGGTTGAGCACGCGATCGGGATCATACGTATTGAACAAGCCCGATTGACCGCGCACGCACAGATGCCCTCTGGAGTGCGGGTGTTCGGGGTTGCCTTCCAGCTTGACGACGCGCCCGTCTTTCACGCGCGCGAGTAAGCCGCAGCGCCACACGCACATCTCGCACATGCTCGGCACATAGCCGTCGCCGCTGCTGTTGAGCATCCCGGCGGCCTCGGCAGCGCGCGCCACCGCCGGTGGCAGCATCTGCCCGACCGCGAGCGCGCCCGCGGTGACCGCGCCAAGCTGCAAAAAATTACGTCTAGAGAATTCGTTCGACATACAAGTCTCCAGCCTTCTGGATGTCATCGACAAGGCGGTGACGTAACCGGGTTAGGCACGATCCTTGCGGTGCAGGCCCGCGCGATCGATTAAGTAAAACAGGAAGATGGACAGGACGGCGAACAGCACCACGGTGAAGAATGGGCTCAGGTTCCACAGATCCGGGATGACGACGTTGCCGACGTTGGCGATGGCCGAGATTGCGGGAAAGACCTGCGGGTACGTCAGCCCGTAAAGGGCCGCGCCGACCAGGAAGCCGAGCACACCAGGGATCAGGTAGTCGAGTTTGCCTTCTCCGCTCCCGGCAGCGCACGTGCCGGGGCAGAAGCCGCTCAGCGCCATGCCGACGCCGAAGATCAGCCCGCCGATGACGTTGCCCGCGATGTAGGTCGCCGGGACGTTCGGGAAGGTGATCAAGCCCAGGCCGCGCAGCAGATACAGGCCGCTCATCGACACGATCAAGGCCGTCATCATGAACTTGAGCACCGCCAGATCGGTCAGCCGGAACACGTTGACGATCTTGTGATACTTGGTCAGTCCGGCTTTATTGAGGGCGAAGCCGAAGAAGACACCCAGGAACAGCGCAATGATATAGGTCGACATGACTAGTATCTCCTGCGGTAGACAAGCATGGCCGTGACGATGCCGGACGCGAACATACCGGCGATGAAGAGGAAGGCCGCAGGTGCGAGCAGCATCCCGCCGGAGATCGCCAGGCCGCTGGTGCAGCCCCCGGCGATGCCCGCTGCGTATTCGAGGATGATGGCGCCGACAAACGCGACGGCCCAGCGCTTCCACGTCTGCCGCCCGAAGATCTGTTTCCACTGCTCATCACTGTTGGCGGCGTCTCTCTTGCCCCATTTCAGGGTGCCGCTGGTGGCCGCGCCGAGCATGCCACCAAAGAAGATGCCGACCAGCAGGATCACGCCCCAGCTGATTTCCGGCGGCATGATGAAGTTGAAGTACATGTTGTTGAACACGTCAGGCGCAATCGCTTTGCCGATGATCCCGACTACGTTCTCGAACGCGCCGGAGGCACCGAGCAGGCTATCGCTCAACCAGACCGCCATCACACCTACGATCCCAAGGAGAATGCCCGCTACGTAGGGCGACCATTCATCTCGGCGAATATACGCAATTATGGAGCTCATGATGCCGTGTCCTCCGGGTTTTCATCCGCGCCAAGCGAATTGATCAAGCCAACGACCGACTCCGTCTTTTTCGGGTTCTGCACGAGCTTCTTCAGGGCGTTGCGCGTCTCGACTTTGAGGCGAGCGAGCGCCGGGAGCATCTCGACCACGTCTTCGGGATAGCTGGTGCCATCGACCTGGGCAACCGTGCTGGCTGCCAGCCGCAGACGCACCTCGTTGAAGAGGATGAAGCCACCACCACCGACCACAATCAGGCCGATCAAGCCGACCAGGATGATGTTGCCGACGTTGACCGGGCGTTGGCCGAGCACGATTTCGTTGTAGCGCTGGGTGTAGTCGACCAGATTGGGATCGTCGACCGCCAGCTCGTTGTCTGCCGGGACATCGAAGGCGACCTGCACGGTGTCCGCTTCGCTTGGGGCGGGTTGTTGCGCCGTATCCGCTACCGGAGCAGACGGAGCAGATGGAGATGACGGTGCGGACGAACCACCCGAAGATCCACCGCCCATGCCGTACTCGACGTTGAGAGTCGTCGCGTAGACCTTGGCGCGATCCTCGAGATCGCCCGGATGGCACTGCACGCACGAGGCTTCCACGTCAGACAGCGGCGGCACCATGCCCGTATGAGCACCGGTTTCGTCGGTCGCCTGCGGATTGCCCGCGTGGCACATGTAGCAGAAATCGCCAAACGCGTGGGAAACATGCCAGCCTGTGCCGTCGTTGTTGACCGGGTCATTGCCCTGCACTTCGTGGCAGTTCTTACAGGAAGACGCTTGCGAGCCGCATTGAGCGTCGGCAGGTTGTGCCATCAAGAGCAGCAACCCGAAGCTCAACATAATCAGCCCGCTGGTTTGCAAAAAGAACACTAGTTTTCTGTGGCGCATACCTTGCTCCTCGAAGAGACGTGCGGTGACGCTCACCGCAGCCTAAGAGTCAATGTCCTCGATCGAATCATCGCGATTTGCACTCAAATCGCGCTGTAGCCCTCTCAAAATGTCGAGCGCCTGGATCAAGCGCGGATCGGCTAGCTGGTACTGAACGACCGTCGCCTGACGCACAGCCGCAACCAGGCCGAGTTCGCGCAGAACTTTCAAATGGCGCGAGGCGGCCGAGTGCGTAAGGTTCAGTTCCTGCGCCAGCTCACCCACGTTACGCGGTTGTTCATCCAGAGCATAAAGAATCAGAATGCGGGTGGGATCGGTGAAGGCAGCGCATAACTCGGCATGCATCTGCGCGGTTTCGTGCATGAAGGCGGTCTGCATCGGTCGTTAACCCCTTCCTTCGATCAGCATGAACGGATGCCTTTGCTTCCTTATGCGAAAAAACGCATACACGAACACCTGATAGCGTAGCGCTCCATCAATGTGACCTGATAGTTGGTGGCGTCATGGTTCTTATGTGCAATTTGTCACAATTTGGCTGCGGCGCGCCGACCGACGGCTGGATATGACAAAAAGCACAAGGATGTGGGGCAGATGCTCACTGTCTGCGCAGGATCACCTATTCGATAATGAGCATAAGCGAACAGGGGGAGTAGCAACGCATGGATGAGAAGCTCGTCACCGAAATCTACCTGCTGCATGAGCAGGTTTGCAGCGCACTTGGAAACCCGCACCGGTTGCTGATCCTGTATGCGCTGCACGAGCAGCCCCGCTATGTGACCGACCTGGCCGAGGTGCTGGACATCCCGCAGTCGTCGGTTTCGCGGCACTTGAAGGTTCTGCGCGATCGCGGCCTGGTCGTGACCCGGCGTGAAGGCCCGGCGGTCTACTATGCGCTCGGCGATACACGCGTGATTGACGCGCTCGAACTGCTGCGTGAGATGCTCTACGACCGCATCCACAAGCAGGTGCAAATTACGGATGGGCAGTACCGCGGGAAGCGCCGCGCCAGAGCCGCGGAAATGCCGTAGGCGCCCCTGCGTCGAACGCCGAACTTCAACGTCGATGTGAACAGCCGAATTGCCAGATGATGTTTTCGTCCCTGAATTCCACGACTCGTATCAAGACAGTCGGCGTGCTGCTCGTCGCAGGGCTTGGGCTGGTGCTGATGGGCATCACGCTCCTGCACGCCATCCAGCAGCCGACCGTCATCACGATCAAGCCGACGCTGACCGGCGAAACCGAGCGCTGTTTGACCTGCCACAACGGCATCGAAGCGATCAGCGCTTCGCACACGATCGAGGACTTCGGCTGCGTCTCGTGTCACGGTGGCGACCGGCTCGCGCTGGACGCCGACAGCGCTCACACCGGTATGGTGCGCAACCCGACCGCGCTGGATACGGCCCAGCAATATTGCGGTGACTGCCATGGGGCGCAGGTATTGACGATCCAGCGCAGCATCATGACCACCTATGCGGGCGCCATCGCCTTGATCCGGCGTGCGTTTGGCTTGCAGGCGGATAGCACCGCCGCGTACGCCGTCGCGCCCATTGATCATTTGCAGGCTTTTGCTCCTACCGAGAGCGATGGGCAGGCCGTCCATACGTTTGCCGAGAACTGCCTCATCTGTCACATCGACGGGGAAGGGCTGTCCGCCGACTACTTCTATCGCAGCACTGGCTGCGCGACCTGCCACGTCCTCTACGCGGACGATGGGCTATACGCGGGGAATGATCCGACGATTTCGCGGACGGAAGCGGGACATGCCCAGACGCATCAATTCACGACGGCGATCCCGTACACGCAGTGTAATCACTGTCATAACCGCGGCAATTACGACCTGCGCACGATGACCTTCGTGCCGCGCGACGACATGCCCGCTGAGCTGCCGTCACCCGCCGAACAACGCGTCCACGATTATTACCAGCCGATCAGCCAGTTCACGCGCTGTGAATGGGAACTGGATTGCATCGATTGTCACACCTCGCACGAGATCATGGGCGACGCGGTTATTTACAACGATCGCTCGGCGGCGCGTTACGTCGAATGCCAGACCTGCCATGGCACGCTCGATACGCTGCCGCTTGAGGGCATCGTGTCGTCGCCGGATGATGTCGCGATGACGCGCGCCAATCTCAATCCCCATGTCGACCTGTCTGTCGGGGATGCCATTCTCGTCACTGAGCGCGGCGAACCGCTGTATAACATCCGCCGCATCGACGGTGAATGGGTGCTAACGGGCAAGGCGACCGGCGAAACCTACTCCGTCCCGATGGTGCAGGGATCGACCTGCCAGCAAGACCCGAACGAGCAATCGAGCGCGGCCTGCCACGAGTGCCACACCTACGACCGGAGCACCAGCCCATGAATCGCCGTGAGTTCTTGCAGCAGTTGACCGATCCGATTCGTGAGGAGATGAGCGCCCCCATCGACCCGGCGCTGATCGAGCTGCCGTACACCAGCGTGCCGACCGCCGGATCGCCACGGCAGTATCCGCGCGGCGCGCGTGTGCTGGTCGAAGATGTGCAGGCGTGGTTATGCCGCGATGATGGCGGTTTCTACGCCATCGACGCCCGCTGCCCGCATCTCGGCTGCCTCGTCCGTCCGACGCAGACGGGCTTCGTCTGCCCGTGCCATAAGAGCCGTTTTGACGCCGCGGGCGAACGCAAGTCCGGCAGTGCCCAGCGCGGCCTACGCAGCCTGTACGTCGATCTCGATGCAGACGGCCACCTCGTCATTTCCCGTGAGCGCACGGTCGATCCGCGTGAGCGTTTGATGGCTTGACCAGACCGGAGCCTGCGATGTCTGACCTCTCGACTTTCCTTGAACGCCTGGCGGGGCTGCATGACCATATTTGTCCGCGCCAGATCCTTGGGCTGCGTATGGGTATGGCCGCGGGCAAGCTGCTCAGCCTGGATCTACCTCAGCATGACAAGCGCCTGTTCACGTTCGTGGAAACCGATGGCTGTTTTGCCGATGGCGTGATGGTGGCAACCGGCTGTGCGCTGGGGCACCGGACGATGCGGCTGATCGACTACGGCAAGGTCGCGGCCACGGTCATCGACACCGAGACGAAACGCGCGATCCGAATCGCGCCGCACCCGCTGGCACGTACGCGCGCTGCGGATTACGCGCCCCAGGCGCAGAGTCGTTGGCATGCGCAGTTGGCCGCCTATCAAGTCATGCCCACCGACGAGTTGTTCCTGGCTCACGAGGTCACACTGACCCTGTCGCTCGAAGCGATCATCAGCCGGCCCGGCCAGCGTGTCCACTGCGCGCGCTGCGGCGAGGAGATCCTCAACGCGCGCGAGATCATGGTCGACGGCCAGCCGCACTGCAAGAGCTGCGCCGAGCCAGGCTATTGGTCGGCGGGTGGGGCGCTCAGCCTGGGTACTGACGATCATGCCGCGGCCAACCGTATCCAGTCAAGCTAACTTACGCTCGTAACCTTTTCCACCCAAATTGACAGACCATTAACAGATCGTATAATCGTATACGATCCTGGCAGGTCAGCCCGCCGCCCATGACCACATCCACATAACTGAGGCGTACAATGCTCACTATTGCCCAAGTCCTGGCACGGCAGCTCTATGACGAAGGTGTGCGCACGGCGTTCGGCCTGCCCGGCGGTGAAATCGTCGAAGTCGTCGAAGCGCTGCGCCAGGTGGGCATCGATTTCGTCCTGGTCAGAAACGAGAGCAGCGCCGTCTACATGGCGGATGTTGCAGCGCGCTTGACCGGCAACATCGGAGTCGCGGTCACTACGTTGGGTCCGGGGGCCGCCAACGCCTATGCGGGTCTGGCGCACGCTTATCTGGATCGCTCACCCGTCCTGCTCATCACGGCCCAGACCGATCCGCAGCGTGTGGGCACACATACACATCAGGTGCTGGATCTGCAAGCATGTTTCCAGCCCGTGACCAAATTCACGGCGGAACTTGAGGTCGCATCCGCACAGGAAACCATCGACTACGCTTTGTCGCGGCTCAAAGCCGGGCGGCCTGGGCCCTCCCATCTCGGCCTGTGCAGCCGCGTGGCAAACAGCGCGATACCCATCGTCGATCGCAAGCGCCGGGCGCCACGAGATGCCGATCTGGCAGCGCATGCGACCGCCATTCAAGACATCCTCAACAGGAGTCTGCGTCCCGTGATCGTGGTCGGTCTTGGTCTGGAGCCGGAGCGGCCTTATCGCGAGGTTCAGGCTTTGGCAGAGGCATTGGGGGCGCCTGTCATCGACACGCCGAAGGCCAAGGGCGCGCTTCCAGCCAATCACCCGCTCCTCGCCGGGACGATTGGGCTGACGACGACCGATCCCGCATATACGATTCTCGACCGCGCGGACTGCATCATCGCGGTCGGGTTTGATGTGGTCGAACTGGTCAAGCCCTGGTCGCAAGCTGCGCCGCTGATCTGGATTGCGCCGTGGGAGAACGCCGATCCACATCTTCCGGCTGCCCATGAGTACGTGGGCGACATCGGTGCGTTACTCCGCGTCCTGGCGGAAACAGTCAAGCCTCGTCACGATCTCGAATGGGGCATGTCGACGGTCATCGACCATCGGGATAGATTGGCCGCACAAGCGCAGCCGCATGCCGCCGCCGGGCATGTTTCGCCACAGGAAGCCCTGAAGGCCATTCGGAAGCACACGCCGGATGACATCATCATCACAACCGATGTGGGGTCACATAAGATCTTCACAGCGCTAAGCTGGCCAGCACAAACGCCCAATCGTTACTTCGTCTCTAATGGTCTGTCGGCGATGGGCTTTGGCGTCCCGGCGGCCATCGCTGCGGCCTACGTGACTCGGCAGCCGGCCCTCTGCATCACGGGCGATGCCGGGTTGGGCATGGTGATCGGGGAGCTGTCGCTGGCGGTGGAATATGATTTGCCGGTCATCGTCGTCGTCATGAACGACAGCGCGCTCGATCTGATCCGCACCGCGCAGCAGCGGCGGAACCTGCCCGTTTACGGCACGACCTTCACCAACCCCAGCTACGCGTCGATTGCTGACGCCTACGGGATGGCCTATCACCATGTCGAGAGCGTGGCAGCCTGCGAGGCGGCGATACAATCGGCGCTCCTGGAGCCGAAGCCATGCCTGATTGACGTCCAGATCGATCCATCGGGCTATCCGACGGCGGTAAAGACATAAGCACCACGCACGTAAGTTGCACCCATCGTGGCAGAACCCTGCCGCCCGCCGAAACCGCTGGCCGATTGGACGTAACTCGACCCCCGTCGGCTGCCGATCGTGCTAGTATTGACGCCATCGTTATTCTCAGCGGCTGTAGCCCAGGAGGCTCAGTGGACGTACAACACTATGGAACGACGGCAGATGGACAGGCCATTGATGAGTACATTCTGACCAATGCCAATGGCGTCGAAGTGCGGATCATCACATACGGTGGCATCATCACGTCGGTCAAGGTGCCAGACCGCGATGGGGTGATGGCAAACATCAACCTCGGCTTCAATAATCTCGCGGACTATGAGACGAAAAGCCCTTATTTCGGCTGCATTACGGGGCGCTATGCCAATCGCATTGCGAACGCCACTTTTATGCTTGACGGCACCCGATATACGCTTGCCGCCAATGATGGCGTGAATTCCCTTCATGGGGGTGCCGTCGGCTTTAATAAGCGCGTTTGGAAAGCAGAAGCGATCGAGGCCGAGGGGGAAGCTGGCGTTTCACTGCATTATCTCAGCCCGGACGGCGAGGAAGGCTATCCTGGCAACCTCGACGTGACTGTCGTCTACACCCTGACTGATGACAACGCCCTGCGTATTGATTACACGGCCACGACCGATGCACCGACCGTCGTCAACCTGACGAATCACAGCTACTGGAATCTCGGCGGCGAGGGCTCAGGGACGATATATGATTACATCGTTTGGCTCAACGCCGATCGTTATACTCCTGTCGACGCCACACTGATCCCCACCGGGGAACTGGCGCCGGTCGAAGGGACGCCGTTCGACTTCCGCATACCCAAAGCGATTTATCCGGGCCAGCGCTCCTCGTTCGAGCAAATCGTTCGCGCGCGAGGATACGATCACAACTTCGTGCTGAATCGCGATGACATGACGTCGATGATCCTTGCGGCACGGATTTACGACCCGGCATGTGGGCGCTTCCTCGAAGTCTGGACGGATCAGCCTGGACTCCAGTTCTATGCCGGGAATTTCCTCAATGGCACGCTGGTTGGGGCCAGTGGGCGTCTCTACCGGCAGAGTGATGCGTTTGCGGTCGAAACGCAGCACTACCCGGACTCGCTGAATCAGCCCAACTTCCCTTCCACAGTGCTGAGGCCGGGAGAAACTTACCAGACCAGCACAATCTACAAGTTCGGGGCCGCCTAACCGAGAGACACCGAGTGGGGGCAGACACCTGCCCCCACTGTCACTATCGATCTCTTGTGAGCAATCGCCACGCACCACCGCTTTCGACTCATTACATACCGAGATAGGCTGAGCGGATGTGCGTGTCGTTGATGAGCTTACGGCTCGGCCCGTGCAGATCGACTTTGCCGTGGGCCAGCACGTAGCCGTAATCGCTCACTGCCAGCGCCATTTGCACGTTTTGCTCGACCAGCAGCAGCGTCAGGCCTTCGCTCTTGAGCTTCTGCAACGTGTGGAACAGGTCGAGGACCAGCACCGGCGCGAGGCCAAGTGAAAGCTCGTCGATCATCAACACCTTTGGCTCGGCCATGATGCCGCGCGCCACGGCCAGCATCTGCTGCTCGCCGCCGCTCAACGTGCGCGCTTTCTGCCGTCGCCGCTCTTGCAAGCGCGGGAAGATCTCATAGACGCGCTTGAAGTTGGCGTCGAAACGTGCCTTGGCCCGTTTGGGCGCTGCGCCCATCTCCAGGTTCTCCTCGACCGTCATTTCCGAGAATAACTGGCGGCCTTCGGGCACCAGCACCAGCCCCATCTCAGCCTTGGCATGCGCGGAAAGCTGGCTCACGTTCTTGCCCTCGAAGGTGACCGTCCCGCCCTTAGGCTTGACCAACCCCATGACTGTGCGCAGCATCGTCGTCTTGCCCGCGCCGTTGGCGCCAACCAGCGACGTGATCTTGCCCGGTTCCAGCGCGAGCGTCGCTCCCCACAGAATCTGGACTTCACCGTAACCGGATGAAATATCGTTGATTTCAAGAATCGCCATATTTGCCCTCTTTTCGATGACGCAGCCGCGCGGGCTAGTCGTCTTGTTCCGGCTGGTCGGACGATGGCGCGAGCAGTTGTGCGGCCAGGCTTGGGTCGCCCAGGTAGGCTTCGACGACGCGCGCGTCGTTGGCGACCTCGGCCGGAGTGCCGAATGCGATCGGCTTGCCGAAGTCGAGCACGAGCACCTGATCCGACACGCTCATGACCGCCTGCATGACGTGCTCGATCATGATGATGGTCGTGCCGCGCTCGCGGATCTTCATGACGATGTCGATCATCATGGCGATCTCGGAGGGATTCAGCCCGGCTAACACCTCATCCAGCAGCAGCAGATACGGACGCGCGGCCAGCGCGCGCGCCATCTCCAGCCGCTTCTTCTGGCCGATGTTGAGGCTGCCCGCGAGCTGATCGGCACGCTTGGCGAGGCCGACGAATTCCATCACCTCGTCCGCGATCGTCCCTGCGCTGGCGAGCGCGTTGTTCTCTCTGCCGAAGCAGGCCCCGACGATCACGTTGTCGCGTACGCTCAGGTCGTTGAGCGGCCGCACGATCTGGTGCGACCTCGCCAGCCCCATGCGCGCGATCTCGTAGGTCTTCAGCCCGGTGATGTCCACGTCGCGGAAAGTCACCGTTCCCTCGTTCGGCTTGTAGACGCCGTTGATCACGTTGAAGAGCGTCGTCTTGCCCGCGCCATTGGGGCCGATCAAGCCCAGGATCTGGCCTTCCTGCAAGCTGAAGGTGACGTCCGTCAGCGCCTTCAGCCCGCCGAACCACTTACTGACACCGGAGACTTGCAGGATCATGGTAAGTACCTCCGCAGGATTGGGAAGCGACGGCGGATCCAACCTACAGCCCCGGCAGGGATGAACAGGATGATCAGCAGCAGCAGCAAACCGGCCACCGCCAGCTGAATGTTCTTGAACAGGTCGCTCGTCAGCAGCAGACCGCGCAATCGCTGGTAGCCGACCGCGCCGAGCGCGGGGCCGAAGACCGTGCCGAAGCCGCCGAGCATGACCATGACCAGCAGTTCGATCGACATGTGCAGCCGGAACGCCTGCGGCGGCTCGATGTTGCCATTCTTGAAGAAGAAGAGTACGCCGACGACTCCCGGCAAAATCGCCGACAGCACGTAGGCCCACGTCTTGCTGCGCGGGGTGATGACGCCCATGACCTCAGCAGCGTCTTCGTCCTCGCGGATCGCCATCAGGCCGAGGCCGAACTTACTCGTCTTGACGACGTAGCTGAGGACGATGTTGAACAGCGCCAGGATCAGCACAATGTAATAGATCAGCCACAGCGCATTGGCTGCGCCGCCGTACGCGTTGTAAGTCTGGAAGTTGAGCGAGAGCCCGGTTGGGCCGCCGAACGGCTCGAAGTTGTTGATGAAGGCGCGCATCGCCTCGTTGATGCCGATGGTCGCCAGCGCGAAATAACTCCCGCGCAGCCGCAGGATCGCCTGGCCGAGCAAGAGCGCCAGCAGCCCGGCGGCCAGCCCTCCGGCGGCCATCGCCGGCCACAGCGACCAGCCCTGCACGATGATCAGGTAGAGGCCGACGTAACCACCCAGTCCGAAGAAAACAATGTGTCCGAAGCTGACGTAGCCCGTGTAGCCGAGCAGAATGTTGAGGCTGCTCGCCAGCACGACCGACAGCAGTACCGTGAAGATTTCCTCACGCGTGGACGCCCGCTGCGTCACGATTGGCCACAGCCCCAGCAGCAGGACTGCGATCACGGTGATCCAGAGTCCGGGATTTCGTAGTTTTGTAAGGCTCATTTTTTCGCTCCCAGCAGCCCGGTCGGACGCACCAGAAGGATGACGACAAACAGGATGAACTCAATGACGGGAACCCACGACGTGGGCAGGAAATAAGGGATGATGCCCTCGAATGTGCCCAGGATCAGACCGCCAAACAGCGCACCCAACGGATTGCCGACCCCGCCGAGCACGCAGATGACGAAACTTTTCAATTCGTAGGTGCCGCCGGACAGGATCGTGAACGGGAAGAAGGTCGCGATCAGCCCACCGGCGACGGCCGCCAGCATGGTGCCCAGGCCGAAGCTGAGCGCCAGCACACGCGCGGATGGGATGCCCATCAGTTCGGCGGCGGCGCGGTTATCCGTGACTGCGCGCACGTACTTGCCGAGCGTCGTCCGGTAAAGGAAGAAGTAGAGCGCCGCCGTGATCAGCACCGAGGCGAGGGCGGCCACGACGCGTGTGCCCAGCAGAGTCACGGGGCCGACTGTCGCGCTGCCGAGTGAGAAATCGACGTTGCGCGGCGACGTGCTGAAGGCCGTCGTGCCCAGACCGATGATGATCATGTTGACGGCAAAGGTCGCCAGCAGCGTCGACAGGTGCGGCGCGTTGATCACCCGGTGGATGGCGACGGCATAGATGATCATGCCGAGCAGCAATCCGAGCACGGCGACGATCACGACGCCGATGTACGGGTTGATCCCTAAGCTGACGAATAGGAAGTAAAGGGCAAACATGCCCAGCGCGATGATCGATCCGTGCGACAGGTTGATGACGTTCATCACGCCCCAGATAAGCGTCAGCCCCATCGCGGCAATGCCATAGACAAAGCCGATCAATAAGCCATCTGTCAAAAAAGCCAGAATATCCATATGCTCCCCCGGCGCAATAACAGGATTTGTGAAGGTTTCAGCGCCCCATGTTGAGGGCAAGAGCAGGTCTCTTGCCCTCGCGACAGGTGTAATCTCTATTCGCCGCCGATGGGATAGAGTGCGTCGGCGGTCACCGCTTCCGGCGGCCAGACGATCTGCTTGTCGAGCGCGTCCGCCATGCCTTGCCACTGGACGTACATCATCGAGTGGCCGATCTGCAGGCCGTGCGCTTCCGGCGTCGTATCGAACTGGATGCGCCCGAAGAAGGTCAGCAGGTTCATGGCGTCAAGCTGCTCTTTGATCGCCTGTGTGTCAATCGACCCGGCATCCTCGATCGCCTTCTGCAGCAGCAGGCCGGAGACGTAACCGCCCGCCGCATGGTACGACGGTTCTTCGCCGAAGGCTTCCATGTAGGCGTCGTGGAAGTCGGCGCTTGACGGCCCGTAGAAATCCACGCCTGCGGCCTCAGCTGCGCTTGCGTCGATCTGGGCCAGTGGTTCCCACTGGCTGGGGCCGACGATGCCCAGCGCAGCCTCACCCAATTCGGAGAAGCTCGGTTCCGGCGGGGCAACCAGCAGCGCCACGAATGCCGGGGTGACGGTTTTCTCGAAAAGCTGGCGGGCGAACGTGCTGCCGTCCTGGAAGTGACCGCCGCCGAGTACGGCGTCAGGCGCAGCTTCTTGAATCTTGTTGATGAACGGGGCGAAGTCCGTCGCGCCAGAGTCGTAGCCTTCGAACAGTACGACCTCATAGCCGAGTTCGAGCGCGTAATCGTTGAGCGCGGTCGACACGTCGGTCGAGAATTTGTCGTTCTCGTGCACGATCGCGATCCGCTGCGCGCTCTCGTCGAGCGAGGCCAGCAGATCGAGCGCGCCGGTCAGGTAGCGGCTGGCGGGCGTGTAGGTCTGGAAGACGAGCGAGTAGCCCTTCGTGTACGTGCTGTCCGAAGCGGCACCGGTCGTGATCATGATCTTGCCGTACTGCTCGGCGATGATGGCCGAGGCGTCGGTCAGGCCGCTCGAATACGGGCTGATCAGGAAGTCGGCGTTGTCCTCCGTAGCCAGGCGCGTGTACAGCTCCTGCACGCGGTCGGTATTCGATTCGTCATCGTAGAAGACGGTGCTGAAGGTGACGACCGTGCCGTCGCTCAGTGTGATGCCGCCGGCGTCGTTGACCTGATTCAGCCACAGGTTCAGCCCGTTGATCTGGCGCGTCGATTCGACATTGTACTTGCCGGTCTGCGAGGCCGTGAAGCCGATGACGACCGTCTGCTCCTGCGCCGCTACTGCGGAGACACTGAGGCCAAGGACGAGGACAGTGAGGAGAAGAAGAACCACTAGTTGACGAGAACGATTCATAATATTCCTCCATAGGGATTAACTACTGCCGTCCCTATCGAGGTTACGCACATCCTGCAAATAATGAGTAAATGATGAGAGCGCTTTATAAACGTTGTGTAAATACGGGGGCGTGGGACGGTTACGTCATAGCTGCATCCGGGGAGCGTATCCGGACTCACCCCCCAAACACGTAGCCGACACCGCGTTCGGTCAGGATGTAGCGCGGTTTGGTCGGGTCTGGCTCGATCTTCTGGCGCAGCCGCCCGACGTAGACGCGCAGATACTCCGACTCCTGGCCGTACTCCTCGCCCCAGACGTGTTGCAGAATCGCGCGGTGGGTGAGGACCTTGCCCGCGTTCTCCATCAGGTAGACCAGCAGTTCGAATTCAATCGGCGTCAGATCGATCGCAGCCTCGCCGCGGCTGACTTTGTGCCGCTCCAGGTCGACGTTCAGCTCGTCGTGGATGATCTGCGCCGTGGTGGGGGAGCTGCGTGGCATCCACTGCGCCCGCCGCATGACGGCCTGGATGCGCACGAGCAGTTCGCCGACGCCGAACGGCTTGGTCAGGTAGTCGTCGGCGCCCAGCTTGAAGGCGCGGATCTTGTCCTCTTCTTCGCCGAGCGCGGAGAGCACGATGATCGGCACCTGCGACGTCTGGCGAATGCGCCGGATCGTCTCCAGCCCATCCATGTGCGGCATCATCAGGTCGAGGATCACCAGATCGATGGTGTGCGACTGGAAATGGGCCAGAGCTTCCAGCCCATTGGCGGCGGTGTGCACACGATAGTTGCGCACTTCGAGATTCCGGCGGACGAAATTGCGCAGCGCCTGTTCGTCATCGACCACCAGCACTTCCGTTTGCCGTGCCGCCATCAGCCTCCCCCGACCCCATGCTCTTCGGGTATTTCGTGGACAGGACTGCGCGGGATCGAGAACGCCACGCACAGACCGCGCTCGCGCGGCTCCAGCCAGATGCGCCCGCCATGCGCTTGCACGAACCCGCGCGCAATCGTCAGCCCCAGCCCGGCCCCGGCGGTCTTGCGCGTCAGGCCGTTATCCAGCCGGTAAAAACTCTGGAAGATATGCTCCTGATGTTCCAGGGGAATGCCCGGCCCCTGGTCGATGACGCGGATGATCACGTCGTGCGCGTCGTAGCTCGCCGAAACCTCAATCGGCGTGTCACCTTCGGCATACTTGGCCGAATTCTCCAGCAGATTGCGCAGCACGCCCTCAATCCGGTCGGCGTCGGCGTAGAGCGTCGGCGTATCCGGCGGCAGGTCGATGCGCAGGCGTCCGTTGGCGGATGGCATCGCGTGGTTGGCCGCGCTCACGACCAGCGGATACAAATCGCAGGCGGTCGGCGTGACGACGAGCGTCCCCGCCTCGATCTTGGACATATCGAGCAGATCGTGGACGAGGTTGTTGAGCCGGTCGCTTTCGAGCGAGATCGTGGTCAGGAATTCTCGCTGGCTGGCACTATCCCATTCGACGTCGTCGGCCAGCAGCGTCGTCGCGTAGCCCTTGATCGCGGCCAGCGGCGTCCGCAGTTCGTGCGAGACGGTCGCGATCAGGTTCGACTTCATGCGGTCGACCTCGTAGCGCTGGGTGATGTCCTGCACGATCCAGCCGCGCCCGATCAGCGTGTCGGCGGCATCGGTCACGTCGAATAGCGTCAGTCGCAGATAGCGGTGCGCCTCGCCATCGACATACGAGCATTCGATTTGGCGGATACCTTTCTCGTCAAGCATCTTCGCGATTTGCTCGGCCACCGTCTCGGCATTGTCCGCATGAGCGACCATCGCCTCGACCAGGATGGCGATCGGCTTGTTCAGGATCGAATCGGCGGTCAGCCGCAGCAGTTCATGCACGCGCCGGTTGACGTAGATGATCTTGCCGCCGAAATCTTCCAGCACCAGGCCGTCGTGCATCGACTGGATCAGCGATTCCAGGCGGCGTGTTTGCTCTTGCAGGTGCATGTCGCTGCGGGCGAACAGGGCGGCGTTCTCAATCGCCATCGCCGCATGGTTGGCGAAGCTCGTCAGCAGCCGGATCTCGCGCTCGCTGTACTCGTACGGCTCGTTGCGATAAACGACCAGCGCCGCCGGGTCGGCGTGCTTGATCGGCAGCCGGATCGCCAGCAGCGAGCGATAGCCCGCCTTGCGCGCCCGGTAGCGATGGCTTTGGTAGGCCGGGTCGGTCTCGGTATCGACGATCTGGATCGGCTCGCCCGTGCGGATGGCGCGCATGGTCGCCGAGTTCGGATCGAGCGGGTCGATGCGAATGCGCTCGGCATACCACGCGGGCAGATGACGGCTCGCCCTCGCGCGGAAGCCGCTCACTTCGTCGTCCAGCGCGAAAATGGCGCTCATGTGGACGTTGAGCAGAGTTTCGACCTGTTCCAGGATGCGGTCGAGCACCACCCGCGAATCGAGCGTCGAGACGACCGCCGTGCTCGTCCGCAGCAGCGTCGCCAGTTCGTTCAGCCGCGCCTCGATGGCCGACTGCATTCTCTGGACGCTGCGCGTCAGCACGCCCATCTGATCGGTGCGCGCGGTCAGCCGGGCCAGCCCGCTGACGACGTCATTCGCGTTGGCATGGCCGGGCATCGCGTTCTGGCTGAATTCCGCCAGCCGTTCGAGCGGTCGGATCACGCGCCGCGACAGCGCCAGCCAGAAGAGCAGTCCGCTGCACAGGAAAACCGCGCTGACGATGAAGATGCCACGCTGGAAGGCGTAGGGCACCGCGAATGCGGCAACGGTGGGACGGCTGACGATCACGCCCCAGTCGATGCTGGGGATGGGTACGTAGCTGTACAGGTATTCGACTTTGTCCGCGTTGGTTGCGATCACGTTGCGCGACACGCCATCGAGCAGGGCGGACGTCAGTTCCGGCATCACCTCGCGCGCATCGCGCAGCAGTTGATCCGGCGACGAGTGAGCGACGATCTTGCCATCGTGATCGATGATCGTGATCTCGACGACCTGATCTTCGCGTGAGGTCGTGCTGATGTTGCGCAGCGTGTCGCTCAGAAACTGCAGCTTGATATTGGTGGCGACGATGCCAAGAAATTGATCGTCCGCGCTCCAGATCGGCATGACGGCGGTCGCCACCGGTTGACTCGTCGTCGGCGAAATGCGCCCTGCGGAGATCAGCGCCTCGTGCGTCGTCAGCGCCTGCTGGAAGTATGGGCGGAAGGCGAAATCGACGCCGACCGTCGATTCCGGGCCGATCGGATAATGGAACGTCATGATGCCGTCGGCGTTCAGCCGGTACGTCAGGTTGATGTCCTGGCGCACGCTCATGATGTTCTCGAACAAACGGGTCATCCCGGCGTTGTCGGACTCAATCACGGGCCGGTGGATCGAGAGGTGATAGACCGCCTCCAGGGCGCTCGTCATCGCCGTGGACGTCTCTTGCGCAATCGAGTGCGCCAGCGCGAGATCCGACGCGCCGACGTCGGCTTCGAGTTGATCGGTGGCGGACTGCACGAAGATGTATGCGGCGGCGAGGACGGAGATGACGAAGATGGCATACAGCGCGAGCAATTGCACGCCGAGATCCCGTCTCAGCGGGAAGGATGCACTTGCTGCCATAAACAATACAATCGACTAAGTGGACAGTCTATTTAGGGCGCAAACTGTAACATCCTGACTCCAATGCGTCCAATTCTTGATCTCAGGGGGAGTAAAACCATGAACAAACAAAAGCCCGATGAAATGCACCGGGCCTGTCATGCTCAACACTTGTGTCTTCGTGTGGGCGCGGAGGGGCTCAGACACACGCTTTCGTTCCGAATGCCTGCACTTCATCAGATACCGCAATACGAGGTATCACACGTATTATTAGCCGGGCAAGAGGAGCGGATGCTCGACTAAGAGTTTCCTTTTGTCTTTCAAACAAACTTCGTATCAAATACAAAACAGACGTTCTATACCGGCGTAGAACTTACGTGCTACCATTGTTGGCATTACGTTTTCCTAACGAGGCGTATTTCCGGGGAAGCGCCGATGAATGCAGTCCAGACCGACAACCTGGCCCACGTGCTTGTGGCTATCCGCGAGCGCTGGGGACAGCAGAGTGTAATGCGCGCCACCGACTATGTGGCTCCGTCACATCTACCCACTGGATACGAAGACCTTGACCTGCTGCTGTGCGGTGGTCTTCCGCATGGACGGATCACAGAGCTGCTAGGGCGGCCCACGTCCGGGAAGACGACTCTGGCATTCTCTGTGCTGGCCGCCGCACAGCAGGAATGCTCAATCCTCATCTACCTCGACGTTGATAACCATTCGGACGCGGACTATCTCGCCCGGCTCGACATCTCGTACGACGATATGCTCCTGGTTCGTGCACCTCTGGATGCGTCTCTGGCGCTCATGCGTGACATTATTGGTAGCCGTGTCCCGTGTCTGATCCTGCTCGATCTGCCAGGAGCAATGCCGCCTGCTGATACGCAGCGTGTATACGATGTGCTGCGGCAAAACTCTTCGTTGTTGGCAACAACCGGAACGATGGTGTTGCTGCTTGCGGGTATGGGATCTCTGGCTCAGCAGCATGCGGCTGTGCGATTATCATTTCAGCGCCAGGCGTGGATGCGCCGAGACGGTGAGATCGTCGGCTGTCGGACGCGCATCCAGGTAGAGCGCAATCTGGGTGGCCTCGTTGGACAGACTCTCACACTGGATCTGATGTTTCCGGATAGTTTCACCGGGAGTGCAGAGTGATTGTCTGCGCCATCATTCCCGACGTCGTATCCTACGTCGAGCGAGCAGCCAAGAATCGTCTTATCCTGCTGGCAAGCGAACAGGACACGGTGACCAGTGCCTCAATTGCTGCCGTCCGCCTGGGTGTCACACGCGGAATGCGCTTGCGACAAGCGCGATCGCTGTGCCCGGATGCTGTGGTCGTGCCCTTTCGCGAGACAGCCTATCGCGAACTGGCGGAATCTATCGAGGGTGAACTGCACATACTGACCACCTACATCGAGCCGATTGCACCATTCTGGTACAAACGGATGCAGGCCAATCCAGTGCTGTCGCTGTCGGCAGCATCCTGGTATCTCGACATCGGTAAGCTCACGCCAAATGACGCGCTGGCCATGGTCAAGACATTGGGCGGAAACCTGAGACGGCAGTTTTCGCTCCACGCCAACTTCGGCCTGGCTGCTGGTAAATTCCCCGCAACGGTAGCCGCGTTCAGAGGATCAACCGGCGAATCAATCGTTGTCCGGAGAGGGGAGGAGCGTGCTTTTCTGGCCCGGTCTTCACTTGCTTTGCTGCCGCTTTCGCGCGACGCGATTGAGCATTTGCAGCTACTCGGAATGACCACCATCGGTCAGGTTGCGGATCTGCCACGCGCCGCGGTGGCGGTGCTGGACGGCAAGCGTGGACAGCTCGCGCACCGGATCGCGCAAGGTGACGATCCACGCAAAGTCATCCCGCGTCCGATCGCACGAACGGAACGTATTGAGCGCAGTTTCGACGGCGCCGTCGAAAATGGCCTATATCTAGATGTAGCCCTGTCTGAAATAGGGGAGGAATTGGCGCGGCGACTGGCTACATCCAACGAAACGCTACGGACCGTTGAACTCATACTCTCGCTTGACCGCGGCAATCCTGTGACAGGTCAGCGCAGGCTGCACGAACCGACGGGGCACAAAGCGCTCATCGGACGGGCGCTGATGCGCCTGCGCGCCCAGTTGGAGATCCCGGCAGGCGTAACGGGGGTGACCGTGATTGCCCGCGATCTGGCGCCGCTGACCTGGCAGCAATTGGATTTGTTCGGCCAACCTGTCCTCACGCAACACAAGCTCGAAGACCTGCTCACGGCACTGGCCGATTGTGCTGATCCGCACGGCCTATATGCGATTGAAACCTGGGAGCGCGAACACCTCGTCCTTGAACAGCGCTTCCGCCTCAACGAGGTCTCGATTGCATGACACGGTTTTGGGCAGAGGGGCAGGCGATCAACACATCCGTCGATCAAGACGATTGCCCGATCGAATTCGCCTGGCGGGGGCGGCATCGAGTGGCGGAGGTGGTCGAAACCTGGGTCGTCGATGATGGTTGGTGGCACTTACGCAAGTATCGCACCTATTACAAACTCGCCACCGAAACGGGTCTGCTGGTCATCATCTTTCGCAACAACGTGGATGGGGCATGGTTTCTGCAGCGGGTGTATGACTGATGTTTGCCCATCTGCACACGCACTCGTATTACAGCCTCCTGGATGGTGTCTCGTCGCCCGAAGCGCTGGTCAGACAGGCCGCCCGGTTGAAGATGCCCGCCCTGGCGCTGACCGATCACAACGCCGTCTATGGCGTGATGGCATTTGTGGCTGCTGCACGCGCGCATGGCATCAAGCCCGCGGTCGGTGCGGAGATGACGCTGGACGATGGTTCGCATCTGACGCTGCTGGTCGAAAACGACGTGGGTTGGTCAAACTTGTGTTCGCTGATCACGATTGCCCAGGCCAATGCGCCCAAGGGGGAAGCTGCGCTGCCGGAGCGAGAACTCGAAACGCATGCCACAGGGTTAATCGCCCTATCCGGCTGCCGCAAGGGGAAAATCGCCCAGGCCGTGCTCGCCAACCGTCTATCTGAGGCACGCGACGTGGCAGTGCGTTATCGCGACTGGTTCGGGCACTCCAACTTTGTTATCGAGCTTCAGCATCACCAGCTGCCGCAGGATTCCCGGCTGAGTGCGCGGCTGGTCGCTCTCGCACAATCGCTCGATCTGGCTTACGTCGCCACCAACAATGTGCACTATGCCCGCCGTGAAGAGCACGAACTGCAGGACGTCGTCGTCTGCATCCGCACGCACACGACGCTGGATACCTCATATCACGTTCGCCGCCCCAATTCCGAGTATTATCTCAAGTCGCATGGCGAGATGGCGTCATTATTCAAGCAGTACCCGCAAGCTATCCGTGCAACGGAACACCTGGCCGAGCGCTGTGACTTCACACCTGCCTTTGGTGTACAGGATTTACCCGAAAGTGCGCTCGCGGACGGCGTGAGCGCCATTTCGCATCTGAAAACACGCTGCGAGATAGCGCTCTCATCGAAGCCTGGAGACAGAGACGAGGAAATGCGAGCGCTGCTGAATCACGAACTGGCCGTGATCGAGCACGCCAGACTCGCCAACTATTTTTTGCTCGTGGCGGATATCGTGGCTTTCGCGCGCTCGTGCGCCATCCGCTGCCAGGGGAGAGGTTCGGCGGCCAACTCGCTGGTCGCGTATCTCCTGAACATCAGCCCGGTTGATCCACTGACGCACAACCTCGTCTTCGAGCGCTTTTTGTCTGAGGAGCGCGTCTCGGTGCCGGATATCGACATCGACTTCGATGCCGCACGCCGGGAAGAAGTCATCCAGTACGTCTACGAGAAATATGGGCGCGACCACGCGGCGATGGCCTGCACGTTCGTCACCTACCGGCGGCGTGGCAGTGTGCGCGACGTGGGCAAGGCACTGGGGCTATCGCCGCATCTGGTCGAAGACGCGCTGCTGGCGATTGAGCTTGACCGGCCATTGCCCACCAGCTCGCCCTATGCCCGTGAACTGGTGCGCTTGAGCGAGGCGCTCAAAGGGCATCCGCGTCATCTGGGTATCCACAACGGCGGCATGATCATCACGGGTGCTCCGCTGGCGCAGCGGCTGCCGACCGAACCGGCGACCATGGAAGGGCGCACGGTCGTCCAGTGGGATAAAGAAGCACTGGAAGAAGCCGGGATCGTCAAGATCGACATTCTCGGCTTGCGCATGCTGTCAGCCATCGATGAGGCGGCCAGGAGTGTCGAGGCGACCACCGGACAGACGCTCGATCTCGACCGGCTGCCGATGGATGATCCGGCGCTTTACAAGATGATGGAACGAGCGGATACGATCGGCGTGTTTCAGGTCGAGAGCCGCGCACAGGCTCAGACGCTGCCACGCCTGAAACCGAAAACCTTCAACGATGTGATCGTTTCGATCTCGTTGATCCGCCCCGGCCCGGTGCAGGGCAATATGGTACATCCCTACCTTGCGCGGCGGCGCGGGTCAGAACCCGTCGTCTATCCGCATCCGCGCCTGGAAGCCGCCCTGGAAGAGACGTTGGGTGTCATCCTGTTTCAAGAGCAGGTGCTCAAGGTCGCTCGCGATCTGGCGGGCTTCACCCCGGGCCAGGGAGAACTGCTGCGCCGAGCGCTGGGCGCCAAGCACTCAACAGAAGCGATAGAGAAACTGCGCGAGGAATTTGTCGCCGGAGCACAGCAGCAGGATGTCATGGAGCACGTCGCTCAGGCGGTCTTCGATAGCCTGACCGCTTTCGGCGGCTATTCATTTCCGAAGTCTCACGCCGCAGCCTTCGCCGTGCTGGTCTACCAATCCGCCTATCTCAAGCACTATCATCCGGCAGCCTTCCTGACGGCGATCCTGAATCATCAGCCGATGGGCTTCTGGACACCAGCCGTCGTCGCCAATGACGCGCGGCGGCATGGGATCGCGGTGCTCGGTGTGGACGTCAACAAGAGTCAGGCTCGCTGCACAGTCGAGGGTGGCAGCATCCGGCTCGGCTTTTCCTATGTCCAGAGCATCGGCGAGAGTCTGGGCCAGCGTATTGAGACGGCACGGCAGGACAGCGCGTTTCGCACTCTGGCTGACTTTGCGCATCGCACGCGCATCCCGCCACGCCTGCTGACCCGGTTGATCCTCGTTGGCGCGTTCGATAGCTGGGAGCGTAACCGCCGAAAGGTACTCTGGGAAGCGCGCCGGTTGATGGGGGAGAATGCGCTGGGTCTGACGTTTGACGACGAGCAGCTTGACTTCACGCCGCTGACGCCCTTGGAGGAGTTCACCCTCGAAGCACGTTACGTCGGTATCACGACCGGGCCGCATTTGATGACGCATTTTCAGTCGTGGATGAAGTCACGCGGCATCCGTGGCAGTCGCGGGCTGGCCCGGCTGCGCTCAGGCACGCGGGTGGAGGTTGCTGGCGAGGTTGTTATGCACCAGTCGCCCCCGACCGCGAAAGGTTTCCATTTCATCACGCTTGAAGACAGCGCCGGCATGATGAACGTGATTGTGCGCCCGCGTGTTTACAAACGCTACAAGTCCGTTCTGCGCCGCGCGCCACTCCTGTGGGTTAGCGGGGTTGTCGAGCGCGACGAAGGCGTGATCAACATCCTGTGTGATCGGGCGTCGTTTGTGGGATGAGATCACATCAAAGGCGGTGCAAGCGGAGGATAGTTTCATTACCCCAACGAGGTTCGAACTCCTATGACCATCCCAACAAGAAATCGTCGAGTGGTTGTTATTGACATCGGGCCTCAAGACTCGCAGACGCAACGTTAGCCCAGATCAATTCATCAAAAAACGCCATGCCCCAGGAGCCAGCCTGTCCAAGCTTGCCCGCGAATCCGGTGTCTCGCCGTAGCCTGCATATATCGCTTTTGTTGCGGTTTGCCTGGCTTCGCAAACAATGGCGAGATCGAAGGGGCGCCGATCATTCCCCACAGGCATTAGCCGTGGTGTTCCGCAGCGGTCGCCAGCAGCGCGTCGAGGGTGTGGATGGCGTCTTCGAGGGTGAGCAGCTCGCCACGTGTCACAGTCTCGTCATAGCGTCGCGATCCGAGCTCGGCTTCGAGTTGCGTGTAGATCGACAGATCGAACAGTGATGGGTGAAGCTGCGGTTTATGCTGCGCCAGCAACGCGGCCCAGAGCGCGGCCTGCTCCCCTTCGCCCTGGGCATGCCACAGGCTAATCGCGGCAGCAAGGGCCTTGACCAGGAAGTGCGGCGTGCCGATCCGAGTGGCCATCGTGAGCGCATCCCGCAGTTGATCGCGCGCCAGAGACAACTCGTGTTGGGCGACGAGCACATACACGATATCGAGCGACGCCTCACACACCCGGATCGCAAACTGGGCTTCGCGCGCGACATCAACCGCTTCGCGCAGGTGAATCAGCGCGGCCCCATAGTTCCCTTGCAAGAACATCGACTGTCCCAGGCCGTAGAGACCGTTGCTGATCGTCGACGGTGAGCAGACAAGTCTGGCAATCGCCAACGCTTCGACATAGTGCGCATTGGCGCTCTCGTACTGGGCGAGCCACTTCTCCGCATGGGCGAGGCTGAGCAGGGCAGGTGGAAACAAGCGCGAGTGCTCGAAAGCGCGTCCCAGGGTCACGGCTCGCTGAGCGTAGCGCTGCGCAGCCTGATAATCGTGCAAAGCAAGACAGATACCACTGAGCCCGACGTGCGCATCAAAGACGCCGTAAGCGCTGTCGGCCGCGGACGAGGCATCCAGGTAGCGCTGAAAATTGTCCCGCGCCTGTTGATATTGGCCGCCAAACTGCAACGCGCGACCCAGCCCACGCCATACGACCGCCATTTCGCTGGCCGCTTGACAGCGTTCAAACTGCACAATCGACCGCTTGTAATAGTCGAGGGCCTCGTCGAGGGCTCCGCGCGTGAAGTCGAGCGTGCCCAGGATATACCAGGCACGTCCCAGGCTCAGGTCGTCCTGTGTGCTCTGCGGGAGAGCCAGCAGTTGGTGCACATACTGCTCGGCCAGATCGAGTTTCTCGCTGGTCAGGCTCAGGAAGGCCGCCTGATAGAGTAACGTGCGTTCTGCCTCGCCATCGTGAAGGCTTTGTGCTGCTGCCAGAGCCTGCTGGGTCCAGGCCAACTGCTCATCGGAGGTGAGCTGCACTCTCAGAATGTCGGCTGTGGCGATGGTGAACAGCGTGCATAGGCGGGCCTGTTCGGGCTCGGCGGTCGTCCTCGCTGCCGCCCACGCCTGACGCTGCTTGATTTGCTCCCAATCCTGCTCCATGACCCGGTGCCAGTGCTGCCGGTTGCCCGGCCCCCGGCGCACACCGTCATTCGCCTTCCGCAATTTGTCGAGATAGTGGCGGGTCAGGCGTGACTGCGCCGACTGCACAGATGGCGTGGCGATGACGCTCATGTCAGGTCTCCTGACTGTTCGAGCAGCGAGCGCGCATGCAGCACGAGCAGCGCATGCATCTGAAAGCGCCCGCCACCGACGGGTTCGAGCAAGCCTCGGTTGACCAGCGTCCGCGCAACCGGCCTTGGATCTTGCACATCCCATGCGACCTGCATCGCTTCCAGATCGAAAGTGGCGGGCTTGGGCGCGAACAGGCTCAGGTAGGCGAAGTGACGCCGGTGCTCCTCGTCGAGCAGATCGGTGCTGCGTTTGAGCAGCGCCGTGATGGTCGGCGATGTTTCGCCTCGGGCACCGATCATGTCACCGGGCACTTGTGCCGCCAATAGGCTGGCGCCCGTCCGCAGTTCAGCCAGCAGCTCACGCACGCCCCATCCCAGGCGCGCCTCGGCGTGGAGCAAGCGCCCGGCAACGTGCAGCGCCAGCGGCAAACCCTCCAGATCGCGCACGAGCTGCAGCGCTTCGCCAGGATATTCCGAGACGGCTTCCGGGCTGAGCGTTTTGAGCAATTGCAGGCCGTGGGTTTCATCCAGTAGTGGCAGGCGATAGATGTCCGCAGAGCTGGGGGCAAGTTCAGAGGCGACGTCATTCAGGCGGCTCGTCAGGATCAGCGCGCAGGCTTGACCGCCGACACGAAAGGGCGCGGCATGTTCCGCGCGCCAGACGTCGTCGACAATCAGCAGCACCTGTTTATCGCGCAAAACCGCGGTCAGTAGGGCACTGACGTCCTCCACTTTGCGCGCTCGGCCAGGATCACTCAGCTTGAAGGCCGCTGCCCACGAATCGAGCGTGCCGAACACGTCAGGTGTCTCGCCGAGCGATGCCCACAACACGCCGTCGGGAAATTGCCGCGCAATCGCCCGATCGTGCGCCAGCGTGGCCACGGTCGTGCTCTTGCCCGCGCCGGGCCAGCCCTGCACGACGGTGACCGGGCGCATCGTCTCGTTGCCGATGCCGAGCCGGTGCTTGATTTCGCTCAACGCCTGCTCGCGCCCGATCACGAGCGGCGGCAGCGGCGGCATGACGCTCGTCTTCGGCGCGTCGCCTTCATAGGCGACCGTGCCTTCCGGCAGCTCTTCGGTCTGTATGACTCGGTAGAGTTCGTTGGTTTGCCGTTCCGGGGGCGTCGCCAGTTCGCGATCCAGAATTTCTGCGCACTGTTTGTATTGGCGCAGAGCCTCCGAGCGCTGCCCGTTTGCGGAATACAGGCGCATCAACTGGCGATGCGCGGGTTCGTGGATCGGATCGCTGGCAAGCCATAGCAACGCATACTTGATCGCTTGATCGAGGTGGTCACGGTTTGCGAAGTAGTCCGATAGCCGGTGCAGGATTTCGGCATATTCCCGGCGTAACCACTCACTCTGAGCGAGCTGCCATTCGTCAAAGTCCGGACTATCTGCAAGATGAAACCCGGCCAGAAATTCCGCGTGATAGAGCTGGATGGCACGCGTCAGCGGTTCCAGGCACGAATCGCAGACCACGTCGGAGTTGTGGCCGTGCATGGCGGTTTCGCTGAGTCGCTGCGAAAACTCGAACACGTCGATCCAGAGCGATTCTCGCTTTAACGCCACAGTCATGCGATCGGCAGACAGCCAGTCGACCGGCACATCAGCTGTCAAGGTATGGAGTGCGCTCCGCAGCGCCGAGCGCGCGTGGATCTCGTCCAGTTCCGGCCAGAACAGCGCTGCCAGCGCATCACGGCTCTGAGGCTGTTCGCTCAGTGCCATGTAGGCCGCTAATGCCAATGCCTTGCGCCGCTCTATCTTGATCGCGCGGCTGCCGAACTCAATTCGGGGGGTACCGAAGAGATAAATTCGCAACTCGCTCATTGGCAGGCGCCTCTTGTCACGATCCCGTCACGATCCTGTCGCGGACACTTTCTATAGTACTGTCAACGACCAAAATGTGACACCGCTCTACATTCCGTTCCGTAATAGGTCTTCATTTTCGAAAGGGCTGGCATGAAGAACATTTTTCATCCCTGGCAAGACACGATCCCTTTGCTCTCCGGAGCCCGATTTGCCCAACATGCGACCACGGGCGAGGAGTTTGAATCGGCGCAGGAGCGGGCAAAGCCAAACCCTGCCTGGGTCATGCGTCCCGTGCGCTTCATGTTGATCGTCCTTGGCCTCCGGACGTGGATCTAGGCGCAAGGTGTCGAATGCATCCACCTACAAAACACGTCGAATTCACGCACGCCGTCTCCGCCGCGCGGCAGTCGAAGGTGAACATTCGCAACGTCCTGACCGGGGCGACCGTCTCCGTGCGGCCCGACGACGCGAAGCACGCCGCACCATCTGACGGCAACGGATCTCAACTCGACAGTGGAGAGACAGCGAGCGCCGCGGGTATGTTGTTTGTCGCGCTCATCAGCACCGTTTTTGGCCCGGACGCGCCGCTGCACATCACGCTGAACACGGTGAATAACAAGGTCATCAGTGCCAGCATCACCGTTACAGATGAACTGCCAGGCGCGCACCATGAGACCGCGCTTAAGTTGTAGACCTGGCTCGGCCAATTCACATGAATCTCAATCGAATGGATGAGAAAGGACAGTTCCATGGCTCCCAAGAATCCTCAGACTGACCCGGATCAGGAGCAGCGCCTAACGGAGACGGAGGCACGCCAACCTGGTCAGCCGCAGGCACAGGACATTCTCGATCAAACGTCGGCAATGAGCGCGCGGCTGACGGATTCAGCATTGGCATCGGCCAATGTGTCTGCCCTGGCGGCCACGGCTGACACGGGTGAATCCGACATCACCGATGAATTGGAGCGCGGCGGGCCTGCGTTTGGCTCATTTGTTAAAAGCGTCGGCCTGGCCGTGGCGGAAGCTCAGCGTGAGCTGGACAAAACCCTTGTGGAGACAGCCAAAGTCTTGTCGGACACACAGATCGACGTCATCGCCATCTTCGAGCAGGTCATTAACGATGACGACGGCACGATGGCGCAGGGCAATATCATCAAGCAGAAGCTGCCGCTCATCAACTACCTGATGCCGACGGCCTATCAATGGTCGCGTGTCTACCTGGAAGCTGACATGAGCGTGTCGGAGTTCAATTCGGCCAATGGCTTCAATATCCAGAAGACCAAACTGGGGATCGATGCCAGCGCCGGTTTCGAATTCGGACTCGGCGGCATCGGCGTGTCCGGGAGCAACAGCAACAGCTTCGATTACTCCAAAACGGGGACGTCCAGCGCGACGTCGATCGATAAGGCCGCCGGTTCGATGCACATGGAAGCGACATTGGAGCCGCGCAGCGACATCGAGCTACCGCGCCCGTTCGTGCTGCAGAAGGGCCCCAAGCTGCGCTTGAGCATTGTCGCAAGTGGGGACATCACCCAGCCGGGCAGCGATGGCACGCCGATCGTCGTTGGGCGCAAAGTGACGGTGTCCGCCGAGCTGACCAAAACGGATGGCTCGCCGCAAACAGGTAAGTCGCTGCAAGTGAGTGTCGATCGCAATGATCTGACGTTCACCCTGGTCTCGCAGCAGACCGATTCCAGCGGCATGTTGTCGATCGACATTGAGCGTCGCGCAGGTGAGGCGTTTGACCCGGCGACACCGCGCGCAGCGGCAGTTGTGCGTGTCTCGTTCGGACTGGTAAACCAGACGTTGGGTATCAGCATCTAAACATCATGGCGCTTACCGATTATCACCATGTCTTTGACGACAGCATTCGCTGGCGCTTGACCCGCGAAGGCGTCGAAATCGAAAACAGCGGCATCGAACGCACGAAAGGCGCACCCGCGACGGTAACGCGGGTGTGGCAGAATTTCGGCGCGTACATCAACGATGTCGCGCGAACTTACCGCGTGCCCTGCGTCCTGATCGTCGCCACGGTGTGTACGGAAACGGCAGGCAACCCGGATGCCGTACGCGAGGAACCCGGTTACACATCGGACTCGGCGACGCCGCACCGGATCAGCGCAGGGCTGATGCAGACATTGATTTCGACTGCGCGTGAGGCGATGGGGGATTCGTCGATCGATCGGAATTATCTGCTGAAGCCAGCCGGCTCATTGACCGCGGGGACGGCTTACATCAGCCAGCAAGCCAGGACGACTCAGCTTGACCCGCCGCTCGTGGCTGCGGCCTACAACGCCGGACGCATCGCCTATCAGAATGGCAGCGCCAATCGCTGGAAATTGCGCCAGTATCGCATTGGCACGGGGGAGCACTGCGATCGATTTGTGCGCTTCTTCAACGACGCTGTGTTCGTCCTCGCGTCGCACTCGCTGCGCCCAACGGTGCCCTATGAGAACCTGCTCGGGGCGGCACCCCCGCAGCCGCGAACCTACGTCGAACGGAAGCAGCCGACGGACGTCGAGATCCGGTTTGCGACCAACGCGCGCCCGGAAAGCGTCACCGCTTTTTCGATGGGCATTCTCAAAGAGATCGTGGCCGCTGCCGGGCTGAAATCCGCGCTGATCAGCAGCACATCGCGCACGCCAGCCGATCAAGCACGGATCATGTACAACAATCTGGAGAAATATGGCGTTCAGCATCAGAAGGATCTCTATGGGCGTTCCGGCGACAGTGTGATTGACGAGTACGTGAAGTCGAGGGCCGCAGGCAAGACCTCCGATCAGATCAAGGCGGACATGGAGACCAAGATCAACGAAGTTGGCCCGACCAACGTCTCGCGGCACACGGGCGATCCGAATGTGCTCAACGTGTTCGACGTCGCCCCCAGTTCGATCACGAACAAGGTCGCGTTTGAGAAGGCCGTCAAAGCGGACAGCCGCGTCACCAAGTTCCTGATGCCGCCACAAGATCCGGGCTATCACCTGGAAATTCCGCAGCCGAAGTCCTAGACGACAAGAGGCGTGCCATGAGCCCGGCATTCGTTTACGAGTTCGCATTTCCCATGCTGCGCTCGCCAGTCGCATCAGTCGAGTTGAATGCGCTGATGATGGCGAGCGCTCAGGGTCTCGTGGCCGCCCAGGAAGCGCTCAACCAGGCCGCTCGTGACAGCCTGGAATCCGCACGCGATACCTGCGTCCCGCCGAGCGCCTTCATGCTGCGTCACTGCCGTATGCGTTTCCCCGCCGCCTATCAATGGACGTCGAGGATACGGAGCGAGCAAGCAAGCCGCGTCGTCCTTCGCCCACGCTTCACCAGTCGAACCACGATCACGATCTCATATCTGTATCTGCCCAAGCTGCAAGACAAGTAGGCTTCGCATGACAGAATTGACCATCCTTGAGCTGGGAGAGAGCGTCGTGCAGGCATTGACGGGCGTGCAGCAAACCCTGGCGCGCTCTGCCGACGACGCGGGCCGCTATCTGATGGACGAAGTCGAACTGGATGTGCCGGTCAGGCTGCGCATCGGGCCAGATGGCCAGGTGCTGGTCTCGCCTGCCGAGGGGGATGAACCCGCACATCAATTGACGCGGATTCGGCTCAAACTGCGCCCGGCGGAGCAGGATGAGTCGGTCGGGTTGCCACTGCCTACGGGGACTGACCGGCCGCTAACGGTGCTTTCCGAACTGGTGCCGATCGTGATCCAGCGCTTGAATGACCTGCGCATCTTCACCGTCGGTGATTTCCTGCGCACGACCTCGACTGTGCGCGGTTATGCCTTGCTGTCGAAACTGGACATGGACTTCGACCTCGACAAGACAATCGATCAGGCAAAACTGGTCGCGTCGCCGGAGATGCCGTACGTGCTGGCGGAGGATCTGCTGCAGCATAATGTCAACAGCCGCGTCGAATTTGCCAAGCTTTCGCCCGCGCAATTGAAGGCTTCGGTTTCCGATCGTTTGCTTGAGATCATGGGCATGGACGAAATCACGCGCATCCAGGCCGTGATCCGTCAGCAGCCCGATGTCATTTACGCAGGCGTGGGCAATCGACCGTCCAAGCCTGAACGCGGCGATCAACCGGGCAAGACGAATAGCTGAGGAAATTGGATGCTTCTGGGGGTGTGGGCGCGGAGGGGCTCGAACACACGCGTGTACCACATCGCTTTCATCCCGAAGTACTTGCGCTTCGGGAGATTGGGCAAGAAGTAGTGATGTTCGATCATCGACCGGGCAGGCACTCCCCTGCCCGGCTACATCCCCTTTCGCACCATAGCAGCTTTCCAGCACGCCATCAACCAGGCTTTCTCATGCTCATCCATGAGCAGTTCAGGCACATCGCCATCCACCACTGGATGCGTCCTGCCCCAACCCGCGTCCCCCATCCAGAGCGTACCCTCCCCTACTTCGTAGTCGTAGACGAATACGCACTGCTCACCATATCCGTTTTCGAAGTAGCCATGGTAGCGTTTACGGATATCGCCGTCAACGGAGGGAGGCTTGCCCGATGATTCGGCGTGATGGTTGGAAACAGTGAAAAGCAGAGGTGGTTGCATCATTGGTCGCACGCCTTTCTACAACTTCTATTCCAGACATTGTAGCGACAAGTGACCAAAATAGATGATAGGTACGCTGAGAGGGCTGTGGAGCTACCTCAATGGTTGTACTGGTCTGCCACGCGTGTTGCAGCCGCCCAATCCCCAACGCGGACAACTTCGGTATGTTGTCGAAGATTGTGAGATTGAGCGTGCTATCCGTCACCACTACATCGAAGAAAACGTCGTTTCAATGCCTCAATCGGCTATAGAGGGATTCACGCCGTCCAGGCCACCGCGGGCAATCGCCCGACGCTATCGTTTCAATGCCTCAATCGGCTATAGAGGGATTCACGCCAGTGACGCTCGTGACCTTCGCTTATCGAATGCTCCCAGTTTCAATGCCTCAATCGGCTATAGAGGGATTCACGCCTGAGATCCTGCTCGCAGTAAGTGCGCGCCCATGATGTTTCAATGCCTCAATCGGCTATAGAGGGATTCACGCCTTGAGAGTGGAGGTTTCCATGAACACAATCATCGCTTGTTTCAATGCCTCAATCGGCTATAGAGGGATTCACGCACGGCGGCTGTTCGAGATGCCGCTCCCGGTCTCAAGTTTCAATGCCTCAATCGGCTATAGAGGGATTCACGCCTGGGCATCCGACCTACGGTGATTTCTGGAATGATGTTTCAATGCCTCAATCGGCTATAGAGGGATTCACGCTTGTGGAATCAAGAATGACGCCACTGATTGGGAATTGGTTTCAATGCCTCAATCGGCTATAGAGGGATTCACGCGATCAACTGGTCTACCCATATCGGTGTCAGTAGGTAGTTTCAATGCCTCAATCGGCTATAGAGGGATTCACGCCGCTGCCGGTCGGCGTCAGGACGCCCGAAACGCCCAGTTTCAATGCCTCAATCGGCTATAGAGGGATTCACGCGCGCGGTGAAGGGCGTCGGGAAACTCATGCAGGCACAGTTTCAATGCCTCAATCGGCTATAGAGGGATTCACGCGCGCGCGCAGGCCTGGCCCGTAGTTCGCCTCTGCTAAGGTTTCAATGCCTCAATCGGCTATAGAGGGATTCACGCTCGATTAGCATGTGTGTGATGGCGATGGCGAGCGCATAGTTTCAATGCCTCAATCGGCTATAGAGGGATTCACGCGCCCGCAGCCGGGCGTTCTCGGCTTCCAGTTCCTGGTTTCAATGCCTCAATCGGCTATAGAGGGATTCACGCGATCACACGACGGGAGGCGCAACCATGATCTTCCAGGTTTCAATGCCTCAATCGGCTATAGAGGGATTCACGCAACATGCACCGCCCGACGAAGAATGAACACGGCAATGTTTCAATGCCTCAATCGGCTATAGAGGGATTCACGCTTACTGGACGCGGTTGTGAGGGATTGCGCAAGGACGTTTCAATGCCTCAATCGGCTATAGAGGGATTCACGCGCCGATAGCAAAAGGGGTAGGCGACGGCGTTAGCGGTAGTTTCAATGCCTCAATCGGCTATAGAGGGATTCACGCCGGCAGAGTGGCCTCACGCGGCGCCCAGGAACGTGTCTCGGTTTCAATGCCTCAATCGGCTATAGAGGGATTCACGCCGCTGCTCGCTGCCACGGTCGTCGTCAGCACTTCTATGGTTTCAATGCCTCAATCGGCTATAGAGGGATTCACGCCCATGTGGTCATCCGGCGCGGGCAGCTTCGGCATCGTTTCAATGCCTCAATCGGCTATAGAGGGATTCACGCTCGACGAACTGCCGGATGAAGCGAAGCCACTGGCTGTTTCAATGCCTCAATCGGCTATAGAGGGATTCACGCAGTGCCAGCATTCCGGCCACAGGCTTGGGCGCCCACGCTCTGGCTCATGTTTCAATGCCTCAATCGGCTATAGAGGGATTCACGCTGGTGGAATGGGCGACAGCACATCGCGCCAGAAAATGTTTCAATGCCTCAATCGGCTATAGAGGGATTCACGCCTGCGCATAGGCCAGCGCCCGCCGCGCCTCGCCGATCAGTTTCAATGCCTCAATCGGCGATAGAGGGATTCACGCGCCATGGCGACGACGTGGGAA
>JADLAY010000011.1 GCA_020849765.1 Anaerolineae bacterium
CTATATTGCGCTGGATATTCAGCAATCCCAGAGGCATGAGCAATATCGCCAAGTGGAGCGCCTGTCGCAGACCGAGCGAACGGCGATCAATGGCCTGGACGAGCGACTGCACTTCATCATCACTCAGTAGTTCTGCGATGCTGATTTGCGCGTGCTATCCAGAAGCATGATCTTCAAATTCCCACTTCGCAATGCGTGTTAATTTCAGAGCTACCTCGTTCCAGGTATCGCCATCACATTGGGCAACAAGTGAGTTCACCCTGCGCATCAAGAGATCATAGTCATACTCAAAGACGATCAAATGGTGCTGCCCTACGATGATCTCGCTGCTGTCGTGCAGTGTCGCCAGCCATTTCGGAGTGCACACGGTAACTTCAAGTGATTCCATTCCGTCCCCATTTTCGGGGCCAATCAATAGTTGAAGCAGAAATCCAAAGTTGTCTTGCTCAGTTGGTGAATACTGTGCCAGATCAGGGATGTCTGGGCTTAGCACAGCTTTGACAGTTGCCTTCACGCAAACGCTTCCCTCGTGAACTACATGCGGTCAGACCTTATCCTCAACCCCCACGTCCGGAAAATACTCCCCAAGATGCGCCATGAAGGCGCGCGCGACCGGCGAGAGATGCGCCTCCGGGTTCCAGATCAGCTTGAGCATCCGCTGGAGCGGATTGCCGTCGATCGGGATGACGTGGAGCAGGCCGAGCTGCTGCTCCTGCTCGACGGTGTAAGTGGGCATGATCGTCAGGCACTGCCCGGCCATGACCGCGCGCTTGATCGACTCCAGGTGATCGAACTCGGCGGCGATGCGCGGCTGCACGCCGTGCTCCAGCAGCACGTGCTCCAGCCAGACGCGCGTCTGGCTGTGCGGCTGGCGTGTGATCATGGATTGGCCGTCGATGGCGTCGATGCTGACGCGCTCGCGCCCCCACCACGGATGTTTGCGCCCGACGACCACGAACTGATCGAACTCTTGCAGCGGCGCGACGCCGAGCTGTGCCCGATCTGCCGCCGTGAGTTCGCCCTCGACGATGCCCAGGTCGATGCGCCGCGCGCGCACCTCGGCCACGATCTGCGGCGTGATGTCCGTGCGCAGTGAGACGGTCAGGTTGGGATGATGCGCGCGGAAGGCCTGCACCCAGTTCGGCAGCAGGTAGACGCTGACGCCCGGCGACGCGCCGATGGCGACCTGCCCGTCCGTCAGCCGCTCGACGTTGGTGACGGCGTTCTCAGCCTCGGCGACCAGCTTGAAGATCGCTTCGGTGTACTCGTTGAGCGTCTTGCCCGCCTCGGTCGGCGTGACGCCACGCCGGTGCCGCTCGAACAGCGCCACGCCGAGGGCGGCCTCCAGGCTCTGGATGTGCTGGCTGACGGCGGACTGCGTCATCAGCAGGCGGTTGGCCGCGCCGCTGAAACTGCCTTCCTGCACGACTGCGCTGAAGATTTCGAGTTTGTACAGATCGAGCATGGGTATCCTTTTTGCCCGTGAAATATTGCCTGCGGTGGCGGACGACCCACGGGTCGTCCCTACATTACGGCCTCGTAGGGACGAGGCGTGCGACCGAAGGAAGTCCCCTTGGGGGCCTCGTCCGGCGTCTGCATGAATGCGATAGGCGGGCGGACGCCAAGAATGGCGTCCCTACGGATCATGCGTAGGGACGCGCAATTGCGCGTCCGTCCCTAGTATCTTGCCGTACCGCAACGCATCGGCGGCGCTTACAGCTATAAGCCAATGCTGCCATCAGCGCTACGCCAGCCATAAGATTCAGCTTATGTCACATTATAAGCGAATTTGCCGACCTGGGAAGGGAAATCACCGCTACACTGTGTTCGTATGTGATGACCCTTAGGGAAGCGATAGTGACAATGAAATTCAACAAACCGCTCGTGATCGTCCTGGCAGTGGCCGTGCTCGCGATTGTCGGGCTGGTCGTCTGGCAGGGGATGGCCCCGGCGACGCCGGAGGGCGTGACGCTGGCGAGCATCACCCCGGCAGATTACGAGACGCAGTTCGCCGCCAGCGGCGCGGAGCATCTGCTGGTTGACGTGCGCACGCCGGAAGAATTCGCCGAAGGCCACATCCCCGGCGCGGTCAACATCTCCGTGCAGACGCTGCCGGATCGCCTGAACGAGATCCCGCGTGACATCCCGGTCGTCGTCTACTGCCGCAGCGGCAATCGCAGCGGCCAGGCGTCGCAGATCCTGGCGCAGGCGGGTTACGAGACGATCTACGATCTCGGCGCCATCACCGCGTGGCAGGCGGCGGGCCTGCCCATCCAATAGCGTTCGTTCACCATCAACCATTCGAAATCGATCTATCTCACGATCAGGAGCCATAAACCACCATGCAAATGTTCAAGAATCTCTTCGGCGGCAGCCAGTACGACATCGCAGGCGCGGACGCCCAGGCACGCTTGACCGGCGCTCAGCCGCCGCTCGTGCTCGACGTGCGCACGCCGGAGGAATTCCGCCAGGGCCACATCGACGGCGCGATCCTCATCCCGCTGGACGAACTCAGCCGCCGGATGCAGGAAGTCCCCACCGACCGCGAGATCCTGGTCATCTGCCGGTCGGGCGCGCGCAGTGGCGTCGCCACGGCGCAGCTTCGCTCTGCCGGATACAACGCTTTCAACATCAGCGGCGGCTTGATGAGCTGGGTGCGCTCTGGCCTGCCGGTCAGCCGCAAGTAGCGCGACGCACGAGCATTCTCCAGCGAGAGAGAGGCAAGCGATGATCCTCAAATACTTCTACGATGAACATCTGGCGCAGGCTTCCTATCTGGTCGGATGCGCGGCGACCGGCGAGGCGTTGGTCGTCGACCCGGCGCGCGATATTACGCCGTATCTGGCGATGGCGGACAAAGAAGGGCTGCGCATCAGCCACGTGACCGAGACGCACATCCACGCCGATTTCGTCAGCGGCAGCCGCGAGCTGGCCCACGCGACCGGCGCGACCATCTATCTGAGCGACATGGGCACGGCCGATTGGAAGTACGCCTATGCCGACGACCCGAACGTGATCCTGGTGCGCGATGGCGACTCGTTCATGGTCGGCAACGTGCGCATCCAGGTCATGCACACACCCGGCCACACGCCGGAGCACATCAGCTTCATGCTGACGGATACGGCGGGCGCCAACAAGCCGATGGGCATCTTCACCGGCGATTTCATCTTCGCGGGTGACGTCGGGCGTCCCGATCTGCTGGAAGCGGCGGCGGGCATGGTCGGCACGAAAGAGCCGGGCGCACGCCAGCAGTTTGCCAGCGTCGAACGCTTCAAAGCGCTGCCGGACTACTTGCAGATCTGGCCGGGGCACGGGGCGGGCAGCGCCTGCGGCAAGGCGCTCGGAGCGATCCCATCGACCACACTCGGCTACGAGAAGCTGTTCAACCCGGCCTTCCAGTTTGACGACGAAGACGCCTTCGTCCGCTGGCTGCTCGACGGCCAGCCGGAAGCGCCGCGCTACTTCGCCCAGATGAAGAAGGTCAACAAGCTCGGCCCGGCGCTGCTGGAAACGCTGCCGACGGCGGCACGGCTCGACCGCGCGGCGCTCGACGCAGCCCTGCGCGATGGCGCGCTGGTCGTCGACCTGCGGACGCGCGAGGATTTCGAACGCGCGCACGTGATGGGCACGGTCAGCATCCCGGCGACGAGCAGCAACTTCAGCACTTACGTCGGTTGGTTCGTCGATTTCGACCGCCCGATGTACGCCATCGTCCCATCGGATGCAGATGCAGACGACCTGATCGCCGGCCTGCGCGCGATTGGCGTCGACCAGATTGGCGGCACCTTCACGCCCGACGTGGTCGATGAGGAGACGACGGCGCTGCCGGTTATCAACGCGCAGGATCTGGCGCAGCGGCTGCCGCAGAACGGCATTCGCATCATCGACGTGCGTGGCAAGAGCGAATACGTCGAAGAGCACATCGTCGGCGCGCAGCACATCGCGCTCGGCTATCTGCCGCAGCATCTGCAAGACATCCCGCGCGACACGCTCGTGGTCATGCAGTGCGCCAGCGGCTACCGCTCGCAAATCGCGACCAGCTACCTGCGCGCCCGCGGTTTCGACAACATCGTCAACCTGACCGACGGCCACGAGGTCTGGGCGCGCGCGCTGCCGACCGAGGCCGGGGCGTAGGGGCGCGAAAGCCGCGCCCTGGCCCTCACCCTAAATCCCTCTCCCGATCGGCGCTGCGCGCCTGGGCGAGGGACTTGCTCCCCTTCTCCCAGCGCAGCGTTCGAGAGAAGGGGCCGGGGGATGAGGGCGAATGCATTCTTGCGCCCTACGAAGTCTTCCTTGTTTCATCTGAGCTTATGGAGCGGCTCGCCGTTTGGAGAGCCAGAGGCTGGATCATGTCTGCAACGTCTGTAGGAATCGACATCGCGCTCGGCTTCGTCATCGGCATCGTGCTGGGGCTGCTCGGCGGTGGCGGCTCGATCTTGACGGTGCCCGCGCTCGTCTACGTCGTCAATCTGCCGCCGCAGTCCGCCGTGACGGCCTCGCTCGTGATCGTCGGCGCCAACAGCATCATGGGCGCATTGATCCACCGGGCGCAGGGCACGCTCAACTGGCGTGTGGCGCTGATCTTCGGCGGCGTTGGCATGGTCGCGGCCTACTTCTCGGCCGGGTTGAGCAAGGCGCTCTCGCCGACGGCGCTGATGGTCGCCTTCGCGCTGCTGATGCTGATTGTGGGCGCGTTCATGCTCATCCGCAAGACGCCGGAACAGGGTGAGCAGCTTTCGCGCGGGCTGCCCGTCGTCATCGCCGGGGGCATCGGTGTCGGCATTCTGACCGGCTTCCTCGGCGTCGGCGGTGGCTTCCTGATCGTGCCCGCGCTGGTGATGCTGGTCGGCCTCCCGATCCGGCAGGCGGTCGGCACGTCGCTGATCGTGATCGCCATGAACAGCCTGGCGGGCTTCCTCGGCCATCTCAACGGTCTGTCGATGGACGTGGCGGTGGTCGGGGTATTCGCCCTGGCGGGCATCGCCGGGACGTTTGCCGGGGCGCGGCTGGGCCAGCGGGTCAAGCCGGAACAGCTTCGCGCGCTGTTCGCTGTGTTTGTCATCGGGCTGGCGCTGGTGCTGCTGGCCGATAATGTGAGTAAATTGCTGACGATCTGAGGGAATGATCATGACTGAAACGACACAAGCCCTGGGCTTCCAGGTGCGCATCCAGACGGATTTCGAGACGGCGCACAACCGTGTGATTGCCGCCCTCAAGGCGGAGGGCTTCGGCGTGCTGACGGAGATCGACGTCAAGAGCACGCTCAAGCAGAAGCTCGACGTCGACTTTCGCCCGTACAAGATTCTGGGCGCGTGCAACCCGCCGCTGGCGCATCGTGCGCTGACGACCGCGCCGGAGGTCGGGCTGCTGCTGCCGTGCAACGTGACCGTCGAGCAGGCCGACGACGAGACGGTGCTCGTCAGCCTGGTCGATCCGCTGGTGATGCTGGGCGCCGCTCATCATCCGGATCTGGTGCCGGTGGCGGAAGAGGCGCACGCTCGGCTGGAACGAGTCGCCGCCTTGCTGAGGGAGGATGCCTGAGATGCCGCTGTTCGAATACACCTGCCCCGGCTGCGGCCGGACGTTCGAGAAGCTCGTCCGCAGCGCGCAGACCGAGCGCGACTTCGCCGAGTGCCCGACCTGCGGCAATCCCTACTCGGCGCGCCAGATCTCGGTCATCGCCGTCCGCGGCACAGGATCGCACTCGTCGGGCGCCGTCTCACTACCGTCGTCCGGCAGCCTCTGAGGGGGCGGTCGCAAGTGCTGACCGTGTGTCAGCGATGATGATTGCTGCCGGTGGTGGAAAGCTACCGGCTTTTTGTATGATTGGGGGATGGTGCTCAGTGCTCGGTGATGGGTTCACGGTGCTCAGTTCACTGTTCACTGTGCGGGGAAATCAGGTTCTGTTGTGCATGGTGGGGTTCGTAGGGACGAGGCCTGTGTTGTCCGACCAACGCGGATCAGGAACTCGGCGGACGACCCACGGGTCGTCCCTACAAGAAAACGGCTGCTGTAGGGACGAGGCGTGCCTCGTCCGAAAATGCGCAACCGTGGCAAACCCGAAAAATGCATGTGAATACATTCAACACAGGGAACATGGAGGGAACAACGAATGACCGACAAACGATACGGTGGGGAGACGGACCGGATGCGCGCGCCGCAGCGGGTGGCGCTGATGGAGATGGATCGCGTGCTGGGGCTGGCGCTGGAGGGCGTGACGCTCAACAGCGTGCTCGACGTGGGCACGGGTACCGGCTTGTGGGCGGAAGCCTTCGCCAAGCGTGGGCTGGCTGTGACCGGCCTCGACGTGCGCGAGGATATGCTGGCGGTGGCGCGCACCTACGTGCCGGGCGCGGAGCTGCGCCTGGGCGAGATGGAAGCGCTGCCGTTCGCGGATGACTCGTTCGATCTCGTGTTCCTCGGCCATGTGCTGCATGAGGCGACCGGCCTGGCGACGGCGCTGCGCGAGCTGCATCGCGTGGCGAATCTGCGCGTGGCGGCGCTCGAGTGGCCGTACGAGATGGGCGAGGGCGGCCCGCCGCAGGATCATCGTCTGCGCGCGGAGGACGTGCTGCATGAGGCGCGCGCTGCGGGGTATGCGCAAGCGGAGTACATCCAATTGACGCACATGGCGCTCTACCGCCTGGACAAGCGTAATCTGCAGCCGTGGTGCCTCTAGCCGGGCTCCGATCAAGATCTTTACAATTATTGGCTTTCGTTAACGCGCGCGCGTTCGGCTCTGGATTACAGTGGAGTCGGAGGAAGGGCTCGCACACGGCGCAATGGCCGTGGGCAAAACGTGAAAGCTGGTCTACATGAATTACCGCGTGCGCAAACTGTCCGAGAAGCTGTATTACATCCGCTGGTTACAACGCCCGTCCGCAGTCGAAGGCTATGAGTTCATCGAAGACCTTCGCGATCTGCTGGACGAGGTGTCGCAGCCGATTTACTTCATCTCTGACCTGCGCAAGGGGCAGATCACGGACGTGCAGGTGCTGCGCCAACTCGGCGACCTGACCAAGCACGAACATTGGGCGGGCAGCACTGCCTTCAGCGAATTGATCGCCTCGAAAGTCTTCGTCAACGTCTTTACCTCGCTGGCCCAACAGCGCACTCGTGAAATCTGGCCGACTGCGCAGGAAGCACTCGCTTATCTCGAAAGCGTCGCCCCCGGCGTGACGGCGGACATTGACTGGGACAACGTCCTCAGCGACGGGCACGCGCAGGCATAATCACGGCCTGCGCTCGCTTCACATCCACATCTTCCTATTCCCCTCCGACCTACGGTCTGGCGCACGGCTGGCGACCTTGGGCGGCAAGTTTAACGTCCCTATGAGGCGCCCGGACTGGCTGGTGCGTCAATCTCCAATTCATGACAGATCGCGGGCCAAGCGCCCGACCGATGAAATGGCATCGTAAGGCGGGCTGTGCGATAATCGAAGTGCAGCAATCATCGTTGACCGCACGAGGAGAAAGTAGCACGTGGAATGCGGCAACCCGTCTTCATTTCCTACTCGCGTGAGAACAAACCGTTACTCGATCAGCTTGTCACGAGCCTCGATGCTGAAGGCATTCCCTATTGGGTAGATGAGCACAATTTGCCGCTCGGCTCGCCCGATTGGGAGGAGATGCTGCGCATGTCGATCCGCAGCGCCAGCGCGGTGCTCCTGCTTGCCACGCCGGAGTCGCGGCTGTCGGCGCACGTGCGTGATGAGCTGGCCTACGCCCGCGACGAACAGCGCATCATCTACCCGCTGTGGATGTCCGGCGACAAGTGGACGGACGTCATCCCGTTCGGCTTCGGCTATCACCAATACATCGACATCCGTGGCGAGCGTTACGATTCCGGGATGCAGCGGCTGGTCGGCTATCTGCGTGAAGAGCAGGCGTTACCGCCGGAAGCACAAGAGGAGACCGCGCCGCCGCCGCCTGTGCATCCGCGCAACCCGTACAAGAGTCTGCGCGCCTTCCGCGGCGACGACCGGCACGATTTCTTCGGGCGCGATTTGTTGATCGAAGAACTGCTCGATTCGCTGCGCCAGGACCCGCGCTTCCTGGTGCTGCTCGGCGCGAGCGGCAGCGGTAAATCGAGCGTGATCATGGCGGGCTTAATTCCGGCGCTGCGCGATGGGGCGCTGCCGGGCAGCAGCGATTGGCTCTACCTCGACCCGGTTCAGCCCGGCCAGCATCCGCTGGAAAACCTGACCGTCGCCCTGGCGCGCGATTTCCCGGACGGCAGACGGACGCAGCGCGCCATCCGCGAAGACCTGGAGACGCCCAACAAGCGCGGCCTGCTGACCATCGCCAAGGAGATGGCCCCGCGCGGGCGCGTCGTGCTCTACCTCGACCAGTTCGAAGAGATCTTCACGCTGACCGAGAGTGAGGCCGAACGCGAGCACTTCATCTACCTGCTGACGACGGCGGCTGGCGAGTTCGATTCGCCGCTGACAATCATCCTGTCGATGCGCGCAGACTTCCTGGATCGGCCTTTGCAGTATCCGCTGCTGGGCGACCTGCTCAAGCAGCATACCGTGCCCGTGCGCCCGATGCGCTATGCCGACCTGGTCGACGTGGTGCAGAAACCGGCCATGCAGCCGGACGTGCAGATCGCGTTCGAGGCCGACCTGGTCAACCGCCTGATCTACGACGTACGCGAGGAAGCCGGGGCGCTGCCGCTGCTGCAATTCACGCTCCACCAACTGTTCGAAAAACACGAGAACCGCCTGATCACGCACGAGGCCTACGAGGCAATCGGCGGCGTGCGCGGCGCGCTGGCCCGTCACGCGGAGGCGACCTACAACGGCCTGCCGTCTGACGAACACCGTCAGTTGGCGCGTGCGCTGTTCCTGCGCCTGATCGACCCCGGCGCCTCCGACCAGGAGGCGACGCGGCGGCCCGCCTCGATGCGCGAACTGGAACTGCTCGATCCGGCGCAGTCGGACATGCTGCGCGAGGTTGGCCGGGCGTTCATCACGGCGCGGCTCTTGATCGCCGAAGAGGAGAAGATCGAACTCAGCCACGAGGCGCTGATCCGCGAGTGGGATCGGCTGGGTGAGTGGCTGCATGAATCGCGGGCGGACATCGAGCTGACGCGCGCCATCAGTGCCGATGCGCAGGCCTGGCGACGCGACGGCAGCAACCCGGAGAGCGACAAGCTCTACACCGGCACCGAGCTCGATCAGGCGCTGGCCTGGTCGACGCGCAGTCTCGCCAGCGCCGACGACATGTACTTCATCCAGGCGTCGGAGGCCAGGCGCGACCGGCGGCTGGCGGCGGAGGAAGTGCGCCGCGCCCGTGAGGCCCGCACCGCACGCGTTGCCCGGCTGGCGGGCGTGATCGCCGGGCTGCTGCTGCTGGCGGCAGTCATCTTCGGCCTCACGATCATCGGCCTGGCTGGCGAACGTGAGCAGACCAGCGCGACGCTCGCCTTCGCGCAGAACGAAGGCACGCGCATCGCGGCGCAATCGGGGGCGACGCTGGCAGCGGCCACGGCCCGGCTGGCCGAGGTCGAGCAGGCGGGGACGCAGGTCGTGCTCGAATCGACGCGCGCGGGCGCGACGGCGGAGAGCCGCCTGGCCTTCCTCAGCGCCGGGATCGAGGATCAGGAGGCGGTGCTCGATGGCCTGCGCTTCACGTCGGAGGCGCAGCGCCTGCAAGCCCAGGGCAATCCGTTCCTGGCCGGGGCATTGGCGCTCGAAGGGCTGAACAATCCCGATCTGCCCGGCTACGCGCGCTCGGATCTGGTCAATCTGCTGCTCAATTCGCCCGTGCGGCGCCGCTACGAGGGGACGACCAATTTCATCAACGACCTCGACGTCAGCCCGGACGGCCGCCTGGCGGTGACGACGCATACCGACGGTACGATCGTGCTGTGGGATCTGGAGACCGGCGCGGTGCGCCAGCGGATTCAGGCGTGGTGGATACAGGCGACGGGCGTCACCTTCGTCGATGGCGGCAGCGCGGTGCTGGCGGGGTCCGGCTACGGCGACCTGAAGATCTGGGACGTGGCGAGCGGCGAGCTGCGCGCGGATTTGGGCCGCCAGCCGAGTTCGATCAGCGCGCTCGATTACGACCCGGCGAGCAACACCCTGCTGATCTCGACCTGCGCCGAAACGTATTACACCCTGTGCCCGTCGTGGATGATTGCGACCTGGGATCTGGATCGTCAGACCGAAATCCAGCACATCACCGGCGACACCGGCTGGATAGCGTACGTTGCGCTCGCGCCGGGCGGCCAGTCGTTCGCGGCGACGCTGCCGGATGGCACAGTGCGCCGCTGGTCTTCGACGACCGGCGAAGAAGAACTCAACTACCTGCAAAGCGATGGCTCGAAATATACGTCCCCGGCGACGGTTCGCTTTACCCCGGACGGCAGCGGACTGCTGATCAACGCGGACGCGGGCGGCGAGCTGGCGCTGGTCGACGTCGAGACCGGGCGTGAGCTGCGCTATTTCAGCGGCGGGCACACCGGCTGGGCTGCCGATGCGTCCTTCAGCCGCGATGGCTTGCTGCTGGCGACGGGCGGCTCCGACGGGACGGTCGTGCTGTGGGACGTGACGACGGGCAGGCCGATGCGCACCTTCCGCGGGCACACCGGGCCGCTGCGCCACGTCATGATGACCGCCAACGACGCGCGTTTGCTCTCGATCGGTGAAGAAGCGGACATGATCGAGTGGCGCATCGACCCGGCGCCGGTCGTCCAGCGCTCTCTTGGGCACACGGGCGGCATCTGGTGGCTGGACGTCAGCCCGGACGAGACACAGGTGCTGACCGGCGGCGCCGATCACAAGGTGATCCTGTGGGACGTCGCCAGTGGCGAAATCCTGCACGAGTACGATCATCACCAGGGCCAGGTCTATTCGGTCGCCTTTCACCCGACCGAGCGACTGGCGTTGTCGTCCGGCGAGGATGGCGACGTCGTCATCTGGAACCTGGACACGGGGGCGATCATCCAGCGCCTGCAGCCGGGGATGGGCACGGCGATCTTCGCGACGTTCAGCCCGGATGGCCGTTCGGTGCTGACGAGCAGCATCGAAGATCGGACGATGCTGCTGTGGGATCTCGACTCCGGGCAGGTCGTGGAGCGCTTCACCGGCCATTACAGCGCGGTCATCGTCGCGGCCTTCTACGATCAGGGGCGGCGGATCTTATCCGGCGGGAGCGATTGGACGGTCGGCGAGTGGGAGGTGGCCAATCCGCTCCGCTACAGTCTGCACTACGGGCACACCAACACGATCTATGCGGTGGCGGTTAGCCCGGACGAGACGATGGCGCTCTCCGGCGGGCGCGACAACCAGGTCAAGCTGTGGAATCTCGGCACCGGTGAGTTGATCCGCACGTTCGAGCCGCGCCACACGGCGGAGATCAGTGATCTCGTGTTCACGCCGGATGGGCAGCGCGCGCTGTCGTCGTCGGCGGACGGGACGATCATCCTGTGGGACGTCAACACCGGCGAGGCGCTGCAGACGTTCACCTGGCATTCGCGCAGCGTGCGCGCGCTGGCCGTGATCGATGGCGGGCGCCAGGTGCTGTCCGCCGGCTTCGGCGGGACGATGCTGCGCTGGGAGCTGCTCGACGCGGACTCGCCGTCGCTGATCCCGTGGCTGCACGAGAACACCGAGGTCGGCGCGCTGACCTGCATCGAGCGCGATCAGTACGGCATCACGCCTGCCTGCGACGCGGCGGCGCATCTGGCCGACGGCGAGCGCATGCTGCTGCTGACGCGCAACGACGAGGCGCTGGTCAACTTCGAGCACGCGCTGGACGCCGACCCTGACTCGGAAGCAGCGCGCATCGGCATCGCGCGCACGCTGGTGAGCACGGGCAGTCTGGATCGCGCGCGGACGACGCTCGACACGCTGCTGACGGCCAACCCGGACAGCGCCGATGGGCATCTGTGGCGCGGGATCGCCATCTTCCAGCAGGGTTTGCTGGGGCTGGTGTCGTTCGAAGACGCTATCGACGACCTGCGCGCGGCGATCGAGCTGAGCGGCGGCGCGAATGCCTCGGCGGAAAGCTACCTGGGCTGGGCGCACTATCACATGGAGCAATACGACGAGGCGCAGCATTATTTCGACCTGGCGCTCGAACACGAGCCCGATCCGGGGCCGCAGCTGATCGGCGTGCCGGGGGCTTTCGAGGGGCGCGGCTGGGTCCACTATTTTACGGCCATCAGGGCGCCCGAACTGGACAAGCCTGCGTACGTGGCGGCCATCTCCGACTTCACGCAGGCGATCGAGCACGGCCTGATCCTGGCCGACAACTTCAGCGGCCTCGGCTGGTCGTACTATCAACTGGGCGATTACGAGTCGGCGCTGAAGGCCTTCAACACCGCCATCGACATCGACCAGAACTGGAGCACGGGACTCTACGGGCGGGCGTTCGCCAATGCGCAGCTCGGCAATCTTGACCAGGCGCTGGAAGACATCACGCGCGCGACCGACATGGGCCTGACCGCGCCGGACGCCCTCCAGCTCAAGGAGCAGTTGGAGGCACAACTGTCGCCGTAGGCACGGCTCACACGATCGGGCGCTGGCGGTCGAACCACAGGCTGGGGAAGGCGATGCCGATGGCGATGGCCGCCAGGATGAAGGCCGTGCGGATGGCGTTGACGCTGGCATCGGCCAGCAATGCCTGCGTCGCCTCCGGCGCGGCGGTCGTCACCTGGAGCAGGGCGATCATGGCGCGATAAGCGTAGACGCCGGGCACCAGCGGGATGGCGCCGGTGATGGTGAAGATCGTCTGCGGGGCGCGCAGCCTGCGGGCGATATAGTACCCGGCAAAGCCGACGATCAGCGCGCCGACGAGCGTGCCGATCTCAATGCTAACGCCGCCAAATTCAAGCAAGCGGCGCGTGCCATGGCCCGCCGCACCGAGCAGCATACACAACCACAACCAGCGGCGCGGCACGTTGAACAACATGCCGAAGCCCGCCGCCGCCACACCCGACCACAGGGCATCCTCAAAGACGCGCAGGGCGATATCCATCCCGCTCATATCCCACGCACCCCCAGCAGTGTGAACGCGATTAGCAGGCCGAGCGCGATGGCGAGCGAGATCAGCCCGCCCCAGACGCCGCGCGAGATGCCGGTGACGACGTTGCCTTTGATCAGATCCTCCGCCGCATTGATCAGCGGCACGCCAGGCACCAGCAGCAGCACGGAGGCGGCCAGCGCGAACTGCGGCGTGGTCGTGATGCCCATCAGCGTGCCGACCCCGGCCAGCGTGCCCGCGGTGAAGGCGGTCGCGATCGTGACCAGCAGCAGATTGAAGCTGCGGCGGCTGAACTCCTGGCGCACGAAGGTTGCGACCGAGGCGGCGGCCCACGTCAGCCAGAAGGCGGGCCAATCGCCCTCGAACATGCGGCTGAAAGCGCCGCAGGCCAGCCCGACGAACAGGATCACGATCCAGCGGTTGTAGGTGCGCGGCGTGTCCGAGATCATGCGCAGAGCGAGGCGCACCTGCTCGCGCGTGAGTTCGCCATGCTGCACGCGCTCGTTCAGCGCGGTGACGGCGGTGATGGTGCCGAAATTGACCGGATGCGTCAGGACGCGGCGCGTCTTGGTGCGGAACTCGACGCCGCTGCTGGCCGTGATCGTCAGGGCGTTGTAGGAGACGAACACGTCGAGCCAGTCGCAGCCGAGGCCGGTGCCGAGCCGGTGGACGGTCTCCTCGGCAAGCTGCGTCTCGGCGCCGTACTGGACCAGGAGCTGGCCTGCCCACAGGCACAGGTCAATCGTGTCGCGTAAGGCTTCATGGCTAAGCGGGACTTTCGGCGTGACTTCGATGGCTGTCTTCACACGCGCCTCGTGGATGTGTCGGATGATGCACCGAGTCTCGCAGGAGTCGTGCCAGCCTGCAAGATGGGATGTTTCGATTGCGGACGCCGGATCGTCTTTATGAACGCACGCGAAGCGTTATGGTTGAGTTGGCTTACCTGGGCGTCACGCCGAGCCGCTGAGTGATCCACAGATACAGCCGGGCGAACAGCCTGAAGAGACCATAGCCCACCAGGACGCCGATGGCATTCAAGATCGCATCGTTGATGTCGATGATGCGATAGGGGTAGCGGAGCAGTAGGCCGATGATCAGCTGCGCCGCTTCGATCCCAAGGCCGGTGACAAATGCGATCCACAAGAAATTGCTTGCTCTGACTCGTGCCACGAAGGTCAAGCCAAATCCCAGCGGGATCGTCAGCAGGATGTTCTGGAAGATCTGCAAGAGGACAATGTTCGGCAGTTCGGACAGGTCGAATCTGAATGGGATGAGGTTGATCGCCGACCAGAAGCGCACATCTCGCACGGCCTCCGATTCGACGATCCTGATCGGGAAGAAGGCCCGGTCGATGGCGAACAGCAGGTAGATGCCGAACACGAGGCTGCAAAACAGGCGGGCAGGGCGGGACTTGCGCCGCCAGAGCACGATCAGGATCACGGCGAGGATGAGAAACCCGAGGGGCCAGACATCGATTTGTGTGCTGTTCGACGTGATGGTCATCAACGTGCTTGCTCGATGGGATGTGGTTCGTGATGATGCATCGAGTCTCGCAGGAGTTGGGACGGCCTGCAAGATGGGATGTGACGCTTTCTGGCCGGGGAATGAAATCCCCCGTCTCAATGTGCACCTCCTGCGGAGGCTCGAAGGCATTGTGACACTGAAAAATAGTCCCCGTAGGGGACGCTGCTCTAGCCCGCCCATTTCATGGGTGGGCGCGCTCTCAAAACCGGATGGACATTGCTCTCCGCCCACTCCTCAATAGCAAAACGGCGCGACATATGGTTGAATGACGTGCATGGATAATCCGCGTCGTTCTTCACCGCTCCGCCTGCTTGGCGGCGGACTCGCGCTCGTCGCCGGGGTCTTTCTGGCGCTGCCGTTGATCGCGCTGATCCTGCGTGCGCTGGCCGACCGCGCCTGGGATGGCACGCCTGCCGAGACGGTCGCCCAGGCGCTGCTGCTCAGCATGGCAACGACGGCGGCGACGGTCGTGCTCGCGATCGTGTTTGGCACGCCGCTGGCCTATGCACTGGCGCGCGGGCGCTTTCGTTATCGCCGCGCGCTGATCACGCTGGTCGAGCTGCCGATCGTGCTGCCGCCTGCCGTGGCCGGTCTCGCCCTGCTGATCGCGTTCGGGCGGCGTGGGCTGCTGGGGCCGCTGCTGCTGGAGGCGGACATCGCGCTGCCGTTCACGACCGCCGCCGTCGTCCTGGCGCAGACGTTCGTCGCCGCCCCGCTCTACATTCGCGCGGCGCAGGTCGGCTTTCAGGCGGTGCCGCACGACCTGGAGGATGCGGCGCGCGTCGACGGTGCGAGCGAACTGCGCGTGCTGCGCCACGTCACGCTGCCGCTGACGGCCCGTGCACTGGCGGCGGGTCTGACGCTGTGCTGGGCGCGGGCGCTGGGCGAATTCGGCGCGACGATCCTGTTCGCGGGCAATCTGCCGGGGCGCACTCAGACGATGCCGCTGCTGATCTACGGCGCCTTGGAGCGCGATCTGGACGCGGCGGTGTGGACGGGCGTCCTGCTCGTCGCGCTGGCGCTGGCGGCGCTGCTCGCCTCGCGCTGGCTGGGGGAAAGCAGATCAGCGAATTAGGAGCGTAGCAAATTAGCTTTTAGCTGTTAGCGGTTAGCTTTTAGCCGGAACGCGGATTAGCAAATTAGGGGCTTAGCAGATTAGCTTTTGGCTTTTAGCTGGAAGCAATAGAGCAGATTAGCGGGTTAGCTTTTGGCCGAAAGCTGACTGCCGATAGCCAAAAGCCACGCGCACAAGTCCCCTCTCTGCGTGCGGAGAGGGGATATAGGGGTGAGGTGAATTGGCAGAATAGCACATCTGCGAATTGGCTTTTGGCCGACCGTTAACCGCCAATACCCAATAGCCAAAACATCCTGTTACAATTTCCGCCGCGTGGCGTCTGTCTCCCACGGAGGTGCTCATGGACGACGCGGAATCCTCTCAGCGTGACGACCACCTGTACCCGATCACGCGCGCCCTGGCGATCATCATCGTGCCGATCCTGACGGTGGCGTTCGGCATGCTCTACCTGTTCCCGGAGCGGACGGAGGAGCTGTTCGCCTGGCCGCTGCGCCCGTCGATGTCGGCCATGATGCTTGGCGCGGCCTATCTGGGCGGTGCCTACTTCTTCACGCGCGTCGCCCTGGCCAAGCAGTGGCATACGATAGCACTCGGACTGCTGCCGGTCTCGACCTTCGCCGGGTTCCTCGGCGTGGCAACGCTCATTCATTGGGATCGTTTCACGCCGGGGCACGTGTCGTTCCTGCTGTGGGCGTTCCTCTACCTGACGCTGCCATTCGTGATCGCCTGGGTCTGGAGCCGCAACCGCGCGACGGACCCGCACATGCCCGACGCGGACTATCCGCCGCTGCCGACGCTGGCACGGCGCGCGCTGATGGGGATCGGCGCGCTGCTGGTGGTCGTCAGTCTGCTGCTGTTTCTGCTGCCGGACGTGATGATCCCGACGTGGCCGTGGACGCTTTCGCCGCTGACGGCGCGCGTGATGGCGGCCTTGTTCATCCTGCCAGGCATCGTCGGGCTGGGCATCGGGCTTGATGGCCGTTGGAGTGCCGCGCGGATCATCTTGCAGGCGCAGATCGGCGCGCTCGTGCTGATCCTGCTGGCGCTCGTTTTCTCACGGGCGGACGTCGATTGGTCGCGCGCGGTCGCCTGGATGTTCGCCGCGGGCATGGTCGCCATCACCGCCATCCTGATCGGCGTCACCGTCATGATGGAGCGGCGCCGCGCCAGGCCGAATTGACACGCCGCCGAATAGCTTCGGTCGCGCTGAGGGCTGCTCAATCGCGAGGGCTGTACGCGTAATAGGGATTGGCGATGATCCCGGGTGCCCACGGGACCCAGGTGTTCGTCTCTTTGGCGACCTC
>JADLAY010000012.1 GCA_020849765.1 Anaerolineae bacterium
CACCCGTCTGTCCTCGTTCTACGATCTCGCGCCGCTCATGCAGCGTCAATGCGGCTGGCATCTCCCAACCTGCTTTCTACAACCCTATGTCGCCTCTCTCTAGTATATCCCTATGTCGCATGACACACGGCGCGTCCCTACAACGTCACCCGCATTTGCACAGTGTACCGTGAACCCATCCGAACCGAGCACCGAGTACCGAGCACTGAGCACCTCTTTGTACCCAGTACCCTCACCAAGACCCCCATTTCCCGGAGTAACCCATGTCCTGGACAACGCCGAAGACGTGGCTCGCGGGCAGCCCGCTGCTCGCCGCCGATTTGAACACACACCTGCGCGATAACCTGAACGCGCTCAAAGCACCGCCGACCGCCAACCAGCAGGTCAACGAGGCGTCGGATTACAGCACGACGTCGGGCAGCTTCGTCGATGTCGATACGACCGACCTCGCGCTGACGATCACAACCACCGGCGGCGACGTCATGATCGGTTTTGCCGGGGCGCTCAAGGCGCCGAGCAACAACGGCGCCAATCTCGACGTGCTGCTCGACGGCGTGCGCATCGGCGGCGACGACGGCATCACCAGCGTCACCAATGACTACGACGGCACCTATACCGAGCGGGTCAACAATGCCTCGTTCGTTTATCTCAAGCGCTCACTCGGCGCCGGTTCGCACACGTTCAAGCTTCAGTGGAAGAGCGTCTCCGGCAACACCGTCACCATGCCCGCCGGGGCAGGCAGCGTCGGCGGTAACGATCTGCACCCGCAGTTCTGGGTGCGGGAGGTGTCCTGATGATCGATGTCACCCTGTCGCGGGCGGGCATCCGCGAGATCGAAGAGGTCGAAGCCTCGCTCAAAACCGCCCTCGGCGGGACGTATCTCGGCATGAGCCTGCGTCGTCAGGAAGCCGTCATCCATCTGATCGAGAGCGCGAGCGACGCCGATCAACTGCTGGCGGCGACGACCTACGCGACCGCGCTCGCGGCCATCGATCCGGGACAGCCGCCGCCCTCGCAGCGACGGGCGCTCAAGCGCAGCCTGGCGCAGCAAGCGCTCGAGCTGGCGGATTTCACCGGCCTCAAGCAGCGGGCGGGCGCGGCGAACTCGGTCGTCGCCTTGCGCGCGGAGGTCGAAACGCTGGCGCGCCTCGTCTGGCAGATGGCGGCGGCGGGCGGCCTGACGGAACAGGACGATCCGGCGGAATAGGGGACGGGGGGCGGGGGCGGGTACTGGGTACCGAGTTCTAAGTTCTGGGTTCAGGGTTCAGAAAATGGTGCTCAGTGCTCGGTACTCGGTGCTCAGTTGGGATCGGTCCGAGGTGCATGTTCACAGTGCGGGAATGGTCGGTTCAGCGTTTGCTGGATCGTCGCGGGAGAAACACGATGTAGGGACGTCTCGTGAGGCGTCCGATACGCCCATCAATCAACTCGCGCGGACGCACCATGACGCGTCCCGACCAATCACATGCGTTGTCCGGCAGCCCGCTTCCAGCGGGCTTTGCAAGGTCAGACGGTGGCTTCGAGCCACCGGCGAAGGGCGCACAGATCCTGACGCACGCTGTAGGGACGCCCCACGGGGCGTCCGAGACACACATGATCCACAACGCCGCGGACGCGCAATTGCGCGTCCCTACGAACAATCCCAAAAGGCCGAAAGCTGACCGCCGACAGCCTAAAGCCCTCTCCCCATTTGCCAACCGCCAATAGCCAATACCCAACCGCCCAAAAGGAGCGACACCCATGGAACTCACACAAGACACGACGGCGCGCGCCCGACTGACCGTCACGATTGCCAACGGCGCGGCGGTCAGCGGCGATATCTACGCCAGCAGCCCGGACGCCCGTGCGCGCGGCTTTCGCCTGCTGATGCTCAACCTGCCTTCGGCATGGACGGCGGCCGACATCGGCTTCGAGTACTCGCTCGACGGCTCGACCTGGCGGCCGTGCTACGACAAGACCGGCACGCGCATCAAGATCACGGGCGTGGCGACGGCGGAAGCGCGCGGACAGATCGCACCCGCGGAGATCGCCGCCTTCGGCATGCTGCCGCATCTGCGCCTCGCCTCGCTCGACACGAGCACAGGCGCCAACGCCAACCAGGGCGCCGCGCGCACGATCGTCGTCTGCACCGGCGGGTAATGCCATGAGCAGCTATATCGGTCTGCAACTGGCGATCCCGCACCTGGACAGCCTGAACGTCACGCGCTTTACCCAGGCGGTCACGAGCAGCAATGCCAATTACGACTTCGACTCGTGGTCGGGCGATAACCCGGTCGATTGGAACGTCGTCGGCGAAGCGGCGCCGGATTACGTCGTTTCGCAGGTGGCACCGGACGGCAGCCCTGGGGTCGGCGCTGCGCTCATGCATCGCGCCGGGGGCAACGCGCTCAGCATCCAGCAGGCAATGGTCAACGGCGCGTGGTACGAGTTCGAGGCCATCCGCACCTACGTCAATAACCTCGGCTCGTTCTTCGAGATCGGCTCCGTGCAGTACTACGACGACAACCACGCCAAGCGTCTGCGCCGCTCGGATACGACCGTCGCCCGCTACTACGTCTACAACGGCCCTGGCGACATCGCGCTCGACCGGCTCAAGGTCGACCGGCTGGCGCTCAACGCCGAGTCCATCGTCTCGGCCAATGGCACCTTCGACTTCCATTTCAGCCTGCCCACCTCGCCGCTGCCGGGGCACTGCGCTCGACTCTGGTATCGCGCGCAGGGCGATCAGAATTACTGGGAGATGCGCGTCGAGCGCAATCCGGCCGGGACAGCCTGGAATGTCCGCGTCGACAGCGTGTCCGGCGCGGTCGCCACCAACCGGCTCGGGGTCGTCGTCACGAGCACCATCAACGCCATGCGCATCATCGCCGTCGGTGACAATCATCTGTGCTTCACGTCGGAGGATGGCGGCGGCACCTGGACCCAGCGCGGGAGCACGGTCAACAACAGCACCCACCGGCTGCAGATGGGCGTCCGCGCGCTCTACAGCCAGGATACGACGCCGATCCGACTCAAAGCGAATTAGCTCTTAGCCGATAGCTGTTAGCCATTAGCCGGAAGCGATTCGGTGATTGGATCCTACTGGCGCGTTTGCCGCTCTCTTGAAAGCCGAGTACCAGAGCACCGTCCAGCTAACCGCTAATTCGCTAACCTGCTAATGCGCTAACCACCAACTGCCAAAGGCCAACCGCCCATGTACACGATTGAAGTGCTCACCTATTGGGTCGATGACGGCAACCACATCACCGACATCGTTCGCCGCTATGCCGCCACCGGCATCACCTGGACGGACATCACGGGCCAGCCGGACGCCAACCTGATCCCCGATCCGAATGTGGTCGTCTGGCATGGCCTGGTCGACGAGGCAACGCTGACAGCGCTCGAAGCCGACGCCGAAGTCATCGTGCTCAACAGCGAGGAGGTCGCTTAATGCCGCCTGTGCTCAAGAATCCGAACGAGAAAGCCAGTGCCCAGGAGCGCGTCAAGCTCGTCCAATGGCTGACGGCGCGCGGCGTCACCGGCCTGGATCGCGCTGCGCTCGTCCGTGCGGAGGACAACCGCCGCGACACGATCGCCCGCCTGATCGCCTGGGCACACGGGCGCCCGAAAGCGCGAGAGCAAATTAGCGAATTAGCAGATTAGCATTTGGCCGCTGGCTGTCAGGTCGACTCAAACCTCGGAGACGATTGTCGACCGCCAAAGGACGCTAGCCCACAGCTGATCGCCGACCGCCAAAAGCCAATACCCAACCGCCAATAGCCGAATATTTCCCGGAGCCCCCATGGACAAATCGACCCGTACCCCGATCCTCGATCCCTTGCTGCTGGCGCTGCGTTCGCGCCGCGTCATCATCGCCCTGATCAGCGTGGCCGTCGCGCTGCTGGTGGCCTACGTGCCGGAGCTGGCCAGCGTCCAGGACGCGCTGATTGTGCTCGTCGGCACGCTGGCACTGGCCCTGATCGGTGGCCTCAGCTGGGAGGACGCCGCCAACGCCAGCCGCCAACGCGCCGAGCAGCCCGCCGGTCAGCCGGAGGACGCCCTGCGCGACCTGATCCGCGGCATTCTTGAAGAGCTTGGCCTGCTGCCGCCCGGCAGCAACAACCCGACGCCGGACGCATAGAAGAACCCGCCATCATCCCGCCGGCGCCCACACGCCAGACCTGTCAACGGTCTGGCGTGTTTTGCGTTGGCTGAATTTACACGTCTCACACACCCCGGACTGATGGACGCCGCTATAATGATCAAGAGGGCGTTTACTCTGGTTGATGCGCCACCTCTCAAGTAATTCGCTTCTTTCCACAAGTGAGTGTTCTATGTCTCCGGCTTTCATAAGCTATTCCCGCAAGAACTCCCGTCAGGCAGAATTCCTTTTTCGGGCGCTGACTGAGATTGGCGCTCAACCGTTCCTCGACCGTGATGGCATCGCCCTGGGAGAAGGCTGGATGGAGCGCATCGGCGCGGCAATCTCCGAGTGTGAGTTCTTCGTGCTGCTCGTCACCAACGACTCGCTCGACTCGAAGAACGTGCGCGAGGAATTCGGTTTCGCTCATGTGCTCAAGAAGACGATCATCCCCATCATGTTGGAAGTCGTCGATCCAGGCAAGCTGGGTCGCCTGTTTCCGATCACCGCCTTGCAGCAGGTCGAGCTTTATGAGTGGGATCTCGACCGCGACGATCCCAAGTGGGTGGCGGCGTTCCAGCTTCTACAGAGACTGCTCCAGCAGCCAGCCGGGCGAACCATGAAGCCCGACCCCCTTCAGGGATTCAAGCAGCGCGGCATCACCCAGATCTACGCCAGCCGCAAGGATGCGGAGCAAGACATCGCGGCGGATCTGGTGCGCGACGATGTGACGCGCATCAACATAATCGGCATCTCGCTCAACGACTTCACCGATGGGCAAAACGGCATCCTGCACGATGCCTGGCGCAAAGTGCGCAGTTACATCAAAGGCGACTCGCGCCCGCTGGAGATCCGCATTCTTCTGACGCATCCCGAAAGCCTGGGCAGCCACCTGCGCGCCAGAGCCGAAGAGCGGGAACAACCCGGCCCACTCGACCAAAGCCGCCTGAAACGTCATGTGCTGGAGACCGTGACCGAGATCAAATATCTGCGCGAGGAAGCGGAGAAGCTCGCCGTCAGTAATCACCGGCGGCCGCGTGTGACACTGGAATGCAAGCTCTACTTCGGCGCGCCGATTCTGTTCCTGTGCCAGACCGATACCGTCAGCTACGTGCAGCAGTACTATTATTGGCGCGGACGTCAGGATAACCCCGGGGCGCCCATCCTGAAGTGCGTCAAAGCGGCGAATCCGGGCATCGACCATGGGATGCACACCGAACTGGAAGCTCACTTCGATTGGATCTGGAACAACGACATCGCCTCGATCACGGCGGAGGCGTGGCTCGACGCGCACGTCGTCGGCATCGAGTCCGGCGCGTACTCGACCGGCATGGTCAATTTCTTCAACAACTTCGATAGCCAGGTCGATGTCTACACCGACCAGAATCAAGCGCGCAGCCGCATCCAGTACCTGATGGAGAACGCGGAGACGCGCCTGTGGATCATGGGCATTTCGCTGCATTCGTTTTTCAATCAGCAGCCGAGCAACGACCTGCTGTTGACGATCAATGCGCTGGCCGAACGCGGCAAGGCGGACATCCGCATCCTGATGATCGACCCGGAATCGGAACAGGCGCGCTACCGCTCGTATCGCGAGTCGCTGTTTCGACTCGACGAGGACATCGGTCTTGACGAGTTCGCCAAGTCGCATTACGAGGCCCAGCGCCTGTTTCAGGACACCCGCACGACCATAGAGACGATCAAGCGGCTGTCGAACAAGTACGCCAAAGTCAACGGCAAGCTCTACTCATCTGCGCCCGCCTGCTTCATCCTGATGGTCGATGACTCCGTGATCGTCGAGCAGTACATCTACGGCATCAACGGCATTCGCGGCGTCGTGCCGAGAATCCTGGGCCGTCAGATGCCGGTCATGGAGTACCGGCGCGTGCCGCCGGAGATCTTCCGCTTTGACCCTGAGCGCGCGGCCTACATATTGCTCGAAGACCACTTCGAGTTCGTCTGGGATCACTACAGCCGCGATTTGCCCTGACCGGGCATCCGCCAGCTCTGCTGGACGAAAAAAGAGGGGACACAGATGACCTGTGCCCCCTCTTTTTGCTGCTTGAGCTATTCGCCCAACTGCTTGCGAATGGCGTCGAAGGCGGCGTTGATCTCCGCCATCTTGCTCGTGAATTCCTGCTTCTGCGCCGGGTGCAAGTCCGGGTGATACTGGCGCGCCTTGCGCCGGTAGGCCTGCTTGACCTCGTCGAGCGTCGCGCCGACGTTGACGCCGAGCAGCGCATAATGCGCCGCATCCGTCACCGTGTAGCGCTGGCGCTTGCCGCCCGTGCCGCTGCCGGCATACGTGTGCTGCTGGGTGCTCTCGTTGTAGAAGCGCGAGTTATCGCCGTAGTGGCGCTCGAACTCTTCCCACGGGTCCCAACCGGTGTCCTCGAACTCGTCCGGTTCCGGCGGGCGTTTCTTGTTGCCGCCCATCGAGAAATTGCGCCACGAGTACTTCTGATCGCGCATGTCGTCGAGCGGCGTGCGCTTCTTCCAGAACGGCATGTCGCCGAAACCCGCGGTCGCGTACATGCCGGTGATGTACTTGGACGAACAATCGACCACGTGCGTCTTCAGGTCGCAGATGCTGACCGGCGGCCCATACTCGAACAGGCGCGGCGCGTTGCCCCATTTCCAGTCGATGTGCAGCGGGCGGATCTCGACGCTGCGCCGGTCGCAGACGTAGGTGTAGATGCGCCCGTCGGCCAGGCTGTGCAGGGCCGAAACCCAGTATTCGACATGCGCCTCGGTCTTGTCCGGCGGCAGAATGCGCGCATCGATCAGAAACAGCGTGTGCAGCCGCATCGCTGTGTTGAACTCGTATTTCTCGCGAATCTCCGGCAGACGCAGTGCCCGGTTGATCACGTAGACGGCGATCTTCTTGCCATTCTTGAGTTCGATGTGCATGTCGGCATCGTGACCGGCGGGGACGTAGGCACGCATCCCGCTGTCTTCAGCCGTATGGGACATCAGGTGATCAAGAACAAACTGCTTCATGCGTGAATGACGCTCCATCCTTCTGCGGCGTCGGAACACCGCGTACTTCGATTGTAAGCATAAACCTGCGCGGATTGTGTTCGAAAATTGTACGGTAAAGGCTGCACGCGCTCGATCTGGATCGGGATCTTGCGGCGTGTCTGGTCGTGGTGGGCAGGATCGCCTTGAATGCTCCCTGGTCAGTCCGGCTCAGCACCCGGCAGTTGCCCACCGTCGCGACGACCCGTGAGGATGCCTCACGTATATGAAGGGGCTGTAGGGTTCACAAGCGCCTTCTCATGCTCGATTGTAGCGTGGTCGTGTGTGCCGCTCAAACCGCTTTTAACCCTCTCCTCTGACCCCCAAATTATACCACAAATGACCCTCGCAACGGGTAAAACCCGTGTTAGATTCCGTCTGCAACCTGACCTCACCCGCCTGCGTAATAGATCATGAAGCACACGCACGTAAGGGGAGCGCGATGAAGGGCCTGAACGAGCTTGAAATGCAGGATCTGCACTGGATGCAGCCGAGCATGTGGCGGCGCGAATACGAGCTGCGCACCGGCAACGGCGAACTGATCGGCAAGATGAACCGGCGCGGCTTCTGGCGCGAGGTCGCCGAGGTCGAGGCGGTCGGCAATCGCTGGACGTTCCGGCGTTTGGGTTTCTTCAACCGCCGCATCGAGATCCAGTCGGTCGGCACCGGCGAATCGCCCGCCCAGTTCGATTATCGCTTCGTCGGCGGCAAGCTGATTTTCCCCGACGGGCGCGAACTGGTCTGGCGCTCGAGCAACTTCTGGAGCACGCGCTGGGCCTGGTCGTTGCCGGATGGCACGCCGATCGTCGGCTTCAAAATCGGCGGCGCGTTTAAGATCAACTCCGAGATCAGCCTCGACCCGGAACTGGCCGATCAGAAGGGGCTACCGCTGTTGATCTTCCTGGGCTGGTATCTTTACCTGCTGCACCGCGACGACTCGGCGGCAGCGGCTTAGCGCATCGCCAACGCCAAACGGCTACCCATGACCACCGCCATGCTGAGACGGCGCCGTAGTGTGCCGGCATAAGCCGGACGTTGACACGCTCAGCTGACCTCATCAAGCGCGGACAGGGTCCCTAAAGGGACTTCCTTCGGTCGCATGCCCTGTCCCTACCATTCCTTCGCGTTTTGCAGGGGCTTGGCGCCGCCAGGCCCGACGTGATATTGCCTTGCCTCCGCCTGCTCCACAAACCGCTTGCATTGATAGATGAACAGTTACCCGTTCACTGTGAAGCCAATTCAACTGAGCACTGAGCACCGAGTACTGAGCACCAGGATTGACCTTACTTAGTCGCCCGTCACGCTCGGCTGAAAGAACAACTCATACAACGTATCGCCGACGTAATGATGCAGGGCGATGCTTGGATGCGCGTCGCGCGCAGAGACGATCACGTCCTCCGGCGGCCAGGCGGCGGCCACGTCATAGAGCTTGAGGATGTCGGTCACGCCGCGCGCCTCGAACACCTGCGCCACCCGGTCGACGTAAGCGATGCTCGTCACCGGGTCTTGCAGATTCGGGAAGATGACGACGATCAGGCGCGCGCCGATGCTATCCACATAATCTGCGAACGCGTTCAATTCCCGCTCGTGCACATCCCACAGGACAAGATTGTCATAGGCGGCGTAGCGCGCCTGCCAGTAATGCGCGTCGAACCCGGCGGTCAGGCGGGCGTAGAGGAAGTTGGCGAGATGCGACTCGCGCGCGATCTCCGGCGTGTCGACGATGTTCAGGTTAAGGCCCTGACTCAGCGAGGCGTAGTCGATGTCATTCAGGAAGTATTGCAGGATGACGATGTTCGGCTGCACCGGTAACGCCTTGAGCGCGTCGAGCTGTTCCGGCGTCGACGTGCCGGGCACACCCAGGTTGAAGACGGCGTAATCCGCGCCGAGATGCGTTGCGAGCACGTCGCTGAAGCGATCGGCGGGGTCGTTGATGCCCCAGCCGGCCGTCAGCGAGTCGCCGGCGATGGCGACCGTCGTCTTGCCCTGCCAGTCCGCTGCCGTCCACTCGCGGTCGCGGTAGCCCCACGCGTTGACCTGCCAGTAGCGATCCATCCAGTTGTTGGAGGCCAGCCGCCCCTCGGTATCGGCATAGAAATAGCGGAAATAGAGTTCTCCCGCGCCGAGCAGCAGCATCACAGTCAGGTATGAGACGAGCAATCCCTGGCTGATCTTACGCAGCCGTCGCCAGCGCCGCTGCACGACGCCCGCCAGCAAGCACAACCCGATCGCGGCCAGGGCGGCCAGCAGCGCCGCCATGGTCAATCGTCCTTGTGCGCGAAGAAGCGGTTGTAGAGTTCCTCACCCACGTAATGATGGAAGGCGACGCTCGGATGCGTATCGCGCAGGGAGACGATTCGCTCTTGCAGCGGCCAGGCCGCCGCGGCATCGAACAGCTTGAGGACGTCGGTCACGCCGCGCGACTCGAAGTGCTGTGCCACCCGGTCGATGTAAGCGATGCTCGTCACAGGATCGAGCATGTTGGGGAAGATGACGACGATCAGGCGCGCGCCGATGCTGTCCACGTAGTCGATGTAGGCGTCGAGTTCTTCCTGGTGCAGGCTCCAGATGGTGACGTTGTCGTAAGCGTCATACGACCACTGCCACCAATCCTGGTTGAACTCCGGGTCGAGGAAGCGCGCCAACAGCCGCACGTAAAGGAAGTTCCCCAGATAGGACTCCTGCGCCCAATCCGGCGCGGGCTTTGGCGTCGGCAGCAAGCCCAGACGCAGCCCGGCGTAGTTGATGTCGTTCAGGAAGTATTGCAGGATGACGACGTCCGGCGTGGCGAGGTCGAAGTCTTGCAGTGTGACGAGCTGCTCCGGCGTCGCCGTGCCATACTCTCCCAGGTTGACGACCGCGTAATCGCCGCCGAGCAGGCTCGCCAGCACTTCCGGGTAGCGATCTTCCGGGTCTTTGATGCCCCAGCCCGCCGTGAACGAATCGCCGGTCACGACGACGACCTGCTTACCCGCCAGATCGTCCGCCGTCCACTCGCGGTCGCGGTAGCCAAGCGCATTCGTGTGCCAGTAGCGGTCGAGCCAGTTCTCCGTCGCCAGCGAGACGGTGTTCTCCGACTCGGCGAAGACGTAGCGGAAGTACAGCTCGCCCGCGCCCAGGATCAACGCCAGCATGACGTAGGTGATCAGCAGCCCGCGGGCGATGCTCTGCGCGCGCTGGAAGCGCTTCTGCACGGCCAGCCAGATCAGCAGCGCGCCGACGGCCAGGAAGATGAGGATGAAGATCAGCATTCTGTTTCGCTAACGTTCAAAGCCGAAGCAACGACCTGTCAGGCAGACTCGACAGACACACGGACACTACCGCCGAGGCGCTCGACGAAGCTCGTGACGATATCCCACGTCAGCGGAAATCCGCGCGAATCGGCAGCAGCCAGGTACATCAATGCGTCCATGATGGCGTCCGCATCTTCCCTTGGGGCGATGTCCGGCTCGATCAAGGCCGTCTCCGCCCAATCGACCAATTGCGCCAGCGTGATCTCGTGATTGAGATACTCATTCAGCTTCTGGAGAATCGTCTGGTGTGTCATCACGTTCACTCGCCAAATACTGATGCCCGGTGTCAATGGGATACTTCTGATGGACTTCGATTAGCACGCCCTCATCATCGTAGATTTCCTGCACAAATGACAGTGTCGCCTCATCTGCAGCAACGATCTTGATATAGCGGCACTTGCCGAAATCGCCACCAGGGCGTTCACGCCAATAGCGCCGCCCGCCATCGGGTAAGTCGTCCCAGTTGGGGAATGCTCGCTCGTTTTGCTCGCGCGTCGCCACTGCCCTGAGCCTCAATCCCTTGTTGGTTGCCAATTATAGCCTGGATGACGGACACACCCAGAGTCCATGCTACTTGTCTTTGAGTTGCTGCTAACTCCCAAGAGCAAACAGCCAAAGGCCAACCCCCAATACCCAACCGCCAACACCCCCTCTTATCAATCTCTCATTTTACGGGCGCATTAACCCAGGTTAAAAATGTGCGAGCACTTGGTGCGAAACACATTTTCAGGAGTACACGGCATGAAGAAGTTAGCATTTTTACTCCTTGTCGCTGTCGTGCTGCCCCTGGGCATCGTCAGCGCGCAGAGCGAGATGATGACCGAGGTCGGTGAAGGGGAGGGCGCACTCGACATCATCGCCTGGCCGGGCTACATCGAGCGCGGCGATACCGACCCGGCGTATGACTGGGTCACGCAGTACGAAGCGGATACGGGCTGCGCGGTCAACGTCAAGACGGCGGCCACGTCGGACGAGATGGTCGCGCTCATGAATGAGGGCACCTTCGACCTGGTGACGGCGTCCGGCGATGCCAGCCTGCGCCTGGTCTACGGCGGGCGCGTCCAGCCGATCAACACTGACCTCATCCCTAGCTGGAGCACGGTGGACGAGCGCCTGCAGAATGCGCCCTGGTTCACGGTCGACGTGGACGGCGACGGCACGGCGGAACACTACGGGGTGCCGTATCAGTGGGGGCCGAACGTCCTCATGTACAACACCGAGACCTTCGCCGAGGCGCCGACGAGCTGGAACGTCGTCTTCGAAGAGATGGCGCTGCCGGATGGCGAGTCAAACGTCGGGCGCGTCCAGGCCTATGACGGCCCGATCTACATCGCCGATGCCGCCAACTATCTGATGTACCACAACCCGGATCTCGGCATCACCAATCCGTACGCACTCAACGTCGACCAGTTCAACGCGGCGCTCGACCTGCTGCGCCAGCAGCGCGAACTGGTTGCCCGCTACTGGCACGACGCCTACATCCAGATCGACGACTTCACCAACGAAGGCATTGTCGCCAGCGGTTCGTGGCCGTTCCAGGTCAACCTGCTCCAGTACGATGGTCAGCCGGTCGCCAGCGTCATCCCCGAAGAAGGCGCGACGGGTTGGGCCGATACGACCATGATGCACGTCAATTCGCCGCATCCGAACTGTGCCTACAAGTGGCTGGAGTGGTCGCTCAATCCGAAACTGCAGGGCGATCTGGCTGCCTGGTTCGGCTCGGTGCCCGCCGTTCCCGCCGCCTGCACCGGCAATGAACTGCTGACCGACGAAGGCTGCGGCATCAACGGCTTCGACAACTTCGAGCAGATCAAGTTCTGGCAGACGCCGGTCGAGACCTGCAACGATGCCGACGACAGCACGACCTGCGTGCCCTATCGCGAATGGGTGACGAGCTACATCGCGGTCATTGGGGGACGGTAGAGGGCTTTTAGCTGTTAGCCATGAGCTTTTGGCTTTTAGCCGCTGGCTGATGGCTGGCAGTTCACGGAGACAACAGGGCAGATGGTGGTGAACTACTCTGGCATGATGCCTTAGCGCCTTCAGTGCGCTTGATTTCGCCTAGCCGACGGGTTGACCCGTCGGCGAACAGGGACATAACTCTTATCGCTCTGAACTGTTTGCTCCAACCTGTTTTCGAATATCACGCCGGGCGCGCGTAAACGCCCGGCACTTTGCGCAGATTTATCCAGCTCAAAGCTAAAGGCTAAAAGCTGTTAGCTAAAGGCTCTTTCATGAAAAGCTACAAACTCTGGATCGACGGCGCGTGGGTGAGCGGCAGCGGGCGCAAACGGCTCAAGATCGAGAATCCCGCGACGGGCGAGATCATCGCCAGCACCGTCGACGCCAACCGCGAGGACGTGGACAAGGCCGTGGCGGCGGCGCACACCGCCTTCTACGACGGGCGCTGGTCACGCCTGACCCCCGCCGAGCGCTCGCTGGCGCTGTGGCGGCTGGGCGACCTGCTCGAAAAGCGGATGGAGAAATTCGCCCGCGCCGAAAGTGATAACACCGGCAAGCCCTACGCCTTCGTCAGCCTGGGGGCGGATCTGCCGTTTTGTGTCGACAACCTGCGCTTCTTCGCCACCGCCGCGCGCGATACGCATGGCTACTCGTCCGGCGAGTATGCCAAGGGCTTCACCTCGATCTACCGGCGCGAGCCGGTTGGGGTGGTCGGTTCGGTCGCGCCGTGGAACTACCCGCTGATGATGGCGATCTGGAAGCTTGGCCCGGCGCTGGCCGCGGGCTGCACGATCGTGCTCAAGCCTGCACCGACCACGCCGATCACGACGCTGATGCTGGCCGAACTCGCCAATGAAGCGGGCATTCCGCCGGGCGTGATCAACGTCGTCACCGGGGGCAATGACACCGGCCAGGCGCTGGTCGAACACCCGGACGTGCGCATGGTCAGCCTGACCGGCAGCACCGGCACCGGCAAGCGGATCATGAAGACGGCGGCGGACACGCTCAAGCGCGTGCATCTCGAACTCGGCGGCAAGGCGCCGTTCATCGTCTTTGACGATGCCGACGTGGACGCGCTGGCCGGGAGCGCCGTCATCGGCTCGACCTTCAACACCGGCCAGGATTGCACGGCGGCGACGCGCGTCTACGTGCAACAAAAGCAGTACAACCACGCGCTGGAAGCGATTGTCGAAGGCATGCGCGCGGTCAAGATCGGCGGGCAGTACGACGACGGCGTGCAGATGGGGCCGCTGATCAGCGCGACCCAGCGCGAGCGCGTGCGCGGCTACATCGAGCGCGCCAAGTCCGCCGGGGCCAAGATCGTCACCGGCGGCGGATCGCCGAAGGACCTGGACAACGGCTACTTCGTCGAGCCGACCGTGATCGTCGACGCCGACCAGAAGAGCGAGATCATCCAGAGCGAGGTCTTCGGCCCCGTGCTGACGATCAGCACCTTCAAGGACGACGACGAGGCGGTCAGCCTGGGCAACGACGTGCTCTACGGGCTGGCGGCCAGCGTGTGGACGCGGGATGTCGGGCGGGCGATGCGCGTCGCGCGCGATCTCGAATTCGGCACCGTCTGGATCAACGAGCACATCCCGCTCGCCAGCGAGACACCGCACGGCGGCTTCAAGCAGTCGGGCTTCGGCAAGGATCTGTCTGCCGAGGCGGTCAGCGATTACAAGATCACCAAGCACGTGATGATCAAGAACGGATAGTTTGAATCAGGCGCAGATCTGTTCACAAACCTCACCCCCGACCCCCTTTCCGCGCGCGGAGAGGGGACGTCGAAGCGCAGCAAGACAGGGGTGAGGTGAACGGGATCGTCATGCACGAATGGGTTCAATGAACCATGACTGAGAACGCATCTCCATCCAACACGACCGCCATTGCCGTCAGTTTGCGCGGGGTCTCGCGCCATTTCGGGTCGGTGCGCGCGCTCGACGACGTCTCGATCGACATCGATGACGGCGAGTTCTTCTCGATGCTCGGCCCGTCCGGCAGCGGCAAGACGACCTGCCTGCGCCTGATCGCCGGGTTCGACCAGCCGAGCGCGGGCAGCATCCTCCTGCACGGGCAGAACGTCGTCGGCATCCCGCCCTACGACCGCGACGTCAACACCGTCTTTCAGGATTACGCGCTCTTCCCGCACATGACCGTCGGCGAGAACGTCGGCTACGGCCTGATGATCCGCAAGGTGGCGAAGGCGGAGCGCGAGCGCCGCGTCAGCGAGATGCTCGAACTCGTGCGCCTGCCGGGTATGGCCGGGCGCAAACCGGCGCAGCTTTCCGGCGGCCAGCGGCAGCGCGTCGCGCTTGCCCGCGCGCTGATCCTGCATCCCAGCCTGCTGCTGCTGGATGAGCCGCTCGGCGCGCTCGATCTCAAGCTGCGCCAGCAGATGCAGATCGAACTCAAGGCGATCCAGCAGGAGGTCGGCATCACCTTCATCTACGTGACGCACGACCAGGAGGAAGCGCTGACCATGAGCGACCGCATCGCCGTCTTCAACCTGGGCAAAATCGAGCAGGTCGGCAGCCCGGCGGAGGTCTACGAGCGCCCGTCGACCGCCTTCGTCGCCGGCTTCGTCGGCACGTCGAACATCGTCAGCGGGGCGGCGGCCCAGCACCTGACCGGCTCGGATCAGCCGTTCAGCGTGCGCCCGGAGAAGATCAAGATCAGCCCCGACGATGCGCCGACGCCGGACGGCGCGATTGGCGCCCTCGGCACGATCCGCGACGTCGTCTACCTGGGGATGCACACCCGCTACCTGATCGAACTCGACGACGGCGGCGACCTGACCGTCGTCCAGCAGAACCTCGACGCGACCTCGATGAGCGTCCTCAGCGACAAGGGCCGCCGCGTCAAACTCATCTGGCCTCGCGAGTTCAACCGCGCGATCGAGATGGGATGAGGACGTCGCGCCGAACAGGCCAGTGAAACCCTCACCCTAAATCCCTCTCCCTCATGGAGAGGGACTTTCAGAGCCGTTTTCACCCCGTCTCCCTCAGGGAGAAGGGGCTGGGGGATGAGGGTGACAGGGCAATCACTCTCCCAACTGATTGCGGCGGAGTCTCGCCATCGCTAGAATTGTCATGTCCACGCCTTGACAAGGTAATAACATGACAGGCCACTATTTCATCAGCTACTCCACGGTGGAAGCGTCTGACTTTGCCGGACTGCTGTACGACACACTGGTGGGTGGCTATCCTCGCATCCCGGCTTGGCTCGACAAGCGCTGCATTCAACCGCAAATGGATTGGGAAGTCGAACTCGAAAACGCGATCGCCGACTGTGGGGGTCTCCTCTACGTGATGACCCGCGACAGTGTGCATCCGGAGTCGCCGTGTCGGCTCGAGGTCGGGCGCGCGCTGACCTTCAAGCGCCCGATCATCCCACTAAAGCTGCATGCGGACGTGATGCCGCCGCTGCGCGTGCAGAATCGCCAGTACATTGATTTCACCGACGGCTTCGAGGCGGGCATCGCCAGCCTGCGTCAGCATCTGGCCTGGCTGGAGACGCCGGAGGGCCGCGTCTACATCCTGCAGTGCCGCCTGCGCGACGCCGAGCGCGATCTGCCGCGCACGGTCGACGCATCGCAGAAAGCCCGCCTGGAGGCTGAAGTCCAGCGGCTGACGGAAGAGATCGAGCACAAGAAGAGCATCGCCGCCGACCCCGAAGCGGCCCGCCAGCGCACGAGCGAGAGCATCGAGCGCAGCCTGGAGCGCGAGCGCCTGCCACGCCAGACGAGCGCGCCGGAAGTCGGCCTCAAGATCGTCAACCATCCGCCGCGGACGGCGCCCAATTACTTCCAGGATCGGCATATCGAGACGCAGCAGCTCGGCGTCTGGCTTGGCGATCCGCAAACGCGGCTGGCCGTCGTCATCGGGCGCGGCGGCGTCGGCAAGACGGCCATGGTCTGCCGCCTGCTCGAGGCGGTCGAGAAGGGCCATCTGCCGGACGAGGGCGCCCGGCTGCACGTGGACGGCATCGTCTACCTGAGCGCGGTCGGCACACGCCGTCCCGATCTGCCGACGCTGTTCGCCGACCTGAGCAAGCTGCTGCCCAAGGAAACCGCGCAGGAACTCGACGCCGTCTACCGCGACGTGCAGGCATCGCCCGCCGAGAAGATGCAGACGCTGCTCAGCTATTTCCCGCCCGATAAGCGCGTCGTCGTCTTGCTCGATAACTTTGAAGACTACATCGACACCCAGCAAAGCCCGCCCCAGATCATGGATGCGGAACTGGACAAAGCCCTGAGCGCACTCCTGGAAGCCCCGGCGCACGGTCTGAAGGCGATCATGACGACGCGCGTCGCCCCGAAGGCGATGCTCGACGCGGTCAGGCCGGGCGCGCATCGCACACTGGTGCTCGATCAGGGACTCGATTCGCCGTTTGCGGAGAACGTCCTGCGCGAGATGGATGCGACCGGCAAGCTCGGCCTGCGTGATGCGCCGGACGCCGTCCTGGCCCTGGTGCGCGAGCGCACGCGCGGCTATCCCCGTGCCCTGGAAGCGCTGGTCACCATCCTGGAAGCCGACCCGGACACCTCGCTCGACGAGATCCTGAGCAGCACGCAATCGTCGCTGCCGGACACGATCGTCGAGGTCATGGTCGGCGAGGCGTTCAAGCGCCTGGATAGCTCGGCGCAGCAGGTGCTGCAAGCGCTGGCGATCTTCCGCAAGCCGGTGCCGCCGGTTGCGCTCGATTATGTGCTGCAGACGTTCCAGCTCGGCATCGACAGCGCGCCGATCCTGGCGCGTCTCGCCAACATGCACTTTGTGCGCCGCGAATCCGGGCGCTATTCGCTCCACGAAGTCGACCGCAAGTATGCCCTCACGCGCATCGCGCCGGGCGAAGACTCGGATCGGTTCGAGGCGGGCGACCCCGTCTTCACGCGCATCGCGCTCCACAGCCTGGGGGCGAACTATCTGCGCAGCATCCGCAAGCCGCGCTCAGACTGGCAGTCGCTGGCGGATCTGCAGCCGCAGCTCGACGAGATCGAATTGCGCTGCGAGGCCGGTGACTGGGACACCGCCTCCGAAGTGCTGGACACGATCAGCAACGACTATCTGCAGAAGTGGGGCTACAACCAGCTTGAGGCCGAGATCCGCGAGCGCTTCCTCGGCCATCTGACGGATGACTGGCAGCGCTACCTGAATCAGTATGAGCTTGGGCGCATCTATCAGGTGGTGGGCAACATCGAACGGGCGATGCCGCACCTGGAACAGGCGCTGGCACTGGCTCAGGAGCAAGAGCAGGAGCGCGAGCAGTGCCGCGTCCTGGCGGTGATGGGCTATTGCCACAGCTACATGGGCAATGAGGTGCGGGCGCTCGCTCATTACGAGCAGTGCATGGAGATTGCGCGCAAGATCGGCGCCACCGATTACGAGCGGGCCCTCTTCAGCGTGTTGGGGTCGACCTACAAGAACCTGGGCCGCCACGAGCAGGCGCTCGATTATCTGGAGCGCGCGCTGACGCTGGCGCGTGAGGCGGGCGACGACAAGTGGGAGGCGATCTCGCAGCACAACCTCGGCAGCTACCTGTTCGACCTGGGCAATTATCGTGCCGCGTTGGAACAGCTTGAGGCCGCCTACGGCTTGTACAGGGAGCAGCGTGACTACGCCGGGCAGTTCAATACGTTGGGGCAGTTGGCGGACATCGCTTATGCGTTCGCCGACATGGGCCGTGCGCTCGACCTGCACGAGCAGCGCATCGCCCTGGCGCACGCCGTGGATGACGTCCGCGGCGAAGGCGTCGCGCTCCGCGACCAGGCGCAGTACTTCCTGAGCGTCGGCCAGCGCGACCGTGCGCTTGCCAGTTACCAGCAAGGGGTGATCCTGGCCCAGCGCACGGGCATCCCGCGCGAAGAATGCCAGGCACTGCGCCGCTTGGGCAACTGCTATACCTTCCTGTCACAACATACGCAGGCCTTTGAAACCTATCGCCTGGCGATCCAGGTGGCGCACCGCGCCCTCGACAAGCGCGAAGAGGCGCTCTCGCTGGCGGAACTGGGATTGGCGAAGTCGCGCAGCGGGCGCATCCGCGATGGTATGGCGGATTACGAGCAGGCGCTGGCCCTGATCCGGCAGACGGACGACAGGGTGCAAGAGGCCGCGCTTCTCGTCGGGCTGGGCGACCGCGCCGCCGAGCTTGAAGATCTCGACGCCACAATCGCCTATCTGGAGCAGGCGCTGACGATCGTGCGCGAGCAGTCCAACGATCAGCAGGAATCGCTGCTGTTGGCACGGCTCGGCTACTACCTGATTGACCGCGGCGACGTCCAGCGCGCTATCACCTACTACCAGCGCGCGATCGAGATTGAGCGCCGCTTGAAGGATCGCAAGAACGAGGCTATCTCGCTGAGCAACGTGGCCTACAGCTATCTCGACCTCGGCCAGATCGCACAGGCGCAGAAGCATTACCGGGAAGCGCTGGAGATCGTCCGCCAGACCGAAGATCGCTATCAGGAGTGCGTTATCCTCAGCCGTCTGGCGACCTGTTATGCAACGCTGGGTGAGGTCGACTCGGCGCAGGAACTGCTCGAGTCAGGGCTGGTCATCGCACAACAGATCAAGGATCGGGTGGAAGAGAGTGGCATCTTGTACGGCATCGCGCGCTGCCACCTGATCCGTGGCGACGTTGCTAAAGCGGTCGAAGGCTCTGAGGTCGCACTCAAGCTCGTGCAGGATCTGGGCGCCGATCCGCGCTCGGTCGCCCTTGGCTACCAGCGCTTCGCCCGCATGCGCCTGATCGTCGGGGACGTCGCGGGCGCGCAGGCCGCCATCGACGTCGCCAGGGGGCTCAATCAACCGGATGTGTGGGGCTCGCATTCGCTGACGGCGGGCATCATCGCGCTGCGCCTGGGCGATCGGGACGGCGCGCGCGATGCCTTCCAGCGGACGATCGCGACGACCGAGAAGCGGCTGGCGCGCACGCCCGACCTCTACGACGACCAGGACACGCGTGCGACAGCGCTGTGCGGGCTCGTCCTGCTGGGCGAAACCGAACTCCTGCCGCGTGCCGTCGAGGGCTTCCGCCGGGCGCGCCAGGTCGCATCACTGCCTGGCGCGGCCGCGCTCGCGCTGAGCGTGTTCGATGCACTGGCCGTGCTTGACACTGATGGCCTGCTGGCCGAAGCGCGCCAGGCCGCCGCAGGAGTGTGACAGGGCTAGGGCCGCGTCAAGCTGATGTGGCCCTGCGACTGACGCTAAACTCGGCGTGGTAGACCGCGAATTCATGGCCGTGGATGCACTTAAGCCGCGCTTATCGGCAGGTTACCGATCAGAATGCGAATACTGGAAGTGGAACCCACACCATAAGATGCAGTTTCGATACGTCACTGAAAAAGAGAATTACGAAGACTTCGCGGCAGGACGGGTGCTGCTGTCACAGGGAGGGATGACCTCGTTTCCGGTACGACTCGCCAGCGAGATTTTCCAGCGCTGTGCCGCTTACTTCCCGGCCGGGCAGCGTCTGCGTGTTTATGATCCCTGCTGTGGTGGCGGATATCTCCTGGCCGTGGTCGGTTTTCTCCACGGGGATCGCATACAGTCTCTTCACGGCTCGGACATCGATCCGGAAAGGGTCAGGCTGGCAGCCGATAACCTGCGCTTGTTGACTATCGAGGGCCTGGACAGACGGCGGGACAGCCTGCGCGACCTGGCAGACGCCTACAACAAGGCCTCGCATCATGATGCACTCGAAAGCCTTGAGCGTCTTCGCCAGTCGCTACCCGCCTCACCGATCGCCACACACACGTGGGCGGCAGATGCGCTGCAACCCACCGTCAACACCGCTTCAGTCGACCTCATCCTCTGTGATGTCCCCTACGGAAATGTCACGGACTGGCAGGCGGATGCTGAGGACAATCTGATCGCCTCCTTATTGCAGGCTCAATCGGATGTTCTCGTCTCAGGTGGAATTGCCGCCGTGGTGAGCGACAAATCACAGGTTGCAACCTATCCGCGTTATCAACGACTCCAGCAGGAGACGATCGGCAAGCGCCGTATTCTCATCTTGCGGAAGTTATAATGCCCCCGGTTTGCACACCGGGAGCATCGTATGTCCGCGCTCGACGATCTGCTCAACCACATCTTCGACGGCAAGACGCCGCCGCTCCGTGCCGAGTTCGACGGCTGGCTGCGTGACTCGCGCCGCTTTCGCGCGTTCGCGACGACCTACCGCGACAAGATCCGCGCCAAGCTCAAGAACGCCCGCGACGAGGGCGGTCGCCTGGACGTGCGCGCCGAACTCGAGACGGCGGCGCTGCTCCTGCGCGAGGAACGCTTTGCCCTCGAATACGAGAAATATGCCGCCAGCAAACAGCGCGGCCCGGATTTCACCGTCACCTTCAAGACGCATACACCCTTCAACGTCGAGGTGCGGCGCATGCGGCCGCTCGAACTGGAAGGCGACGAAGCCGACGCGCGCCTGGCGAAACTGATGGCCGTCCTGTGCGACAAGGTTGGGCAGATGCCGCCGAGCATCGTCAATCTGCTCTGGCTGGTGGCCGAGCGCGATCTCTCCGAGGAGGACGTGACCAACGCCGCCAATACTCTGCGCCAACTGGCCGAACGCAAGGTCGAGCTCTTCTTCACGCAGCGCGGCTTCGAAAGTGCCGCCGCGTTTCTCCGGGCGTATCAGCATCTGAGCGGCGTCGTCATCTGTCAGGCGGATGTGATTGCCGTGTGGCTCAATCCGCTCGCTCGCCACAAGACCCCGCCGGACATCGTCACGGCCATCCGGCGGCTCAAGCAGGCGTGAGTCGGACTCGCGTCCCCCCGCTCGCGGTCGCACCGTGTGATAAGATCGTGCCGTCGCAGATAAAGAGTTTGCGAAGGTATTGGGCGATGAGACGTTTACTGGTAGCCGGCCTGCTTTTGATCCTGGTCGCCTTGAGCGCGGCCTTCCTCTTCGCCCAGGACACGCCGACCGAGCCGGATGAACTGCTGGCCGAGCGCGGCGTCCACGTGCAGCCGCTGGAAGTCGTCACCGAGTCGCCGGTGCAGATCCTCGACATCGCCAGTGATTCGGCGCGGCTCAACTTCGTCGGCTTGGTGCCGCTCGCCTGCACGGTCGTCTACGGCACGACAACCGACTTCGGCAGCGCGTCGATCGACCAGAACATGAACGGCGGCGCCATCGTCGAGCACAACCCGATCATGATCGGCCTTGAGCCGGACACCGAATACTTCTATCGCGTGCAGGGTTCCGGCGAAGACGGCACGCTCTACGTCGGCGAGATCGGCAGCTTCCGCACGCTGCCGCAGAGCGACGAGCCGGTGCTCAACCTGCTCTCGCCCGAACGCGGCGCGACCGTCCTCGGCGTCAGCAGCAACTTCGGCGATCAACCCGACGACGGCACCTGGGGCATCCTCAACGCCTTCGACGGCAACCCGAACACGGCCTGGGCCAGCAATGGCGACGGCGACAGTGCCTGGTTCGAAGTTCAGCTCGGCGAGCGCTCGCACATCACGCAAATCGCCTTCTGGACGCGGCTGATGAGCGATGGCACGTCGCAGATCTTCAGCTTCACGGTCACGACCGACAATGGCGATGTCTACGGCCCGTTCGAGGTCGACGACGCCGAACAGACGCACAGCTACGACGTCGATTTCGACGCCTTGACGCTGCGCTTCGACGTCGTCCGCAGCAGCGGCGGCAACACCGGCGCCCACGAGATCGCCGTCTACGGCGAGCCGGTCGGGTAGGCGAGCCGCTGTGACGCTCCGACAACAGTCTGTGCTAGACTGGATATAGTGATGGAGGATGCTCATGGTCGATTTCGTGATCAGCCTGACTGAGGAGCAGCGCAAGCGCGCTGAAGCCCGTGCGCGGGCGCTCGGCTACGCCAACCCGGACGAATACCTACACGCGTTGGTCGAGCACGCGCTCGAAGAGGATGACGATGCCGAAGAAGTCCTCGCCAGCCTCGATCGCTCGTTGGCACAGATGGCGCGAGGCGCGGTGATGACCGTTGACGAGATGTGGCGGCGTCTCGAAAGCGGCGACGACGACGATGCCTGATGTGCTGCCGACGGAAGAATTCACGGCTCAGGTCAAGCGGCTGCGCAAGAAGTACCCCAACATCCGGCTCGATCTACAACCCCTGATTGACCAACTCGAAAATGGCGAGACACCAGGCGACCGTCTACAGGGACAAAAAGCTCTTGCCTACAAGATACGTTTGCCCAATCGTGATGCCCGGCGCGGCAAACGTGGCGGGTATCGTGTCATCTATTACGTGCCGACAACCGAGTACATCTATCTGCTGACCATCTACTCGAAGTCTGACATCGACGACATACCCGATGCTGTGATCGTCGGTTTGATCGACAGGTATTCACAAGCACTGCCGCCAGCCAACGACGAGGAAAGACCGTAATAGCGACATTTGCCACCTATTATCCGTGACCAACATCCGCATTCTTTCCTGTACCATCAGGGGGAGCGTTCCGCTCTGTCCCATGCAGCTACTTACAAAATCAGGAACGCTCAGGAAAGAGAGATGATGTTTAAGTTCACGCATACGCGTTTGCTCGTAGCCGATTTCAAAGCCAGTTTCAAGTTTTATCACGAGGTGCTTGGCTTTCCTGTGCTCTGGGGTGACGAGGACGGCGATTACGTCGACCTCGACGCAGGCCCGACCGACATCGCCATCTACAAGCGCGATGCCATGGCCGATGCCGTCGGCGGGGAGTGCCTCGCGCGCGATCAGAAGTCGAAAGGCTGCATCTGCCTGACGTTCGGCGTCCCGGACGTCGATGCCGCCGCCGACCGGCTCAAGGAGAAGGGCGTCGAGTTCGTCACCGAACCGTCGAATTTCGATAGCTGGGGCGTCCGCGCTGCGCACTTCCGCGACCCGGACGGCAATCTGATCGAGATCAATCACGAGCTGCGGCCATAGGGATATGCCGTTCGAGGCGCGCCAGGGCCATCGCACCACAGGTTGGTAGGGACGCGATTATTCGCGTCCGCGAAACGGACAGCAAGAATGCCGTCCCTACCATGTGATCTTTGTTGAACGACACGTCTGGGTTGATGCGATTGCCCTGGTCTGCCCGTGCAAACCCGCGTTGCAAAAGCGCAAAATTGGGTATCATCATAGGCTGAATCGGTTTCTCTGAAAGCGAGCTTCTTCCATGCGCTGGGAAGAACTGACCAGTGATGATTTCCCGCAGGCCGTCGCGGCGAGCCAGGGCGTCTGCTTGCTGCCGCTCTCGGTGGTCGAGCGCCATGCGCATCACCTGCCGATGGCGACCGACTCCTACATCGGGCGCGATTTGTGCCGCCGCGCCGCCGAGATCGAACCGGCGCTGATCTTCCCGGACTTCATCTTCACGCAGATCATGGAGGCGCGCCACGTGCCCGGCACGATCGCCATCGAGCCGGAGCTGATCCTGCGCCTGCTCGACAACGTCTGCCAGGAGATTGCGCGCAACGGCCTGCGCAAGATCGTGCTCGTCAACGCGCACGGCGGCAATCACGGTTTGATCGGCCTCTTCCTGCAGATGCAGTTCTCCAGCCCGCGCGATTACGTCGTCTACGTCACCTATCCGCCCGTCCTCGCTGAAGACGACCCGGCGGAGATCGGCGACTGGTCGGCGGGCGATCACGCCGGGGCGCAGGAGACCGCCGCCGTCATGGCGATTCGCCCCGATCTCGTCCATCCTGAGCGCATCCATGCCGACGGCGAGGGCGAGGCGCAGGGACGGCTCAAGGCGCTGACGGACGTCGGCACGTCGACCGGCATCTGGTGGTACGCCGACCATCCGACGCATTACGCCGGGGATGCCTCACCCGCGACCGCCGAGAAGGGCGAGCGCTGGCTGGCGGCACGGGGCAAGGCGCTGGCGCGTGCCATCCGCGCGATCAAGGCCGACGACGTGGCGCTCCGCTTGCAGACCGAATTCTTCGCCGCCGCGCGCGGCCACTGAGAGGCACCGCTATGGCTGCGTTGACTTCCACCGCAACGGAGCGCGAGACGCCTTCGCTCATGCGCCGCTTCGGGGCGTATCTCTACAACCATCCCAATCTATCGCTGATTCTGTTGCTGCTGCTGCCGCTCGGCTGGCTGCTGATCGTCTACCTGGGCAGCATCGGCGCGCTGCTGGTGCAGAGCTTCTTCTCGATTGACGATTTCAGCGGGCGCATCATCCGCGAGTTCTCGCTGCGCACGTATCAGGATCTGTTCACGCAGGCGCACTTCGACATCTTCCTGCGCACGGCCATCATGGCGGCGGCGGTCACGATTGCCGCGGCGATCATCGCCTTCCCGCTGGCCTACTACATGGCGCGCTTTGCCAACAACCGCACGCGTGGCATCCTCTACCTGCTGGTGATGGTGCCGCTGTGGTCGAGCTACCTCGTGCGCGTCTACGCCTGGAAGCTGATCCTGGCCGACGAGGGCATCATCACCTGGGCCTTCAGCGCGGTCGGGCTGCGCGGCGTGCTCGACGCCGTCCTCGCCATCCCCTTGATCGGCGGGCGCACGCTGTCGTTCTCGTTCATCGGCATGTTCCTGGTCTTCGTCTACATCTGGCTGCCGTACATGATCCTGCCGATCAATGCCGCGCTCGAACGCGTGCCCAAGTCGCTGATCGAAGCGTCGAGCGATCTCGGCGCGCCGCCGGGCTACACCTTCCGCAAGGTGATCCTGCCGCTGGCGATTCCCGGCGTCGTCGCGGGGTCGATCTTCACCTTCTCGCTGACGCTCGGCGACTACATCATCCCGCAGATCATTGGCAATTCGAGCTTCTTCATCGGCGGGGCGGTCTATTCGTACCAGGGCACGGCGGGCAACATCCCGCTGGCCGCGGCCTTCACCGTCGTCCCGATTGTGATCATGATCGTCTACCTGATGATCGCCAAGCGGCTGGGGGCATTTGATGCGTTGTAGAGCGGTTAGCCATTGGCAGTTGGCTATTGGCGGTTGGCGGTTGGCTTTTGGCTGTCAGCTTTCGGCGGTCAGGCCGGAAACGAACTCCGCCAGGGCATCAATGCCCTGGCTAGGGTTACGCCCGGTGAACCGGGCTGCACAAGCGGCCAACACGTTTAGTCAGTCCCGTTTACGGGACGCAGCCTTAGCCGGATGGTCGACCATCCGGCGGTCGTTGGATACCCCTTCTGTGTCCTCCGCGCCTCCGTGGTTCAATCTGTCTTCAGGGAGCGAGCGACGATGACTCAGCGCGCGTCATGGCCGCTCCGGCTGGCGACGATCGGGGCGATCCTGTTCCTGCACTTCCCGATCTTTGTCATCTTCCTCTACGCCTTCACGACCGAGGAATCGGCCTTCACCTTTCCGCCGCCAGGCCTGACGACGAGTTGGTTCGGCGTGATCGCCGGGCGCGAAGACTTCTGGCGCGCGCTGGGGATGTCGCTGCAGGTGGCGGCCATCGCGACGACGCTCGCCATCCTCCTCGGCACGCTGATCGCGCTGGCGACCTACCGCCGCAGCTTCTTTGGCCGCGACGCCATCTCGCTGCTCGTCGTGCTGCCGATCGCGCTGCCGGGCATCGTCAGCGGCATCGCCCTGCGCTCGTCGATCAGCCTGCTCGGCGTCGACTTCAGCATCTGGACGATCATTATCGGCCACGCGACCTTTTGCATCGTCACCGTCTACAACAACGTGATCGCGCGCTTGCGCCGGACGTCAAACTCGATTGTCGAGGCGTCGAGCGACCTGGGCGCCTCCAACTGGCAGACGTTCCGCCACGTCATCCTGCCCAACATCGCGACCGCGCTGCTGGCGGGCGGCATGCTCGCCTTCGCCCTCTCGTTCGACGAAATCATCGTCACGACCTTCACGGCGGGCCAGCAGCAGACGCTGCCGATCTGGATCTTCAGCCAGCTCACGCGCCCGCGCGACCGCCCGGTGACCAACGTCGCCGCCATCATCGTCGTGCTGACGACCATCATCCCGATCTATCTGGCCTACCGCTTCACGCAGTCCACACGCGAGACGTAATGCGGGTTTGGCGCCGCGTAAGGGTTTGGCGCTGCGTAAGGGTTTGGCGTCGCCAAACCCCTACCGGTTTCGTGATGGATGATGTTCGTCGTCTTGCCAGCGCGCGGGGTTGGCCAGGATGTACTGGCGGATGGCATTCAATTCGCGTTCGTCACGGATGACCCGTTCCCAATAATTGCGCTGCCAGATGCTGCCTTCTGTCTGCAACAACAGGTTGACTCGGCGAGTCGTTTTTGACTTGTACGCGCCCAATATGGTGCCCAGTGATCCGGGAATCGGTTTGGCGTATTCTGCTTTGAATTCGTCGTCCGTAGGGGTTTGGCGCCGCCAAACCCCTACACCGCCCTCTGTGAGGACGATGATGCCATGGAGGTGATTTGGCATGATGACGAACAGATCGAGGCCGACATTCTGCCGGACGGACGCTGTCTGTAACCATTCTTCATGTGCAATCGTGCCCGCCGGGCTGAGCACGACGCGCTCGCCTTCGACCTCGCCGAACAGGCACTGGCGCTGCGCTGTGCAAATCGTCACAAAGTAGGCACGCGCCCCGCGGTAATCGTAGCCTGGCAGGCGAATCGAGCGGCGGTGGTGCATGCGTCGTCGTTCGCCCCCTCACCGCACCTGACCGAACCAGCGCTCGTAGATCTCGTCGTAGATGCCGTCCTCCAGGATCTCCAGCAGCGCGCGGTCGATGTCCTCACGCAGCGGGCTGCCCGTCGGCAGGGCGATGCCGTAGTCCTGGCGCTCGAACAGCGGGCCGACGACCGTCACCTCGCCGCGGGCCTCGACGTTGGCGTAATAGATCAGCACCGGCGAGTCGTAGACCAGCGCGTCGATGTCGCCTTCTTCCAGCAGCGCATAGCCCTCTTCGATGCTCGTCAGCGGCGTGAAGATCAACCGCTGCTCGCGCAGGTATTCGGCAGCGGTTGTGCCCTCGACCGTGGCGATGCGCTTGCCCGGCAGATCGTCGACGCTGCCGATCGACCCCTGGAGCTGCTGGACGGTGTTCTGCGCGCTCAGGTCGGCCGTCAGGTAGGCGATCAGGAAGATGCCGAGGATGACCCAGACGAAGGCGCCGACGCGCCCGGCGATGCTGCGCGGCATCTGCTCGCCAGCGCCGATCAGGCTGGCCGCCGCCCACCAGATGCCCTCACCGACGCCGGGCAGGTAGGCATCGGGGAAGTCGGGGTTGTTGCGCTCGACCAGCCAGACGAAGTGCCCGACCACCACCGTAGCCACGATCATGACCACGATCCCGATCAGAATCGTCGGATTGAAGAACTGGAGGATGACGGCGAGGCCGGGGTCGCTGCCCTCGGCTGAGGTCATGATCTGCAAGCCGGCGTTGAACATCGGCTGCGAGAAATCGACGAATTCCTCGCGCTCGCGCGTGATGCTGATCCCGGCGATGCCGACGTCCGCCTGCGCATCGCGTACCTGATCGAGCACCTCGGTCACCGTCTCCAGCGGCACGTAGTTGAAGCTGAGGCCGGTGCGGCTCGCGATCGCTTGCCACAGGTCGATGCTGAAGCCGCTGTAACTGCCGTCGTCGTTGTAGATCACGAACGGGACGAGCGGCTTGATCGCAACCTTCAGCGGTTCGCCGGGCGCCTCCTGCGCCGCGAGCGGCCCGGCAGACAGCAGCGCCAGCACGACCAGTGCGAACATCCACGGCAGGCGAGCGGAGATCGTCCGTTGTTTCACCATCTCGTGTTGTGTCCCCTGCAGGCATTCCCTGAGTGACGAGTATAGCGTAATCCGGGAGCCGACAGGGGACTCGAAGGCGAAGGCTACGGGCTGGCGACCGTTTCGCGCGCGACGTTGAAGTTGTCGCGGAAGATGTTGTCGGGGTCGTAGCGCTGCTTGAGCGCCCGCAGGCGTTCGAGCGTGGCGGGCGGGAAAGCATCGTTCAGCCGCTCCGGGCGCAGATCGGTCTCGAAGTTGATGTAGAGGCCGTCGAAGTGTTCCGCCAGCTCATCCCAGGCCAGATTCATACGCTCGCGGTTGGCGCCAAACGCCGCGACCGAGAAATTGGCGGATCGATAGCCATAGGCGGTCTCGTCCGCGGGGACATCGGCCACCGCGCCGCCGACCGAGCGAATCTGGAAGAAGTAGACCGCGCCGCTGCGCAGCAGGCGTTCAGCCGCGGCGGCGAGTTCCGGCGTGATGTGATTGACCAGCCCGGAGCGCCCGACGGGATCGCCCTGGCCGTCGTGATAGCCGCCCTGGGCGTTGGCCATGATTCCGGCATAGGGCGTGATTACCACCTGTTGATCGTAGAGCGGCGAGATCTCGGCGATCGGCTGCAGCCGGTCGATGATCACTTCCGGCTGATCCGAATCGACGACCGACAACACCTGCGCGATCATCGGCTGACCCCGGCGCGGCGGCCCCATAATCAGGAAGCTGGTCAGGTCGCGCGGGGCATTCTCGACGATCGCGCCCCACTTTTCGAGGAAGTCCGCCGTGTCGCTGGCGTCGAGCACAAACTGACCCCAGCCGACTTCGCCAATCTCGTCGACCTCGAACTCGAACGACGTGACGATGCCGTAATTGGCCCCCGCGCCGCGCACAGCCCAGAACAGATCGGCATTCTCGTTGTCGCTGGCGTGGACGCGCGCGCCATCGGCCAGGATCATGTCGACCGCGCGCAGGTGATCGATGGTCAAGCCATGCTCGCGGGCCAGCCAGCCGATGCCCCCGGCCGTCGCCAGCCCGCCGACGCCGACTCCACCGTAATCGCCCGAACTCAACGCCCAGCCATAGGGCGCTAGCGCCGCCGCCACGTCCATCCAGCGCGCGCCCGGCTCGACGCGGATGCGACGCGCCGCCTGATCGAGGATCTCGATCTTGTTCAGGCGCGACAGATCGATGATGATGCCGCCCTGATTGGTCGAGCGGCCGCTGATGCCGTGGCCGCCGCTTCGAATGCCGAGCGGCAGATCGGGGTGTGCGCGGGCGAAGGCGAGCGCCTCGACGATCTGGTCGGTGTCTTTGACCTGGAAGACGATGCCCGGCGCGCCGCCGCGCATGTAGGTCGACTTGACCCGCGCATAGCCGGAGTCGCCCGGCTCGATCACGGCGTCCGCCAGCGACTCCGGCACGCTGTCGTAGTCGATGCCAGCGTGGCGTTTGGCGAGCACGGCAGCCGGGCGGACGATCGTCTCGGTCAGTACTTGCGGCAGCGCACGCTCGACCGCGTCACGCAGCGCGGGGATAACCTCCTGCGCGAACTGCGCCAGCGTGCCCTCGTGATCGCTCCCCAGGATGAAGGTGCCGATGCCCTCTTCCACGACCAGCGGCAGCAGATCGTCGACCCATTGCTCGCTGGTGCCCTGCAGGAAGCCGCGCCGCGTGGCCGAAAACTGGCCGCCGATGTTGAGCAGCCGTCGGATTTCGCGAGGGTCGCGGCCCGCTTCCTGCGCGGCGGCGTCGATGATCTGGTTGCCTCGCTGCAGGTCGCCATCTTTGAGATAGGCCATCGACGGCAGCCAGCCGTCGGCCTTGCGACCGGTCAGCCGCAGCATGCGCGGCTTATAAGCGCCGAGCCAGATCGGGATGTCATGGGCGGGCAGCGGGCCACGCTCCGCGCCGTTGATCGGGTAGTACTGGCCCGCATAGCGCAGGGGGGACTCCGCGCCCGCATCCAGCATGCCGCGGATGATGTCGATCGCTTCGTCGAGCGCCTCGACGGCCTGGCCGGGGGTCAGCTTGCGCCCGCCCATCGCCTCGATCCCATCCCAGAAAGCCCCTGAGCCGAGCGCCAGATTGAGACGGCCATTCGACAGCAGATCGAGACTGGCGGCAGAGCGCGCCAGGACGGCGGGCTGCCGCAGCGGCAGGTTGAGCACGTTGGGCGCGACCTGGATGCGCTCGGTTTGCGCGGCGACCCAGGTTAGCAGCGTCCACGTGTCGAAAAACGCGGGTTGATAGGGATGATCCTGAAACGTGACGAGATCGTAGCCGAGGGCTTCGCTGCGCCTGGCCAGCGCAACGACTTTCTCCGGCACCGCGTTGCGCGGCGTCAGGAAGACCCCGAATTTGAGCGGATGACCATAATTCATGCGTCGATGTTCCTTTGGTTGATGTATCAACTATTGTAAGCCTGTTGGTTGACCTGTCAACCTTTTCTTTCGTATAATGTGCGTATGAACACATCACCCCTCACCGATACTCAGAGCGCCGTCTGGTCGAGCTACCAGCGGCTGCGCCTGCGCCTGACCGAACGGATCAACCGCGAACTGGCGGAGAAGACCGGCCTGTCCGAAGCCGACTACGAGATCCTGGCGGTGCTGACCCAAGCGCCGGACGAGACGATGCGCGCCCTGTCGTTGCGCTGCGGGCTGGAATGGGAGAAGAGCCGCCTGTCGCACCAGCTCAAGCGAATGGAAGCGCGCGGACTCGTCCTGCGCGAGGATTGCACGGAGGACAACCGTGGCACCGTCATCCGCGTCACCGAGAGAGGGCGCTCGCTGGCGGCTGAGGCCCAGCGCCATTACGAGCAGGCGATCCAGCGCTACGTGACCGACGTACTGACGCCGGAGCAGCTTGATGCGCTCGGCAGCATCGCCGAGACGATCCTGGCCGGGCTTGAAGAGGGACAACCGCTCAAGCTGCACCGCTGACCGGCACTCTCAGGTCACGTGTGCGCCACGGCGTGCCACAGATTCTCATAATCGAGCACCATGCCGTGCGCGTCGACGATCAGCGTTGCCTGGAATGATCCGTTGCGGCTCTCGTACAGGTAGCGGTCGTCAGCCAGCCGCGTGTAGCGCTGCGGCAGCACTTCGAACGTGAAGCCGGGCCAGCGCACCCACGCCGCATCAAGCTCGGCCGACTGGCCGACGGCGAGCTTGAGCCGACCGATGGCGACCGTATTCGTCGCCGGGCTGAAGCCGAGGTCGATGTCCGTGCAGCCCTGCCAGACCGCCAGCGCCTCGCCGTCAACCTGCCACTGCCCGTCAGGCTGGGCGACGATCTCCAGCCTGCGGACGCCGCCGTTTTCATGGATCGCGATCGTCGTCGCCGTCGTGCGCCATGCGCGGTCGCACCTGACGTGGTAGTCGATGCGGATCGGCTGCCCATCTTGCCCGCGCAGCACGACGCCCTCGAGTTCGTAGCCCGCGTCCGATTGGCTCAGCACGCAGAAATCGCTGTGCGCCTCCTCACGAAAGCGCCACAGCACTGTGCTCAGATGTTGGGTCATGATGGAGTTAGCCGAACAATTCGCGCACGGACGCGCGGAAACCGGGCAGTACGTCGCCGCCGTCGAGCACGTCAGCCTCGCGCAGCGTATTCGATCCGGATGGGGTATGCACAACCAGCATCTTTGACATGGGATAGGCGACCCAGACCAGCCGCGTGCCGAATTGCAGGTATTCGCTGACTTTGTCTTGCACCTCGTGCGCCTTATCGTTGGGCGACACGATCTCGACCGCCAGATCCGGCGCGAAGGGGACGTAGCCGGACTCCGGCAGTGCATCCGGCACGCGCGCGGCGGCGACGAAACCGATATCGGGTGCGCGCACGGTGTCGCGTCCGTCCGGGTTCTTGTGCAGGATGTAGCCCGTTTCCGCGCCGGTCGTCAGGCCCAGGTGATGTGTTTCGACGAAATCGCCGATCAGGCGCAGGAACTTCGAGGACGCAACTCCATGCTGCCAACTGGAAGGCGCCATGACGATCAACTCTCCTTCGCGCAGTTCGAGCCGCATGTCGACGTATTCCGGCAGATGGGACAGTTCCCACAGGTCTTCCGCCGTGTGATATTTCGCCTGAACGACCATGTCATCGTTCCTTTAAGCGTATCGTTCATCCATCCATAAAGAGCCGTTTGTGGCGGCGACGGACGCGCAACGGCGCGTCCCTACGGGTGACAATGATTTTGTAGGGACAGGGCGTGCCCTGTCCGCCCGTTCTTGCAACCGTTTCCCCGGATAGACGAACACACATCTTTCCGTGCATTCACGCTCATTGTAGCACGACCAACACCGGTGCGATCACCCCTCCGCCACCCAGACGGTGTGGTCGAGGGCGTTCCAGAAGGCCGCGCGCATGCCGTCGGCGCTGACCGACCAGTCGCCCTCGGCGATCGCGAACGGCTGCGTCGCCGGGTCGGTCAGGGCGATGTCGTCGCCGCTCGCCAGGTCGTAGACGCGCAGTTGATGGCTCGGCTGATCGACCTCCTGCGGCACGTAGAAGACGCTGTCCGCGTCACGCCAGCGCCAGCCGCCGAACCAGGGCAGATGTTCCGCCTGGGCACCCGCGCGCGTCTCAATCGTGTAGATGCCGCTCGCCGCCGGGTCGGGCTGGTGGAACAGGTAGAACATCAGCCTGCCGCCGCCGGGGGCCAGCGACAGCCCGCGCAGCCACTCCCACGCGCCGAGCGTGACCGTCTCGCCGCGCGTCGTGTCGTAAATGTAGAGGGCGGTCGTGGCATCCATCCGCTGCCAGACGAGCAGCCGCGTCGCATCGAGCCAGCGGGCATTGAGACCCGGCGCGCTCGCGATCGGTGCGGCGTTCGCGCCATCGACGCCGCTGATCCAGAGGGTGGTCGGCGCGTCGTCGCCGGTCTCGTTCTGCTGCCACATCAACAGGGCGTTATCCGGGCTGAGCGCCGGGATCGCATTACCCGTATCGACCTGCCACTCGGCGCCATCGGCGAGGCGGCGGATGGTGGTCAGCGTCCCGTTGGAGCTGACCGTGAGCGTGCCATCGGGCGAGGTCAGCGGCGGCGGGGCGGTCGTCGCCATGCCGGTTGGCGCGCCGAGCACCACATCCCACTCGTAGATGGCCGCGCGCTGGCCCGGCGCCCCGTCGATCAGGTAGAGCAGATCCGGGTCAGTCGGGCTCCACCGCGCGCCGGGACAACAACCATCGAAGGCGACGCGGCGCAGCGCCCACGGTTCGTCGCCGATCGGTGCGGCTTCCACCGTCCCGACCGGGGGATTGGCCGGGGAGATGTACATCTCGACCGTCGGGTAAGTGGCCGCGTAGTTGTTGAGCGGGACGCCGCCAAAGGCCACGTCCGGCTGATCGGCATGCGTCATCCAACGGCGGGCGTTGTCGAGATCCTGCTGGAACAGCGGATAGCTGAACGGGCCGATCAGCGCCAGCGTATCCCACGGCGCGTCGATCAGCGCGGCGGGGTTGTAGGTCGTGCGGTAATCGAGCGAGCGGATCTCCAGGTGCAGATGCGGGCGCGAGTCGCAGGTCAAGTCCGGGTCGCCGCTGAGGCCGACGTCCTGGCCGCGGACAACGCGCTGGCCGACCGTCAGCGGCGGGCGTTCGAGCAGATGACCGTAGAGGCTGACGTACCCGGCGTCGTGGCGGATCAGCAGGTTGTGCGGCGCGCTGCCGAAGCTGAGATCGTCGACCGCGACGATCTCGCCATCGCCGATCGAAACGAGCGTCGTGCCGCAGGCCATCGACAGATCGATGCCGAAGTGCAGCCGCTGCCCGGCGCGGTACCACTCATCACCGCGCAGGTAAGCACCGGTCGTGTTGCCATAGGCCTGGCCGAACAGCCACGTATTCGGCCCTGGCGGCCCGGCCACCGGCAGCGCAAACGGCTTGTTCGCATCCTGCGCGCTGGCAGGGAGGCTGAGACCGCAGAGGAGGAGAAGTATGCAGGCGAGCGCGAATCGTGGCATGGTCGCATCCTGTAAAACTCGCGCATACTCTAGCAGGGATGGCTTACCCAGTCTATGCATTGAGATGAGCGTTGGCTAATGGCTCGATGATCGGCGTCGAACCCGCCCATACAGGATCAACGTGATAGATGCGCCGAGCACACCCGTGATCAGGCCGATCAGGTTGTTTGACTCAGAGATAAGGGCCATCGAAATGAAGAGGACACCGAGCCAGCCCGCAAAGATGAGGACGACCACAAACCAGGGGGTGTCAGCGTTGAACCTGCGCAGCGCGAACCCATTCAATGGGCCGCCAGACAGCACGACGCCGAGCAAGCGTCGGGTCAAGCTGCCGTTACCTGGCACGATCAACGTTCCGCCCAGCACCCGCTGCGTAAAGATTCCATGGATGAGGATGCCGCAGGCGACGAAGAATAACCCGGCGAGGCTAAAGATTCCGTAGGTTGAGATCAGCCCACCGATCATACCGCTGCCGACCACGAAAATCGTGCCACGAGTGAGCGTGAGGCTGGGCGTGGACGGTGCCATCTCTGCTTGTGAGCGGCTGAGCACGGCCTTCCGTTCGCCTTGCGCGGGTGGCGCATCCGCATTTGGCTCCGACTGGCGATCCCGATCAAGACGCGCGAACAGGCGCGCGGACGCCTGCCGACTCGATTGCAGCACGTCCTCAATTTCGCGATCGATCTTGGCGTAGATATCCTCTCGCCGGCGCATCCGCTCCAGCAGCCCGCGGGCCTCGTCTGGGCTGTCACCTTCCTGCAGCCGTTCCTTCAGCTTGAAGACGATGCTTGCCTGCTCATCGAAGCTCAGTGACGTGAGTGATTCGATCTGCTCGCGCAGCCTGCCAACGTAAGACAGCGGCACCGGTGGCGGCTCCGGCAGCGGATCGGGCAGCGAGGTCGCCATCGGCGCGCTGTTGAGCGCATTCATCAATCGGAAGGCGGCCTGCGTATCCTGAGTCGTGTAGTCGACGAATTGGATCTGCTGCAGTTCGTCCGGCAGCTGACTGATCGGGACGTTGCCGTCCATCTTGACCGGCAGCACTGGCTTACCCAGCTTGTGGGCGTAGGTGTATTCCAGCTTGCAGGCATGCGAGTCCAGGGCTTCTGAGGTGAGGGCGAAGATGAAGACGTCGCACTGGCGAATGTGATCGAGGATTTGATCCCACCAGGACTGGCCGCCGGTCAGTTGGTGATCGAACCAGATTTCGTGGCCGGTGATGCCGAGGTCTTCGGCGAGTTTTGCGATAATCGGTTTACTTTTGCTGCTGTAACTGATGAAGATGCGATACATGGGAGACGTCTCCTCACGTATAGTCTTAGTTCAAAAGTAACATGTCGTTTCCCGGAAGGTGGACACTATGCCACATCGCCAATCGGTGCGCAATCGTTTGATCGCCCGGGCGGACGCGCGCCAGGGCGATTGCATCAAATCTCGCTGAACAATCACAACAGGTCAGGATAGACCTGTAGGGACGCCCCATAGGGCGTCCGCCGTGCCGGACACGCCATGGTGTGTCCCTACAAAATTGATGTGGCCTTTTACGAGCTAATGGGCGATTTTGGTGCGTTTGCCTTGGGATGGGTGCTCGCTTGCATTGTCTTATGTGCGGTACGTGTTCACAATCTACAAGCAGCAGGCGGCGTGTATGGCCCTGGCATTCCTGCGCATGACGGGTGATACCTGACGAGCTTCACGCGCGGACATTCTGATAAGCCAGATACGTGACCAGTGCCCCGCCTGCGCCGGATACCGTGCCCCAGATGATGCCGCTTGCCATGGTTGACCCGTTAGCAGAATAAAAGGAGTTTGCCAGTGTAAGCCCGCCGGCGGCGACAAGCAACCAGCCGATGACGACCAGCACCACATGCCACCAGCGTACGCGGGTCGAGACACGGCGCAACAGCAGCCCGTTGAGCGGCCCGCCCATCAGCGCAGAACGCAGCAGCCATCCGCTTGTCATGTCAGCGCGGGGGGGCGGCTGCAGCCCGCGAAAATATCGGGCCGTGTAGATGCCATGCAGGCCGTAGGAAATGGCGGTGAGCAGCAGGAAGAGGGCGAGCGTGATTGAACCGATGCCGATGCCAAATCCAATGCCCCAAATTGCCGCTGAACCAATCACCAGGGGCAGCCAGGATCCCTTAGCGCCAGCCGCTTGTGCGGATTGGGCGGCGGGTGCCGCTTGTGCTGCCGCTTGCTTTCGCTCTCGCTTGGGCGTCGCAACGGGCGCTGCCTTGGGCTCTGCGGCCTCCTCGGCATGGTTTTCGCGTTCGCGGCGGGTGAACAGCCGCGCGGAGATCGGGCGGTTGGCTTCCAGCACGTCCTGAATCTCACGGTCGATCTTGGCGTAGAGATCGTCGCGGCGGCGCAGGCGTTCGAGCAAGCCGCGCGCTTCCTCCGTGCTGTCGCCATCCTGCAGCCGTTCCTTCAGCTTGAAGACGATGCTGGCCTGCTCGTCGAAGGTCAACTGCTGCCGGTCGATCTGTTCGCGCAGCTTGCCGACGTAGGACAGCGGCACCGGCGGCGGCTCTGGCAGCGGGTCGGGCAGCACAGGCGCCGAGGGCAGGCTGTTGAGCGCGCTGACCAGCCGGAACGCCGCCTGCGTATCCTGCGTCGTATAGTCCACGAACTGGATCAACTGCAGCTCGTCCGGCAGTTGATGAATGGGGACGTTCTCATCCATCTTGACCGGCAGCACCGGCTTACCCAGCTTGTGGGCGTAGGTGTATTCAAGCTTGCAGGCGTACGATTCGAGCGCTTCTGACGTGAGGGCAAAGATGAAGATGTCGCACTGGCGGATCTCGCTCAGGATCGTATCCCACCAGGACTGGCCGCCGGTCAACTGGTGATCGAACCAGATCTCGTGGCCCGTAATGCCGAGATCTTCGGCCAATTTTCCGACAATCGACTTGCTTTTGCTGCTGTAACTAATGAAGATGCGATACATGGGAGACAGCTCCTCACGTATTGTCTTAGTTCAAAAGTAACCTGGCGTTTCCACGAAGCCGCACACTATGCCACATCGCCAGAGCGCGCGCAATCGTTTGATCAACGATGACGCGCGTACGGTGGGTGATGCGCATATCTGCAGGGTCTTATGTGGGGAAGGTGCCTAGAATCTACAACGCGAACGCCGACAGCCCACGGCCGTAGTGCGGCAGGTGGCTATCGGCGCTCAGCTCTGGTTCGAATGCGGCTGTCCGATCACGCACCCCAGTACGACTTGCTGGTCAGCACCAACACCGGGTTGGCGGGATCATTGGTCGGTACGGTGACGCGGAATTCGTGTTGGCCACCCATGCCTTCGTGCATGGTGTAGCGCAGGCTGATGGTCGCTTCTTCGCCCGGACGGATGGTCGTCGAACTGACGACAGCGTTAGGCGGTCAACACCCCTCGATCGTTTCGACCTGCGGGTTGCTCGCGATCATGAGCGGCTGGTCGCCGACGTTGCGCACGCGGAACTGGCTCTCGACCGGGCGCTCGAATGGCTGCGGGCCATGATCGATGGTGGTCTGCTCGATCTGCGCGCGCGGTGCGCCCTCAACCTCCGCCACATACGGCGTCTGATTGCTGTTCGCCACCGCCGCGACGATGGCCGCGATCACAGCGAGCACGACGATGACGATGCCCGGCAGCAGCCAGGTTGGCCGCTGGCCCGGCGGGCTGGCGGCTCGCTGCTGCTTCTTCTTGCTCATCCGGTATCCCCCCTTGTTTGAGCTGTCAGATGTTTGTTAGGGCGTATTCTATCCCAATTTGCGATCGTTCGTAGTGGACGTTATACGGCTTTCAACTGACGAGTGTCATAAGAATCAATCCTGCAACACGTGTCCAGAATCGACGAGCCGCGCCGCGCGAATTCGACGATACTGAAGGCAGCGGCGTGTGTCGGAAACTCGAGAGGAGGATCACGATGCCCGAAAAATCGCTCGCCCAGAAGCTGCTGATCAAGCCCGGCCACAAGGTTGCTGTGCTCAATGCGCCGGATGGCTACGAGGCGACCCTTGGCCCGCTGCCGGAAGGCGCCACTATCAGCCATGCGGCCAGAAGCAGCTGCGACAGTGTCCAGTTGTTCGTCTACAACAAGGCCGATGTCGACCGCCGGGCGCCCAAGGCCATCGCTGCGGTCAAACCCGGCGGCGTGCTCTGGATCGCCTATCCCAAGAAGTCCGGCGCCATCAAAACCGACATCTCGCGCGATCACGGCTGGGATGCCGTCTACGACGCGCTGTGGCTGCCGGTGACCCAGCTCAGCCTCGACGCCACCTGGTCGATCCTGCGCTTCCGCCCGCGCGACGAGATCAAGACGCTGACGCGCAAGTTCGGGCCGGTCACAGGGGAGACAGACGCAAAAAAATAGAGCGTGATTGCTCACGCTCTACTTTTCCCCCCTGTTTTACGCTTGTGCCGTCAGTCGCCGGCAGCGGGAACAGGCATTGTGTCGGGTTGCACCGCTTCAGGCTGTTGCCCACCTTCGGCGAACTTGTTGCGGTTCCACGGCGTCCCGATCAGGTTGAGCAGGAAGTAATCCGCGCCGATGAAGCCACCGATTTTCCAGGCGCCGATCAGGCCGAGTGCGACGATGAAGAGGACCGGGTTGGTGCTGGCCGAACCTGCGAGCATGAAGTTCATGTTCATGACTGCGCCGAAGAAGGCCGCGATACCGACGAACGCACCGATGATGAGAGCGATACCGATCAGGAGTTCACCGTAAGCGACGAGCTTGGCGAACCAGGTGTACGCATTGGCGTCGAGCAGCGACTGCAGGAAACCGCGGTACCAGTCGAAAGTGATGGGCGGGCGGCCCGCTTCGGGAATGGCGACGGCGTTCATCCAGTAGCCCTTGAGTGCTTCGCCGGTTTCCGTCCACGCCGGGACGCCGATCTTGTGGCTGGCCGCGTCAATCCACTGGTAGCCGAGCCAAACGCGGACGACCAACCACAGAATGGAGAAGCGCGCATCGCCGAACAACGTCTTGACGAACTGGGGTTCAGAGATGACCCGGTTCTGCTTACGCTGGAGAAGGTTCAAACTCAACATGATGTGCTCCGTTTCTTGAAGACTGCTTTGTTTCATTTGCGAACATGTCTCTAGGTTAGTCCTGATCAAGATTCGTCGGTAGCAGGCGAATCCCGCATCTTTTACGGAATTTATGTCAGGATTTCCCCCTCACTGGTCGGCGGGTTGTGGGGGATTTGGGTATTGGGGGCGGGGACGGGTACTCGGTGCTCAGTGCTCGGTACGCAGTAGGGATTGGTTCACGGTGCCCGGTTCACAGTTCACCGTGCCCATTGGGGCAACGATGTAGGGACAGGCGTGCGGATCCCGGCAATTCGCGCCGATTTCGCGGATAGGGAACGGCCGTTCGTAGGGACGACCCGTGGGGTGTCCGCGCCGTACATAATCCTGAACACGGCGGACGCGCCGTTGCGCGTCCCTACGGCGATGATTGCATTTCGTAGGGCCGCCCAGGTGGTGTTCGGCAATTCGCGCCGATTTCGCGGATAGGGAACGGCCGTTCGTAGGGACAGGGCGCGCGACCGAAGGAAGTCCCTTTAGGGGACCTGTCCGCTGCCTTATGGATGGATTACGGCGCGTCCCTATAGGGTGCCGGATATCCGGTGGCCGCCCGCTGGTTGTTGGCGCGTCGCCCGGCGTATTTCCTAATCCGCTAATTCGCTAATCCGCTAATTCGCTAATTTGCTGTCCCGCTAATCCAGATGCCCGTGCTGCAGCGCCGACTTGACCAACTGCGCGCGCGTCTCGACGTTCAATTTCTCCATGCCGCGCGCACGATACGTCTCGACCGTCTTGGCGCTAAGGAACAGATCTTCCGCGATCTCGGTGTTGGTGTAGCCGAGGGCGACGCGCTTGAGCACCTCGTACTCGCGCTCGGACAGGCCCTTCCACGGGTCGACATCTTGCGGCTCGGCGTCGGGGTTGGCGACCTGATCGAGCAGCTTCTGCGTCATCGCGCTGTGGACGTAGACCTCGCCGCGCAGCACCGCGCGCAGGGCCAGCAGCAGCTCCGTATCGACCACGCGCTTGAGCACGTAGCCCGCCGCGCCGGATTGCAGCGCCTGCTTGAGATAACTGGCGTCGTCGTGCATCGTCAGGATCAGGATGCGGCTGTTCGGCGCCAGTTCGCGCAGCTTGGGGATGGCCGTCAGCCCGTCCATCTCCGGCATGTTCAGGTCGAGCAGGATCACGTCGGGGTGCAGCTCGGCGGCGCGTTCGAGCGCTTCGGTGCCATTGCTGGCCTCGCCGATCACTTCAAAGTCGGGTTGTTTTTCTAGCAGCAGACGCAGCCCGGAGCGGAGGACAGCGTGGTCGTCGGCGAGCAAGATACGAGCGGGCTGGCTCATGAAGCGTTCTCCTCAGTCTCCTCTGGTTGGCATGGGATGGCAATGAACAGGCTGGTGCCGTGCCCCGGCGTCGAGTCGATCTCGAGCGTGCCGCCGAACAGACCGGCGCGCTCGCGGATGCCTTGCAGGCCCAGGCTGGTCGAGGTTTGCGCCACATGTTTGGGATCGAAGCCCACGCCATCGTCTTCGATGATGATGCGGATCATGCCGTCACGGCAGTTGATAACGACGCTGGCCGTTTGCGCACCGGCGTAGCGGGCGATGTTCGTCAGCCCTTCCTGGACGATGCGGTAGATGGCGGTTTCCAGCGTCGCGGGCAGGCGCGTGGGCAGCCCGCGCATGACCAGGTCGACGGTGATGCTTTGCTGCTGCTGATACTGCTCGATCAGCCGTTCGAGCGCGCTTGGCAGGCCCATGTCGTCGAGCACGCTCGGCCGCAGGCGCCAGGCGATGCCGCGCACCTCGTCCAGCGCGTGGCTGACCACGTCGCGCAGCCGGTCGATCCGTTCGCCATCGCCGTTGTTGTGCGCCTGCTTCAATTCCTGCAGGCCGACCAGCAGGGCAGTCAGCGATTGGCCGGTGCTGTCGTGCAGCTCACGAGCGATGCGTTTGCGTTCGTTCTCCTGGGCGACGATCACGCCGCTGATGTACTGCTCGCGCAGGCGGTCGCGCTCGGAGCGTTCCTCGGCCGCCGTCTCCAGGGCGGAGGTCATCGCGTTGAAGGCTGTCGCCAGGTCGCCGATCTCGTCGTCAGCCCAGCGCGTCACCCGGCGGCTGAAATCGCCCTGGGCCACGGCGTCGGTCGCCTCGACCAGGTCCAGGATCGGGCGCGTCAGGATCCAGGTCAGGAAGAAGGCCGCCGCGAAACCGACCGCGATCATGACCAGGACGACCACGAACAGGCGCAGCGTGACGTCGTCCGCCGTCTGCGAGATGCTCTGGCTGAGCAGGCCGACGTGCAGGTTCCAGCCGGTATTGCGCATCGGGCGCACGATTTCAAGCACCCGGCCATCAAAGTAGATCGCGGTGTTGTCGTGGGTGATGATCGGCTCCGGCTGATCGACCGCCGGGAGATGCTCCGGCAGGATGCCGCTGGCGGCGAGCACGTCGCCGTCTTCGTCGGCGATGTAGAGGAAATCGACCGTCGTGTTGTGGCTGGCCGACGAGTAATGCGTTCGCTCCTGCTGCAGCTGCAGCACCAGGGCGGCCGTGTTGCGCAAGCCGACGTCGTTGGTCGCCTGGTCGGCGATGGCGCGCGCGAGCGCGACACCCTGCGTCTCCAGGCTGTCGATCAGCCGCGTCATCAGCACGTCGCGGATCTGGTAGATGACGATGGCACCGAGCGCGATGATCACGCTCAGGACGATTCCGAGCACCTTGATGCGGATGCTGACGCCACCGGCGACCTGCCAGAAGCGCTGCAGCGTCCGTGAACGCGCGACTCGCTGCATCATGGGGTTGCGCGTGGCGGTCATGATCGCGCGAGCGGGAAGATCGCGCAGGTCGTCGTGCCGTGGGCGAGCAGCTTGCCCTGGCTGTCGGTCAGGCGCGCCTCGGCGGTCGCGACCTGTCGCCCGCTGTGGATGATCCTGGCTTCCGCGCGCATGACGCCCGTCTCACGCGTGATCGCCCGCACCAGGTTGATGTTGATCTGCACCGTCGTGTAGCCCGAGCCCTGCGGCAGCGTCGTATGCACGGCACAGCCGAGCGCGCTATCGAGCAGCGTCGAGGCATAGCCGCCGTGGACGACGCCGATCGGGTTATAGGCGAACTCCCCGGCCTCGCCTTCGAAGACGGCGCGCCCGTGCTCGACCTCGACCAGCCGGTAATTGAGCGTCGCGCCAATCGGCGGCATTGGGATCTCGCCGCTGGCGATCGCCTGCATGTAGTCCAGGCCGCTCATCTGCAGGCCGCGCTCAAGGTAAGGCCGTGGGTCGGCCCAACTATATGTCCGGCTGCGCACGTCGTCAGCCATGGGGTTTGCTCCTCTCCCTCCCTCAATCGAGATAGATATTAACCGCCGCCGCGCAATTTCTGTAGAATCAGTTGTGTTTGGGTGCATTCGGAAGTAGGGGCGATGTGTCACTTCCTGGCCGGGGAATGAAAAGGCTTGTCCGGTACTTTAGCATATCAAGGTAGCTAAGGCACCAGGCGGGCGACCGAGTTGCAGGTTGAGCCAGAGGCCGATGTTGTAAGCGGCACATTTGGCAGCAAGACGAGTGAGCTGCCCC
>JADLAY010000013.1 GCA_020849765.1 Anaerolineae bacterium
CACTGTTCTCAGCCGGCGCAGCTTTATCAAGTGGAATGCTGCGCTGGGGGGAACGGCTGTCCTGATGAAGGGGGGGCTTTCGCCCTACGCCAGCCCCACCCAGGCCGCCGCCCGCGCCGACGAGAAAGTCGTCTGGAGCGCGTGCGTCGTGAACTGCGGCAGCCGCTGCCCGCAGCGCCTGCACATCCGGGATGGCGTCGTGGTTCGCGTTGAGACAGACAACACTGGCGATGACGAATTCGGCCAGCACCAGGTCCGCTGCTGCGTGCGCGGGCGGACAGTCCGCCAGCGGATTTACAGCGCCGACCGGCTGAAGTACCCGATGAAGCGCGTCGGCAAGCGCGGCGAGGGCAAATTCGTGCAGATTTCGTGGGAAGAAGCCTTCGACCTGATCGCCGATAAGCTCAAGGGGCTGATCGATCAGTACGGCAACGAGTCGATTTATCTCAACTATGGGACGGGCACGCTGGGCGCGCTGGTCGCGACCTCGTGGCCGCCCGGCGCGACGGTTGTCGCGCGCCTGATGAACTGCGCCGGCGGCTACCTGAACCACTATGGCGACTATAGCGCCGCGCAGATCGAGTCGGCCCTGCCGTATACCTACGGCAACACCTGGGCCGACACCTGGGTAATGAATAACAGCATCGAGGACATCGTCAACAGCAAGCTGCTGGTCTACTTCGGCAACAACCCCGGCGAGACTCGTATGAGTGGCGGCGGCATGATCTACAGCCTCCAGCACTACAAGCGGGTCAGCGGGGCCAAGATGATCATGATCGACCCGCGCTTCACCGATACCGCCGTGACCGCCGCCGACGAATGGATTCCGATCCACCCCGGCACCGACGCGGCGCTGGTTAGCGCGCTGGCCTATGTCATGATCAGCGAGAACCTGCACGACCAGGAGTTCCTCGACAAATACTGCGTCGGCTTCGACAAAGAGCACATGCCCGCAGGCTATGAGGACCAGGACAGCTACAAGGATTACATCCTGGGCACCGGCGCGGATGGCATCGCCAAGACGCCTGAATGGGCCGCGCCGATTACCGGCATCCCCGCCGCGACGATCGTGCGCCTGGCGCGCGAGATCGCGCTGACCAAGCCGTGCTACATCACCCAGGGCTGGGGGCCGCAGCGCCAGGCGAACGGTGAGCAGAACAGCCGCGCGATCCCGATGCTGTCGATCCTGACCGGGAACGTCGGCATCCCCGGCGGCAGCACTGGCGCGCGCGAATCCGGTTACGGTATCTATATGGCCGGATTCCCCACCCTGTCCAACCCGGTAAAGACCTACATCTCCGTATTCAACTGGCCGGACGCGATCACACGCGCGACGGAGATGACGGCGCTGAAGGACGGCGTCATCGGCAAGGACAAGCTCGACGTGCCGATCAAGTTCATCTGGAACTACGCCAGCAACTGCCTGATCAACCAGCACGCCGACGTCAACTACACTCGGAAGATTCTCGAAGATGAATCGCTGGTCGAGATGATTGTCACGATCGACGTGCACATGACGCCCAGCGCCAAGTTCGCCGACATTCTGCTGCCGGACACGACTATCTACGAGAAGACCGACATCGCGATCAACGGCGACACCAGTAACATGGGCTACTCGATCTTCTGCGAGCAGGCGATCGAGCCGCTGTACGAAACGATGCATGTCTACGACATGTGCGCCGAGATCGCCAAGCGCCTGGGCGTGGGGGACAAGTTCACCGAAGGGCGTTCGGTTGAGGACTGGATTCGCTACTGCCTGGACGAGACGCGCAAGGGCAACCCCGACTGGCCGGACTACGACGAATTCAAGGCGATGGGCATCTACAAGGTCACCAACCCCGGCGACCCCTTCATCGCCTACAAGGATTTCCGCGACGATCCTGAAGCCAACCCGCTCGCCACGCCGTCCGGCAAGATCGAGATTTTCTCGGCGCGCCTGCACGACATCGGCCAAACCTGGGAGCTGGAAGAAGGCGACGTGATCACGGGGCTGCCGATCTACGTCTCCACATGGGAAGGGGTTGACGATCCGCTGCGCGAGAAATACCCTCTGCAACTGATCAGCGCCCACTATAAGCAGCGCACGCACTCGACCTATGGCAATGTGCCCTGGATGAAGGCTGCCGCGCCGCAGGTCGTCTGGATCAACTCCCTCGACGCCGAGACACGCGGTATCCAGAACGGTGACCTGGTAACGGTCTACAACGACCGGGGCCGCTCACGCGTGGAGGCCCGCGTCACGCCGCGTATCATCCCCGGCGTGGCCCAACTATCGGAGGGCGCGTGGTATTCACCTGACGAAGACGGTGTTGACGAGAGCGGTTGCGTCAATGTCCTGACTCGCTATCGCCCCTCGCCTCTCGCCAAGGGAGACCCAATGCATACCTGCCTGTGTGAGATCGAGAAGGCGTAAAGGAGACCGCGAACACAATGTCTCAGCTGGCATTCTACTTCAACACTGCGCGCTGCACCGGCTGCAAAGCCTGCCAGGTGGCGTGCCAGGACAAGCATGACCTCTCGCCAGAGAC